>NZ_FOZK01000001.1:0-1458677 GCF_900114435.1 Halomicrobium zhouii | reverse complement strand
GAGAACGAGCAGGAGCAGAAAGTCGACGACGGTGACGACAACGAGCAAGAGGCAGAGAACGAGCAAGAGGCTGAACAGGACTCTGACCAGGACTCCGACGGCATCGCCAACGACCAGGAGGCAGACCAGGAGGCAGAACAGGAGAACGAGCAAGAACAGGACGCCGGTGACGGTGACGACAACGAGCAAGAGGCAGAGAACGAACAGGACGTGGACCAGGAGTCGGACCAGGACGCTGACGGCGCCCTGAACGACCAGGGCGCGGAGCAGGACGCTGAACAGGATAGCGAGCAGGAACAGGAAGTCGAGGGCGACGGTGAGGACAACGAACAGGACGCCGAACAGAGCAGCGACATCGAGCAGGACAGTGAACAGGACGCCGACGGCGTCGACAACGAGCAGGAGTCCGACCAGGACGCAGAGACGAACCAGGAGCAGAGCCAGGAGACCGACGGTGACGACAACGACCAGGACAGCGAACAGAGCATCAGTATCGACCAGGACAGCGAACAGGACGCCGACGGTGACGAGGAGCAGTCACAGTCCTCGGACGTGTCGGTAGACCAGTCCCAGGACCAGGAGACCAGCGGCGACGACAACGAGCAGGACCAGAGCCAGTCGACGACGCTCACGACGAGCCAGACCCAGGACTGAACGAGAGACCGCGCCGGGTCGTTCCCGGCCAGCGTTCCGCGGCCCGCTTTCTTTTCGCTGTCTGAGGAATCAGGCGTGCCCAGGCCCGCCGTCACGTCGAGTTTCCGGACCGCATTGCACGTCCGCCGACACCGACGAGGGACGCGTCCCGTCGCACCACGCCGCCACCACCGACTGGGGCCGCACAAACAACCCGTTAACGTAGTGTGTGTACAGTCCCGGTACACCGGTACTCGACGCCGATATCGAGGAGGACAGCCCTGCAGACGCCGTAAGATATCCCATACGGTATCGCACGGACGTTTGGCGTCCGCTTCTGCGAGATTAGTTGACAGTTTGTTGTTATTTTTTGCTCTCGAGACCCAGAGCGTCGACGAGGAGATGACGGTGGACTACGTGGTGCAGTTTCGACGCCGGAGAGAAGCCATCTGCCGAAGTAATACACCCTTGTCGCGAATTTCTATCTAGAGAAATATGCTTTTTGAGTTAATGGTCTTCAACCTATATACGACACACGCGCCGTGAGGGAAACATGGGAACGTCACGTATCAGTACCCAGATAGTGGAGAGTGGAGTGTCGAACGATGGCGTCGAATGACCCACCCGAGCAGCGTCGTTCGGGCGACGACCTCTACGCAGTTTTGAGCAACATCCGACGGCGATACGTCCTGTACTACGTCAAGCGGATGGACGTCCCGATTCTACTCGACGAACTGGTCGAACAGATCGCGGCGTGGGAGCGCCCACGAGGTACCGACGGCGTGACGCAGAGCCACCGCAAGTCCGTCCACAACGCCCTGCGGCAGACGCACCTCCCGAAACTCCAGGCCGCCGGGCTGATCGATCACGACCCCGAGGCGAACGTCGTCACGCCGACCGAGGAAGCGGAGCGAGTCAGGCTCTATCCGTCCGCCGAGACGTCCGTCTGGGGCCACGGGTACAGTCTCCTGAGCGTCGTCATCGTCGTCTTCGTCGGTCTCGACCAGCTCGGAGCGATCCTCCTCACGCCGCAGACGGGAACCCCGTTGGTCGAAGGGCTGTTGCTCGCGTGCGTCCTCCTGACTGTCGGCTACAACTACGACCGGCTCCGACGGTGCCGCCGGTGCCAGCGCTGCGGACCCGACGTCATCGTCGAAGAGCGAGAGGCGCGGTGACCGACGGCGACGGCCGCGAAACCCGCCACAGCCGGCCGTCCCGACGGCAGGTGAGTAGCGGAGCCGCGTTCGCAGCGCTGTGACTCGATCGATAGCTCGTACCAGCGCCGAGTCGCACCGCTCACCGTCGCGCGTCGGTCGAAAAATGAGTCGATACCGGAACGACGGTCGAGGTGATCAGTCGCCGAACATCCGGCGCATCGCCGGGTGCATCTCCATGAGCTGCTCCTCGGCGATCTCCTCGTACAGTTTGTACGTGATGGAGACCGTCAGCAGCAGGCCAGTTCCAGACACCTGTCCGATGGTGCCGAGCATGTTGGCCATGACAGCCAGCAGGCCGACGAGCGCACCGCCGATGACGGTCACCTGCGGGATGTAGCGCTCGAGCACCTTCTCGATGACGCCGACGTTCTGGCGGAACCCGGGGATCTGCATCCCCGAGTTGTGGATCTGCTGGGCCGTCGCCTCCGGGCCCATGTCGGTCGTCTCGACCCAGAAGACGGCGAAGATGGCGCCGCCGATCACCATGAAGGTGAGGTCGACGCCGATGCGGATGAAGATCTGCCAGATCTCCTGGCTCGCACCGGCCCACCACATCCACTGTTCGGGCGACTGTATCGGTGCCATGTAGTAGAACAGCCCGCCCGTCGGCTGGGTCGGGTTGCCGCCCCGCGTCGCGTACGTCCCCAGCCACGGCGGGAGTCCGCCCAGCTGGGAGTACAGGATCCGGCCCAGGAACTGGATGTTGGCCTGGAGCGCGCGAACGAGGATCATCGGCAGGACGCTCGCGTAGATGAGCTTCACGGGGAAGCGACCACGCGCGCCCTTGACCCGCGCGTTCGACAGCGGGATCTCGACGCGGACGGACTCCGCGTAGACGACCACGACGAAGATGAGCACCGTCGTGATCAGCGGGAGGATCATCCCGCCCTCGTTGCTGAAGACGAACTGGAGTCCGTCAGCGGCCAGGATCGGCCCGGTGGGGATATCGCCGAGGATTATCCCGATCCAGGTGGCGAAGAATCCCCGGGTCTGGCCGCCGATGGCCGGGAAGGTAAAGAGCCCGCCGATCAGTCGCTGGCTCACGCCGGCGATGATGAACAGGCCGATACCGCTGCCGACCCCCCACTTGGAGATGACCTCGTCCATGAACAGGATGAGGACGCCGCCGACGAAGATCTGGGCGAAGATGAGCCACTGGACGACGCCGACGCCGAGCTGTGCGCCGAACAGATTGACGCTCTGTGCCGGCAGGAAGTTCCCCGCGAACACCATCGGCAACCCGGTCAGGCAGATCATCACGAGCACCAGCAGCTTCTGGAGCCCCTGGTAGAGGATCTGGTCGCGTGGGTTGTTCTGCGTGTCCAGTCCGAGCAGGTCGGCACCGCCGAGCAGTTGCAGGACGATGCTCGCCGTGACGATGGGACCGATCCCGAGTTGCATGATCGACCCCTGGTTCGCGCCGAGGATCGAACTGAACTGACCGTAGATCGACCCCTGGTTGGGGTCGAAGTTCAGCCCGAACAGCAGGATGTTCGAGAGGTAAAAGTACAGTACCAGCACTCCGCCCGTCCACATGAGCTTCCGCTTGAAGGGGACGTGCCCCTCCGGACGGCGGACTGCGGGCATGCGGACGAGGACCGGTTCGGCGGTGTCCTTCCAGCTCATGTTATTCGTCGTCTTCGTCTGCGTCGGGTTCGTCTTCCAGTTCGGCCTGGCGCTCCTCGCCGAACTCGGTCAGTTCCGCGGCGCCGCCTGCGTCCTCGACCTTCTCGCGAGCGCTCTCGGAGAAGTCGTCGGCGGTCAGGACCAGTTCGTTACGGACCTGGCCGCCGCCGAGCACCTTCACGACGTCGGCCGTGTCGGCGTCGTCGACGACGTCGCGGACGTCGATGTGGAACGCGCCACCCTCGACGGTCGCCAGATCCTCGGCCGCCAGCAGCGTGGCGTCCTCGTCCAGTTCGCGGACGTCGATCTCGACGACCTCCTCCTGGACCTTCTGGGGACGCTTGAAGCCGCTCTTGCCCAGCGGTTCGTGGTTGTGGAACTCGTGCTTGTCGCGCCCGGCGTTCCCGCGACCACCGCGGTGGCCGGCACCGCGCCGGTTCTTGTGGGTGCCACCGCCGTGGGTTCGCGAGCCGCGCTGTCGTCGTTTCTTGCTCGTCATTATCGCATCGCCTCCAGGAGCGCGTCGATTTGCTCTGTCTCGTGCTTGCCGAGCTGGCCACCTTCCTTGGTGGGGTGTTTGACGCCGTCGTGGCCGCCACGGGGCGGGTGCAGACGGAGCGTCGGCGAGAGACCCTGCTCGCGCAGCGTGGTCTCCTCGTCGACGAGCGCCTCGGCGAGCGCTTCGAGATCGGAGTAGTCAGTGTTCTCGTCGATCCAGTCGTCGTCGACGTCGGCGTCGCCCTCGAGGGGCTCCCCGCGCTTGGCGACGAGCTGCTCGACCGTCTCGACGCTCGGTTCGCCGAAGGCGACGTAGTCGTTGACCTTCGTGACCATCCCGCGGTAGGTGTCCTCCTCGGGAATGAGCGTGCAGTGGTTGACGTGGTGGACGTTGAGCATCCCCAGCGTGTCCTGGACGTCACCGTCCATGTTCACGTCGCCACGGAGCTGAACGAGCGCTTGCATCACTCGATCACCTCGCGCTTCTCGAAGGTTCGCTCGGGCACGCGCGCCTCGGCGGTGTTGCGCAGGGCGTTGAACGTCGCCTTCGCGAAGTTCACCGTCGTGCGCGTGTTGCCGCTACTGCGCGTCCAGATGTCCTCGATGCCGGCGAGTTCGAGCACGTGGCGGACGGTCTCTCCGCCCGCCAGGCCCAGACCGCGCGGTGCGGGCTGGAGCTCGACCTCGACGCTGCCGGCCTTGCCGGTGGTGCGCAGCGCGACCGTGTGCGGTCGGCCACAGCCACACTCCCAGGACCCGCAGCCCCGGGAGACGTCGATGAGGTTGAGCTTCCCGATTTCGATGGCCTTCTGGATCGCTCCGCCGACCTGGTCGTCCCGCCCCTCGGCGTAGCCGACGAGGCCGTCGCGGTTACCGACCGCGACGACACAGCGGAACTTGACCCGGCGACCCGAGTCCGTCATGCGCTGGACCATGTTGATGTCCAGGACTTCGTCCTCGAGGTCGGGGACGAGTTGGTCGACGATCTCCGGTTCCTTGAGCGGGAGGCCCGAGTTGAGGGCCTCCTGCATCGTCTCTATCTCCCCGTCGACGACCTTCTTGCCCAGTCGCGTGCGGGGTTCCCATCCGTTACTCATAGTTCATCTGCCTCCAGTAGTGTCTCCCGGGTCTCCGTGAAGTGGTCCGGGAGGTCAGTGGCGTCGAAGTCCCCGCTGTACAGCGGTTCGTCGAGAGATTCTGCGTACTCGGCGATGTGGTCGCCGCGCGTCCGCTCCCACTCGGCGAGCACGTCGTCGTTGTGGGGGATCTCGACACCTGCGTCGATTGCGCCTTCCTGTACCGCGAACACCTTGCTGCCCGGCGTCGGGCTGTTGAGACCGATGTCGAGGACTGCCTCCTCGACGCCGTTCTCGACGGCCCGGAGGCCGGCGAGCAGACCGGTGAGGTACGCCGCCGGCAGGTTGCCGGTCGGGGCCTCCCAGCCGTACTCTCGCAGGTCGTTCGACGCTGCTGCCGCGTGTGTTCGGTCACCGTCTGGCCCGGTGGTCACCAGCTGCGCCCTGACCTGGTTGTTACTCTTGCGAGCAACGAGTCGTGGCTTGCCTGATTTCAACAGGCGCAACCGCTGATGGTAGTCCGTTCGGGCCTCGCGGCGACGCCGCATCGGCACCTTGTATCGTGGTCCTGTCGCCATTATTGTTCACCGTAGTTGTTGTCGATGTACCGCTGGAGGTCGGCGACCGAGTCGAACTCGCCGCCGCCCGCCTTGTCGTACAGCTCGCGGTACTGGGAACTCGACAGGTCGCCCTCGTCGCGGAGCTCGCGCAGCGTCTCGCGCTGTGCGCGGATGCGGGAACTCCAGTCCTCCTTGGGGTCCTGTCGTGCGCCGGCCTTGCCCTTCCGGGACCCAGCGCCCTGCTGGTGACCGTACGCCTGCTTCGCCTTGCGTTCTCGCGCGCGACCGCGCGAGTTACCCTGTGCCTCTTTCGCCTGGATGGCGCCCTCGTCGATCATCTCGCGAACGTCCTCGCGAGTGATGGCGTCGGCCAGGTCCTCCTGGCGCTCGGGGTCGAACCAGACGCGGTTCTTCCCGACGTCGAGCACTTCCGAGGCGAGTCGCTTCTGTGCGGAGAGGTCCGTCATCACTCACTCACCTCCACTTCGACGTAGGTGGGATTGAGCACGCGGATGCCCTCGTCTTCCGCGACCTCCTCGATGCGCTCGCGCTTGCGAGCGCCGACCTTGGAGGCGATGCGGACGGCGTGGGTGTCCCCGTCGACGCCGTCGAGGTCGTCCACGTTGTGGACGTGGACCTCCTCGAAGCCGGAGGGGTGCTTGCCGCGGACGGCCGTCGGCGTGCGGTAGCCCGCCTCGACTTTGTCGCCCTTGCCCTTGACGCCGCGGCGCTGCTTCGAGAGCTGGCCGCGCGGGCGTCGCCAGGCGGTCGGGACGCGCTTTTTCTTGTGGTAGTCCTGCTGGTTGAACTGCGGCTTGCCGACGCGCCGGCGCTGGGTCAGCAGTTCGGACTCCTTCTCGGAGAGGTCGGGCGTCTTGTCGACGAGCCCGCGAGGCTGGAGTTCCGTCTCCACGTCTTCCTCGGGCTCTGCCTCTTCGGCGCCTTCCTCTTCGACTTCGGCCTCGGTCTCCGTATCCACTTCGAGGCCACCGACGTCGGCCTTGATACGGGCGGCGAGCGCGTTGCCCACGCCCTCGGCCTCGGCCAGTTCGGACTGGTCGGCCGCGCGGACGTCTTCGACCGTCTCGAAGCCGGCCTCGCGCAGCGCGTCGGCCTTGGAGCCACCGACGCCGCTGATGTCGGTGAGTTCCTGCGGTTCGTCGGAGTCGTTCTGGACTTCCTCTTCGACGTCGTTGTTTGCTTCCTCGTCTTCTGCCATCAGGCGTCACCTCTACTCGGTTTCGTCGTGATGTAGACGCCGTCCTGGAACACACGGACGTCCTTGTCGTTGACGCGCGTGAGCTGTTCGATGTCGGCGGCGGTCTGGCCCACGGCCTCGATGTCCGGGCCGGAGAGGGTCAGTTCCTCGCCGTCGACGGAGACGTCGGTGTCGCCGTGGATGGGGGCGCGCCGCGGTGCCCGCTCGCCGAGGAAGTTCTCGATGACGACCTCGCCGCCTTCCACGTCGACCTGCATCGGAAAGTGAGAGTAGAAGAGCTCCATCTCGTACTCCCACCCTTCGGTGACGCCGTGGTACATGTTCTCGACGTGACTCTCGAACGTGCCGAGCGTCGACATCGTCTTCGCGTCGTCCTCGTCGGACTCGATGACTACGGCCCCGTCGTCGACGGAGACCGTGATGTCGGGATACCAGAGGCGCCGCGTTACGCTACCGTTCGGACCGGAGACCGTCAGCTCGAGGTGGTCGACCTCGGCGTCGACGTCCTCCGGGGTTTCGAGTTCTATTCGTGGCATTGTCAGTATACGTAGGCGATGACCTGGCCACCGATGCCCTCCTCGCGGGCGTCGTAGTGGCTCATGATGCCGTGGCTCGTCGTGACGACGAGGGTCCCGTAGTCACGGGCAGGGAGGTATCGCTTCTCCCACTTCTCGTAGCCGTCCGCGCCCACGCTGTAGCGGGGCTTGACCGAGCCGCATTCGTTGATGGCACCTTTCAGTTCGACCTCGAACTTGCCGGCTTTGCCGTCGTCGACGAACTGGAAGCCGTCGATGTACCCGCGGTCGTAGAAGACCTCGAGTACGCTGCCGATCGTGTTCGAAGCGGGCTGTAGCGTCTGGTCCAGGTGGCCGACGCTCTCGGCGTTGTCGACGGCCGAAAGCGCGCTGGCGAGTGGATCGTTTCCTGTCATGGTTAGCTGTACTTCTTGAAGCCCATACCCCGGGAGATCTCCCGGAAGCACTGGCGACATAGCCAGATGTTGTACTTGCCGACGAGTCCCTGCTCGCGGCCACAGCGCTGGCACTCCTCGAGCTGTCCCGTGGGGACGGACTCCTCGGTGGCCTCGTCGTCGGCCGCCTGGTCTTGTTCTGTTTCGCTCTCGCTCATTCGCTCACCTCCACGTCGTAGGTCGACTCGACGAACGCCACTGCGTCCTCGGCGTTGAGTCGGTGGTTCGACGGGATCGAACGCGACGCCTTGTCCCGCTTGGCGACGCGGTAGCCGGGGCGGACGAGGTTGACCGTCACGTCCATGCCGTAGATCCCGATGCTCGGGTCGTACTCCTGGCTCGGGAAGTCGGTGTGCTCCTCGACGCCGAAGCTGAAGTTGCCGGTGTCGTCGAACTGCGTGGCCGACAGGCTCACGTTCTCGAGCGCCCTGTCCAGGAACTCGTGTGCGTCGTCGGCTCGCAGCGTGACCTTCGTCCCGATCGGGTCGCCCTCGCGGATGTTGAACTCCGCGACGGTCCCGCGGGCGACGGTCCGAACCGGCTCCTGCCCGGCGACTTCCGCCAGGATCTCCTCGGCGTTCGCGAGCTCGCGACCGCCCTGCCCGACGCCCATGTGGACGACGACCTTCTCGACGCTGGGTTCCCGCATCTCGTGGAACTCACCGCCGGATTCGGATTCGCTACTCATCGTCACCACCCGTGAAGTTCTCGTCGATGACGACGACGTACTCTTCGACCGTCTCGAAGCCCTCGCCGTCCTCTTGCTCGACGATCACGTTGTTCGACGAGCTGCCAGGGGTGACCTGGATCTCGTCGATACTGCCGATCTCGCCGGCGTGTGCGCCGTCGACGGCGGTGACGAGCGCGCCCTCCTCGTAGGTGAAGTGGGCGACGACCTCGCCGTCCTCGTTGTCGACGACCAGCGAGTCGTTCGGGGTGTACTCGTCGTCGTCTTCGACCAGCAGCGTCTCGCCGTCGTGGAGCGTCAACTGGACGTCCCCACCGGAGACGTACTGCTTGCCGACGATCTTGCCGAGCTTCGAGTCCGCGGCGTCGGGGTCGATGGCCGTCAGGGCCAGGCGACCGCCTTCACCGGGGAAGACGCGGTAGTACTCGTCGCGTTCCGTGAACGCGAGGATGTCGAACATCCCGACGGGGCGTTCCTCGTCGGAGACTGCCTTCCCGTTGATCTCGACGCTGTCCTCGTTGAGCGCGTAGCGCGCTTCCTTGCGGCTGTCGGCGTAGCCGAGCACGTCCCGCAGGACGATGAGCAGGGGAACCCCTGCCTCGCCGTGGGGGCCGGCGTCGGCCTTGACGGTGAACGTCTCCGTCTTCCGCTCGACGGGCCAGCTCTTCGGTACCGAGAGTCGTTTCTGGTGTTTCGTCATGCGCTATCCTCCTCCGATTCGAGACGCGCCTCGCGACGGTCGTCGTCGAGGGTCAGGCCGATGACGCGAAGGTTGCTCGCGTCGACCGGGCGAGGTACTTCCTCGCCGTCTGCGGCCTCGACCGTGACGCCCTCCACGTGGATGGTGGCGTCGTCCAGGTTCACGGCCGCGACTTCGCCGTCTTCGCCGGCGTAGTCGCCGCGCATGACCTCGACGGTGTCGCCCGCGTTGACGCGGACGTTTCGCTGTCCGTACTCCTCGCGGAGGTCGTCGGACAGCGTCGCCCGCACCTGCTTTTGCTTCTCGTGCAGCGGGGCGCGCCGTTGGTTCGTTCGCTGTTTGCTCGGTTGTCGAGTCATACTATCATCGTCGCGGTGGACGCGACACTACCGAACCGCTCGGCGACCTCGCGGGCGATCGGGCCCTTGATCTCGGTCCCCTGCGGTTCCTCGTTTTCGTTGATGATGACGGCGGCGTTGTCCTCGAACTTCACGCGGGTCCCGTCCGGTCGTCGGATGGGCTTTCGCTGTCGGACGATGACTGCCTCGAGGACCTGCCGGCGCATTTCCGGCGTCCCCTTCGTCACCGAGACCGTGATCTTGTCGCCAAGGCCCGCCTTCGGGTGGCGGTTCTTCGTCCCGGAGTAACCCGAGACGCTGATGACCTTGAGCTCTCGCGCGCCGGTGTTGTCGGCACACGTGATCAGCGAGCCCTTCTCCAGGCCCTGCGTGACGTCGGCTTTCAGCGCCTCCATCACTCTTCACCTCCCGAGCGAGCCACGACGACGTGGCTCTTCGTCTTCGAGAGTGGTCGACACTCTGCAATCGTGACCGCGTCGCCGACCGCGAGGTCGAGACAGTCTGGTGCGTGTGCCGGGATGCGGCTCCGCCGCTTCATCTGGCGGTCGTATTTCGGCACCTTGACGTCGTACTCGCGCTCGACGACGACGGTCTTCTCCATGTCTGTGGACGCGACGTCCGCCTCGATGGTCTGTCCTCGCACGGAGAGGTCTCCGTGGAAGGGACAGTCTGCATCGGAGCAGGTCTCGTCCGGTTCTGCTACGTTCAGTCCTATCGCCATTGTGAATCACCTGTCGTTTCCGTGCGTCGAGCGGGTCGGGCGACGAGCTTCGACCCCGCCGTTCGGACGCGCTCGCCCGAGGGTAGGTCGAAGGTAAACGTCGCGCCGTCCTTCGGCACGTGCCACACCCGGTCTGCTCCCTCGATGCCGAGAGTCCGCGTCGTCTCGGTGACGACCCGGCCCTCGATGCCGATGGCGTCCGGGTTGGACGCGGCGACGACCTCGACGTCGAGGCCGACGAGTTCGTGACGCGGGAGCGTCTCGGGCGTGAGAGGCATCAGGTAGCCTCCTCAGCGGCTTCGTCTTCGAAGCCGCCTGTCTCGCGGTACATACCGCTCGCTTTTTCGGACCTCATTCGAGGTCCCCCTCCTCGTTCTGGATCGTCTTGATCCGCGCGATCGCCTTCTTCAGCTCCTTGATGCGGCCGGGGTTCTCCGGCGCACCGCCCGCCGCCTTCACGGCGCGGGTGTTGAGCAGCTCCGTCTCGAGGTCGTCGAGCTCCGCCTCGCGTTCGGCGGGCGTCATGTCGCGGACCTCCTCGACGTGGATGACAGTCATTCGTCGTCACCCTCCTCGTCGTCCTCAGCTTCCATCTCTTCCATCAGTTCGGCCGCCTCTTCGGCGGTCTCCTCGTCGAGGTCCTCCTCGACGATGTCGTCGACGTCGTCGGCGTCGGCCTCGGCGGTCTCCTCGACCGGATCCTCGGACTCGTCGACGTCCTCGACTTCTTCGACCTCCTCGAACTCCTCGTCGGCCGCGGAGTCGTCCGCCTCGGCCTCGTCGGCCGCTGCGTCCTCGTCCGTGTCGTCGGCTTCCTCGGGTTCGCCCTCGAGGAGCTCCTCGACGGACTCGCCGTCCGTGTCGGCGACGTAGTCCTCGACCTCGGCGTCCTCGTAGACCTCGAAGTCGTCGGGCAGTTCGGCGTTCGGCGGGATGATCTTCACCTGGACACCGATGGTGCCCAGCTTCATCACCGCGGTGCCGACGGCAGCGTCGACGATGGTCTCGGCGGGTTCACCGTTGTGCTTGATGTAGCCACGGTTGAACTTCTCCACGCGTGAGCGTGCGCCCGTGACCTTCCCGGAGAGGACGATCTCGGCGCCGAGTGCGCCGGACTCCATGATCCGGTCGATCGTCGTGTGACCGGCCTTCCGGAAGTACCAGCCGCGCTCGAGCGCGTTGGCCAGGCGGTCGGCGACGATGGCGGCGTTGAGGTCCGGCTCGTCGACCTCCTGGACGTCGATCTGCGGGTCGTCCAGGTTGAATCGCTCTTCGAGCGTGGTCGTGATCTTCCGGATGTTCTTCCCGCCCTTGCCGATGACCATCCCTGGCTTCTCGGCCTTGAGCACGATCTGGGTACCCATCGGCGTCTTGGCGACGTCCATGCCGCCGTAGCCGGCGCGACCCAGTTCGTCCTGGAAGAACTCGTCGATCTGCGTCCGCTGGAGTCCGTCCTCGATGAACTGCTGTTCGTCCGCCATTACTGTTCACCCTCCGGCTCTTCCAGGATGAGTTCGACGTCGACCTGCATCGTGTTCCAGGCCGAGGCCCGCCCCATCGCGCGGGGCTTGCGGCCCGGGGACTCGCCGACCTTGTGGGCGGCGACGTGCATTATCTCCATGTTCTCGCCGTCGAGACCCTGGTGGTCGGCGTTGCCGATGGCGTTCTCGAGCAGGTCCTGGAAGGCCTTGCTGGCCTTCTCGGGGAAGCGGCCGGCGTCCCAGCCCTCGATATCCTTCCGGTGGCCGACGCCCGAGTTGTGGGACTTGAAGGGGACGGACCGCTCGCCCTCGATGACCGCGTCGAGGTACGAGACGGCGTCGTCGGCCTTCATGCCCTTGATCTCGCGGGCGATGGCCTTGCTGTGCTTGTGGCTCATCTGACGCTCCCGGAGCATCGCTTTCGCCGTGGTGTCCGGGTCCGCGTCGACTGAGTAGCTGATTCCCATGATTTACTTGAGCGGTACGAACTTCGAGGACCGCGTCGCCCCGATACCGGCCTGTCCGTGTTCGACGGACGTGCGGGTGAGCTGGAACTCACCGAGGTAGTGGCCGATCATCTCCGGTTCGACGCTGACGCGCTCGAAGCTCTGCCCGTTGTGGACGGCGAACGTGAGGTCCACGAACTCCGGGACCACCGGCATGTCGCGCAGGTGGGTCCGGATCGGGTTGTTCGCCGTCTCTTCGGGCTCTGCGTCGCGGGCCTTCTCGAGGAGCTTGTGTTTCTCCTCGCTCAGGCCGCGTTCGATACTTCGCCGCTGCCGTGCGGGGAGCAGTTCCGCGACCTCGTCCAGCGACAGGTCCTGCAACTCCTCGAGCGTGTGACCACGGTAGGAGAACTCCCCCTCGTGGCCGATTTGGTACTCTGAACTCATTCGTCACCACCTCGTCCGGTCCGCTTCGAGGAGATGTCCCCGACCTTGCGGCCCGGCGGTGCGTTTCGCGAGATGGACTTGGGCTTGCCCGGGTGCTGGCGGCCGCCGCCACCGAAGGGGTGGTCGACGGCGTTCATCGCGACACCGCGGACGTTGGGCCACTTCGTCCCTCGCGCCTTCATCTTGTGGTGCTTGTTGCCGGCCTTGACGAACGGCTTCTCCGTCCGTCCACCGCCGGCGACGACACCGATGGTGGCTCGACACTGCGGGTCGAGCCGCTTGATCTCCCCGGAGGGGAGCTTGACGACCGCGACGTTGCGGTCGTGGGTCATCAGCTGCGCGCTGACGCCGGAGGCCCGGGCGAACCGACCGCCGTCGCCCTGGTTGGCCTCGACGTTGCACACCGGGACCCCTTCCGGAATCTCGGCGAGCGGGAGCGTGTTACCCGGTTCGATCTCGGCGGAGACGCCAACCTGGAGGTTGTCGCCCACGCCCACGCCCTCGGGCGCGAGGACGAGGCGCTGGTCGCCGTCCTCGAACTCGACGGCCGCGAGCGGCGCCGAGCGTGCCGGGTCGTGTTCGATGTCGACGACCGTCCCGTTGACGACGTCGCCGTCTTCGACGTTTCGGTGCGACAGGTCCGCCTTGTAGCGGTGCGAGGGGGCCCGGAACGTGGGCGTCCCGCGACCGCGGCGTTGTCCCTGAATGCGTCGTCCCATGGTTAGAACACCCCGATCCTGGAGGCGACTTCCTGGGCGTCGTCGTCGTCGGAGAGACGAACGACCGCCTTCTTCTCGCCGTCCATCGTGTTCTGCGTGGTGATTCCCTCGACCGAGACGTCGTACTGGTCCTCGATGGCCTCGGAGATCTCGGGCTTAGCGGCGTCGGAGTCGACGATGAACTGGAGCTTGTTGTGGAAGTCCATGTCGTTCATCGCTTTCTCCGTGACGTGGGGGTGTTTGAGAATGTCCCACGTCATCGCTCTGCCACCTCCGAGAGCGCGCTCTGGGTCCAGACGGTGAGTCGGCCCGGGAGCGCACCCGGTGCGAGGTCTTCTGCGTTGACCTCGCGGGCCGTCGTCACGTCCGCACCGGCGAGGTTGCGCGCCGCCGTCGACGGCTCCTCGCTGGTGACGAACAGGATGGAGCTGGGCCGGCGGTACTTGCGTCCGCGCGACTTGCCCTGTCCGGCCTTGATCTTCGTCTCGTCCGCGCGCTCGATGTCGGCGTCGACGCCGAGGGCTTCGAGCACGTCGACGACTTCCTGGGTCTTCTCCAGGTCTTCGAAGTCGTCGGAGACGACGAGCGGCAGGTCGAGACCGTCGTCGAACTGGTGACCACGGTCGGCCACGAGTTCGGCGTCGGCCGTCGCGGCGATGGCCGAGCGGGTCGCGAGCTGGCGCTCCTTCGTGTTGAGGTCGAGCGACTGGTCCTTCTCGGCTTTCGGCGGGTGTGCGCGGCGGCCCGACACTGCCTGCGGGACGCGCCGTGCCTGCCCGTTCTCGCGAGGGACGTGGGCCATACCACGGCCGCTGCCGTGGGACTCGGCCGGGGTCCGGAGACCCGCGTACTCGTCGCTCCCGTAGTCCTGTTTCCGGTTTGCCTGGGCTGCGCGAACGGCGCGGCCGATGAGGTCCGGTCGTACCGTGGTCTCGAAGACCTCCGGTACGTCCACATCGTCCACGTCGTCCCCGTCCAGGTCGTAGATAGTTGCCTGCATAGATTATCCCTGGTTCGATGCGGTGGAGACGAAGCGCACCTCGGGGTCGAGGCGCGGCTGGTCGTTCGGACGCACCGCCGGCCGGAAGCGCACGACGCGCTGGTCCGGACCGGGCACCGAGCCCTTGACGAGCGTGTACGGCCCGTCGACCTCGCCGTAGTTGACGAAGCCGCCGTCGACGGAGGCGTCGTCGCCCTCGCCGATGTCGATGATGCGCTTGTTGAGCTCGGTACGCTGGTGGTAGCCAGTCTGGCCCTGCTGGGGGACCGTCGAGCGGACCCGCGAGGGGTTCCACGGGCCGAGGTTGCCGATACGTCGGCGCCAGCCCTGGCGGGCGTGCTTGCCCTTCCGCTTCTGGACGCCCCATCGCTTGACGGGGCCCTGGGTCCCTTTACCCTTGGTGACGGCCGCGATGTCGGTGTACTCACCGGCGCGGAACACGTCGTTCATCGAGTGGTCGCCGCCATCGGCGAGCAGGTCGAGGGCGTGGTCGAGGCGGTCCTCGACCGATCCACCGCCGACGCGAGTCTCCATCACGTCGGGCTTCTTCTTGGGCACGTTGGCCAGTTCGTCGGGGACGGTGTGCGTGATGACGCGCACGTCTCCGAGGTTGCCGGCGTCGAGTGCGTCTCTGATCTGTTCCTCTGCGGCGTCAGCGTCGTTGTTCTCGGGAACGTCCAGAGCGCGATCGAGTTCCGAGTGGAACTCGTCGGCCCAGACTTCCGTGAGCGGACGCTGGCCGTACGGCGTGTCTTCGTAGGCTCGGACTGCGACTGCACGCACAGGCGGCGTCTCGACGACCGTCACCGGGACGGTCTCCTCCATCCCTTCGCGGGCGGAGTTGGGTTCGTCGTTGACGAGCGTGACGTGTGTCATGCCCGCCTTGTAGCCGGCGAACCCCTGGACGCCTGGCTGGCCGTCGTCGTCGGGCCAGCTGTTGAAGCGCGGCGTTTCGCTTTCCGCGCGCTTGCGTGGGCCGAAGCCCAGCGAGCCTTTTCGTGGTCTGCTTGGTTGTGGCATCGGATTCTCACTCCGTGAGGGTCAGCGGGGCGAGGGAGGCGAACATCGCTTCTTCGGTTCGCACGACCTCGCTCCCCTGGTTTGGAACCGTATTCAGCCAGAGGTCGAACCCTGTGTCGTCGTCCGCGTGGTCTCCGCAGACGTCGTCCGGGTCCAATCCGAGTATGGGGGGCAACCCGCGCTCGGGTGCCCCGAAGGCGACAGTCATGTCGCCGTCGGCCTCGCGCTGCTCGACCAGATCGCCGAGCCGTGTGACGGTCAGGTGCTCACCGTACCGCGAAGCGGCGATAGTGAGCCCTGCATCGTCACGCGCGAGCGCCGTAGAGAGGTCCGAAGCGTCGACGGCGTATCCCGGTGGGGACACGTCGACGAGTTTCGCCCGGACTGGCCGTCGCGAAGAGACCCTGACGGTGACGCGCTCCCCCTCGCCCACGTCCATACCGTCTGGAACGGGGAGGGAGGCTGGGTGTTGCAGTCCGCAATTGACCCGAACGCGCCCATCAGCTCCGACCTCGGTCACGATTCCCTGTCTTAACGACCCCGAACCCTCAGATCCGGAGCCGGTCTGTGAGCGGACGCGGAGCGGCGGCAGGACGCCGACGTACTCCAGTTCGTCCCGCTTGCCCCAGGCCTCCTTTCGGAGGTACGGGGGCGTCGCGGCGTACCGCAGCACGGTACGAACGAACCCGTCTTCCCACTTCCCGACCCCGTCAGGGTCCGGGAAGACCGTTAGCCGATCGACGTCGAATATCGTGGCCGCGCGGGCAACGTATCCGATTTTGCGAGTCGCCTCGCGTCTGTCCTCGGCTTCCCGTACGAGGGAAGACGGCACGAGTACGCTGGTCGTCATGCCGTGACGCTTCCACGTCACGCCACTAGACTGTAGCGATAACACATCTTGCCTACCTTAAAAAGAGCCCGCTTCACGCACGCGATGAGAACCGTTCACACGGCGCTAGATGGCCAGTATTCGGGAAATTCGGCCGTCGATTTTCGGCCCGACCGGAGGAGCTGGTGCAGAAGTTATCGGCGAGGAAGAATCTGTGATCCGTTATCCCGGGGAGCCGTACCACGGTTTGGCTCCCGATTCGGAACGCTTTTATCCCTCTCCCCCGCCACAATTGAATGCAGACAGGGCGACGGTAGTGTAGTGGTATCACGTGACCTTGCCATGGTCACAACAGGGGTTCAAATCCCCTCCGTCGCACTTCTTCCGAACGCTACTCGATGAGCGACCAGCTTGCTGTGTCGCTCACTCCGCGTGAGGAGAAGTCGAAAAGAGTGGATTTGAAGTAGACCAGACGCGCGCAGCGTAAGCGAGCACGTCTGGGCGTGGTTCAAATTCCGAAAGACGCCTGCGGCGTCTTTCGACCCTCGCGAAACCTCCGGTTTCGCTCAGTCCCCTCCGTCGCACTTCTTCCGAACGCTACTCGATGAGCGACCAGCTTGCTGTGTCGCTCACTCCGCGTGTACACGAGGTTGCGATGCACGTCCCAGAAAGAGATGACTGATTTGCGTGGATGGCCTATGTCCGCGTGACAGATATGGGATCACCGCCAGGACGTCGGGTGACCCGGCGACGGTTCGTCGAGACAGCGGGCCTGGGAGCGACGACTTCGCTCGCGGGGTGCGTCGACCAGGCGAGCGAGCTGGTCCCCGATTCGACCCGGTCGCTCGAAGTGCTCCACGGGTGGGACGAAGGCGACGGTGCGGTCGCAGTCCGCGCGCTCGTCGACGCGTTCGAGGAGCAGGCCCCGGACGTCCCGACGGAGTTCACGGCCATCGAAGGAGGCGGGAACGAGAACCTCAACACGGTCGTCGACTACCGCCTCTACGACGACGATCCCCCGAGCGCGTTCGCGAACTGGCCCGGGAAGAACCTCCAGCGATACGAGGGGTCGCTGGGGTCGGTAGACGACGTCTGGGCGGAGAACGACTTCGCGGCCGTCCACGTCGAGGAGGCCGTCGACCTGCACCGCCAGAACGGCTCGTTCCGCGCGGTGCCGATCGGATCCCACCGCCTCAACAACCTGTTCTACAGCGTCGCGGTCCTGGAGGAAGCCGGCGTCGACCCGGCAGGGATCACCAGCCTGGACGCGCTCTTCGACGCGATGGACGCCGTCGCCGCCGAAACGGACGCGGCGCCGATGACCCACGCGATGGCGGCCCCGTGGCCGACGACGCAGCTCTGGGTCGCCGTCTTCCTCGGACAGGAGGGTCACGAGCCCTACGTGGACTTCATCGAGGGAAGACGGCCCGAGGCGGCGGTCCGAGCGAGCTTCGAGACGACCGCCAGGATTCTGGAAACGTACGTCACGTACGACGCGGCGTCGCTGGACCTGCCCGCCTCGAACCAGAACGTCGTCGACGGCGACGCTGCGTTCATCCACCAGGGGAACTGGACCGCCGGCGCCTTCGCCAACGCCACCGACTTCGAGTACGGGGACGACTGGGGTGCCAACGCGTTCCCGGGGACGGAGAACAGGTACACACTCCACTTCGACTCGTTTCTCTATCCCGGGGACAATCCCACGCCGGAGTACTCGAGACGCTGGCTGGCGTTCGTCGGCAGCGAGACCGCGCAGGTGGCGTTCAACCAGCACAAGGGCTCGATTCCGACCCGGACGGACGTCGACGTGAGCGAGTTCCACCCGTATCTCCAGGCGGTCGCCGAGGACTTCGAGAACGCCGAGTATCGGCCGCCGACGCTGCAACACGGCCTCGCGCTGGCCCCGGAGAAGGTGACGGCGCTCAACCGCATCGTCGCCAACACGTTCATGGGACCCTACGATGTCGACGCGGCGACGGCCGGTTTTCTGGACGTCGTCTGAACAGCGCGCTGAAGAGAGCGCAGTCCCCCGACGATTATGGGCTGGGGCCCGTAGCGACGGGTATGACCTGTATCGGATTCCTCTCCGTCGCACCGGTCGTCGAAGGGAGCATGGCCGAGTACGTCGCCGACGCCGTCGACGCCCTGGAAGACTTCGACGTCTCCTACGAGACGACGCCGATGGGCACCATCGTCGAAGCAGAAGACAGCCGGGATCTGTTCGACGCGGCCCACGCCGCCCACGAGGCGGTCGACGCCGACCGGGTCGAGACGTTCCTGAAGATAGACGACAAGCGGACGGTCGACCAGTCTGCCGCGGAGAAGGTCGACGCCGTCGAGGACGTGCTCGGACGCGAGGCGCGGTCCGGGCGGGCGGACCCGGGCGAGTGACCAGAACGGAAGTGGCGCGCGACAGAGCGCCAGGCGACCGAAAGTGACGTATTGCAGGGTCGACGAACGGTCGTCATGCCAACTACGGTCGAACTCGTCGCCGGAATTCTCGGCATCGTCGTGGGCGTGGCGTGGGCCATCTGGCCGACGCGGATGCGAGATCTGCAGGCGAAGTACCTCTACATGGGGATGGCCGAGACGAACGACGAGCAGTCGGCGACCGAGGTACTGATCGGCCGAATTACCGGCGTGGTGCTGGCCGCGCTCGGAGTGGTTCTCGTCCTCGGTCTCGTTCCCTGACGGCTCGGTCCCTGACTGCTCGGCACGTGCGCCCCGAGTCGTCGACCGCTGCCGGCCACAGCAAACAGCCTAAAAGGGAGGCCGGTCGAATCACCGGTATGGAGAGTCTCAACCGGATGGCGACCGAGCTCGTCGACGAGGCGATCGACTTCGCCGACGAACTCACGATCGGCGTCCACCAGCAGGAGGGGGACGCCGCCGTCCTCGACTTCGGGGTCGAGGTCCCCGGCGCGGTCGAGGCCGGGCTACTGCTCGCCGAGATACAGACCAGCGGCCTCGCGACCGTCCAGACGGCGATGGACGAGGTCGCCGGCGCGCCGCTGACCCACGTCGAGCTGTCGACCGACCACCCCGCCCTGGGGCTGCTGTGCTCGCAGAAAGGCGGCTGGGAGCTCAGCGTCGACGACTTCGAGGGCCTCGGCAGCGGCCCGGCCCGCGCGCTCGTCGCCGAGGAAGAGGAGTTCAACCGCGTCGGCTACCACGACGCCTCGGACTTCGCCGTCCTCGTCGTCGAGAGCGAGGAACTCCCCGACGAGAACGTCGCCGCCCACGTCGCCGAACGGACCGGCGTCCCAGAATCGGCAGTCTTCTTCCCCACCTTCTCGACGGCGAGCGTCACCGGGAGCGTCGTCGCCGCGGCCCGCGCCGCGGAACTGGCCACCTTCCGGCTCTCTGAACTGGGCTACGACCCCATCGAGATCCTCTCGGTGACGGGCAAGGCGCCGGTCGCCCCCGTCGCTGGAGACGAAGAGGCCGCCATCGCCCGGACGACGGACGCGCTGGCCTACGGCGCCCAGGTCCACATCACCGTCGAGGAGGAGTTCGACCGCTTCGAGGAGGTCGTCTCCACCGCGGCCGAGGAGTACGGCACGCCGCTCGGCGAGACGTTCGACGACGCCGACTGGGACTTTTCCGAGGTCCCCGTCGACGTGTTCGCCCCCGCCCAGGTCACCGTCGACGTCCTCGGCGGCGAGACGTACGTCTTCGGCGACACGCACGAGGACGTCCTGGCCGAGAGCTTCGGGCTCTGAACCGGAGGTTCGAGAGTCCCGCAGCCATGCGTTACAAGGTCGTTCCCGAAGCCAGGTCCGTCGCCTTTCTGCGAGACGTCCAGGCAGCGCTGCCGCTCGTCCCCGGGACCGTCGAGGACTGTTGTAGCCGCATCCGGGACCGGACCGGACTTCCGTCCCGCGACGTCGCGCGCGAGTACCTGACCTTCGCGCAGGCGCTCGGACTCGCCGCGGAGGGTGACCGCGGATTCCACCGGACGCGGGAGGACCCCTCTGAGGACGATCTTGCCGACCGGTTTCTGGAGCACGTCTTCGGCGCTCGGGAGGTCGTGGACGCGCTGGACGAGGGGTCGAAAACCGTCGCGGAAACCTTCGAGGCGATGCGAGACGTGGTTCCCCGGTGGGAGCGCGACCGCCACACCGACTGGGAGGCCGAGTGGCTCGACCGCACCGAACGCCTGCTGGAGTGGGCCGTCGAATTCGGTCTGGTCGAGCGTTCTGAGGACGGTTATCGGCGTGTGACTGACGAGTCCTGACAGTAACCAACAACAGCAAGAAAGCCCCCGGTCGCTCGTGGGCTGCGACCGCACCTGCGCGCGCCTTCGGCGTGCTTGGCGGGTCTCGCTCGACGAAGTACGGCGATGTAAGCACCGCAGGCGAAGCCGAGGAGCGTGGTTCGAGAGAGCGAAGCTCTCTCGTCATCACGAAAATCTCCGGTTTTCGGACGACAGCGAGCCCCACGAGTCGAGCATCCGGGGGCTTTCGTGCTGTTCGCGGAACCAGTCACCACGGTGCTCTCTGCGGTGAGAAATCCGCCAGATCATTGAAGCTCGATCGGACAACACACTCACACATGAACGAACCGGTGGAGGCCCTCCTCTTCGACCTCGACGACACGATTTGCGAGTACTGCCGTCCTGGGTCCGAAATCCTCGACCTCGCGTTCGAGGACGTGGGCATCGAACCCGTCTTCACGGCCGATGACTACTACGCCGTCTTCGAAGACCACGTCGAGGACAGCGAAGACGTGGTCGAGAACCGGGAGCGCTGTTTCGCGGCGCTGGCCGAGGAAGCGGGCCACGACCCCGACGTTGGACTCGCCGTCGCCGACGCGTACGAGGCCGAGCGCGACCAGACCAACGTCCAGTGGCTCCCCGGCGCCCAGGAGGCCCTCGATACACTTCGCGAGCGGTACGCGGTCGCGGCGGTGACCAATGGCGGGCCGAAGATGCAGCGAGCGAAGATGCGCGGACTGGGTATCGACGACCACTTCGAGACCGTCGTGTTCGCGGGCTACGACGTGGCCGCGAAGCCCGACCCGGAGCCGTTCGAGATGGCGCTCGACGCGGTCGGCGTGGGTCCGGAGCGGGCGGTCAAGGTCGGGAACTCGCTGAAAAACGACGTCGCCGGGGCGCACAACGCTGGGCTGCGGTCGGTCTGGATCGATCGGGAGGGGGTACCGAATCCGGACCCCGAGCCCCATCACCGGATCGAGGCGATGGACGAGTTGCTGGACGAGCCCTGGGCGTGACGACCGGGCGTCGGCCAATCGCCGTCACGCCGCTTTTTCGACTGTCGTTTCCGCGTCGCTGTCGCCGGCCCTCTCTCCAGAGTTGAGTTGGGCCAGCGTCCCGTCCGCCTCCCACGTCTCGACGACCTGGTCCAACCCCTCGCGGTACGTCGGGTACTCGGGCTCCCAGCCGACGTCGGCCCTGAACGCCTCCGCCGTGGTGGGCATGGGTTTGCTCAGCATGTTCACGGCCTCCTTGCCGACGAAGAATCGGGCGAGCCAGCCCGGAATTCGGCCAGGTTCGGGCGCGTCCAGCAGGTCGGCGAAGTGCGTGAGGTAGTCCGCGAGGGTCACCGACTCTTCGTCGACGACGTGGTAGAGCCCAGTCACCTCTGCTTCGATGGCGTCGGCGAAGGCCCGCGCCGCGTCGTCGGCGTGGATCAGACTCAGTTCGACGTCACGGCGACCCAGCAGGCCACCGCCGATGATGGGCATATCCCCCTCCAGCAGGTTCTCGGCGAACGTTCGTGTGTAGGCCCCGTCGGGTTCGTAGAACATCCCGTTGCGGAGGATCAGCACGTCGAAGCCGTGTTCGTCACCGGCCTCGCGCAGGTAGTCCTCCGTCTCGGCGGCCGAGCGGGTAGCCCGGTCGGGGTGACGCTCGGCGGACTCGTCGAACTTGGAGCCGTCGTGCTGGCGGGCCACCCAGACGACGCTGGGGAAGACGAATCGGTCGGCGCTCCTGCCGGCGGTCGCGACCAAGTTCTTCGCGCCCTCGATCCGGACGCGGTCGTTCAGTTCCCACTCCTCGTTCGACGGCTTGTCCGACGTCGGGATGGCCGTCGCCGCGTGGACGACGACGTCGACGTCGTCCGGAACGGCGCCTCCGAGCGAGGCGGCATCGAGAACGTCGCCTCGGCGGGGTTCACCACCGCGGCGTTCCACCGTTCGCTCCCCGTCCTCGTCACGGACAAGGCCAGACACGTCGTGGCCGCGGTCGGCGAGTAGTTCGACGAGACGTTTGCCGAGGACGCCCGTGGCGCCCGAGACGAAGACGTTCATCACAGTCGACGGTTCGCGTGGACGGACCGAACCGCTGCTGCCGGAGTGGCGCGGGGGGTTTAAGTCGTCGCCGCGGGAGTGACCGCGCATGAAACACGTCCGCCTGCGACTGACCGCGGACGGCCGCGAAGGCGAACTCCACCCGATGTACGGCGTGATGGCCAATGCCGACTTCGTCGAGTACGCGGCAGCGCTCAACTGGAACGTCACCGACGCCGAACTCAGCGTCCTCCACTACGTCGAGGGCGACGTCGAGGCGTTCGAAGCTGCCGTCCAGGAAATCGACTTCGTGCGCGAGTACGAACTGAAACCCGCCGGCGAGGGCGAATTCTACGCCTACCTCCACGACGACCTGACTGACGCGGTCCTCGACCTCTGGGCTGTCGGCGACAGGAGCGGCGTGGTCGTCGTTCCGCCGATCGAGTGGCACCGGGACGGCACGGCGACCATCTCCGTGTTCGGGCCGAGCGAGATGATCCAGACAGCCATCGACGCAGTCCCCGACACGGTCTCCGTCACCGTCGAGGAGATAGCGGGGATGGGAGCCATCCCCCAGGCGGTCGCGACCTCGGTCACCGACCGCCAGCGAGAGGCGATCGAAGCGGCCCTCGACGTCGGGTACTACGACGTCCCGCGGACCGGGAGCCAGGACGACGTAGCGGCGCGACTCGACTGCGCGCCGTCGACGGCAGCCGAACACCTGCAAAAGGCCGAGTCGAAGGTGCTGCGGTCGCTGTTCGGGTAACAGAGACGGCACGACGATTCGGCCGCTCTGGAACCGGACCCTTGCGACTGCCGGCACGCCGAACTTACGCCCGAGAGCCCAACGAACGGGTATGCCCCAGATATCCGCGCAAGGCGTCGAACAGGGCGACGACTACTACCACGTCACGTACCGCGACCCGGACGAGTTCGACGAGATACGGACGCCGGACTGGGCGGCGAACGTCGCGGGTTCGGTCGTCGAGGGCGGCGAGGTCCGCACCGGCGACGAGCACGGCAACGAGGACTGGACGGCACAGAGCGTACTGATCCCCATCGACGGCGTCGCCGACGAGGACGAGGCCAGGGACAAGGCCGACCAGATAATCGAGAAGATGGAGTCCTGAGGCCGGTCGTCCCGGTCGAGCGGTCGAACCGACGCGGCCGGTCCGCCGAGTGGATGCCGGTTGCGACCGGTTCCAGCGCCCCATCGCCATCGATCTGCAACGGTTTTGTCGTCGCGTTTCGATGACAGGACCATGCGACAGCGATGCGTGGTCGGGGTGCTCGTACTGGTAGCCGCGTCGCTCGCGGGCTGTGGCGGTCTCGGGGACCTCGCCAGCGACGTCACGATATACGAGAACGTCACCTACGAAGACGACGAGTTACGGGTCAGTATCGAGGCGGATCCGACGATTTTCGGGATGACGCCGGAGTGGCTGGCGGTGAACGGCCCCGACGATCGCCGCTACCAGTGGCCCTACACCGGAGCCCGGAACTACAGCGTCGACGAGAGCGACCTCGGCCGTCCGTTCGTCACCGGCGAGTACGAACTCGTCGCACACGCGAGCGACGGGAGCACGAGCGGGAACCACACCAGGTCGTTCGAACTCGCCGAGAGTGAGACGGGCGACGGGCTCGAAGTGACGGCGGCTGCCCGGGAGACCGAGACGGCGACTACTCGACCCCGGTAACGTCCGTCACCGTCCCGACGCCCTTCGAGCGGCCCTCGCGGAAGACGAACCGCTGGCCTTCCTCGACGAGGTACGGCCGGAACTTGAACCGGACGCGGGTGTAGCCCGAGTCGCCGGGCAAGAGCTGGCCGCCGTCGGGGAAGAACTGGGCGGCCTCGCTGATGGTTTCGAGGTGGACGACGGGCTCGTAGCCGTCGCCGATGCGGGTCGGGTGGTTGAGCACCATCACCTCGGCCTCGAACTCTCGGACGGGTTGCGGGTCGGCGTCTCTCGGCAGGAGCACCATCCCGCGTTCGACGTCGGCCTCCTGGACGCCCTTCAGCGCGATGCCGACGATGCGACCCGAGCGGGCCTCGTCGACGCGGTGGTAGTGCATCTCGATGGAGCGCACGGTGACCTCGCGGAAGGAGCCGTCCTGCATCGGGCCGAGCAGGAGTTCGTCGCCGGCCTCGACGGTGCCCGATTTGATGGTGCCCGAGGCGACGGCGCCGACGCCCTGGACGTTGTAGCTCCGGTCGACGTACATCCTGAACTCGCCGTCCTCGCCGGCGACCTTGGGGAGGCGCTCGAACAGCTCGTCGAGCTGGGCCATGCCGTCCATGGTGACGGCGCTGGTCGTGACGACGGGGACCACGGTCTCGGAGATCTCCTCGACGGCGACGTCGACGCCGTGGCGGTCCACCCTGAGGGGCGTCTTGTCGGCCTCGCGGAGTGCCGCCTCGACCTCCCGTTCGACCTCGGCGACGCGCTGGTCGCTCACCAGGTCGGTCTTCGTGATGGCGACGATGGTCGGCAGGTCGGTCGCCAGCAGGATCCCCAGGTGTTCGCGCGTGGTCTGGGTGGGTCCGTCGTCGGCCGCGACGGTGAGCAGGCCGTAGTCGAGCTTCTGGCCGACGAGGCCGCGGATCGTAGTACGGAGCCAGGGTTCGTGGCCCACGGTGTCGACGAAGCTCACGAGCCGGTCGGCCTCCTCGACGACCGCCGCGCGGTCGGTCTTCCGGTCGGGGTTGTCCATCCTGACGGGGCCGTCCTCGTCGAAGCCGTAGACGCCGTAGGAGAGGTCCGCGGAGAGGCCGCGTTCGACCTCGTGGGGCTGGACGTCGAGGAAGGAACGGGTCCCGCCTTCGCCATCGTCGGCGGTGCCGGTGACGAGGGTACCGACCAGCGTACTCTTCCCGTGGTCGACGTGGCCGGCGGTACCGACGACGATGTGGTCGTCGTCCTCGAGAACGGCGCCCTCCCTGATCGTGGCGACGCCGACGATGCCGTGGTCGGCGTCCGCCGTCGCGTCGTCGGCCACGTGGTGGTCCGCGTCGCGGACGTCGTTGATGCCCCAGGTCTGGACCTCCTCGATGTGGGCGCCGGCCTCGTCGGCGATCAGCGAGAGGACGTCCATCGACTCCGAGAACTCCTCGGGCGGGATGCCCGCGAGGCCGCCGGCGTCGGTGACGCCGACGACGTAGGTCGCTTCGCCCTCGCCGGAGAGGACGCGGTGGCGAAGCTGGGCAGCGAGGCTCTCCAGTCGACCGTCTGCGAGGTGGAGGTCTTCGGTGAGCCGCTCCTTGAACTCGACGCTCCCGCCCTCCTGCTCGCCGCGCTCGAGGGCGCGGTCGAGGACGGCCCGGTCAGGGCTCATGGGGGAGGGTATCACGCGGCGCACCAAAAGCCTTCCCCGGTCGTGTGACAGAATCGCAGGATAGCGCTCCGGATCGACCGGAGACACACCCGAAAGGGACAGACTGAAACCGGGCGTTCGGGTGCGATAAATATAAGGTTTAGACGAGTCTAATTCTTCGCATGAACGGTACGTCGACCGCGGTTCGAACGGGACCCGACGATAGGGCCGAACGAACGAGGCGACCCCGGCGAGATAGCCGGGGCGCCGGCCGGTCCGGGGGAGTCCCATGACCGACGGAGAGGGCGTATCTCCGGGCCGGTTCCAGACCCGGCGCGCGTTCCTCGGCTCCGTCGTCGGCATCGGAGCCTCCGTCGGGCTCGCGGGTTGTGGCGGGGTCGGCGGAGCCGGCAGCGGGACCGACGGGGGCGACGACGGCCCCGTCGCGGTCGCCTCCTTCTTCAGCTTCTACGACTTCGCCCGGAAGATCGCCAGCGAGACACCCGTTACGGTGAAGAACCTCGTCCCGACGGGGCTGCACGGCCACGGGTGGGAACCGGACGCGAGCGTCACGCGCGACATCATCGACGCCGACGCGTTCGTCCACGTCGGGGAGGACTTCCAGCCCTGGGCAGATCGCGCCATCCGAACGATCGAGGACGACGACGTCGACACCCAGTTGATCAACGTCCGCGAGGGGATCGAACTGGTCGACCTGGCAGCCAGCCTGGACCGCGACGAGGAGGGCGTCGGGCAGAACCGGGGGAAGGACCCCCATTTCTGGCTCGACCCCCAGCGGGCGAAACAGTCCGTCGACAACATCACCGAGGGGCTGGTCGAGCTGGCACCGGACCACGAGGAGTCCCTCCGCGAGAATGCCGAGGCGTACAAGACCGACGTCCTCGACCGAATCGACGCGGACTACCAGTCGATCTTCGACCGCGCCGAGCGCGACGTCGTGCAGCTGGCGGCTCACAACGCCTTCCAGTACATCGGCGTGCGCTACGGCGTCCGGATGCGCCCGCTCGTCGTCAACCTCGCGGCCAGCGGCGACGTCAAACCCTCCGATATCACCGAGGCCAAGCAGGTCATCGCGGACAACGACATCAGGTACGTCGGCGCCGGCGTCTTCGAGACGCGGAAACCGGCCAAGCAGCTGATCGCCGAGACCGCCGTCGAGGCGTACTTCCCCGTCACGCCCTACGCCGGCGTCCGGGAGGAGTGGGTCGAGGAGGAGTGGGGGTACGAGGAGATCGCGTACAACGTCAACATGCCGACGTTCGAGGTCGTGCTCGGCAACGAAGCGCCCGAAGACGTCGGCCCCGACGGCTGGGCAGAGCAGTGGAGGAACTTCGAATGAGCAGAATCACGGGAGACGGGACCGCCAGCGACGCGACTGCCGAAGACGGAACCACCGACTCCGCCCCGGACGATCCGGTGATCGAACTGGCGGACGTGACGTTCGGCTACACCGCGACGCCGGTCGTCGACGACGTCTCGCTCAGCATCGACCCCGGCGAGTACGTCGCGGTCGTGGGGCCGAACGGCTCGGGGAAGTCCACGCTGTTGCAACTCACACTGGGCCTGCGCCGCCCCGACGAGGGGACCGCACGCCTGTTCGGCGAACCGGCCCACCGGTTCGACGACGGGGACCGGATCGGCTTCGTCGCCCAGCAGGCGAGCGCCGCCAAGGACATGCCCATCACCGTCCGCGAGGTGGTCGAGATGGGGCGGTACCCCCACGTCGGCTTCGGCCGGCTCTGGCGTGACGACCGTGAAATCGTCGATGCGGCACTGGAGACGGTCGGCATGGCCGCGCTCGCCGACCGACGGATCGCCAACCTCTCCGGCGGGCAGCGCCAGCGTGCCTTCATCGCACGCGCGCTCGCGGGAGAAGCGGACCTGCTCGTCCTCGACGAACCGACGGTCGGTGTCGACGCCGAATCCGTCGCGGCGTTCTACGACCTGCTCGAGTCGCTCAACGAGGACGGGATCACCGTCGTTCTCGTCGAACACGACATCGGCGCGGTCACCGACCACGCCGAGCGCGTCGTCTGTCTCGACCGGTCCGTCCAGTTCGACGGCCCGACGGCCGAGTTCGTCGAGAGCGACGCCATCCGCCGGGCGTTCGGGACGGCGGCCGCGCTGGCCGGTGATGCCCGATGACGGGCGCCGGCGGCGGGTTCACCGCGCTCCAGACCGGACCGCTCGACGCCCTGCTCGCGCCCATCTACTGGTTCCTCTCGCTCTGGTCCGAGTTCATGTTCTGGGTCGCCGCGGGGACTGGCCTCGAACTGCTCCAGTACCAGTTCATGCACCGGGCGATCCTCGTGGGACTCTGCATCGGCGTGATGGCGCCGCTGGTGGGGACCTTCCTCGTGCACCGACAGCTCGCGCTCATCGGCGACGCTCTGGCCCACACCGCCTTCGCCGGAGTCGCCGTTGGCCTCTTTCTGAACGCGGTACTGGAACTCGGCGTCTCGCCGTACCTGACCGCCGTCGTCGTCTCGGTGCTGGCGGCGCTGGCGATCGAGCTGATCTCGGAGGCGACCGACGCCTACAACGACGTCTCGATGGCCATCGTCCTCTCGACCGGGTTCGCGCTGGGGACGACGCTCATCAGCGTCAACGCCGGCGGCCTCGCGGTCGGCATCAACCAGTACCTGTTCGGCAACCTCTCGACAGTCTCGGCGGAGAACGCGGCGATACTGCTCGTCCTCTTCCTGGTCATCGTCGCGACGGTCGCGATCACCCGGAACCAGCTCCTGTACGTCACCTTCGACGAGACCGCGGCGGAGGTCTCGGGGATCCCGGTGGACTGGTACAACCGCGTCCTCGTGATGTTGACCGCGCTGGTCGTCGTCGGCGCGATGCAGATCATGGGCGTCATCCTCGTCGCCGCGATGCTGGTCGTGCCAGTCGCTGCGGCGACCCAGATTTCCCGGAGCTTCTCGGAGTCGCTGCTCGTCTCGGTCGTCCTGGCTGAGCTGGCCGTCATCCTGGGAATCGGCGTCTCGTACTACGGCGGCGCGACTGCCGGCGGCGTCATCGTCCTTGTCGCGGTCGCCATCTACGTCACCGCCGTGGTCGCCGGGAAACTCCAGACCGCGCTGGGCGAGGAGCGCCACGCCGAGGTCGACAGCATCGGCACGGCCGAGACGGACGGCGGGGGCGCCGACTGACGGCCGACTGCCGCTTCAGTCCACGTAGGGTCCGATAGCTTCCAGAAAGCCGTCGGCGTAGGCGACGTCGGTCACCCGGTCTGCGGCCGCTTTCGCCGTGTCGTCGGCGTTGACAACTGCGACCGACTCGCCGGCGAGTTCGAACGTCGGCGCGTCGTTCTCCGAGTCGCCGACGGCGAGGAACGCCTCGGGCGACAGGTCGAGTTCGTCGGCGACGATTCGGAGGCCGGTTCCTTTGTCGACGTCGGGCGCCTTCACGTGGTAGGCGAAGCCGGTGTCGACGACGACCAGGTCGTGTTCCACCGCGAGTTCCTGCAGGGGTTCCAGCGGCTGGTCGCGACTGACCGCCAGTTCCGTCTCGCGCCAGCGGTTGGCGAAGTCCAGCGGGCCCCAGCCCAGGTCGTACCCCATCTCGCGGTAGGCATCGGCGACGGCGTTCGCCGCCTCGGGGTCACCCGCCATCGTCAGCGCGTCAGTCTGCCCGACGAACACGACGCCGCCGTTCTCGGCGACGACGCAGAGTTCGATACCCAGGAAGTCACAGAGCGCGACGGGGAACGGGAACGCCTTCCCGGTCGCGACGACGACCGGAGCGGCCCAGTCCCGCAGAATCGGGAACACGCGCGGGTCGACGGCGCGGTCCGGGCCGGTGAGCGTCCCGTCCACGTCGACGACTAGCGGCGGTACGGCGTCCATGGACTCGCTCGCGCGCGGGTGACTATCGGCGTTGCGGTCGGTGCGTCCGGCCGCGTCGTCGCCTCGCGGTGGAAAATCAGTCCGTCAACCGCTCGTAGGCCGCGGTGACCGCCTTGAACGCCTCCTCGTCGCCGCCGTCAGTGTCCGGGTGGACCTGCTTGACCTTCTCGCGGTAGGCCTGCTTGACCGAGGACTCGTCGGCGCCGGGGTCGAGCCCGAGCGTCCGGTAGGCCTCCGCCGCGGTCGGACCGCTGTTCGCGTTCGGTGGGCGCTGGCGCTGTCGCGTTCCGCGCCGCTGCTGACGCCGCCCCTGACCGCGCTGACTGGCCTGTCGCTGGCCAGACCGGCCCGAGTGAGTCGCTCCCTCGCGACCCCCCGCCCCTGCGGCGGCCGCTTCCCGGGCCGTCCGTCCGTCGCGCGGCGGCGTCCAGTCCTCTCGCGGGCCGGCCCCGGCGTCTCTGCGGCCCCGGCGACCAGTTCGCTGGCGACGGCGGCCCCGCGACGGGTCGACGGCCGCCTGCCGCTCGACGGTCTGATACACGCGTGCCGCCATCCGGCCGCTCGTGTGGAAGTAGACGAGGTACGTCGCGGCGCCGAAGGTGAGCGCGACGAACAGGATGGGGGGCTCGAAGAGGAGCCCCAGCACCGTCATGACGACGGTGATACCACCCAGCACCCCCGCGAGTCCCGTGACGAGACGGTCGTACTGCACAGGGGCGCTTCGCACGGGAGGACTGTAAGCCTCTCGCAAGACACCGCGCGGGTGAAGCGGCGGGGACGACAGCAAGTTCAAACCGCTGGACGTGCTACGCTGTGACATGAGTGTCTCGGGCCTGTGTGAGATCTGTGAGCAACGGGACGTCGCCCACACCTGCGACCGCTGTGGCAAACTCGTCTGCGAACGCCACTGGGACGAGAGCCACGGCGTCTGCGTCGAGTGTGCCGTCCAGCTGGGCGAGCGCGACCCCGACACGCTCGACCCCGACGACCTGCCGGACGGCGTCGATACCTACGAGTTCTAGCGGCGGACGGACCGGGCCGGCGAACGCGTTCGACTACCGGAACTCGTTGAGTCGCCGCTTGAGTCGCTTCGCCGCGCGACCCGCAGCGCCGAAGTACTCCTCCTCCGGCGGTTCGCCGCCGCGAGCCCCGTTCTCGCCGGCGAAGATGATGCCCCGTGAGGAGTTGACCAGGCCGACGCCGTCGGCGAGGCCGAACTCGACGGCGGCTTCCGCGTCGCCACCCTGGGCGCCGACGCCGGGGACGAGGAACGGGATGTCGGGCACGATTTCGCGTATCTCTTCGAGTTCGTCGGGGTTCGTCGCGCCGACGACGAGGCCGACGTTGCCGTACTCGTTCCAGCCGGCGGCGAGCCCCGCCACGCGCTCGTACAGCGTCCCACCGTCGTCGAGTTCCAGGTCCTGCAGGTCCGACCCGCCGGGGTTCGAGGTCCGACAGAGGACGAACACGCCTTTGTCGGTCCGCTGGAGAAAAGGCGCGAGCGAGTCCTGGCCCATGTAGGGGTTCGCGGTGATGGCGTCGGCCATATCGAGAATCTCCGCGTACTGACGTGCAGTGTTGCCGATGTCGCCGCGCTTGGCGTCGAGGAGGACGGGGACGTCCTTCCCGTGCGCGTACGCGATGGTCTCCTCAAGGGCGCGCCAGCCGTCCGCGTCCTCGTAGAACGCCGCGTTGGGCTTGTAACAGGCCGCGTATTCGTGGGTGGCGTCGATGATTCGGCGGTTGAACGACCAGCGCGGGAGGTCCGCGTCGGCGACGCTCGGCGGGAGCCGGTCCGGGTCGGGGTCGAGGCCGACCGAGACGACGCTGTCGACCGCCTCGATCCGCTCGCCCAGCCGCGCGAAGAAGTGCATAGCGTTGGTCGGGTCGCCGACCGACACAAGCTTTTCTCATCGACGTGGGCGAGGCGACACGCGGCCGTCCGGGCCGCCCCACTGGAGAATCAATCCCGACGAGAATCAATCCTGATATGCATACTGCGTCCAATCACCGGAACGACGCCAGTTCTTCGAGAGTCGTTCCGCCTCCCCCGAGATCGAACGATAATAACTGGCCCGGAGAGTATATGTTTCTTGGTATCAACGGCGATAGTATGGCCCGTTCGCTCGACGTCGGACACGTCTCCGAGACGCTGCCCGACCTGAACACGTTCCTCGCCGACCCGCGGCTCCGACCCACCGGACTGGTCGGCGGATCCTCGCTCGTCGTCGTCGGTGTACTGCTACAGATCTCCCCCTGGAACTCCTTCTGGTCGTCCGTCGTCGCCGGCGTCCTCGTCTTCGTCGGGGTCCCGCTGTTCTGCGTCGGTCTGGCAGCGCCGGAGCCGGAGAAACCCGACGGCCTGTTCACCCTCGGTATCGAGCTCACGCCGGACCAGCGACGCGCCGTCGCAACTGGGTCGCTGCTCGTCCTCGTCTCACCCATCACCGTGGCGACGCTCGGTCCGCTGTTCGACTTCGCGACAGGCGTCTGGCTCACGGCGGCGCTCCTGGCACTGACCGGTTCGGTGCTCATCCTGACGGGGTTCCTCGCGTGGACGTCCCGCCGGCTCGGGGAATCGACGCCGTCGCGGTAGAATCGGGATCCGGTCGAGGTTTTATCGGCACTGCTCGTCCAGCACGTCGACCAGCAGGTCGACGGCCCGTTTGACGGCCGCCCCGTACTCGACGTGAATGCGGAGGTGGTCCTCGCCGGTCGTCGAAAGGGAGAGTCCGTCGGTGGTCGTCCCCGCGAGTTCGGATTCATCTGCCACCCCATCACCGACCGAGAGGTCCACGCGTGCGGTCTCCTCGTGGACGAACACCGACCCGACGCGCCGGTCGTCCAGAACGATATCGTAGGCGAAGCTCCCCTCGGGCGACGGTTCGGCGTCCGGGTCAGCGTCGTCGACGCCGAGGCGTTCGACGGGACCGGTCGAGAGGCCGGTCAGTTCCGACGCGAGCAACTGGGCGATCCGTTTGCCGTCGGTGATCCGGTCCTCGACCATCAGAGGTCACCTCGCGCGCGCTCGGCGAACTCCGCCACGTCGACGCCGCGTCGCCGGGCGTAGACGACCGCCGCGGCCTCCAGCGTCACGCCGAGTGTGCTCTGGAGGCGGTTGATCTCCGCCACCGCCTCCTGTTTCTCGATGCCCGTCTCGACGACGGCGTCGAGCACGCGCTCGAACGTCGAGCGCTCCCGCAGGACGTCCTCCTTGGGGACGAAACCCTCCGGAATCTGCACCTCGTCGGCCGCGAACTCGACCACGAGTTCGTCGCCGTCGCGTTCCAGCAACCCCTCGCTCGCCGCGACGTCGACGAGACGCTTGGCCTGGTCGGGCGAGAACCAGTCCCGGTCCAGCGACAGCGCCACCACGAACTCGCTTTCCCCCATGCGGTCGCTGCCCCGCGTCCGGAACGGCGCGGCGACAGCGGTGCGCAAACTCATCGACTGTGGGTGGTTCCGGGCCCGGCATGAGGATTTCGACTAGCAACAGTAGATGTCGGTGTGACTGGAACTCGGTGCGCCGTCAACGACGTCACAGTCACTACCGCAAACAGCCAGAAAGTCCCACCCGCTCGGATGATCAACAGGGCGGGACTGAAAGGGGCCGGGCGCTGAACGAGCGAGGACCTCCAAGCACGGCCGGAGGCCGCGCGCAGGGCGGTCCGCAGCCGTTCAGCGCCCGGGGGCTTTCTGGCTGTTTGCGGTATTGGTAGTCTCCTTTCCTCCATCCACACCGACCACCCGTGATCGAACTCGCATCGAACGGTTCAAGTATCGCCTGGCCAATTCACACGCATATGAAAGACCACGGACGCTCGACGCGGAAGCGAACAGGTGGGCGACTGCGACCGTTCCGAAAGAAGAAGAAGTACGAACTCGGCAACGAATCCACGGAGACGCAGGTCGGCGAACAGAAGCTGAAGGTCGTCGACACGCAGGGGAACACGACCAAGTTCCGCGCCGTCACCACCGACGTCGCGAGCGTCGCCGACGGCGGCGAAGTGGTCGAGGCCACCATCGACAACGTCGCGGAGAACCCCTCGAACCCCAACTACGCGCGGCGAAACATCATCACCAAGGGCGCGGTGCTGGAGACGAGCGAAGGGCGCGCCCGTGTGACCTCGCGACCGGGCCAGGACGGACAGGTCAACGCCGTCGCGGTCGAATAGAGCGAGACACTTTCTCCGCCGATTCCACGATTCGCGAGCGAAAGCTGCGCCGCGGCGTGGTCGATATTCGGTCCGCCGGTCCGGTCGGCCGAGCGACAGTTCCACAACCACTTTGAGTTCCGGACTGGCAGTTCCGGGCCCTCATGACCGAAGCGCTTGGTCCCCTGGCCCGGACGCTCTCGCTGCCGTACTACGAAGACGCCCTCCCGGCACACGACCAGTTCCACGCGAAGCGGGTGCGCGACCTGGGGTTACGACTGGCCGAGGAGTGCCAGCGGACCGTCGACCGAGACGTCCTCTCGGCGGCGGCCTGGTTCCACGATATCGGCCGGCCGCGCGAGCGAACCGGAGAGATCGACGACCACGGCGAGTGGGCCGCCGTCGAAGCGGCAGCCCAGCTCGAAGCCGAGGGAGTGGCGACCGACCAGATCGAGGCCATCCAGCACTGCCTTCGCTCGCACAGCATCCGCGCCAGTTCGCCGGAGCCGGCGACGCCCGAGGCCGAGTTGCTGTTCGACGCGGACAAGCTGGACGCCAGCGGGGCGACCGGAATCGTCAGGTTGGCGTGTATCGTCGGCGAGCGGTCGGGGAGAACGGGGGAAGCGTACGCCGCGATCGACGACGCGTCGATTCACGAAGTGGAGACGACGGACCGGCCGGACGTGTCGATCCTCCGCAAGTGGGCCACGGAGCGGGTAGCAGCGCTGTACACGGAACCCGGGCGACGGCTCGGCGAGGAGCGACGCCGATTTATGGACGACTTCTTCGACAGGTTCGAACGCGAAATCGGCGCGGGTGCAGATCGATAACGAGTCCTCTCGCGACCGGACCCGCTCCGCAGCGGCTCAGGGACTCGGTGCGGCCTGCTGCAGCGCGCTCTCGGCGATGTTACCGCCGTAGTCGGCGGTCCGGGACAGCGAGTCGACGACGAGGCCGAGCACCTGCGCGCTCTGGGGGTCGGACTCGCGGACCTCCTTGTCCACCTCGCGGGCGGTGTCGTCGAGGTCGCGAATACTCCGGCGGGCCTCGTTGGCCAGTTCGACGGCCTCGTCCGAGTCCTCGGCCAGGAGCGCGTCCATCGCCGTCTCGGGGACGTACACTGCTTCTTCGCGGAGTTCCCGGAGGAGACTGGCCGTCTCGCCGGTGATCTCGTCGAGTTCGAGCGCGAGGTTCGCGATCTTGGTCGCGTGGTCGGCGATGCGTTCGAGCTGGCGGGCGCTGGACTGGTAGTCGAAGACGGTCTCGCGGGGGAAGCCGATCTCGTTGGCGGCGGTGGGGTTCCGGAGGACCGTCCGGAACACGCGCGAGACCATGTACCAGAGGCGGTCGACGTCGTCGTCGCGCTGGATGACGTCGTTGGCGAGTTCGTCGTCGTCCTCGATGAGGGCCTCGACGGCGTCGTCGAGCATCGTCAGCGCGACCAGGCGCATGCGCGTGATGGCGTTGTGGACCGACAGCTCGGAGGAGTCGAGCAGGTCCTGGAGGACGACGTGGTCGGCAGTCTCCTCGATGACCTCCAGGCCGACGAGCCCCTGGGTCGCGTCGCGGATGACGCGGCGCTGGGTCGGCGTGATCCGCGTGGTTTCGAGCCTGATGACGTCGAAGCCGCTGACGTACATCGTCATCACGGCCCTGGTCAGTTCGTGTTCCTCGTCCAGCCCCGAGATGTCGAGGGTCCCCTCCACGTGGTCGTCGTCCCGCTGCGGCGAGAGCAGGAGGAGGTCCGCCTCGTCGTGGAACTCCACGATGCTCCCGGCACTGACGTCGTTCTCCGTCGCCCACTCCTTCGGGAGTGAGACGGTGTACGTCGAACCACCCGTCACCTGGACCTTGCGGGTCTCCATGTCGGAGTGTGACGCACAGGAGACCATAAATCCACCTGAATCTATATACACAAAGCCACTCTCGGTATCCCCCGGTACGACGACCCCGTTCGGGCGAGAAACGGCCGGAAGTGGTACGAAGTCCCGGGACGTTACTCGAACATTTGATCCGTACGCCTAAGCCGACCACAGCCCTCCTTCCGACCTGTTGTGGCGGTATCAGCCAGAATGGACGGATTCGTACCGAACGGTGATTACCAGTCACAAACGTTGATCTATATAGTCTTCGTATCTCTTCATAGAAGTCATAGTAGGGTATTTACTTACCCGAAAGTACGGATCGGACGATGACACAGGACGATTCAGACGCGCTGTCGCGCCGTTCGTTCATCGCCGGTGCCGGTGCCGCGGGCGCCGTGGCCATCGCCGGCTGTACCGAGCAAGCCGACTCCGGCGGGGAGAACGCAAACGGCGGTGGCGGTAGCGGCGGTTCGACGGGCGGCGGGTCGGGGAGCGACGAGCTCTCCGGGAACATCTCCATCTCCGGGTCCAGCACCGTCTATCCGGTGGCCGAGGCGGTCGCGGAGGACTTCATGGAGCAACACGGCGACGTCCAGATCAGCGTCCAGTCCACGGGTTCGGGCGGCGGCTTCAGCAATTTCTTCTGTACCGGCGACACCCAGTTCAACAACGCTTCGCGGCCGATCAAGGAGTCCGAAACGGAACTCTGCGAGGAAAACGGCGTCGAGTGGCACGAGGTCAAGGTCGCGACGGACGCGCTCACCGTCATCGTGAACAACGAGAACGACTGGGTCGACTGCATAACGCCGGACCAACTCGAACAGATCTGGGGGCCCGACGCCGCGACCACGTGGAGCGACGTCAACTCCGACTGGCCCGACGAGAACATCGAACGCTATGGTCCCGCCGACACCTCGGGCACCTTCGATTACTTCAGCGAGGTGATCATGGGGGAAGCGGGCTCGCACACGAGCGACTACCAGCCGACGGAGAAGGACAACGTCATCGTCCAGGGCGTCACCGGGAGCGAGTACGCCATCGGCTACTTCGGCTTCTCGTACTACTACAGCAACCCCGACCAGGTCAAGGCGCTGTCCATCGACAGCGGCGACGGCTGCGTCGAACCGTCGCTGGAGACCGCCAAGAGCGGGGAGTACGCGCCGCTGGCGCGTCCGCTGTTCACCTATCCCTCGAAGTCGGCCCTCCAGGAGGAACACGTCGCAGAGTTCGCACGATACTTCGTCGAGCAGAGCGCCAACCAGGAACTCATCGCAGAGACCGTCGGCTACGTCCCGAACAGCGAGGAGGAGATGCAGACGCAACTCGACCAGCTCAACGAGTTCATCGAATCGAGCGAGTAGCCCGGTCCAGCACGGTTTCGCCCACACTATGTACCCGGAACGTAACGAACCCGAGCCATTTTTCAAACAGTGCGTGAAAGAGCCAGCAAGATGAGTGACGAGGCACAGACGCCGGACCTGTCGGGCGGCCGGGGATTCCAGACCGTCCGTGAACGCCTCTATCACGCGCTGTTTTTCGTCTGTGCACTCCTGTCGGTCCTGACCACGATCGCGATCGTCCTCGCGCTCCTGACCGAGGCGGTGAGCTTCTTCGCCGAGGTGCCGCTCCTCGACTTCCTCACGGGAACCCGCTGGAGCCCGACCATCCGGCCGGTCGAGTTCGGCGTGCTCCCGCTCGTGTTCGGGACGGTGATGGTGACCATCGGCGCCGCCGCGCTCGCGCTCCCGGTCGGCCTCCTGACCGCTATCTACCTCTCCGAGTACGCCAGCCCGCGCGTGCGGTCGATACTCAAACCCGCGCTGGAAGTGCTGGCCGGCATCCCGACGGTCGTCTACGGCTTCCTCGGTCTCGTCTACCTGACCCCCGCCCTCTCCGTCATCTTCCCCTCCATCTCGACGTTCAACATCCTCTCGGGGTCGATCATCGTCGGCATCATGATCATCCCCATGGTCTCCTCCATCAGCGAGGACGCGATGAGTTCCGTGCCGGACTCGCTGCGCAACGCGGGGTACGGCCTCGGTGCCACGAAGTTCGAGGTGTCCACGTCCGTCGTGGTTCCCTCCGCCGTCTCGGGCATCGTCTCCTCGTTCATCCTCGCCATCTCGCGGGCCATCGGCGAGACGATGGCCGTCGTCATCATCGTGGGGGCGAAGGCGAACCTGCCGGAGACCAGTTCCATCGGCGGTCTCCCCTTCGTCTCCCCGACGGAGCTGTTCGACCAGTTCCTCGAACCCGGGATGACGATGACCGTCGCCATCGTCAACCTGGCGGTGGGCGACGTCGCCACCCAGTCGCTCGCCTACCGCAGCCTCTTCGCCATCGGACTGACGCTGTTCGCCATCACCCTGATCATGAACCTCATCAGCGACCTCGTCGCACAGCGCTACAGGGAGGAGTACTGAGATGGCCACCGACACCGCGACCGACGACGGGTTCGGACAGGTCAGCCGGGTCAAGGGCGTCGTCTTCGAGTACCTCACGCTGGCCGCCTCGCTGCTCGGCATCGTCTCGCTGGCCATCCTGCTCGCCTACGTCAGCTACGACGCCTTCGGCCTCGACGCGGCGGCCCCCGCCTGGTACGTCGTCTTCCTGCTCACGCTGGTGGCCCCCACGGCCGGGTTCCTCTGGTACGTCAGCGGCCGACCGGCGGCGCGTTCGACGATAAGTGGCGTCCTGTCGGTGATACTCGGCGGGACGCTCGTCGCGCTGGCGCTCGTCGTCGTGCTCTCGATCATCGTGGGCTCCGACGTCTGGTTCGCCCACTCGCTGTTCATCCTCGGCCCGACGCTCGCGCTGCTGGGCTACGCCCGGTACGTCGACGACACCGCTGCCTGGGCCGGGACGACTGCCGGCGCGTGGCTGTTCGTCGGTGCGTTCCTGACGGCCCTCGACGACCTGCTGCTGGTGATCGGCCAGCAACTCGCGAGTCCGTTCGACGTCCTCACGATGCCCGAAGAACTCCTCCTCCAGACCGCGACCCTGCTGGGGACGCCGGGGGTCTACTTCCTCACCGTTCTGGTGCCCGCCGTCGTCCTGGCGGACAGGTACGTCGCGTCGCGGACGACCGACCGCCGGGGCCACTCGCTCGCCGCCGCCCTCGTCCTGGTCGCGTTCGCCGCCGTCCCCGTCGTCGACGGACTCCCGGCCGTCTCGCGTGGGTCCTGGCTCTTGGTCGTCGTCGGATTCCTCACCCCGCTCGGCGCCTACGTCGCCCTCAACGCCGGGGATTCGGACCGCCGGCTCGGACTCGCCTTCCCGCTCGTCGTCCTCGCCGGCCTGTTCGCCGGCCGGCTCGTCGTCGACGTCCTCGGGGTGGCCCAACCGGAGCCCTGGTTCGACTGGCAGCTCCTGACGAGCCCGGCCTCCGCGACGCCGGCGGACGCGGGCCTCTACCCCGCGATAATCGGGTCGGTGTTCATCATCGTGCTCGTCGCGCTGTTCACCGTCGTCTTCGGTGTCGGCGCGGCGGTCTTCCTCGAGGAGTACGCCGCGTCGAGCGGGCCGGTGGGGAAGCTGACCCGCTTCATCCAGGTGAACATCTCGAACCTCGCCGGCGTCCCGTCGGTCGTCTACGGGCTCCTCGGGCTGGCCCTGTTCCTGCGGTTGATAGGGATGGGGGCCGGGACGGTCATCGTCGCCGCGCTGACGCTGTCGCTGCTCATCCTCCCCATCGTCATCATCTCCGCCCAGGAGGCGCTCCGGTCGGTGCCGGACGACATGCGGCAGGCGTCCTACGGCATGGGGGCGACGCGGTGGCAGGTGATCAAGACGGTCGTCCTGCCGGAAGCCCTGCCAGGGATCCTGACGGGGACGATACTGGCACTCGGCCGGGCCATCGGCGAGACGGCGCCGCTGATCCTGATCGGCATCGCGAGTTTCGTCACCTGGGCGCCCGACGGGATCTTCAGCCGCGTGACGGCGATGCCCATGCAGATCTACAGCTGGGCGTTCTACCCGGACCCGGGCTTCCGCCACGGCGTCGTCCCCGCCGGCGTCATCACGCTGCTGGCGGTGTTGCTCGCCATGAACTCGGTCGCGATTTTCGTGCGCAACCGCTACGAACGGAGTACCTAACCATGTCCAAGGACGTGACCCAAGACCCCGAGACGGACAGCGAGAAACTGATTTCGACCGACGTGTCCACCGGCGACGCCGCCGACGACGCCCCGGACGGGGGCCAGGCCCGCACCGTCATCGAATCGAAGGACCTGGACGTCTTCTATGGCGACACGCAGGCGCTCCAGTCGATCGATCTGGCGATTCCCGCGCGCCAGGTCACGGCGATGATCGGCCCCTCCGGCTGTGGCAAGTCGACGTTCCTGCGGTGTATCAACCGCATGAACGACCTCATCGACATCGCCCGCGTCGACGGCGAGTTGCTGTTCGAGGGGAAGAACGTCTACGATGGCGACGTCGACCCGGTCGCGCTCCGCCGCCGCATCGGCATGGTGTTCCAGCACCCCAACCCCTTCCCCAAGAGCATCTACGACAACGTCGCCTACGGACTGCGGATCCAGGACAAGACCGAGAACCTGGACCAGAAGGTCGAACAGGCCCTGAAGCGGGCGGCGCTGTGGGACGAGGTGAAAGACCGCCTCGACGAGTCCGCCCTCGACCTCTCGGGCGGGCAACAGCAGCGACTCTGCATCGCCCGCGCCATCGCCGTCGACCCAGAGGTCATCCTGATGGACGAACCCGCGAGCGCACTGGACCCCATCGCCACCTCACAGATCGAGGACCTCATCGAGGAACTGGCCGAGGAGTTCACCGTCGTCATCGTCACCCACAACATGCAGCAGGCCGCGCGCATCTCGGACAAGACGGCCGTCTTCCTCACCGGCGGCGAACTCGTCGAGTTCGGGAACACGAACGAGATCTTCGAGAACCCCGAAAACGACCGCGTCGAGGACTACATCACCGGCAAGTTCGGCTAACGACGAAGGAGGAGGGTTCCGAAGGGACCGGCTGCGTTTGGAAATCCGCTACCGGATTGTCTGATTTTCGCTATCGTGCCCCGAACCGCCAGTTACGAAGCGGATCGTCGAATCCATCACAAATAATTAGACACCCGTGGTATCAAATTTGATTGTTCGTCCAGAACGTATAATGGATCGGTCTAGAGATAGCCAGACGTATGTCGACCGAAACAGTCGAGCAAACGGACGATTACACGGCGGAGATCGACGGCACGCACGGGATTCCCATCTTCACGTACAACAAGTACGTGTCGGGAGAGGAACTTCGAGCGGTCGCCCGAAGATGGGCCGAAATCGTCGAGGAAGAGAACGCCGACCGCTACCTCGTCAACACCGAAGAGATCGCCGCACACAACGACGAGGACAAGCAGTGGCTCGGAAAGACGTGGGTCCCGAACCTGATCGACCAGGGAGTCCGGGCTGGAGCCGGCGTCTACGCCGATTCAGTCATCTCCAAGGGCGATATGGAACGGATCGAAGAGAAGCTGAACGCGATCGATCCTGACTACGAGTACCGCACGTTCGGTTCGCAATCGAAGGCAGTCGAGTGGCTGGCGGAGCAGTAGCCCACCCTGCCGTATCGGCCGGAACGACACGGACGCGGTTGCAATACCGTTCTCGAAACGGTTTCACCACGGGAGAGAAACCAGTTCGCAACTCCGGAGAAGGTTTGAGCGTCGAGAACGATGGGTTCGACGGTAACGAGAGTCGCATTCGAATCGAATTCCATGATTTCGACTGACTACGACGCCATCGTATTCGACAACGACGGGGTACTGATCGAGCCGACCGACCGCGAGCGGCTGTACGACGCGGTCCACCGGAGCTTCGAGCACTTCGACGTCGTCGCCGAGGAGGCCCTCGTTCGGCGGGCCGTCGAGGAGGACGACCTGCCGTTCGACGACGTTCGGGAGACCCACGGACTCGACCCGGGAGAGTGGTGGGCGCGCCGGGAGGCCGCCGCCGTCGAGATCCAGCGCGAGGAGATCCGGTCGGGGACGAAGGCCCTCTACGAGGACGTCGAGGCGCTGTTCGAACTGGACCACGCGCTCGCCATCGTCAGCAACAACCAGCACGAGACCATCGAGTTCATCGTCGAGCACCACGGACTCCGCGAGCACTTCGAGACCTATTACGGCCGGGACCCGACGGTCGAAGGGGCCGAACGGAAGAAGCCGGATCCCCACTACGTCGAGCGGGCGCTCGACGAACTCGGCACGACCGACGCGCTGTACGTCGGCGACAGCGAGAAGGACGTCGTCGCCGCCGAGCGCGCGGGGATCGATTCGGCGTTCCTCCGGCGCGAGCACCGCCGGGACCTGACGCTGGCCGCCGACCCGACCTACGAGTTCGCCGACCTGCGGGGCCTCGTCGACGCGGTGGCGAGCGCCCGCATGGTGGAGGAATAATAGAGGGGAAACTTGGGGCCAGGGAAAGGCTGATACGGCCGTCAGTCGCATTTCAGGTATGCCACGCGAATCGTACCAGGACAAACTGGACGACCTCCGCGAGGACGTCCTCTACATGTCGGAAGTCGTCCTCGAACGGCTCCGACTGGGGCTGGACGCCCTCGAACAGAAAGACGAAGAGCTCGCCCAGGAGGTCATCGAGGGCGACCACGAGGTCAACCAGATGTACCTCGAACTCGAACAGGACTGCATCGACCTCCTGGCCCTCCAGCAACCCGTCGCGAGCGACCTGCGCTTCATCGCGGCGTCGTTCAAGATCATCACCGACCTCGAACGCATCGCCGACCTGGCGACCAACCTCGGCGACTACTCGCTGGAGGCCGAAGAGGACGTCTTCCCGGAAGTGGACATCCAGACCGTCGCCGACGTCACCATCGAGATGGTCGAGGCCGCGATGGACGGGTACGCGAACCAGGACGCCGACACCTGTTACGAGATCTCCGAGACCGACGACGAGGTCGACGCGCTCTGCGAGCGGGCCTCCGAGGCCGTCGTCCGGGACCTCATCGAGCGGGAGGTCACCGACGAGGCCACCGAGGAGGAGGTCGAGCGGCTGATGGGCGACGTCTCCAGATTGCTCCTGACGATCCGCGACCTCGAACGGGTCGGCGACCACGCCGTCAACATCGCCGCCCGGACCCTCTACATGGTCGAGAACGACGCGGACCTCATCTACTGACGACCGTCGCAGCGATCTGACGTCACGTCCTCCCTCCAGCCGGCGTCGCGTTCGCACGCCGATTCGGGGCCCATTTTATTAGGGCGTGGGGCGAGTACGTGGTAATAGATGGACGACGACCCGGTCGTGGAGACGGGATTCACCAGCCGGACCGCGGTGGAACCGCCCGAGCCCTTCGTCGAGCAGGCCAACGTCGACGAGTCGGACGTCGCCGCGTTCGACGCGTCCTGGCCCGAGTGCTGGCGTCGCGCCGCCGACCTGCTCGAGTGGGAGACGCCCACCGACGAGGTCATCGACCGGACGGGCGATCGGGTCAGCTGGTTCCCCGACGGGCGGCTCAACGCCGCGTACAACTGCGTCGACAGACACCTCGCGGAGCGCAAGAACCAGGCGGCGATCAAGTGGGTCGGCAAGCGCGGCGAGACGCGGACGTACACCTACCTCGACCTCTACCACGAGGTCAACGAGTTCGCCGCGGCGCTCCGGTCGCTCGGGATCGAAGCGGACGACGTCGTCACGCTGTACATGCCCGCCATCCCCGAGCTTCCGGTCGCGATGCTAGCCTGTGCACGCATCGGCGCGCCGCACAACGTCGTGTTCGCAGGCTTCTCCGCCCAGGCGCTGGCCGAGCGGATGGACCGGGCCGGCTCCGAACTGCTGGTCACCTGCGACGGCTACTACCGGCGGGGCAACGCCGTCCACCAGAAGAACAAGGCCGACAACGCCCGCATCATGGCGTCCCAGGAGGTCAGCGACATCGTCGTCGTCGACCGCCTCGGCGACGAGGAGGTCCACCTCGGCGACGGCTACCACGATTACGACGAACTCGTCGCCGACCACCACGGCGCGGAGGTCGAACCCGTCACGCGCGAGGCCGACGACGAACTGTTCGTCATCTACACCTCCGGGACGACGGGCCAGCCATCCGGGATCAGACACACCACGGGCGGTTACCTGGCACACGCGGCCTGGACCAGCCACGCCGTCCTCGACCTGAAGCCCGACGACACCTACTGGTGTTCGGCCGACATCGGCTGGATCACGGGCCACACCTACCTCGTCTACGGACCGCTCGCGCTCGGGACGACCACCATGCTGTACGAGGGCGTTCCCGACCACCCCGAGAAGGACCGCGTCTGGGAACTGATCGAGCGCAACGCCGTCGACGTCTTCTACACCGCACCGACGGCCATCCGGGCGTTCATCAAGTGGGGGGCCGACCACCCCGACGCCCACGACCTGTCCTCGCTGCGCCTGCTCGGCACCGTCGGCGAACCGATCAACGCCGACGCCTGGTGGTGGTACTACGAGCACGTCGGGAACGGGGAGTGTCCCATCGTCGACACCTGGTGGCAGACCGAGACGGGGTCGATCCTGGTCTCGACGGTACCCGGCGTCGACGAGATGAAACCCGGCAGCGCCGGCCCGCCGCTTCCGGGCATCGACGCCACGGTCGTCGACGAGACCGGCGAGTCCGTCGCGCCGGAGACCGGCGGCTACCTCACCGTCACGAAGCCCTGGCCGGGGATGCCGCTCGACCTCCCGGCCGACGGCGAACCCGACGACGAGGACTGGCGGTACGTCACCGAAGACGCGGCGCGCATCGACGACGACGGCTACGTGACGGTCCTGGGCCGCATCGACGACACGGTCACCGTCCAGGGCCACCGCCTCGGGACGATGGAACTCGAGAGCGCCATCGCCGACGTCGAGGGGGTTGCCGAGGCGGCCATCGTCGACGTCCAGACCCCGGGCGGGGGGAGCACCGTCCACGCCTTCGTCAGCACCGACGAGGGCCACAAGGGCGTCGATGGGCTGCGCGAGCGGATCACCGCGAACGTCGAGCGGACCATCGGCTCCTTCGCCACGCCGGGCGTCGTCGTGTTCACGCCCGAACTCCCGAAGACCCGCTCGGGGAAGCTCCTCCGGCGGCTCCTGAAGGACATCGCCAGCGGGCAGGAGCTCGGTGACACCAGCGCCCTGCGGAACCCGGAGATCGTCGGCGAGATCGAATCTGCCCTCGACGGCGAGTGAGCGCGGGTCCGCCTCGACCGGCCGTCCTGTCGCCCACGAGTGTTTCGCGGAATTGCACTCGAGCGAAACGGGTGAGCGTCTTCAATCCCGAATCTCACAGATATCACGCTCGTAGCCACGCTCGACGGCCGAACGCTCCGAATGACTTATTTCGCTGTATCGTGTTTGTGCGAAACACACTCATGGGAGCCGCCCGAACCGACGCCGCCACCCACGACGGCGTTACGTTGCGGGAGGAGGACTACCGCGCCATCCGGCGGTGTGCAGAGACGTATCGCGAGTCCCTGTTCGTCCGCCTCTGCGGGGAGGCCGGGCTCCGGCCGGCCGAGATCAGTCGCGTCACGCCGGCGTCGTTCTCCCAGCGGACCACGCGGAACGCCCGGCACCACCTCCTCGCGCTGTCCGACGGGGACGGTGGCGACCGGACCGCGTACGTCCCCGTCGACGTGCGCTCGGCGGTGGACCGGTACGTCAACGAGCACGGCGTCGGCGACGACGAGCCCGTCTTCGACCTGACGCCGCGGCGCGTCCAGATGATCGTCTCCGAGGTGTCGGACCGGGCTGCCGAGGCCACCGGCGACGCCCGGCTCGGTGACGTCTCCTCGCGCGACCTGCGCCGGTACTACGGCCGCCGTCTCCTCCACGGGGAGGGCGTCGACCCGCGCGTGGTGATGGCTGTCGGCGGCTGGGACCACCTGGACGGGCTCCTCCCGGACACCGAATCCGTCGACGCGGGCGCGATCCTCGGCGCGCTGGAGGGAACCAGCCTCGCGGACGGCCCCGGCGGCCTGGGGGGCTGTGACGTCGAACGCGCCGTCGACCAGGCCGGGTCGGGCGTCCTCGTCACGGACCCCGACGGCAGGATAGAGTACGCCAACGACGGCTTCGCGGCGCTCACCGGCCGTACGCTCGACGACCTGGTCGGGCGAGACGCGGCCGTCACGTACGCCTCAGAGGACGACGCGCGAGCACGCGCACACGAGGACGAAGACGGCGACTCCTGGGTCCGTCTCGGCCGGGCCGACGGCGGGGAGGTTCGCGCCTTCCGGTCCGCGACCACAGTCGTGGACGACCGCGGCGCTCCAGTCGGGACGGTCGCGGTGTTCGCCCGCCCCGACGGCAGCGCCGCTGGCGCCAGCGAGGAGGCAACTACGGAGCGCCCGAACGGCCGCCTGGCGGACGCCATCGCCAGCCTCCGGTCGGTCAACGAGGTGCTCCCCTCGGCCGCGGACAGGGGCGAGGCCGAACGCCGCGTCTGCGAGCGCCTGGCCGCGAACGACGCCTACCGTTTCGCCATCGTCACCGGCGCGAGCGGGGACCGCCACGTCGAGCCGCGCACCTGGGCCGGCGTGGACGACGACGCGGCGAGGGCGCTCGTCTCCGCGACGGCGGGTCTCGACGACCCACCGGGACAGACCGCCATCGCCACGGACCAGGTCGTGGTGCGCACCGACGTGCCCGATGACGGGAACGGCCGGCTCGACGGGCTCAGGGACACTGTCGCCAGCGTCGCGTTCGTCCCGCTCACGTACGGCGAGACGACCCACGGGTTGCTGGTGCTCGGTAGCGAGGGGTCGGACACCTTCGGGAGCGACGAGCGAGAGGTGCTGGCCGGCCTCGGCTGGCAGGTCGGGCAGGCGGTGACGGACATCGAGCGCAAGAAGCTCCTGCTGGCCGACAGCGTGCTCGAACTGGAGTTCCGGGTCCGCGACGAGGACGCCTTCCTCATCGACGCCTCCCGGCGGTTCGACGCCACCTTCGAACTCGAGGGGCTCGTCCCGGGCGAGGGCCAGTCGCTGCTGTACTTCGTGACGATGACGGGCGCATCGCCCGACGAGGCGCTCACCTACGCCGCCGACGTCGCGGACGTCGAGAACGCCCGCCTGATCCGGGATTACGGGGAGGGGTACCTCCTGGAGTTCAGCATCGGTGGTGAGGAGCCGGCGACGACGCTCATCGAACTGGGCGGCCACGTCAACGAGTTCGTCATCGAAGGCGGCGTCCAGCGCATCGAGGCGGAGTTCACGGCCAAGACCGACGTCAGGGCCGTCCTCAGCGGTCTGGAATCGTCCTATCGGACGGCCGAACTGCTGTCGAAACAGGAGGTCGAACGCTCCGTCCAGACGGCCGACGGGTTCCGCCGCTCGCTGGAGGACGACCTGACGGACAAACAGCAGTCTGTGCTCACCGCGGCGTACCACGCCGCCTACTTCGAGTGGCCCCGGGGTAGCACGGCCGAGGAACTGGCCGACTCGATCGGCGTCTCCTCGCCGACGCTCCACAACCACCTCCGGAAGGCTCAACAGAAGCTACTGACGGCGTTCTTCGACGAGGCCGAACGGTGATCCCGGCGCGCCCGGACCGGCACTGTCACGATCTTTTTGCTATTTAGACGATCATCTTAAGAGCGTCCTTCGACATGTTCCGGACGTTCTATGCCAACAGGTTACGCGACACGGGCCGCAGCAGACGTGGAGGGTGATCATCGGGCGACCGACCGGGTGGCCGTATCTGACGCGGGCGCGGAGGCGATCTGCCATGAGTGACGACGCCGACGTGGATGCCGAGGCTGAACTGGAGGCCCGGCTGACCGAGCAAGAGTACTTCCGGCCGCCGACGCAGTTCGTCGGGCAGGCCAACGTCACCGACCCCTCCATCCACGAGCGTTTCGACGAGAACTATCCGAAGTGTTTCGAGGAGTACGCCGAGCTCCTGGAGTGGGACGAACACTGGGACGAGGTGCTCGACGACTCCAACCCGCCGTTCTACGAGTGGTTCACGGGCGGGAAACTGAACGCCTCCTACAACTGCATCGACCGGCACCTCGAGGAGCGCAAGAACCAGGCCGCCCTCATCTGGGAGGGGACCGACGCCGAAGAGCGCGAGCACATCACGTACCAGGACCTGTACAACCGGGTCAACGAGATGGCCGCGGTACTGAAAGAGGTCGGCGTCGAGGAGGACGACGTCGTCACCTGTCACCTCCCGATGTTGCCGTCGCTGCCGGTGACGATGCTCTCGTGTGCGCGCATCGGCGCGCCCCACTCCGAGGTGTTCGCCGGCTTCTCCGCGCAGGCGCTCGCGGACCGCATCGACAGCGCCGGGTCGGACGTCGTCGTCACCGTCGACGGCTACTACCGCCGCGGCGAGTTCCTGAACCACAAGGAGAAGTGCGACGAGGCGCTGGAACTCGCGGAGTCCGATCCCGACACCGTCCTGCTGTGGACGCGCCACGACGAACTCGACGACGACGTCGAGATAACCAGCGACGACCCCTACGTCCTGGTCGACGAACTGCTGGAGAACAACGAGCGGCGACGCGTCGAACCCGTCTCCCGCGACGCCGAGGATCCGCTCTTCCTCATGTACACGTCCGGGACGACGGGCCAGCCCAAGGGGTGCCAGCACCGCACGGGCGGGTACATGTCCTACGTCACCGCGACGTCGAAGAACGTGCTGGACATCAAGCCCGAGGACACCTACTGGTGTGCGGCCGACATCGGGTGGATCACGGGCCACAGCTACATCGTCTACGGGCCCCTGTCGCTGGGGACCACGAGCGTGATGTACGAGGACACCCCGGACCACCCGCACAAGGGCCGCATCTGGGAGATCGCCGAGCGCTACGACGTGGACATCTTCCACACGTCACCGACGGCGGTGCGGATGTTCATGAAGTGGGGCGAGGAGCACGTCCAGGACTACGACTTCGACTTCCGGCACATGACGACGGTCGGGGAGCCGATCCAGCCCGAAGCGTGGCTCTGGTACTACAAGTACATCGGCGACGAGGACGCCGTCATCGTCGACACCTGGTGGCAGACCGAGACGGGCGGCCACCTCATCACGAACCTGCCGGCCCTCGACGACATGAAGCCCGGTAGCGCTGGCAAGGCCCAGCCCGGCATCAGTCCGGCCATCTACGACGACGACGGCGAACCGATCGAACCCGCGTCCGGCCAGGCCGGCAACCTCGTCATCGAGGACCCCTGGCCCGGCATGCTCCAGACGGTGTACGGCAACGACGAGCGGTTCATCGAGGAGTACTGGCAGGACTTCTCGGACACCGACTCCGACGACCCCGACGACTGGGTGTACAAGGCCGGCGACGGTGCCGTCCACGGCCAGGACGACTACTTCCGCGTGCTCGGCCGCCTCGACGACGTGATGAACGTCGCGGGCCACCGCCTCGGCACGATGGAACTCGAGTCCGCCGTCGCCGAGGTCGAGGACGTCGCCGAGGCCGCCGTCGCCGCGCGCGAGGACGCCGAGAAGGGCGAAGTACCCGACGTCTACGTCGTCGTGCGCGACGGCGTCGAGGAGAGCGACGCAGTACGGGGCCGCATCGTCGAGGCCGTCGAGGACGAGATCGGGAAGTTCGCCCGGCCGGCGAACGTCATCTTCTGTGACGACCTGCCCAAGACGCGCTCGGGCAAGATCATGCGCCGCCTGCTGGAGAACATCTCCAACGACGAGGAACTCGGCAACACGACGACGCTCCGGGATCCGAGCGTCCCCGAAGAGATCCGCGACCGGATGCGCGGCGACTGAGCCGCCCCGTCGAGGGCATTTATTCCGGGATACCGGCCACCGTACGGCGTATTTTCGCGACCCGTTCGTGTGTGTTTGGAATAATTATACCCAACTATTATGAGGGTACTCGACAGGTGGTACTGTGTATGTCAAGCGATGACAAGAGCGTCTCACGACGCTCTGTGCTAAAACAGGCCGGCGCGACTGGTGCACTCGGACTGGCTGGGCTAGCTGGTTGTTCCGGCGATGGTGGTGGCAACGGTGACGACGAATACCCCGCGCTCGGGAACTACCCGATCGAGGGCGACACGGCGATGTTCGGCTTCAACGTCCCGCTATCGGGGCCGTACTCCTCGGAGGGAGAGGACGAGCTCCGGGCGTACGAACTGGCCGTCAAACACCTCAACAACGGGGGCGGCTGGGTCGACAACTGGGACGACCTCTCGGGCGAAGGCGTCCTCGACTACGAGATCGACTACGTGGAGGGTGACACCGCCACGGACGCTTCGACCGCGGACGAGTCCGCCTCACGGATGATCCAGCGCGACGACGTGATCATGTTCGCCGGCGGTTCCTCGAGCGCGGTCGCCATCGCCCAGCAGGGCGTGGCCCAGCGCGAGAACGTGATGTTCACGTGCTGTCTGACACACTCCAACGACACGACCGGACAGGACTGTGTCCGCTACAGCTTCCGGGAGATGTTCAACGCGTACATGACTGGGCAGGCGCTGACGCCCGTCGTCACCGAGGAGTACGGTGACGACCTGTCGTTCTACCAGCTGTACGCGGACTACTCCTGGGGGAAGACGGTCGAGGAGTCCATCCGGAAGTTCTTCGGCGAGGCCGGCTGGGAGGAAGTCAACAGCGTCGCGACGCCGCTGGACACGAGCGACTTCTCCTCGTACCTCTCGGAGGCCCAGAGTTCGGGCGCCGACGTCCTGTTCCTCAACCACTACGGGCTGGACGGGGCGAACTCGCTGAACCAGGCCATCGACGCGGGTATCGACGAGGACATGGAGATCGTCATGCCGCTGTACAACCGGCCCATGGCGGAGGCGGCCAGTTCCGCCATCGACGGCATCTACGGCACGATCGCCTGGGACTCCCAGATCGACAACGAGCCCTCGAACTCCTTCACCGAATTCTTCGGCGAGGAGTACGACGGCCGCGTGCCCTCGGGGCCGGCCCAGCTCGCGTACTCGGGGACGCTCCAGTACGCTGCCGCGGTCGAACGCGCCGGAACGTTCTACCCGCCGGAGGTCATCCGGCAGCTCGAAGGCTTCGAGTACGACAACATCGGGATGGGCGATGAGACGATGCGTGCCTGCGACCACCAGGCCCAGCGCGCGATCCCGGTCGTCCGCGGGCTCCCGGAGTCCGAGCAGGGCGACGGGCAGTTCTTCGAAATCGTCGACATCACCTCGCGCGACGACGTCGGCTACGGCTGTGACGAAGGACCCGCGTCGCAGTGCGAACTCGGAGAGTACGGAGACGAGTGAACTGTCGGCGGTCTGCTGAACTACCTACATTGACATACCTCATCGACGGAGGCTCACATTACCATGCCTGTTACTGACAATCAAATTCGACGGAGACGGTGCGGCTGTCTCGCTCCCTCCGAGGTGATCGACTCGTGAACATCCTCGGGGATATCATCGTATTGCTGGTCAACGGACTCCAGCAGGGTGCTATCTACGTCCTGCTGGCCATCGGCCTGTCGATCATTCTCGGGACGTTGCGGTTCGTCAACTTCGCCCACGGCGCGCTGTACGTCATCGGTGCGTACGCCGGGCTGTTGATCGCCCAGGAGATCTCGGTCTCGAACGGGAAACTGGCCGACTGGGGATACCAGACGATCGGCCTCGACCTGGGATTCCTGCCCGCCCTGGTGTTCGTTCCCGTCTTCGTCTTCGTCGTCGGGCTCGCCATGGAGCGGTACGTCGCGCGCCCGTTCTACGACCGGCCCGACACGGACCAGATCCTGGTGACCTTCGGGCTCGCCATCGTCGTCCAGGAGGCGCTCCACGCCCTCGTGGGCGGTCGCAGTTACAAACTGGTGATCCCCCCGGAGGCCCTGGGTGTGATCCCGCTCTCGGGACCCACCGACATCCCGTTCACCGCCGTGAGCCTCGGTCTCTGGCGACTCTGGGTCATCGTGATCACGGCCGTCCTCGTCCTGGCGGTGTACGCCATCGTCGAGTACACCGACTTCGGACTGGTCGTCAAAGCCGGCACGCGCGACCCGGAGATGGTGCGCCTGCTGGGCATCAAGATCACCCGACCCTACATCGTCATGTTCGGCATCGGCGCGGCGCTCGCCGGGGTCGCCGGCGTCGTCGGCGCGCCGCTCTCGAACATCAACCCCGAGATCGGGATGTCGATCCTCGTGCCGGCGTTCCTGACCGTCGTCATCGGCGGCGTCGGGTCGATCCGGGGCGCCGTCCTCGGTGGGACGCTCATCGGGATGGTCCAGGTGGCGCTCATCTCGCTCGGCAGCGTCTCGCTGCTCGGTATCACCGTCAACTGGACGCCGTGGGCACAGGTCGGCATCTACGTGCTCGCGGTCGTCGTGTTGCTCACCAGGCCACAGGGCCTCCTCGGTGAGGAGGAGGTGGCCGCATGAGCGACGAGGTCCAGACTCCGACCGAACCGGAGAGCGCAGAGCCCGGCGAACAGTCGCCGTCGCTGTACGAGCGCTGGGCAGCGGTCCGCGAACAGGAGTCCACCGTCGCCGTGCTGACGATCCTCGGCGTCCTCCTGGCGCCGTTCGTCCTGGTGACGGTCCCGGACGCGATCGGTCTCCCGAGCGACCTCACGTGGTACAACAGCCTCATCACGCTCACGCTGATCTGGGCCATCTTCGCCATCGGCTACGACCTGCTGCTCGGGTACACCGGGCTGCTCTCGTTCGGCCACGCGATGTTCTGGGGCACCGCGGCATACGCCGCCGGCATCTTCAGCGCCGAAGTGTTCGGGAGCCCCATCGCGATGATCCTCGCCGGGACCACCGTCGCGGTGGTGCTCGCCTGGGTCATCGGGTGGATCTCGCTGCGCCGCGGCGGCATCTACTTCGCCATCCTCACGCTGGCGTTCGGACAGATGATCTACTACATCTTCCTCTCGCCGCTGTCCACCGTCACCGGCGGCGAGAACGGGTTCACCGGCGTCGAGGTCGGGAACCTGCTCGGCGTCATCGACCTGGGCAGCCAGGTGCCGTTCGTGCCCGTAGCGTTCGTCAGCAACTGGATGTACGTCTTCGCCGGCACCGCGCTCGTCCTCGCGGTCGTCGTCGGCTACCGCATCCTCAACTCACCGTACGGCGTCGTGCTCCGGGCGATCCGGGAGAACGAACAGCGCGCGGAGTTCGTCGGTCTCAACGTCTGGCGATACAAGCTCATGTCCTTTATCATCTCGGGGGCCTTCGCCGGCGTGGCGGGGAGCCTCTACACGATCCAGCGCTCGTACGTGCCCATCGAGAACACGCTACAGTGGACGGTCAGCGGCGACATCGTCGTCATCACCGTCCTCGGCGGCGCCGGCTCCCTGTTCGGCGCGATATTCGGCGCCGGGCTGTACATGTACGTCGCGAACATCGTCAGCGGCATGGCCGGCATCGGCGACTTCTGGCACCTCATCCTCGGCGTCGTCTTCATCGTCGTCGTGGTCACGATGCCCAACGGCATCTGGGGTGGCATCTCCTGGGTGCGCGAGAAGAGCCTCCTCTTACCGGAAGCCCCGACGATCGCACGCCAGAAAGCCGCAAACGGCCGTGACTGGATCACGTCCCTCGTCGGAGGTGAGGACCGATGAGCACCATCCTCGAGACGCGCGACCTCGTCAAGGAGTTCGGCGGCCTCACGGCCACCGACGACGTGAACCTCCAGATACAGGATGGCGAGTTGCTGTCGCTGATCGGCCCCAACGGTGCGGGCAAGTCGACGCTGATCAACCTCATCACCCGGATGCTCGAGGAGACCAGCGGTGACATCCTGTTCGAGGGCGAGTCGATAACGGACCTCGAACCCCACGAGGTCGTCCAGCGCGGCGTCGGCAAGTCGTTCCAGACGGCCTCTATCTTCCCGGACCTCTCCGTGGAGGAGAACGCCAACATCGCCTCGCTGGGGGCCGAACACGGCTCCTTCCGGTTCAACTTCCTCCGGCACCGGGACAGCTATCCGGAGGTCGCCGAGCGGACTCGCGACGTCCTCGACGCCGTCGAGTTGCTCCCGCAGAAGGACGTCACCGCGGCCGACCTCCCTTACGGCGACAAGCGTCGCCTGGAGATCGGTATCGCCCTCGCGAGTGAACCGTCGCTCCTCCTGATGGACGAACCGACCGCCGGCATGTCGCCGGAGGAGACCCAGGAGACGGTCGACCTGATCGAGCGCGTCCAGGAGGAGATGGGGCTGACCATCCTGCTGGTCGAACACGACATGGAGATCGTCTTCAGCATCTCCGACCGCATCGCCGTGTTACACCAGGGTGACATCATCGCCAGAGGGACGCCCGAGGAGGTCCAGGGCGACCCCGACGTCCAGGAAGCGTACCTCGGAGGTGTCGAGCTGTGAGCCTGCTCGAACTCGACAGCGTCGACAGCTACTACGGCGAGAGTCACATCCTCCGCGACGTGTCGATGCACGTCGAGGAAGGCGAGATTTGCGCGCTACTGGGCCGCAACGGCGCGGGCAAGACCACGACGCTCAGGAGCATCGCGGGCGCGCGCCCGCCGACGGTCCGGGACGGCACGATCACCTACAAGGGACGGAACATCACCGACCTGCCGACCGAGGACATCTCGGCGCTGGGCATCTCGCACGTCCCCGAGGAGCGCCGGGTCTTCGCCAACCTCACCGTGGAGGAGAACCTCCACCTCGCCGAGGTCGTCTCGAACCCCTCGAACACCTGGGGCCGGGACATCGACTTCGAACACACCGGCATGACGACCGAGGAGGTGTACGACGACTTCCCGCGACTCGGCGAGCGCGCCAGTCAGCAGGCCGGCACGCTCTCGGGCGGCGAGCAACAGATGCTCGCCATCGCCCGCGCGCTGAAACAGAGCACAGATCTCCTGATGCTGGACGAGCCCTACGAGGGGCTCGCCCCGCAGATCATCGAGACCGTCGAGAACGCCATCGAGCGCATCCGCGACGACGGGACGACGGTGTTGCTCGTCGAGCAGAACGCCGCGGCAGCGATGCAGATCGCCGACCGGTGTTACGTCGTCGACCAGGGTGCGGTCGTGTTCAGCGGGTCCGCCGACGAACTGCGCGAGGACGACGAGACGCGCCAGCGGTACCTGGGGGTCTAACACAGTGAACGAAGCCCAGGTAGACAGCTACGTCGACGCGCTCGTCGCGAAAGGCGTCCTCGTCGAGGACGACGTGACGGGGGAGCTGGCGACCACGGACGAGTTCGAGCAGGACCGCCACGTCTACTACGACACCTACCTCGACGTCACCGAGGCGGAGTTCCACCAGGCCGTCGCCGACACGTTCGGCTTCGACTCGGCCGAGGCCGCCGCCGAACACGTCGAACGCCACGAGGTCACGCGCGAGGAGTTCGCGACGTACCTCACGCTCTACGCCACGCTCGAGGACTGCTCGGTCGCGGAACTCGCCGAGATGGCGAGCATCGTCACCGAAGTCGGTCCCCAGTCGCCGGTGCCAGAATCCGTCGTCGAACTCGACGACGAGTGTTACGGCGACTTCCTCACCACGCACAACCGGGCCGTCGTGACGGTGTGGAAGCGCGGCTGTGCCCCCTGCGACGCGATGAAGGAGGAACTCGACGACGTCCTGGCCGCGTTCCCGGGCGACGCCCGGGTGGCAGGGCTCGACGGCGAACAGTGCCCGGGGTTCTGCAAGGAGTACGAGGTCAACGCGGCCCCCGCGGTCGTGCTGTTCGAGGACTGTGAGATGCTCGACGTGCGGACGGGGCGGACGAAGCCCGAGACGCTCGCGGAGTGGGCCGCGGACGTCTACGACGTCGAGTGAGGCCGGTACCGGGTTCGTCTCCCGGCCGTCCGGCCACGCGATTCGATTTCTGGACAGACGGCGAGTCGACGCAGCCGAGAATTGTCCGTGTGTGAGTGAGTACCTACGCGAAGCGCGACGCGAGAGCGCCTACCGAGTCGAGGAAGAACAGAAGGAGGGAAGGAGGGAAGGACGGTAGGACGGAAGGAAGGAGATTCAGTCGTCGGTCGACAGTTCCTCGACGCTGTCGACGAGTTCCCTGACGGTCTGGGACTGGGAACCGGTCGCGTCGACGATCTGGGCGGCGGCGGCCTCCGCGTCCTCGGCGTGGCTTCGGGCCTCCTCGATGGTGGTCGTGATACCCTCCACGGCGCTGGCCTGGCTGTCGTTCGCGTCGGCGACCTCGTTGATGCCGGAGGCGGCCTCCTCGACCGCCTCGGAGATGTCGTCCAGGGCGTCCAGGGCGTCGGTTATCTTCGTCTCGGCGCGGAGGATCTGCTCGTTGGACTCCTCGACCGTGTCGACGGTGTCGGTCGCCTGCTGCTGGATCGCTTCGATGTTTCCGGAGATCTCCTCGGTGTACTCGCTGGTCTCGTTGGCGAGCGTCTTGACCTCCTCGGCGACGACGGCGAAGCCGCTGCCGCTCTCGCCGGCGCGGGCGGCCTCGATGTTGGCGTTGAGCGCGAGCATGTTGGTCTGCTCGGCGACGTCCGCGATGATGTCGATGATCTCGTTGACCTGGTCCATCCGGTCGGCCAGTTCGCCGACGCTGTCGACCAGGTCGTCGCTCGTCGCCGTCAGCTCGTCGGTCACCGCCTGGGCTTCCTCGCTGGCGGTGGCGCCGTCGTCGACCGCATCCAGCGCCCGCGTCGCCGCGGAGGCGACCTCGCTCGACGTCGCCGCGATCTCCTCCATGCTGGCGCTGACGTCCTGGACGTCGTTGGCGGCCTCCGAGAGGATCTCGTTCTGGGCGGTGACGTACGCCTCGACGTCGTGGGCGGCGTCTGCCGACTGGTCGGTCGCCGAGGCCAGCGAGTTCGCGCTCCGGTCGACGCCCTCGATGAGACCCTCGAGCGCGCTCGCCATCTCGTTGAGTTCGGTGACGACGGCGAGCAGCGACTCGTCGACGTGGTCGCCTTCGTTGTCGAAGGAGGCTCGCGCCGACAGGTCCCCGTTCTGGATGTCGTGCATCGTCTCCTCGAGTTCGGTGACGAGCGCGGCGGTCTGCTCGTGGCGGAGCGCGTCGTCGGTCCGGTCCTGGACCATCTCTACGACGCCGAGCAACGCGCCGTCGTCGTCGTAGATGGGCGCCGCCGAGAAGGAGATGTGGACCTCCTCGCCGTCGGGATCGACCATGACGCTCGTGTCCCGATACAGGGTGAAATCTGCCTCCTCGACCCGCGGCACGTCGTACTCGGCGTCGGTCGCTTCGGGCGCGTCGAGCACCTTGTCCGCGAGCGTTTGCCCACGCCGCCCGTCGGGATAGAAGGCCATACTCGCCATCTCCATGGACTGGGCCGCCGCCTCGGAGACGCCGGTGAGGTCTTCCAGCTGCGAGTTCCAGGTCAGAATCTCGCCCTCCGGGTCGAGGACGAACAGCGGCGTCCCGACGTGGTGGAGTACCCGGTGGTAGTCGAGTCCGTCGCCGGGGGCCGCGTTACCGACCGTCGACGCGCCGTCGTCACCACCGCCGTCCGCCGCGTCGTAGGCCCCGACGCCGGCCGCGAACACGTCCGTCGACGCGCCGAGGCCCTCGACCAGCATCGCCTCGCTCTCGTCGAGCGCGGCCCGCGCTTCGGGGTCGAGTCGCTCCCGGAGTTCGTCGAAGACGGCGCCGACGATGGCCTCGTTGGCCACGCGCTGGGAGGCGACGAACGTCGACGCGTCGATGTCGGCCTCCCGGTAGTCCTCGACGAGCGCGGCGACGTCGGCCTCGTCCAGTTCGAAGAGACCGGTCAGGTGGGCGTCGCCGACGGCCGCCCCGTCGGCCGACCCGTAGAGCGACCCGAGCTCGTCGAGCGACGGGTCGTAGGCCGCCGCGAGCGACTCCCGCGTGCCACCGCCGGCAGCGCCGACCACGGCACCGCCGTCCGGTTCGAGTGATCGGGTCTCCCTGGTCCCCCATCGTCGCGCCAGCCACCTGCGTACGCGTGTGAAGCGTGGGTCTGCCATCAGTAGTGACACCTATTGGCACATCGATCATGATACTCCGGGATAAACCTACCTCGGCCATTATCGATGGGGATAATCCGAGCCCGCGAAACCCTCGCGAGGAGACGGGAACGGCCCGGTCAGCGGCGGCGCCCGGTCACTGGCGAGGCCCGTCCTCGACGCCCTCGAGCCCCGCGTCGGTGACGCGGAAACGGGCGCTCTCGCCGGCCGGCTGTGCACGGTGTTTCTCCAGCGTCGCCCTGCGGTTCCCGCCCCGGAACCGTTCGAGCCGGACGATCGCACCCGACCAGTGGTTGAGCGTGTGGCCGCCGAGCGCCCGACTCCGGTCGCCGTCGGGGTCCGAGAACACCTGGTTCGTGAAACAGACCGCCAGGTCGTGTTTGCGGGCCAGCGAGAGCAGGTGGGTGATCTGGCGGGCCACGTCGCGGAGCGCCTCGCCCTCCTCCTGGGCGGTGCGTTCCAGCCGGTAGAACCCCGTCGCGCTGTCGAGGACGATCAGGTCGAGTTCCGCGGCCAGGTCCGCGGCGTCCTGGACGGCCTGTTCCTGCTGTTCGTAGTCCAGCGCGTCGGAGATGATGATGCGACCGGCCAGATCCTCGATGCTGTCGTCGGTCCGCTCGGCGCGGGCGCCGGCGACCTGCTGCATCCGGTCGGCGGAGAGCCCCTCGGTGTCGATGTACAGCGACGACCGGCCGCTCGCGGCCACCTCGACGGCGGCGCTCAGCGCGAGGTTCGTCTTCCCCGAGGCGGGCGGCCCGTAGATCTGGGTCACCGCACCCCGCTCGAAGCCACCGCCGAACAGCTCGTCGATGGCCTCACAGCCGGTCGGGACGTGTGTACTCACGGGAGAGGGTAGGGGAACGGGTGATTAAACGCTGGCGAAGCTCAGGCCCGCGCCGGGAGGTGACGAGCGAGCGCGTCCGCGACGGCGTCGGGGTCCGCCAGGTCGTCGGTCGCCAGCCGAACGTCCACCCGCCAGGGACGACGGACTTCGATGGCGTCGTCGGTTCGGTCCCAGCCCTCGAACGCAGACCAGGGCAGCAGTCGCGTCCGGAGCGGTTCGTCGACCGCCAGTCCCGCCGACGTCACCCGATAGGTGCGTGACCGGCCGACGACCGACGTGACGAGGCCCAGGGAGAAGCCCATCTGGCAGAGCGTCACCAGCCAGTCGAACCCCGCGACGACGCCGGCGAGCCACCCGATGGCGGAGAGGCCGGCCACGACGCCGGCCACGGCGTACACACGGTTTCGGGGACCCTGCGGCCAGCCCGCCTCGAAGGCCAGCTGCTCGGCGGCGTCCTCGAGGACGGCGTTCGCGTACCGCGAGCGGGCGAGCGCGCCCAGCAGAGTCCCGACTAGTGCCGCGAACAGGCCGAAGAAGGCGCCGAGGACCGAGAGACCACCGGCGTACTCGAAGGTGGCCAGCGCACCGGCGGCGACGACCACCCCCATGACGGCGGGGAGCCACGCCAGCGGTGACGATCCGAGCCGGGGAACCAGCCCGGGATGACGGCTGAAAACCAGGCCGGCCAGTGCGAGCGCACCGACGCCCGTCACGAGGAACGTTCCGTAGAGGACGCCGGGCTCGGTCCAGCCGGTGACCGACACCGCGAGGAGGACGGCTGGCGAGAGTAGCAGGGCGAGGTAGAGGCCCGCGGCGATGCCGAACACGGGGTCCGAGCGCCTGACCGGTGTCGGGTCCGCGACCTGGAGGGCGGGACGGGACATGCGAGGCGCTTGGTCCGGGGGTGAGAAAACAGTTGTTCCCGAAACGAGACGAGGTCGCGACCGTCGCTCTCACTCCGCCGCGGTGGACTGGAACTCCAGAACGGCGACGGTCCCGCGAGGGTCGTTGTCCTCGAACCAGACGGTACCGCCGTAGAGATTCATCACGACGGAGACGAAGTAGAGACCGAAGCCGCTCGCAGTCTGGTTCGTCGCGAGGGCCCGCTCGAAGACCGACTCCTTCATCTCGTCGGACATCCCCGAGCCGTTGTCGGCGACGCGGACCTGGACCCGGTCGGCCGCCAGCTGCGTCGAAATCTCTACGCGCGGTTCGGTCGCGTCGTTGTGGTCGACGGCGTTGCGGATCACAGTGTCGAGGACCCGGCCGGCGAGTTCGTTGGCCCGCACCTGCAGGTCGTCTCCGACGTCGACTGTGACGTCGACGGACTCGAACTCCAGTGCGACCCGCTCGGTCCGCGACCGCAGCAGCGCCGTCAGGTCGACTGCCTCGAAGCGCTCGCTCTCCGTCGCGGTGACGGTGTCGTTGAGCGCTCTAATCTCGTCGCTGAGCGTCGCCAGGTCCTCACACCAGCGCTCGATGACGTCGATGTGGGACTCCTGAGACGGCTCGACGTGTGCGCGCAGGTGGTCGGCCCGTCCCTGGATCACGAGCAGGGCGTTCCGCATGGTGTGGCGGAGGACGCCGTTGAAGAACTCTATCTGCTCGCTCCGGCGCTCGACGGAGGCCCTGCTCTGTCTGAGCGCCCCCTCGCGCTCGACCTGCGAGAGCGCCACCTGGGTCGTCCGCGCGAGGATGGCGGCGAACTGCTCGTCGTCGCTGGCGAAGCCGAATTCCTCGCGCGACCCGATGGCCACGACGCCGTGGTCGCCGAGCGGGAAGAAGGTGAAGACGGTAAACGGGGACCCATCGTCGACGGTGAGCGTCCGCTGCTCCCCGGACTCGAAGGCGTCGAAGGGGACGCTGTCGGGGCCGATCGTCAGGTCCTTGTCGTCGTAGTATCCGGCGGTAGTGTCTGTGAGCGCAGCCGGTTGGAGCGTGGTCTCCGCGTCGTCGACGAGAAAGACCCCGGCGCCGTGGTGGTCGAGGGCCTGTTCGAGGAAGTCGACCGCCAGTGACGCGATTTCTTCGTCGGTGGACGCGGCGATGAACCGCTGGGTCGCCGCCTGGAGGGCTTCGAGGCGGTCCTGCCGACGATGCTGGCCGGTCACGTCCCGGAGGACGACGAGCCGACCCCGCTCGGTGTCGTGCTGGTCGTCGATGGTCTCGACCTGGGGGTCGTAAAAACGTGTGACGCCCCCGTCGGTCGCGTGCTCGGTCGGGACCGAGTAGATGCCCTCCTCGGTGAGCGAGCGGATCAGTCCGGGAGCGACGTCGGAGACGTACTCGCCCTCGACGTCGTCACCGACGAGCGCCGCGGCCGCCGCAGGATTGCTGTCGACGACCCTGTCGTCCCTGTCGAGGACGAGAACCGGGTCGGGCAACCCGGCGATCAGGACGTCGCTCGCGAGCGGCGTCACGGACAGGAAGTTGTGCCTGAACAGCCCCCAGCCGATGATACCGCCGCTGAGAACGAACGTCATCGGCGTGGGATCGAGTCCCGGATGAGACAGGAAGCCGGTGTAGAACGCGACGTTCGCGAAGAACGGGGCGACCGAGCCGACGACGACGGCCGCTGCCTGGCCCCGGTGGGCCGTCCGCGTCCGGCGGAGGAGTCGAAAGAGGACGAGGTAGACCAGCACCATGACGACGTACGCGAACGCCAGGTGGACGGTCTTGGCGGGCCCGACCGGTACGACGGGCGCCGTCACGCCGGCGACCGTCTGGAACGTCACGGCGGCCGGACCGGTCGCGAGCCCGTGGAGCGGGGCGGTCACCGAGAGGAGGATGTAGATCACCGGGTACGCCCAGAGGAGCGCGAGCCACTTCGGCGCGAGCCACTCGTCGTGGCCCCCGTAGGCCAGGACGAACGTGAGTGCGAGCGGTGGGACGTGCGTCGACGAGACCCGGACGATCCGGTCGAACAGGTACGCCTCCGCCGTCGTCGTGGCGACCATCTGGGCGGCGGCGAAGACGCACCAGCCGGCCACGGCAACCATGAGCAGGGCGAACTGCGTCGCTGCGGGTCGCTCGCGGTTGTTCCAGGCGATCGCGGCCACCACCAGACCGACGAACGCGCCTGCGAGGCTCCCGGCGGCGACGAGTGTCAGCGTGTGGGCACCCATAGCAGTCGGTATACCACCTGATTACCAGACGCTGGCTTAGTGCTTCCGGGCGAATTTTCACGTGTGAGACTGACGAGGACGCCACTGTTGGCGAACGGACCAGCCTGTCCTCGCGACGTTCCGAGCCGGCGGCGGACCACCACGGTCCGCTACCTTTTTGCCGGCACTGGGAAAACTGCGAGGTATGCTGACCGTCCGGGCGCCGGCGACGAGTGCCAATCTCGGGAGCGGCTTCGACGTGTTCGGCGTCGCCCTCGAGCGCCCGGCAGACGTCGTCCGCGTGGAGAAGGCCGACCGGACCATCATCGACGTCACCGGCGCGGGGAGCCAGTTCATCCCGGAGGACCCCGAGAAGAACACCGTCGGGGCCGTCGCCGAGGCCCTGGACGCTCCCGCGCACATCCAGATAGACAAGGGTATCCGGCCGGCGTCAGGCCTGGGCTCCTCGGCCGCCAGCGCGGCCGCGGCCGCCGTCGCGCTGAACCAGCTGTACGACCGGGGCCACTCACGAGAGGAACTGGTCCCTATCGCCGCCAAGGGAGAGGCCGTCGTCTCCGGCGACGCCCACGACGACAACGTCGCCCCCTCCATCATGGGCGGGTTCACCATCGCCACGCCCGACGGCGTCACGAAAGTCTCGGCCGACATCCCGCTGGTGGCCTGTCTCCCCGACATCGTCGTCTCGACGCGGGACGCCCGGGAAGTCGTCCCCGACGGCGCCCGCGTCTCCCAGCTCGTCGAGAACGTCGGCAACGCCGCGACGCTGACCACCGGGATGCACCGCGACGACCCCGAACTCGTCGGCCGGGGGATGGAGGACACCGTCGTCACGCCCGCCCGCGCGAAGCTCATCGACGGCTACGAATCCGTCCGCGAGGCCGCCTTCGACGCCGGCGCGACGGGCGTCACCATCAGCGGCGCCGGTCCCGCGGTCATCGCCGCCTGTTACGAGCGCGACCAGCGCGCCATCGGCACGGCGATGCTGGACGCCTTCGACGACACCGGCGCCGACGCGACAGTGTACCAGACGCGCATCGGACAGGGCGCGACGGTGTACTAGTTTTTGGTAGTGGATTGCCTCTCAGTATATTCTATAGTGACTACGGCCCCTCCTGCGCCCGCAGGTTTTGTCCCCTCGATCGACGAATCGAAATAAGCGCATTTTAGCCCCGACCAAGTAACCGCTGCGTGGACGTGTCCCCGAAGAAAATCAAGCTGGCACTGCTCACGCTACTGATGGTGCCCCTGATCGCACTGGTTTTTCTCGCGGGCCTGGCAGACGGGGGGCCGTTCGGGCCGGTTCAGGGGACGCTGATTGCCCTGTTCTTGGCCGGAGTGTACTTTCTGCGGGGCGGTAAGGAGTTCCTCACTGCGGCCCAGACCGGCGTCGCACTCACCGGTTTCGTGCTCGTCATATCCGTCGCCTACGCCGCGGCGGTATACGCCGAGGGCGGGCAGGTGAGTGTGGACTCGCTGGCCACGTTCGGGTTCGTGCTCGTCCTCGCCATCGGGTACACTGTCGTCTCGGGCGTGGCCAAGCGATACCGATACGAGTGACCGTCCGAGAGAGTGCCAGACGGGACAGGGACGAGTCCTCGCTCGACGACCAGCCGGGTCCGACTCCGAACGGCGTCTGTCTTCCCCCTTCGGCCGTGCCTCTACTGGACCCCCCTCGTCACCCACAGTATAGAGGGACATTTATCACGTCAGCAGTGTTACGTGATCGCATGCCACGGATCCGGCCGGAGTTCGACGCGGGGGCTCGGGGGCGGCCGACGAGCCTCGCGACCGCCGGTCGGGTCCTGACGCGGGCGGGCACAGTCGTCGCCCTGACGGCGGCACCGCTCGCACTCGTCACGTTTCTTCTCGTCCTCGGTGACGCGCCGACGATGGACGCCGGACTCGATTCCGCCGTCGCGGCGACCACCGGTCCCCTCGCAATGGGTGGCGGCCTCGGCTGGCTCCTCCACGTCGCGGTGCTCGGAGTGCTCGCCGGGACGTGGGTAGTCGGCGCCGGACTGGTCGTCTCCGGCCTGGCGGACTAGTCGTCTGGTTCCCTGACGGGGTGGTCGTCGACGCTCCCGACGCTGGCGTCGATACCGTCGCCGTCGGCCTCACCGTCCGCGAGCGATCCGTTCGCGTCCTCGGCGGCGGCCGTCGCGTCCCGACCCGAGACGGTCCGCTGGGGGTACGGAATCGTGATCCCCTCTTCGTCGAAGGCCGCCTTCACGGCGGTGACGACGGCCGAGACGGCGCGCCACTTCCGGGGCGGCGAGGGGTGGTCGATCCAGTAGCGGAGTTCGAGGAGGATGGCCGAATCACCGAACGCCTTCGGGACGACCTGGGGCTGGGGCGAGGTCACGACGGCGTCGACGTCTTCCATCGCGTCGAGGGCGACCGCTCTGGCCGTCTCGACGTCCGCCTCGTAGTCGACCCCGACGTCGGTACGGAGTCGGAGCAGTCCCTTCCGGCTCCGGTTCGTGATGGAGCGGTCGCTCACCTGGTCGTTGGGGATGACGACGAACTCGCCGTCGAAGTTCTCCAGGCGCGTGTTGAAGATGGTGATGTCTGTGACGACGCCCTGGTTGTCGCCGATCTCGACCCAGTCGCCGATGGTGAACGGCCGGGAGAACATCAGGACGAAACCGGCGATGAGGGAGCCGAGCGTCTGGCGTGCGGCGAAGCCGACGACGATGCCGAGGAACCCCGCCCCGACCAGCAGACCGCCGACGTTGACCTCCCACACAGCGAGGATGGTGGCCCCCAGCGTGACGAAAATCGTCACCTGGCCGACGCGGAGGAGTATCTCCTCCTGGTGTTCGGTCATCCCGTCGACCTGCCGTGCGACCTTCGCGATGAACCGCTGCAACTGGTCAGAGGCGACGAAGGCGACGGCGACGATCAGCACCGTCTTCACGGCGTCGTACAGGTTGGGTCCGACAGCATTCCGCAGGTCGTCGGCCGTCGTCGAGAGGTCGACCACCCCCCAGACGACGAGAAACGCCGTGACGACGGCGACCAGCACCGTCAGCTGGGCGGTCCGGAGGAGCAGTTCGGCGAAACTGGTTGGGACGTACCGACTGGCTCGTTCGACGCCACGTACGGCCCGGTCGGTCTGGCCCGTCTCGGCGAGCAGCGAGCGAACGCGACCCGCGACGGCGGGGAGAACGAAGATGCCGACGACGAGCGCGCCCGCGAGCACGAGGCTGGCGACGAGGCGCCCCTCGGACGCGACGAGCCCCTCCAGGAATCGCTGGAATCCCGTGGCGACCTCGACGAGCCCGTCCCCCGCCGTGGACTCACCGGACGTCAGGCTCGGCGTCTCCGTCGCGGATCCACCGGACGTCTCGTTCGACGTCGCCGTCGCTTGCATGCCCCCCACTCTCGCCTCGGAGAACTTGGGCGTTACCTTCGTTTGCGAGGATACGCCGTCCGGCGGTTCTGGGGCCGTCGTGACGGCAGGCCAACACGTTAAGCCCGCGGCGCCCCAACGGACGGCCATGACCACCGACGCGACGTGGCAGTCCGTCCGCGACCGTTGCGAGGTGCTCGACCACGACGAGGTGCTCGTCACGCCCAACGACGAGCGCGTGTTCGTCGTCGAACGCATCGAGGACGACCGGGTGACCGTCGAGTTCCTGGACGGCGGGAGCCGCGACCTCCGGCGCGACCAGTTCGACGTCCTCGCCGACTCGGTGGACGACGAGGGGCTCGACCTCGATTCGCTCCCGCCCGGCGTCGGGCCGTACGTCACCGTTCTGAGCCTCGCGCCCCAGTACGCCGTCGAGGGGGCGGGAGCGGGAGCCGGGACGCTCCGGCGGGCGGACGCCACCGATTCCGACCCGGACGACGTTCCCATCGAGAGCCCGTTCGTCCGGTCCCGCTGGGACGTCCGCCGGCCACCCGAGGAGGTCCACGACGACGCTCTGCTCGTCGCCGACTTCCTCGAACGTCACGACGTCACCGCACTGGAGGAGTTACCGGCCGAGGAACTGGTCGACGTGTACGTCCTCCTCTCGGACGTCCAGTGGGGCGCCGACGACCTGCGACGCGACGTCGGCCGCGACCTGCTGGACCACGTCGGCCCCGACGGCCGGTTGCACGGCCAGTACGGGACGGTCTCGCGGACGCGACGCGAGCGCCGGACGCTGAAGGACGAGGACGTCGTGCTGGAGGTGCTCGACGAGGCAGGGGTTCCAAGGGAGTGGGTTCTCGGCGTCGACGAGGACAAACTCGACGTGGTGCTGGCGACGAGCGAGATCGGCGAAGCGGAGGTGTACGACGTCCACGAACAGTACTACGTCCAGAAGACCGGCGTCGAGAGCGACGCCAAGCGCTCGCGACTGCAGGGATTGAAAGACAGGCTCGCGGCACTGGAAGACGAAGAGGCCGCAGAGCTACACGAGGAGATCGACGCGCTCGAAGATCGGATCGACGACGTGCTGGCTACGGGATAGTCGTCCGTGGAGCGATATCGCGGTCCGCCGTCGGAAGCGCCGCAGACGGCCGGGAAGAACGGGCGACGGCGAGCGCGCCGCAGTCACTCGGTCGCGGTTGCGACGGCGGAAGCGTCGCGCCCGGACGACGCGGCGTCACCGAACCGCCGCCCGAGTGTGAACAGCGGCACCCCGAGGGCGGCCGTCACGATGGCGTGTCCCGCGAGCATCTCCGGCGAGACCAGCAGGAGACCGACCTGGTCGACGAAGGGGAGCGCGGCCGCGGCTGTACCGAGTACGACGACTGCAGGGAACGCGAGCCGTCCCGGGTGGTCCGCGCCCGCGAGGACGCCGAACGGCAGGAAGACGAGCGGGCTGGCTAGCAGCGCCAGTACGTTGCTGAAGGGCGCGCCGAGGACGAGGACGAGTGTCCAGGCCGCGACCGTGACGCCAGCGGACCGCTCGCCGATAGGTGGAGAGACCCCGTTCGTTCTTCCGGCCGCGAGCAGCACTGCTGCGGTCAGGAACACCTGCGGAACCAGGAGGACCCCCACTACCGCGAGGACGAAAGCGAAATCCGCATCGACGACACCGCCGCCGACAGCGACGACCGCGTAGAGGCCCGCACCGACCGCGAGGGCCCGAGTCACCCGATTCGGGTCGCCGAGAGCCGCCTGCAGGTGCCGGCCAGCCAGGAGCAGGCCGGTTGCCACGAGCGCGAGCAGGCCTGCCGGGACGAGCGCGAACTCCAACAGCCCCGGAGCCGCCGCTTCGAGTCCGTGCCAGCGGATCACGGCAGCAGTCGCCGTCTGCGAAGCGACGCCGCCGTCCGGGGCGAAGGCGACCACGCTATCGCGGACGAGGACCGTCTCGCCAGCGGTCCAGACGCTCCGGTTCCCCTCACTGGACGCGCCCGATGGCGCGTGCGTGACGACCGTCGACGGAGGCCCCCTGACCGTCACCTCGTCGGCCACGAGACGGGGGTTGCCGTCGGCAGAATCACTGGCGACGGCGTCGAATACGACCACGCCACCGGGGTAGCGCTGCGCAGCGTCGTCGACGGTGAACGTGACGACGACCAGCCGCTCGTCGAGCGTCACCGAGAGGTTCCGCGGGTTGTCGACGACCGTGTACCCGGACTCGTAGGTCCGCTCGACGGTCTGCTCCAGCAGCGTCCGGTTCGCGGCGAAGTGCTCGGCACCCCGCTCGTCGACCCAGACCCGTGCCGTCCAGCGGCTGCTACCCGCCTCGGCGACGCGGACGTCGAGTTCGCTCTCGACCACGGTGACGTTCGCACCGAGGTCCGCCGCGGTCTGTTCGAACTCGTGGCCGCAGACGCCGCAGACGTCCTCTGGCGGCGGCGCCGCGGACGTAGCAGGCGCGACCAGCGGGAGGGCGAGCAGTGCAGCGACTGCGAGGAGGGCGTAGCGGGGCGAACGCATCGGGCGAACGAACTCGCCCCAGGTGACAAATAGCTGGTGACTAGACGGGACTGGTCGAGGCCCTCCTCCGGTCGGCGCCGGTCTAAACGCCGCGGCCCTGCATTTTCTCTTCCTCGGGGAGGTCGGCGTTCGCGTCGCCCTTCATCCCCTTGCCGATATTCGAACTGATCTCCGCGAGCGTCTCGGGGTCGTCCCAGTTGTTGACCGCTTCGACGATGGCGGTGCCCATCGCCTCGGGGTCCTCCGCACCGAAGATACCCGACCCGACGAAGATGCCGTCGCAGCCGTGGTGCATCATCAGCGCCGCGTCGGCGGGCGTCGCGATGCCACCGGCGGCGAAGTTGACGACCGGGAGGCGGCCCATCTCTGCGGTCTCGTGGACGAGTTCCGCGGGCGCCTCGTTCTCGCGGGCCCACCGCTCGCGCTCCTCGAACGTCTTGCCCTGGAGTTCGCGGATGGCGCCCTTGATGGTGCGCTGGTGGTGGACGGCCTGGTTGACGTCGCCGGTGCCGGCCTCGCCCTTGGTCCGGATCATCGCCGCGCCCTCGTCGATGCGGCGCAGGGCCTCACCGAGGTTCCGGGCGCCGCAGACGAACGGCGACGTGAAGTCGCGCTTGTCGATGTGGTACTTGTCGTCCGCGGGAGTCAGGACCTCGGACTCGTCGATCATGTCGACGCCCACGGCCTCGAGGATCTGGGCCTCCTTCGTGTGGCCGATGCGGGACTTGCCCATCACCGGGATGGACACCTCGTCGATGATCTCCTCGACGTCGGCCGGGTCGGCCATCCGTGCGACGCCGCCGCGCTTGCGGATGTCGGCCGGGACGGCCTCCAGCGACATGACCGCGACCGCGCCGGTGTCCTCTGCGATCCGGGCCTGCTCCCGGTTCACGACGTCCATGATGACGCCACCCTTCTGCATCTTCGCGAAGCCGCGCTTGACCAGTTCGGTCCCGCGCTTTAACTCTTCGAGATCGGTTTCCGTCATTGTCGAGGGTTGGATGCGGGGTCACTTAACGCGTGTCCTTCTCGCAACGGGAGTTTATGTGGGTTGGAAGGGCGAGTTCGGGGGGCGACGAAGGATCGACACGCTCGGGAGCAACGAACGAGACTATCGAAAGCACGTCGAAAGCCCTCGGCGCGCTCTCAAGAGACGGAATCGGGACCGCCAACAATCAGAAAGCCCTCGGCGCCCTCCGGTCCCGGGGCTTGCTGCGCCCGGGTTCCCGGAGTCCGCCTCGCCCTTTCAGTCCACCGTCAGAGCAAGCTCTGACGAGCCCTCGTTCGCTTCGCTCACGAGGACTCCAGGGACAGCGCAGCACCGCAGCCCTGCCCTTCCCCTTTCACGCGAGCGAAGCGAGTGTGGGCTCGAAAGACGAGGCGTGCCGAGTCTTTCGGTGGGTCGCGAGGGCGCGACACCGTCGCGCCACTCGCTCCCGGCCGTACCGGGTGGTTAGGAAGCGTGATTCGCGCCGGACGGCGCGAATCCGGGGAGGTTTGGTGGACGAATCGTGAGCGCGTTTCATCGCGCGAGCAACGTAGTTCCTGGTGGACTGAAAGGGCGAGGGGGGCTCGCGCTGGAAGGCAGTCGCTCAGCGGGCACTACCCGAACGGACGTGAGGGTATCCCGCTGAGCGGCCGCGAGCGCACCGAGGGCTTTCGAGGTGTTTGTAGTAGAGCTAGAACTCCTATCGAACAGTCCGAGTACCTCCAATCGGTAGAAACATCTACGCCCTCACCCTCCATCCCGAAACACCGCTATCGTTTTCCTGCCGCGAGCCAAGCACCGTCACATGGCAGCCATCGAGGACGCGGGTCGCCGGCTCGAAGGACTCGTCGCCCGGTATTTCGACGGGCCGTTGCCCCCGAGAGAGGACCTCCCGCGCTACGTCGCGCCCCTTCCCGGGTGGCTGGAGGATCTGGGGCTCCGGCTCGCGTACCCCATCGCTATCGTCAACCTGCTGGGGACGCTGTTCGGGTTCTGGTACTACGGCTTCCACCCCCTCCCACTCTCGGACCCCCTCTTCGTCAGCCAGTTCGCGCGGACGCCGACGGTGATGTGGCCCTTCGTCCCGGACAGCCCGGTGGCGACGCTGTTCATCGCGCTCTCGCTCATCGGCTGGAAACGCGGCTGGCAGGCGGAGTGGATCCACGCGCTGGCCTTCTTCGGCTGTATCAAGCTCGGCCTGTGGACGCCGTGGGTCCAGCTCGTGATCAACGGGCTCGGCGACACGCCGCTGTGGATGTACCACTTCCTCGTCTGGAGCCACGTCGCGATGGCCGTCGAGGCGTTCCTGATCCACCGCTACAGCGACTTCCCCGTCGGCGCGGTGGCCGTCGCCGTCGGGTGGTACCTCTGGAACGACGTCGTCGACTACTTCGTCCCGCTCGTCGGCGACCCGCACCACACCACCATCGGCGCGGAGTGGACCGGGACGGCCTTCGACCACGCGTCGCAGGCCCACGACCTGGCTGCGGCGGCAGCCGTCTTCCTGACCGTGCTGGCCACCTTCCTCGCGCTGACGACGCGGGTCGAGAAGCTCGAACTGGAGCGCTGACGCGGAACACGGGCGCTGACGGTTCCACGGGCTTTATTACGGCACTCGCCGGCCATCCGGGCATGTCCCTGGACGTCAGTCGGCGGTTCCTCGACGACGGCACGGTTCTCGTCACGATACTCGGGTTCTGGGCCGCCGTCGGCTTCCTCTTCCCGCCAGTGGGTCAGTCGTTCGCCACGAACGCGGGCACGGTGATGGCGCTGCTCTACGCCGCGATCCGGGGCGTCGCGCTCGCCGAGCACGCCGCTCCCGCCTACAGCGACCCGACACCGAAGGGCGTCCTCGGCGACAACGCGACGGCGCTGTTTGCGGCCGGTCCGTGGCTACTGGTCGCCTGGCTCGTCGTCAACTTGCCGTGGGTACACGGCGAGTACGTCGGCCAGTTCCTCAGGCTCGTCGCCTTCGCGTTCGGCTGGACCGGCGTCGCCATCGTCGTGACGTATGCGGTGGGAATCGGCGTCGCCGCGCTCCGGGACCTCGGGACTATCGAGTAACGCCGTCCAAGAGGTCCGATCTCGTTCAGCCGCGGCGACGGAACGGAATCCATAGAACCCCGGATTGAGTACGCACTCGCGATGAACGAACGGCTCCTGACGCGCGAGGGCGACCCGGTTATCGGCGAGTTCGTCGAGCGGGACAACCGCTTCGTGATCCGCGTCGACTTCGGCGACGAGGTCGGACGGGCCTTTCTCGGCGACCCCGGCGCGCTCCGGGACGTCCTGGTACCAGGTTACGAGGTCCTCTGTGAACCCGTCGACGACCCGGAGCGGGCCACCGATTACGACGCCATCGCGATTCGCGTTTCCGAGGCAACCACTGCCGACGCCAGTGAGCCGGTCCACGTCAGCCTCCGCGCCGCGCTCGCCAACGACCTGTTCGCCAGCGCGCTCGACGGCGGCCAACTCCCGCAGTTCGACTGGGCCGACGAGATCTCCCGAGAGCCCGCGCTCCCGGACCACGGCCGCACCGACTTCCACCTCGCGACGGACGGCGACGGCTCCCGGGAAGCCTTCGTCGAGGTCAAGTCGGCGACCCACGTCGAGGACGGGGTCGTCAAGTTCCCGGACCGCCAGACCGAGCGGGGCCGGCGCCACCTCCGGAGTCTGGAGTCCGCCCTCGCCGACGACACCGAGGCCCACCTCGCGTTCGTCGTCCAGCGACCCGACGTCGAACGGCTCCGGCCGTTCCGCGAGGTCGATCCCGAGTTCGCCGACCTGCTGGCCCGGGTCAGCGAGGCCGGCGTCGAGGTCCACGCGCTCGTCACGGCGTTCGACCCGCCGCACTACTCCCTGCGCCGAACGGACCTGCCGGTCGAACTCGACGCGTAGGGCCCGGTCGCCCCGGCCACTGCCCCTCACTCCGCGAAGCCGTTCTCGGCGATTTGCTCGCCGATAGCCTCGGGCAGGAACTGTTCGCTGTTGGTCGTCGGTTCGAGCCACCCGCCCTCGCAGTAGTGAGCGGGGTCGTCCGCGCACCGGCCGTCGGCCTCGATGCGACCGACGACGTTGTGGAGGAGTTCGTGGTTCATCGTCTTGCGCTGTTTCAGCTCCGGCCGGTCGCCGTTGACGATAGAGAAGTGGCCGCCGACCCGCCCCATGCCGACGTACCGGCCGGCGTCGAACTCGACGAACATGACGACGCGGTAGGGCCCGTAGGCGTCGCCAGCGCGGGCCTTCCCGTCCTCGACGAGCGCGCGGAAGGAGCTGCTGGAGCCGTCGAAGGTGTGCGACTGCTCGACCGTCCCCCGGTCGTCGACGTGGAGCGTGATCCCCATCGAACCGTCGGCGTTGGGGACCGGCATCTCGGCCCAGTCGTCCTCGATGGCGTCGTACGAGGACGGGCCCGCCGACGCCGTGTCGGTGTACACCTGGACGTAGAGGTCCATCCGCGTCGGGTCGGCGTCGGGAATCGGAACGCCGGTCTCCGTCTCGCCCCTGACTTCCGCGGCGTCGGTGAGGCCGTCACCATCGGTGTCCACCATCGTCGGGTCGGTGCCGATCTCGGCCTCCCGGCCGTCGGAGAGGCCGTCCCCGTCCGTGTCGGGGTCGCTCGGGTCCGTCGGACCGTCCACCTCCTCGCCGTCGTCCAGCCCGTCGTCGTCCGTGTCGGCCACCGTCGCGTTCACGGCCGTCGATTCGACTTCCCGAGCGTCCGAGAGTCCGTCCCCGTCAGTGTCGGCCGCGGCCGGGTCGGTCCCGAGCGCCACCTCACGCGCGTCGTCGAGGCCTTCGTCGTCGGTGTCGACGAGCGTCGGGTCCGAGTCCAGTGCCACTTCGCGACCGTCGTCCAGACCGTCGCCGTCCGTGTCGGCAGTGCTGGGATCGGTCCCGAGCGACCGTTCCCGCCCGTCCGAGAGCCCGTCGTCGTCCGTGTCGGCCACCGTCGGGTCCGTCCCCAGGTCCCGTTCGCGGTCGTCGTCGACCCCGTCGCCGTCGGTGTCGGCCGTCAACGGGTCCGTCCCGTCGAGCAACTCCGTCGCGACCGGGCGCGAGTCGCCGTCGACGTCGAGCACGTTGGTCGTACCGAGGGCACCGGCCGTGCTGGTAAAGAGAAGGGCGGAGACCAGGACCGCGGCCCACTGGGACATCGATTACCTCACAGACACCGATCCCGTTACTTACCACTTTCCTCTCGTTCAGGTTTGTCTTCATGTCTGATACGCCCAGTACGTATCACGGGTGCTCACTGGTTGCGTGTGAGCGACGCAGCTACTGGGTCGCTGACGTTTCGATCGGACCATTGCCGTCAGTGGGTCACTCTCGAACTGAACAGCCAGGAGTCAAATCACGCAGAAGCGACAACGAACCCGTTCGTCAGACGGAGAGCTCGTCGTCCTCGTCGCCGGAGTGAGCGCGGACCCAGAGTTCGCCGATGCGGGAGAGGCGCGTCCGGTAGGACTTGCCGTGTTCCTCCTGCTCGATGTAGCCCTTGCCGCCGGGGCCCAGGCGGTCGACGTTGTAGATGACCTTCGAGCGGAAGCTGTCGGTGTACTCCTCGCCGAGTTCGCGGGCGAGTTCGTGGGCCAGTTCGCTGACGCTCTCGAACTCGCCGTGTTCGCCCAGCGTGAAGAGGATGACTTCCTCGAACGGTTTGACGTTGGAAAAGAGCGCGACGGGGAGTTCGACGACGTGGCTGCCGCCGACCTCCTTGGCACCGATGGTCGTCCCGCGCTCGTCGAACTCGTCGAGCAGGTCCTCGGCGGCCCGGTGGCGCTCGTCGACGCGTTCGGCCAGTTCCTCGTCGTCGACCTCCTCGACGACGTCGTCGAGGAGGTCGCGCTGCTCGCGTAGTTCCTCGGCGAGTTCGGTCTCCAGGTACTTCTCCGGGACGGTGTAGTAGGTGTGGACCCGCTGGCGGTCCTCCTCGCGCTCGACCATGATGGAGTGGGCCGCCGTGGCGAAGGCGAAGGAGACGGTGCGGGGCATCGCGGAGATGTTGACCCACACCGCCGCGTCGTCGGCCCGGTCGAGTTCGGCGTTGATCAGCGCGAAGGCCTGCTCGAAGGCGGCGTCGTAGTCGTAGACGTCCGCGACGACGACGCGTTCGGTCTCGGCGCCCAGCAGATTCCGGTAGTCCTTCTCCAGTTTCTCGGCGAGGTTGCGCGAGTACTCGACGTTGGCCTCGCTGCCCACCGCCCCCTCCAGCAGGATGACCCGGTCCACTTCGAGGTGTTCGCGCACGAGCGGCGCGATGAGCCGGTCGTAGTCGAAGCCGACCGGCACGATGTGGGTCTGCATACCTGACATAGCGGGCCTGTGGGTATAAAAAGGACCAGAATCGATCCTACGCCGTCTCGACGGAGCGGGAGTCGGTCAACACCTTGTACAGCGCCCCGAGGAGGCCACCGAACAACAGCGTCGCTCCCATGGCGAATATCACCAGCGCGAATAGCTTGACAGGGAGCGGAGCGACGACCAGCCCGATCGCACTCAGGTACGAACAGATGCCGACGACGACGGCCACGGCGTAGAGTTTTAGCAGTTCTCCACCGGTCGCGTACCGGAACGCGTCGAGCGCGGTGATCTGACCCATACATTACGGTAGAACTACCGGAGAAAAATAGCTACGATCCGTCCAACAGACCACTTCGGCGTACCAGCCACGGTCGAACTCGGCCGACCTTACGATTACTCCGAGACGGGCTCGAAGTCGTCGTTCCCGCACTCACAGCCCCCGTCGGTTCCGATGGGCCGCAACTCCCCCGACGCGGTAGTCTGGACGGGATAGACGCTCCCACACTCGCTACACCGTCCCAGCGTCTGGGGAGTACCCCCCGAATTGTCACCATTACCCATGAACGATCTACCGACGGAACGGATAATAAATGTCAGTTCCGTAACGGCGCGAGATTTGGACTGGATGACCCGCTGGAAGCGACGTTTCGTGAATCGTTCGGGGCCGTCCCCCGCTCAGTCGCTCTCGACGCCGGAGACGGCGTAGAGTGACGAATCCTCACCGGGCGAGGGGTTCGTCGCGAGCGAGAAGACGACGGTCAACAGCAGGCCGAGGAGCATCCCGACGATAGACGCCGACCAGCCGAGGTAGTACTGGGCCGGGTCGGCGATGAGGAAGACGTTGACGAGGTAGAACAGCTGCGCCCCGCCGAGACCGACGTACATCCCCCAGCGCGTCGTCCGGGGCCAGTACAGCGCCAAGAGAACTGGCAGCGCGAGCTGGGCGAAGCCCCCGAACGCGGTGTCGCCGATCTCCACGAGCGTCCCGGGAGAGTAGAGGCTGGCGACGAACGAGAGCGTCGCGAAGATGACGACGCCCACTCGGGCGACCAGCGCCTCGCGGCCATCTTCGTTCTCGGTCGCGCCCGCTTCGCCTGTCGCGCTCGCACCCGTCAGCGGCCGGTAGATGTCCCGTGTCAGGTACGACGCACCGGACAGCAGCATCGAGTCGCTGGATGACATCATCGCCGCCATCGCCGCGGCGACGACGGCGGCCGTGAACCAGCCGGCGGTGTACTCGTTCAGGATGGCCGGGATCACGTTGCCGTTCTCCGGCACGGTGACCCCGAGACCGGCGGCCCAGGCGCCGAGCATAAACGCCGGCACGAACAGGAGCACGACGAGTATCGGCCACAGCGCGAGCGTACGCTTGAGCACTTTCTCCGAGCGAGCGACGAAGAATCGCTGGTTGATCTGGGGGAACATCGTCACGCCGAAGGCGATACTCACCGCCGTCGAAATCACGTACTGCGGCGAGTAGAGCCCACCACCCAGCGCGAGGAACTCGGGGTTGGCCTCCCCCATGCTGGCCGTCGCCGAACTCAGGCCGCCGACCGCGGAGAGGACCCACGCGACGGCGGCCCAGATGAGCCCGAGCATCACCAGTCCCTGGAGGGTGTCGGTCCAGGCGACGCCGCGCATCCCCGAGACGGCGACGTAGACGATCATGAACAGCGTGATGGCGCCCGCGCCGACCCAGAACGGCACCGCGCCGTCGGTCAGCCCGACGATAGCCTGGCCGGCGCCCTGTTGCTGGATCATGACGTAGGGAAAGAGCCAGAAGATGCTGACCGCGGCGACGCCGCCCCGCAGCCACCGCGAGCCGAAGCGGTCCCCGAGCATCTCGCCGAGCGTGACGTAGCCGTGCTTCTGGCCGACGAGCCACTGCTTGTACCCCAGGACGTACCAGAGGACGGCGAAGATTATCCCGTCCATCAACCCCATCACCAGGATCCACTCGGGCCCGGCATTGAACGCCAGGTTCGGGCCGCCGAAGAAGGTGAACGCCGACAGCAGTGTCGCGAACGTGGTGAACAGGAGGACGACGGTTCCCAAGGTTCGGCTCGCGAGGTAGTAGTCCTCGGCGGTGCGGTCGGTCAGGCGGTAGGCGACGACGCCGATGGCAGCCGCCAGGACCATGTACCCGCCGACGATGGCAAGCTGGAGTGCGGTGTCAGCCACGCCTGGTCACCTCCGCGCTGTCCTCGCCGTCGACCGGGTCCTCCGCCTCGGTCGTCCCGCCGTGTCCGGCGTCGGCCCGAACGATACCGATTCCCCACGCGCGTTTCGTGAAGACGTAGAAGACGACCGACGCGAGCGCCATCCAGCCGACGTGCCACCAGACCCACAGCGGCAGGCCGGCGACGACCGTCGCGTCCCGCCAGAGGAACCACGGCACGGCGAGCGCGACGAGCACGAAGGCTACGGCGGCCCATCCTGCCAGCCGGAGTCGGCCCTCTTGGTCTCCACGCGCCGCGTTCGCGCCACTCATGATTGGCGTATCGTTGGACTGGTCGCACATAGTAATGACGAATCTCTCAGAAGAGACGTATCGAAGAGAAATTCTGTTCGAATCGTCTGATCGGAGAATCCGACGGCCGTCAGTAGAGCCGGGTCCCGTTGGGGACGTCGCGTTCGGGTTGCAGGTGGACGACGTCGCCGTCCGCGTCGTCGACGCCGGTGACCAGACACTGGCTCTCGAACCCGGCGATGTTCACTGTCCCGAGGTTGACGACAGCGAGCACCTGACTACCGAGGAGGTCCTCGTGGTCGTAGTTGTCCGTCAGCCCGGCGGCAGACTGGCGGACCTCCTCGTCGAAGTCCACCTCGAGTTTGTACACGTCCTTGTGCGCTTCGGGGAAGTCCTCGACGGAGACGACTTCGCCGACGCGCATCTCAACGTCTTCCAGGAACTGTGCCGGATCGATGTCGTCCTCTTCGATGCCCATAGCTGGCACTCTACCGCCAACTCGTAAACAGTTGTGTCGGGTCGATGACGGCAACAGGCGCGTCGCCGTAGCTATTTCAGGGCGCGATCCGAAGCAGGTGGCATGCAGACCGCGATTCAGCTGTACACCGTCCGCGATATCGAGAAACCGCTGCCGGAGATTCTCACCGACGTCGGCGAAGCGGGCTACGACGGCGTGGAGTTCGCCTACAGAGTCGAAGACGCGGACCACACCGCGGTCCGGACCGCACTCGACGACGCTGGCCTCCAGGCCGCCTCGGCCCACGTCGGTATCGACGCCATCGAGGACGACGTGGACGCGGTCGTCGCGGCCGCGGACGCGCTCGGCTACGACGACGTCGTCGTACCGTGGCTCGACCCCGAACACTGGGAGAGCGTCGAGGCGGTCGAGGCGACCGCCGCCCGCCTCTCCGGACTCGCCGAGGAGCTGTCGGAAGCGGGCCTGACGATGCACTACCACAACCACGACCAGGAGTTCGTCGAGACCGACGCGGGCGTCGCCTACGAACTGCTGGCCGAACAGACCGACTTCATGCTCGAACTCGACGCGGGGTGGGCGCTCGCGGGCGGCGCGGACCCCGTCGAACTGCTCCACCGGTACCGTGACCGGATCTCACACGTCCACCTCAAGGACGTGAACCTCGACAGCGACGAGGTACCGGCGCTCGGCGAGGGTGACCTCGACATCCCCGCCGTCGCCGAAGCGGCCCACGAGATCGGCGCCGAGTGGCTCGTCTACGAGAACGACGAACCGCGCGACCCCGTCGCGGCGATCCCCCACGGCGCCGACGTGCTGTCGCGGCACGTCTGAGACGGACGGTCGTAACTGTTCCCGGCAGGCATCGTCGTTCGGGGGAGGGCGTGACCGTGACACAGCGTATCTGTGGCGGCGAACCGACACCGAATTACGACAGTCCGTCTGAGACGCTTGGTCGACGTTTTCGCCCGGGTCGGCAGCTATTTCAGTCGCGACACCGAATTTACTACCAATCCACGCGGTGGCGCGAGTGCCGACCGCCGCCGCACCCAGAGGACAGTATGTACGATTCAGCCAAATATCTCATCCACGCCGACATCACCGCCAACGGAGTCGTCGAGCGAAACGACGTCGTCGGTGCCATCTTCGGCCAGACCGAGGGGCTCCTCGGGGAGGACCTGGACCTCCGCGAGCTACAGGACCACTCCAAGGTGGGTCGCATCGACGTCGACGTCGACTCGGAAGGCGGTCAGTCCTTCGGCGAAATTACCATCGCCAGCGGGCTCGACCGCGTCGAGACGGCACTGCTCGCGGCCTCGCTGGAGACCATCGAACGGGTCGGTCCCTGCCGGGCGACTATCGAGGTAAGCGACCTCGAAGACGTCCGGCAGGCGAAACGACGCACCGTCGTCGACCGGGCGACGGACCTGCTCGCCGACCTCGAAGCGGACGCGGTCACCTCCGTCGACATCGTCGACGAGGTCCGCCAGCGCGTCCGGGTCGAGAACGTCACCGAGTACGAAGGGTTCCCCGCCGGCCCGCGCGTCGCCGACAGCGACGCCGTCGTCGTCGTCGAGGGCCGCGCCGACGTCCTCCAGCTCCTGCAGTACGGCGTCAAGAACGCCATCGCCGTGGAGGGAACTGACGTCCCCGAACCGGTCGCCGAGCTGACGAAGCGCCGGACGGTCACCGCCTTCCTCGACGGCGACCGCGGCGGCGAACTCATCATGAAGGAACTCACGCAGGTCGGCTCGGTCGACTACGTCGCGTTCGCCCCGCCCGGCACCGGCGTCGAGGACCTCTCTCGCGGCCAGATAACCGCGGCGCTCCGGGAGAAGGTGCCCGCCGAGACCGTCGTCGAAGCGACCGAATCCAGCCCGTTCGGCGAGCGAGAACCCGACGCGCAGTTATCTGACGACGAGAGTGCGGCCGGCGACGGTACGCCCGACGGCACCCCTGATCCAGCCGGTGACGGGCCCGACGTCGCCGGATCCACCACCGACGAGTCCAGCGCAGGCGACGCCGCCGCGGAACAGGCCACTGGCGAGATGGCCGAGGCGGACGGCGGAACCGCGGGCCAGTCTGCGCACACCGACGCTCCGATATCCAGGGCACCCGGCGACGGCGCGGCGTCGGCCGAAACGGCGTCGACGGTGGAAGTGACGGCGGGGGAGACGACCGCCACCGCCGAGTCGTCGTCCGCGACAGCGACCGACACCGCATCGAGCGAGACGACCAACACGGTGGCGGGCCACGTCCAGGCAGTCATCGCCGACCACACCGGCCGGGTTCGGTTGCTCGACGAGACGGCGCGAGTGCTGGAGGAAGGGGCGGTCGAGGACGCCTTCGGCCTCGTCGACGAACTGGACGCCGTCCCCGAGACGGTCGTGCTCGACGGGCCCGTCACCCAGCGCCTGCTCGACGTGGCCGCTCAGCGCGGCGTCCGGCACGTCGTCGGTGGAAGCGAGGGCGAGTACGTCAAACAGCCCACCAACGTCCGCGTGCGGACGATAGACGACTTCTAGCGGGGCCGGACCCGGCGATACTAGAGGGACCTGGCCAGCACGACCGCGTCGCCGTCGTCGTAGTGGTCCGGCACCTCGTCGACCGCGTCGAAGCCGAAGGTTTCGTAGAAAGAACGCACCCGGTCGTCGTCGGCCCGCGCAGTCAGCCGGATAGTTTCGAACCCCGCCGATCTGAGCCTGTCAAGCAGCGCGGCCAGCAACTCGGAGCCGTACCCCTGGCCCTGTTCGGCTGGTGCGACGGCGAGTTCGGCGACGTACGCGACGTCGTCGCCGTCGACGACGAGCGCGTAGCCGACCGGCCGGTCCGTCTCAGCGACGAGGCATATCGGCGGGCCGTCGACGCCGAGTTCGAGCAGGTCGGGCCAGTGCTCGTCGAGTGCAGCCTCCTGAATCGCACGGAGCGCTCGGTAGTCGGCCGGTTCGGCGGGCCTGATCATGCGAGAACGAGGACGGCGAGCGCCACGCCGACGACGGCCGCCGCGACGGTGGCCAGCAGGTTCACGCCCTGGTTGTCGACGAGGCGGCCCTCGATAGTGGCACCGAGGAGGCTGTCGACGGTCATCCCCGCGACGCCGGCGCCGAGGACGATGACCGCGCCCACCGCGTCGACGGGGTCGAACAGCGCACCGGCGATGCCCGCGATGATGCCGGCACCGACGAGCCCGGCGACCTCACCCTGCCAGGTGATGGCACCGTCGGTTCCGGGGTCGACGCGCTCGAACGTGGTGATGAGCCTGGGGTCGTCGTAGAGCCCGCCGATCTCCGAAGAGAGTGTGTCGCTCATCGCCGCGGCCAGCGACCCGGCGAAGGCAAAGAGGAACAGGAGTGAGTCGAGGTCGGGGACGTCCTGGCTGGCCGCCCAGCCGATGACGGCGACCAGCGCGACCAGCGAGTTCGCCAGGACGTTGCCGCTGCCCCTGGCGCCCTCGTTCTCCTCGGCGATGCCGCGGCGTTCCTTCTCCTCGTAGCGGAACTTCGAGGCCAGTCCCCCGAGGCCGAAGAAGGTGATGAGCATGGCGAACCACCGGAAGTCGCCCAGCACCATCGTCAGCAGGCCGAGGAAGACGCCGGTGAGCATCCCCGGCAGCGACGCGGTGTCGAGCGCGTAGGCGACGTAGCCCAGCGCCACCGTCACGGCGAGCGCGACGGCGATGCGGGTGGTCGTCACGTCTTCGAGGGGCAGATCGGAGAGGAGCCACAGCAAAAGACCGATAGAGACCATCACGAGGGGGTCGTCGCGCTCGAAGAGGACCGACCGGAGGAGCGCCCCCAGGAGCGCACCGCTGGCGGCGAGGAAGGCGACGACCGCGACGAACTCGCCGGTCAGGTCGATGCCGACGAGTCGTGCGGCGACGGCCTGGCCGACGACGGCCCCGGCGAACCCGCCGACGACGAAGCCGGCGGTCGAGAGGATGCGCTCGCCGGTGAACGCGTCGGTGGCGTTGCCGGCGACGTTGCCGACGCCGAGGACGAAGACGCTCCCGACGAACACCCACGTGGGCAGCCCGAACTGACCGGCCAGCAGTGCGAGACCGGCGGCCGCGAGCGAGAACCCGGCGAGGCCGTACAGCGTCCCGTCCTGTCGGTCACCGGGACGGGCGAACAGGTCGAACAGGGCCCGGTCGTCGTCGACGGTCAGCGCGAAGGCGGCGACGAGCACGAACGGTGCCGCCATCGCCGCCGTCGCGACGAGCGACGGTGCCGCCCCGAGCGGCGCGGCGAGAGCGGCGACCGTGTCGGACCCGGTGCCGACGACGACCGGGGCCAGCAGCGCCAGGCTGCCGACGAGTGCGAAGGCCACGGCCCGCCGGACAGTCGATGTCACGTCCCGCCGTTCCGCGGAGAGGCACTTACCCTTTCCGGACTTCCCCACGTCAGCGCCCGCCAGCGGCCCCGCCTGTCGACGTATCACCACTTTCGTGTTCGGAGCGGCGTCGCCGCCGGGGACCCCGTCGAGTAGTGAGTTTTAGGAGTACCCCTGCCGAAGTGACAGGCGTGCCACTCTACGACCGGTACCTCGCTGCCCGCCTCCAGTCCAGCGACGCCGACCTGCCCGAGACGGTCGCGCTGGTCATCACCGAGCGTGACCTGCTGGAACCGGACGCCTACGACACGCTGGAACAGTTCCTCGATCTGGCGTTCCAGTTCGGTACCGAGCAGGTGGTCGTCTACGTCAGCGTCCTCGACGAAGGCGCGGTGCCGACGCTCCGCCGGGAACTCGAACGCGTCAGGGCACCCGGCGAAGTCGCCGTCCGCGGCCCCGACGACGACGAGCAAGTAGACGCACCGGTCCAGATTTCCATCGGCCTCGGCGGGAAACACGAGTTCGCCACGGCGGTCAAGGGCCTCGCCGAGGAGGCCAGGGCCGGCGACCTCGACCCCGAAGACATCGACGAGGACGACGTCGACCGACGGCTCGTCTTCCCGACGGCGCCGGACCTGGTCATCAAGACCGGCGCCGAACGGCTCTCGGATTTCATGATCTGGCAGTCAGTCTACTCGGAACTGTACTTCACCGACGTGAACTGGCGGAACTTCCGCGAGCGCGACTACCTGCGGGCGCTGCGGGATTACCAGGACCGTCAGCGGAGATTCGGCCGGTAGGCCGAATTACGTCGCATCTGTGATGTGACGGCAGTTTGGACGCTGAGCCCCGTGAAGCGTCCAAACGTCGAGGGGCGACCAAAGGGAGTCCCTCGGAGATTCGGTCGATACGCAGACCGGCACTCGTCGGACGGAGCGACTCAGTCCGCAGCCGGTTCGACCTCGTCCTCGATGGCCTCGCGCTCGGCGCTGGGGAGCGCGTCCTTGAACCGCCCGAGTACCTGGCGGGCCTTCGGCGCCTCGGCAGCCCCGACGGCACGCACGAGCGCGAGGGCACGGCGGGCGCGGTGTTTCCGCCACGATTCCTCGCGGTTCTCGTAGGTCCGGATCGCCCGCAGGAAGTCGATCCGGCGGAACTCCGGCCAGTACGGCGCACAGAAGTAGACGGCGGCCTCGTTGCCGTTGGCGTGCCACGGGAGGAAGTTAGAGGTCCGTTCGTCGCCGCCGGTGCGGACGATGAGGTCGACGTCCCGGGTCGGCCCCTCGTAGAGGCGTTCCTCGACGGCGTCGACGTCGACGTTCTCGGGAGCGAGGTCACCGTCGGCGACGGCGCTGGCGACGTCCCGGGCCGCGTTCAAGAGCTGGCTCCGGCCGCCGTAAGCGAGCGCGACGTTGAGGTGGAGGCGGTCGTAGCTCGCTGTGCGTCGCTCGGCGTAGTCGATGGCGTCCTGGACGCGTTCGGGGAGCATCTCTAACTCGCCGATGGCGCGGATGCGGACCTCGTTCTCGTGGACGCGGTCGGCGTCGGCGAACGCGCGGAGCTTCTCCTCGACGAGGTCGAAGATGGCCTCGAGCTGGTCCTCGGGCCGGTTGAAGTTCTCCGTCGAGAAGGTGTACAGCGTCACCTCGTCGATGTCGAGTTCGTCCGACCAGTGGAGCAGCGCCTCTGTCGTCTCGGCGCCCTCGACGTGGCCCTCGGTCGTCTCCTTTCCTTCCTTTCGCGCGTACCGGCGGTTGCCGTCCTGGATGACGGCGACGTGCGACGGCGTCGAAGAGAGTTCCCACTCCAGCATGCGCTCGTAGACTCCCTGGGCGAGCGCGCGGACCCGCGTTAGCATTGTGTCAATGGTTTCAGGCAGTCGATAAGTAGCTTGTGCTCCGCGGACGCCCGTCCTCGGTGTCCGAGCTTGCAGACGGCCCCCTGGCCGCAGGATTTTAATAGTTGAATCGCTTTTAGACGGTTGCAATGGCGACCGGTACGGTTGACTTCTTCAACGACACAGGCGGATACGGTTTCATCGATACCGAAGACTCCGACGAGGACGTCTTCTTCCACATGGAGGACATCGGCGGCCCTGACTTAGAAGAAGGTCAGGAAGTCGAGTTCGACATCGTGCAAGCGGACAAGGGTCCGCGGGCTGAAAACGTGGAGCGACTGTAACCATGGCGACTGGCACAGTCGACTTCTTCAATGATACCGGAGGGTACGGCTTCATAGAGACTGACGATGCCGACGACGACGTCTTCTTCCACATGGAAGACGTCGGCGGCCCCGACCTGGAAGAGGGTCAGGAGGTCGAGTTCGACATCGTGCAGGCGGACAAGGGTCCGCGCGCGGAGAACCTGACGCGACTGTAAGCGGCGTTGCTTCCAGTTGTGATTTCTTTCGGTAGGTAATCGGTGAGTGGCGACGCTAGCAGTGCGTAACTCCTCGAATTCGTTCGAACATGTTCTATGGACTTCGAGCGAGGAATCGTGAGAGGTATGGGGACAGACGGCCGATTCAGCCCATGGGCACGACTGAGGAGGACGGGGAGACGGTCGACCGCGACGCCATCGACAACGACCTCTACCAGCGGACGAAGGCGCTGCTCGAACCGGGCGACATCGAGTTGAACGGCGTCATCGTCCACACGACATACGACGGCCAGGAGGACATCGAGATGATGGAGGCCTCGCTGGAAGTGGGCGACATCATCTCGGAGCACGCGGGCCACGACCCGGCGGACGTGTACGTCTACTCGGGCAACGACGACCCGGACTTCTCCTCGAACCAGCACCAGGGCAAGACCATCGACGGCGACGAGTTCGTCTGGGAGTGCCAGCAGCTGCTCCGCGACGGCGCCTTCCGCCTCATCTTCTACTACGAGGCCAGCGCCGATCAGGAGGGCATCGTCGCGGACGTTCAGGACGCGGGCTACGACGTCACCAGCGTCAAAGGGTGATAGTGGTGGTTGTAAGCCCGTCCCGGCGTTCGACGTGGCCGGTGCCGTCGAACGCCGGTAAGTAGTTACAACCACCACTATGAGAACGGGCCGTCAGACCGCCACGCGAGCGGTACAGGACCGGCAGAACTCGAACGTCGGATCGTTGCGTTCACCGCAGTGTGGACAGATTTCTCCGTCGACAGTGGCGTCGTTCGGCGGCGCTTCGAGCGCGCGATTCGCGTCGGGCGCGACGGTCTGGTACTGATCGACGTAGTTGCCCAGCGAGAGCCGGTCGACGACCCGGTACGCCGCGGCGAACGATAGCGGGACGGCGAGGCCCAGGGCGACGTAGACGAGCAGGTTCGCACCGAGCGTGACGTCGGGGAGCACGAGAAGGTGTTGGTTCGGCAACTGTTTTGACCCATCGAGAGTGAGGACCGAGTGATACGTGACTGGAAGCAACGATGGCCTATCCCTAACTGTGAGGCCGGTCGCCGGAGTCGCTGTCACCCGGCGTGCGGGCCGTCGGCACGGCGAGCGCGCCGCCGGGGCCCTTATGCCGTCCCGGGACCGACGATTGGCCATGACCGAGGATATCGACCCCGTGGACCGGGGTATTCTCAACGCCTTCCAGGGAGGGTTCCCCGTCACCGAGCGGCCGTTCGAACCCGCAGCGGCCGCGCTCCGCGAGGCGGGCATCGACGTGACCGAGTCGGAACTCGTCGACCGTATCGCCGCGATGGACGAGGCGGGGACGCTCTCCCGCTTCGGTGCGCTCATCGACGCCGAGGCCATCGGCGGCACGGCGACGCTCGTCGCGATGCACGCCCCCGAAGAGCGCTTCGACGAGGTCGTCGAGCAGGTGAACGACCACCCCGAAGTCGCGCACAACTACGAGCGCGAGCACCCCCATCTCAACGTCTGGTTCGTCGTGAGCGTTGCCGACGAAGACAGGGTGGCAGAGGTGCTGGGCGACATCGAAGACGAGACCGGCCAGGCGACCTACAACCTCCCCAAACAGCAGGAGTTCCGCGTCGAGGCGAAGTTCCCCGTCGAGGGCCCGCTGGAAGACCTGCCAGACGGCCTCGACCTGTCGGACCTGGGACCGGACGTGACGCCGACGGAGCGTCGTGGGCTGACACCCGACGAACTCGACCTGGTGCTGGAGATCCAGGGCGGCCTGCCCATCACCGCGACGCCCTATGCGGACGTGGCGTCGGTCATCGGCCAGGATCCGTCGTGGGTCGTAGAGACTATCAAACGGTTCGAACAGGAGGGCAAGGTTCGGCGCGTCGGCGTGGTGCCCAACCACTACGCGCTTGGCTACTCGGAGAACGGCATGACCGTCTGGAACGTCCCCGACGACGTGGTCGACGAGGTTGGTCCAGCTATCGCGTCGTTCGACTTCGTCACCCACTGCTACGAGCGCCCGCGCCACGACGGCGTCTGGCCGTACAACTTCTTCGCGATGACCCACGGCCGGAGCGAGGCAAAGAGTGAGAAACGGATCGAGCAGGTTCGCGAGCGCATGGAAGCGTTCTGGGACGTCGGCGACGACGACTGGGACTCGCTGTTCTCGACCCAGATCCTGAAAAAGACCGGCATCCGGATGGACGAGCGCGCCGAAGCGAACGTGATCGATCCGGCAGAGGGTGACTGATGAACGGGCGTGCGGACGATGAACTGGGGCGTACCTACATTGTGGGGTGGGCAGCGTGATTCCGCTGTTCCACGACTTTACGGACGAGACCGTGCTAGTGTTCGGCGGGGGGTCCGTCGGCGCGCGGAAGTCCCGGAAGTTTGCCGACGAGGCCGACGTCGTGGTCGTCAGCCCCGAATTCGCGGACGCCGACTTCGGCGGGGCGGAGAGAGTCCGTGAGGCGCCCGACGCCGAGGCCGTTGTCGAGTGGATCGACCGGACGGACCCCGCGCTGGTCGTCGCGGCCACGGACGACGCGGCGTTGAACGATGCCATCGCCGAGGTCGCGGACGAGCGCGGCGTCCTCGTCAATCAGACTGATGCGAGCGGTGAGCGTGACGCCAATAGCGTCGTCGTCCCGGCGACGGTCGAGGACGGCCCGGTGACGATGGCCGTCTCGACCGACGGCACCAGTCCGGCGGTGTCGAAGTACCTCCGCGAGCGCTTCGAGGAGGAGTTTGCCGGCGTTGGCGAGATGGCAGAACTCACCGCCGAACTCCGCCAGGATCTCAGAGACGAGGGGATGGGGCCGGAGGAGCGCCGCGCGGCCGTCAGGCGCGTTGTCAATTCTGGCCGTGTTTGGAAGGCTTTAGATAGTGGCAGATCTAATCCAAGCCAAGTAGTTTCGGCCGTGATCTCGAACAACACCGGTGATTCGTCGTGAAGCGCGGGACTGGCGTCATTTCGGGCGTGAGTATCTCCCACGAACGCTCGAGCATGGACGACCTCGAAGCGGCGTCCACCGACAGCCAGCGCGGCGCCGTGAAGGCGCTGCTGGCCGACTCGCGGGTCGAGGAGGCGTTCGTCCTCCAGACCTGCAACCGGATCGAAGCCTACGTCGTCGGCGACGACGAGACCGCCGGCGAGGCACTCTCACTGTTCACCGACCGCGTCCCGGCGGACGTCACGGTGTCGATGGGCCACGAGGAGAGCCTGCGCCACCTGCTTCGGGTCGCCGCGGGGCTCGAATCCGTCGTCCTCGGCGAGGACCAGATCCTCGGCCAGGTCCGGGACGCCTACGAGGACGCCCGGGCCGTCGACGGCCTCGGCCCGATTCTGGAGGACGGCATCACCAAGGCGCTCCACGTCGGCGAGCGCGCCCGCTCGGAGACGGCCATCAACGAGGGGACGCTGTCGCTGGCCTCCGCGGCGGTCCGGCTCGCAGCCAGGGAGGTCGCCCTCGACGGCACGACCGGCGTCGTCGTCGGCGCCGGCGAGATGGGGCGGCTGGCCGCCGAGGCCCTCGCCGAGGAGGTCGACCGCCTCATCGTCGCCAACCGAACCGTGCCCAACGCGGAGTACGTCGCCGACACCGTCGACGTGGAGGCCAGCGCAGTCGCCCTCGACGCGCTGGCCGCGGCCGCAGAAGAGGCCCGCGTCGTCGTCACGGCGACGAACAGCCCCGACCACGTCGTCGACGCCGACGCGTTCGCGGACGCCGGGGAGACCATCGTCGTTGACGTCGCCCAGCCCCGCGACGCCCACCCCGAAGTCGACGACCTCCCGGGAGTCACCGTGCTCGACCTGGACGCGCTGGAGACCGTGACGGAGGAGACCCGCGAGGAGCGCCGGGAGGCCGCCGTCGCCGTCGAGTCGATGATCGACGCCGAGTTCGACAACCTGTTGACCCAGTACAAGCGCAAGCGCGCCGACCGCGTCATCTCCGCGATGTACGAGAGCGCCGAGCGCGTGAAGGCCCGGGAGCTGGAGACCGCGCTCGGAAAGCTGGACCTGGACGACGACCAGCAGCAGGTCGTCGAGTCGATGGCCGACGCCATCGTCTCCCAGTTGCTCTCAGCGCCGACCCGGAGCCTCCGGGACGCCGCCGAGCAGGACGACTGGTCGACCATCCACACCGCGCTCCAGCTGTTCGACCCGAACTTCGGGCCCGACGATGACAGCCAGACGCAGCCGTCGTTCGCCGAGGGCGTGGCCGTCGAGGACATCCCGGAAGGGATGCGCGAGGAGATGCCCACCGGGGTCCTCGAGGAACTGAGCGACGACTGAACTAGCGAACGGCCGATTCGGCCGCCAGTTCGTCGGTCAGTCGTCGCCTGCTATCGCCTTCCGGACGTTCTTCTCTGCAGTTTCGAGCGCCTCCATAACCCGGTCTTCTGGCAGTTCGTACTCGATGACGAGCGGCGCGTCGACGTCGGCGTGGTCGTCGAGCAGCCCGACGAGGTGGGGGAGGTCGAGCCGTCCCGCGCCGGGGAGGTCCTCGATCTCGGCCGCTGAGGTGTCCTTCAGGTGGACGCTGTTGATCCGCTCACCGAGGTCCCTGATCACGTCGTCGGGCGCGACGTCCTCGACGAGGAAGTGGCCGGTGTCCACGCAGACGCCCAGGCGCGGGTGGTCGTAGCGGTCGAGCACGCCGCGGACGTCCGCGATAGAGGAGAACACCTGCGAGAGGTCGTCGTGGTGGACCGAGGAGTAGTTGTGGATACCGACGTCTATCTTGTACTCCTCGGCCAGGTCGATCAGCGCTTCGGTGACGTCGTCACGGTCGGGCGGATAGTTGACCGTGACGTAGTCGGCCCCCAGGCGGTCGGCGAAGGCGACGTGCGGACGCGCCTGCCCGACGTCGTCTATATCCACGACGCCGTAGCCGGAGACGTCGATCCCCGCGTCGTCGATCGCGGTCAGGGCGTCGGCGATCGTCTTCTCGTCGTCGTCGGCCGAGAGGTGACGGTCCCAGAGTTCGAGGTGTCGGATGCCGGTCTCGCCGAGTTCGTCCACCAGTCCCGCGAGCGAGTAGTCCTGGAAGACGACGCTCTGGACGCCGACGGCGAAGTCGCGGTCCATGTCGGAACGTCGGCGGGTCGACGCAAAAGGGTGTCGCGGCCCGACCGTTCGTCGAAAACCGATCACCGCGGTGACACAGACCCTTTACCCCGTCCCCACTCAGAGGACGTATGCACGTCCTGATTATCGGCGGCACCGGCCTCATCAGCACCGGTATCACGCGCCAGCTCGTCGACTCCGAGCACGAGGTGACCTGTTTCACCCGCGGTGAAAGCGACGCCAGGGTACCGGAGACCGTCGATTTCGTCCACGGCGACCGGGACGAGCGGGCGGACCTGACCGCCGCGCGCGACGAGGTCGACCCCGACTGCGTCCTCGACATGGTGTGTTTCTCGCCGGACCAGGCCGAGCAGGCCGTCGACGTCTTCGCCGACGAGGTCGAACAGTTCGTCTTCTGCTCGACTGTCGACGTCTACCATCGCCCGCTCGACACGAATCCCGTCCAGGAGGACGCTCCCCGGGAGCCACCGGTCAGCGACTACGGTGCGGACAAGGCCGAGTGCGAGGACATCTTCATGGCTGCCCACAACCGGGGCGACTTCGAGACCACGATCATCCGTCCGTGGTGCACGTACGGCGAGGGCGGCACCGTCCTCCACACGCTGGGGCAGGGGAGCTACTTCCTCGATCGGATCAGGCAGGGCAAGCCAGTGGTCATCCACGGCGACGGGCAGACGCTGTGGGGGCCGTGCCACCGCGACGACGTCGCCCGCGCCTTCGTCAACGCCGTCGGTAACGAGACCGCATACGGCGAGGCTTACCACGTCACCAGCGAGGAGAACATCACCTGGGGGCAGTTCTACGAGACCGTCGCGGACGTGATGGACGCCCCAGATCCGGAGTTCGTCCACATCCCGACGGAAATTCTGGCCGAGGCGGTCCCCGACCGGACCGGCATGCTGCTCGCCCACTTCCAGTTCTCGACGGTGTTCGACAACAGCAAGGCCCGACGGGACCTCGACTTCGAGTACACAATTACCTTCGAGGAGGGTGTTCGGCGCACTATCGAGTGGCTGGAGGAGCGGGACGAAATCGACGACTGGGACAGCGAGAACGACGACGAGATTATCGCCGCCTGGCGCGACGCCACTGGCTCGTTTCTCGAAGGGGTTTAGCCGGGACTATCAAAGGACCGTAATTCACCGAATTCCCAACAGATTTTGCCCACCGGACTACGCGTTTTCTCCCAGATCAGGCTGCCTCTCGGCCCACTCGTCGTCCTCGCCGTACGCATCGTCACTATACTGATCCTCGATAGCACCGAGACTGACGACCGCAGCGACGTCAAATGCAATGGCCTCGTCGGGTTTGATCTGCATCAGTATCGAACTCCCTGTGAGAGGTTTCGTCGGAGAGCGGAAAACACGTTGTGGAATCACTCTGTGAACGACGGGACGAACTCCCCAACCGGGACAAACGAAACGCGGGACCGGATGACGTACCACGGACTGACGAGCACCGCGCCGAGACCGTTGGCGTAGGCGTCGCCGAGCGACATGTACCGGCCCGGCACGAACGACTGCCAGACCTCGATGCCGACGCCGTAGAGGACGGTCGTCCCGAGAACGAGCAGCGCCAGCCGTCGCGTCGACCAGCCCCAGTCCGTCGTCGCGTAGGCGAGGCTTCCACCGAAGGCTGCGTAGGCGAAGAAGTGGCGCCACTTGTCGAGCGGGATGAGTTCCGGCGGTTCGACGATAGGGTCCGCGGGCGGCGTGGTGACCACGGAGAGGTAGAATATAACGCCGGCGACGACGGCTACCCCAAACCACCGAAGCCACGCCGGCAGCAGCGGCAGGCGAACCTCGCGCATGACTCGACAGGGAGACTATCCGACAATAAGTGGTTCGCTCCGCGACCGTCCCGCCGTTCGAGGAAGCGGCGATTGCCGTCCGTCAGTAGACGGCGTCTTCGATCTCGTCGGCGAGATCGTCGAACTTCGAGAGGTGGACGAGCCGTTCGTTCCGGAGGCGCTCGACGTGGGCCTCGTGGTCGTCGAGGGCGTCGGCGACGTCGAAGCGACCGACGTCCATGCCGGGGACCGACGTCGGGACGTCGAGGCCGGTGGCGTCGTCGGTGCCCCAGCTCACGGTGCCGCGGGAGACCTCCCGGAGGAGAGTGACGGTATCGTCGACGCCGACGTCGCGGTCGCCGACGCTGCCGGTGTTGAGGACGAAACACTCCACGCCGAGGTCCGCGATGAGGTCGCGGAAGCGGTTACCCTCCTCGCCCTTCGAGCCGACGATGAAGGGGTTGGTGCCGACCACGCGGATGGACTCGCCGGCCTTCGAGGGGTCGCCGGCGCTGGTCTGGACCGACTCGCCGAGCATGAACGCGGCGGCGGCCTCTTCCGGAGTGAGCTTCGCGATGGGCGGCATCGCGGGGTTCCGGGTGATGAAGAAGACCTGGTCGATCTCGGGGAGGTCGATCTCGTCGTCGGCCGAAGAGAGGTGCTCGCGCTGGATGATCGCGCGCGTGTTGGTGGTGTACTCGTCGCCGTCGAAGTCGACGGTGCCGTCCTCCGCGACGTCGACGTTCTCCAGGACGGCCGACTCGTGGGTCGCCGCGTCGTAGAGGGCGGGCTGTTCGTCGGCGTCCAGGCCGATGGTCTTGATGAACAGGCCCTGGCCCTCGCTGCCGGCGACGGAGCCGTCAGGCAGGAGCGCGCAGACGTCGTCCTGGAGCATCGTTGCCTCCTCGGGCTCCTCGAGGCCGAGGCCGTGGGCCGTCAGCGTCGACTTCCCGGTGCCGGAGAGGCCGAGGAACACCTGGCCGACGGTCTCCATGCCGTCCTCGGTCTCCAGGTCGACGCGCTTGGTGCCGGCGTGGAGGCCGAGGCCGCCCTGTTCCTTCGCGTAGAACATGAACAGGCGGAGGAAGGACTTCTTGGCCTCGCCGGTGTAGTCGCTGCCGAGGACCGCGGTCATCCCCTCATCGGGAACGACGCGGATGGCGACCTCGTCGTGGTCGGGGAGCTGGACGGTGTAGAAGTCCGGCTCGCTCGCCTCGTCGGCGACCGGTTCGAAGAGCTTCGCCCAGGCGAGTGCGATCCGTCCGTACTCCTTCGGCACGAACAGGCGGCAGACGTAGCTGTTCTCGGGATGGCGACCGAGCTGTCGGTCGAGACAGACCATCTCCTCCTCGTGGACCGCGTCGTAGGCCGTCTCGACGTGGCGGTAGTCATCGGCGCCGAACTCGTCGTCGACGGCGTTCTTCGTCCTGTCGGCGTTGCGCGACCGGTGTTCGCTCACGTACGACGGGGAGCCGAACTCCGTGGTCGTTTCGAGCTCGCGCGAGAACTCGCGGAGCTGTGCGAACGACGGGTTGTAGATGACGTTGTCCGCCTCGGCGGGGTTGGGCAGCGTTTCGGCCGGTGGCTGCACCGTCATCCCGAGATCTGACATCGTGTCAGCTACTGCGGCGGCCTACCGTATATATTTTGCATATTTTCCGGAATGTGGGACATTACCAGACATACTTTAAATTATTCTCCCGCGAGTAAACGATTGTGTAGGCAAATGCTGCCAGGACGAAGGTGGCTCCTGACGGCGACCGTCGCCGATCGTAACCGTGGGCTACTGAATCGGACGGCCCGAAATCAGCGGCAGATCACTCACGTACTACTCTGATACAGCGCGCCCGAGTCGTCGTAGCGCGCGTCTTCGATCCGTGCGAACTGGTCGTCGCTCAGTTCGACGTCGAGAGCGCCGACGTTCTCGTCGAGCTGCTCGACCGTTCGCGCACCGACGATCGGAACGCAGTCGAAGTCCGGCTGGTCCATCAGCCATCGAAGTGCGACCTGGGCCGGCGTCGCGTCGACTTCGTCGGCGATGGCCCGGACCTCGTCGAGGACGTGCCAGCCCCGCTCCGAGACGTAGAAGTCCAGGAACCGGTCGTCGAGGGCGGCCCGGGTGTCCTCGGGCGCGTCGAGTTCGTACGTCCCGTCGCCCGCGCGCTCGTACTTGCCCGTCAGGAACCCGCCGGCCAGCGGCGAGTAGGGGCAGACGGCCAGGTTCTGGTCGGCGCAGACGTCGAGGTACTCGGCCACGTCCTCGTAGTAGGCGGCGTGGAACAGCGGCTGGGTGACGGTGAAGGCCTCGTAGTTGTTCACGTCGGCCTGCCAGAGTCCCTTCGTGAGCTTCCACGCGTCGGCCGTCGAGAGGCCGACGTGGTGGACCTTCCCCTCCGAGACCAGGTCGTCGACGGTGCGGAGCGTGCGCTCGATGGGCGTCTCGTCGTCGAAGCGATGGAGGTAGAGGACGTCGAGATAGTCGGTGTCGAGCCTGTCGAGCGACCCCTCGACTTCGGCGCGAACGTTCTTGCGCGAGAGGTTCTCCTGGAAGCGCGAGACGTTCGACCAGTAGCACTTCGATGCGACCACGAAGTCCTCGCGGTCGCGGTCCGCGAGCCACTCGCCGATCCATTTCTCACTGCGGCCCTCGCCGTAGCCGTTGGCCGTGTCGATGAAGTTCCCCCCGCGGTCGGCGAAGGCGTCGAGCAACTCGTGGGCCGCCTCGCGGTCCGTCTCCATCACGCCGTCGTTCTCCTGGCCGAAGCGCCAGGTGCCCAGGCAGAGCGGTGATACCTCGAGTCCCGTCTCGCCGAGTCGCTGATACTCCATACGTGAGCGTCGGCTGGCTCCCGTATAGTCGTTTTTCAGGACGAGAAACAGGCGGGGCGCCCGTGACTCGCGAGTGGCTACGACTCGATGAGGTCGAGAATCCGCTCGTAGTACTGCCCGAACGCCTCGTCGGAGCGCGTCCGGGGCCGGTCGAGGTCCACGTCGACGACTTCCCGGACGTGGCCCGGTTCGATGCCCATGACGACGACCCGGTCGGCGAGTCTGACGGCCTCCTCGACGTCGTGGGTGACGAACAGGATCGTCTTGCCCGTCTCCGACCAGATGTCGAGCAGTTCGTCCTGGAGCATCGCCTTCGTCTGTGCGTCGAGTGCCCCGAACGGTTCGTCCATCAGGAGGAGCGTCGGGTCGAGCGCGAGGGCGCGTGCGAGCGCGACGCGCTGTTTCATCCCGCCGGAGAGTTCCTTGGGATACCTGTCGGCGAATCCGTCCAGGCCGACCAGGTCGAGCAGTTCCCGGACGCGCCGGTCGCGCTCGTCCGCCGGCACGCCCCGCTTCTCGGGACCGAATCCCACGTTCCCCTCGACAGTCCGCCACGGGAACAGGTGGTACTCCTGGAAGACGATCCCCAGGTCCGCGTCGGGGCCCTCTATCGGCTCGCCGCGTAGCGAGACGGTCCCCTCGGTGGCCTCCTCCAGCCCGGCGATGATTCGAAAGAGCGTGGTCTTCCCCGACCCCGACGGACCCACGACGCAGATGAACTCCCCGGGGTCGACCGTGAAGGAGACGTCCGCCAGCGCCCGCACGGGACCGTTCGCCCCGGGGAACTGTTTGCTGACGCCGTCGACGACGACGCGCGCCTGCTCGGGTTCGGTCCCGTCTACCGCCACGCCAGAACCCTCCGCTGGACCGCGCGGAACGCCGTGTCCACGAGGAGGAACATGACGCTCAACACGAGGATGTAGGTGATGACGACGTCGACCTGGAGGTTGTTCGAGGCCCGCAGTATCTCCCGCCCGATGCCGGGGACGCCGAAGATCTCCGAGGCGACGACGAGCATCCAGCACCGACCGATCCCCGTCCTGACGCCGGTGAGTATCTCCGGCGAGGCGGCGGGGATAACGACCGACCGCACGAGTTCGCGGTCCGTCCGGACGTCCAGGCTCCGCGCGACGTCGAGGAGGTCCGCCGAGACGCCCTCGACGCCGCCGTACGTGGCGTAGAAGTTGATCCAGAACGCGCCGACGGCGATGATGAAGGCGGCGCCGACGTGGTTGATCCCGAACCAGGCGATGGCGAAGCCGATGAGCGCGAGCGGCGGGACCGGCCGGAGCGTTCGCACGACCGGGGCGGAGACGTCGTCTGCCAGCCGGCTCCATCCGAGGACGATGCCGGCGAGAATGCCCAGCCCCGTCCCGACGACGGCGCCCGGAACCCAGTGGAGGACGCTGCTCGCGAGGGCGTCCGTGATCGCACCCGAGGCGGCCTCGGCGTAGAACGCCGTTGCGACGGCCGGCGGCGCCGGGAGAACGTAGGCAGGCTGGACGAGCGACGCCAGCCACCACAGTACGACGAACGCCACGATCCCGATCGCGCCGCGGCCAGCGCGGCGGAGATCCCACCCCACGAGCGGGACGAACGTCTCCTCGTCCTCCGTTCCTCGTCCGACATCTTCGCCGACGTCGATTGCCATGGTCTCGATAGTTGGTACGGGTCCGGTTACAGGCCCTCGTAGACGCTGTAGTCGAATATCTGATCGAGGGAGAGCTGTTCGTCGATTTGGCCGTTCTCGTGGGCGAACTCCGCGAATATCTCCGTCCCGTTCTCGATCTCGTGCGGGTCGGTGACGAAGTTCGACAGCGGCCCCTGGAGCGCCGCCAGGGCCTGGTCGGCCGGCATCCCCAGCGAGTCTTCGACGATCTGTGCCGTCCCCTCCGGGTTCGCGTCGATGAACTCCGTCGCGTTCACGTGGGCCTCGAGGAACTGCGTCGCCACCGGGGAGTTCCTGACCTCGTCGCGCATCAACGTCACGGCGGCCGGCTGTCCGGGCATGATGTCGGCGGCCGTCCGGAAGGTACTGACCGGCGAGCCCTCCTGGTCGGCCCGCGTCGGGACCGGTTCCATGATCGACGTCCCGTCGACCTCGCCGTTGGCGATGGCCTGCCACACGGCGTTGGCGCCGCTGATCTCGAGTATCTCCGCGGCCTCCGTGGGGTCGACACCGACCTCCGACTGGAGCCAGTACCGAAGGAGGACGTCCGGCACCGACCCCTGCGGGAAGGTACCGAAGCGGAACTTCCGGCCCTTCTCCTCCTCCCAGACGCCGAAGGCGTCGGCCCCGTGCTCGTCCCACATCGAGTGGAACTCCTCGTGAGCCATGATCGCCATCGGCTCCTTGATGTTCGTCGCGGTCACCTTCGCCGGGATACCCCGGTCGATGACGATCATCGACGGGACGACGCCGAACATGGCGACGTCGAGTTCGTCGCCGCCGAACGCCTGGACGATCGCGGGTCCGTCGGTGAACTCGCGACTCTCGATCGTCGCGTCGACGTCGTCGAGGTACCCCTCGGCCTCCATCACGTAGTACTGCAGGTCGGGGAAGATGGGCATGTGCGCGAGCGTCAGTTCGTCCGACCCACCCAGGTCGACACAGCCAGCGAGACCGACAGTCGCCGCAGCGCCGGCACCCGCGAGATACGCACGTCGCGAGAGCCGTTGCGAGTCACTCGTCATGTCCCTCTCTTACGAAAGGGTATTTAAGACGACCACGCTCCGGGCAAGTCCGACCGCCGTCTACGACGGCCGTTCCCCCGCAGAACCCCGCCGTCCGGTCCCGCAGCCCCCGTCCGACGCTCGCGGGTCTTTTCCCCTGCTCGCAGCTACCGGGGAATAGTGCCGGCACTAGTCGTCACTCCCCGCCAGCACGTCGCGGAGGATCGTCCGATGACACCGCTTCTTGTCGGTGTTCTCGTAACAGACGAGGGCGATGTCAGTGCCGTCGGCGAGCGCGTCACGCAACGCTGCGAGCGCGGTTCTGGCCTCGTCGCTCCTGAGGTGTTCCCGGTACCGCTCGGCGAAGTCGAGTTCCTCCCACGCGGCGTTGTGCGCGCCCTCGTCGCACATCCCGTCGAGTTTGAACCCCTCCTCGCGCTCCTGGAACGCCGCCAGCAGGTCCCGCGGCGGGCCCAGCGCCGGGCGGTTCTCGTCGACCACTCCGTGGAACCAGGGCGTCGGCTTCCGGACGACGCCGACCCGGCGCGCGCCCTCGGGAAGATCCACGAGGTCGTGCTGGATGGCCGCGACGTAGGTGTCGGTAAGTGTGCCAGCCACGGTCGCTCTAGGGTGTTCGGCGCCAATAACTGTGGGTGCCGTCTGACCAGGTCACCGCCCCCACTCGTAGAACCACCAGGCGGCACCGAGCAGCATGAGCCCGACGCCGAGCGTCGACGTCGCGGGTTCGGGAATGACGAACAGGACGAAGCCGACGACGATGAGCAGCGTCGGTTCGAGTTCGTTCCAGAAGCCGCCGAGTGACGAGGACATACCCGTTGATTCGGCCCCCGGACTCAAATGCGTTCGTGGGACCACGTGCCCGAGAGCAGGGCGGGCGGGACGGGACGGCGGCTACAACCGAAGGTGTCTGCGGAACGTTCAGTTATATGTGCCAGCGGGAAACACTCGGTCCATGGGTGTTCGTGACAGCTGGAACGAACTCGGAACGGGTGGAAAGATACTGGTCGGCCTGGTAGTCGGTGGGGTGGTCGTCGTGGTGGGGCTGATCCTGCTCCTCATCCTCGCCGCGGTTATCGGGTCCTTCGTCCTCGGGATGGGGGAGCCGTCCACCGCGACGGCGATGCCGCAGGTCACGTTCTCCGTGGAGTACGACGCGGCTGCGGAAACCGCCGAGATAACTCACGACGGCGGTGACGCGATCCCGGCGGACGAACTCAGCGTCGAGACTGGTGACCGAACGGTCGCGTGGGACGACGGAGACGGTGAGGTGACGGCTGGCGAATCGGTAGCGGTTGACGCCAGCCCGGGGACGACCGTTAGCGTGGTCTGGAACGGCGACGGCGAATCGGCGGTCCTCTCACGAACCACTGTCGAGTGATTTCTCGTACCGTCGACGTCTCTGTTCGCAGATAGTGCCCGCTGCAGTCGATGTGGGACCGTCTCGTAGTTCCGCAGGCGCTTCTCAGACGCCGCCGTCACCGCCGACGTTGTCGAGGAACTCCTCGAAGACCGTCGCGCAGCCGTCACAGAGCGAGAAGTTTGCGTGGGGACCGTCACCACCGCCGTAGGCCGCCTCGCGGTCGAAGTACTCGACGCCGAGCACCGCGTCCCCGTCGACGGCCCGGTCACAGAAGCTACAGTCCTCGGCGACGCGGCGGTAGCCGGCGCCGATGGACCACTCGTCGGCGACCGGCGGGGCGTCGTGGCCGGCCCAGGCGTCGACGAGTTCGTCGACCTCGACGGTGCAGTCCGCACAGACCGCGACGACGCCGTCCTCGGCCGCCGGCGCCGGGGCGGACCGGTCGTCGGTCGGGTAGAAACTGGCGAACCGGCCGGCACTGCCGAGTCGATGCCCGCACAGCGAACAGGTGACGCGCCCCGGCGATCCGTCGCCCTCACTCGTCGGCGAATCCACGCTCATGTCCCCGCCATGAACCTCCCGGGTTAAACCTCTTGCACCGACGTCGTACGGGCGTCTGACGATTCGGCGGACCGGGCCAGACTTCGGCGAGCAGGGGCCGAAACGCGGCCACCGCTCGCCCTGACTGACCAGACAGGTAGGTTTTTCCGAACCGACTCGCTACCGAGTGACATGCCACCGGGACCCGGGAAGGGGGGCGACGAAGAGTTCGAGGACCTCCGGGCCGAGGACGGGAACGCGATGGTTCGCCTGTTCGGCGAGTACGGGCGCGGCGAGCGGGTGCGCTTCGGCGTCGGCGGCCTGGCGAGCGTCTTCTCGACGCTGATGGAGCTCCTCCCCGCCTTCCTCCTCGGCGTGGCCATCGACTCGTTCCTCCTCGACGACCGCGCGTTCCGGCTCCCGTACGTCCCGCAGGCCGTGCTCCCGGATGAGCCGATGGGACAGTTCGTCCTCCTCGCCAGTATCCTCGGGGGGTCGTACGTCATGGGAGCAGCCCTGGGCTGGGTGAACAGCTGGGCGTGGAACGGCTTCGCCCAGCACTTCCAGCACGCGGTCCGGGTCGACGCCTACGACGCGATGCAGCGCCGGGAGCTGTCGTTCTTCGACGACCGCCAGACCGGCGAGGTCATGTCCATCCTCAACAACGACGTCAACCAGCTCGAGGGCTTTCTCACGAACAGCCTCAACACCGGTATCGGCATCGTCTTCCGCGTCGGCGGGATGGGCGCCGTGATGCTGGCGCTCAACTGGCGACTGGGGCTCATCCCGGCGGTCATCATCCCCGCACTCGGCTACGCCAGCTACGTGTTCGTCGAGCGCATCCACCCGAAGTACCAGTCCGTCCGGTCGGCGGTCGGGAAGCTCAACTCCCAGCTGGAGAACAACCTGGGCGGCATCGAGGTCGTCAAGTCCTACACCACGGAGGCCGCCGAGACCGACCGCGTCGCCGAGTCCTCCCGGAGCTATCTCGACGCCCAGTGGGACGCCATCTCGACGCGCATCCTGTTCTGGCCGACGCTCCGACTGCTCACCGCCGCCGGCTACATGGCCACCTTCCTCGTTGGCGGCTACTGGGTGATGGTGAACCGCGGCCTGCTCGGTCCGCCCCTGCCCTTCTTCAACGGTCCGGGACTCACCGGCGGCCTGCTGGTCACGTACCTGCTGTACACCCGGCGGTTCATGTGGCCGATGCGCCAGTTCGGACAGATCATCAACGACTACCAGTACGCGGAGGCCGCCGGCGAGCGCATCGTCGGCCTGCTCGACACGCCGCCGGGGATCACCGACGCCGACGACGCGGCCGACCTCGACGAGGTCGCTGGCCGCGTCGAGTACGACGACGTGAGTTTTGGCTACCAGACCACCGACGGGGAGCAAGAGCAGGTCCTCCGGGACGTCTCCTTCGACGTCGAACCGGGCGAGATGGTCGGGCTCGTCGGCCCGACGGGCGCCGGCAAGACGACGCTGATGAAGCTCCTGATGCGAATGTACGACGCGGACGACGGCGCGGTCAGGGTCGACGGCCGCGACGTCAGAAACGTGACGCTGCGGAGTCTGCGCGACGCCGTCGGTTACGTCAGCCAGGAGCCGTACCTGTTCTACGGCAGCGTCCGGGAGAACATCGGCTACAGCCGACCGGGGGCGACCGACGAGGAGATCGTCGCGGCGGCGAAGGCAGCGGGCGCCCACGAGTTCGTCGTCGACCTGCAAGACGGCTACGACACCACCGTCGGTGAGCGCGGCGTCAAGCTCTCGGGCGGCCAGCGCCAGCGCGTCTCCATCGCCCGCGCGGTCCTCAAGGACCCGGAAATCCTGATCCTCGACGAGGCCACGTCCCACGTCGACAACGAGACCGAGGCAGTCATCCAGGACAGCCTGCGCGACCTCGTCGCGGACCGGACGACGTTCGCCATCGCCCACCGGCTCTCGACGGTTCGCCACGCCGATACGATCCTCGTCCTCGACGACGGCGAACTCGTCGAACGCGGCACCCACGACGACCTCCTGGCCCGCGACGGGCTCTACGCCACCCTCTGGCGCGTCCAGGTCGGCGAGGTCGACGCGCTCCCCCAGGAGTTCCTCGACCGGGCGGCGAGTTACTCGCCACAGCCCGGCGACGGAGACGACTGATACCGTCGGTCCCAATCCGTAGCCGCACTTCGACGCAACCGTGGGGTCTCGAACACCGGTAAACCGTTACGACCGACGGTATGTCGGGGCGGGCGTACGCCGACTCGCCGGTCGAAGCGGCGCTTACGCCGACTCGCCGGACGCGGTTCCGTCGCCGTCGCGGAAGAACTCGGGCTGTTCGAACGCCTCCTCCTCGCCCTCGACGTCGAGGACGTCCAGCGCGGTCACGACGGCGTCGACGCCGAGTTCGCCGGAGAGACTCGGTTCGGTCCGTCCCTCGTCGCTGGAGACGAGTTCCTTGACGTACAGCCCGCCGGCACCGTGAATCTCCAGGTCCGCGTGGCGGTCGTCGACCAGTTCACCGCCCGCGGCGTACACTTCGCGCGTGCGGACGAGCGACGCGCGCCGGTGGTCGACGCGCTGGGGCGTCTCCTGTTCGATGGTCGCGCCTTCGAGCGCGTCGAGGGCGGCCAGTAGCTGGTCCTCGTCGACGGGCTCGTCGAACTCCACGTCCATCCGGTAGGTCTTGGAGGCCTCGTGTCCCTTGACGCGCTCGACCATGTCGTAGGTCGCCCGGCGGAGGCCCTCGACCTCGGCCTTCCCGTCGGCGAACTCGTTGATGTCCTCCTGCAACTGCTCGACGTCGACGTCCCGCTCGCGGGGCTGCTTGACCTCGATGACGAACGGCCGCCCGCCGCCGAGCATCAGCGCGTCGACGTCCTCACGACCGGCGCCGTGGAACACCGCCTCCTCGCCGTCCATCGCCTCCAGTACGACTGGCGCGGTCAGTTCCTCGACGCTCTCGTCGTAGCGGTAGCCTGTCCCGTCGCAGCCCGGACACTCCTCGCCGCGCTTGATCCCCGTCTCGTGGCACTCGTTACAGGGCCACTCGGTCTGGGGGATGTCCCGGACGAGCTTGCGGTACCGGCCGTAGACGAACGCGGAGTTGACGTTCACCTCGATTTCGTCGGTCGCCAGGTCGAGGAGTAACTGGATATCGGGGCGCTCGAAGTCCACCTCTGCGCCGGTCAGCTCCCCGACGCGCTTGCCGACTTCGCGGTTGAACTCCGTCTTCAGCGCCTCGCCCTCGTCGTCGTCGATCCCGACCTCCTCCCAGAGCAGGTGGTCGTTCTCCTCGAGCAGCGGCGGGACGCGCGTCCCGAGCTGGTAGGTCTCGAACTCGTAGCCCCGGACGGCCGCCGCGGCGCGTTCGGCCAGGCGGTCGTACTCGGCGGTCTCCATCTCGCAGACCCAGCAGTCCTCGCTCGCCTCGTACGGTTCGTCGTCGTCGAGCGCCAGCGTCGTCCGGAGCGCCCGCCCTCGCTCGGCGTTGGTGAGGCCGAAGCTGCGGTCGGCGAACGGCCGGCCCAGACAGGGATCACAGAGGGGGCCGGTGTCGAGCGCCGCGCGCGCGTCTTCGAGTATCGTCATTGGACAACGGAACGGGCTCGGCCGGTAATTCAGTTTCGAAGGCTAGCTGTGGTAGTACTGTACAGATGAGTTACGACGATAACGCGAAGACCCCGAAAGCCCTCGTGTGGCTCCAGTCCCGGGACCCGTACTGCGCTCCTCGGCCTTCGACCTGCGGTGCTTGTCGGGTCCGGGTTCCCGGAGCCACACTCGCCCTTTCAGTCCACCAGGAATCTCGTGTGGTCACCAGCAGACCCTGGTGGACTGAAAGGGCGAGCGGCGGTCGAACCCTCCCGGGCGAAGTAAGCACCCACTGGAGCGCAGCGAGGCCCGGAGCGGTCGAGCGCCGCGAGGGCTTTCGACGTCACGGTTCTCGGCCAATGTTTTGATTCCAGGGAGTTCCACGGTCGAGACGCAAGGGCTTATTGGACCACGAGACGACGGTTCGGGCATGTCAGAAGCAGACCGAACCGAACTGATCGACGCGTATTTCGACGCGATGGACGCCGAGGACCTGGAGCTCGTTCGGCCGGCCCTCGCCGACGACGTGGTGTTCGAATCGCTCTCGGGCCCACTGGAGGGATTCTCCGGCTTCGAGACGTACATGAACGAACTCCGCGGACTCTCGGACACCGACCACGAGCTGACCAACCTGGTCCACGGCGATGACGCCACGGCCGTGGAGGGCACCGTCACCGGCGAGAGCGACGACGGCCCGGTCGAGACCGACTTCTGTGACGTCTTCGAGTTCGACGCCGACGACGAGGCGATGACCAGAATCGCCGTCTACCTCAACGACGCGTAGGGCCGGCGCGATTGCCCGTCGACGACCTCGTTCGGACGGTCAGGAGTCGACCCGCGGGTCCCCCGGAACGTCGCTATTAGCCTGGATTCCGTCGGTCGAGGCGGGCGACGCCGTCCCGTCCTCGCCACCGGCGGCGGCCGACGACAACCTGACGTCGCGTTGCGGGAACGGAATCTCGACGTTCGCCTCCTGGAACCGCTGGTAGATCCCCCTGTTGAGGTGGTGCGTGACGCGGGCCCGTAGCGCCGGATTGGGCACCCAGCACAGCAGTTCGTGCTCCAGGGCGGAGTCGCCGAACTGCCGAAAGCGGACGCGCGGGCTGGGGCGGTCGAGGACGCTCTCCGTCGATGCTGCGACGTCGAGCAGAATCTCCTCGACCTCGTCGAGGTCGCTGCCGTAGGCGACGCCGACGGGGACGCGGATGCGGCGCTTCCGTCGGGGCGTCGACTCGTTGACGATGGCCGCGTTGTTCAGCGTGGCGTTGGGGACGGTGATGAGGATGTCGTCGCGCGTTCTGATGACCGTCGAGCGCACGGAGATGTCCTCGACGCGGCCGCGTTCGCCGGAGTCGAGCACGACGTAGTCGCCGACCTTGTACGTGCCGTCGACGTACAGCGCCAGCGACCCGAAGAAGTTCGCGATGGTGTCGCGGGCGGCGAGGCCGACGACGATACCGGCGACGCCGGCCGAGGCCAGCAGCGGCGTGACGTCGATGCCCCAGTAGGTGAGCAGGAGGAATCCGGCGACGCCGACGACGACGGCGCTCCAGACGTTCTGGAAGATGGGGACCACCTGCCGGTCGAGGTAGCGGTTGTCGGTGACGGCGTTCGACACCTTCCGACCGACGCGGACCAGCGTCACCAGCCAGATGACAGTCACGAGCGAGAGGACCGCGGCCTCGAGCGTCGCGGCGTCGGTCTCGGCCAGGTCGAACAGGTCGACGCCGACGAACACGCCCCCGATGGCGACCGTCAGGTAGAGCGCGGGGTGGACGCCTCGCAGGACGACGTCGTCCACCTCCCCCGGAATCCGGGCCGTGACCCGCTTGAGGTACCGGTCGCCGGCTATCTGGAGCAGGGCGGCGGTCAGAACCGCACCGCCGACCACGACGAGGAATCCCTGCCAGTCCGGCAGGCCCTCAATCCCCTCCCACATCGTCCCCAGCGTCCCGTTCGATTGCATCTTGCACTCGGGAAGGTGCCAGGAGTATATAGCTACGCCGTCAGGTGCGTTCGGCCACTGGGCGGCAGGGCGGCCGTCGCTGGTATCAGGTGCCGGGTCTCGGACCGAATGACCTTTACCCGGCCACACACGCCTCTGTCCATGAACGAGACGCTGATCGCCGTCCTCCTCGGGGTCGTCCAGGGGATTCTGGAGTGGCTCCCGGTCTCCAGCGAGGGGGGCGTCGCCATCGTGGTGACCGGGCTCACCGGCGCCTCGCCCGCCGTCGCCACCCGGTTCGCGCTCTTTCTCCACGCCGGCACCGCGCTCTCGGCGCTGGCGTACTACCGGGGCGAGGTGGCAACGGTCCTCCGGGAAGTGCCATCGTGGCGTCCGCGGACCGCCTTCGACCGCGACCGCGCCGACCTGTCCTTCCTCGTCCTTGCGACGCTGGCGACGGGCGTGACCGGCCTCCCGGCGTACGTCCTGCTCGACGCGCTCGTGAACGACCTGACCGGCGGGGCGTTCGTCGCCCTCGTCGGCGGCCTGCTCGTGTTGACCGGGCTCCTCCAGCGCTTCGCGGAGTCGGTCGCGCTGGACCCGCGCGCTACGCCGGACTGGCTCGACGCCGTCCTGGTGGGTGCGCTCCAGGGACTCGCTATCCTCCCCGGCGTCTCGCGCTCGGGAACCACCGTCAGCGCGCTGTTGCTCCGGGGCCACGAGGGCGAGTCCTCGCTTCGACTCTCCTTCCTGCTGTCGATTCCGGCGGCGCTGGCGGCGAACGTCCTCGTCCTCGTCGACGACGGCGTCCCGGCCATCTCGCCGTCGGCCGCCGTCCTCGCGGTCGCCGTCAGCGCCGTCGTCGGCTACCTCACCGTCGGCGCGCTCGTCGCGCTCGTCCGCCGGGTCCCCTTCTGGGCGGTGTGCGTCGGCTTCGGCTCGCTCGGCGTTTTCGGCGGCGCGCTGTTAATCGTCTGAGCGGACCAGGGGTGGCCGCCGCGGTGGCGAACATATATAGCGCCGAACGACAATCCACAGTGTGAACGGCGGGCCATGAGCGAGGACGAACAGAAACTGGTCGACACGGCGGGCGATTACTGCTACGCCGTCAAGAACGGCGAACCAGTCGCCGACCCGCAGTGGAACTCCTGTCGTCTCGTCATGACCAGCAAGCGGCTCGTCCTCGCCAACAGCAGCGGCAAGCAGACGCTGCCCCACTCTAACATCGAGATCGTCGACGACGACGTCGTCCCGGACGGCGTCGACGCGGCGGGCGCGACGCCGCTCCGCATCGGCGACAACGTCGTCCTCTTCGACGCCACGGGCATCTCGGACTTCGAGCGCGAGTACTGCCGGGCGACGCTCCACGGCGAGATCATCCTGGCGAACCACCCCGCTGTCGTCGGTGGCGTCGTCCAGGACGACAGCGAGTGGCGCAAGACTCGCTTCCGCCTGGACGACGAGACGATATCGCTGGGGTTCCCCGGCGGCGGATCGACAAGTTTCGCCGTCGAGGACGTCGGGACCATCGAGACGGTGACGCGGCAGGTCATGGGCCAGGAACGAACGGTGCTGGAGGTCGAGCACACCGACGAGGAGGACCGGAGCGTCGAGACCCACTTCTCGGGGATGGACCACCACACCACCGCGCTCCAGTCGCTGTTCGAGCGCGTCATCGAGGACCGCGAGGGCGATTACGAACTCACCGAGACGGAGAACCAGGTGCTGATGGCGCTGTACTCGGGCGTCTCGCCCTTCGAGATGGCGGACTTCGTCGGCCTTCCCGTGGACGAGGTCGAGGAGATCTACCAGAAACTACTCGACGTCGGCGCCGTCGACGAGGTGCGGACGCGGACCGAGGTCGCGTTGAACGCCCAGGGGCGGAACATGGCGAGTGAGGCGATGTCGGAGAACTAGGCTGCTCCGAACGCAGTGAGCGACCAGCTTGCGTGCGAGCGGGGAGGAACGACCCGCGAGCAGTAGGCTGCTCCGAACACAGCGAAGCCTGGTCCCAATCACGTCAGTTCTGAGAGGGCTCAAACGAGAACGGACGAACGGTTATTACAACCGAACACCAATAACACCATACCGTGCCGATCGACATCGAGCGCTTCGAGACGGGGGAATCGCTGGATGCCCCGCCGACGAGCGAGCGCATCCTCCGATTCCTCCGGCGAAATCCTGACCGAGCGTACACCCGGTCGGACATAGCCACCGCCATCGACGCGGACCCCGAGACCGTCGGGACCAACCTGACACGTCTGAAAGAGCGCGGGCTGGTCCGCCACCGGAGCCCGTACTGGGCGCTGGCACCGGATACTGGCTCGGTCGATGACGCCCAAGCCGAGAAGACGACAGACCACCCAGAGCGGCCGAGAAACGTTAAGACGACGACTGGAACCGACGGCCCGGAGGGAGCGCACGGTCGTGCAGCCGACGCCTTCGTCGAGGCGGTCGAGAACGAACTCGACGAACGAATCGAGGCCGTCTACGTGTTCGGCTCCGTGGCCCGGGGAGCCGAGACTGAGCAGAGCGACGTGGACGTGCTGGCGGTCGTCGCGGACGACGCCGACTTCGGTGCCGTCGACGACCGATTGCTCGACATCGCCTACGACGTCCAGCTGGACCACGGCGTCGTCGTCGAAGTCCACACGCTACGGGGCGAGGAGTTCCGAGAGCGAAGAGACCGTGGCGAGCCGTTCGCCCGGACCGTCGTCGAAGAGGGCGTTCGACGTGTCTGACGACGACGTGGCGCGGGAAGACGTCGACCGCGAGTTCGAGCAGGCCGTCCAGATGCTCGACGACGCCAGGAAGGCGCACGAAGTAGGCATCTCGAAGAGTACCGTCGTGAACCGCCTGTACTACTGCTGTTTCCACGCGGCACAGGCAGCGCTGTACGCCAGGGGGTTCGATCCCCAGTCACACGGAGCGGTCCAGACGCTACTCGGTCGAGAGCTGATCAAGCCCGGTGTCGTCGAACGCGAACACGGACGGTTCCTGAACGACGTGGAGACGTATCGGCGCAGGGCCGACTACGGGTCGGGCACTGTCGACCGTGACGCGGACGAACTCGTCCGCCGGACGAGCGCGTTCCTCGACGCGATGCGGTCCGTCGCGGGCGACGCCTCGGAGTGAGTACCCTCGCGTCTGTGCGTCGACGTCGCGTCTCGACGACGACCGATCGGTGGCCCCATTCTCTCTCGCAAAAATGGGGGCGGAAGTTATATTCCCCCGACTGGGCTACCTCCGCAGAGACGCACGACGCGCGTATCATGAGTGACACGGAGAAGAAGATCACGGACACACAGGGCCAGTACCTGCAGGCGGTCCAGAAGGGCCAGCGGCTCACCGACGCGAGCTGGCAGACCTGCCGGATAGTGCTGACCACGGAGCGCCTGGTTCTCATCGCCGACGAGAAGCGCCAGTTCCCCCTGTCCGCCATCGACCGCATCGCCGACCGGTTCGACGTCAACCAGCAGAGCGCCAGCGTGTCGAACTACGTCGTGCTCCACCTCGGCGACAACGTGTTGCTCGTCACCGCCAAGGAGCACGAGTCCTTCGAGACGGACCTCTACCGGGCGGCGCTCGACGGCGAGATCATCCTCGTCCAGCACCCGGCCGTGGAGGGCGGCGTCGTCCAGAACGCCGGGTGGACCAAGGGGCGGATGAAGGTGACCGACGAGGCGCTGCAGCTGGCGCTCGCCGACGGCCAGGCGGTCCCCATCGAACGCGCCGACATCGGCGACCTCTCCTTCGACGACAAGACCGTCTCCGGCGAGGAGCGCACCGTCATCGAGGTCGAACACACCCAGGACGACATCAGCGTCGAGACCCACCTCGCCGGCGACGACTTCCACGCCACCGTGTTGCAGGTCATGCTCGAGGAGAGCGCCGAGCGAAACCGGGCCGACCTGGACCTGTCGAGCACGGAGCGGCGCGTGATCATGGCGCTGTACTCCGGTATCTCTCCGTTCGACGTCCCGAGCTTCGTCGGTATCTCGGTGGACCAGACCGAGGAGATATTCGACCGCCTCATCGAACTGGAGGCGATCAGTCTCCGTCGCGAGCGGACGGAAGTTGCGTTGACGACGAAGGGGCGGCGGGTTGCCGGGGAGAAGATGGGAGAACAGTAGGCTGGTCTGAGCGTAGCGAGGAGCAGCTTAAGTACGAACGGCGAGCGGAGCGAGCCGTGAGAGAGGCTGGACCGAACGGGGCGAGAGATTCCCTGGTACACTGTCGAACCTGTCGATTCGTCATCCCGAGTGGCTTCGGTGTGGGGGCAAACGGTTTACTGTTGTAGGTGAAACTGGTGACAACGCGAAGTGAACGACGTGGCAAGCCAATATCATTCCCAGCCCGTTCTGACGAATCCGTACCTGTGGGCGCTCGTGCTCGTGTCGACGGGGGCAGGCGTTATCGCTCTCGGCCTGACCTCGGGTGTCGGGATTTTCCTGGGTGGGATCATCGGCATCATCGCCCTGGCGGTCGGTGCACGTTTTCTCGACGAGATCCGACAGCCGGGATACGACAACAAGATCGACCCCTGGAGCGACTAGGGCCGTTCGGCGGTCTGCATCGACGCGGCGTTAGTGGCCGACCCCGCGTGTCCGTCGTGGTCCACGACGACGAGGCCGGCGCGTTCGCCAGTCGCGTCCGCGAACTCCTCGATGACTTCTTCTGCGGCCTGGTGAGAACTCCTGCGCTCGAGTTCGTCGACGGCGCGACGAGCGAGGCCGAACCGCGCGATGGCTTCGCCCGCACCGGTGGCGCTCGCCCCGCCGCGGTCGTCGGCGTAGAAACCGGCGCCGATCTGCGGGACGTCGCCGACGCGGCCGGCGAGGGCGAACCACCGGCCGCCGGTCGACGTCGCGGCGACGAGTGACTCGCCGTCCGTCGCCACTGCACCGACGGTGTCGCTCCCGCGGCCGAACTGCTCACGGACCCACGGAAGCGTCTCGTCCAGGCCGCCCGAGGGCGGGTCGGCGGCGTCCCAGCGCTCCCGCGTGCGGTCCGTCCAGAGGTCGACGTCGGTCTCGACGTCGAAGGCGGCCGCCAGGTCGACCGCCGGTTCGCCGGCGAGTACGACGTGGGGCGTCTCCGTGGCGACGACGCTGGCGACGTCCACCGCGTTGGCGACGCCGGCCATTCCGCACGCAGCCCCCGTCGTCCCGTCGTCGGCCATCAGCCCGGCGTCCGTCCGAATCGTCCCGTCGCTCTGGGCGACGCTGCCGACCCCGGCGTTGAACCGCGGGTCGTCCTCCAGCGCCCGGACCGCCGTACAGGCCGCTTCGAGCGGGTCGTCGGACCGGGTCGCCTCTTCGACCGCCGTCGCCAGGGATCGCTGTCGCATCGCGGGTTCGTCCGGGACGCTCCCGGCACCACCGTGAGCGATGACGTGCATGCGTTCGTTTTCGGGGCCCACCACCGTAAGCGTCGCTGGCCCCAGCGTACCGGAACACCGTGCCCTGCACATCGGGCGCATACTGTCACGTTATACCATGACGGAAGCGAAACAGCAGCCCTTTAGGCACGTTTCACCGTAGCATAGGTCATGGGATATCAGTACGACAAGGTCGAAGTGCCGGAAGACGGAGAGCCGATTCAGGTTATCGACGAGGACAACGACGAGCTGGAGATCCCGGAAAACCCGATCATCCCGATCATCCACGGCGACGGGATCGGCAAGGACGTCGGCCCCGCGGCACAGAAAGTGCTCGAGGCCGCCGCCAACGCCACCGGTCGAGACATCGCGTGGATGCGCGTCTACGCCGGCGAGTCCGGCCGGGAGAAGTACGACGAGAACCTCCCCGACGACACCGTCAACGCCATCGACGAACACCGCGTCGCCATCAAGGGCCCGCTGACGACGCCCGTCGGCGCCGGCTTCCGCTCGCTCAACGTCGCCCTGCGCCAGACGCTCGATTTCTACTCGAACGTCCGACCGACGTACTACCTCGACGGCGTCCCCTCGCCCATGAAGGCGCCCGAGGAGATGGACATGGTCACCTTCCGCGAGAACACCGAGGACGTCTACGCCGGCATCGAGTGGGAGGCCGGCACCGACGAGGTCGAGCAGGTCCGCGAGTTCGTCGAGGAGGAGATGGGCTTCGACGACGTGATGCACGACGGCCCCATCGGCATCGGCATCAAGCCGATCACCGAGTTCGGCTCCAAGCGCCTCGTCCGGAAGGCCATCGACTACGCCATCGAGCACGACCGCGACAAGGTCACCCTCGTCGGCAAGGGGAACATCATGAAGTTCACCGAGGGGCAGTTCACCGAGTGGGGCATGGAAGTCGCCGAGGAGGAGTACCCCGACGAGGAGGTCTTCGCCGCGCCCGACTCCCTCTGGGAGACCCAGGACGAGATCGACATCCCGGAGGACGCCGTCATGGTCGAGTCCCGCCTCGCCGACGCGATGCTCCAGTGGATGCAGCTGCGGACCGACGAGTTCAGCGTCCTCGCGATGCCGAACCTGAACGGCGACTACCTCTCGGACGCCGCCGGCGCACAGATCGGCGGCCTCGGCATCGCGCCGGGCGCCAACTTCGGTGACGCCCGCGTCCTCGCCGAGCCCGTCCACGGTAGCGCGCCCAAGCGCGCCGGCCAGGACATGGCCAACCCGACCGCGCTCATCCTCTCCGGTCGCCTGATGTTCGACTACATGGGCTGGAAGGACACCGCCGACCTCGTCCGCGACGCCGTCGAGGAGACCATCTCCTCGGGCAAGGTCACCTACGACCTCGAACGCCAGATCGAGGGCGGCGAGAAGCTCGGGACGACGGAGTACGCCGAGACCATCGTCGAGAACATCGAAAAGCTGTCGTAGACAGCTTTTCGTGCGCCCGGAAATCTTCGATTTCCGGGAACATCGAACAGCTCTCCTGAGGCGTCGCTCCGGGAATTGAGACCCGCGGCGTCGTCCGGCGGCTCCGACGACACTTCTCCGCTCGTTCGTCGCTATCGCCCTCACGTACCGAGCGGTCGCCCCACGACGGGCGTCGACGTTCCCGACTGGCCGCTGACGTTCTCGACCCAGGCCGGTTCCGTCACGCGCGTCGATCCGACGTCGGTGAACGCGATCGTCAGCTGGGCCTCGACGGGTCGGTCACGGACGATCGCGTCGAACCCGATAGCGATGCGACCAACGTAGCCGTCGGGGGTGATATGGGCGGCCATCGTGACGTTGCGCTCGTCGCGGAACTGCGAGAGGCCCTGGAGCCCGTAGACCCCCGAAACGGGGCCGGTGACGACGGTGCTTCCGAGGGCCGTCTGTCGGACGTCGACCGGGCGCAGGCGGGCGAACAGTCCCCTGATGAGGCTCGCACCAGGGTACTGGATGGCGACCTCGGTCTCTATCTGTCGGAACACCGGACCGGCGTCCCGCGAGTCCACGCGGTAAAACGAACGCTCCCCGTCGTACCACAGTTCGTGACCGGTCCGGTTGATCGCCCCGCGCGGGCGACCGTAGTCGGCGACGGCGTGGAACCGCTCTCGGTCGGGTCCGACCCGGTGGACCGTCGTGTCGTCGTACGTCGAGCCATTTGGATACCGCCATCGAACGCTAGTGCGAGCGGTGTGTGACCTGCCGTCGAGCGCTCGCCAGTGATCCGCGGCGACGGAGTCCGCGTCGATTCCCCCGTCAGAGGAGGGCTGTGGCGTGTCGGTCGGGACGGTCGGCACCGGGGCCGGCGTGACGGTGTCCGCGACGTCGGCGTCTGGCTGTCCGACGAAGCCGCCACAGCCCGTCAGGACGCACAGACCGGCGACCAGAATCGCCGACGCTGGCCGCGTCATCAGTCCCGCCAGTCCGGGTTCGCCCGCGGCGGACTAAAGACGTCGATGCCGCTGACCGGCTCCTCGCCCTCGTTGCGCGCCGCGTGGGCTTCGTCGCCCGGGATGGTGTAGGAGTCGCCTGAACCGACGACGTACTCCTCGCCGTCGACGGTGAACGTGAGCGTCCCGCTCGCGACGAAGCCGACCTGTTCGTGGGGGTGGCTGTGTTCGGGCACCGAAGCACCGGGTTCGAAGTGAAAGTGCTGGACGCTCATCTGTTCACCGACGGCGAGCTGGGTCAGGTGGACCCCCTCGACCGCCTCGACGGTCTCCCGGGACGCGTGTGGGACCTCCTCCATGTTCCGTTCGTTGGGGACGCGGCACCTAAGGCCTGACTCCGGGGCCGCCCGCCGACTGGCCGCGTCGGCGGGAGTCCGAACGTTGAAATCCGAACGCGACCCAGATCAGTTCATGTACGCCGTCGTGGGTTGCAGCGACTGCCAGGCCCTCTGGATCGTCGAGGGACGACCCGAGACGACCCAGTGTCCACGGTGCGGGTCGAGCCGGCAACACGCCAAGCGCCGGAAGTTCGTCGAGACGGACGACGAGGACCACGCCCGCGAGGTGCGCGCGTCGATGCTGGCGAACCGACAGGGTCACGGCGAGGCGTTCGCCGAACTCGAGTCGTTCAGCCAGATGGAGGAGCAACTCGACGACGCCGGCGTGAGCGACGAGGAGTTCCTGACCGGATCCGGGCTCGATGCAGACGAAGTCGCCGCGGCGGGCGAACGCGTCGAAGGCGGGTCGAACGGGGGCCAGAGCCGGAAGGAGACGGTACTGTCGGCGCTGCGGACGCTCGAGGAACCGACCGCCGAGGACGTCGAGGCTTACGCCACCGATAGAGGCGTCCCCGCCGACTACGTTCACGACGCGCTGGCGAAACTCGTGCGCCGGGGCGAGGTCTCCGAGAACCGCGGCACGTACCGCTTGCTCTGAGCCGCTGCGACGGCCACGCTGGCTGGACCGTCAGCCGAACAGTCCCCAGAAGAGAAGCGTGTAGACCGGCGTCGAGACCAGGTAGACCAGTGCCAGCGCGAGGAGCCGTCCCGAGGGACCAGCGTCCTCGTCGACGGCGGGTTCCGCCAGCGTCTCCGCCCTGAAGGCCTCGCGATAGCGGTCGGGGATCCGGTCGCCCTCGGTCGGAGGGGTGCCGACTGATACCCACTTCGGCGCCCGGAGCGACCCGGTGCGAACGCCGTACCCGTAGAGGCCGACCGCGGCAGAGAGTGGACTGACCAGGAGCAAAAAGAGTGGGACGGCCCAGTGGAGTCCGTACGTCACCGTCGCGCCGCCGACCGCCGCGATACTCGCCACGGGCAGGACGGCACCGACCACGGCGAGCGACGCGAACTCGGGCGTCTCCATACTTGGCACCTCGCGGGGCGGTACCAAAACGGTTAGCGGCGCGGGGGCGCGGCGGCCGGCTTCGCGTCAGATCAGGCCGAACGCCTTCGCGGCGGCGCCCAGCGCAGCGAGCGTCGTGGCGGCGAGCTTCGCGAGGGTCAGCAACCGGTGGGCGAGCGATACCGCGTCGTCGTCGGTTTCGTGGCTGTGCATGCTATCACCTGGAGACGTCCGCAGGTGCTGACCGGCGGACGCCAGCACGAACTACCGGCGGGGGCGGAATAAACCACAGCCAGCACCGGAGTGAAAGTAAAAGTTGTCCGAGGGCCGACCGATGGGCGCTAGCGACCGAGTTCCGCGTGTGCGCTGGAGAGGTGCCGGGACGCGAGCGCGGCGAGCAGGGAGAGTTCGCCGGCCAGTGCGCCGGCCGCGATGACCTCGGCGAGCGCGTCGGCGTTGGATCCGGGCGGGTCGCCGCCACCGCCGTAGCCGAGCACGTCGAGGCCGGCGGCCTGCGTCGGGAGCGACGTGCCGCCACCGACGGTGCCGACCTCCAGGGACGCGATGGTGACCGAGGCGTACAGCCCCTCCTCGCGGGCGTCCACGGTGGTGATGGCGTTGGAACCCTCGACGACCTGGGCGGCGTCCTGGCCCGTCGCCAGGAAGGCGGCGGCGACGACGTTCGCGGCGTGGGCGTTGAACCCCAGCGCGCCGGCCTTGGCCGACCCGACGAGGTTCTTCCGGGTGTTGGCCTCGGCGATGGCGTCCGTGGTCGTGCCGAACCGCTCCTCGACGTCGTCGTGGGGGATGAGGACGTCCGCGGCGACGGTACGACCGCGGCCCTCGACGGCGTTGATGGCGGCGGGCTTCTTGTCCGAACAGAGGTTGCCCGAGAGGGCGACCAGATCCGCGGGCGTCTCGTCCTCGACGACGTCGCAGGCCGCCTCGGTGGCGATGGTGGCCATGTTCATCCCCATCGCGTCCTTCGTGTCGTAGTTGAAGCGGAGGAAAACGCTGTCCCCGACGACGTAGGGCGTGACGTCCTGTAACTCGCCGTGGCTGGTCGTCGCTTCTGCGGCCTCGGCCAGGTCGTCGACGTGCTCGCGGACCCAGGCCGACACCTCGCCCGCTTCGGCGACGTCGTCGACTTTGAAGACAGGCGCGCGGGTCATCCCGGACTTCAGGACTCGCGCCGTCGCACCGCCCGCGTTCCGGATGGCGCTCACGCCCCGGTTGACCGAAGCGACGAGCGCCCCCTCCGTCGTGGCGAGTGGGAGGTAGTGCTCACCCTCGGCCGCGCCGCCGTCGACGGGGAGCGGGCCGACGACGCCCATCGGCACCTGCGCCGCACCGATCATGTTCTCGATGGCGGAGTCGGCGTCGCTCGCCTCGAAGGTGTAGTCGCCGACAGAGTAGAGGTCGGCGTCCGTCTCGGCTTCGAGGAGCGTCCGGCGGGCCTTCGCCGCCGTCTCGGCGTCGGCGTGGTCTTCGAGTTCGTAGAGGCGCAACTCGCCCTCCCGGACGCGCTCGGCGAGAGACTCGTGGTCGGTCATGCAGGATGGGTCGGTACGCTGGTTCCTAACAGTTGCCTTCCCATCGAGGCCGTCTCCGGACGGGCGAATCGTTCACGCCTCCCGACAACACCGGCGACGACGATTCGATCCCCCGTTCTGGCCGAGAATACCCACCGGTCCGAAGTATTGAAGGCAAAATCTTTTCAATAGTGGCCTTCGTTGGCTTCGAGTACCGACAGGTGTCCCATCGTGCCCGAAATGGAAACAGCCCGCTTCGAGACTGACCTCAGTCTCTTCAAGTACGACAACCTCGAACAGCTCCCGGCGGCCTACCGGGACCTCGGGGAGGACGAACGGACCGAGCGCATCGAGGCCGCGCTGGACGAACTCGGCGACGACGTCGTCATCCTCGGTCACAACTACCAGCGACGCGAGATCGTCGAGCACGCGGACTTCATCGGCGACTCCTACCAGCTGAGCAAGGAAGCAGCGAACTCCGACGCGGACTACGTGATCTTCGGCGGCGTGACGTTCATGGCCGAGTCCGCGGACATCATCACCGACGACGACCAGTCGGTGATCCTCCCGAGCATGGAGGCCTCCTGCCCGATGGCGGGGATGGCCGAGGCGCTCCAGGTCGACGCCGCGTGGGCCGAGATCACCGCCGAGACGGACGAACGGATCATCCCGATCACGTACATGAACAGCTACGCCGACCTCAAGGCCTTCTGCGCCGAGCAGGGCGGGCTGGTCTGTACGTCCTCGAACGCCCACAGAGCCTTCGAGTACGCCTTCGAGAAGGGGGACAAGGTCCTGTTCCTGCCCGACAAACACCTCGGGGAGAACACGGCCCACCGACTCGGCATCGAGGACGAGATCGTCGAGTGGGACCCCTGGGACCCCGAGTCCAAGGACGCCAGCAAGGCCGTCGACAACGATGTCATCCTCTGGGATGGCTACTGTCAGGTCCACGAGCGCTTCCGGGTCGAACACGTCGAGCAAATCAGGGCGGACCACGAGGACGCCAACGTCATCGTGCACCCCGAATGCCGCCGCGAGGTCGTGGAGGCGGCGGACAAAGCTGGCTCGACGGCAACCATCTGCGAGACCGTCGAGAACGCCGACCCCGGCGACACGTGGGCCATCGGCACGGAGATACACCTCACCCACCACCTCCAGCGCTGGCACCCAGAGGTGAACGTCCTGCCGCTCTGTGGCGAGGCGTGCATGGACTGCAACGCCATGCGCCAGATCGACCCGAACTACCTCACCTGGGTGCTGGAGGAACTCGTCGAGGGTCGCGAGCGCAACGTCATCGAGGTCGCCCCGGAGGAGAAGGAACTCGCCCAGGTCGCCCTCGACCGGATGCTGGAGATCTGAGTCATGACCGACCAGAACTCCGCCGAGACGACCGACGTCCTCGTCGTCGGCTCCGGCATCGCGGGCCTCGCGAGCGCCCTGGCTGCGGCCCGCGAAGGCAGTGCAGTCGTCGTCGCGACGAAGGCCAAGCGGCCGGAGGGCGCCTCTTCCTGGTGGGCCCAGGGCGGTATCGCCGTCACCCGCGACGACCCCGAGGGGTTCAAGCGGGACATCCTCGACGCCTCCGACGGCACCGCCGACCCCGACGCCGTGGACGTGCTCGTCGAGAACGCCAACGACGCCGTCCGCGGCGTGCTCGTGGATACCTTGGACGTTGAATTCGATCAGGGTTCAGACGCCGACGCGGCGGACTTCGACTTCGCCCGCGAGGCCGCCCACAGCGACGACCGGATCCTCCACGTCGACGCCTCGACGGGCAAGCACGTCCACGTCCCGTTCCTGAACCACCTCGACGACCACGAGAACGTCGAGATTCGGGACGACACCGCCGCGCTGGAGTTGATTCGTCACGAGGGGCGAGTCCACGGCGCGATGCTGGAACACGACGGCGACGTGGAACCGGTATTCGCCGGGTCGACCGTCCTCGCGACGGGCGGCATCGGCGACCTGTTCCCGCGCTCGACCAACCCTGCGAATTCCACCGGCGACGGCGTCGGCATGGCGGCGCTCGCCGGCGCCGACGTCGCGGACATGGAGTACGTGCAGTTCCATCCGACAGTCTATCCGGGGGAGGATGGGGACCCCGAGGACGGCCCCTTCCTCGTCTCCGAGGCGGTCCGCGGGGAGGGAGCGCTGCTCCGCAACGGAGACGGTGAGCGCTTCATGCCCGACTACCACGAGGACGCCGAACTCGCGCCCCGCGACGTCGTCGCCCGGGCCGTCGCGGCCGAACGGGAGGCGACCAGCGAGGTGACGCTGGACGTCGGTCCGCTGGAGTTCGCCGACGAGTTCCCGGACCTCGCTTCGAAGTGCGAGGACCGCGGTGTCGACTGGGATGACGGCATCCCCGTTGGCCCGGCCGAGCATTTCCTCTGTGGCGGCGTCGCGGTCGACGACCGCGGCCGGACGTCGCTCGACCGCCTCTACGCCGTCGGCGAGTGCGCCCGGACCGGTGTCCACGGCGCGAACCGCCTCGCTTCCACGAGCCTGCTGGAAGGCCTCGTCTGGGGGCTGCGCGCCGGCGAAGACGCCGCGGGCGTCAAAGCTCAGGTCATCGAAGCGCCGGAACTGCTCGAACGCGACCCGGCGCTCCCCGACGACTTCGCTCGCCAGAAGTTCCACCGCCTCCGCCGGGTGATGGACGAGTACGTCGGGCTGGAACGCGATCCCGAGGACCTCCAGCGCGCGCTCGCGGTCCTCCGCCGGCTGAAGGGAGAGGTCGACGCCTACGTCCGGACGCGCACCTCGCGCTCGCTGTACGAACTCCGCCACGCGAGCGTCGTCGCCCTGCTGGTGACCCGCCACGCGCTGGAGAACGACGAGAGCCTGGGGACCCACCACCTCGTCGACGACGCGGCGGAGACGGCGTCCGGGGCCGACCCCTCCGAACCGCAGGAACCCACCGTCGACCACTGATGATCCCCGATTCCAAGATAGAGGAGTGGCTGCAGGAAGACCTCGGCCACCACGACGTGACCAACCAGGTGCCCGGCGAGACGACGGGTCGACTCGTCGCGAAGGAAGACGGCGTGACTGCTGGACTCGCCGCCGCCGTGGCCGTCTTCGACTACCTGGGCGTCGACGCCGACGCGACCGTCGACACCGGCGACCGTATCGAGGCCGGCGACGTCGTCCTGCGCGTCGAAGGGACCGCGCAGGACGTCCTCCGTGGTGAGCGCGTCGCAGTGAACATAGCCGGACACGCCTCGGGCGTCGCGACGAAGACCCGGGAGGCCGTCGACGCCACGAGATCCGTTACCGATCACGTTCGAATAGCGTGTACACGCAAGACGACGCCCGGACTCCGGAGGATCGAGAAGCGCGCCGTCGTCGCGGGCGGCGGCGATACCCACCGGCTGGACCTCTCCCACATGGTGATAGTCAAGGACAACCACGTCGCCGAGATGGGGCTGGAAGCGGCGGTCGCCCACTTCCGGGAGCGCGTCTCCTTCGCGACGAAGATAGAGGTCGAAGTGGAGGAACCGGCGGACGCACCGCGGGCGGCCGAAGCAGGGGCAGATATCGTCCTGCTGGACAATATGAGTCCCGACGTGACCGAGCGGGCCGTGGGCCTGCTTCGCGAGCAGGCAGGGACGGAGGTTCTGGCCGAAGCCAGCGGTGGCATTACCGTCGCGGACGTGCCCGACTACGCGGCGACTGGTGTCGACGTCATCTCGATGGGGAGTCTGACTCACTCGGCGGACGCACTGGACTACTCCTTCCGCACTGGGTGAAACCTTCGGGCGCTGGATAGGTACCCGTCTTCGCTCACTCGCGTAATTCGTCACGAACGCCTCGAGCGAGCAGTCCGAACCCCGCCAGGAACCCGAACACAGACGGGATGTAGCTTCCAGATTCCGAGTGTTCGGTCAGGTGAACCGCGTAGTAGCTTCCGTCGTAGCGGACTACTCGTCCAGTGGCGTCTAGATCACGGTGGACGGTTCTGGCGCCGTCCCTGACGACGCGTTGAAGAGGTTGATCGAGGTGTTCGATGTCCCGCGCTATGGCGTCGAGCACTTTGGCCGACGAAACTGGGCGAAGACCGAGGACGACAGTGTCGTATTTTCCTTCGCGTATACGTTCATAGAACTGCCCGTTCTGGTACGTGTACCGTTCTTCGGGCGGATCGTAGATCCCTGGCGGATCTTCGTACGTCCGGTTCTCGTCGACGAGGTCGCCTTCAAGCAGACAGAGCCGAGAGCGCTCCCACCCGTAACAGCTGACACCTTCGAGCCCCTCAACGAACGACACGTCTCTGTCGTATTCGAACCCACCGTCGGCGGGCCGGATCTCCACTGCCTCGTACCGGTAGTTCGGCTGGCCGTAGCCGCTGACATACACCAGGGCTGGCGACGAGAACAGCAGGACGGCGAGAGCGAATCGGAGGAATCGGTACCGCCGCGTCGTCGGGGACCAGCCGCGACCCAGGACGTTGCCCATGTCTCTATCTTGGCTGACAGTCCGAACCGTCCTCCCTCAACGTTTCGTTTCAGAAGGACGATGATCGAACGATGACGGATCCTGCTTCCCATTGCGACGGCCACGGATACCACGAAGGGCCGACGTGACCGGCGGGCGGTAAACATACTTTGCGAGGCTGATTCGGACGATCTTGTTGAAGTCTGTGGCGGCATTACAGCCGTGGACGTGCCTGACTCCCCGTAACCGGTGTCGATGCCATCTCGATGGGAAGCCCGATTCACTCGGGAGACGCGCTGGTCGTTAGTTCCGGATGGGTTAGTTGAGCGTCTCCCAACGAAGAATTCCCGGCCAGAGTAGCCTGAATCCTCCGTAAACGGCACCGATGGTGACGATCGCGACGAACAGCGGATCGTCCAAGATGGGATCGCTCGTCGTGTGGTGCTCGTAGATCACGACGTACCCATCACTCGTCTCGACGATCCGTCCGGCTTCGGCAATCGGAACCGTGGTGGTCAGAGAACCTCGCCAGAGCGCGAGTCGGCCGAGGGGTGAGACGCGGTCCTCCGAGACGGCGAGGTGGTCGAGCACGGTCTCCGGCGATACTGGTTCCAGCCCCATTCGGTCCCCGTCGGACGTTCGTCGGTACAGTCGACCGCCGTGCTCGGCGTACGGGTCGGCGGTCCTTTCGAACGGCGCCCGCTCCACCGTGACTGACTCGTCTATCAGGCGGCGTTCGAGTGCGCACAGTCGACCCGTCTCGACGGTCGTCGCACAATCGATCCCCTCTATTCGCGCCCAGGAGACGCCTCTCCCTTCGAATCGGAGGTCGCCATCAACCGCGGTTACTGTCGCCGTCTCGTAGTGGTAGCCCGTGTGGCCGATGCCGAGGAGACCGAGGTAGGCGGGAGAGAGCAGCAGTAGCGTGCCGAGAACGATCGAGCCGACGGCACGGGTTCGGGGTGCCGGTGACCACCCGTGGCCTATCACATCAACCATTCGACTTCTTGGCCGAGAGTCAGAACAAACTTCCCTCAACGTTTCGTTTCGCGCTCCCCTCTGGCTGAGTGATGACTGACCCCGTCTTTCGCTGCGACGACCACGGCTACCACGAAGACAGGTCGTGCCCCACCTGCGAGCGGTCCGGGGAACTCGTTCTCCAGGGCAACCCGCGCCGTCGACTCTCCAAGTTCGTCTCCGGCGCGCTCAGGCACTTCCCGGACGACGCCGGCGTCGAACTGGACGACGCGGGCTGGACCACCCGCGAGGAACTGATCACCGCCGTCGAGTCGAAGTACGACTGGGCGAGCGCCGGGCATCTCGACGCCGTGATAGCCACCGATCCGAAGGGGCGCTTCGAGCGCGACGAACGGAGGGGCGAGACCGTCGTTCGTGCCGCCTACGGCCACTCCGTCGACGTCGACCTGGGAGGGGCCGACGGTCCCGTTCCGGACACGCTCTACCACGGGACGGCGCCCCGCAACCTCGACGACATTCTCTCGGACGGGCTCAAACCGATGGGGCGCCAGCAGGTCCACCTCTCGGGGAGCGTCGACGACGCGCGCGAGGTGGGCACGCGCCACGCCGACGACCCCGTCCTCCTCGAAATCGACGCGGCCGGCATGCGAAGCGACGGCCTCGACATCGTCGCCCGCGGCCTGTCGACGTACACGACTGACCGGGTGCCTCCGTCGTACCTCCGGCGAATCGATCGGTAGCTCCAGTCTCTCGGAATCGGCCGTCGACCCTGTCGATCTTTTAGTCAGAATTCCGAGGAGTACCGGCATGACCTGACCCGGACCGGTAGTTTTATTCTCGACATGACGGTGGGTGCGAGTGAGTATTCGTCCGGCCGCGATACCCACCAGTGTGACATGCCGACGGCAGATTCCGACCCAGAAATCGCGGGCAGCGACCCCCTCACCGAGCACCCGGTGCGCGAGTACCTCGGCGAGGACGAGCGCGTCCGCGCGACGCTGACGAACACCCGGGTCGGTGTCGAGCGCGTCGACGACGACGGAACCGATCGGATCGAACCCGACGCCGACTACGGGGCTGTCGCGGTCCTGACCGACCGGCGAGCGGCGTTCGTCGTGGGCACGTCAGGTGGCGACGAGGTGACGTCGATTCCATACGTCGAGTTCGCGAATGTCGACACACGCACCGAGATGCTGACGCGCACGCTCGTCGTCGAGACGGAGGTCGGCGCGACGTGGGAGTTCACCGTCAGGGAGTCCGACGCCCTCGACGACGCCGTCGAGCACCTGCGAGCGGCCATCCCCGAGCAACTCCTCGCCCGGGCGAGGGAGCACCGCGACACGGCCGAAGCGGCCGTCGAAGACGGCGACTGCCAGGCCCGCATCGACGCGCTGGAGGCGACGGTCGACGCGTTCCGCCGTGCGACCACGGTCGTCGACGACCCGGACATCGCCACCGTGGCGACCCGGGACGAGGCCGAATCCGCCATCGCAGACCTCGTCGAGGCCCACCTCGGACGCGCCCGGGACTGCCGGTCAGTCGGCAACTGGTCCGCCGAGGCCGGTGACGCCGCGGACGCACTCGACCACTTTGAGGACGCCTGCGACTGCTTCGAACGCGCCCTCGAACTCGCCGAGCGATACCCGCCGGGCGACGCCGACGCCATCGCCGCCGAACACGAGCACCTCCTGGAGAAGTGCGACTCGGTCAAGGTCTCGGCCAGCGTGTCGAGCGCGTTAGATTGATCTCGTTTCGTCGACGTCGATTAGTCTCATCGTTGGACGTCCCGAGTCGCCTTTTCGCCTGGATTATGGTCGGCTAGACGGTCGATAGACGTGTGAATTGCTCGGGTATTTTGGTGGAATAGTGCTGGAAGAAAGGAGACTGCTAACAACCAGAAAGCCCTCGGCCCGCTCCGGTCCCGGGGCTTGCTGCGCTCCTCGCTGCGCTGCGGTGCTTACTGCGCCCGGGTTCCCGGAGCCCGCCTCGCCCTTTCAGTCCTCCAGGAAACAGCACCGCAGCCTTGCCCTTCCCCTGGTCGCGCGATAAAACGCGCTCCCGGCCGGGCGGTTGCCGAGCGGCTAGGACGCGTGATTCGGCGCGGACGCGCCGAATCCGGGGAGGAGTGGTGGAGTCAATCGCGAGCGCGTGGCGAAGCCAGCGCGAGCAACGGTGGGCCTGGAGGACTGAAAGGGCGAGGCGTGGTGAACGAAGCACGGGCCCACAAGCACCGGAGCGTAGCGAGGAGCGCAGTGGGTCCGCGCGAGTTCAGCGCGCCGAGGGCTTTCGACGTGTTTGTGTCTAGGAATAGAGCTAGAAGCCCGAACCCCATCGATCGCTCACTATACACACTCAACTGACCAGCCATCGAACTGTGCTCAACAAACCCAGACACCACGACCCAGGTCGTCACTCCAGCAGCGACGAACCGGTCATCGCCTCGGGCTGGTCGACGTCCATCAGCGCCAGAATCGTCGGCGCGAGGTCGGCCAGGGCGCCGCCGTCGCGCGCGGTCCGCCCGCCGTTCGTCCCGTCGGGCGCCAGGTAGATCAGCGGGACCGGGTTGAGCGTGTGGGCGGTGTAGGGGTCGTCGACGGTGCCCATGTCGTCGGCGTTGCCGTGGTCGGCGGTGATCAGGACGTGGCCGCCGGCGGCCTGGATGGCGTCGACGAGGCGACCCAGCTGTTCGTCGACGGCCTCGACGGCTGCGATGGCGGCGTCGAACTCGCCGGTGTGGCCCACCATGTCGGGATTGGCGTAGTTGAGGACCAGGACGTCAGGGTCGTCCGATTCGATGACGTCGATGGCGGTGTCGGTCACGACTGGCGCGCTCATCTCGGGCCGGAGGTCGTAGGTCGGGACGTCCGGGCTCTCGACGATTTCGCGGCGCTCGCCCGCGAACTCGACCTCGCGGCCGCCGTTGAGGAAGTAGGTGACGTGGGCGTACTTCTCCGTCTCGGCGAGTCGGAGCTGGGTGTGGCCGGTCTCCGAGAGCACCTCGCCGAGGGTGTCCTCGGGCTGGTTCGGCGGGTAGGCGACGGGCACGTCGAAGGTGGCGTCGTACTGGGTCATCGTGACGAGGCGGATATCCGGCGGCGTCGTCGGGACGTCCCAGTCCTCGGACTCGATGTCCGCGAGCATCCGGGTGAGCTGACGGGCCCGGTCCGAGCGGAAGTTGAAGAAGATGGCGGCGTCGCCGTCCTGCATCCCTGGCTGGCCCTCGACGACCGTGGGTTCGACGAACTCGTCGGTGTCACCGCGGGCGTAGGAGTCGGTGACGGCCTCGACACCCGAAGACGCCTGGTAGTCGGCCTGGTGATCGACGATGGCACCGTAGGCCCGCATCGTCCGCTCCCAGTTCTGGTCGCGGTCCATCGCGTAGTAGCGCCCGGAGACGCTGGCGACGTGGCCGGTACCGTGCTCGTCGATGTGGTCCTGGAGCGTCTGCAGGTACCCTTCGCCGCCCTTCGGCGAGGTGTCGCGGCCGTCGGTGAAGGCGTGGGTGACGGCCTCGGTTCCCCGGTCGCCGGCGAGTTCGATCAGCGCGTGGAGGTGTTTCTGGTAGGAGTGGACGCCGCCGTCGGAGACGAGGCCCATGAAGTGGACGCGACCGTCGTTCTCCTCGGCGTACTCGAAGGCAGAGAGGATACCCTCGTTCTCGAAGAACGTGCCGTCCTCGATGTCATCGGTAATCCGCGTCGAGTCCTGTTTGACGACGCGGCCGGCGCCGATGTTGAGGTGGCCGACCTCGGAGTTGCCCATCTGGCCTTCGGGGAGACCAACCGCACGGCCGTGCGTCGTGAGCGTCCCGTGGGCGCCGGCGTCCCAGTAGCGGTCGAAGTTCGGCGTCTCGGCAGCGGCGACAGCGTCCCGGACGGTCGAGTCGGGATTGAGGCCCCAGCCGTCCAGGATGACGAGTCCGACGTGCATGGTCGAGGAGTCGCGTGCCCGCCGTAATATCCCTTCGATGACGCGAACGGAACCGTCGGACGGGCGGCGGAACGTCGGGTCCAAGTCCCACGGTCCACGCCGTGAGCGCACCAGTTATAGGCCCGGCCGACGAACATGAGCGACATGAGCGACGGGAGCGAACTGGACGATGACGACGAAACGGGCGGGAGCATCATCCGGCAGGAACTGGCCGACGAGATCGTCTCGTCCTCGCGCGCCGCGACGAGCGACACCCTCCGGTCGGTGACGTACTTCACCCGCGCGAACTACCAGCAGCTGTACCTCCGCGAGGACCTGGAACGCGACGCCGACCTCGACGAGTTCGTCGGCCACGAGTGGCGCGACTTCAAGGAGACCCAGAACGCCTACCAGACGACCGAACTCGGCCCCTATCACTTCACCGTCCGCGTCTTCGAGAACGGGTATCTCCTCCGGATCACCACCGAACGCGAGGGGGTCATCATCACGACCGACGGGCTGACGATGCGCGAGTACGAGGAAGTCGCGGAAGTGCTCGAACGACTGCTGCAAGAAGAGTCCGGCTAGGCGTAGTCGGCCGAGAAAACACTTAACCCGAACCCGAAGAAGGGTTCGAGCAATGACCCTGGACCCGGTCCACGTCGACGGCATCGCGCGACTCGCGGGCCGCATCACGCAGGGGGTGGACCCGACCGACCACCGGGACTTCGCCGGCACCGTGTGGAACGACCTCCTCGACCCGCTCCTTTCTGATGGAAAGCCCGTCCTCGAACCGGTCGACGAGCAGGCCCGGATGCTGGTCGACGTCCAGGACGCCGCGCTCCAGGAACCGCCGTTCCCGACCCAGCACGGCCTGGACTCGGGGACCATCAACCCGACGACGTTCAAGAACGGCATCGTCCTCGACGTGGCTCAGGCCGCGATGGCGTCGGTGCCCTCAGACCTGGACCTCCACCGCGGCCGGACCATCGTCATGACCGCCCACTCGAACGACGTCGCCGCGGCGCTGGACGAGGACTGGCGGATGCAGGACGAGGGGTACGCCCGTGAACGCATCCTCCAGGTCCCCCGCGTCGACCGGTACGAACAGGACGTCGTCCACGCGCTGGCGCTCTACCTCGCCGAGAGCGAACACGCGCTGAAGGAGGCCGACCTGGTCGGCGACCTGCTGATCCTCGACGGTCCCGTCTACCCCACCGGCCTCCTCCAGTGGGCCGACCACGACCCGGAACTGGCCGAACTGCTGGTCAAAGACGACGTGCTGGACGTGGTGGCGAACTACGTCGCCCTCGTCGAGGAGTTCGTCGAACGCGACGCGGCGCTGGCCGGGTTCGTCAAGTCGACGACGTCGAAGGCTATCACCCGGATCGTTCGGAAAGAACAGGGGAACGCCCCGTGGGCCAACGACGCCGCGTTCTTCCGACAGATCCTGGAACGTCACGACGACGAGGGCGAGCGTCTCACAGACGCGCTGACGTTCACAAACTGGTTCCGTTCGCGCGTCGGGACGGACGAGGTGCTCTCGACCAGCGGCGACGCACTGGGCATCGAGCGGGAACTCGACGACGAGGCCTACGAGGTCACCTTCTTCGTCGTCTACGACCCCCGCGAGGACCTGCTATACAGGGTCGAATCGCCCTACGGCATCACTCGCGACGAGGAGACGCGGGACGCCATCACCCGCCAGGTGCTCGCCGACGTCGCCGCCGAACGCGGCCCGCCGCTGGCAGTGCGCAAGGCCGACGAACTCGCCCGCATCGGCGGCGACGAGAAGGAGGCGCTCCGCGAGGAGATCGAACGGCAGTTCGACAGCGAACAACAGCGCGAGTACAACGACAAGCGGTGGGGGGTGGCGTTCGAGGAGTAGGGTGGTCTCGAACGGAGTGAGAGACCACCTTGCAGACGAGCGGGAGTGAACGGAGTGAACGACACGCGAGGAGTAGGATGGTTCCGAACGGAGTGAGGAACCATCTCAATTGCGAACGGGGAGCGGAGCGACCCGTGAGCAGGCTGGGGCGCGACCGTAGGGAGCGGCCCAGCTATATCGCGAACGGCGAACGGAGCGACCCGTGAGGTAGGCCGGGCCCGAGCGTTGCGAGGGGCCGGCTCGAAGACGGGCGGGAGCGGAGCGACCCGTGAGCAGACTGAAGCGCGACCGCAGGGAGGGACCATCTCAATTGCGAACGGGGAGCGATTCGCGAGCAGCGAGAGGGGCCCGGACGAACAGTCGTCCCGGGAAGAGGGCCTAATATTTAGTGAAATAGGAGCAACATTTTTATTCTCTCGCTGGAACATATCTGGTGGACATGAGTTCAGACGAACCAGTCCACTTCGTCGAAGACCTGGAAGAGCGGACGAACGCGTCCATCGCGACGCCGACCACACTCGCCGTGGGCGAGGAGGGCGGCGGCGGCCCGATCACGATGGCGTGTTACGAGACGGGTTGTTGAGGTATCGATTCCCGAACCGTCGCGACTCCCACCGGTCGCTCACACGAGGCCGACCAGGGTCGCGGCGACGTATCCCATCATCGCGAGACCGAACAGCGTGACGGCCGTCGAGAGCGTCGCGTACAGGGCGCCGACGCTCGGTTCGAGGTTCTTCAGGTCGCGGACGCCCCTGGTGTGGAGGTTCGTCGCGCCGAACCAGTCGACCAGCATCCAGTAGCCGTCGCCGTGGACGAAAGGGTTCAGCGAGAAGAGGAGGCGGACGTACTCGAACACCGGGAGGACGGCGAGGAGGTACGACGCGGGGAAGACGAACAGTGAGAGCGCCGCGAGGACGAGACACTGCAGACAGTCCAGGAACGGCCCGGCGAGGTTGATCCAGACGCGGACGCTCCGCGGGCACCGCCAGGCGTCGTTGGTCCGCGTGACGAACGCGGGGAAGACGCCGTTGAGGAGGGTCAGGTCCAGCGACGGGCGGAAGTACGGGCGGGCGGCGAAGTAGTGGCCCGCCTCGTGGACGAGCGCGAGTGCGACGAACACCGGGACGGCGAGGAGCAGGTCACCGACGACGCCCCCGCCGAGGTTCGGCGCCGTCCCGGTGCCGACAGGCATGCCGGTGAACAGGAGCCGGTAGCCGACGTAGGCGGTGAGCAGGGCGAACGCGACGCCGAACGCGAGGATCCGCGGCCAGAGCGTGACACCGGGCGGCGTCTCGTGCCGGGTGACGGAGCCACCGGGGTGGAGAAAGTCGGCCTCGCGGAGGTGGTCGACGGCGGCGCGTTTCTTCTCGGAGAGGTCCGTGACCCGTCGCTCGCCCGCGGCGACAGCCCTGAGGTCGACCAGCAACTCGCGGTCGACGCGCTTGTAGTTGCCCTCGTCGTCGCGGAGCCACACCAGTCCCTCCGTCTCGCCCCACGTGAACCCGAACGACTCGCTCGTGTCGTCGCTCATCGGTCGAGGAAGGCGGCCAGGTGGCCGGCGACGTCGGTGCCCGCCCGCTCGTCGAAGGCCGCGAACATCGGCGAGGGGTTCGCTTCGAGGACGGCGAACTCCCCCTCACCGTCCGCGATGACGTCGACGCCCGCGAAGTGCAAGTCGAGGACGTCGGCGGCGCGGACCGCCGCGTCTTCGACGGTCGATGGGACGATCGCCGCGTCCACCTCGTGCTCGCCGAGGCGGTAGTCGAGTTCCTCGCTCCGGATGTGGCCCGTCGCGACGACGTCGCCGCCGACGACGAACAGGCGGTAGTTCTCGCCCGCGACGCGTTCCTGGAACTGGACGGGCGCGTTGGCGAGGCGGTCGAGATGGTCCGAGTCGAGGTCCGCCGGCGTTATCGACCGTGCGTGACCGCCGCCGCCGACGGGCTTGTAGACGGCGTCGCCGACCCGCTCGACGAACGCCCTCGCGGCGTCGGGGTCGTTCGTCGCGAGCGTGTCGGGGACGGGGATTTCGGCGTCCTCGAACGCGGCGAGCTGGTACGGTTTGAGTCCGTGGACCGACTGGGCCGCGACGGGGTTGACAACCGGGACGCCACGCGATTCGAGATGGGTGAGCACCGACGTGACCAGGCCCCGGTACTCGCGGACCTGGTTGACCAGCGAGTACGGGCGCTCGGCCAGGTCGTCCTCGAACGCCGGGCCGCGGGGGTCGAGGCCGATGCGGCGGAGGTAGACTGCGGTGACCCTGTCGGGGTCGACCATCTCACCGACGACGGCCCAGGTTCCCGATGTACCGGTCGCGGATTCTGAACCGGAGCCGGCGTCGGCGGGTCCGGCGGCGACCGACAGCGAGACCGGGTGGTCTCCTGGCCAGTCCCCCGAATTCCACAGTTCCCACTCGACGCCCCGGTCGTCGAGAGCCGCCCCGACCGACTGGACCTGTGGGTCGTCTCGCGTCCCGAGAATCGCGACCACCATCTATCGATCCGACACGTCACACGTGAAATAAAAAGAACTTTCGGCGGACCGGTTTCGCGCCTCAGACCGTCCCGCCGGCCGCTTCGACCCGCTCGACGGTGACGTCGACGTCCGCCGCTGGCACGCCGACCCGGGCGAACTGCGTCCGGACGTGTTCCTTCGCCGCGGCGACGGCCTGCTCCCGGTCGTCGAACCCGCGGGGCATCGGCGATTCGAAGGCGACGCGGACTTCCTCGTCGCCGAACCGCTGGACCGTCCCCCCGGACGCCACCGCGTAGAACTCGTCGCAGACCCAGACGAACGCGGCGTTCTCCTCCGGTGCACCCCGGAACGAGGGCGCGCGCTCGCCGTCCTCGTAGAGCGTCCCCGTCAGCGTCGTTCCACCGGCACTCCCACTGATCTGTAGCATCGTTTGTGCTATGGTACCAGGCGTAACAAGCGTTGCCCCGGTAGCTTTTTGCCGGACGGGTCGGCGACGGACGTCCGGCCAGATGCGTCGACTGACGCCCGGCCGGACGGGTCAGGAACGGACGACGTCGGCGACGACGGGGAGGTGATCCGACGGATAGCGGACGTCGTCGCGGTCGGTGAGCGCGGCGTACCCGGTGACCGAGCAGTCCGACGGGACGAAGACGTGGTCGATCTTGCGCCCGGGGTCGAGTTCGTGGAAATCGGTCCGCGTGGTTTCGGGACCGTGGCGGAACGCCGCGGTCTCGGCGGCGGGTTCCAGCCGGCGGCCGTCGCCCAGGTCCAGTCCGTCGAGTCGCGCGTGTGCGGGCTCGCCGGCGAGGCAGTTCAGGTCGCCCGTCACGACCGGCGTCGTTCCGTCGGCGAGTTCCTGCACGCGGTCCGCGACGAGCGCAGCGCCCTCGCGTCTCGCCACCTCGCCCCTGTTGTCGAGGTGCGTGTTCACGTGGACGAGCGGCCGGTCCGCCGTCGCGTCGTCGAGTCGCGTCCAGCTCGCGACGCGCGGATGGTTGCCGTCCCAGCCGCGGCTGCCGGGTTCCTCGGGCGTCTCCGAGAGCCAGAACGTCGCCGTCTCGTCGAGCCCGAATCGGTCGGTGTGGAACCCGACGGGTGCGTGTTCACCCTCGCCGTCGGTGGCGAGCCGTGACTCGCCGACCCACTCGTAGCCGGGTAGCGCCTCGTCCAGATAGTCGAGCTGGTGGGCGAAGGGCTCCTGGAGGCCGATCACGTCGGGCGCGTGGTACCGGATCGTGTCGGCGACCAGACCGCGTCGGTTGGCCCAGGCGTCGTCCCCGTCCGCGGCCGTGTCGAGCCGGACGTTGAACGTCATCACGCGCAGGGGATCCATACTCGTGGAATACGGTGCCACGAGGGTAAGCGTGTCGTCGGGGGAAACCGGTTTGTCCGGGGAGCGTGTGCACAGTCCTATGTCCGATCTCGGGGATTTCACGGAATTCGAGGGCGACGACGGTCGCGAGGGCGAACGGAGTGAGCCCTCGGAAGGGGCGAGCGGGGACGAAGGACCCGCGAGCCAGCGGTCCGCGGCGGACGCGACGGACGGGCCGACGAGCGACGACGATACCCAGGCGGACGACTTCGAGGAGTTCGCCGTCGAAGCGACGGGGCAGGACCACGGCCTGGGCGTCCTCTCGGCCTCGGAGGGGCTGACCATCAGCGAGGACGAGATGGAGACCTGCCTGCGGGCCTACGTCACCGTCGGCAACCGCTCTGACGTCCGCATCGGCAAGTACCTGCTTGCGCCCTATCCGGACGGCGAGCGCCTGTTCTGCCGGATCACCGGGCTGGAGTACGCCCAGGAGTTCCGGGCCGACGACGCCACCGAGATCCACGCCCGCCGGGCGATGCGTTCGGGCGGTATCGACGAACAGGACTTCAAGTTCATGGCGGAGCTGGAACCCGTCGCCGTCCTGTACCAGGACGAGGACGGGCTCAAGCGCCGGATGACCGACCGGGTGCCCAAGCCCGAGACGGTCGTCCGCCAGGCCACGGACAAAAACGAGATCAAGACCGGGCTGAAGATTCCCGAGGACGGGGTCTTTCTGGGCCACCTCTCCGTCGGCGGGGAGAAAGTACGAACGGCGGCCGAACCGCCGACCATCGACTACCGGCTGAAAGACGACTATTCGGAGGGCGACCCGCTGGTCTTCCGGCACACCCTCGTCGCCGGCGGAACGGGGTCGGGGAAGACCCACGCCTCGAAGAACGTCCTCCGGCAGTACCTCGCCGACGAGCGGACCTACCCCGTCGAGGGCGAGAACCGCGAGGCCGCACCCTGCGTCGTCATGTTCGACCCGCAGGACGAGTACTCCCAGATGCACGACGACGGCGACCTGTCTCAGGAGTTCGCCCGCCGCTGCGAGCGTGAGGGCATCGCCTACGGCGGCCACGAGCAGACGACGGCGTTCGTCCCGAAAGTCGAGGGCGCCGACTACTCGGCGAGCCACCACCGCGCCGAGCAGGTCGAGTTCACCATCCCCTTCACGATGGTGTACGACAACCCCTGGCTCATCGCGGGCAGCCAGCTCAACGACAACCAGTACAACGCGCTCCAGTTCCTGCTCGACCGCTTCCGCCGCGAGTACGGTCGCGGCGGGACCTACGACCAGTTCCGGACGTTCCTCGACGACCCCGTGCTGAAGGAGGAACTCGACGAGCAGGGACGGGTCCACGAGGCCACCTTCGACGCCATCAAACGCCGCGCGTACGGCTTCGACGGCATCTTCGACCAGGACGCCCGGCCAATCACCGACCTGGTCGACCAGTTCGTCCGCCCCGGCCAGCTGAGTTGCGTCCCGACGTACCACGTCAACAACTCCCGGAGCAAGACGACGGTCGTCCTCGCACTCGCCTCGATGCTCGTCGACGAGAAGCTCTCGAACAACCCCAACTTCCAGCGCATCAAGGACACCCCCCTCGTCGTCGGGATGGACGAGGCCCACAACTTCCTCACCGGCGCCGACAACGTCCAGGCCCGCCAGGTCATCGGGAAGTTCACCGAGGCCGCGAAACAGGGTCGGAAAGAACGGCTCGGGCTCTTCCTCATCACCCAGGACCCCCAGGACATCGCCGACCCGGTGTTCAAACAGATCAACTCGACGGTCGTCCTCAACCTCGGCGACGAGGACGCCATCTCCGCCGTCAACATCCCGACGAATCTGGAGTCGAAGGTTCCCTACATGGAGAAAGGCCAGATGGTCGTCTACTCGCCCGACAACTCCGAACCCGTGGAGATTCAGGGACTGCCGTACTGTCTGACGAGACACGGACGGGACTAGGGATCAATCGTTCTCTGAAGACTCCACTAGACGCGAAACGAAACCCGCGGTACTTACTCCCCACCCGGTCCCACGGTCATCTAATGCCGAATGGAAAGCCAGGAGACCGACCAGATACAGACGTTATCGTCCACGGGATCGACGTTTACGACGATCAAGAGATCAACGAGATGATCCGGGAGATCGACCGGCGCACTGAGGGGTTCTACGAGCACACCGAAATAGATCTGTATTCAGATTGGGAGAGTGAGTTTTCCGGGGAGGAAACACAGCTCAAAGAGAGTCTAGTCGAAATACTCGACAATCTGGACGAGAGCGGTGGGTAGATCGTCTCCTTACCGTGCTGATTTCTGGGTGAAAGGTGGATGGAGACTACCGACACCGTACGTCGGCCCCTTTCACTGTTCGGTCCTCGAATTCACGAACCAACCCTCGACTTACAGTCACGACGCTGTCACCTGAGCCAGCGGCGCATTCGTCCGAATCCTTATCAGCCAGTTCGCACTAGAACGACTATGGCGAGTTCCACGCGCTCGGGTGAAGACGGCGTGGAGCAGGAGATTCGCCTCACCAAGGAGGACGACTGGTGGGTGGCGCGAGACGTCGAGACGGAGGTAACGACCTAGGGAGAGACGCGGACCGAAGCCCTGGAAAATCTCGACGAAGCGGTCGCTCTGCGGAAGGGCGAAATCGGCCGTGAACCGACCGGCGAGGAACTCCGGGAACTCGGTATCGACCCTGCGGACAACACGACCGGCGACGAGGAACCGCCAGACGTACTCGACTGATCGATGGGGAGGCGAACGTTTTCGGGTCACGAAGTCGCGAAGGTACTGGTCAACGCCGGTAACTTCGAGTGGCGACGAACGACGGGCGACCACGCGCAACTGTACTACGTCCATCCGATGAACGAGAACGACCGCTGGCACGTCACGGTCCCGTTACACGACGAACTCCGGGTCGGGACGCTCAGAGACATCGCCGAAGAGACCGGAGCGCGGAATTTCGAAGATTTTTGTGACTGGATTAACGCCAACGAGTAACCGATACACTGGCCAGCCACCCCACTTTTTGACCCCTCATCGCAATCCCCACCACATGACCGACGAGCGCGACCCGGAAGCGACGCTACAGCAGTGGAAAGAAGAGATGCAGGGCGAGCACGAGGACGCCATCCGCAACCCCGACCCGGAGGAGGACCACCGCATCGAAGGGGTGTCGCAGGTCAACTACCGGATGTACTACGATTACGACGCCGAGAGCGGCGAACTCGTCCGCGCTCGCGAGGAGCAGGTGGACGACCTGACCGACCCGGAACTCCGATCCTGTTCCTGTGGCGTCCGGGGGATGACGCCCGAGGAGGCACGCCAACACGTCGCTGCGGCACGGGAGCGGACCTGACCGGCGACCGGTCGCTGGCGCGGCGGCTATTCGCGACTGTTCAGACGAACCAGACGGCGAGCGGTGCGCTCACGGTCCTGGAAGACAGGCGGAAAATCGGACCACGGCGGGTCGAAGACCCGGCCCGTGGTCGTGGTTGATGCAGACCGTAGCGAGGGAGTGCCTCGCTCGACTCCGCCTGTGGCAGACACCTCACCGAACCCGTGGATATAACTTGCGATAATAATTTTAATTCCGATCCGAGTCATCTTTTCACCGCGAGACGAGAGACGACGCGGCAGACGGGCGTCCACCTGGACTTGGCGGGCGGCTGGACCGGGCATCCGCCTGGACCGGGCGTTCGCCTGGACCGGGCGGGCGGCTGGGGTCGCCCTGGCCCGACGGACCGGTTGCGGTCACCCCGGCCCGACGGACCGGTTGCGAGGCGTGATTGCCCGTGATCAGCCTTCGTCGCGGGGAGTCGGGTCGTTGTACGTCTCGGCCTCGGCGTGCCCGACGTCCGGTGGCGCGCCGTCGAGGTCCAGCTGGCGGACGTAGGAGAACTCGCCCTCGCCGTCCGGCGAGGCACCCGTCGTCCAGGGCTGTTCGGGGTCCTCGGTCGGCTCGACGTTCGTCGACAGGAAGGCGTAGTTGAACTCCTCGTTCTCCTCGGCGTCGGGGAAGCTATCGGGAATCGGCAGGACGTCGAACGGTTCCTCGGAGTCGCCCAGTTCCGTCAGGAGTTCCAGCCACTGATTCTGGTGCATCGTGTCGCGGGCGACGAGATAGGCGAGCATGTCCTTCATCCCCGGGTCGTCCGTCATCTCGTAGAGCCTGGTCGCGAGCAACCGGCCGGTGGACTCGGCCATCACGTTGGCGACCATATCCGCCGCGATGTTGCCGCTGGCGACGACGTAGTTCCCGCTGAAGGGGAATCCGTTGGCGTCGGTAGCCGTCGGGTTCATCCCGCCGGAGAGGTACTGCCGGGGTTGCATTCCGGCGATGGACGCGAGGCCGGTGGCGTCGTCGCTGCTGATGTCGCCGAGGGACACCGACGTGTCCCGGAGATTCTTCTTGACCGCGGTGGCCAGCATCTCGATGTGGCCCAGCTCCTCCGCCGCCGTATCGAGCAGCAGTTCCTTGTATGCCTGCTGGTCGCTCGGAACGGCGAAGGCCTGGAACAGGTACTGGTTGGCGACGCGCATCTCCCCCTCGACGCCGCCGATGGCCTGCTGGAGGGCGCGTGCGAACGTCGGGTCCGGTTCCTCGACTTCGACTTCGTACTGTAGTTCGTTGTCGTGATAGAACACTATCAATTCACTCCAGACTACAGGAGTGGCGTGACGGTAAATTGTATTGTTACCAGAACGGTCGCTTTGCCCGGGCGTTGTCCGAAGCTAGTGGCCAATCTACAACGTCGGCAGGACGACGGCGAATCGACGGTCCCGAGGTGAACGTCCCAACCACCGCCGTGCCGGGACCGAACGCCCTCGGACACGGACCCGCTGAACGATGGGGAACTTTCAATGCCTCTGGAATGGGACTCTTTCGCATGGCGAAACGCATCCTGGTCCCGGTCGACGGTTCGGAGCAGGCCCACCAGGCCTCGGACTTCGTCGTCGGCGAGTTCCCCGACGCGACGCTCGTGCTATTACACGTGATCAACCCCGCAGAGGCCGGCTACAGCGCCCAGGCGTCGATACCCTCGTTCTCCGAAGAGTGGTACGAGCGTGAGAAGGAACAGGCGGAGTCGCTGTTCGACGAGATCGAAGCCGAGGCAGAGAGCGCCGGATTGGCCGTCGAGCGCGTCGTCGAAGTCGGCAAGCCCACGCGGACCATCGTCGAGTACGCCCGGGAGCACGACATCGACCAGATCGTGATGGGAAGCCACGGCCGCTCGGGGATGTCCCGGATTCTGCTTGGCAGCGTCGCGGAGAACGTCGTCAGGCGCTCGCCGGTTCCGGTCACGGTGACGCGCTGAACAGCCACCGAGAGAGACGGACGAGAGTTCTGGAGTCGGTCGGTACTCGCCCTCGACGTCTCGCCGTCGAGGAGCAGAATGTGGTGTAGCGCTGTGAAGTGCTCAGATGTTTTGATGGGATAGCGCTGGAAGAAAGGAGACCGCTAACACCCAGAAAGCCCTCGGCGGGCTCCGGTCCCGCGGCCCACCTGCGCTCCTCGCTCCGCTCCGGTGCTTGGTGGACCGGGGTTCCCGGACCCCGCCTCGCCCTTTCAGTCCACCGGAAGACTCACTCTGTTCGTCTTCCGAGCCCTGCTTCGCTTCGCTCAGCAGGACACCAGGCACAGCACCGCAGCCCTGCCCTTCCCCGGGTCGGCCGACGAGACGGCCTCCCGGCCGACCGCCGGGCGGTTGCGGAGCGGTCAGGACGCGTGATTCGCGCCGGACGGCGCGAATCCGGGGAGGGGTGGGGAGTCAATCGCGAGCGCGTTGTATCGCGCGAGCGGGGCTGTGCCTGGAGGACTGAAAGGGCGCGGTGCGGTCGCGTGGCCTGCGCGGGCCCTATCCGAGCGACGGAGGAGCGAGGATATCCCGCACAGGGCGCGTCGAGCGCACCGAGGGCTTTCGACGTGTTGTCGTTTCCAGTCGCGTCACCCGTTCGAAACCACCCAAATGATACCTCTACACACTGTACTGAACAGGACAAAAGCGTCGACGAATGCGGACCAGAGCGCGTCGTTCGAAAACCCATGTGGACGACGTCTCAGTCGGCGTGGCGGACGATGTGGACGTCGTAGCCCGGGTCCTCCGAGACCGGCGCGCCGACGCTCGACACCGGGGTCGAGACCCGGCCAGCGTTCTCGCTGCCGACGAAGACGATGGAGGCGTCGACCTCGTGGGCGACTTCCCGGATCGTCCGGACGACGTCGGTCGTCACCGACGCCATCGAACTCACGTCTTCGGGGATCTCACAGCGGAACTCGGCGGCGGGTGCGACGTCGGCGACCTGGTCGCGCAGCCGCTGGCCGATGGCCTCGGGGTCGTACGGATCCCCCTCGTCTATCCAGCCACGCTCGATGGCGTAATCGGGCTCTTCGGGGACGATACTGAGCGCGAGGACGGACTCGTCGGTGTACTCGGAGAACTCCGCGGCCCGGTGCAGGGCCGCCGTCGAGAGGTCGGAACCGTCGAACGGGACGAGCAGAACCATACGTTGGGCGTGCAGCGGGTTCCGCTTAACTGTTGGCCGTCGCCGGACCGCGCTCGGTACCGACTACTCGTGGCCCGCGACCGGCAGCGGTTCGTACGGTTCTTCGAGATATTCGAGGTCGCTGTCGGACAGATCAAGGTCGACCGCTTCGGCGGCGTCCTCGAGGTGCTCGACGCTCGTGATACCGACGATGGGCGCGTCGACGGCGTCCTGATGGAGCAGCCAGGCGAGCGAGATCTGGGCCATCGAGACGCCCCTGTCCGCGGCCAGTTCCTGGATCCGCTCGTTGATCTCCTCGCCGCCGCCCTGCAGGTACGGCATCCCCGCCAGGTACTCGTCCGTCTCGCCGCGGGTCGTCGACCCGGCCTCCTCGTGGGGACGCGCGGCGACGCCGCGAGCCAGCGGTGACCACGGGATCAGGCCGACGTTCTCCCGCTCGCAGAGGGGGGCCATCTCCCGTTCCTCCTCGCGATAGACGGCGTTGTAGTGGTTCTGCATAGTCGAGAACTGTTCGAGTCCTTCCCGCTCTGCGACTCGCAGGGCCTCCTGGAACTGGTGGGCCCACATCGAGGAGGCGCCGAGGTGGCGGACCTGCCCGCGACGGACGGCGTCGTCGAGCGCCCGGAGCGTCGTCTCGATGGGCGTGTCGTAGTCCCAGCGGTGGATCTGGTAGAGGTCGACGGTGTCCATCCCCAGTCGGTCCAGCGAGTCCGCCAGTTCCTGCTCGATGGCCTTTCGCGAGAGGCCCTGCCGGTTGGGCGCGTCGGCCATCTCGCCGAACACCTTCGTCGCGACGACCTGCTCGTCGCGGTCGTACTCGGCGAGGACGTCGCCGAGGATCTCCTCGGACTCGCCCGTCGAGTAGACGTTCGCCGTGTCGAAGAAGTTGATGCCGAGTTCGATGGCCCGCTCGACGAGTTCGCTTCCCTCCTCGGGATCGAGCATCCACTCCCGGCCGGTGCCGAAGCTCATGCAGCCGAGACAGATGCGGCTGACGTCCATGCCCGTGTCACCGAGTGTCGTATACTCCATGAGGATACTCCGCTTCCCGGCCCCAAAAACGTCGTGGCTCCCGCGGTATCGCCCTCAGTACGGCACTATTCGCTCAGTACGCCGCGTCACCGGGCCCGCCGTCCGACTGCGCCTCGCGCCACTCGCGGGCGATGACGTCGCCGCTGGAGGCGCCGATGCGCGTCGCGCCGGCGTCGAACATGGCCTTCGCCTCCTCCCACGAGCCGATCCCGCCGCTGGCCTTGACCGGGAGGTGTTTCGCCAGCCGCTCGACGTCCGCGACCGTCGCGCCACCCTCCGAGAAGCCCGTCGCCGTCTTCAGGAAGGCGGCGTCGGCCTCGGCGACGAGTTTTCCCACCCGGTCGGGTTCCTCGTCGGTCAGCAACGGCGCCTCGACGATGACCTTCATCGGCACCGGCACGCTGGCGACGACCTCCGCGACGTGCTCGCGGACTGCCTCGTCCTCTTTCGCCTTCAGCCGGCCGACGTTGCAGACCATATCGACCTCCTCGGCCCCGTCGCTCCAGGCCTGGCGGGCCTCCTCGCAGACCGCGTCGGTGGCTCCCTGCCCGTGTGGAAAGTCGATCACCGTCACCAGCGGCACGTTCGCGTACGCGGCCGCCTCGGCGACGTAACACGGCGGGATACACGCCCGCATGCCGTACTCGAGCGCGTCGTCCAGGACTCCCTCGACGTCGCTCCACGTCGTCTCCGGCCCCAGCACCGTGTGCTCTATCCGCGCGGGCACGTCGTCCATGCTCGGTGAGTGGTCGAGCACCACCGTAAACGTCCCGCCAACGAACCGTCCCAGACCGAGTCAGACGGTCGTCGGACCGGGCCGGAAGGTTTTCCCCGGCGGAGAACACCCTCAGGGACATGCTCGTGCTTCCGTCCGGGATGGCGTTGCCGCCGTTGCCCTATCTCCTGGCCCTCGTGGGCGGGTGCGTCCTCGTCTCGGCGCTACTGTTCGCCGTCGAACCCCCGATCGACCAGAAACTCGCGCTCGCGATGGCGCCGTGGATCGCCATCGGCGGCGCGCTCCACGCGTTCTACCAGCTCGGCGCGTTCACGCCGACGTACGCGCCGCTGTTCGGCGCGCCGTCTGTCTACCTGACGACGTTCGTCGTGACGGGATTCGTCTGGCTCGTGCTCTCGGTCGTCGGCATCGTCCGCGGGAAAGACGACGACATCCACCGGAACATGGGATTCGCCGGTACCGGCGTGCTGACGGTGTTGTTCGTGCTGGTCGCCTACCAGGGGATGGGGCTCGGTGCGTTCGACCCGGTGTGGCCCGCCATCTCCATCGTCGTCGCGCTGGCGCTCACCGTCGTCACGATATTCCTCATCAGCATCTGGCGGACGCCCGTGTTCTTCCGGACGCGCTACGTCGGACCGGTCGTCGTCTTCGCCCACGCCCTGGACGGCGTCTCGACGGCCGTGGGCGCGGACGTCATCGGCGTCCACGAACGGACGCCGATTCCCCGAGCGATCATGGAGTTCGCCGGCCAGTTGCCGACCGCGGAGATCATCGGCGTGGGCTGGCTCTTCGTCGCCGTCAAGCTCGTCGTCTCCGCCGCCGTCGTCGTCGCGTTCAACCGCTACGTCGACGAGGATCCAGCCGAGGCGACGCTCGTGCTCCTGGCCGTCATCGGCGTCGGTCTGGGCCCGGCAATGAACAACCTCTTCCTGTTCCTGGCCGGCGTCGCCTGACGGCTGGCCGGCGCCACCTGAGGTCCGGCCGGGGGCTCCCGAATTCGCCGCGCTACTCTGCGCTCACTGAGCCGGTTCCCGCAGGCTGACTTCTTTCAGGTTGACTTCGTCGTATCCCTCCGAAGCGGCCTCCTCACGTGCGCGTTCGATGGCGTCGCCGGGTCGTTTCAGGTCCCCGTCGACGGTGTACGTCACCACGTCGGTCCGGTCGTCGACCCAGAGCTTGACGTCGAGCTTTGGCATCGACTGGACGTACTCCGGCAACGAAAAAATGCGTTCGGGTGACCCGGGTCGGAGGGGTCTCAGCGTGTCATACGTCGATTACGCGAGTGCACCGAAGATACCGCCGCCGTCCGAATCGTTTCCGTCGGTGTCGTTACCGTCCGTGTCGTTCGCGCTCTCGGTGTCGTTGCCGTCGCCACCGAAGATGTCGAAGATACCACCGTCGTCCGACTCGTTGCCGTCAGTGGCGTTCGCACCGGTCGTGTCGTTCACACCGGTGTCGTTGGCGTCGTCACCGACGCCGATTCCGTCGGTGTCGTTCTCGCCGGACTCGTTGAGACCGGCGTCCGTGTCGTTGGCGTCGTCGCCGACACCGACGCCCTCGGTGTCGTTCTCCTCGGTCTCGTCGAAGTCGACGCCCGCGTCAGACTCGTTCTCGTCCTCGGCGAGTCCGGCGGTGTCGTTCGTCTCGTCAGACTCCTGCGAGGCGTTCTCGACCGACATCGTGTCGGCGTCGAGCGTCTCGATGGTGGCGCTGTCGATGGAGACGTTGTCGAGCGTCTGGGCCGCGCTTTCTCCGCCGTCCTCGCTGGCGTTCGTGCCGGCGGACTCGTTCGCCTCGTCGCCGACGTCCATCCCGTCAGAAGCGTTCTCGGCGGACTCGTTCTCGGCGGACTCGTTCTCGGCGGACTCGTCGAGACCCGTCTCGGTCTCGTTAGCGTCACCGAGCGTGTCCTCGCCCCCGTCGGCCTGCCCGCTGGTGAGGGTGCCGACGTTCATCTGCTCGACGGTGAGGTCACCGACGGTGACGTTCTCGACGACCAGCTCACCGCTGCTCTCGGCCGAGTCGCTGGCGTCGTCGCCGACGTCGACGCCGTCAGTGGCGGTGTCGTCGGACTCGTCGAGACCGACCGAATCGTTCTCGGTGTCGTTCAGGCCGGCGGCGTCACTGTCGTTCTCCCCGTCCTCGAACTGGCTGCTGATGAAGTCGACGAAGCCCTCGGCGTCCTGGGCGTCGCCTTCCTGCTCGGAGACGTTCAGGTTCTCGACGGTGAAGCTCTCGACGTGCATCTCCTCGATGACGACGCTGTCGACGTCACCGACGTCTGCTTCGTCACCGGCCGTTGTGGCGTTCGTGTCGTTCGTGCCAGCACCGGTGTCGTTCGTCTCGTTCGTGCCGACGGAGAGGCCCTGGGCGGAGGCGTTCTCCAGCGAGAGGGTGTCGAACGAGACGTTGTGCAAGACGACGGTGCCGTCGTCACCGAGCGTCTGCTCGGAGGCGTTCCCGTCGCTCTGGTTCTCGACCGTCATCTGGTCGATGCGGAGCTCCTCGATGGTCACGTTGTCAACCGACGAGTTCTGGAGTTCCAGCGTGTCGACCTGGGCGTTCGTGACGGTCACTGTCGACGCCTGCGCGTCGTCCGATGCTGGCGCGGCCAGCGCTGCGGTGGGCACCGCAGCCATCACGGCGACCGCGACGAGCACGGCTGTTAGTTTGCGTAGCATGCACTGCGAGAGAGGGCCTGAGACCGGATAAACCGGCAAAACCGTTCGAGAAATCAGCGTTGGGATACTTCTCGCCCGAAATCGATAAGATAGACCTGTCTCGCGCCGGCGTGAGACAGCGTGACAGTCAAACGACAGGCCAGGCGAGACTAGTGTCGTCTTAGCGATCAGCTGACGACGCTCCGACACCGTCTCAGCGGCGGAAACCGCAGTACGGCGAGCGTATTCGAAAGGCTGATAGGGGACCAGATCGCCCGGTGATACCGGCGAAGCATCGACGTTTAAAGGCGTGCCCGCCCTCGCATTCGTCATGGCGAAACAACCGCACCTGCTCGTGGAGTCGGGCGAACTGGCAGACGTCGCGCTCGTGCCGGGGGACCCGGGGCGCGTCGACCGCATCGCGGCCCAGTGCGACGACTCGACGGTCGTCGCCGAGAACCGCGAGTACCGCGTCGTCAATGCGACCTACGAGGGACGAGAGCTGACGATCTGCTCGACCGGCATCGGGTCGCCGTCGGCGGCAATTGCCGTCGAGGAACTCGAAGCCGTCGGCGTCGACACCGTCCTGCGCGTGGGCACGACCGGTGCCCTCCAGGAAGGGATCGAGATCGGCGACATGGTCGTCGCGACGGGCGCCGCCAAGGACGAGGGGACGACCAAGCGTTACGAGGACGCGACGGTCCCGGCAGTCCCGGACTACGAGGTGCTCTCCGCACTGGTCGACGGCGCCGAAGCCAACGGCGAGGACGTCCACGTCGGCCCCATCGCGACGGACGACGCGTTCTACGCCGAGACCGAGGAGTACGTCGAGAACTGGGAGGCCGCCGGCCTGCTCGCCGTCGAGATGGAGGCCGCCGCGCTGTTTACCCTCGCACGACGGAAAGGGATGCGCGCAGGCGCTATCTGTACCGTCGACGGTAACCTCGTCGAAGGGACCCAGAAGGGCGAGACCGATGCCGAGGAACTGCCCCCGAAGGCGAAGAACAACGTCGAGCGGGCCATCGGCATCGCGCTGGACGCGACGACCGAACTCTGAACGAGCCTCTCTCCACCCGGTGTAGACCCAACGGCGGTCCGGCCCGCCGCCGGTCCACGGGACTTTTATCGCCCGTCCGACCAACAGGGAGGCAATGCGTGACCGGCTGTGGGACCGTTGGACGTCGTTCGCGCGCCGGGTCCGTCGGTTCGAACGGCGAGAACTCCGCGAGTTTCGCGCCTGGGTCGAGCGAACGTCCAACCTCGTCCGCCTGTCCGCGCTGGTGTTCGTTCCGTTGCTCGTCGCAACGGTGACGTACCTCTCGAACACGCTCGAGACGCTCTCCTTTCTCCTGTTCCCGCCACTCGCGTCGGGGACGTACACCCTCTTCTCGAACCCGCGAGGGAAGTACGCCTCACCCGTGCGATTCGTCACGGGGCTGACGGTGGGCGCGGGCTGTGGCTGGGGGGCGCTCTGGCTCGCCACCGCGGTCGGCATCGTCGCGCCAGCCACCGGGAACGGCGTCAGCGTCGTCGCCGCGGCTGTCGCGGTGTTCCTGGCGGGCGCGATCACCTGGGCCTCCGACGTCGAGGAGCCGGCGGCGTACTCGACGGCGCTGCTGGGCCTGCTCGTCCCGCTCGACACCCAGCTCGCGTTCGTCACCAGCGTCGGACTCACGTCGACGCTCGTGGCCGTCGTCTTCTGGATCTGGCGCACGGAGTTCTACGAGAAGCGCGCGACGATACTCTACCAGTCGACGAGCGGCGACGACCACGTCCTGGTGCCGATGCGGGGCGACCACGCGCACGCCACGGCCATGCTCGGCGCCCGACTCGCCGCGGCCCACGACGCGGGCAAGGTCGTGCTGCTGGACGTGGTGGCCGACGAGGCCGCGGCCGCGGCCGAGCGAGCGCTCCTCGACAGCCACGACGACGTCACGCTCGCGACGGACGGCCCGAACAGCGACGAAAGGGCCTCGGCAGCCGGCGACACCGAGTCCGGCCCGGAGCGCGCCGTCGCCGAGACGGCCGGCACGCTCGAAGCCAGGGCCGCCGAGATCGCGTCCGTCGTCGACGTGCCCTGCGAGGTCGTCGTCGCGGTCGACCGCGGGGACGCGGCCGCGACGATCCTCCAGGCAGCCCGGGCGACCGGCTGTGACCTCCTCGCCGTCCCGTACCGGGGGCGTGGGGGGAGCCTCGCGCCGTTCGTCCGTGACCTGTTCGCCAGCGAAATCGACGTGCTGGTCCACCGGTCGAACGACGGCCGGACCGACTGGCGCCGGACGATGGTTCCGGTCCGGGAAACCAGCCACGTGGCCCACAGCATGGTCGAGTTCTCGCTGCGGCTGGCTCGTGACGCGGGGTCCGTGAGCGTCTGTCACTGCGTCGGCCCCAGCGGGAACCTCCGCCGCGCCGAGGAGATGCTCGCCGACCTCGTCGAGCCGTTCCGCGGCCCAATCGAGACCCGCATCTCCCGCTCGCCGATCCTGGAGTTTCTCGGAGAGAACGCCCACCACTACGATCTCGTATTCGTCGGCGCGAGTCGGGACCGAAGCGCCGCCTCCCGCTTCGTCTCACCGCCGACGTTCGAACGGCTGGGCGACCTCGACACCGACGTGGCCATCGTCGACCGCGGGTAGGGCCGGGCGCCGAAGCGAACCTGTTAGACCTCGTCGTCGACGATGCGGTCGGCGACCTCCTCGGAGTCGTCCTCGCCCAGCGCCGACTCGGCGAGCAGGTGGCCGCCCAGCACCGCGGGGCTGATAACCGAGTCGGCGCCCGCTCGTTTGAGCTTCCGGACGTTCTCCCGGTCCGTCGCCGCGGCGACGATGCGGACCTCCGGGTTGAGTTCGCGGGCCGTGAGGATGGAGAGCGCGTCCTGGGCGTCGTCGTTCGTCGCGGTGACGACTGCGCGCGCCCGCTCGATACCGGCGCGGAGCTGTGGTTCCTCGTCGCTCGGGTCGGCGGTGAGCACCGCGACGTCGCGTTGCTGGAGCGTCGCGGCCGTCGCCGAGTCGGGCGTGACGACGACGTACTCCACGACGTCGGTGAGTTCCTCGAGGATCGGTTCCGTCAGGTCGCCGTAGCCGAGGACGAGCACGTGGTCCTCGAGCAGGTCGAGTTGCGTGTCTGTCATGGTGCCGAGTGCCCTGGTGATGCGGTCCTGGATGGCCGGGCCGAGCACGGACCCGAGCGCGAGCGCGAAACTGGCGGTGCCGACGACGATGGCCGAGAGGGTAAAGAGTCTGGCCGACTGCGCTCCATCCACCGGTGCCATGTCGCCGTATCCCACCGTGCTCGACGTGACGATAGCGAAGTACAGCGCGTCGGTCAGCGTCGAGAGGTTCGAGAAGTCGTCCCTGAGCGCGTACGCGCCGGCGGTGATGTACACCTGCGCGCCCAGTAGCGCCGCGATCGACGCCTGCTGGGCCGCCGACAGCTCCAGCTCGCGGTCGAACAACCGTCGGTTGATCAGGACCGTCGGAATCGAGAGGAGGGAGAGCGCGATGAGCGGCGCCGAGACTGGCACCGGGCCGAAGCCTGGAACGGTCACGCTCCCCTGAAGGAGCCCCTGAACCGCTGACATCGGGAGGAACAGCAGGGTGGCGTACCAGGCGACCCGGAGCCGACGCCGGAGTCCGTAGGCGCTGACGAGCAGGAGGAACCCGGTCAGCGTGCCGGTGAAGCCGACGGTCTGGGCGACGGTCTGGGCGACGGCCTCGGGGAGATACGGGTCGAGCGGTCTGGCGTCGACCGGTGCGCTGATGTTGGCGACCCCGGTGACGAACGAGAGTATCGCCACCAGCGTCGGCAACAGCAGCGTCGCGCGGACGCCGAACCACTCGCGTACCCTGTCCATGCACGTCCCCTTACCGTCGGTCACCGTAAAACCCCGCTGTCCGGCAGACGGCGTTCACGCGCCGGTCGCCCCCCGCCCGCCGGAAACGATAAGCGGCGCCAGCAGAGTGAAGGAATATGGCTTCTCCCCTCCCGGTCGAGATTCTCCTCGGCATCTATCTCGGGCTGCTCGTCGGGATCATCCCGGCGCTCGTCTCGTGGGGGCTCGCGTTCACCTTCAAGTACTTCGCCGGCGTCACCATCCCGAGCTTCGGTGTGGCGGTGCTGGCCATCGCGCTGGCGGGCGTCAACGGCGGCCTGCTCGCGTTCGCGGACAAGTCGATCACCTCGGCGCCCAACGCCGAGCGGGTCGTCACCGCCATTCTCGTCGTCACGATGGCGTCGATGTACGCCCACGCGAAGGGCGACCAGATGGGGGCGGAGCTCCCCCGCCGGCTCTCGCTGGACAAACTCCGGGAGAAGACGCTCTCGAGCGACGTCGTCGAGTTCGTCGGCGGCCGCGGCGAGGTCCGCGTCCGCGTCGTCGGCGAAGTCGCCGACATGGAGGGGTACCCACCTCTCTCGGAGGAACTCCGGGCGGAGATTCGCGGCGAGGAGTTCACCTTTCCGGCGGATCTCCGGATCGCTGAGATCGAGGAACGGTTCGAAGAGCGCCTGACGAAGACGTTCGACCTGGGCGACGCCGCCGTCGCGATCGACGAGCGGGGCCGGGCGTCGGTCGTCGCCGCCCCGCCCTTCTCCGGCCTGTCGAAGCGCATCGACGACGGCGACCACGCCGTCTCCGTCGACGCGCTGTTGCCGACGGGGCTCGCCCGCGGCGACGAACTGACGGTGATCACCCCGGACGCACAGGCACGCGGAACCGTCCTGAGCGCCCGTTCGAACGAGGCGTCGGCACCCGACGTCGACCAGACAGGCGGCCTGGACGCGGAAGGCGCAGTCGGGGACGGCGAGGAAGAGGACCTCCCCGCCGCGCCCGTTCGCGCGCCGACCACGGACGGCGGTGAGGGTCGACTGACGGTCGGCGTCACGCGGACGGACGCTCAGCCCCTGCTGCGCGCCAGCGAGGCGAAGGTCGTCGTCGAGTCCCGGGGCACCCGGCGGGAGTACGAACTCGTCTCGCTGTTGCGCCGGGCCGACCAGCGGTTCCGTCGCCTGACGGTAGCGGCCGGCGGCGCACTCGCCGGCGCCTCGCTCGGTGACGCGGCAGTCCGTGACACCTACGGCGTCGCCGTCCTGGCGGTCCGGAACGGCGGCGACTGGCAGATCGCTCCCGGCGACGAGACGACGCTCGCCGCCGGCGACGAACTGTACGCCGTCGGGTCTCGCGACGCTCTCGACGGGTTCGCGGAGGCGGTCGCGTGAGTCTCCCGCCGGCCGAAGCGGTTGCGCAGTTGGGGGGACCGACCACCGAAGGAGTGACGGTGACGCTCGCTGGCGTCCTCGGCGTCGCCGTGTTCGCGGGCGTCGTCGCGGGCAGCGTCGCGCTCGCGTACCGCTGGTACGTCCGGGAACGCGTGCCCACCGGGCTCTCGCTGCTCGCCGGACTCGCCGTCGTCGCGGTGTCGCTCAGCACGACGACGTTGCTGGCCGAGGAGATTTCCCCGGACGGTCGGGACATCGTACTCGCCACGGCGCTCGTCCACGTCGCTGCGTTCCTGACCAGCGGACTCGCAGCCACGGCTGGCACCCGCTTCGGCGACAGGCTCGGCGTCGACCTCTTCGCCGCGACGGGGGTCAGCGACGTCGACGCCGACGTCAGCGAGATCGTCCAGACCGTCGGCCGCGTCACGACCGTCCAGTTGCCCGACGAGGTCGCCGACATCGTCGGCTACGACCCGGTTACCGAGGAGACCAAGGAGACGCTGGCCGGCCGGCGATTCCTCTTTCCACGACGGCTAACGAAGGCCGAACTCCGCGAGCGTCTCGTCTCGCGGCTCAGGACCGACTACGGCGTCGGCCACGTCGACGTCGAGGTCGGCGACGACGGCTCGGTGTCGTTCCTGGCCGTGGGCTCGCGGGCGGCCGGCATCGGTCCGACGCTCCCGCCGGCGACCAACGCCGTCGCCATCCGCGCCGACCCGGCCCACGCCGCCAGCGCCGGCGACCTCGTCCAGGTCTGGGAGACCGACCCCCTGAAACGCGTCCTGACGGGCGAGCTCCGCGGCGTCGCGGGCGACGTCGTCACGGTGGCTATCGACGCCGCCGACACGCCGAAGCTGAACCCCGCGGATCGGTACAAGCTGGTGACGCTCCCCGTCCAGGACCGCCCCGACCGCGAGTTCGCGTCGCTGCTCCGCTCGGCCGACGAGACGCTCGCCACCGTCACCGTCGAGGGCGGGAGTGACCTCGACGGGGTGACAGTCGACGCCCTCGACGTGACCGTCGCCGCCATCACCCGGACGGACGAGCGCCCCGAACCGTTGCCAGCCAGGAACCGGGCGCTCCAGCCCGGCGACGTGGTCTACGCCATCGCGACGCCCGAGAACCTCCGGAAAGTCGAGGCAGCCGGGCGAGGGCCAGAGGGCGGCGTCACGGACACCGTGTCGGAGAGGTCTGAACCCGTCGAGACAGCCAACGACTCGGACGAGTCACCCGACGAGGAGCAGGCCGAGACGGCCTCGGAAGAAGCCCCGGACCCCGCCGCGGAACTGGACGACGGAGACGATACGGACGGCGGATCCGGTGAGGGCGAGGGTGACGGCCACGACGCGCCGTCGGCCGAGCTGTCGAACGGCGAGGACGACGAGTCGCTCCTCGACGGCGACGCGTTCGCGGACACCGACGACCTCCCCGGGATGGACCGGGAACTGGACGTCCCCGACGCGTCCGTCGGCCAGGGAACGGCGACTGACGACGAACAGGTTGACGACGCCACAGACGCGTCCGGTGGCGACGTCGACGAACAGACCGCCGACGGCCAGTCGGACGACAAAGCCGTGGAGGAACCGGCCGACGACGACGCCGTCCCCTTCACGCCCCTCGACGTGGGCGAGGACGACCCGCTGGCCGACCCACTGCTCGGTGGGGGTGAAGGCGACGGTCCGGACAGCGATGGCAGGCCCGACGACGACGGCGACGCCGTCCCTGACGACGAGGACGGCGTTTCCGATGGGAAGACCGACGACCGCGACGGCGACGACGACCATGACCGCTGACGGCGGCCGCGAGCGCTGACGCACCGGGCCCCGCAACCCTCATTGTTCCCGGGGACGGCCACTCCGACATGGAGTGGACGCTGTTCGCGACGCTCGCCGAGACCGCGGGCGACTCGGAAGTCGCTGTCGACGTCGACACCCCCGCCACCGTCGGCGACGCGCTCGACGCGCTGGTGGCGGCCCACCCCGGTCTCGAAACCGAGGTGCTCGACGACGATGGAACGGTCCAGGACCACATCCGCCTCCTCCACGAGGGCCGCGACCCGTTCGTCGAGGCCGACGGGCTGGAGACGACGGTCGAGTCAGGCGACGAACTCGCGCTCTTTCCCCCGGTCAGCGGAGGATAGGTCCGCGCGAATTGTGCGCGAACCGACAGGTTCCTCGGAGTTGGTGGCAAATCGTCACGCTATGGCTGCGGATCGGCGCGTCCTGCTGACGAACGACGACGGGATCGACAGCCCCGGCCTCGCCGCGCTTTACGACGAACTCACGGAGATCGCGTCGGTGACGGTCGTCGCGCCCGCCGAAGACAACAGCGGCGTCGGCCGTGCGAACTCCCGCGAGGCCAGCGTCCGTGACCACGAGTGGGGCTACGTCGTCGAGGGAACACCCGCCGACTGCGTCGCCTTCGGACTCCGGGGACTCGACGAGACGCCGGACGTCGTCGTCGCGGGCCCCAACCCCGGCCCGAACATCGGGATGCACCGACTGGGCCGGTCGGGGACCGTCGGTGGCGCCGCCGAAGCCGCCCACCTGGGAACGCCGGGCGTCGCCGTCTCGGCCTACGACGTGACCGTCGGCCACGTTCGCGAACCGGACCGGGAGACGTTCGCCACGACCACGGGGTTCACGGCTTCGCTCGTCGCGGACCTGCTCGACGCCGACGCCCTCGAACCGACCGACTACCTGAACGTCCACGTGCCCACAAACCCCACCGAGCCCCCGCGGACGCGTATTACCCGCCCAGTCGACGACTTCGACGTCACCGTCGAGCGCGACGGCGACCAGTTATCCCTCGTGGATCGCGTCTACGACCCGCTCAGAGACGACGTCGAAGGCGAGTTGCCACCCGAGGAGGGTGAGACTGACCGCCGAGCGCTCCAAGACCACGACGTCAGCATCTCGCCGCTCACTGTCGGCTTCGACTCTGTCGAACGGGAGGTCCTTCTCGACGTTCTCGACGACGGCGACTAACGATAACGGCACGAGAAACCCAGTACTCACTCCGCTACGTCAGGTCCGCCTCCAGCACGAAGTCGCAGTGCTCGCTGAATCCGACGCGAGCGGCCGCCGCCTCCGCGACGTGACGTGGCGACTCCGGGATCAGCACTCTGGTCGCGTCGGCACCGAGTTCGTGTGCGTCGGCGCGAATCGCGTCGAGCAGTCGCCTCGCGGCCGTCACGTCTGCCCACGCGCCGACGGCGTACTCGGCCAGCGTCTCGGTGGCGTCGTCCTCGGTGGATCGCTCCGTGGTCCTGACTCGCGCCGCCATCCCGCGCGTACCGTCGTCTTTCACCGCGAAGACGCGCTCGTCGTCTGCCAGCGCGTGGAGTCGCTCACGGGAGAGTTCCGAGAGCGTCCAGGAGTGCTCACTGTCCAGGGAAAGTCCGCCGAGCACATCCCGCGCGTCGCTCCTGGCCCAGTAACTCCAGGCCGCCGCCGGGTCGTCGACGACTTGCGGATCCTGCCCCGCGGACTGTGGCTCCGGCTCCGGTTCCGCCCACCGAAAGCTCGTCCGCGGTTCGAACCCCGCCGCCATCGACTGGCCGAGGCCGGCGTCGTTCCACCCGAACACCATGTTGCGCGCGACGGTCGCGCCCCCGTCTCGCGCCCACTCGAAGAGGTCCCTCACCATCCGTAGCCCGTGGCCCTCGCCGCGGTACTCTGGGTGGACGCGCATCCCCTCCAGCCACGCCTCGTGCTCGGAGAGGAACTTCCCCTGGCAGATTCCGGCGACGTCGCCGTCGACCTCGACCACGACGGTCCGCCACTCGGGCCCGTTCGCGTCGACCCAGTCGTGGAACACGTCGGGGATGTAGTCGCCCCGCCCCTGGTCGGCCCAGGTGTCCTGCGTGAAGGCTTCGACCGCCTCGTAATCGTCGTGGGTTGCCTGCCGGACGACGGTTCCGTTCATGGATCACCGATGGGCGGGAAGGGTCTTGAACTCAGTTACGGACGATGGATTACTCGCTGTATCTGGCTGTCGAACAACTATATATTGTATGACGGTTGGAGTCCCCATCAGATGGCGGAGCAAGACGAGTTCGATTCCGAGATCGATCTGCTACACCGCTACGAGCAGATGATTCAAACCCAGGTCGAGACGCTCAACGGCATCGACGACAAGGCGGCATACGTCGCCCGGCTCGTTGGCATCCTGGCGGGACTGATACTGACGGGCGTCTCGCTCATTGCCAGTAATGAGGGGTTCGCTATCGGCGCGAGTAATGGTGGTGCGCTCGCATTGGCGGCGCTTGCTATCACGTCGCTGTTCGTCTCGCTAGTCTACGCGATCGTCACGTACCTCAGTAGCAAGTTCGAATACGGCCCCTCCGCAGGAATCGGTGATTTCATGTCACAGGCACAGGTCCCCGAGCAAGAGTACAAAGACGTGCTCCTCCGCGGATACAGTCAGGCTATCAGGGCTAACCGGAGGGTCGTCGTCACGAATGCCAGACGCTTCGAGCGGTGTCTCGCTAGTTTCGCCAGTGGACTGCTCCTCTTCTTCGGTGTAGGCGTCGTTCTGGTCCTCCTAGACGAATCGTGGATAGACCTCGCCGTCGTATTCTCGTCCGTAACGATAGCGCTGGTTTTCTCCCGGTACATTCTCCGGGAAGAATACTTAACCCTGGACAGACAAATTCCGACCGATGACTGAATACGAGAAGCCAGAGGGAACACTCGCCGATGCCGACGGAGTGTACAGGGACGACGAGGGGGAGTTGGTCGCCGAAATGGAAACACTCCAGAAGGGTGGCGGTGACCTCGATTCGGACGAGTGACCTCCGCTAGTAGTAACTGATTTTTAGTCACCGACGTCTGTGATATCGAGGTCGTCGATGAACTGAACAGCTGACAGACGAGCAGGGATTACGTCCAGGGGACCGACCGCGTCGTAATCTCGCCCGCGAGCGAGCGTCCCATCGTGTCGGCGACGTCCTCCGAGTTCGCGAGCGCCCACATCAGCTTCACCTTCGCCGTGCCAGGGAGGATATCTTCGCCCTCGACGACGCCGGCGTCGAGCAGGTCCCGACCGGTGTCGTACACCCGGTCACAGACCCGCCCCTCGATGCACTGGCTGGTCATGACGACGTGGGTGCCGCCGTCGGTCAGGTCCTCGATGGTGTCGATCCAGTCGGTATTGACGTGGCCCAGGCCGGTACCCTCGATGACGACGCCCGAGTTCTCGGAACACTGTTCGAGGAAGGCCGGGTCGGTGCCGGGCGTGAACTTCACGAGGTCGACGTCGGTGGCGAGGTCCTCGTTCAGGTCCAGGTCGACCTCGCCGCGCTGGGCGTGCTCGCGGCGGAACGTGACCTCGTTCGGTTCGTCGCTCCCGCCGTAGTCGACTTCGCCGAGCGGTTCGGACCCCACGGTCTCGAAGGCGTCGCGCCGCGAGGTGTGGTTCTTGCGCACGCGGACGCCGCGGTGGAGTGCGCAGACGTCGTCGGACTCGGAGGCGTGCATGCAGACCAGCACCTCGGCGCAGTCGCTGAGTGCGGCCTCGACCGAACAGACGGCGTTCATCACGTTGTCGGAGGAGGGGCGGTCCGCCGAGCGCTGGCTGCCGGTGAAGACGATGGGGACCGGCGTGTCGAGCATGAAGGCCAGGGCGCTGGCGGAGAACTGCATCGTGTCGGTGCCGTGCATGACGACGACGCCGTCGGCGCCGGCCTCGATCTCCTCGTGGACGGCGCGGGCCAGGTCCTGCCAGACCGCTGGGGTCATGTTCTCCGAGAGGATGTTGGCGACGACGCGCCCCCGGTAGTTGGCCATCCCGGCGAGGTCGGGCACCGCCCGGAGCACGTCCTCGGCGTCGAACTGGGCCGTGACGGCACCGGTTCGGTAGTCGACGGTCGAGGCGATGGTGCCCCCCGTCGAGATCAGGGAGACCGTCGGCAGGTCCTCGTCGAACTCGACGGCGGACTCGCTCTGTTCGTCCTGTGCCCCCTCGACGTCGTACACGTCCGATTCGAGCACGTCGACGCTCGCGGCGTCGCGGTCGACGCCGACGTTGTAGCCACCCTCGAGCTTGAGGACGATCTGGTCGGGCGTGCTGGAGGGCAAGAGGACGCCCTCGAAGGTCTGGTCCGCGCGGTCGACGCGCACCCGGTCGCCTGCGTTCATGCCCCGGGATACCGCCCCGCCGGACTTGAATCCACTCGTTCGTCGACCGACGGCGCGATGGGAGTCGCCTCGGGCGCAGCCGGCCGGGTACACCGCGAGGACGGAACGAAGGAACCGGCAAGGAAGAACGGAACCGAGGAACCGACCGGGGCCAACGAGTCGGCGACAGGCACACCGGCCGGAGCGGGCACGTCACCGACCCGCCGATTAAATTTCACAGTTAGTTGTCAGTCCAAAACAATTATTACCGGATTTCGTGTGCTGGACAGTAATGGAACAGTCGACAGCCGACCGGATCCGCGTCCTCCACGTCGAGGACGACGGGGACTTCGCGGAGATGGTGGCGACCTGCATCGAACGCGAGAACGACCGCCTCGTCGTGGAGACGGCGACGAGTGCCGGCGACGGTCTCGACCGCCTCGAGGACGGTGGTGTCGACTGCATCGTCTCGGACTACGACATGGGGCAGCGAAACGGTATCGAGTTCCTCGAGGCCGTCCGGGAGGACCACCCCGAACTCCCCTTCATCCTGTTCACCGGCAAGGGGAGCGAGGAGGTGGCGAGCGACGCGATCTCGGCTGGCGTCACCGACTACCTCCAGAAGCAGACCGGAGCGGACCAGTACGCGATACTGGCGAACCGGGTGGTCAACGCCGTCGAGCGAGCGCGGGCCGAGCAGGCCAAGCGTCGCCACCTTGATGCCATCGAAGCGGCCCAGGAGGGGATCAGCATCGTCGCCGAATCCGGCGAGTACGTCTACGTGAACCAGGCGTACGCGGACATCTACGGCTACGAGCCAGAGGAGATGCTCGGGGAGTCGTTCACCATCACCTACCCGGACGAGGACATCGAACTCGTTCAGGCCGACGTCATCCCCGACTTGGAGGAGACCGGCGTCTGGTCCGGCGAGACGACCGGCGTGCGCGCCGACGGCACCACCTTCGTCGAAGACCACACGCTCGCGAAGACGAAGGACGGCGAACTCATCTGCAGCGTCTGGGACAAGTCCGAGCGCAAGTCCCGCGAGCGGGCCATCGAGGGACTTCACTGCACCGTTCGCTCGTTCATGCAGGCGACGTCGTTCGCGGACGTGGCCGAGACCGCCACGGAAGCGATGCGGGACATCCTCGGCCTGCCCGCGGCGGCGGTCTACCGCTACGACGAGGACGAGGACTGTCTGAGGCCGACGGTCTGGACCGAGGAGACCGAGGCGATACTCGGCGAACCCCCGGCGTTCCCGCGAGGCGAAGGGATCGCGTGGCAGGTGTTCGAAGACGGTGAACGGCAGGTGTACGACGACGTCTCCACGGCCGAGGACCGCCTGAACGAGGACACGTCGATGCGAAGCGAGATGATCCTCCCGCTCGGCGACCACGGCGTCCTCCTCGTGGGCGTGGACGACGCCGACGCGTTCGAGACGACGGACGTTCCCCTCGCCCAGACCCTCGCCGTTCACGCGACGACGGCGCTGGACGGCATCGCGTCGGAACGCGACCTCCGCGAGGAACGCGAGTTCGTCGACCAGGCGCTGAACGCGCTCGCGGACGTCTTCTACGTGCTCGACACCGACGGGATGTTCCGCCGCTGGAACGACCGGCTCGCGGCGGCGACCGGCTACGACGACGCTGAAATCGCCGACCTCGAACTGTCGGACCTCTTTCCCCAGGACGACACCGAGCGAGTCCGGTCGGCCATCGCCACGGCGCTGTCGGAGGGGCACGCGACCGTCGAGGCGGACCTCGTGACGGCGGATGGAGACCGCGTCCCCTACGAGTTCACCGGCGCACGACTCACGGACACCAGCGGCGACGTGACCGGCGTGGTCGGGATGGGACGCGACATCTCCGAACGGACGGAGCGCGAGCAACGACTGGAACGGCAGAACGAGCGGCTCTCGGAGTTCGCGAGCATCGTCAGCCACGACCTCCGAAACCCGCTGAGCGTCGCACGCGGTCGCATGGAGATGATCCAGGAGGAGTGCGACAGCGAGCACGTCGACCCGGTGGTGGGGGCACACGAGCGGATGGAGACGATGATAGACGAGATTCTGACGCTCGCACGCGAGGGGGACGCGGCCACGGAACCGGAGTTCGTCTCGCTCGCCGACGTGGCAGCTGACTGCTGGCACAACGTGGAGACGGACGAGGCGAGCCTCTCGGTCCAGACGGACCTGACGATCCGTGCCGACCGGTGCCAGCTCCAGCAACTGCTGGAGAACCTGTTCCACAACGCGGTCGAGCACGCGTCGGCAAGCCGTCACGAGTCCCAGACGAGTGACGGCACCGTGAAGTACAACTCCACGATCCCTCCCTCGCAAGCTCCAGCGGACCCGGTGGAGCACGACGGGGAGGGCGTGACGGTGACGGTCGGTGACGCCGACGACGGATTCTACGTCGCCGACGACGGCCAGGGAATTCCAGAGCCCGACCGTGACGGCGTGTTCGAAGCTGGTCGTTCCAGCGTCCCTGGCGGCACCGGGCTCGGGTTGCGGATCGTCGAACAGATCGCCGACGGCCACGGCTGGGCGGTCGACGTCCACGAGAGCGAGGGCGGCGGCGCTCGGATCGTCCTCTCCGGCGTCGAAACGCGAGCGTGACGTCGGCTCCGGCCCGTCGACGCTGTTCGACAGAGAGCTCGGGCTTCCAAGAGCAGACAGCGAACGGCCTGACCGCGCGGCGATCGGACGGGGAAAGGACCTTGAACGCTCGGTCCGGAGACACGACTATGGCCGAACGGACGGACGAACTCACCCGGAACGGGGACGGCGGCGGGAAGCGCGCCGACGAGGACGTCGTCGGCATCGATAGCGACGAGTTCGGCGTCGACGGCGACGGCACCGTCGCCAGCCCGGACGAACACGGGACGGAGTTCGGGATCGGTACGTCGACGTCGGCACCGGCCGAAACCACCGACACAGAGTCCTCGCGAGTCGGCCGCCTCAAGCGTCGCGCAAGCAGCGTCTTCTCGCCGACGACCTTCGTCCTGCAACTCGGGGCGGCGCTCGTCGGCGCCTTCGTCCTCGGGAACCTGATCCCCCTGATCCCCTTCGCCGGGTTTCTCGGCATCTTCCTGATGGCCGGCCTCGTTGGGACGCTCTCGGCGAAGCCGCGCTACCTCGAGGCAGCGGCCGCCGGTGGTGCGAGCGGTGCGCTGGCGCTCTTTCTCGGTGCGATGGGACTCTCCGTCGTCACGGGCGGGCTGGTACCCATCGCCGGCGCCGCCGTCGGCGCCCTGGCGGCGGTCGGCGGCTTCTACGCGGGGCGTGACCTGCGGGACGGCGTGACCCGCGACCTGTAGTCCGCGACACGGTCAGTCACACAGGCGCCAGGTCTCGCCGGACTGCTCGACGATGCCCTCACTGGCGAGCCACTCCAGGGCTTCCTCGACGAACTCGGGGTGGGCCTCGACGTCGCGACTGATCGTCCGGACGTCGCGGTCACCGGTGGCGAGCGCGCCGATGACGGCCGCGTAGAGGCGGCCGTCGTCGGTGCCGTCCTCGACGGCCTCGTCGATGTTCTCCCGGACCTCCGAGAGACTGCCCTGGACCCACCGCTGGGCCAGCGAGAGCTCGTTTTCGAGCTGTTTGAGTCGCTCGAGTTCCCTGGCGTGCCGTTTCAACGCCTCCGTATCGGCGTCGACGTCCTCACCGGCATCGTCGCCGGCGTCGTCGACGCTCGTCGCGCCATCGGTGCCGTCCCCGTCGGTGCTGTCCCCGTCAGCGCCGTCGACTTCGATGCTGACGTAACGACAGGAACTCACGTCGAAGCCCGGGTTCGCGGGGTAGGCGCTCTTCGCACCGAACTCGTGAGGCGAGACCTGGACCTCGAGGCGGAGGTTCCGTGCGATAGAGAAGTACTTGCGCCGCCGGTCGTCGGTGCGACTCTCGACCAGGCCGGCGTCGTCGAGTTTCCCGAGGTGGTCGATGACCGCCTTCGGACTGACGCCCAGGTACTCACTGATCTCGGTCACGTAACAGGGTTTGTGCGCGAGCAACCTGAGAATGCGACGGCGGTTCGCGTTCCCGAGCAAGTCGAGCAACTCGGCGGAGTCCATTCACCTGAGGATAGTGTCCCAGGACGGAAAAGCGTGTCTCCTCCGGCGCGCCGGTAGCCGACGCCGTCCCGCCGTCGTCTACTGGTTGGTTCGGATGTCGCGAATCGGTCGTCGAAACGGACCAGGCGCCGTCGGATCAGGCGCCGGCGGACCGGGGGTCGCTCGTCTAGAGACCGAGGAGGTCCCCGACGAGACCGTTGCCGGTACCGTTTCCACCGGCTCCGTTATCGGTGTCGCCGGTGTCGCTCCCGCTACTGTCCCCGTTTCCGTTTCTGTCACCGTTCCCGGAAGCGTCGTCGCCGTCGTCACCGGAGTCGGGATCGGCGGCGTCACCAGTGCCAGATCCCGCGTTCCCATTTCCCGGAACGTCACCGCTGTTTCCGGACCCGGTCACGTCGTCGGAGTCGCCGTCAGCACCGGTGCCGTCGGAACTACCGTTCCCGCTATTCGAGGCGTCACCGGATCCCGTACCGTCTGACCCGGTGCCCACACCCCTGTCGCTAGGGTTTGCGTTCCCACCCCCTTTCGAACTGCCAGTGGTATTCGTCACGTTCAGGTCGCCGTTCCCGAGACTCACGTTCCCGGTCAGGTTGCCGGCGTCGGTACCGTTCCCGCTGCCGGGGACGTCGGGACCGTTCCCGCGCTCACCTGGCAGGCCGCGGTCGGCCGGTGGGCCCTGCCCCCCGGCGACGACGTCACGGGCGACGCCCGCAGTCTCCGGGCCGGTCATGTTCCTAGCCTCGGTGCGGAGCGTGTCGAGCCGAGTGTCGTTGATCCCCGCCCGTTCGGCGGCCCGGTCGGTCTCGTCGACGCTCGTGCGGAGCGCCGCGATGCGGCCGGAGAGCTGACTGGACTGGGCGACGTACGCCGCCCGGTCGAGCGAGCCGTTCTCGTATCGCTCCGTGAGGGTCTGGTTCCGCTCCCGGAGACGCTCGAGTCGCTGTTCGAGCGAGCCCGCTCGCCGTTCGGCCATCTGGGCCTGTTTCGACTCGTTCGCACGCTCGAACCCGGCCGTCCACATGCCTGATTCGACCGTGTCGTTCGCTTCCGAAGCGCTACTCTGCATAAACGCCGTCATCTGGGTACCGAACGCGGCCGGCTCGTCGCCACTCCCTCTGTCGGTGGCGTTCGCCTCCGTGGCCGTCTCGTTCGGTTCCTCGACCTGTGCCGCGGAGTCCGCCGTCGTCGCCGCGACGGTGGGGAGCGCTGCACCGGCAACGCCCACCAGGACGACGACTGCGACCACCGCTACCTCCCGAGTGTTCATACTCGATTCATTCTATACCAGACACCTATAAAACGACAGTCACTGTTCTCACCGTTCAGCCCGCCCTCCGTCTCCGTTCGAACCGTTCACCGAGGGGGTGAAACGCCGCCAGGAGTTCGAAGAGCGTTTATCGACGTATTTCAGTCGCTCTGGTCCGCGACGCCGGCCCCCAGCGAGTACATCGCATCTCGCAGTTACGTTCGTCCTTCGACAGCGCCGACCCGGCCCGCCTGTCGACCGGTCGGATTGCCCGACGACAAAACGCTATGGGCGAGTGTTTATGTGTGTTAATGTCTAACAGCCAGTGAACAGCATGTTCGAACGATTCTCCCGGGGCTACTACCTCGGGCGGCTGTACGTCCAGCCCCATCCCGAGGGCGAACCGGCGATCTCCCGCGAACAACACGAACAGGTCAACCGCGAACTGTACGCGACCGGCGACGGCGTCGAACGGACGGACCATCCGCTCGTCATGAAACTCGACACTCACCACCTCGCCGTCCGGGGGGACGAGTCGGTCCCCGCGGACACGCTCGCGGTCCCACGCGACCTGCTCGAGGACACTTCCGTTCGCAACCCGCCGGCGCTCCACGAGGTACTCCTGGCGAAAGCCGACCGTGCGGAGCAGTTGCTCCCGGTCGCCGAAGGGACGGCGGTGTAGCCGACCGACCCACGGCTACGGTCGCTCTCCTGCAAGATTTTTACCGTCACACGCCGCCTTTCGAGTCGATGATCGACAGGTTGCTCGGCCGGGCGAGCCTGAAAGCGCGGATCGTGACGCTGGAGGAAGAGAAGCGCCACCTCGAACGCGAACGCGACGCCGAGTCCGAGCGCCGCACCGAGGCCGTGAGCGAACGCCAGGCGGCCCAGCAGCGCGTCAACCACCTGGAGGACCGCGTCACCGAACTCGAGGACCGCGTCGAGCGGCTCAAGCGCGACGATTCGACCGCCGACTTCCGACGCGAAGAACCCGTCGCCGGCGACCGGCGCGACGAGATACTGGACCGACTCGAATCCGTCGAGACCGGTCCCGAGGGCGTGTTCACTGCCTTCGTCGACGCGGAACACGACCTCCCGCCGGCCGTCCGCGACGCCTTCGGCGACCGCGCCGGGCTGGTCGCCCGCGCTGCCCCCTGCCTGGCCGTCACCGACGACGCCGGCCTCCTGGGCGCCTGCGTCTCCGTCCCCGTCCCGCCCAAACCCTTCGCCGCCTGGGACGACCGCGTCAGCCTCCAGCGCGGGTGGTTCGAACCCACCGGCGAGTACGCCCTCGCACTCGTCCGCTCGGATCTCTTCGCCCTCGGCGAGTACCAGGGTCGGGAGCGCACCGCCTTCCACGGCTTCGACGCCGACCTGAAGAGCCAGCACTCCAAGGGCGGGTTCTCCCAGGCCCGCTTCGAGCGCCTCCGTGACGCCCAGATCGATTCGCACCTGGAGCGGTGCAAGGCGGCGCTCGAAGAGCGGGACGCCGAACGCCTCTTCGTCGTCGGCGAGCGCAGCCTCCTCTCCCAGTTCGACGACGTCGCCGACGTGACACAAAGTGTCGACGCGACGGGCGAGCCGGAGTCTGCGCTTGGGGACGCCTTCCACGAGTTCTGGACCCTTCAGTTGCGAACGCTGTAGTTCTTGGAACCGGCTTTACGGAGAGCGACGGTACCAGAAACAACAGCCCGAAAGCCCCGACGCTCTCACCTCCCGTGACTCGTTGCGCTCCTCGCTCCCTGCGGTCGCTGCGGTGCTTACGTCGCCAGGGTTCGGTGAGAGCGTCGCCCCTTTCAGTCCCACCCGGTTCGGCCGATTAGCCAGGAGAAACGGGTGGGACTGAAAGGGGCCGCTGTGTCGGGGAAGACGGCTCCCCGTAGCACCGCAGGCCGAAGGCCGAGGAGCGCACGGGAGCCCTCGACCCGAGACAGCGGGGGCTTTCGGGCTGTTATCGTTGGTGGTGTAGTTCGATTCAGACAATCCAGTCGTTCTCCCTCACCGACGAACATTTAGGAGGCGTGCGGACGATTTCACAGGTATGCAAGTCGCCGTCCTCGCCCACGAATCGTTTCCCGACCGGGCAAAGACAGCCGTGGGCATCTTGCGCTACGGCGACCACGACGTCCGGGCCCTGCTGGACCGGGACACCGCCGGCGACCGGGTCAGCGACCACGTCCCGGACCTCCCGGACGTCCCGATCGTGGCCTCACTCGACGACGTCGAGGACGACCTCGACGCGCTGATCGTCGGGGTCGCGCCCATCGGCGGCGCGTTCGACCCGTCCTGGCGCGACGACGTTCGACGGGCGCTCGAACGGGGCTACGACGTCATCGCGGGTCTGCACGACTTCCTGGCCGACGACGAGGAGTTCGCCGCGCTGGCCGCCGAACACGGCGCCGAGCTACAGGACGTCCGCCGGCCACCCGACGACCTCTCGGTCTCCGAAGGGCGAGCGGGCGACGTCGACGCGCGCGTCGTCCACACCGTCGGGACGGACTGCTCGACGGGGAAGATGACCGCCGCCTTCGAGGTGCGCGACGCGGCGCGCGAGCGGGGCATCGACGCCGCCGTCGTTCCGACGGGCCAGACCGGGGTGATGATCGCCGGATGGGGAATGGTCGTCGACCGGGTGATTTCGGACTTCGCCGCGGGCGCCGTCGAGCGGATGGTCGTCGATGCCGCCGAGGACCACGACCTGCTCGTCGTCGAGGGCCAGGGCGCAATCGCCCACCCCGCCTACTCGGGCGTGACGACGAGCATCCTCCACGGCGCGATGCCCGACGCCCTCGTCCTCTGCCACGTCGCCGGCCAGGAGACGGTCCACGGTTACGAGTCCTTCGAGATTCCCGACCCCGCGAGCTACGCCACGCTCTACGAGGCGATGGCCGCGCCGGTCCGGCCGGCCGACGTGCTCGCCGGGATGGTCAACACGAGCGGTCTCGACGAGGGGCCCGCACACGAGGCCGTCGAATCGTTCGCCGACGAACTGGCCGCACCGGCGACGGACCCGGTCCGGTTCGGCGTCGACGACGCGGTGCTCGACGCGCTGCTGTGACCATGGACACGACGTTTCACCACCACGAGCTACCGGTCGAGGACCCGTTCACCATCGCGCGTGGCACGACCGGGACTGCCGACGCGTTCGTCGTCCGCCTCGAACGGGAGGGCGTCGTCGGCGTCGGCGGCGGCACGCCGAGCGCCTACTACGGCGAGTCCCCCGACTCCGTGGCCGACGTGCTTCCCGGCCTCCTCGCCATCGTCGAAGACGTCGACGACCCCCACGCCGGCCAGCGGGTCGCCGACCGTCTCTTTCAGCGGGCGCCCGACGCCCCGGCCGCCCGGGCCGCCGTCTCGTCGGCGCTGGCCGACCTCGCTGCGCGCGACCTGGAGGTCCCCCTGTATCGCCAGTGGGGACTGGACCCCGAGGTCACGCCATCCACGTCCTACACCGTCGGCATCGCCGAGCCGGGGGAGATGGCCCACCGGGCCGAAGCGGCCGTCGAGGCGGGTTTCGACCACCTGAAGGTCAAGCTCGGCACGGACGACGACCGCGCCCGATTCGACGCCGTCCGGGAGGCCGCGCCAGACGCGGAGATTCGGGTCGACGCCAACGAGGGCTGGGACGCCGACGAGGCAATCGAGAAGGCGGAGTGGCTCGCCGCAGCCGGCGTCGAGTTCCTCGAACAGCCCGTGCCCGCGAGCGACCTCGACGGTCTCCGAACGGTCGCCGCGGAGGCGTCGCTCCCGGTGTGTGCGGACGAAGCCTGCGTCACCGCGAGCGACGTCCCGCGGGTCGCCGACGCCTGCGACCTCGTCACGGTAAAACTGATGAAGTGCGGCGGGCTCCAGCCGGCCCTCGAACAGATCCACACCGCTCGCGCGCACGGACTGGAGGTCATGCTCGGCTGCATGGTCGAGTCGAACGCTTCAATCGCCCCGGCCGTCCACCTCGCGCCGCTGGTCGACTACGCCGACCTCGACGGGGCGCTATTGCTGGCCGAGGACGTCTGCGATGGGATTCCGGTCCAGGACGGCGCGTTCGACCTCAGTGCCGTGGCGTCGGGGACGGGCGCGCGGCTGGTGGATTGACGGGAGACACGAACAGAAATCGCTCGCGGCTCGCTACCGCCGGCTCAGATCAGGTCGAGCGTGCGAAGCGTCCGTTCGAGCTGGACCTCCTCCTGTTCGTCCATCCGCCAGAGCGGCCGGCGCATCGGGCCGGGGTCGAAGTCGACCTCCGGGTGCAGGTCGAGCGCGGACTTGACGCCGCCGAGGTAGGGACCCCGGTCGATGGCCTTCCAGATGTCGAAGACGGTGCTCTGGAGCTCCCGGGCGCGGTTCTCCTCGCCGCTGACGTAGGACTCGTACAGGTCCACGGTGAGTTCCGGGAAGACGTTGGAGACGGCGCTGACGAGGCCGGTACAGCCGATTTCGAGTTCAGCGAACAGCAGCGAGTCGAGGCCAGCGAGGTAGGTTAGTTCGGGGTTCTGGTCGATGGCCTGACCGAGCCAGGCGACGTCGCCGCTGGAGTCCTTGACGCCGACGATGCCGTCGAGGTCGGCCAGCCGGTCCAGGGTCTCCAGTTCGAGCTTGTTCCCCATTCGCGCGGGGAAGTGGTAGATGTACACCGGGATGTCGATGGCGGCGGTGACCTCCTCGTAGTGTTCGATGATCGCCGTGCTGTCGATGGGGTAGTAGTACGGAATCCCGACGACGGCGGCGTCGGCGCCGTTCTCTTCGGCGTCCTGAGCGTAGGAGACGGTGTTCCGGGTGCTCGGCGCGCTCACGCCGGCGATGACCGGCACCTCGTCGCCGACTTCGTCGACGACGGCCTCGATGACGGCCGCACGCTCGTCGGGCTTGAGCATCGGGAACTCGCCGTTGGTCCCCAGCGGGAAGACGCCGTGGACGCCCCGGTCGACGACGAACCGGGCGTGTGCGGCGGTCGCGTCGAGTGCCAGCTCCTCCTCGTCGGTGAACGCGGTTATCGTCGGCGGGATCACGCCGTGAATCGAAACGTCATGCGTCGGGCCGTTGGTCGTCATCTGTCGAATCCTTCGAAAACGGGTGATATGAATCTATCGTCACGTTGGCAGCTTGGGGATCCGACGCACAGTCGCGTGGTGGCCACTCTCGGGGAGTCTATCCCGTCTCGCGAGAACGAGTTACGACGGGAGCCAGTCGGCGAAGGAGTCCTCGGCCCGGCTCAGTTCGAAGTAGTCCCGCTGCATCTCGCAGATGGCGTCCTCGAGGGGCAGGCCGTCGTCGAGGTGCTCGCGAACACGACCGATCTTCCACGAACTCGGCGTCTCGCCCGCGGTCCAGCGGCGTTCCAGCGGGTCGAGGAACTCGTCGGCCCGCCCTTCGGGGACGTCCTGCGCGTCCAGCCCAGCGCGTGCGAGGGAGAAGATTTCGTCGTAGACGACGTCGTGGTCGGTGGTCCGCTCGCCGTCGGCGGTCACCCACGCCAGTTCCGCGTCGAGACCGTTGCGGGCCGCGTCGTAGAACGAGCGACGCGCGTCCTGCCAGGGGAGCTCGGCCAGCGGATGGCCGGTCGCGACCAGCCCCCGGACGAGGCCGGCGACGAGCACCTGCGTGCCGATGAGGTCCGCGACGGTCGGCTGGGTCGGGATCGGTCGGTACTCGATGCGGAGCGACTCCTGGTCGCCCGCGCCGTCGACCGGGTCGCCACCGACGACGCAGCGGAGCCAGCGCCAGTAGGTTCCCCGTTTGTGGTCGAACTCCCAGTGCTCGTCGTGGACGCCGCTCCGGGGCTCGTCGGTGATCCACTCGCGGAGGAACGGGGCGAAGCAGTCGTCTTCCACGACGCGGTCGACCACGTCCTCGCTCGTCTCGATGTCCCTCGGCACCCTGACTTTCGGGTTCTCGCTGGTGTTGACCGACTGCTCGAACGCCGCGATGCGGAGTTCGTGGTGGGTTTCCTCGAGCAGTCGGTACGGATCCTCGACCCGGTTGTACAGGTCCGCGGGGAGGAGCGGTGAGTTCGCCGTCAGCGCCAGGACGGGGCCGAGCGTGCGGATGGCGGCGTTGTAGTAATCGGGGAACTCCCTCGCGGTCGGCACCTGCAGATGGGGCTGGATCGACGTAGTGAGCGACTCGAAGAGGATGGTGGGGAAATCGTGTTCCGCCCCGGGCACGGAGAAGGAGATCTCGCCGCCAGCGTGGGCCAGCGCCTCGTTGTCCAGCGCGACGTACCGGGGGTACTGACGCATGTTCTCGGCGAGTACGACGCCGTCGCGCCGTTCGACGTCGGTGAAGTAGTCGAGGGTCCCTCCTTCGGGCGGGATGGTCCACATCGCATCGAGCACCATGTCGCGATGTTCGGCGAGCGCGGCGTCACGGGCCTTCTTGACGCGCATCTCGACCGACGTCGTCTGGACCTCCAGCCCGGTCGCACCGAAGGCGTCAGGGTCGGTGTTGATCTCCGCGTTGTGGACACCCAGTTCCTTCGCGGCCGGTCCCTCGAACACCGACTCGGGGAGTGCCGCAAGTTTGCCCTCCCACTCCTCGGGGTCCATGTACGGTTCGTCGACGTCGGGTTCTTCCTCAAGTGCGTCGTCATCTGCGGATTCGTCGCCGTCCACTGCACCGGCATCGGCCGCTCCGGGGTCTGGCACGGGATCTGCTGGTTCGAGCGACGGATCGAGCGCGGCGCTCGCACTGCTGCTCAGGTCGGCGTCGAGGGCAGCTCCGTCGGCGTCCGCCTCGTCGGCCTCCTCAGCGCCTGCTTCCGCTATCGCGTCGCCGTCTTCGGGGTCGTCCTCGACCGGTTCGGGCTTCTCGTTTATCGCGTAGACTTCGATCTCGAGGCCCACGGCGAAGTCCTCGTTGTCGAATCGCCCCGCGGCGATGGCCTCCCGCAACGCGGCGGCCTGCTCGTCGACGCGCGCGGTGAACTCCGCGTCCGTCTCGTCGGCGAGCGACCGGCGAACCAGGTCGACGACGTCGTCCATGCGCAGTGTATTGACGAGGGGTTGGTTTATACTGTCGGTTACCACACCCCCCGCCGGAGTCGCCCAACTCTCACTCGAAGAGGTCCTCGTGGCGCGCCGCGAGGTTGGCGTAGTCACCCGACGAGAACGCCTCGAACACCGAATCGGGGTCGATGTTCGTCTCCGACAGCGGCGTCACGGACGCGGGCATCCCCCTGACGAACGACTCCGGCGGGACGTCGTAGCCCGGCGGCACCACCGTCCCCATCGCGACGATGGACCCCGCGCCGATGGTCGCGTCGCTGACGGTCGAGTTGAACCCCACGAGCGCGCCGTCCTCGACGACGGAGTCGTTGAGCGTCGCGCCGTGGCCGACCATCACCCGCTCGCCGACGGTGGAGGCGTGGACCACCGCGTTGTCGCCGATGGCCGTCTCTCGACCGATTTCGACCGGCCCGACGTCTCCGCGTAACACCACGCCCGGCCAGACGTTCGCGTTCGGGCCGACGGTCACGTCGCCTACGACCGTCGCCTCGGCGCTGACGTGGGCGTACCCGTCGATCTCAGGCTCGCTCCCTTCGAAGCTGTATTCCCGACTGTCCATGCGTGAATAAACGTGTCGCGAAGCTATAAGGTGTCGCAACGGGACGCAAATCCCGTTTCTTACGAAGGCCTGTACTTCGGATATTCGGGAGCCTAAGAACCCTTCGCCGGTATCGGCCCCTGAAACCGGAGGGACTATTATAGGTAAGCGATTGTATATTTGAGACAGACCGAGTCCCGATCGGTACGCAAACGAACACAACCGATCTGGACTTGGTGGGCCTGGTGGGCCCAACAGCGCGGTCAAAGCGCGGTTGAAGGTTAACAATGAACGGGAAGGACATCGAACTTTCGCGACGGCGAGTACTGGGTGGTATAGCAACGGTCGGCGCAGCCAGCGCGGCTGTCGGTGCGGGTACGTATGCCGCTTTCAGTGATACCGAGGAAAGCACGGACAACACGATTTCAGCAGGTTCCCTGACACTAGACACGGTATCCGGGACCGAATTCAGCCTGGGGAAACTCTACCCAAATGAGTCAACCAGCGAAATCGAGATCACGACTGATTACCTGGGTAGTTTGTCGACACCCTTGCTGGATTGGGGGATACAGACGGGCAACGAAGCAGTACCCAATGGAAGTGGCAGCTTCGCAGACCAGCTAAATGTGGACAAAGCGTCTCTCTCAATCGAAGGGGTCGAGGTAGCAGATTACGGCGGAACAGACGTTGCTCTCTCTGGATTTACAGGTATCCGGGAGGCTGTAGTCGATTCGACCTCAACTCCGACACTGAACGAGGGGAACACTGTGTCGCTCACACTCCAGTTTAGCTTGGACGACGTTGGCAACGAGTTCCAAGAGGCGTCAATTGACTTTGGTGTCGCGTTCAAAGCCCGACAGTCGTCCGCTGATCCGCTCCAGAGCGTTACGGTCAACTCACCATAATCACGGTGGAGCCCACATCGGGGTTAGAGACGGTTACACAAGGCGTCCTGAAGAACAGTCACTAGCTGCTGTGGAGATAGACCAATGAGCGAGAGACAATTTCGTTTGACTCGCCGACGCCTCTTTGGCGGCATCGTCTCTGTCGCCGCTGCTAGCGCCGCCAGTGGTGCGGGAACAATGGCCTATTTTACCGACACCGAAACTAGCTCTGACAACACCATCAGTGCGGGAACTCTGAAACTCGATTTCGACGGGAGCGGCACCTTCGAATTCAACACAGCACTCGCCCCCACGCAGACGACAGAGGAGTCGGTCACGCTCATCAAAAACGGTTCCGTCAATGGCTCGCTCGACGTCGACGTCTCGTACAAAGAGAGCGACGGGGACAACAACGACCCTGAAGAAGACGTGACTGCAGACCAAGTCGCGGAGAATCTAGAGGTCGTGACGTTGGAGTACGGCGGAGATACCTTGCTGACAGAGGATCAGAACCTCTCCGGAACCCCGACATTGTACGACCTCGAGAACAACGAGCACGGGGCCAACGAGTCTACGCAGAACGACTTGATCAACCTGGACGACCCCGGAACCGGGGGCAAGGTGTTCACCGTCGGCTTCCGCCTCAAGGACGTCGGCAACGAGTTCCAGAGCGACGGCGTGAGCATTACCTTCGACTTTTACCTGAACCAGAATGACAGACAGTAACCCCAGCGATTCGGCGGACGTCGACTGGCGCCGGATAGCGAATCTCGTGGGACTGGCCGTGCTAGGTATCGTGGTCTTCCTCTTCGTCGCCGCGGCGGTGCCACAGGTCGTCGGGGTCGACGAGAGTTACGTCGTCCTCTCGGACAGCATGTCGCCGGCCATCGACGCCGGTGCGGTCGTGTTCGTGGGGGAGGTGCCCGCGAACGACATCAGCGAAGGTGACGTGATCACCATCGAACGAGCGGGTGGTTCGGGCGATTCTTCCCGCGTGACCCACCGCGTCGTCGAGGTGGTCGAAGAGGACGGCGAGCGGCGCTTCCGGACTAAGGGCGACGCGAACGAGGACCCCGATCCGTCACTTGTCGCGCCGTCGAACGTAATCGGCGTCGTCCAGTTCCACGTCCCCTACATGGGCTACGTCACGTCGTTCGCCCAGACCCGGCTGGGGATCCTCGCGCTCGTCGTCGTCCCGGCCGTGCTCCTGGTGGTCTCCGAAGTCTGGGACCTCCTGTCCGCGACGAAGGACGAGGAAGATGACGAGGACTCCGCACCGAGAGGTGAGGACGGGTCGTGACTGGGCCTACCCAACCGTTCCGCGAGGAGCCCGACGAACCCGAAGAGGTCGAGGAGTCGAGAGACGACAGGCGGTTGCTTGCCCTCCTGGCGCTCGTGTTGCTCGTCATCCTCGGCGCCGGCATCGGTACCATCGCGCTCCCCGGGACCGGACCCGACGAGGAACCGACGCCCACGCCGGGTCCCGTCACGATAACGCCGACGACGGCCACACCGACGCCGACGCCGGGCGCCGGCCCGCCCGCGGCGACGGCCACGCCCACCGCGACGCCGACGGCGGTCGACACCGCGACGCCGACCGAGACGCGGCGCGACGACCGCGACGACGCGGACGTTGACGACGGCGACGACGACCGGGATAGCGACGACGACAGCCCATCGCGCGTCGACCTGACGGCGGACGGGAGCGACGTCCTGGTGGAGGCCACTGGTCTCGCGCCCGGCCACGACGGACGGAACTCCGTCACCTTCGAGAACGCGGGGACCGTCGCGGGACGCCTGCTCGTGAACGACACCTCGGTCGTCGACCACGAGAACTCGCTGCTGGAACCGGAGAAAGCCGTCGGCGACGACGCGACCACGGGAGAACTCTCCGGCGCTCTCCAGGTGAGACTCTCCGTGACCTACGCCGACGGAACGACGGAGTACCTGTTCGGCTCGTCAAGCAAGTACGTGACCTTGCAGTCCCTCGACGGAGCGGACCGGTCGAGCACCGAGGCGCTCGGGGCCGGCGAACAAGCGACCGTCACGTTCGAGTGGCGACTCCCGACGTCGACCGGGAACGAGATCCAGAGCGACGGCGTCGAGTTCGACGTCGACTTCGTCCTCCGACAGGCCACCTGAGCGGGACGGGAGTTCGGTTTCGTCTACCTTGCTTCGCTCGCTCTTTTCGATACCGCTGGGACGGAATCGTTGTTGTGTGGGTGTGTGAATTGTGCAGGTGATTTAGTGAGTGGAGACTGGAAAAAAGAGACCGCCAACACCCAGAAAGCCCTCGGCGCGCTCCGGTCCCGGGGCTTGCTGCGCTCCTCGCTACGCTGCGGTGCTTGCTACGCCCGGGTTCCCGGAGCCCGCCTCGCCCTTTCAGTCCACCAGGGCCAGCACAGCACAACAGCCCAGCCCTTCCCCTGGTCGGCCGACGAGACGGCCTCCCGGCCTGGCAGTTTCCGAGCGGTCAGGAAGCGTGATTCGGCGCGGACGCGCCGAATTCGGGGAGGTTTGGTGGCCATAATCTCGAGCGCGTTACATCGCGCGAGCGAGGCTGATCCTGGCGGACTGAAAGGGCGAGGTGTGGTCGCCGACGTCCGACGACGTAAGCACCGCAACGAAGTGAGGAGCGCAGCGAGTCGCACGAGGCGAGCGCGCCGAGGGCTTTCGAGTTCTTTAATTTCGTGCGAAGAGCGTCAATCCCATAACCCACGGATCGATACGTAGCTCACCTGTACTAACCGATCGAGAGAGCCGGCAACGCGTAGGAGAACAGCGTCCCAGGACAGTTTCTCAGCCGAACAGCAGGCCCAGATTCATCCCGGTCACGACGACGCCGAACACCGTCAACACCGCCGGCGGGCCGTAGAACAGCACGGGGTCGTCGTCGAGGACGCCGCCCCAGAGGGAGATACCGATGCAGGCGTAGAGGACGAGGAGTTTCAGGCCGAGGAAGCCGCCGCCGCCGAAGGTCTCGATGGCCAGTCTGATCACCGGGTTTGCCTCGGTAAGCGTCGTGGTGAAATACACCATCGCGATCGTCGTCACCACGTCACCGACGCCGTAGGTGGCAGTGGCGACGAGCCACATGCGGGAGAATCCGTCGACGCTGAAGGAGGAGCCTTCGAGCGTGAGCCAGTTCGCGCGGGCTGTCGACATCTACACGAACGGTTAGCTGCCAGATACATATAGATGGCCGTTTCAGAATCAGTAATGATACTCTAGCGGAGGAACTGAGAGATATAATCGGACAGGCACTCGCAGTGTTGCTGTTTTCTGGCGACGGTCGCTGACTCGTACTGCATCAATATTCGGAATTATCGATATCGAAATGGAGTTCGAGAGTCGATTCGCGTCGGAAGTGAGGGCGCTACAGGACCGGCACCACTCAATCGATCCGGACGACGAGCACGGGCACTTCGGAGGACTTGACGACGCGCTCGGTGACGCTCCCGAGGTTAGCGACGCGGTCCCGCCCAGTCCGGCCGTGGGTCCCCATCGTGACGACGTCGGCGTCAACCTCCTCTGTGTAATCCAGGATGGTCTTGTGCGGAATCCCGTCGCGCATCTCAGTGACGACGTCGACGCCCGCCTCCTCTGCAGCGACCGATGCGTCGTCGAGTGCGAGCTCGCCCTCCTCCTCCAGGGACTGGATGACGTCGTCCTGGGTGTCCTTGTCCGCCGCGAGGTATCGCCGTCGGTCGACGACGTAGAGCACGTGGAGCGTCGCGTCGTTGTCGCGCGCCAGCGAGACGGCGTGGTCGATGGTCTCCCGGGACCCCTTGCTGCCGTCCGTCGTCAGCAACACCGTGTCGTATCGTACCATGGCCTGTCCGGAGGTTCGTCGCAGTGATAGATATGTCTGGTGCCGGCTCTCGGGAGCCGAGGTCCGGCGGGCCCTCACTTCGTTCGGGCCGACCCGCTGCTCGCGTGTCGCTCACTCCGTTCGCTCCCGCTCGCTCGTTCGGCGGGCCCTCCCTCCGGTCGGCCCCGCCCGCTGCTCGCGTGTCGCTAACGCTCCCGCTCGCACGAAAGATTGCGCCTCCCTGCGCTCTCACGGCTCGCGAGGCTCGCCGTTCGAGCAACCGCGGCACGAAGTGCCGCTTCGGTCGGCGCAATCCGCTCTCAATACACTTATCCCGACGTGCCGATTTATCCCGGGCATGAGCACGGTCACGGTCACGCTGCCCGACGGCTCCACCCTCGAGATGGAGGACGGAGCCACCGTCGAAGACGCCGCCTTCGAGATCGGTCCCGGCCTCGGTCGCGACACGGTCGCCGGCGTCGTCGACGGCGAACTCGTCGACAAGCACACGCCGCTGCACGAGGACATCTCCCTCGAGATCGTGACAGACCAGTCCGACGAGTACGTCGACGTCCTCCGGCACTCGGCGGCCCACGTCTTCGCGCAGGCGCTCCAGCGGGAGTTCCCCGGAGCGAAGCTCACGCTGGGACCGTGGACCGACGACGGCTTCTACTACGACGTCACCGGCGTCGACCTCGACGAGGACGACCTGGAAACCATCGAGGACGAGGCCCAGAATATCATCGAGGAGGACCTGCCAATCGAGCGCGTGATGCTCGACCGCGAGGAGGCCCTCGAGCGCTACGAGGACAACGAGTACAAGCGGGAGATCCTGGAGACGGAGGCCGCGGGCGAGGACCCCGTCTCCTTCTACGAGCAGGGGGAGTTCTACGACCTCTGCCAGGGCCCCCACGTCGAATCGACCGGCGAGATCGGCGGCTTCGCCCTCCTCGAGATTTCGGCCTCCTACTGGCGTGGCGACGAGACCAACGACACCCTCACGCGCGTGTACGGGACGGCGTTCCCGACCGAGAGCGAACTGGAGGACTACCTCGAACGCCGCCAGGAGGCTCAGGAACGAGACCACCGGAAGATCGGTCGGGAGATGGACCTCTTTTCGGTGCCCGAACACTCCCCCGGCTGTGCCCACTACCACCCCAACGGGATGGCCATCCGGCGAGAACTCGAGGAGTACGTCCGCACGAAGAACGACGAACTCGGCTACGACGAAGTGTGGACGCCGGAACTCAACAAGGCCGAACTGTGGAAGCCCACCGGCCACTACGACGCCTTCAAGGAGGAAGGCGAGATGTTCGCCTGGGAGCAAGACGACACCGAGTACGGCCTGAAGCCGATGAACTGCGCGAACCACGCGTACATCTACGCCAACCAGACCCGCTCGTACCGGGACCTCCCCATCCGCTTCTCCGAGTTCGGGACGGTCTACCGGAACGAGCAGTCCGGCGAACTCTCCGGCCTCCTCCGCGTGCGCGGGCTCACCCAGGACGACGGCCACGCCTTCGTCCGCCGCGACCAGATCGAGGAGGAGATCACCGAGACCCTCTCGATCATCGAGGACATCTACGGTCACTTCGGGCTGGAAATCCTCTACAAGCTGGAGACGAAGGGCGACAACGCCGTCGGGAGCGACGAGATATGGGACGAGGCGACGACGGCCCTCCGGAACGCCCTCGAATCACAGGGTCTGGACTACGACGTCGAGGAGGGCGAGGCCGCCTTCTACGGCCCGAAGATCGGCCTCGACGCCCGGGACGCGCTCGGCCGCGAGTGGACCATCGGCACCGTCCAGGCCGACTTCAACATCCCCGAGCGCCTCGATCTCTCCTACATCGGGAAGGACAACGAGGAACACCGCCCGGTGATGATCCACCGCGCCCTGCTGGGATCCTTCGAGCGCTTCATGGGCGTCCTCATCGAGCACTTCAACGGCAACTTCCCGCCGTGGCTCGCGCCGGAGCAGGTCCGCATCCTCCCCGTCTCCGACGACAACATCCCGTACTGCGAGGACCTCGCGGACGAACTCGGGCAGTTCCGCGTCGAAATCGAGGACCGCTCGTGGACCGTCGGCAAGAAGATCCAGCAGGCCCACGACGACCGCGTCCCCTACATGTTGATCATCGGCGATAACGAGGAGGAAGCGGGCGAGATCTCCGTGCGCGACCGCAAGGAACGCGAGGAGAAGAACGTCTCCCTCGACGCGTTCCGCGACCACCTCGAAACCGAGGTCGACCAGAAGCGGACCGCCGTGACGTTCCTGGTGTAGGTTCCGCCCGAAGGCGACGCGGTCACTGGATCGGAACCGGTACGTACCACGCATTTATGTGACGAGCGCGACGTTCCCGTCTATGGCCGCGCTCTCCGTCGACGTCCTCGTCGTCTTCGCGCTGATTCTCGTCGCCCTCTTTCTGTTCGTCAGCGAGCTCGTCCCGCCCGACGTGACCGCTATCGGCGTGCTCGTCTCGCTGGCCGTCCTCTCGCCGTTCACGAAGGTCCCCGCAAAGGAAGCGATCGAGGGGTTCGCCAGCCCCGCCGTCGTCACCATCATGGCGATGTACATCCTCAGTGCGGGCATCGAAGAGACGGGCATCGTCGAGCGCCTCGGGTCGATCCTGGCGGACGTCACCGGCGGCGACGAGGGGCTGCTGACCGGTGCGACCGTCGCGACGACCGGTATCGGCGCCGGCTTCGTCAACAACACGCCCATCGTCGCCGTCTTCATCCCGCTGATCACGGGGCTCTCGGAGCGCTACGGCATCTCGCCGTCGAAGCTCCTCATGCCGCTGTCCTTCGCCGCGATGCTCGGCGGGACGCTCACCCTCGTGGGCACGTCGACCAACCTGCTCGCCAGCGAGTACGCCCGGGAGTTACTCGGCGAGCCCCTGGGGATGTTCACGTTCACCCACGTCGGGGCCCTGGTGCTCGTCGTCGGCGTCGCCTACCTCCTGACGGTCGGCCGCCGACTCGTCCCGGCACGGATCCCCGCGGCCGCCGACTTCACCCAGGAGTTCGACATGGACCGGCACCTCTCCCAGCTGGTCGTCCGCGACGACTCGGCACTCGTGGGTCGGACCGTGAGCGAAGCGCTCGACGACGCACGCACCGTCCCGGACGGCGGTGTCGTCGCGGCCGACGCCAACGGGACTCCCGAGGCCGTCGCCGTCGCCATCGCCGACGACATCGACGTCGACGTCCTCCAGGTGGACCGCAACGGAGAGTCGTTCCTCGCGCCGGCCTCGGACGTCACCATCCAGGCCGGCGACGTGCTCACGGTCAGGGGAAACCCCCAGGCGGTCAACCGCTTCGCCGAAGCGTTCCGGCTCCGGCAGCTCACCAGAGAGACCGTCACCGAAGACGACCTCTCGGAGGGTCCCGGTGACGGGTTCCTCGTCGAAGCCGTGATTCCACCCAGCGGCTCGTCGGCCGGCCGGCCCCTGGCGACCCTCCGTCTTCGAGAACGATTCGACACGACCGTGCTGTCCCTCCGGCGCGGCGGGACGATTATCCGCGAGGAACTCGACGCGGTGGAACTCGCACCCGGCGACACACTGTTGCTCCAGACGACGACCGAGTCGATCCGGTACCTCCAGGAGGCGGGCTACCTGCTCGTCACCGAGGGGCCGGTCGAAGCCGCCGTCTCGACCGATCCCGCGGAGACGCCACCGCTCGACCCGAAAGCACCGATCGCGCTGGCGACACTCGTGGGCGTGGTGGTTGTCGCGGGGCTCGAACTGCTCCCCATCTACATCGCCGCGCTCGGTGGCGTCGTCGCGATGGTCGCCAGCGGCGTGTTGAACGCGAACCGGGCCTACGACGCCGTCGGCTGGAACGTCGTCTTCCTGCTCGCCGGCCTGCTTCCGCTCGGCGTCGCCATGCAGGCCACTGGCGGCGCGGCGGTCCTCGGCGGTCTCCTCGTCGGACTCGGCGACGTCTTGCCACCTGTCGCCCTGCTCGCGGCGATCTACCTGCTGACAGGCCTCCTGTCGAGCATCATCACGCCGGTGGCGACCGTGGTGCTACTGACGCCCGTCGCAGTCGACACGGCGAGTCGCCTCGACGTCGCAGGTATGCCCTTCTTGCTGATCGTCATGTTCGCCGCGAGCACGGCCTTCATCACCCCCATCGGCTACCAGACGAACCTGATGGTGTACGGTCCCGGCGGGTACAAGTTCACCGACTTCATGCGGGTCGGTCTCCCCCTGCAACTACTCTTGATGGTCGTCACCACGCTCGCCGTGGTGGCGACGTGGCCCCTCTGAACGCCCCGTCTCCGACCGACGCGCGACGGACCTGATTCGGACCAAACAGGTTTCCGGCGGCCCGCCGAACGTCCCGGTAATGACGTCGCCCGAGCGGTGGGAGTACCGGACGCTCCAGCCCCCACGCAAGGAAACCCAGAAGGAGGCCGAGGACCCGACCGAACTGCTGAACGACCTGGGTGCAGACGGCTGGGAGCTGGCGTCGACCGTCGACTACGTCGGCGGCGGCACGAAGTACCTCGTCATGAAGCGCCCCGTCGACGCAGCGGAGGGCGAGGATGAGTGAGGGCGAGCGAGACGACGTTAGCACCGCCGACACGATGCGGGACCGGTCGGGCGAGAGCAGCCTGAAGATCAGGCTCCTGCTCCGGACGCACCGGTTCGTGGTGACCGGCGTCCTCGCCGCGTTCGTCTTCGTCTCCTTCATGCTGTTCGCGGTGGTCCTCGACCCATCCCTCCAGTCCGAGATCCGGTCGACGGACACGATAGAGACCATCTTCTCGGCGATGATCGGCGTCCTGGTCACCGGGACGACGCTGGTCGTCAGCATCAACCAGCTCGTCCTCTCCCAGGAGACGGGGCCGCTGGGCGACCAGCGACAGCGCATGAGCGACGCGATGGACTATCGGACGTACGCCCAGGACCTGCTCGGCGAGGTCGTCCCCGTCGACCCGTCTGCGTTCCTGGCGGCGCTCGTCGCCGAGGCCGAACGCCGGTCCGAAGTGCTCGACCGGATCGTGGCCGGCGACGACGAGGAACTGGAACGCCAGGTGGGCGAGTTCGTCGACAGCGTCCACGGGAACGCCCAGCACGTCGAAGATCAGCTGGAGGGCGCCCAGTTCGGGACCTTCGACGTCCTGTTCGCCGCGCTCAACTTCAACTACTCCTGGAAGATATACCAGGTCGAACGGATGACCGAGGAGTTCGACGACGTCCTCGGTGACGACCAGCGCCAGGCCTTCGACGACCTGCGGACGGCGCTCTCGATGTTCGGGCCCGCTCGCGAACACGTCAAGACGCTGTACTTCCAGTGGGCGCTCGTCGAACTCTCACAGTACATCCTCTACGCCGCAGTGCCCGCGCTGGTCGTCGCGGGTGGGATGCTGACGTTCGTCGGGGCCGAGACGTTCGGTCCGGCGAGGTTCCTGTCGGTCCCCGTCGTCACCTGGGTGGTCGGCCTCGCCTTCACGATAACGCTCGTCCCGTTCCTGCTGTTCACCGCCTACATCCTCCGGATAGCGACGGTCGCCAAACGCACCCTCGCCATGGGTCCGCTCATCCTCCGGGAGTCACAGCGGTGACACGCCGAAGCGAACTGGTGGACCGACTTCGCCACCCGCTCTCTCCGACCGGATTCGCGTCGGGACGCCGCTGTCGACGGGGACCGACACAACTGCTAAGACGGGCGCCCACGCGTTCTTGCGCATGACGGCTATCGACGTCCAGGGGCTGACGAAGACCTACGGCGAGACCGTCGCCAACGACGACCTCTCCTTCGCCGTCGAGGACGGCGAGATATTCGGCTTCCTGGGCCCCAACGGCGCGGGCAAGACCACCTGCATCCGGACGCTGATGGGATTCCAGTCGCCCACCGAGGGCACGGCCACGGTGCTCGGCGCCGACGTCCGCGACGCCGAGGCGCTCCGCGAGGCTCGTGCCGACGTCGGCTACCTCCCGGCCCACCCGAGTTTCGACGGCGACGTGACCGGAGGCGCGTTCCTCGACTTCCAGGCGGACCTGAAGGGTGACGCCCGACGGGCCGAGCTCCTGGAGCTGTTCGATCCGCCGCTCGACCGGAAGATCCGGGAGTACTCGACCGGGAACGCGCAGATGCTCGCCATCGTCCAGGCGTTCATGCACGACCCGGACCTGGTCGTGATGGACGAACCGACGTCGGGGCTGGACCCGCTGAAGCAGGAGCGTTTCAACGAGTTCGTCCGCGAGGAGCGCGACCGCGGACTGACGGTCTTTTTCTCCTCGCACGTCCTCGCGGAGGTGCGCCGGATCTGCGACCGCGTCGGCATCGTCCGCGACGGCCACCTCGTCGCACTGGAGGACGTCGCCGACCTGCTTGGTCGCGGCGGCAAGCGCGTCCGCGTCCAGACCGCCGAACGAGTCGACCCCCAGGACTTCGCGTTCGAAGGCGTTCTCGACCTGTCCTTACACGGCGACAGCGCACACTTCACCTTCGCCGGCGACTACGACGACCTGATCGACCACCTCGACGACCTCACCGTCGTCGACCTGACGGTGGACGAACCGCCCCTCGAAGACGTCTTCATGCACTTCTACGGGGAGTCTGCTCCGTCGACGACCGGCCCCGAACCGGAGGACGGTCGTGTTTGAGATAACCCGCTACGAGACCCGTCGGCAGGTCCGCGGTACGCTCACGATGGCGGTGGGACTGGGCGCGTTCGCCGCGCTCATCGTCGGCATCTTCCCGTCGGTCGAGGCCTCCGGAGTGGACTTCCAGGACTACATCGAGAGCCTCCCCGAGGCGTTCCAGGCGAGCTTCGGCGTCGAATCGTTCGGCACTATCGAGGGCTTTCTCGCCGTCGAATTCTACCAGTTCGTCTGGGTCCTGCTGCTGGCGCTGTACGTCGCCTACGCGGCGGGCGACGCCGTCGCCGGCGACGTCGAGTCCGGGAAGCTCGACTTGCTGCTGGCGACTTCCGTCTCCCGGTCGCGGCTGCTCGTCGAGCGGTTCCTGGCCCTCATGACCCCCGTGGTCGTGCTCAACCTGCTCGTGCCCCTCGTCGTGTTCGGGAGCGTCCTCGCCGTCGGCGAGTCGCTCGACCCGGCGTCGCTCGTCCTCGTCCACCTGCTGTCGGTGCCGTACCTGTTCGTGGCCGCGAACGTCGGGCTCCTCTTCTCGGTGGTGTTCTCCCGGGGTGGCGTCGCCCAGCGCATCGCCATCGCCGCCGTCTTCATGCTGTTCGTCCTCGACTCCGTCACGGCCGGCACGAACTTCGAGTGGCTGGCCGCGCTCAGCCCGACGCGGTACTACGACCCGACCGAGATCCTCGTCGAGGAGACCGTCGACGTCGGCGGGGCGGTCGTGTTGCTGGCGGCCGGTCTGGGGCTGTTCGCCGTCACTCGCGCGCGCTTCCTCCGGCGGGACGTGTGACAATCGGCCAACGCTTATCTCGGGCCCGGACCCAGTCAAACGTATGGACAGGAGCCGGGATACCCGATGAAACGGGCCGCCCTCGTCTTCGCTCTCACCTGCCTGATACTCCTGTCGGGAGCCGCCGCGGCCGCCGTCTCGGGCAGTCCCCAGTTGTCCGTCCAGTTCGCGGACGACACAGTCACCCCCGGTGAGGAGACGACCCTCGACGTCGTACTCCTCAACGAGGGCGACGTCGACGCGAGTTCGGTGACGAACCCCGCGCTCACGAGCGAGGTCACGACCGCCCGCGGAGTGACGGTCAGGGTCGGCGACGGGGACGCGCCGTTCGAGGTGACGACCGGCCGCCAGGCCGTCGGCAACGTCCCCGAGGGCGTTTCGACCCCGATCTCGTTCTCGGTCGCCGTTCCGGCGGACGCCGAAGCGGGGACGTATCGCGTCCCGGTCACTGTCCGGTACAGCTACACTGACTACATCTCCGAGACGTCGGGCACCCGGACCCAGAGCAGCGTCTCCCGGACGTTCCGCGTCCCGGTGACGGTCGAGGATCGCGCCCGGTTCGAGGTAGTGGACGTCGCCTCCGACGCCAGCGTCGGGTCCGCCGGCACCGCCACGGTCACCGTCGAGAACGTCGGGTCGGCGACCGCCCGGGCGACTCGCCTCTCGCTCGCGTCGGGGAACCCGGCGCTGACAGTCGAAGGTGGCGAGAGCGCGTCCCGGTTCGCCGGCACCGTCGAACCCGGGGAGCGCCGGAACCTCAGCTACGAAGTCGCGGTGGCCGACGGCGCCGAGGCCGGCGAGCAGGCCCTCGCGCTCCGGGCCGACTACCGCGACGACACCGGTCGGGAGCGGACCGCCGGACCGACGTGGTTCGGACTGGAGACCGCCGGACCGGTCCGCGCCGACCTCTCGCTCTCCGAGTCGTCGGTGCGGGCCGGGGCAGAAGGTGCGGTGACAGGGACAGTGAGTGTCAGCGGCGGGCAGACGGCCAGGAACGCCGTCGTCGTGGTGACGTCACCGCCCGCGGGCGTCGTACTGGCGGAGACGCGCGTTCCCGTGGGCGACCTCCGACCCGGCGACGAGGCCGCCTTCGAGATCCCCGTGACGGTCGCACCCGACGCGAGGGGCGGCCAGCGCTCGATGGGGCTCGCGCTGGAGTACGACTCGGGCGACGGGAGCGCCGACCGTCGGACCGCCGGGTCACGCGTCGTCTCTCTCCCCGTCACCGAGGCGGACCCGGTCGCGCTCCGGGGCGTCAACGCGACCGTGCTGGTCGACAGCGACGACCGCCTCGAAGTGGCCGTCGAGAACGTCGGCGACCAGGAACTGCGCGAGGTGGAGGCGTCGCTGGCGCCCCGGCCGCCATTCTCGAGCGAGTCGCCGACCGCCTACGTCGGTCGTCTCGGTCCGGGGGAGTCGAAGACCGTCGGGTTCCACCTGTCGGTGTCGGAGGACGCCGTCGAGAGCACACAGGCGCTTCCCGTGAACGTGACCGCGGAGACGGCCGACGGCGACCGGCTCCACGCGGGCAACCACCGGGTCGCCGTCCACGTGACGCAGGAGGGACCGACGTCGAGCGACCCGGTGATACTGGCGATCGGCGTGGTCGTCGTCGCGGCCGTGCTGGGCGTCGGCTGGTACTGGCTCCGGGACTAGGACTGCTCGTCGTCCTTCAGTTCCTCGAGCTCGGCCTCGACCTCGCTGTCGTCGACGTCGGGCGTCTCGACGTCCTCGGTCGTCCCCTCGCCGTTGCCGGCGAGTTCCGCCTCGAGGTCCGCCTCTTCCTCGGTGTCGCCGCTCGTCTCGGTCTCCGGTCCGGCGTCACTCTTGCCCATCTCGCTCTTGAGCGTCTCGAGTTCGGCGTCGACCTCGCCAGAGGAAGCCATCTCCTCGAGTTCGCGGTCGATCTGGTCCTGGTCGCTGAGGGCGTCCTCGAACACGCCCGAATCCTGCAGTTCGTCCATCGCCTGCGAGCGGGCCTCCATCTCTTCGGTCTGTTCCTCGGCGCGCTCGATGGCGCGGCCGACGTCGGCCATCTCGTCGCCGGCGCCGGTCATCGCTTCGTTCACCCGCTTCGAGGCCTCAGCGGCCTCGTAGCGAGCCTTCATCGTCTCCTTCTTGGTGCGGAACTGCTCGATGCGCTGCTGGAGTTCGTCCTTCTGCTCGACGAGTGAGTCCTGCTGGGACTGGAGCTGGGCGATCTGGCCCTCGAGCTCCTCGATCTGGCTCATCTTCTGTTTCTTCTTCTCCAGGGCGCGCCGGGCCAGGTCCTCCCGGTCCTGTTCGACGGCCTGTCTCGCCTGGTCGTTGTGCTTCTCGACGTTCTCCTCGAGCCGGCGCTTCTGGATCTCCAGGCGCTTCTTCTGGGTCGTCAGGTCCGCGATCCCCTGCTTGACGTCCTGGAGTTCGTCCCGGAGCTGCTCGTAGGAGTAATCCAGCGTCTCGTTCGGGTCTTCGGCCCTGTTGAGCACGGCGTTTATCTTCGACCGAATGACGTACGACGTGCGCGAGAGGATTCCCATACCTCGGTCTTGGGGCTGACTGACTTAAAAAACTTACATGCGAGTATCACGTGCGCTCGCGTATGGACGCGATCGCGGTCCCCGGCGCGCGGGACGTCCGGGCCACGCTCGACGGTGACGAGGACGCCGACGCCGTCGTCGTCGCCTGCCCACCGCATCCCCAGTACGGCGGGTCCCGCACGGACCAGCGTCTCCGGGCCGTCAGCGACGCGCTGGTCGACCGCGGGTTCGCCTGTCTCCGGTTCGACTACGGCCCCTGGGACGACGGTCGCGGCGAACGCCGGGACGCCGTCAACGCCCTGGCGTGGGCCGACGAGCGGTTCGCGGCCGTCGGCCTGTTCGGCTACAGCTTCGGGGCCGGAATCGCGCTCCGGGCCGCTGGAGACGCGGACCTTTCGCCCGCGGCAGTCAGCGTGCTCGCTCCACCTGCCGACGCTGTCGACGCCCTGGACGGCGTCCCCTGTCCAGCCCAGATTATCTACGGAGAACGCGACGATACCGTCGATTCGACCACAGTAGCCCAGCGCGCCCGGGAACTGGGAATGCAGGTGCGGGAACTCCCCGCCGACCACCACTTCGTCGGACAGACCGATCGGGTCGCGACGGTGGTCGCGGATTTCTTCGACGACCTGTTCTGACCAGTAGTCAACCAGAAAACATATTACACGTGCTGAAAAATTGCCAGTTGCGTCGGCGGTTCCCCGCTGACGCGCCCACATCGATAGCCCCACCCTGGCCGGCGCGGCACTCCCCCGTGCCTGCCGTCGGCCCTTCGAAGCCTTTTGCGTGAGTCCGTCCGGATACGACCCTCTCCGCGCCCGTCGCTGGAGCGGCTGGAGCGAAGCCGTCAGTCCAGCGACTGCAACTCGACGTCCCCGTCGTCGGTGGTTATCCGCAACGTGTGCGTTCCCTCGCCGAGCGTGGTTGCGAGCCGCTCGACGTCTCCCTCCACGCCGAGCCGTTCGTCGAGCCCGGACGTGTCGACGTCGCCACCGTCCGTCTCCAGTACGAGCCGTGCGTCCAGGTCCGACCCGAGCCGTGCGATCACGTCTCCGTCGTCGACCTCGATGCGGGCGTCGTCACGTATCGCCGGCACGTCCACCGCAACGTCACCGTCGTCGCCGGTGACCGCGTCGAGCGCACCGACCGAGCGTGCGTCGACGTCGCCGTCGCCGGTCTCCACCGAGACCGCCCCGTCGACGTCCGACACGTCGGCGTCGCCGTCGTCGAGATCGATAGCCACGTCGCCGCCCACCCGCTCGGCGGTCACGTCGCCGTCGTCACCGGACACCGTGAGGTCCCCGCCGAGGCCCCGGTACGTGTGGTCGCCGTCGTCCGCGGTCACAGTGACGTCGCCGTCGCGGTCCCGCACGTCGACGTCGCCGTCCTCGACGTCCACCGTGAGCGCGCCCCCCGCGCCGTCGACGGTCACGTCTCCGTCGTCACCGGTGACCTCCGTGACGGCGACGCCCGACGGAACGGAGAGCCGAAGGTGAAGCCACGTCGCCTTGACGAACCGATCGTCACGCTCGTCGACGACCGACACCTCGAACTGTTCGTCCGTCGCCTCGGTCGCCACGCGAACGTTGTCGAAAGCGTCGTCGTTCCCGAGCCCATCGTGTTTCTCCGCGCGAACCCGGAGCGATTCCGCGTCCCCCTCCTCGACGGTGAGGTCACCGAGCGTGTTACTCACGACGACGTCCGTCCCTGTCGAGACGTCGAACTCGTGGGTCTCGGTCCTCGACGACGCGTCGACGCCCACGCAACCGGCTGTTCCGGTAACCGCGAGCGCAGCCGTCACGCCGAGAAATCGGCGTCGCCTCACAGGCGCTCACCCCCTCTCCGAGTGAGTTCGTCGAACTGTCGAACCAGTCGGTGAACCGGAGCAGTCGTGCTCATACGACGACCTGCGAACCGTGTGACGGTAAAAGCGGGCCGACGGTATACCGGCCGGAAGTTCTGGACAAGAATTAAATAGGAGTTGGTCGGGAAGGTCGGCGCCGGCCTGCTCGCGGGTCACTCCGTTCCCCGCTCGCTATAAGCTGGGACCTCGCTTCGCTCGGCGCCAGCCTGCTCACGGCTCGCTTCGCTCGCCGTTCGCCATAAGCTGGTTCCTCACTTCGTTCGGCGCCAACCTGCTCACGGCTCGCTTCGCTCGCCGTTCGCTCAACAGTTGGCCCCTCGCTTCGCTCGGCGCCAACCTGCTCGCGGGTCGCTAGCGCTCCCCGCTCGCTATAAGCTGGTTCCTCACTTCGTTCGGAACCAGCCTCTTCCCGAAATTGTTTTGAGCAACCCAACCCCACCGTCGGTATGCCAACGGATTCTGCGACGAACTACGACCCAGACCTGGGCCGGAAGTTCATCTTCGTCACTGGCGGTGTCATGTCGGGGCTCGGAAAGGGAATCACGGCCGCGAGCACCGGCCGGCTCCTGAAGAACGCCGGGTTCGACGTGACCGCGGTGAAGATCGACCCCTACCTCAACGTCGACGCGGGGACGATGAATCCCTACCAGCACGGCGAGGTGTACGTGCTCAAGGACGGCGGCGAGGTCGACCTGGACCTGGGGAACTACGAGCGCTTCCTCGACATCGACATGACCTTCGACCACAACGTCACGACGGGGAAGGTCTACCAGCAGGTCATCGAGGCCGAGCGGGCGGGCGACTACCTCGGCAAGACCGTCCAGATCATCCCGCACGTCACCGACGACATCAAGCGGCGCATCCGCGAGGCCGCCGCCGGAACCGACGTCTGTATCGTCGAGGTCGGCGGGACCGTCGGGGACATCGAGGGGATGCCCTACCTCGAAGCACTCCGGCAGTTCTCCCACGAAGAGGACGAGGACGACATCCTGTTCACCCACGTCACGCTCGTCCCCTACTCGATGAACGGGGAGCAAAAGACCAAACCGACCCAGCACAGCGTCAAGGAACTCCGTTCTATCGGCCTCCAGCCCGACATCCTGGTCGGTCGCTCCGAGGACCGCCTGGATCCGGACGTCAAGGAGAAAATCGCCCTGTTCTGCGACGTGCCCACTGACGCCGTCTTCTCCAACCCCGACGTCGAGGACATCTACCACGTCCCGCTGATGGTCGAGGAGGAGGGCCTCGACGAGTACGTGATGGAGCGACTCGAACTCGCCGACGAGGCGCTCCCCGAGAGCGAGCGGGACAACGAGTGGCGCGAACTCGTCACCCAGGAGACCGAAGGGACGGTCGACGTCGCCCTCGTCGGCAAGTATGGGCTCGAAGACGCCTACATCTCCATCCACGAGTCGCTCAAGCACGCCGGCCTCGACACCGGCGTCGACGTCAACGTCGAGTGGATCCACTCCGAGGAACTCGCCGACGGCTACAACGGCGAACTCGACGAGATGGACGGCCTCGTCGTCCCCGGCGGCTTCGGCGCCCGCGGGACGGAGGGCAAGATAGAGGCTATCCGCTACGCCCGCGAGAACGACCTCCCCTTCCTCGGCCTCTGTCTGGGCTTCCAGATGGCCGTCGTCGAGTACGCCCGCAACGTGCTGGGTCTCACCGGCGCACACTCGGCGGAACTCGACGAGGAGACCGACCACGCCGTCATCGACATTCTTCCCGAACAGAAGGACCTCGACGACATGGGCGGGACGATGCGACTGGGCTCACACGTCACCGATATCGAACCGGGAACCCTCGCCAACGAGATCTACGGCGACACGTCCTGCACTGAACGCCACCGCCACCGCTACGAGGTCAATCCCGAGTACATCGACGATCTGGAAGAGGCGGGCCTGGTGTTCTCCGGCAAGTCCGGTCGCCGGATGGAGATACTCGAACTGCCAGACCACCCCTACTTCTTCGGGACGCAGTTCCACCCCGAGTTCCGCTCCCGGCCCGGCCGCGCCAGCCCGCCGTTCGTCGGCTTCGTCGAGTCCATGCTCGCCGAGGACGAAGCGGTCGCGACGACGGACGCCCGCAACTGACTGCCGCCAGCGACCCCGGTAGTCCGTTTCGTTCGCCGACTTCTCTCCGCTGCCACACGGACCGACGAGCCGACCGCCACGGCACTGCCCCCGGTATTCGGAACCAGCCTGGTCCGTGCTTCGACTTAGCGAGTGTTTAATCTCTGTCGTATATGGTAAAAATATAACATTCCCCGGTGAGAATTTTCTGCCGCCCCACTGCGTCGTTCGGCTTCCGGGTGCAAACCGGGGTTCGGACGCCAGCGGGCAGCGAGAGAGATTACCGATGACAGAGGACACACACCAGCGAGACGGGGACGTATCGGAGGACGACCTGCGCGACGGAATCGACCGGCGCGACTACATGCGAGCGGTCGGCGCCAGTACGGTAGTGGGCCTGCTCGGCGGCGGCGCCGCGGGGACCGCGACGGCCCAGAGCGGATTCGACGAGGCGGCGGCCGACCAGCGGATCAGGGACAACCAGACCGGACCGCTGACCGTCGACGTCGTCGACGAGAACGGGAACCCGGTCTCCGGAGCGACGGTCGACGTCGAGATGACGGACCACGACTTCACCTTCGGCACCGCCATCGGCGCCGAAGTACTCATCGACCAGTTCAGCGAGGGCGAGCCGTTCCGCGAAAACCTGGAGGAGCTGTTCAATACGGCCGTGCTCGGCAACGCCCACAAGTGGGCCTTCTGGGAGGACGACCGGCAGCGGGCCGACGACGCCGTCGACTGGCTCGAGGAGAAGGGCCTCGACATCCGGGGGCACACCTGCGTCTACGGCGTCGACTACGCGGTTCCGGACGACGTCATGCAGGCGGTCGAGAACGACGACGGTGCGACGGTCCGGGAGCGCTCGATGCAGCACCTCCGCGACATCATCACCTACTACGGCGACCGGATCCAGGAGTGGGACGTCGTCAACGAGGCGACCCACCGGGGGCTACTCCAGGCCGCAGTGTACCCCGACCGGATGGACACGGACGACTTCGCCGCCGGTGAAGTCCAGCCCTGGACGTCGCCGCTGCTGGCGGAGTGGTTCAGTGAAGCGGAGTCGGTCATCGACGAGAACGGCCTGGACGTCGACGTCGTCACGAACGACTACAACACGCTGACGTGGGACGTCGAGAAGTACGTCGAGGAGGTCCAGTTCCTCCTCGACCAGGGCGTCGGCGTGGACGCCATCGGGCACCAGGCCCACATCGGAGCCACCGACCACAACGACCAGCCCTGGAACTACGCGCGAATCGAACAGGTGTTCGAGCGGTACGCCGACTTCCCGGCGGCCCAGCGTATCACCGAGTTCGACATGTACGGCGACAGCTGGTCCGACCAGCAACAGCGCGCCGACATCTTCCGACGGTTCCTCAAGACCGCCTACGGCCACCCCGACGTCGACGAGTTCATGATCTGGGGCATGTGGGACGAGAGTCACTGGCAGAACGAGGCCCCCTTCTTCGAGGCGGACTGGTCGGAGAAGCCGCCCCTCGACGTCTGGCGCAACCTCGTCTTCGACGAGTGGTGGACCGACGATTCGGGCACCACGGACGCCGGTGGCACCTACTCGACGGGCGCCTTCCTCGGCGAACACGAGATAACCGTCACGGCAGGAAGCGACTCCGTCACCCGGACGGTGTCGGTCACGAGCAACGGAGGCACGTCTGTCACGGTTTCCGTCGACGGGAGCGAGACCGAGACGGAGACAGAGACCGAGACAGAAACTGAAACGGACACCGAGACTGAGACCGATACGGAGACGGAAACTGACACCGAGACTGATACGGAAACGGACACCGAGACGGAGACTGAGACTGAGACGGATACCGACGATGGGGGGCCCTCCGGCGACCTGATCGCCTCGATCGATCCGGGGGCGACGTCCGGGTCGGTCGGCGACCTGATGCAATTCTGGATCGCCGACGAGACCGGCAACAGCACCTGGATCACCGACCTCCAGTGGGAGCTGGGCGACGGGTCGACCGGCGCTGGCTGGTACGCCGACAACCGCTACGGGTCGGCCGGCACCTACACCGTCACCCTCACCGCCACCGATAGCGCGGGCAATACGTCCACGGACGAGGTGACCGTCCAGATCTCCTGATCCTATCGGGGTCGAATCGAGAACACGACGCACGGTTCAATCCCATGGACACGCGGCGGCAGATCACGTTGAACTATCATTAAAATTTATAGGTGCTTGGTGTGATATTTTTGACAGGCGATACCATGCCCAGCGATCGTACGCGGTTCGACAGAGGTACCGAACGCGCAGCCAGCGAGACTCGAGCGTCAGGCGGACGGGGGGAGTCGCGCCGGTCGTTCCTCCAGTTGCTCGGGACCGGCCTGGTCGCCGCGGCGGGTGCCGGCGCGAGCGGCTCGGTGGCGGCCCAGTCCAGCGGCCCCGAGGTTACCACCCTCGACCTGCGGGTGACCGACGATCCGTCGCTCCCCGCAGTCGACGAACTGTTCGTGTTCGCCCACGGGTGGAACAGCGCCAGCTCCGGCCCCGACCTGACCGCGACCGTAGTCGACGGCCTCGCCGCAGCGGGCTACGAACCCGACGCGGCCGTCGCCCTCGTGTACCAGGCAGACGCCTCGGGCCCCAGCGGCGCCATCGACCAGTCGGCGGCCGCCGCCGCGGAGTTCGCGCCGGTCGTCGAGGATGCCATCGATGCGGGCGCCGGATCGGTCCGGCTCGCCGCCCACTCGCTGGGCGGCCGGGTCGTCCTCGGAACGCTCTCCGAACTCGGTCCTGGCTACGTCGTCGACACCGTCGCACCGATGGGCGCCGCGGCCAACGGCTCGACGGTCACGGAGGGCGGCCAGTGGTACGACGGCGTCGCCGAGAACGCCCGCGAGGTCCGGAACTACCACTCCCGGAACGACCAGGTCATCGGAGACGGCTTCGGCTCGGGCGGGACGAACGGCAATCCGGGCGACACCGCGCTCGGCGCCGAGGGCGTCCCGAACCCGTCGGCGGCGCCGGACACGTACACCGACGTCGACGTCACCGACTCCGTCAGCGGCCACGGCGGGTACATGAGCAGCCCGGCGGTCACGGGCGACCTCGCGGAGGCGATCATCCAGGACGACGGCGAAGACACGCCCACCGATACCCCTGACACGGAGACGCCAGACACGGAAACGCCGGACACGGAGACTCCCGACATAGAGACGCCAGACACGGAAACGCCGGACACGGAGACGCCGCCCTCCGGCGACCTGATCGCGTCGATCGATCCGGGAACGACGTCCGCAGGGACGGGCGAGCTGGTCCAGTTCTGGATCACCGACGAGACCGGTGGCAGCAGCTGGATCACCGATCTCCAGTGGGAACTCGGGGACGGTACGTCGGCCAGCGGCTGGTACGCCGACAACCGCTACGGGTCTGCCGGCACCTACACCGTCACGCTGACCGCCACCGATAGCGCGGGCAACACGTCCACCGACGAGGTGACCGTCCAGATCTCCTGATCGGCGACGCAATCGACCGTCTTCCACCGTTTCGTCGCATCGGCCCAGAGCCAGCCTGACCGGGCGCAGTTTCCAACGGGGGCGGTTCCGAAACCGTTTTGCCGCCGCCACTGAGAGCAACACTATGAGTATATTCCTCCAGATTACGCTCTCAGGAACCACCGCGGAGGGGAGCCACTGATGGTCGACGTCGACGAGTTCATCGACGAGAAGATAGAGGAGATATCGGCCGAAGTCGGCGATGCCAACGCCGTCATCGCCCTGTCCGGCGGCGTCGACTCCTCGACGGCCGCCGCGCTGGCCTACGAGGCCATCGGCGACCAGCTCACCGCCGTCTACGTGGACACCGGGCTCATGCGAAAAGGGGAGACCGAGGAGATCCGCGAGACGTTCGACTACATGGACTCGCTGCGTATCGTCGAGGCCAAAGACCGCTTCCTCGAAGTTCTGGGCGGCGTCACGGACCCAGAAGCGAAGCGCCACGCCATCGGCGAGCAGTTCATCCGCGAGTTCGAGACCGTCGCGAAGGACGTCGACGCCGACTACCTCGTCCAGGGGACCATCTACCCCGACCGCATCGAGAGCGAGGGAACGATCAAGTCCCACCACAACGTCGGGGGCCTCCCGGAGGTCGTCGACTTCGAGGGCATCGTCGAACCGATGCGGGACCTCTACAAGGACGAGGTCCGCGAGGTCGCCCGCGAACTCGACTTGGAGGAGATCATCTCCGAGCGGATGCCGTTCCCCGGCCCCGGCCTGGCAGTCCGTATCCTCGGCGAAGTCACCGATGAGAAACTGGAAGTCGCCCGCGAGGCCAATCACGTCGTCGAGGAAGAACTGGAAGAGCACGACCCCTGGCAGGCCCTCGCGGCCGTCATCGGCAAGGCCACCGGCGTCAAGGGCGACAACCGCGTCCACGGCTGGGTCATCGCCGTCCGCTCCGTCGAGTCGAGAGACGGCATGACCGCCCGTGCCCAGGAGGTCGACTGGGACACCCTCCAGCGCATCCAGAGCCGCATCACCGGCGAGAACGAGAACGTCTCGCGCGTCCTCTACGACGTCACCCACAAACCCCCGGCGACCATCGAGTACGAATGACGCTCCGAGTCACGCTGGTCGGCGCCGACGAGGGCGCCATCGCCAACGCCCTCGAAGCCGAGGGTCACGACGTCCAGATCGCACCGATCGGCAACCGGCCCGGCCTGGAGGAAGCCGGTATTCACGACGCCGACGTCTACCTCCTGACCGACCTCGAGCAGGCCACGTCCATCGCCGTCGCCAAGGACCTCGAGGACGACCTCCGCGTCGTCGTGTACGCCGAGGGCTCGCTTCCCGACTTTGCCAGCCGACAGACGGACCTCGTCGTGGACCCGAACCTGCTGGGTCCCGACGCCGTCGCGGAAGAACTGGAGTAGCGCCGCCCGGCACCGCCCTCTCACCGGTCGATCTGTCTCGCTTTCTCTCCGTTCGGATCGTCGCGTTGCACCCCGCCAGACTACGCGTCCGACGTGTCGTCACCGCTCGCCAGCGTGGCCAGCCGCTCGGCCTGCTCGACGACGATTTCGCTGACGCCGAGCCGGGCGGCGTCCGGGTCACCGGGGAGGCAGAACACCGGCGTTGCCTCGGCGATGCCGGCGGTCGCCCGCGTCCCGATGGCGTCGGTCCCGACCGACTCGGCGTACCGTCGCCGGAACAGTTCGCCGAAGCCCGGCAGCCCCTTGTCGATGAGCGGGTGAACCGCGTCGATGGTGACCGCGCGGGGACCGACACCGGTTCCGCCCGTCGTCACGACGACCGTAACGTCCTCGCGTCGGACGAGCGTGTCGACGGTCTGCTGGACCGAGTCGTGGGCGGTGCGCAGGACTTCCCGGGTGACGACGTCGTGGCCGGCGGCTTCGAAGGCGTCGACGACGGCTTCGCCGCCCGGGTCGTCGTCGTGCGTGCGTGTGTCCGAGACGCTGACGACTGCAGCCGAGATCACCGTCGTCTCCTCGTGATCCGCGGTGGCGGCCGCGGGGTCCTCGGACGAGTCGGGCTCGTCAGGGTCGACGTCGCCCTGGCCGTCGACGCTAACGTCGTCGTCGCTCGTCGACCGACCCCGGTTCGTGTCGCGGGACTGGAAATCGACCATGGAGAATCGTGAACGCCCGCCCGGAAAAGCCTCCTGTGTCTGTCGCACTGTCGATGAAGGACGTCGGTCGTCGCACTGACAGTATCGTCGCACCCGTCGGCAGTCGTCCGCCGTACGACTGTCTCGGGACTTCGTCCCACGGGTGAATTAACGTGGTGATAAGCTGGTTAATGGCGTATCAAAACGATTATTGTGTTAGTATTTCACGAACAGTTATGGGTGAACGGTTTCACTTCGTCTGTCACGAGTGTACCGAGGAAGGGGTGTACGAAGACCGCGACGAGGCTCTCGACGTGAAGAACGATCACGTCGCAGCGACCGAGCATCGGGTCAGCATGGAGAACATCTCGGAGCGGCCCGCCTGATAGTAGTGGGTGTAAGCCCGTCCCGGCGTCCACGCGAACGGAGCGAGCGTGGGCTCGACGGACGAGCGCAGCGAGTCTGCTGGCGTCCCGACGAGCATGGCGAGTCGGGGCTCGGAAGACGACCAGCGGGAGTCTTCCGGCGTCCGGCCGAACTGGGTGAGGCCGGGCTCGATAGACGGACAGAGTGAGTCTAACGGCGTTCTACGTGGCCCGTGCCGTCGAACGTCGGTACACAGTTACAACTACCCCGATGAACCGCTAGGGTTTTCCAGCAGCTACCCCCACGTGGGCGTATGCAACGAGGCCAGCGGGTCTGGCGTGCTCGGCCACAGTTCGTGCCTCGGACGACGACGGGGAATCCAGGCCGCGGGGTGACGGCTCGATGACGGGTGACCGGCGGGCAGATGGCGACGGAGACGGTGGGTACGTCCACCGGCCCAGCGGCGAACCGGCCGCGCCCGACGCGGACCGACGGTTCGACTGGCGAGGCTGGGTTCTCGTCGCCACCGTCGCGTTCTCGTTCCTCGTGGTTCCGGGACTGATCCTGCTCTTGCCGGGGTACGCTTCCTCGTTCGGCCTCTCCTTGCGGGACGCGTACCTCGTGTTACCACTGTTGCCAGCGTTTCTCCTCGGCGCCGTGGCCGTCTGGTCGGCAGTGCGTTCGCGAGGCGCCTGAGCGACGCCGGTTCGCACTGGCAGAGCCGTTGCGAACGGTCCGACTACGGAGTGACTCGTCTCGTTCCGTCACCTCCGACGCCATCCCCATCGTACCGTTTTGTGGATCCCTATTCGCAACGACTTAAAAAATAACGTCAGATTATCAACGAGTGCGAGTGCCTAAATCCGCGAGCTCAGACGCCGTCGTCGCCGACGTCGAACGACGACGTGCGTTAAAATTTGTAACTCGGATGGAAAGATGTTAAGTGCCGTTTTGCAAAGACCATTGACCTCCTGAATGCGAACGTGCCGAACGATAACTACACCAGACGACGAATCGTGAAGACAGTGACCGCTGCCGCCGCGACCGCGGGCCTCGCGGGCTGTGGCGAACCGGGCGGTGACGGCGGCGACGAGACGGAGACGGACGCGGGCGCCGGCGAAGAGACCGAGACGGAGGCCGGCGCCGGCGAGGACACCGAAACCGAGGCCGGCATGGGCGAAGAGACCGAGACGACGATGGGCGAGGAGACGGAAGACGAGGCCGGCGTGGGCGAGGAGAACGAGACCATGGGCGAAAACGAGACCATGGGTGAAAACGAGACCATGGGCGAAGAGAACGAAACTATGGGCGGCGAGAACGAGACGAACGCGACCATGGGCGAAGAGAACGAAACCATGGGCGACGAGAACGGGACGAACGAGACGAGCTAACCCCGCTATCCGCTCGGCCTGAATCGCCCTCCAGGCATCGGAAACCGGGCCGTTTTTCGCCGGCCGACGCGCGTTCGAGAGCCGTCGGTACGGCCTCCGAATCGACCGCCTCGGCCGGGGCTCGTCGCCAGCGCTCGGGCCCGTGACGGAAATCGATGGCCGGTCGTTACCGGAGAGTCACTCGCTCGTGTCCCGGCGAGCGGCGATCTCGAACCAGGGACACAGGCGAAGCTGCCGGTAGTACTTCGGATTCTCGTTGAAATACTCGTAGGGAACCCACATGAGGCCGGCGACCTCGTCGGGGTCCGGGTCGAGCGTGGTGTCGTGTAACGTGGCCTGAAGGACGGCACAGACCTCCCACTCGAGGCCCGCGTTCTCGTAGTAGCGCTTGTACTCGAACCGGTCGGTGACCCGCAGGTCGTCGTACTGGTCGGGAGTGATGCCGAGCTCCTCCTCGAGTCGTTCGCGCGTGGCCGCTTCCTGACTCTGTCCTTCGACGGGGTGGGAGGCGACGGTGCCGTCCCAGTGCGTGTCCCAGAGGCGCTTGCCGAACGCACGCTGGGCCAGCAGGATGTTGTCGTCCTCGTCGAACAGCAACGCGGTGAACGCCCGGTGCCGGATGCCGTCGCCGGTGTGGGCGTCGAGTCGGTTGACCGTTCCCTGCGGTTCGTCGTTCTCGTCGACCGCGATCACGTCCTGGAGGGCGTTCGCGTGGGCTTCCTCAGTGCTGTCCTCGCTCATGAGTGTCTCATCGGACACCGGGGTCATACTCCCTTCGACTGCGTCCGGACTCATGACGGTTACCTCTCACGTCGGCACCGTAGCCCTTCTGGGTACCACGCGGCTTACCTCGATCCCTGGGGTGATGGTTCGTAGGTCTCCCCGACGGGGAGCCAGAGCGTCCGTTCCCAGACGTCGAAGGTGAGGTGGGACTCGGTGAGGATCTCTCCGTCGACGCTGATGTCGTCGGGTTCGCCCGACAGCTCGATCTCGAGCCGGCGCGTCTCGAACCGACTGACGTGTTCCGCGTCGTTGCCCAGCGCCGCCTGGAGCGACTCCTCGATGAGGTCCAGCGTCGACACGTCCTCTATCACGGCGACCTCGAGCAGGCCGTCCTCGACGTTTCCCTGTGTGCGGCCCGTACTGGGAAAGCTCCGCGCGTTTCCGACGAACACGATCTTGGCGTCACACGACAGCGGTTCGTCGCCGTCCGGTTCGATCCGCACTCGCAGGTTGTCGAACTCCCGGAGCGTCTCCGCCGTCGTCATCGCGTAGGCCAGGGTTCCCCACCGCTCCTTGGCCTCGGGTTCGGTGTCCGCGCTGGCCTCGGCCGTCAATCCGGCGACGACGGAGTTGAGGAACGGCGTCTCGTTGACGAGGCCGACGTCTATCCGGCGCCGGTCGCCGTGGTCGATCACGTCGAAGCCGTGTTCGATGCCGGTTACGCCGACGTTTCCCGCGAAGTTGTTGCCGGTTCCGACCGGGACGACGCCGAACAGCGTGTCCTCGAACGCGTCGGCCCGGGCCAGGCCGCGGACTGCGCGGGTCAGCGTCCCGTCGCCACCAGCGGCAGCGACGACGTCTGCCTCCGTGGCAGCGGTCGCCGCCTGCTCCACGATGTCCTCGGCCGACTCGGTCTCGCGGACTTCGTAGCCCCGTTCGTCGGCGAGCCGACGGATCTGGTCGCCGTGACTGGCGTCGCCGGACGCGGGGTTGTGGACGAGTATCCGCCGGGGCGTTCCCGGTGGGTCGTCGACCGGAGAGGTCACGTCTCTAACCAGGCAGTCCGAACGCAAAAGTGTGTCTGCGCCGTCACGTGAACCGTGTACGTCGTCGACCTCCACACCCACACCCGGTTCTTCCACGGCTTCCGGTCGCGAGCGACGCCGTTCGACCCGCTCGGAGCCCGATTGCTCGACGGCATCGCCCACCGTCGCGACGTCGACGGACTCGCGATAACCAACCACGACTACTGTTATCGGCCCGGCTCCACCCGGTCTGTCGTCGTCCCCGGCATCGAGATAACGACGACCGAGGGCCACCTCCTGGTCGTGGGCCCGGACCCGCCCGAGGCGACCATCCCGGAGCGGCTGACGCCGGTCGAGGCCGTCGAACTTGCCCACCAGCACGACTGCGCCGCGATCATGGCCCACCCGTTCAGGAACAGCATGTTGCCAGGGAGCAGCGCCGACTTCGACGCCGTCGAGGTCAACGGCAAGCACACCGGTAACGTCGAGCGTGTCGAATCGCTCGCCCGACAGCGCGAACTGCCTCTCGTCGGCGGGAGCGACGCACACTACCCCGTAGAAGTCGGCCGCGCGGTCACCCTCGTCGACGCCGAGCGGCTGACCCCCCGGAGCGTCGTCGAAGCCATCCGCGACGGTCGCGTGGAACCGGCGGTGCGGAACCACCTCACCGACCGGGTGCTTCGCAAGCTCTATCGGCGAGTTCACCGGCTCAAGGGCCACGTCGTGGAGAAGACACCAGGTCAGTCGGGGTCGCAGTGACTCCCGTCAATCGGGGTCGCGGTTATCCTCGTCGGTCGGCCGATACGCAGTCACGCTACTGTCGGCTGGGGCCCCCTCGTCGCCGGCGACCGGGTCGACCCCGACTGTCCCCGACAGTTCCTGCAGAGTCGACTGGCTGAGGCCGACGCCGTTCTCCTGACATCGCTGGACGACGCGCCGGAGAAAGGTCGTCCGGATCCGGTAGCGCTGTGAGCGCTTCTCGATGGGGAAGAACGCTCTGGCGGTGACGACGACCTCGGACTCGAGGAGGTCGGTCACCCGGACGGTCGGGGCTGGCACGTCGACGAGTTCGTCGTACTCGGCCGCGACCGTCTCGATCGTGGCGACGGCCTCGTCGAGTTCGTCGTGCTGGACCGCGAACTCGTAGGAGAAGCCGACGGGGTCGTGGGACGTGAGGTTGCGAACGACGGTCGTCGAGAGCTCCTTGTTCGGGACGACGATGATCTCGTTGTCGAGCGTCCGCACCCGCGTCACCCGGAGGTCGATGCCGGTGATGATCCCCTCCTCGTCCTCCCACCGGATCCGGTCGCCGATGTTGACGTCGGGGTCCTGGACGAGGAAGGCACCGGCGACGAAGTTCCCGAGGACGTCCTGGGCACCGAGGCCGACGGCCAGGGTCACGCCGCCAGCGATAAGCGCCGAGCCGGCGAACGCTCCCCGGAAGTCGGCGGCGCTGGCCCCGACGACGACGGCGAGCAACACCACGGCGAGGCGGAGGAAGCTCAGCACGCCGTCGGCCATCGTCTCGTCGAACTTCGAGCGCTGGAGCGCGATTCGCCCGACCGTCTCGACGAGCGCCCGTCCGACGACGTAGAGGCCGAGCGCGATAACGGCGAACTCGACGATGTTCTGGAGCAGGTTCGAGTAGGTCGCCAGGACGTCCACGAGGAAGTCGGGGCCGAACTGCATATCCCGAGTTGTCGCTGCAGCGGCAAGAACCTCGGTCCGATGCCCCCGGGCGCCGGCGCGGACGGCGGTCGAGTTCTCTCCCTGACAACTTTGGCCGTGGCGCCCCAAAAGGAGTCGAACATGGCTACAGACGATTCGGAGGCGACGACGGCGAACCCCGGCAGCGCGCCGGCCGACAGGATACCCGAGGGAGAGTCAGCAGTGGCGAGCCTGACCGGCGAGTTCTACCGGGGGGAAGTCGACCGGATGGCGACCTGGCGCGGTCGGCTGGACCAGACGACGAACTGGGCCGTCGTCGTCGTGGCGGCGATACTGACGTGGGCGTTCACGAGCGCCGACAACCCACACTACGTGATACTCATCGGCGTGTTCGGCGTCACCGCCTTCCTCGTGATGGAGGCGACCCGGTACCGGGAGTACGACATCTGGCGGAACCGGGTCCGGGTTCTCCAGCAGGACCTGTTCGCACAGATGTACGCGCCCGACCCGTCGGACGAGTCGGACTGGCGCACGGAACTGGGCGACGAACTCCGCAATCCCAGGTTCGAGATGAGTTTTCAGCAGGCGCTCACCCACCGGCTGCGGCGGTCGTACCTCGCGCTCCTGTTACTCCTGCTCGCGGCCTGGATCGCCCGTATCACCGTCTTCGAAGCGTCGGAATCCTGGGAGCAGACGTCGTCGATCCTCACGATCTCCGGTGAAGTCGTCACCGCCGTGGTCGTGGGGTTCTACGTCGTCGTCGTTGCCATCGCTGCCTACTCCGCCCGCGGCGGGAGAGTCCGGGAGTTCGAGGAGTAGAACCGACCGGCGTCGGTCCGTCATGGGCCCGTCCGGGTCCCGCAACCGAGTCGCTCGTCGGTACAGGTCGCTGCACGCCCCCGGTTTCGGAGTTACCGGCTCGATCCGCTGTCGGTCAGCCGAGCTGTTCGTCGAGAATCAGCCTCGTCTTGGTACTCACGACGTCGTCGAGTTCCCGGGCCTGCGTGATCAGTTCGTTGACGCCCTCAGTGTCGGCGCAATCGACGACGAGGACGATGTCGTCCTCGCCGGAGACCTGCCAGACGAAGTCTACTTCGGGCCACTCGGCCACCTGGTCGCAGACGGCCTGCGTGTCGACGTTGACGTCGACGCCGACCTCGATCATCGCTTTGACGTTACCCGTCTGCGTAGCGATGGTGAAGCGTTCGATCACGCCCTGGTCCATCAATCGCTCGACGCGGTTGCGGACGGTGCCCTCAGAGGTACCGACGCGGTCGGCTATCTCCGTGTACGGCGTGCGCGAGTCCCGGCGGAGGATGCCGAGGATCTCCCGGTCGAGGTCGTCCATCGAGGTCGGACACTACCGTGGGTCCGTACTTGAGGATTGCGAAATTCGTAACTCGGCTTCGAAAGCAACCCTTATACGCCGCAACTCTGTACGTATCTCGTAATGGCTGACGCATACGTCGCGCTGGAGGGCGAACGCGTCGTGGAGGCACGCTCGCGCGCACCCGGCCAGGCGCGTGGCGAAGTCGTGTTCACGACCGCGTACACGGGCTACGAGGAGAGCCTGACCGACCCATCCTACGAGGAACAGATCCTCACGTTCTCCTACCCGCTGATCGGTAACTACGGCGTCCGGGAGGAACGCTTCGAGTCCGACCGCGTCCACCCGCGCGCCGCCGTCGCCCGGGAACTGACCGACGACGTCGCCGAGTGGCTCGAATCGGAGGACGTCCCCGCCGTCGACCACCTCGACACCCGCGACGTCGTCACCGAGATTCGCGACGAAGGGGCGATGAAGTGCGGCATCTCGGCCGGCCCGGACGCGAGCGAGGAGGAGGCCCTCGAACAGCTCCGCCAGTGCAAGCACATGTCCGACCACACGACTATCGGCGAGCAGGTCAGCGTCGACGAGGTCGAGGTCCACAACGAAGACGGCGACGGCGCGACCGTCGCGCTCGTCGACTGCGGCGCGAAGGGATCGATCATCTCCTCGCTCGTCGAGCGCGACGCCGTGGTCCACGTCTTCCCCCACGACGCCACGCGGGACGACGTCGAGTCTGTCGACCCGGACCTGCTGTTCATCTCGAACGGCCCCGGCGACCCGGTGAACTTCGGGGCCGCCGGCGAACTCGTCGAACAGAAAGTGGGCGAGGTTCCCCTCGCCGGCATCTGTCTCGGCCAGCAGGTCGTCGCCAACGCGCTCGGCGGCGAGACGGAGAAAATGGAGTTCGGCCACCGCGGCGTCAACCAGCCGGTCCGAGATCTGCGCTCCGGCCGCGTCGTCATGACGACCCAGAACCACGGCTACACCGTCGCGGACCCCGGCGAGAAGCTCGACGTCACGCAGGTCAACGTCAACGACGACACGCCGGAGGGCCTGGAGAACGGCGACCTGGACATCATCACGCGACAGTACCACCCCGAGGCGAATCCGGGGCCCAACGACTCGCTCGATTTCTTCGACGATGTCCTGGCGATGGCTAGCAAGAGCTGAGCGAAGCGAAGCTCTTGGAAAATCGAACGGCGACTGCAGGGAGCCGTGAGAAGGTGAGAGCCGAACGTAGTGAGGCTCTCGGGAATTGCGAACGGGGAGCGAAGCGACCCGTGAGCGGGCAAGCGCTGAGCGAAGCGACGCCCTCGGAGAGTTCTTGTGGGTGAGGGTGGAGATGGTCCCGTCAGGAATCCCATCGCGAGATGCATCACACTGGAAAGCGGGTCGTTCCCGGTCGATAAATGCGAAATTAATGCCGGATCGTCCGCCACCCGTCGCCTTATCTTCAGTATAAGTAACTGTGCAAAATGAGGATACCCGCCCGCATCAAGCAGGCCCTCGTGTCGGGAGAGTCACCGCTCGGTCCCTGCTGATGACCGATACCCATGAGACAACGACTCAGATCCTCCATCGTAGCGGCAGTCGCACTGGCAGTACTGATATCGACGGTGAGCGTCGCTGCGTCGACGCAGGCGTTCGCCCAGACTGAAGTCGAACAGTCCGACAACTCGTCGGTTTCGGCCGACGAGACGACGCCGGCGTTCAGCGCCAGTTCCGGTGCCTCGACGGTGACGACTGACGACGGCCCTGCGCCGTACGCGTCCCCCTCCTGGAGTGACAGCTTTACGGGCGAACCGACTGACGACCCGGTGATAGTCGATGATACAGCGTACGTCGGCGTCGCCACCGAACGCACCGTCGACACGCAAGTCGGTGCGGTCGCGGCGTACGATACCGATGCCGGCGCGCTTCGGTGGGACCGAACCGGGCTCGGTATTCCCGGTGGGTCACCGACGGTCGTCGACGACACCGTCTACGTCGCCACCAGCGCGGAAGTGCCGCGGAACCCGTCGATGGACCCCGAGGACGGCGAGGGAGGCCTCTACGCTCTCGATTCGGAGACGGGTGAAACGAACTGGGTCCGGAACGAGACCGAACTCTGGTACGGACCGGTCGTCCACGAGAACGACCGTCTCTACGCGACGCGCGGGCCCGACATGGTCGACGTCGAGAATCGAACGGGACCGACGAAGTCACCGACCATCGGCGAGAGCTCGGTGGTCTCGCTGAACCCTGACACCGGTGAGACGCTGTGGTCCGTCGCGGCAGACGACCTCGTCGGTGTCACCGGCGACACCGCATACGCGTGGTCCGACGACGACATCGTCGCGTACGATGCCGAGACCGGCAACCAGCGCTGGTCCACGGCTGCAGACCGGTTCATCGGTGTCACGAACGGTACTGTCTATACGGCGGCCGGTGGCGACCTGGTCGCCTCCGACGCGGCGACTGGCGACGAACTGTGGCGTACCGCGCTTCCCGAGAACGTGAACCTCGACACGGCGACGGTGACGACCGATGCCATCTACGCCGTGAGTAACGAATCCGCCGACGGGGCGAGGACGTACGCGTTCTCGACCGCGGACGGATCTGTGCGGTGGAACGTCGAGGTCGCGAGCGACGCGACGTCGGTGAACGGTCCGACCGTCGCCGACGGTGACGTGTTCGTCGTCGCCGAGAACGGAAGCCGCCACTCGTACGACGGGGGCGCCCTCGTCCGCCTCGACGCAGCCACCGGAGCCGAAGAGTGGCGCTTCGAACCACCGACGCGCGGCCTGTACGGCGCCGCGTCCGTCGCCAACGATAGCGTCTACGTCGCAGGGAACGCGCTCACGGAGGCCGGCGAACCGGGTGAAGCCGACGAACCGCCGAGTGCCGCTCTCTACGCCATCGACCGGCAGAGCGGTGACCAGCTGTGGGGATACGCCGCCGGTTCGTTCACCTACCGCTCCACCACGTACGAGACGCCGACTGTCGTAGACGGCGACCTCTACGTGCTCTCCCACGGTGACACGGTGTATCCACAGGATAGCAGCGCGGCGTTCCAGGTCATGACCGGTTCGTCGACGCCGCCCGACGAGCAGCACCTGCCATCGGATGGGTTCTTCGAGGAGGATACGGCGCCCAGGGCAGCGATCTCCACGACCGAGACGAACCCCGACGACGAGTTCGGCGAGAACAAGACGGTCGTGTTGAACGCGAGCGCGTCGTCGGTCAATCGCGGCAATATCACTACCTTCGAGTGGGACGTCGACGACGACGGTACCTTCGAGCGGACGGGTGAGGAGATTTCCGTGACGCTCGAACCGTGTACGTTCCGAACGGTACGGCTCCGGGTGACCACTGACGGGGGTGCGACGGACACCGAATCGGTCGACCTCTCCAACGGCTAGCCGTCGAGCGCGGGACCGATTGCGTCTCGGACTCCCATCGAGAGTCGTACGGAGCCACCGGCGACTGACGTCGTCTCGTCGGTTATCCGTCTCCGTTCGCGGTCCACCACGAACGGCCGCGGCGAGGTAGACTTTTCACGCTCTCTCACCCACTATCACCGAATGCGCCTCGTCGACACACACACCCACGCATGGGGTCACGACACCGCCGAGCTGCCCTGGTACAGCGCCGACCTGCCGCCGGAGTGGGAGGGGTCCTACACCCACGCCGACCTGATCGCCGACATGGACGCCGCCGACGTCGACGAGGGAGTCCTCTTGCCCACGTCGATATACGGACGCGGTGAGCGAGCCAACGAGTACACGCTCCGCGCCGTCGAGGCCCACCCGGACCGCCTCTGGGGCGTCGGTGTGGCCAAGTACTTCGGCGACGAGGCCGAGCAGCGGCGACGCGTCCGGCGCGTGACGGGCCACGAGCGCATGCTCGGGGTGCGTTTCCACGCCTGCTTCGAGTACGGGCCGACGCCGGGGGAGATGAACCGCGAGGCGGACTGGGTCGCGGACGACGCGCTCGACCCGCTGTACGACGAACTCGCCGCCCAGGACGGGGCCGTCTTCGTCCTCCCGAAGCCCGAACAGCTCTCGCTACTCGCCGACGTCGCCGACGCCCACCCCGACGTGCCCATCGTGGTAGAGCACGTGGCGTGGCCCGACGAGGACACGTCTCCGGACGAAGCGCCGTGGACCGACTTCGCGGCGCTGGCCGAGCGCGACAACGCCTACGTCAAGGTGAGTTCGATCCCACGCACGTCGGGGGAGCACTGGCCGTATGCGAACGTCGAGGGATACGTCACGAACCTCCTGGAGTGGTTCGGCCCGGAGCGACTCATGCTCGGGTCGGACTACCCGTGGCTCGACAGCACCGCGACGATGGACGAGTGCCTCTCCTGGGTCGAGGAGGCCGACTACCTCTCGGCGCGCGACGTGGCCTATCTCTCGTACCGGACCTTCGACGACCTACGGGCCTAGCGAGACGGCGTCGAACAGCGACCGGATCCCGCCCCATCTTTTCCTCGCCGTAAATCTCGAATTAAGCCATATAGTATCTCAATAAGGAAACCGATCTGTCGTGAACGCGCGCCTGACGGGCGACCCGATCGGTTCCTGCAGTTCGTCCGCCCGAACACACGCACTATGAAAGCGCAGACACGCACGCTATCGATAGTTGCGCTCGCGGTGCTACTCCTGGTCTCGGCGGCTGTCGCCGGGCTTCCCGCGAGTGTACTTGCACAGACGACGGAATCGACCGAGACGAACGAAACCCAGACGGCGCCGCAGGCGGCCGACGGGTCGTGGTCGACCGACCGCGGAAACGCCGGTCGCACGGCCGCGACGTCGGCCGACGGACCCGAACCGTACGGAAAACACAGTTGGCACGGCGGGTTCAGGGGTATCCCAACCGGGGCGCCGACAGTCGCGAACGACACCGCCTACCTCCCGGTGCTAACCGAACGGGACAGCTACGAGATAAACGGTTCTGTCGTCGCCTACGACGCCGCCACCGGGGAAGAAAAGTGGGAACGCACCGATATCGGCGAGCCGAGCGGCGCACCGACCGTCGTCGACGGCACCGTTTACGTCTCGACGACGGCGTTCTTGCCGCCGAACCCGGCCTCCGTGGACCGGAACGGCGACGGCGGGCTCTACGCACTGGACGCCGAGACCGGAGCGGTCGAATGGGTACGAAACGAGTCAGTCGACTGGCCGTTGGCCCCGGTGTTCTTCGGCGGCGAACTGTACGCGATAGAGGGGCCCGAGGCACTCGACATCGAGAATCGGACGTCGGCGAACAAGACCGTCGGTTCCGAATCCCTGGTCGCGCTGAACCCGGAGACGGGCGAGACGACGTGGTCGGTGCCGGCCGACCGCCTGCTCGGCATCGCGAACGGCACGGTCTTCGTCGCTTCCGACGGCGACATCGTCGCCTACGATACCGAGACGCGTGAACGGCTGTGGACTGCCGATTCGACCGGAATGTCGTCCAGGGCCGGGTTCGCCGTCACCGAGGGTGCCATCTACGCGGTTGCAGATTCCGACGACGGCGTTCGTGCTGCCGCGTTCTCGACGGCCGACGGCTCAGTCCAGTGGAACTGGACTCTTCCGAACGCGACGTCGGTGAGCGAGTCGGTCACGGTCGGTGACGGTGGCGTATTCCTGACTGTCGACCGACGAGCGAACGGAACAGCGGTCGTTCGACTCGACGGCGACACCGGGGCCCAAGAGTGGCGATTTTCACCACCCGTCGGTGAACTCATCGGTGGGCCCACCGTCGCGAACGACAGCGTTTACGTCGGTGCGATGGCCCTCCCAGAGTCGGGAGAAACCAGGGAAGACGGACCGGATTACTCGATCCCCGCGGTGTTCGCAGTCGACGTGAGCGATGGCGCCCAGGAATGGGGGCACAGCTTTGCGGAGGGGCCGAAGATCAACACCGCTGCGCGGGCGCCGTCGGTAGCGGGCGGCCAGTTGTACCTTCCCTTCTACGAGTCGGGACTCCACGCCGGCCGGCTGTCTGCGGACTTGCACGCGCTCGAGGCGTCGACGGACCGGCCCGGTCAGGATAGTAGACCCTCTGACGGCGTCCACGAGCGGGCCAACCCGGAACCATCCGTCGAGGCGAACATCACGTTCCGAGAGGAAGTCGGCAACGACCTGGCGTTTTCGGGGTTCGCGTACAATGACGAGTCCGCCGCGACGAACGCGACCATCGCTTCCGCCGAGTGGGACGTCGATGGAGACGGGACCTTCGAACACAATCGTTCCAGCGTGGAAATCTGGCTCGAACCGTGTGAGACCCAGACCGTCACGCTACGGGTGACGACCGAAAGTGGCCTCACAGACACCGAAACGAGGACCTTCAAGAACGGTATCTGAAGGGCCCCAGCGGAGGTCCGATCTCTCGAAGGTTCCGACGAGCGGAACGTCGACGACGAGGCACTCGTAAGGGCCCCACCGGCGAGGGAGCGGACGCCACGACGGGAGCCGTTCTCGCCGGGGAACGAGCACGTTCGAGCGGCCCTCGTTTCCGTCTTTCAGCGTTCTGAACACCGACGGACGCGTCCGGCCCGCGGGAGCGTCCGACGAACGTGGCAGGTAATTCCCTCGAGCTCACCGCCTCTACCCAGGTCAGTACACGAGTAACTGCACTATAGCTACGACTGGTAGCCAGGAGGATCCGGGTATCACTCGATTGCGGGCCTCTTGTCCCTCACAACGGGAAATCATATCCCCAGACCTGAGAGTGAAATTCCATGGACTTGCCGGCGATTCCGAGACCAAACAGGGACGCACTCGATCAACTCGCGGGATTCACGGGACTCGGGTGGACGACGTCGATACTCGGATTTCTCAGCACCGCGATGGGGTACGGGAACGCCCTCGTCAGCCGGTTCGTCACCGACTCTCGCTCGTTGCTGTACGTCGGCGTCGTCTTCTTCCTGGCGACGCTCGGCCTCGACAGGCTCGCCAACGCGGCGCGTGAGAACTGACCCACTGGTCCGGTCGACGGTGGTGAACGACTGGTGTTCGGCCATCCCGTCGTCGAGCGACACGTTCGAAAGTACGAGCAGGGGGTACATTTTTACACAGTCGGTGGGTCGAGATGAACGCGTGACGACATCTGAACGGACCAAAGAGGCGCTCGGGTTGTTCGTCGTCTTCGGCTCCGGCCTCGGGATGGTCGCACTCCACGTCGTCCACGTGTTCCGTGACGACGAGAACTTCGTCACCTTCCTCTCCGGAATCTTCATTCCGATGATCCTCTCGCTGGGGCTGGTCGCGGGCGGACTCTGGCTCTGGCAGTCTGAGGTGTCCGGGTGGGCGGTCCTTCGCGTCGGAGCCTGGTGTCTCGTCGGCAGCGCCGTCCTGGGGGCCGGCGCGACGTTGATCGTCATCTATCAGCAGGCGAAAGGGGTCGTGCTGGACGACACGCTGTTCGTCGTCGGCGACGCCGTCTCGATCGGTTCCGTCGCCGGGTTCGTCGTCGGAATCTACGACACCAGACAGCGGTGGGCTCGCGAGGCGGTCGCCGTCGAGCGCGACCGGTCCTCACGACTGAGCAGGCAACTCTCCGTCGTGAACCGGATCCTCCGCCACGACATCCGGAACGGGGCCAACGTGATCAGCGGGCGCGCCGAACTCATCGCACAGAACGGACGGGCAGACGACGAACACGTCGACGCCATCAAGGACCGAGCCGACGCCCTCGCCGCACTCGGCGAGCACGCCAAGTCCATCGAACAGATGCTCCGCGAGGAGTCAACGGAGCGACAGGCCGTCGACCTGAAGCCCGTCGTCGAATCCGTCGGAGACCGCGTGCAGCAGTCCTACGACGCCGTCGATGCGGAAGTCGCGACGCCGGAACGCGCTCGCGTCACCGCGCACCCGATCGTCGACCTGGCGGTCGAACACGTCGTCGAGAACGCGGTCGAACACAACGACGCCGAGCGCCCGTCCGTGGAGATAGACGCCAGACACGTCACCCGCGACGGCGAGGCGTTCGTGGAAGTTCGCGTCGCCGACGACGGTCCGGGCATCCCGGAGTCCGAGGTGAACGTGCTGGAACGGGGGTACGAGACCCCGCTCGAACACGGCAGCGGCCTGGGCCTCTGGATCGTCAACTGGATCGTGACCGAGTCCGGCGGCGAGGTCTCTTTCGGCGAGAACGATCCGCGTGGGAGCGTCGTGACGTTGCGCTTCGAGGCCGAGACCGACGGAGAGACGTCCTGACGCGCCGCTCGTTCACCGTCCCGTCGCACACGGGAAAAGAAGTCCGAAAGAAGCCGGTCAGACCGGGCTCACGCGCAGTTGCCGTCCCAGCCGGGGTCGAACCCGGACTCGTCGATGTACCCCCAGTCGTCGTGGTCGACCTCGGAGTTGGTGCCGTCCGAGTAGTCGATCAGTCCCTGGGCGTTGTAGTTCATCGCGCTCGGGTACTGCTCGACGGTGTAGCGGGTGCTGTCGATGCCGTCGAACACGTCGGTGAGCCCCAGCGAGTGACCCAGTTCGTGCATGAAGACGTAGTCCTGGCTGACCGGCGAGATGACGCTGAAGGCGCCGTTGCCGCCGTATCCCGCGGCGTCACCGAGGTCCCGGTCGGTGACGACCGCGTAGTGGTAGCCGGCACACTGGTAGGTCTCGTTCGCGTAGTTCCCGTAGTACTCACCAGGCTGGAACGTCCCCAGCTGGTCGACCTGCTCGTCCCTGACGAAGTGGACGGCGATGCCGTTCTCGCCGTCGGGGTTCTCGACGGGCGCGTTCGCGTGAGCCTCGCGCACGTTGGCCAGCTCCTCGTCCGTCATGGGGAACTCGTCGTCGATCCAATCGATCTCGACGTAGACGTCGTAGTGGAGCGGGTCCGCGTCGGGCAGCAGCGCGTCTTCCTCGACTTCGGCGCCGTCCGGGAGTCCGTCGCCGTCGGTGTCGGGGTCCTCGGGGTCGGTCCCGAGTTCGCTCTCCTCGCAGTCGGTCAGCCCGTCGTCGTCCGAGTTGACGCCGGTGCCGTCGCAGTCGGCGATCTGCTCGCCGTCACCGTCTGAACCGTCGTCGGTCTCCGACTCGGTCGCAGTCTCGGTGTCGGTTTCGGTCTCCGTCTCCGTCTCCGTTTCAGTTTCCGTGTCGGTCACCGTGTCAGTCTCGGTCTCAGGTTCCGATTCGGTGTCGGTTTCCGTCTCAGTTTCCGGTTCGGTGGTCGTCTCAGTTTCCGTCTCAGTTTCCGATTCGGTGGTCGTCTCAGTTTCCGTTTCGGACTCCGTCTCGGTACCGTTCGTCTCCGTGTCGGTTTCCGTCTCAGTCTCAGTGTCGTCGGTCTCTGTTTCCGTGTCAGTCTCCGTCTCGATTTCCGTCTCCGTCTCGGTGTCAGTCTCCGTGTCCTCCTCCGTGTCGGTGTCGTCGGTCTCTGTCTCGGTATCGTCCGTCTCTGTCTCGGTCTCGTTCCCGTCCGTCTCCGTTTCGGTGTCTTCTGTCTCGGTTTCCGTCTCTGTCTCGTCCGTCTCGGTTTCCGTGTCGTTCGTCTCCGTCTCCGTCTCGGTGTCGTCCGCGTCCTCGTCGATTTCGACGAGCCGGAACAGCTGGTTGTCGCCACCGTGGTAGGCCCACTGCTGGACGCTCGTGCCGTTGCGCTCGGCGCCGAACGGGACGTCGAGGACCTTGCCGCTGTTGACGTTCTCGATGGCGTACTGTCCGTCCGCTATCTCGTGGAAGCGCCACAGCTGGTTGTCACCACCGTGGAAGCCCCACTGGAGGACGTTCGCGCCGTTCTTGTGCGACCAGGCGGCGGCGTCGAGGACCTTGCCCGAGTGCTGTGCTTCGATTCGGTACTCGCCGTCGCCGACGTGTTCGACGCTCCAGCGCTGGTTCTCACCGCCGTGATACCCCCACTGAATGACATCGCTGCCGTTGTGCGCCGATTCGCCCTCGACGTCCAGTACCCTGTCGTTCGCGACGGATTCGATGCGATAGACGCCCTCGTCGACCCGGACCGTCGAGTCGTCGGGGAGTTCTGCGTCGGCGCCGTTCGGCCCGTCGTTCGTCTCCTCGCGCCCGTCGTGGTCACCCCAGCCCCATCCATCGGAGACGTTGGCGCCCCAGCCGAAGCCGCCGTCACCACTGCCCCACGTGAAGCCGGTGGCGCCGGCCTCCGCGTGGTCGACCTGTGCCGGGCCGCCGTGTGTCTGTGCGACCGCCGGTGCCGTCAGCGTCAGTACCGCGGCCGCCAGGGCCACGATAGTCCGCCAGCTAGTGAATGTACCAGGCATACACCGGTCGTTCGATACGTCAGTTGTAAACTATTTACACGGTAACGATCGAAAAATCAACGTTAAGTCCGGTGCAGTATGTAACGAGATGCTAAACACTCTTCGTGCTCGTGAGAACAATCACGTCTCCGAACGGGACGTCCGGGCCGAGAAAAGTGAACGGTGAGACGGTAAACCAGGCGTCCGCTCGTGTCCTCAGCGGCCCCACTCGCGCTGATTCTTGGGGCGGGCCTTCACGTCCTGCACCGAGAGGGGCTGGTCGTTGGCGTTGATGGCCTCCAGCGCGGCTTCGGCGGACTCCAGAGTCGAGAAGTAGGTGATCGTGTTCTCGACGCAGGCTTCGAGCACCTCGCGGTCGCGGGAGAGCACGAGGTCGACGTCGCCGTCCTGGATGGCCTGGATGATCGCGTCGGTGTCTGCGAAGTCGTCGAAGTCGCGCACGTCGAAGTGCTCCTCGAAGCCGAGTACCGGCAGGTCGACGATGGCGGTGCCCTCGAGGGGGATCGGCTTGCCGACGCACTGCTGGGCCTTCTGGTAGGCCTTGCCGAAGGAGCCGGCGGTGCCCATCACCTCGCCCGTGGACTTCATCTCCGGGCCGAGGCGCGGATCCGAGCCCTTCAGGCGGTCGAAGGGGAGGACGACCTCCTTCACGGAGACCTGCTCGGGGATCTGCTCCTCGTAGTCGAGTTCGTCGAGGCTGGCCCCGGCCATGACCTTCGCCGCGATCTTGGCGATCGGGACGCCCGTGGTCTTCGCGATGAAGGGAACGGTGCGCGAGGAGCGCGGGTTCGCCTCCAGCACGTAGACCTCGCCGTCGCGGACCGCGAGCTGGACGTTCAGGAGGCCGACGGTGTCGAGCGCGTCGGCGATCTCTTCGGCGATCTCGCGGATGCGCGGCATGACGGCCTCGATCTCGTCCGAGCGAGGCGGGATCATGCAGGCGGAGTCGCCGGAGTGGACGCCGGCGGTCTCGACGTGTTCCATCACGCCGCCGATGAGCACGTCGTCCTCGTCGGCGACGGCGTCGACGTCCAGTTCGACGGCGTCAGAGAGGAACTCGTCCACGAGAATGGGTTTATCGGGACTGACGCGGACGGCCTCCTCGATGTATGTCTTCAGGTCCTCGTCGTTGTAGACGACGTCCATCGCGCGGCCACCCAGCACGTAGCTCGGGCGCACGAGGACGGGGTAGCCGATGTCGTGGGCGAGTTCCAGGGCCTCCTCCTCGGAGAAGGCGGTCCCGCCCTGTGCCTGGGCGATGCCCAGGTCGTCCATCAGACTGTTGAACCGCTCGCGGTCCTCGGCCAGGTCCATCGCGTCGACCGAGGTTCCCATGATCTCACAGTCGAGGTCGCGGCGGTCGAGTTCCTGTTCGAGCGGGTGCCCGATGTCGACGGAGGTCTGCCCGCCGAACTGGACCATCACGCCGTCTGCGTCGGTGGCCTCGACGACGTCGGCGACCTCCTCGGCGGTGACGGGTTCGAAGAACAGGCCGTCGGAGGTGTCGTAGTCCGTCGAGACGGTCTCTGGGTTGTTGTTCACGACGTGGGCGTCGATGCCAGCTTCCTCCAGCGCGCGAACGGCGTGGACCGAGCAGTAGTCGAACTCGACGCCCTGCCCGATGCGGATGGGGCCGCCGCCGACCACGACGACGCTCTCGACGTCCGGGTCGATCTGGAGTTCGTTGCGGTCGATGCCCGAGACGGGGTCCCGCGTCGAGTAGTAGTACGGCGTCGTCGCCTCGAACTCGCCGGCACAGGTGTCGACGAGCTTGAAGTCGCGGTCGACGGTCTCTGCCTCGACGTCGTCGACGGTGACCCCGCCGCCGTCTGTCGCGGCCTCGACCTCGTCCTCGCCCTTCTCGGCCAGGTCCTCCTCCGGGACCCAGGAGGCGTGGGTGTCGTTGAACTCGCCGCCGGCCATCGCGGTGATCTCCTGGTCGGTGAAGCCGGCCTCGGCGGCCGTCGGGAAGTCGCCCTCCTGGGCGGCCTCCGCCGCTTCCTCGATGCGGGCGAAGCGTTCGACGTACCACCGCTCGATGTCGGTCAGCTCGACGATGTCGTCGACGGTGTAGCCGCGAGCGAACGCCTCGAAGATGGCGTAGGGGCGGTCCGGCGTCGGACGAATCAGGTACTCCTCCTCCAGTTCGTCGTCGCCGAGTTCGTCCCAGTCGACGGCCGGGTCGTACTCGGAGGAGCGCAGCGCCTTGAGCATCGACTCCTCGAAGGTGCGGCCGATGGCCATCGCCTCCCCGGTGGACTTCATCGCCGTCGTGAGCTCGAACTCGACGTCGGCGAACTTGTCGATGGGCCAGCGCGGGACCTTCGTCACGACGTAGTCGATGGCCGGCTCGAAGGCCGCGGTAGTCTGGCCGGTGATCTCGTTGGTGATCTCGTGGAGGCGCTTGCCCATCGCGACCTTGGCGGTGACGCGAGCGATGGGGTAGCCCGTCGCCTTGGAGGCCAGCGCCGAGGAGCGGGAGACGCGCGGGTTCACCTCGACGACGCGGTACTCGCCGCCGGGCGTGCCGTCGTCGCGCCAGGCGTGCTGGATGTTACAGCCGCCCTCGATGCCGAGTTCGCGGATGACCTTCAGCGCGGAGTCGCGCATCTGCTGGTGGCCCTCGTCGGGGATGACCTGCGAGGGCGTGACGACCGTCGACTCTCCGGTGTGGATCCCCATCGGGTCGATGTTCTCCATGTTGCAGATGATGATACACGAGTCGTCTGCGTCGCGCATCACCTCGTATTCGAGTTCCACCCAGCCGGAGATGGACTCGGTGACCAGCACCTCGCTGTTGCGCGAGAGGCGCAGGCCCTTTCGGACCCGCTCGACGAGTTCGTCCATGTCGTCGACGACGCCCGAACCCGACCCGCCGAGGGTGTACGTCGTCCGCGAGATGACCGGAAGGCCGCCGACCTCGTCGACGGCGTCCTCGACGCGCCCGCGGAACGCCTCCTCGTCGAAGTCGGTGACCGACTCGTCCTCGTCCAGCGAGATGGTCGTCGAGCGGGCGACCGGCTCACCGATGTTCTGCATGCGCTGGCGGAACAGGTCCCGGTCCTCCGTCGCGTAGATAGTGTCCAGCGGCGTCCCCATCACGTCGACGTCGTACTCCTCGAGGACGCCCTCCTCGGCGAGTTCGGCGGTGACGTTCAGCCCCGTCTGGCCGCCGAGGCCGGCGATGACGCCGTCGGGGTTCTCCTTGCGGATGATCTCCGAGATTGCCTCGGTGTTGATCGGTTCGAGGTACACCTTGTCGGCCATCTCCGGGTCGGTCATGATCGTCGCGGGGTTCGAGTTCACCAGGACGACCCGTGCACCCTCTTCCTGCAGGGCACGGCACGCCTGTGCGCCGGAGTAGTCGAACTCGGCGGCCTGTCCGATCTGGATCGGGCCGCTCCCGATAAGCAGTATCGTGCGGTCCTCGTCCTCTGTCATTACCAGAGGAAGTTCGCTCATCGTAATAAGCCCGGCGAAAGGTTACGAACTCCGCAGGGAGATTTCGAAGATCGTAATGTCTGGTGGTACCACGGTACCGGTTCACGGAGAGAGACCGAACTGACGGGCGTTGGCCTCACTTCCGGTCGGTCGCCAAAACGACTGTCGATCCGGTACAGCGGTGCTTCGTGGATCTACCGACTCACGGTGTTATCGTTCGCGCGTTCGCGACCGCGCGCAGACGGTAAACGAGACTCTACACAATGTGCCGAGAGCGAGCGATCTGGGAGTTCCGGAGCAAAAACGGATCAGTTCGGGGGCGTCGTAAACTGGTACCGGTAGGGCCGGTCGCGGATGATCTCCACGTCTCCCCGGTCGGCCCGCCGGCCGAGCACCGTCGCCACCTCGTGGGCGCTCTCGAACTCCTCGCCGTGGGCCTCGAGGACCGAGAGGATCTCCCGGGCCGTCAGCGGTTCGTCGACGTCGGCGGCGGCCACGACCGACCGGATCCGCTGGAAGTCGCTGTGACGGATGGCCATGTGTCAACTGATAGTGACGCAGCAACATATAATCGCGTCAGACGCGCGTCAGACGCTCCGCCACCCGGCGGTTTTCGGTAGCGACCGACCGCCTCGGGGCGACCGTCGACCGAGGTCAGATGGCCGTGTCGTGTTCGGTCTCCAGGTTCCGCTCGGCGCGGTACTGCTCGACGAACGCGTCGACGTCGAACTCCAGCATGTGGGCCTCGAACTCGTCCATCACCGCCTCGTCCTCGGCGTGGCTGATGGCGTGTTCCATCAGTTCGACCAGTAGCTCGACGATAATCTCGTGCAACCGGCGCGAGTCGAACTGTGTCGCCCACACCAGCGCGTAGCCGACGGTGCCGTCCTCGGCGACGTCGGCGGCGACGACTCGCTCGGGGAACTCCTCCATCACGCTGCCCATCGCGTGGGCGGTGGTGAACTCCTCGAACTCGTCGGCGGGTTCGACCGTCTCCTGGAGCACCTCCACGAGGAACTCCGGTACCCACCGCGAGAGGGGGTGCATGTCCATCACGACGGCGTGGGTCTCGCCGCACTCGCAGTCGAACTCCCGCAGCCCCATGTCCAGGTCCCGGACCGCCTTTCGCGCCCCGCAGGGCAGTTCCAGCACCTTGCCACCGCCCGGTGCCTCCGAGTCACTCATTGGTCGAGATTGCGCGTTCGCGGGGTTAAATGGCGCGACTTCGACTTCGAACTCGGAATCTAGTAGTAAGGTTCTTAAAATTCACTGCTGGAATCATGACTAGAAACGTAATGTTCGAAAACGTCGGTACCCTCCTGACGAATCCCGGCCGGTTCTTCGACGGCCGCGCGGACGACCCGTCACTCAAAGAACCCACGCTCGTGGTGTTGAGCATCGTCGTCATCTCTGCCATCAGCGGCGCCGTCACGATTTACCAGTTTATGCAGATGGTACCTGAAAACGTCCAACTCTTCCTCCTGATCGGAGGTATCGTTGGCATCGTTATCGGTTCCGTCGGCCCGTTTATCACGTGGTTACTGTACGCAGTCGCCTTCCAGATCATCTCCTACTTCTTCGGTGGTGAGGGCGAATTCCGTGATACATTCGCACTCACTGGCTGGGGGTTCGTCCCTCGCATCTTCGGCGCCATCCTCTCGCTCGTGGCGACCGTCTACGTTATTCAGACTCTCCAGGTATCCGGTGATCCGGCAGCGTTCCAGACTTTCAACAGTCGGCTCACACAACAGACCTTCTACCAATTGGCAACCGGAGTCGGTATCCTGTTCTCGCTGTGGAGCGCGTATATCTGGATACCCGCCGTCCAGCGCGCACGTAACGTCACGCGAAATCAGGCCATCGTCACTGTCGCAATTCCGGTCCTATTCGGTATCCTCCTGACCGTAGGTAGTCTCGCGATCACCGGTGGCCTCTAGAGCGACCCCAAAGCCGCCTCCGCCATCGCTTCGGTCAGGTAGACTTCTATCCACGCCGCGACGACGATGCCGACCGCGGCGACCAGAAAGAGAACCGCTATCTCGAACAGTTCCTGTCTCGTGATCACGCCGTCGTCGACTCCCCTGAGGTAGTTCACCAGTCGGTGGGTGACGCGGAAGGTCGTGCCGGCGACGAGGAAGAAGGCGCCCAGTTCGAGCCACCCGTGGGGAGCGATGAGAGCGACGGCTTCGAGTAGCGCTCCGTCTGCGGCGGCTCCGGCGACGACGAGTCCGATGATGAACCCGTTGAACAGCAGGACGGCCCCGGATATCGCGCCGAACGAGACGAACCCGAGCGTCAGGATGACGAGCACCCGGAGGTTGTTCAGCGCGACGAACCCGAACGTTATCTCGTCGGGAAACATCGGACTCAGTCCCTCCGAAACGTCCTGGAGGCCGCTCAGGTCCGTTACGGCCATCGCGACGGCGCCGAGGACGCCACCGAGCGCGAAGACAAGCAACGCTGCCAGAAAGTACCGGCCGAACCACCGGCGGAACTGCGCTTCCGCGAACCGACGGCCGGGGTCGAACGAACGCACCCTGCGAGCGAGGCTCATGTCCGGACACTCCGCTCACGAGCACTTAATCGTTGGCGGACACGCCCCGGAATTTAGGGACGAAGGAGTGCTGGGTTACGGGTCGCAATTTCGCTCCGGACGGCCCGAAATCGGTCGCCCAGCCGACTCAGAACTGTTCTTCCGCTTCGACCGCTTCGCGAACCTGCTCGAAGGCGTCGGTCACCACGGCGATGCCGAGAACCTGGAATATCGTTGCGAGGACCACGCCGAGGAGCGAGACGAGCGACTGCGGACTCCCCAGGGTCGAACCAGTCGTCGCGGCCATGCTGCCATCGAGCACGAAGAACGTGAGGAGGAATGGCACGCCGGCGGCGACGAGAAAACTGGAGAACCCGAGGCCAAACAGGATACCCGCGATGGGAATTGGGTCTTCCATGAACAGTTCGAAACTCCGACTCAGCGTGCCGGCCCACCCCTGGTCTTCGAGGGCGATGACCTGCCGCAGGAAGACGAACACCAGCATGAGGCCCCAGGCGATGATCGCACCGAGCAGCGGAATCACCGACACAACCTCGATGAGACCGGCTATCGCACCACCGAGGACCAAGGCCTTCAGCGCCGCGGGGCCGAACCCATCCGCGACGTCGTCGACCGGAATTGCCTCTCTCGAATCACTCGCGAACAGTCGGATCGCGATGAGACGGACGAGTTCACCCACTAGAAGGAGTGCGAACGCCAGCGCCAGGATGACCGGAATCGAGAGGTCGAGCGCGAAGGGGAAGCTCGTCCCCGCCTGCGCCATCACCGCCTGCTGTTGCGGTCCGCCGCCCATAATCTGGCCGAACAGCCACTCCATGACGTGCCGGCTGATCGACTGACCCACGATCAGGTTCGCGAGCGCCACGGCGAGCAACAGCAGGCCGACGACGATGCCACGCGCGCTGAACACCCCCTGCAACCCGTTCCGGAAACTCTCCCCGACGTCCACAGACATGTCTACTGGGGCGCAGGAAAACCTAATAAGAATGTGGGTTCGTCGTCAGGTAAAGGCCGGGTCCTGTCCGTCGTCAGGGTCGAATCGTGTCCGCCTCAGGGCCGGGTCCTATTCGTCCTCAGGGCCAGTCGTCGCGCTGCTCTTCCTCGGGCAGCGCGTCGGGCGACTCGGACTCGCCCAGTTGCCAGTCGGCCGCCTCGGCGGCGTCCTCGACGGCGAGGTACTCCCAGCCGGCCTCCTCGGCGAGGTCGGCGTCGGCGTCCTCGGTGCCGACGAGGACGTGGCGGTCGGTGTCGAACTGGGCCATCACGTTGGCGAGGCTCTCCTCGCGGCTCCGCGGGCCGGAGAAGAAGTCCTGCCGGATGCGGTGTTTCCGGCAGAAGTTCGTCACGACGTAGGTCGGCTGTTCGGAGATGACGCCCACGTACTCGGACCACTGGCGGGCGTCGGTGAACACCTCGTCGGGGTGGGCCAGTTCCTTCAGCGCCGCCAGCTCGAACGCGAGTGTCATGTCGCCACTGCCGCCGTTCATACGCGGAACTGCGCCGTCACCGGAAAAAAGACCGTCGGTCCGCTACCGCTGGTTCCGCTGTGCGTCCTCGAGTTCGTTCGCGTGTTCGTTCGCCCGCTGGAGTTCACGCACCGCCTCGCCGTCGCTCTGGCCGTGCGAGTAGTTGACCGACGCGTCGAGCAGCGAGAACGCGCTCGGGTCGGACCTGGCGTCCTCGCCGTCCCGGTCGCCGCGCCACCCGCGTCCCCACGCTCGGAGTCGGGCCCACGCAGTTCTGATCACAGAGAAACGTTCGTATTCGACGACAAAAGCTTCTGGGGGTCGTCCGCCTACTCGGCCGTCGCGGGGGCGTCTTCGAGGAGCTTGTCCATGTCGACGTCCTGCTCGGTGAGCAGGTCCTTCTTGTCGCCGATCTGGTGTTCCTCGCGGATGAGCTTCTTGAACTTGGACTGCTGGGAGAGGTCGCCGATGAGCACGCCGCCGATGAGTTTGCCGTCCTTGAACGTGAGGCGACGCCACTCGCGCTCGCCGTACTTCGCCTCGGCCTCCTCGTCGCCGAGCGTCGGGTGGCCGAACGAGAGGAAGGGGAAGTCGAAGTGCGTGATGGAGTAGGTGGAGACCCAGCGGAACGCCTCCTCCTCGGTGTCGTCGTCGACGTCGGCGACCATGTTGTTCCCGGCGATGGAGCCCTGCTCCTTGGCCGAGCCCCAGGCGCCGTTCTGGGCGCGCTCGTCGAGGATGGTGTCCCAGAACTGCGTGATGTCGCCCGCCGCGTAGACGTCCTCGTCGTTGGTCCGCATGTACTCGTCGACGACGACGCCGTTGTCGGTCTCGATGCCGCTACCGCGCAGGAACTCGGTGTTGAAGTGTAGACCGATGGCGACGCCGGCGAAGTCGCCCTCGTAGCGCTCGCCGTTGGGGTCGATCGCAGCGACGATCTGGTCGTCGTCGTCCGTCTCGAAGTGGTCGACGCCGGAGTCGAACTGGGGTGTGACGCCCTTCTCGCGCATGGCGTCGTGGAGGATCTCGGCGCCGTCGAGCGAGAGCGCGTAGCGCCACCAGCGGTTGCCGCGCATCAGGAAGTTCGCCTCGATGTCCTGGGCGCCGCAGATGGCCGCCAGGTCGATGCCCAGCAGGCCGGCGCCGACGATGATACCCTTGTCGGCCTCTTCGGCGTGTTCCCGGATGGCGCGTGCGTCCTGGAACGTCCAGAAGTGGTGGAGGCCGTCGGCGTCGGAGTTGTCGACGGGCAACTGTGCGGGCGTGCCGCCGGTCGCGATCAGCAGTTTGTCGTACTCGTACACGTCGCCGCTGTGGGTGCGTATCTCGTGGGCGTCGGTGTCGACGTCGGTGACGTGCGTGTTGAGTTCGAGACCGATGTCACGCTCGTCGTACCAGTCGGGTTCGTGGATGGAAATCGGCGCTTCGGGCAGTTTGCCCTTGGCGAACTCCTTGATGAGAATACGATTGTAGAGAGTTTCACCCTCGTCGGTGATGACCGTGACGTCGGCGTCCGGGTCAGCTTCCCGGATCGTTTCGGCCGCGGACGACCCCGCAATGCCATCACCGATTATCACGTGCGACGTGCTCATGACCGGACGATTAGATACCGGGCTTAATGTGGATTGCTATCTCCGTCGAATTTGCGAGGCAGCGCCACGGTCGGCCGCCGACGGGTATCGGGAGGTTGAAGGACGTCGCGGGCGAACACCCGCCGATGAAACTCCGCCAGAACGTCCGTCACTGGGCGTCGAAACAGGCGCTGACGTTACCGGTCGTCGGCGACCGGATGTCCGACTGGCTGGTGGACAAACACACCGAGATCTTTCTCGCGCGGGCCGACGACGCCCACACCGAGGAACGCCGCGAGCATCTGGACGAGTTCTTCGAGGTGACGATGGACGTCTACGTCACCGCGCTGGAGGCCGGCTTCGAGGAGGCCCAGGCCCGCGAAATCACGCACGTGCTCGCGAACTTCGACTTCTACAACCACGGCTGGACGGAGATGATGGAGTTCCCCGTCGACGAACTCGACGTCCACTACCGGCGCTACGCGGACTTCTTCGAGGCCCACGGCATCACCATCGACGCGCCGATGGGCGAGTTTCGCCCGCCCGAGGGCATCGCCGAGGCCCCCTCGACCCCCGAGAAACTCGACGAGCCCGAACACCCCTACGCCGAGGGCGGGTTCGCCGACGACGTGTACGTGGAGACCGGCGACGGCGAACTGGTGGTCGGCGGCGGCCAGGAGCCCGACGACGTCGACCCGAGCGACGCGCCCGGCGTCCGCGACGACGGGAACTGAGTTCCGTTCCTCGCTTCCACGAATCGAGTCAGTCTAGTCGGCGGCCTCGATGCCGTCCGGCTCCGGCCAGCAGATAGGTTCTCGCTGTCGCCACTCGTGGTCGATGTCGCGCATGAGCAACGCGCAGTCGAACTCGACGCCTGAGAACCGGCCGTCGTCCTCGAAGTACCTCGACGCGACGCGCTCGACGGCCATCGGCGTCACCGACCACTCGAAGGTCGCCAGTTCGATGCCGTCGTACTCCTCCTCCGCCGCGCTCGGGGAGTAGCCCAGCGAACCGCGCTGGAAGAACTCGGAGGCTTCGTCGACGGAGCCAAACACCGAATCTCCGGGTAGTACGTCGGTCACCGACCCGGCGACGTGGACGCGGGCCGCCCCGTCGTCGCTCTCCATCGTCACCTCGTAGCGGTCGTCGCGCTCGTCGACGGTGAAGGTCGCGCGGTGGTGCTCGCTACTGAACACGCGCCCGCCGAAGAGCGTCGTTAGCGCCGAGGAGGTGTCCCGCCGAGGGACGTAGACGCCCGTCTTCGTCTCCCCGTCCTCGTCGTCCCACTCGACCGCGATTCGGTGGGCGGCGTTCTCGGACTTCGTCCCGACGTACGCCGGGAACCCGCGCGGCCGGACGTCCGTCAGCCGGATCAGGCAGATGCCGCCGACGCCGTAGCCGCCGACCGTCATCGGGCGGAACGGCTCGGGCAACGCCGCCTGGAGTTCCGCCGGATCGACGCGGAAGTTGACGAGGATGCGGCGGTCGATGACACCCCGCACTACGGGGAGACTGAACATACCAGTTAGTTACGGGTCATCGGGCTTAACGTGTACGGCGGGTGCCACGTCGTTCCACCTGCTCCTGGCAGTGAGTTATTGCTCGGGGGCAGGCGCCGTCCTGGTCCCCTGCTGGGCGATCCGATCTGCAACTTCGTAGCCCGCGACGACGCCGCCGTTGAGGCTGCGTTCGGGGTACTGGGCCTCGGAGGCCATCCCCGCGTAGTAGACGCCGTCGGCCACCTCCTCGGAGAGGTCGTAGGGGACGACCATGTCGAGGTAGCCCATCTCGTAGATGGGCGCCGTCCGGGGATTCCGGGCCGTCTCGATCCAGTTCACCGACTCGCGGTCGAAGTCGGGGAACAGGTCCTCGATGCCCGAGAGCCACGTCTCCTCGACGCCGTCGTCGTCGGCCTGCCACAGCGGGTCGTCCATCGACTGGACGTAGCTGACGGCGTACAGCAGGTGTTCGCCGCCGTAGCGCTCGGGCTCGACGAAGTTGGTGTGCTCGATGAGCGCGCCGAAGGGCGCCTCGTCGGCGACGTTGAGCCAGTAGGTGTCGGTGAGCGACTCGTCCATGCTGATGACCGAACAGACCGTACCCTGGAAGTCGATGTCGCAGGGGTAGCCCGTCAGCGATTCGAGGACGGTGGGCATCGCCGCGACGACGACGCCGTCGACGGCGTGGTCCTCGGTGCCGTCGGCGGTTTCGACCGTCATCGACTCGACGGCCCCGCCGCCGACGTCGAGGTCCTGTACGCGTGCGCCCGTGGTGACGTTCTCCCGGCCGACGTCCTCGACGAGCGCGTCGAGGAGGGTGCCGAAGCCGCCGTCGAGGTACCCGAGAATCTCGCCCTTCAGGATGTCGCGCTCGCCGCGGAACTTGATCCGTCCGAGCAGCCACGCGGCGCTGACGTCTTCCTTGCGCTCGCCGAACTTGGCGTCCAGCAACGGTTCGAAGAACGTCCGGTAGACGTTCTCCGTCGTGTGTTCCTTCGCGAACTCGAGGGCCGAGACGTCCTCGAAGTCCTCCAGGCGCTCGTAGGTGTCGAACTTCGGGACGCCGCCGCGGACGTCGACGTCGAGGGTGAGCATGCCGAGGCGAAACTTGTCGTAGAGGCTCCAGTGCGGAAAGGCCAGAATCTCCCAGGGGGCGTCCATCGAGTGGACCGTGCCATCGACGTAGTAGGCGTTCTTCCCGATGCGCCACTCGACGTCCTCGCCCAGCCCAAGGTCCTCGGCCAGGTCGACGATGGTCTGTTCGGACTTCGAGAGGTGGTGGTAGAACTTCTCGATCGGGTCCCCGGCCGTCTCGTAGACGGCGGCGAGCCCGCCGACCTGGTCGCTCGCCTCGAACACCTGCACGTCGAGCCCGTGACTCTGGAGCCTGCGAGCGGCCGCGAGTCCGGCGATTCCGCCGCCGACGACGCCTATCATGTCAGTCAGTTCGACGGGGCTGTGCAAACCGTTTGGGTTTGCGACCGGCGGCGGAAGTCGAGCCCTGGGACGGCGTGGCCGGACGACCACAGTGGTAAATACGGCCGCGCCCAACCTCCGCGAGTGATAGTCGTCGGGACCGCGGACTTCGAACTCTACCACGGGGTCGTCGCCGAGCTACGCGACCGCGGCGTCGAGTTCACGACGATAGAACCCGGCGACGACCTCCCCGAAGGCGCGACGGTCCTCGTCACGGCCGAGGACGAGGAGTGGGCGCCCGAGGGCGTTGACGTCGTCCGTGCGCCCCCCGACGATCCGAGACGGGCCGTCGAGGAGGTCGTCGCCATCCTCCGCGGGAACGAGGGGCGCACCGTGGTCGGTATCGACCCCGGCGAACGCCCGGGCATCGCCGTCCTCGCCGGCGACACGGTCGTCGCCGCGTTCCAGGTGCCAGCGGCCGAGGCGGCCGCGGAAGTCCGCCGCGAGGTCGAGGACGCCGTCGATCCAGTGGTTCGGATCGGCGACGGCGCGCGACTCGTCGGGACCCGGATAATCGACGCCCTGGCGGACGTCCCCGTGGAACTGGTCGACGAGACCGGGACGACGCCGTATCTCGGGACTGGGGCGAGGGGAATGGGCGACGTGCTCGCCGCGGTCAACATCGCCCGCATGGAGGGCGAGGCAATAGAGACCCGGGACGTGACGCCCACCGCCGGCGAACTCCAGCGGATCAAGGACCGCTCGCGGGAGGCCAGCGAGACGAACCGCGCCATCGACGAGGAACTCGCCCGGAAGGTCGCCGTCGGCGAGTTGAGCATGGACGAGGCGCTGGCCGAACACCTGGGCGACGGGGATGAAGCGGCAGACGGGTGAGCCGCCGCAGCTCGGTTCGCGGGCGATGACCCCGAAGACATTTATTTCGATCGCGTCTCGGAGAATGCATGATCGGTGTGATCCGGGCGACGGTCGGGCAGGCTCTAGAGAGCCGCGGCGTCGACGCGTCGGAACTGGCGGCGACGCTCCGGTACGGAGTTCGGCGGAAGTTCCTGGCCCTCTACGCCGTCGTCTACCTCGGGCTGTTGATCGCAGACTGGAACGTGCTCTGGTCTTTCAGGGTCATTCTCTACGCTACGCCAGAGCCGTTCTTCCGAACGGTGCTCGGCCTGTCCGACTTCCTCACGTCGCTGGTCGGCTACGGTATCGCCGCGGCCGGCGTGGTCGGCGTCCTGAAGACCGTTCTCGAAGACACGGTCGGCGAGGCGGGTCGCGGGCAATCGGAGTCGAATCGCTGACCGTCGCGGCTACTCCCCTTTCAGGTCGCGGACGACGTCCTCGGCGCGCCGGAGGACGTCCCGGACGGCCATCCCCGTCTCGTCGGCGACCGCCGCGGCGTCGTCGTACTCCGCACTCACGTCGAACACCACTCCCTCGTCGTCGCTGGCTATCTTCACGTCGACCGGGTGAGTCTCCCCGTCGACGCTGATGGCGACGGTCTCTATCTCGCGGTGGGCCATCCACCGGTGGCCGGCGCCGTGTTCGCGGACCCCGAGCGTCCCCGTCTCCTCGGCGAGTCGGCGGGCGACGCGCTGGGCGTCCTCGGGCTTGCAGATGACCTTCACGAGGTGGCCAGGACGGGCCTTCTTCATCGTCGCGGGGAGGATCGAGACGTCTCGCGCGCCTACGGACGCGAGCGAGCGCTGGAGGTCGCCCAGCACCTCCGGGGCGACGTCGTCGACGTTCGTCTCCAGGACGGTGATCTCGTCGCGGACGAGCGGCCCGTCGGACTCGCCGACCAGCGCCCGGAGGACGTTCGGGCGGTCCGCGAAGGCGTACCCACCGGCGCCGTATCCCGACGCCTGGACCGCCATCGAGGGGAGCTCCGCGACTCCTTCGGCGAAGTGAGCGAGGATAGCGGCGCCAGTGGGCGTCAGGAGTTCCGCCTCGACTGGTCCACCGCGGAGCGACCAGTCGGCCTGTTCAGCGATTTCGATTACCGCGGGTGCAGGGATGGGATACGTGCCGTGGCTCATCTCGACCTCCCCGCTGCCGGCCGACAGCGGCGTCGTCACGACGCGGTCGACGGCGAGGTCGTCGACGAGGAGACAGGCGCCGACGACGTCCGCGATGGCGTCATCCGCACCGACCTCGTGGAAGTGCGTCTCCTCGAGGTCGGTCCCGTGGACGGCCGCCTCCGCGGTTCCGAGGATCTCGAAGATCGCCAGCGCGTCCGCGGTGACGTCGTCGGGGAGGCCCATCCCCTCGACGAGTTCGACGACCTCACGGTAACTCCGGTGAGGGCCGTGGCCCTCCGCGTGCGTGTGGTCTGTATCTCCGTGGTGATGGGAATCGGCGTCGTGCGAGTGGTCGGCTTCGACGTGCGAGTGGCCGTCAGCGTGGTGGTGTTCGTCGGCGTGGTGATGGTCGTCGTGCGAGTGGTCCTCGTTCGAGTGATCGTGGTCGGGGGCCTCGTCGCTCTCGCCGGCCTCGTCGTCGACGAGTACGTCGACCGTCGTCGCTCCGATCCCGTTTCGCGTGGCTGCTCCCACCTCGTAGCGGACGTCGATGGTGGCCTCGACGGGGTCGAGGACGGCGTCGTCTGCACCCGCCGCGACCAGCGCGGCGAGCACCATGTCCCCGCTCGCGCCCATCCGCCCGTCGAAGGCCAGCGTTCTCATTACCGGAGAGTTGGTACCCGATTACTCAAAAACTTCCGGACCGGCGACGATGGCGTGTCAGGAGCAGCGAGAGTACGGCAGCGATCACCGCAAACAACCAGAAAGCCCCGGCCCGCTACGCTCCCGCGGCTCGCTGTCGTCCGAGAATCGAAGATTCTCGTGATGACGAAAGACGGCGCGCCGTCTTTCGAACCACGCGCGCTCACTCCGTTCGCGTGCTTCCTTCGCCGGGGTTCGCGTACCGGACCGCCCCTTTCATTCCCACCCACCTCGCTCGTCGCGGACGAGCTAGTCCGTTCCCAGGTCAGATTGCAGAAACTGAGTTCGGCTGGGTCCGACGCTACGTTCGCCGGACGACGTGAACGTCGAACTCGTCCCCGTCGCCGTCGATGGGGACGACGACCTGGCCGTCGTCGGCCGTACCGACGAAGACAACGGTGGCGTCGACGTCCAGCGCGGTCTGGCGCACCTCGTCGGAGAGGCCGCCGGCGGGGGAGTAGGCGCTCTCGTTCTCGAAGTGGACCTCGGCGTCGTCGGTCGCCTCCTCGATCTTGCGCCGGAGGTCGCTGGCGACGGTGTCGGTCGCGAAGTTCTCTGCGGGGTCGACCCAGCGGCGACGTTCGGCGTAGTCGTCGCCGGTCGGAACGTAACTCACGGCGACGACGTCGCTGTCGACCGCCGCGCCGTAGGTGACCGCACGGTCGAGGGCTGCGTGTGCGCGCGCGGAGCCGTCGAACGGGACGAGAAAGACCATAGAACTGGTATTTTCGCCCAGGTATATCAACCCGACGACGACGTCTGCGAAGGACACCGAACGGGCCGAAACTGAGCCATGGTAACTACTCGCATAAGTACCTGCCGACACGCGTTCCCGCCGCCGGTAGCAAAAAACCTATCTCCGGCCACCACCGACTCATGAACATCCCCGCAGACTGATTACCCATGAACGAGGTTCAACTAGAGGTTGCGAAGGCGTACCCGAACGATTCGGGACGTGGTATCGCGCGCCTCGACCCCGACACGCTCTTGCATCTCAAGCTCTCGCCGGGCGACATCATCGAGATCGAGGGCAGTGACACGACCGCGGCGAAGGTGTGGCGCGCGGACAGACAGGACTGGAACACGGACACCGTCCGCATCGACGGGTTCACGCGCCAGAACGCCGACGTCGGTATCGGCGAGCGCGTCGAGATCCGCAAGGCCGAGGCCGAGAAGGCAGACACGCTGGTGCTCGCGCCGCCGGAGGAGGCGAGCGTCCAGTTCGGCTCCGACGCGGCCGGCATGGTCAAGCGACAGATCCTGAAGCGGCCGGTCGTCGAGCGCGACATCGTCCCCGTGATGTCCTCGACGAACCACCCCTTCATGCGCTCGCCGGGCCAGGCCATCCCGCTGATCGCCGTCGAGACCGAACCGGAGGGCGTCGTCCTCATCACCGAGGACACCGACGTCGAGCTCCGCGAGGAGCCCATCTCCGGCTTCGAGAAGACCGGCGGCGGTATCACCTACGAGGACATCGGCGGCCTGCAAAACGAGATCCAGCGAGTCCGCGAGATGGTCGAGCTGCCGATGAAACACCCCCAGATCTTCAAGAAGCTGGGGATCGAGCCGCCACAGGGCGTCCTCCTGCACGGCCCGCCCGGTACGGGGAAGACGCTGCTCGCGAAGGCGGTGGCCAACGAGACCAGCGCCTCCTTTTTCTCTATCGCCGGCCCGGAGATCATCTCGAAGTACTACGGTGAGTCCGAACAGCAACTGCGCGAGATATTCGAGGACGCGAGCGAGGAGTCACCCTCTATCATCTTCATCGACGAACTCGACTCCATCGCGCCCAAGCGCGAGGACGTCACTGGCGAGGTCGAACGCCGGGTCGTCGCCCAGCTGCTGACGATGATGGACGGCCTCGAGAGCAGGGGCCAGGTCATCGTCATCGCCGCGACCAACCGCGTCGACTCCGTCGACCCAGCGCTCCGTCGCCCGGGTCGCTTCGACCGCGAGATCGAGATCGGCGTCCCGGACGAGGTGGGTCGCGAGGAGATCCTCCAGATCCACACGCGCGGCATGCCGCTGTCGGACGACGTCGCCCTCTCGAACCTGGCGACCGAGACCCACGGCTTCGTCGGCGCCGACATCGAGTCCCTGACGAAGGAGGCCGCGATGAAGGCGCTGCGCCGGTACCTCCCCGAGATCGACCTGGACGAGGAGGACATCCCGCCGAGCCTCATCGACCGGATGATCATCAAGCGCGAGGACTTCCGCGGCGCGCTCAACGAGGTGAGCCCGAGCGCCATGCGCGAGGTGCTCGTCGAACTCCCGAAGATATCCTGGGACGACGTCGGCGGCCTCGACGACGCCAAGAGCCAGGTCCAGGAGGCCGTCGAGTGGCCGATGAACAGCCCCGAGAAGTTCGAACGCATGGGCGTGACCCCGCCGTCGGGCGTCCTGCTGTACGGCCCACCGGGCACCGGGAAGACGCTGATGGCAAAGGCCGTCGCCAACGAGACCGACGCCAACTTCATCAGCGTCCGCGGTCCGCAGCTGCTGTCGAAGTGGGTCGGTGAATCGGAGAAGGCCATCCGGCAGACCTTCCGGAAGGCCCGGCAGGTCGCCCCGACGGTGATCTTCTTCGACGAGCTCGACTCGCTGGCCCCCGGCCGGGGTGGCGACGTCGGCTCGAACGTCTCCGAGCGGGTCGTCAACCAGCTCCTGACCGAACTCGACGGGCTCGAGGACATGGAGGACGTCATGGTCATCGGCGCGACCAACCGCCCGGACATGATCGACCCCGCACTCATCCGCTCGGGCCGGTTCGACCGCCTCGTGATGATCGGCGAGCCCAACACGGAGGGGCGCGAACAGATCCTCAAGATCCACACGGACGACACCCCGCTGTCGCCGGACGTCAGCCTCCGCGAACTCGCGGAGATGACTGGCGGCTACGTCGGCTCCGACCTGGAGTCCATCGGCCGCGAGGCCGCCATCGAGGCGCTCCGCGAGGACGACGACGCCGAAGCCGTCGACATGAAACACTTCCGCGCGGCGATGGAGAACGTCCGGCCGACCATCACCGAGGAGATCCGCGACTACTACGAGCAGATGCGCGAGGAGTTCAAGGGCGGCGGGCCCGAGCCGACCACGCAGGCCGGCGGCGGCCGCATCGGCTTCCAGTAACGCGACCCGCTTCGTTTCGGTCGGCGTTTCCGTTCCAGTTTGCTTCGCCTCGACTGTGATTGCTAGTGTTCTGGTCAGCAGCGAGCCTGTCGAACCCGCAGGTAGAAGGCGGCAGGTCCCCTACGAATGTTCGATCCCGTCCCCGTAGCCGGGACAGCTGTCCGTCGCCGGAACAGCTGTGAACCGGCCAACGACCGTCCTCCCTATGACCGACGCAAACACGATCGACGTACTCTGTGACGGCGACTGTGCCACCCACGCGGAGACGATGTGGAACGCTCTCGCCAGGCAAGCCGAGAACACCGAAAATATTCGGATGAAGGAGGAAGAGTACAGCTCTCCGGAGAGCTGGAACCGCTTCCGCTGGAACCGATTCCACCGGGCCAAACTACGCCCGTTCGGCCCGAATCGCGACTCCGGAGCGAAACCCGTTCCCGACCTCCCGCACGTCGAGATTCGGTACGACCCCCAGCCGTTCAGCGACGCCCTCGCCGCTCGCGACGAGTCGGCGCTCGCAGCGAGCGCGGTCGACCTCCTCGAACTGGTGGAGGGCGCCTACAGCGGCGGTCCGAGCCAGCCGAAGTTCGTCTACGGCGTGAGCGAACCCCACTATTCGCGTCTCGTCGAGAACGACGTCCCGCCACCGGTGTCGCCCGAGAGCCTCGCCGCGGACCGCATCGAGTACGCGTGCTGGCTGATGGGCTTTCCGCCAGCCCTCGTCGAGACGTACGGTCGCGAGACGCTCCTCTCAGCGCCGGCCTGGCAGACGACGGAACTCCCCGACGGCGGCGTCGTCGTCCTGGCCACCGAGAACCCCACGAACGTCTGCAAGCCGGAGACCCGGGCCATCGACCAGCACCTCGGCCTGGACCCGCCGCCGGAGACCGAGGAGTGCGACTACTGAGAGGCGGCGAGCCTCAGAGCGTGATCATCCCTTTCACCGTCTCGGGATCGCTGGCCCGCTCGAAGGCCTCGCGTACGTCACCGAGCGGCGACTCGAAGTCGACGAACCCCTCGACGTCGACGGCGTCGTCGGCGAGCAGCTCGATGGCTGCCGGGTAGGTGTTCGCGTAGCGGTAGGACCCGAGCACGTCGAGTTCGCTGTCGATGAGGTCCAGGACGTCCAGCGGGACGTCCGCCTCGGCGGCGAGGCCGACCAGCACCACGGTGCCGCCGCGGCGAGCGACGTCGACGGTCGACGCGATGGCGGGTTTCGCGCCCGAGGCCTCGATGACCACGTCTGCGCCGTCACCCGAGTGCTCCCGGACGGCGGCTGCCAGGTCGGACTCTGTCGGGTCGACGGCCAGGTCGGCGCCGCGCTCGCGGGCCAGTTCCCGCTTCTTCGCGACGGGGTCGGCGACGACGACGTCCGACGCACCGACGGCGCGGGCTACCTCCATCATGACGAGGCCGATGGGGCCGGCGCCGGTGATACAGACGGTGTCGCCGGGACCGACGTCGCCCCGGCGGCAGGCGTGGACACCGACGCTGAGCGGTTCACAGAGCGCGCCCTCGCGGAGTGAGACGGTCTCCGGAAGCTCGTAGGCGAAGTCCGCCGGCCAGGCGACGTACTCGGCGAACGCCCCGTCGATGGGGGGCGTCCCCATGAACGTCACGTCCGGGCAGAGGTGGTACTCGCCGCGCTTGCAGTGGGCACAGCGGCGACACGGGACGCCGGGTTCGATGGCGATGCGGTCGCCCGCTTCCAGGTCGTCGACGGCGTCGCCAACGGCTTCGACCTCGCCGGCGCTCTCGTGGCCGAGCACCAGCGGCTCCTCGACGACCTTGTCGCCGATGTGGCCGTGTTCGTAGTAGTGGACGTCCGAGCCGCAGATGCCGACTTCGCGCATCCGGATCAGCACCTCGTCGGCGGCCGGCGTCGGCTCATCGCGCTCTTCGACGGCGAACTCGCCGGGTTCGGTGAGGACGGCGACTTGCATGTGTCGGGGCAAGCGGGCAAGGAGCAAATGTCTGTGGGGGTCCGACTACGGGGCGAAACGACCAAGTGACAACCGTCTGAACGACGAGCTATGCGGCTGATGACCGAGTCCGATGGGGAACGACGGTTGCGGTTCCGGTATAACGTTCTCCTGACTGTACTCGTCCTCGTCGCGCCAGTGGCGATGCCCCTGGACGTCGGCGCGGTCGACTGGTTCTGGGTCGTCTCCGGGGCCGTTCTCAACGGCGTCGCCGTTGGCCCGTTCGCACGGACGGCGACCGCCGACCGCATCAACGATCTGGCCGGCGAACCTGGGAGCCTCCGAAAGGTAATCGCCATCGTGGTGATGGCGGTCGGCATCTGGTCGGCTATCGCCGTGTTACAGCCGAGTGCCGTGGCGCTCGGTAGTTTCGTCGTCGGCGGGATGGCCGCCCTGCTCGTCGTCGAAACGGGCAGAAAAATCCGCTCGTAAGTCTAAGCGACGAGCGGCTACAGCTCGCCCAGCTTCCGGAGCAGCTGGCCGCGGTACTCCTCGTCGGCCTGGATCCCCTTGCGTTCGAGCACGTTGCGTTCGAGCTTGTCGAGAGCGACGTTGAACGCCGTGTCGGCGCCGTAGCCCTCGCCGGAGCCGGCGGCCTGGCCCTTGTTGGTTCGCAGGCGGATCTGACACTGGATCAGGGGCGTGCCGCGGAGTCGTTCCTTGTGCTGCTGGAACCGGACGTGGGCGTGCTGGACCTGCATCTCCTGGTACTTGTCGACGACCTCCTCGATGCTCTCGCGGACGTCGCCGCGTTCAAGCGTGCCCAGCAGGGAGACGTTGGTTATCTGGACGTCCATGTGTTCCTCTTCCGTGAACGTGAGCGCGCGCAGGACGTCCGTCTTGGTGACGATGCCGGCGATGGTCCGGTCGTCACCGTCGGGCGTGACGACCAGGCCGGCGTAGTCGTTGTCGAGCATCCGCTCGACGGCGTCGCGGACGGAGTCGTCCATGGCAGCGGTGGCGACGGGGCTGTTCATCACGTCGTAGACCGGGAGGTCGAGGACGCGGTCGACCTCGCCGGCGCGGTCGCCACGCGTGGCCTTGGTCATGTCCCGGACGACCACGTCGACGATGTCGTGGGTCGTCACCATCCCGGAGAGGTGGCCGTCGACGTCGACGACGGGCACCCGGGAGATGCCGTGTTCGCGCAGGCTGTTGATCGCCTGCCCGACGTGGGTGTCCTCGGTCACCGTCACGACGTTCTCGGTGTAGATGTCCGCGACGGTGAGCGCGTCGAGGTTGTCGAGGACGGCCTCGAGGATGGCGTCACCGGTGACGATTCCCCAGAGTTTGTCGCCTTCGAACACGGGGGCGATCTTCGACCCGCCCTCGACGAGGACCCGTGCGACCTCCCGGACGTCGTCGGTCCGTTCGACCCTGGGCGCCGAGCGCATCATCGCCCCAGCCTTCGCGTCGTCTTCCACGTGGGACTGGACGAACTGCTTTTGCGTGATGATGCCGGCGTACTCACCACCCTCGGTCACGACGATCCCCTTGGGGTTCTCCCGCTCGAAGATAGAGCGAACCTTGCCGAGGCGTTTGTCGGCGTCGATAGCGACGAAGTCACTGGTGGCGATGTCGGCTATATTCATCGTACTTCTCAAGTAGTTCGTTTGACGTGGGAGGTAATCAAGGTTGGTCTGATTCTCACCACTGGCCCATCGACCCATCCCTTTCGGTCGAACACACCTGATGAGCGACTGTACTCGAGGCCGCGGGCCAGTCACTAAACCCCTGACGACCGTAGCTGAACTGTGATCCCCGATATCACCGTCCTGGGACCGTACACGTACCTCGCGACGGAGGTGGCGTGGGGCACCATCGCCATCGCGCTCCTGTGGTACGCCGGCGCGTTCCGCGCGGCCGCGCGCACCATCGCGGTCCTGTATCCCTTCGCGTTCGTCTGGGACTGGTACACGCTCGAGGTGGGCGTGTTCGCCATCCCGATGCGAACCGGCGTCGAACTGCTCGGGATCCCCATCGAGGAGCACATCTTCATGGTCGTCGTGCCCGCGATGGTCGTCGGCGTCCACGAATCGCTCCGTTCGTTCGAGGAGGACGGCCACTGACGGACGGCGGGCCGAGTCGCGGTGCGACTAGCGACTGGGTAAACATCTCACAGACCTGCCAACTCTGCTTGCCATTGTTATGCAAACGGTGGCGAGCGACGAACGCTGTCAGCATCGATCCGAGCGCGTATCACGCCCTCTTCGGGCGGTTACTAGGTGTTTATATCTATCAATACACACGTAAGATCACCGACGCAAGGTATTTGTGTTGGCGAAGTGATTTTGACAACGAGGTGAACCGATCCATGTCCGCCACCCCTCACATCGAACTGTACGTCCGCTCGCTCCTCCCCACCGGCGCCCACGAGCGCCAGGAGGCGGTCGTCGATCAGCTGCAACGGCTCGACCGAGAAGACCAGATCGGCGACTTCTCGGTCATCGTCTGGGGCAAACAGGTCGCTCGCGACTCCGCCGCCGCCCACACCGAGGAAGGCCGGTACATTCTGAACCGGGTCGCCGAGTTCAAGCAGTGGGCACTCTCGAACAACGTCTCGCTCGAATCGTTCTACCAGACGAGCACCGTGGACAACGAAGTCACCGAGGACGCCTACACCGCCATCACGCTCCCCGTCATGGGTCTGGCAGAGTACAAGAACGGGGAGCTCCAGCACGTCGCCCCCTGTACGAAGGGCGACGTCGTGCACACGATTATGGATCGGCTCGAACGCCTGGAGCACGGCGAACCGTCCGCACTCGAACAGGAGCGGCGGACCGCGAGCGTGGTCTGAAAGCGGCTGAAGAAGCGATTTTCTGGACCGGACGTGCTTCGATTCGAAGCCGTGGCGATGCGCTCACTTTTCGAACGATATCCGGCTGAGACGTCACAGACCAGCCCCTAATTGGTCAGTGAGTTGAAAATATGGGTTTGGGCAGATTTGAACCGGAGCCAGACGTGCTCACTCCGTTGCGCGCGTCTGGCAGGGCTCAAATCTGCGTAAACCATTCGCTCCTCACCTACGTTCGTCGCAAAATGGGTTTGGGCAGATTTGAACTGCCGGCCTCCTCCATGTCAAGGAGGTGTCATAACCAGCCTAGACCACAAACCCTCGCTGGCTTCCTCTGCACTCATTCGTAAATCAGGGGTATAATTGAAGGTTTCGAAATCGCGGTTCCGTATGGCAGTGTTGACGATGCACACGACCAGACCTCGTGACACTACTATTTCGCGGTATTGGCGAACCCAACGAGAGCCAAATACAGACGAAATGCTGTAGCACCAGCATCCGCCGATCGAAAGGAGGCGGTTCACCGCGAACGAACGGAGTGAGTGAGCGGCCTTTTTCATCGACGTTTTTGCCGCGAGAGGTTCGCGGCTCCGCCGCGAACCCGAGCGGGAAAAAGGTCGGTCGATAGCCTTAAGCCGATGTACTGATTCGTACATTACAACACGAAAGCGTCCATTGGTGACACACAATGCAGGACTACATCGAACGCGTGACCGAGGGAGAGGACCTGACGCAGGACGAGGCGCGAGCGGCCGCGACGGCGGTCTTCGAGGACGCCACGGAGGCCCAGATAGGGGCGCTCCTCGCGGCACTCCGGGCCAAGGGCGAGACCGAGACCGAGATCGCCGGCTTCGCCGAGGGGATGCGCGGTGCCGCGCGGACCATCGAACCGGACCGGACGCCGCTGGTCGACACCTGCGGCACTGGCGGTGACGACTACAACACGATCAACGTCTCGACGACGAGCACGTTCGTCGCCGCGGGCGCGGGCGTGCCCATCGCCAAGCACGGCAACTATTCGGTCTCCTCGTCGTCGGGGAGCGCCGACGTTCTGGAGGAAGTGGGCGTGAACGTCGAGGCCGAACCGCCCGCCGTCGAGGCGGCTATCGAGGACGACGGCATCGGGTTCATGCTCGCGCCGGTGTTCCACCCCGCGATGAAGGCCGTCATCGGCCCCCGCAAGGAACTGGGGATGCGGACCATCTTCAACATCCTCGGACCGCTGACGAACCCCGCCGGTGCCGACGCGCAGGTGCTCGGGGTGTACGACGACGAACTGGTCCCGCTGATCGCCAGCGCGCTCGCACACATGGACGTGGAGCGCGCGCTGGTGGTCCACGGAGCGGGTCTGGACGAGATCACGATCCACGACGAGACAACCGTCGCCGAGGTCACGGGGTCGTCCATCGAGGAGTACACGATCGACCCCGAGGACATCGGCCTCCAGCAACACGACATCGAGGCGGTCGCGGGCGGCCAGCCCTCGGAGAACGCCGCCGACATGCGCGGCATCGTCGAGGGGTCGGTCGACGGCGCCAAGCGCGACGTCATCCTCGCCAACGCCGGCGCGGCTATCTACGTCTCCGGCGAAGCGTCCTCCCACCGTGAAGGCGTCGAGATGGCCGAGCAAGCCATCGAATCTGGCGGCGCGGCCGACAAGCTCGACGACCTCCGGAGTGCGAGGGTATGACGCGGGTGAAGGTCTGCGGCGTCACGTCGCCTGGGGACAGGGACGCGGTCGTCGCCGCCGGTGCGGACGCGGTCGGCGTGATCTCCGGCGTCTCCGTCGAGACCCCCCGAGAGGTCGACCAGCAGACGGCAGTCGAACTCGTCGCCGGCGTCCCGCCGCTCGCGACGAGCGTCCTCGTCACGATGCCCGAGGCCGTCCAGGAGGCGGTCCGCCGCGTCGACGCCGTCCGGCCCGACGTCGTCCAGGTCCACGCCGGACTCGACCCCCAGGAACTCGGCGCACTCGGCCACCGGGTCGACGCGAAGGTGATCGCCGCCGTCGACGCCGTGCAGTCCGACGTCGAACAGTTCGCCGACGCGGCGGACGCCCTGCTCGTCGATTCGGTCGACGCCGAGGGCGCCGGCGGGACCGGCGAGACCCACGACTGGGACCGGACGCGCGAACTCGTCGCCGACCTCGACGTCCCGGTGATCCTCGCCGGCGGCCTCACGCCCGACAACGTCGCCGAGGCCATCGAGACTGTCGCGCCCTTCGCCGTCGACGTCGCGTCGGGGGTTGAGCGGGCGCGAAGCGGCCGCGATGCTCGTCGTGGCGCGAAGCAGAACGACGGCGTCGAATCCGAAGGCGGCCTCAAGGACCACGACGCCGTCGAACAGTTCGTCTCGCGAGCGAAAGCGGCGGGTACCGGTGGTCCCGGTGCGGAGGTGTCGACGTGACCCTCGACGTCTCCCGCGAGGAGTTCGTCGACCTGGCTGCGGAGGGGGACGGACCGACGGTCGTCCGCGCGGTCGCCGACCTCGACGTGGCCGTCGAACCGCTGGCGGCCTACGCCGCGCTCACCGGCCGGACGTCGGACGCCGAGGGTGCCGGCGACAGCGACTACGCCTTCCTGCTGGAGAGTGCCGAGAAGGTCGCCTCCAGCGACCCCGACGGTGCCTTCGCCGCGACGACGGACGACCGGCACGCCCGCTACTCCTTCGTCGGCTACGACCCGGACGCCGTCGTCACGGTGGACGCCGACGACACTGCCGTCGAAACCCTCGACGACCGACTGGACGGACTGGTCACGACCAACGGCGGCGACGTGCTCGACGACCTGCGGGCCACCATGCCCGACGTCGACCTGCGCGGGTTCCCCGACCACGACCGCCAGCTGCTCGACGGCGGCCTCGTCGGCTTCCTCGCCTACGATGCCGTCTACGACCTCTGGCTCGAGGAGGTCGGCGTCGAGCGACCGGACTCCCGGTTCCCCGACGCCCAGTTCGTCCTGAGCACGGCGACGCTCCGGTTCGACCACGCCGAGGATTCGGTGTCGCTGGTGTTCACGCCCGTCCTCAGTGACCGTGCGGACGGTCACGATGGTGACGGGGCCGGCGAACGCTACGACGAACTTGTCGCCGAGGCCGAGCGCGTCGAGGCGGCCCTGAGGACCGCCGACGACCTGGAGACCGGCGGTTTCGTCAGAGAACGCGAGGACGCCGGACCTCGCGACGAGTACGAGGCCGCGGTCGAGAAAGCCAAGGAGTCGGTGCTCTCCGGCGACATCTACCAGGGCGTCATCTCTCGCAAGCGCGAGCTGTACGGCGAGATGGACCCCATCGGACTGTACGAATCGCTCCGCGAGATCAACCCCTCGCCGTACATGTACCTGCTCGACTTCGACGGCCTGAGCGTCGTCGGCGCGAGCCCCGAGACGCTCGTCTCCGTCGCGGGCGACCTGATCACCTCGAACCCCATCGCGGGCACGTGCTCGCGCGGGACCAGTCCCGTCGAGGACCGACGGCTCGCCGGCGAGATGCTCGCCGACGACAAGGAGCGGGCCGAGCACACGATGCTGGTCGACCTGGCGCGCAACGACGTGCGTCGCGTCGGCGAACCCGGCTCCGTCCGCGTCGAGGAGTTCATGAACGTCCTCAAGTACAGCCACGTCCAGCACATCGAGTCCACGGTGACGGGGACACTGGCCGAGGACTATGATGCGTTCGACGCAGTGCGGGGGACCTTCCCCGCCGGCACGCTCTCGGGCGCGCCGAAGATCCGCGCGATGGAGATCATCGACGACCTGGAACGCGAGCCGCGGGGCCTGTACGGCGGCGGCGTCGGCTACGTTTCCTGGACCGGCGACACCGACTTCGCCATCGTGATCCGGTCGGCGACGATAGAAGAGACGGGAGACGGGCAGCAACGAACCACCGTCCAGGCCGGGGCCGGCATCGTCGCCGACTCGGTGCCGGCGAGCGAGTACGAGGAGACCGAGAAGAAGATGGGCGGCGTCCTCGACGCCGTCGAGGCCATCGAGTCGGAACCGGCCGGGAGCGGGGCCGACGAGACAGACGTCGACGCCGCCGCTGGTACCGGTACCGGCGCCGGGGAGGTGACGCGATGAGCGCCGCCGACGCGGCGGCCGGCGAGACCGACGGGAAGCGCGTCCTCTTCGTCGACAACTTCGACTCGTTCACCTACAACCTCGTCGAGTACACGTCCGAACACGCCGAGACCGAGGTGCTGAAGAACACGGCATCGCTCGACGAGATCCGGGCGGTCGACCCGGACGCGATAATCATCTCGCCCGGACCGGGCCACCCGAAGAACGACCGGGACGTCGGCGTGACGATGGACGTCCTCCGCGAGGTCAGTCCCGAGGTGCCGACGCTCGGCGTCTGTCTCGGCCTCGAAGCCGCGGTCCACGAGTACGGCGGAACCGTCGGACGGGCCCCGGAACCCATCCACGGCAAGGCGTTCCCCGTCGACCACGACGGCCGCGGCGTCTTCGCCGGCCTCGACCAGGGGTTCCAGGGCGGGCGCTACCACTCGCTCGTCGCCACGGCGGTGCCCGACTGCTTCGAGGTGACGGCGACGACCGAGGCCGAAACTGACGACGGTGACACGGTCGAACTCGTGATGGGAATCCGCCACCGCGAGTACCCAATCGAAGCGGTGCAGTTCCACCCCGAGTCAGTCCTGACCGCCGTCGGCCACGACGTCATCCGGAACTTCCTGGACGGCGTTTCGAAGACGCCGAATTGAGCTGAGCGACCGACGAGAGACGGAAACGCACTTCGACGGCCAGGTCAGACGAGTTCCTCAGATCGAGGAAAACGTCCACTTCTGGTTGTCGCCGCCGTGCCACGCCCACTGGATGACGTCGGCACCGTCTGCGGTCGACCCGTCGTCGACGTCGGCGACCTTGCCGCTGTTGACGTTCGCCAGTCGGTAGGTCCCGTCGCCGTTGTCGACGACGTCCCAGTGCTGGTTCGAACCGCCGTCGTAGCCCCACTGGACGACGGTGTCGCCGTCGGCGGTGCCGCCACCCTCGACGGCGAGCGCTTTGCCGCTGTTGACGTTCAGGAAGTGGTAGGAGCCATCGGCGTTTCGGACGGCCTCCCACTGCTGGTTCTCGCCGCCGTTGTCCGCCCACTGAATCACGTCGTCACCGTCGGCGGTCCCGTTCTGGTAGACGTCCAGTAGCTTCCCGCTGTTGACGTTCTCGATGATGTACGTTCCCTCGTCGATGGGACCGTCCCCGCCGCCACCGCCGCTGGACACGCGGGCGTCGGCCCAGTCGGTGTGGTCGTAGTCGATGCCGTCGCTGTTCGAAACGGGCGTCGTGATCAGTTTGAGCGTGTTCACTCCCGAGACGCTCACGTCGACGGACTCGGTCGCCGAACTCGGCGTCACGTCCGGGCTCTCGTATAGCTTGCTACCGTCACCCCAGACCTCGAAGCGGGCGCTCGCCGACTCGCCGTCTACTTCGTCGTCGATGCCGACGTCGGCCTGGAAGCGGTCGTAGCCGCCGCCGAGGCTGTAGACGACCTGGGAGTGGGCGTGCGTGCCCAGCCCTTTGCTGTACGTCGTCCCGTTCAGCGTGATCGGGTTCCCGTCGACGGAAGCGTCGCGTTGGACGTCGTTCCAGCCGTTGTACGCGGCCATCCAGTGCCAGTCGCTGAGGTACTCCGTCGGGCGAGTGTCAGCGCCCCCGGAGTTGACGGTGACGCGGAACAGCGCGAGACCGTGTGCCGGAACGCTCGCACTGATGCCTCCCGACGAGATGCTCTCGGTGTGCGCATGAAGGTCGCGGACGACGTAGTCGGTCGCGCTCGGGAGGCCCACCTCGGCGGCCATCGTCGAGATGGTGGCCGACGAACTCCCCCGGTTGAACAGCCCGACGGCGACCTCGTTGTCGACGAGCGGCTTCGCCCAGACCTCTCGGTCGCCGTCGTCGCGGACCTTGCGGCCCTGAACCCCGGCAGGGTCCTGGTCGACGTCGACGACCTCCTGGTTCGTCAGGACGTCCACCGTCGACTGGGACATGTTCCGGAGGTCGTTGCCGGCGATGAGCGGCGCGGCCATGAGACACCACATGCCGAAGTGGGCGCGCGACTCGGTCTCGCTGAGGCCGGGGTTGCCGACTTCGAGCATGTCGGGGTCGTTCCAGTGGCCCCAGTTCGCGTACCGGTGCATGTCCTCGCAGTCCTGGAAGTCGACGATGTCCGTGACGCCCATGAAGAAGTTGTTGTCACAGGCGCTCTTGCCCTCGTCCCAGGAGTCGGTGATGTCCGCCGTCGTCCGCCAGAGGTTCGCCCCGTGGCGCCAGGCCCACGTCCACTCGGCGCCCTCCTGTCCCCAGGAACACTGGCTGTAGACGATGTCCCGACCGGACTGGTCGAGCGCGTCCGACATCCGCAAGAAGCGCTCCCAGGCGCTCTGACCGCCGTGGCCCCCGCAGTTGTCGTACTTCAGGTAATCGATCCCCCACCTTGCGAACGTGTTCGCGTCGTTGTACTCGTTGTTGAGACAGCCGGGAGCCGAGTACTGGTTGTTCTCGGAGGCGCAGGGCTCCGTCCCCGCGGACTCGTAGAGCCCGATCTCGAGCCCCTGATCGTGGACGTACTCGGCCAGCGCCGCCATTCCGCTCGGGAACCGGGTCGTATTCGCCACTAGATCCCCGTTGCTATCGCGCGTGTGGGCCATCCAGCAGTCGTCCAGGTTGACGTACTCGTAGCCCGCCGCGGCCATTCCGCTGGTCACCATCGCGTCCGCGGTGTCCCGGATCAACCCCTCGTCGATGTCACAGCCGAACGTGTTCCAGCTGTTCCACCCCATCGGGGGGGTTTGCGAGAGCCCCTGGTCGTGGGCGGCGCTCGCCGACCCCGCCGCACCGCCGAGGCCCAGCGCCGAAAACGCCCCCGCAGCGGCGACCGACCGGAGGACGTCGCGCCGTCCGACGTCGGGGTCGTCCTCGGAGTCCGGTTGCGTCGTCGCCGATCTGTCGTCGGGGCCGTCGTCAGTCGTCGCTCGCTCGGCCGTCGATTGCTCTGCGATGCCTCCCTCCGCGTGTGAATTGGGTGTCATCTGTATCACATCCGCTGCCACGGCCGTTTGCGAGCGCGAGTGTGCAGCCGATAGACGCCGCTCGACGGCGTCGAACGGCCATCTCGAAGGATCCGAGTACAGTCCCCTGCTCGTATCCCTCCGCTCACCCGTCGGCGGTGGCGATCGAAGCGGTGTACCCGGTCGTCCCGGACTACCAACCGTCGCTGTCGCGTCTCCGAGCCGACCCTAACCGAACGACGTCGCTCGCGTGGCAGACGATCAATAATAACATATGTCCAACAGTAAAACTTTCCGGTGGTTTCGGGCAACAAACGGCCAGCGCTCTGCAGCCGGGTCTCTGAGTCGATAGCCGTCGGTTCGAACCGCCGTCGACGACGACCTCGCCGCTGGTGACGGTCGCCAGTCGGTAGGTCCGTCGCCGTTCGCCTGGTCGTTCGCCGCGAACCCGGCGAACTGGTGGGTCTTCGTGACCCGTTCTATCCCGGGCGTCGTCGAGCGGTCGCTGTAGATGCGCCCCGCGAGCGAGAGTCATCCGTTGGCCGAGTTCTGGTCCCAGAAGCGGTACGGTACCCGCGGTCGAAGTCGAGCCAGAGGCGCGTCTCGTCGCCGGGCGACCCGAGCGAGGCCGAAACGGACGACGTCGAGACGGCCGAACTCGCGATGGGAATTCGTCACCGCGAACATCCCATCGGGGCGGTTCAGTTCCACCCCGAGTCCGTGCTGACGGCGGTGGGCCACGACGTCGTCCGATACCTCCTGGAGACGGTCTGAGTACGCCCTCCAGCGGGCTACCGAACGGACGATCATCGTGGCGCGTCGGTACCGACCCTTCCCGAGCAGCCGTCCACTCGGCGCTCGACGGCGGTCGAACGCGCAGGGCCGGCGGATCCGTAACCGGCCACCGAAGGGCTAGAATAGACTTTTTGTGGTGGCCGCCAAATAAACGTGAATACCGTTGGTGAGCGTGTGAAGGAGGAACGCGACGACCGGACCGGGTACGACGTGGTCGACCAGGCACCGGTCGGTATCACGATATGCGATCCCTCACAGGAGGGACTGCCGGTCGTGTACGTGAACGACCGGTTCGTGGAGCTGACCGGCTACGACCGGTCCGAACTCGTCGGGCGAGACTGGCCCTCCTTGCAGGGACCGGAAACCAGCACGGCCCGGATCGCCGAGGTCTGCGAGGCGGTCGAAGCGCAGGAGACCGAGACGGCCGAACTCCTGCTCTACAGGGCCGACGGCGAGCCGTTCTGGAGCCGGGTGCGCGTCGCACCCCTGTGCGACGACGACGGGAACCTGCAGAAGTACGTCGGCTTCCACGAGGACGTGACCGACGAGCGACGGCGCGAGGGGACGCTCGAAGCTCTCCACGGCGTCGCCACCCGCCTGCAGAACGAGGGGACGGTCGACGCCGTCTGTGAGCGGACAGTCAGTGCGGCCGCCAGCATCCTCGACTTCGAGATCTGTACCGTGATGATCCGGGACGGGGAGTGGCTCGTCCCGCGCGCGATGTCGGACCAGGCCCCGCCGGACGGCAGCCGCAAGATGGCGCTCGACCACGGACTCGCCGGTGCGACCTACCAGTCGGGGAAGTCGACGGTCATCGACGAGATAAGCGAGGACGACGTGAGCGACCCCGCGAACGACACCTACCGGTCGGGCATGAGCGTCCCCATCGGTGAGCACGGCGTGTTCCAGGTCGTCCACGTGGAACCCAATGGATTCGACGAACAGGACCTCGAACTGGCGGAACTGCTCGTCACGCACACCGCCTCGGCTATCGGCCGGCTGGAACGCGAACGAGAGCTCGAACGGCAAAACGAGCGCCTCGAGTCGTTCGTGGACGTCGTGAGCCACGACCTCCGGAACCCGCTGAGCGTCGTCAAAGGATCACTGGAACTGGCCCGGGAGACGGGCGACGACGAGCACTTCCAGCGTGCCCGGGGAGCGATCGACCGCATGGACCAGCTGATCGAGGACCTGCTCACGCTGGCCCGCCACGGCGAACCGGTCGAGGACCTGGTGCCGGTGGATCTGGCGACCCTCGCCCGGGAGAGCTGGACGACCGTCGCGACGGCCGATGCGACGCTCGTCGTCGAGACGAGCCCGACCGTCCACTGTCACGTCGGTCGGATCAGGCAGGTCCTGGAGAACCTGTTCCGCAACGCGGTGGAACACGCGGGCGAGGACGTGACGGTCGCGGTGGGCGGACTCCCCGACGGTACGGGATTCTACGTGGCGGACGACGGCCCCGGGATTCCGGCCGCGGAGCGCGAGGCCGTCTTCCAGAGCGGGTACTCGAAGACCGACGGCGGGACCGGGCTGGGGCTCTCCATCGTCCACCAGTGCGCCGCGGCCCACGGCTGGACGGTCGCCGTGACGGAGAGCGAGGACGGCGGTGCGCGCTTCGAGTTTACCGACGTCGAGGTCGATTCCTGACCCCGTCGGCCGCGACCCACCGGAACGTTGGAGATGACGTGTGCGGACACCCGGTCTCCGGCTACTGTCGCGCCCCGTTCAGTACCGACGCGTCGAGCGCCGCCGCCGCGTTGAGGCGTCCGGCGCCGACGTCCGGTCCCCTCTCGCCGTCGGCGCCCTGTTGTATCGCCTGCATCACGCGGTAGGGATCGACGTCGGGCGCGATGGACCTGACGAGCGCCGCCGTGCCGGCGACCTGCGGCGTCGCCATCGAGGTGCCGAACATCGGTCCGTAGAGGGAGTCCGGGAAACCGGCGCGTTCGGCGAACGGCGACCCCGGCTTGAGCGTGCTGACGATACCGTTGCTGGGATAGGGATACGCGACGTCTGTCGACTCGAAGGACTTCGTCGCCGTCTCGTAGCCGCCGCCAGGCGCGGCGACGTCGAGATAGCTCAGTCCGTAGTGCGAGTAGTAGGCCCGTTCGTCGTTCGGCCCCGTGGCGCCCACCGTCAGCGCCGCCGGGACGAAGCCGGGGTACATGAAATCGCCACCCGCCTGGAAGTTCGCGCCCCCCTCCGACGGGACGGCGTAGTTGCCGGCCGCCTGGACCACGACGGTCCCCGAGTCGACAGCGTGCTGGATTAGCCGACGGCAGGCATCGGCAAGCGCGCTCCCGCGGGCCTCGGGCGGAAACGACCGGACCAGCCCAGCGGGAACTGCCGTGGAGGAGACGACGTCGACGTCGATGCTCGCCGCGTACTCCAGGCCGACGAGTCGACGTGCCAGACTGGACCCTCTCTGCCGGTCGGCCTCCGGCGCCTCGTAGACGTCGCGTATCGAGACCAGTTCGGCGTCCGGCGCAACCCCGGCGACCCCCGCGTCGTTGTCGATCGACGCCGCGGCGATCCCGGCGACGTGGGTACCGTGCCCCTCCACGTCCCGGACCCCACGGTCTTCGATCGATTCCCGGGTCACCACGCGACTGAGGTCCGCGTGAACGTCGAGATCTGGGTGGTCGGCGTAGATACCCGAGTCCAGCAACGCGATCCGGGCCCCCTCGCCGGTCGTGGTCTCGTGGGCTTCCGGCAAGTCGATCAGTGCTTTGTCCCACTGGCTGTCGTAGTACGGTTCGTCGGTGGTTTCGGGGGCGACGGTCGACGATGCTGCGGTCGCTCCGGCGCCGGCGTCGCCATCCGTCGCGTCCGCCGTCGATTCTGGACCGACGAGTTCCCCCTCCGGACCCACGTCCGCGGTCACGTCGACACTCGCCGCTGCGACCCGGCTCGTGGACGCGAGTCGTCCGGTCTTCCCGTCGGGGCCGCGGACGAGCAACACGTCTCCGTCGGCGAGTTCGGTCCGGACGTCGAATCCCTTGCGCGCGACGCGCCGACTGGCGTCGCCGTCGGTGACGACGACGTACCACTGGTCGCCGTCGGCGGCGGTCGCCGTACCAATCGTGGCGGTGAGCGCGAGCGCCGCACCGGTTCGTTCGAGAACGGTCCGTCTGTGAACGGTGTCGTTGTCACTCATGGTCAGACTCACAGGTGTTCGGACCCGGGTGGAAACCCAGCGCGTCGCGACGCGACCGTCGAGAGGAGCGACGACTCGCCGGGGCCTGTCGGACGGACGGAGCGTCGTTCAAAAGAACTACTGTTGTCTAAAGTGGACGTTTGAGTTAAACTAACGGGCCGACTGCCGAATGCGGTGGCGCCTCAGGCAACGGCCAGGGGGACGCCGACCATCCCCAGCAGCCAGATGATGCCGACGACGACGAGTGCGACGAGGACGAGCTTCCAGGCGATCTGGAGTACGAACCGGCCGACCAGGATGACCGCCGCGAGGGCGAGCAAGCCGAGGAGGATCGAGGGAACGGAGCCGAGGGGACCCAGTGTCTGTAGCATACCAGATACTATCCACTCACGAGGCAAGTATCTTGTCGCCGACTGCCGCTTCCATACCTGTCGGGGCCAGCTGGATCGGCCGCAACTATATTATTTTTTATACATCAGTGACCGGACTAACCACCGGGGACTGGACTATCGCAGCCCGGCCGTCGATCGGAAGGTGAGAGCGACGGCCGACGGCATCCGAATTTCCACTGCGAATCGCCCGACTGAACCCGATTTGGTTACCGTCCCGTCCACTTTCAGTCCGGTCTGAACACCATTATTATGCCACCGATAATACCGTTCGTACAGAGCCGAATAACGCGCAGTCGCACCACTCGGAGACGCAGACGTTATCCGCGAGTGATACGAAAGTGTAGCCACGTAAACGCCCCGGACCGAAGGGTTATTGGGTCATCCAGCAGAACACCGTTTCCGTCACAAATGAGAGGAACCTGGTCTACAAGAGAGAAGTATTTCGCCCGGCAGACAGTCGCTGTCGGCAGGAGGAACGAGTAATGAGCGACGCCGACGTCTCCGCCGACGAGATCGACCTGCCGATCAAACGCACTACCGGTGACACGCTCGAGGAACGCCTCACCGGCAACGCGTTTCACAACATCCTGCCCGCCCGATACCTCCGCAAGGACTCGGACGGCGAACTGATCGAGTCCCAGGAGGACCTGTTCGTCCGCGTCGGCCGCAACGTCGCCCTCGCCGAGGCCGTCTTCGAGGCCCGCCGACGGGACACCACGGTCACCGTCACGCCCGACCAGCTCAAGCCCGACCACCCGCGCCGCGACGAACTCGCCGCGGAAGTGTTCGGCGCCGGCACGACCACCGAGGACGACGTCGAGACCGACCTCTCGGTGTACAACGTCAACAAGTTCGCCTACGAGACGGTCGTCCCCGAACTGCCCGAGGACATCCGCGAGCACGTCGAGACGACCGCCGCCGAGTTCCAGGAGGCCATGGAGAAGCTCTCGTTCATGCCCAACTCGCCGACGCTGATGAACGCCGGCGACGAACTCCAGCAGCTCTCGGCCTGCTTCGTCGACTCGCCCGACGACGACATCGACGACATCCACCAGACGGCCAAGGAGGCCGCCCAGGTGTTCCAGTCCGGCGGCGGCATGGGCTACGCGTTCTGGCGCCTGCGCCCCTACGGTGATCCAGTGGGATCGACCGGCGGCATCGCCAGTGGTCCGATCACGTTCATGCGGACGTACGACCAGATGTGCGAGACCATCGCGCAGGGCGGCGCCCGCCGTGGCGCCCAGATGGGCGTCATGCGCGTCTCCCACCCGGACGTCATCCAGTTCATCCACGCCAAGAACAAGGACGTCTCGCTGGCCGAGACGCTCCGACTCAACGACCCCGACGACTACACCCACACCTCCTTCAAGGACGCGCTCAACGAGGCGCGCGAACTCATCACCGACGACGGCCAGGTGCCCAAGCACCTCCGCAACGCCGTCGAGGGCCACCTCTCTAACTTCAACATCTCCGTCGGCATCACCGACGACTTCATGGACGCGCTCCAGAACGGCGAGGAGTTCACGTTCACCAACCCACGCACGGGCGAGCCCCACATCGCCACCGAGCAGACCAAGGAACTCTACGACATGTTCGGCCTCGGCGACGAGGTCGAGGTCGGCGAAGCGCTCTCGATGGACGCCGAACTCCTCTGGGAGCGCATCGTCGAGGGCGCCCACGAGAACGGCGAACCGGGCGTCATCTACCTCGAACGCGTCAACAAGCGACACTCCTTCGACGTCGAGGAACACCCCGACCACCGCATCCTCGCCACGAACCCCTGTGGCGAGCAGCCCCTCGAGGAGTACGAGGCCTGCAACCTCGGCCACATCAACCTCTCGACCATCGCCGACTTCGGCGCACCCGACTGGCGCGTCTGGTCCGAACAGCACGGCGACGAGTACGACTCACTCGAAGACGCCGTCGACGCGTTCCTCGAGGACGCGCTGGACGGCGAGGAACTCGACCGGCGCATCGAACTCGGGACGCGCTTCCTCGAGAACGTCGTCACGATGTCCGATTTCCCGGTCGACAAGATCGAACAGAAGGTCCGCGAGATGCGGAAGATCGGCCTGGGCATCATGGGCCTGGCACAGCTGTACATCCAGCTGGGCGTCAAGTACGGCTCCGACGAGGCCAACGAGATCGCCCGCCAGATCATGACCCGGATCAACCACGGCTCGAAGTGGGCGAGCCACGAACTCGCCGAGCAGCGCGGTCCCTTCTCGGACTGGGAGGACTCCAAGTACGCGAACCCCACCGAGTACCGCGAGTGGTTCGAGGGCCAGACCGGCCTCGACGCCGACGACTGGGCCGAGGGCTTCGCCATCCGCAACCACAACACGACCACCATCGCGCCGACCGGCACGACGTCGATGGTCGGCAACACCACCGGCGGCTGTGAGCCCATCTACAACGTCGCCTACTACAAGAACGTCTCCGACGACGTCCAGGGCGACGAGATGCTCGTCGAGTTCGACGACTACTTCCTCCGCGTGCTGGAGGAGAACGACCTCGACATCGACGCGGTCAAGGAGGAGGCCCAGGAGCAGATGGCCAACAACGAGTTCGACGGCGTCGACGGGCTGACGACCGTCCCCGACGCCGTCGGCGAGCTGTTCGTGACGACGGGGCAGCTGACCCCGAAGCAACACGCGGGCATCCAGTGTGCCTGTCAGCAGGGCGTCGACTCCGCCATCTCGAAGACCGTCAACGCGCCCAACGACTCCACCGTCGAGGACGCCAAGGAAGTGTTCGAGTACATCTACGAACACGGCGGCAAGGGCGTCACCTACTACCGCGACGGCACCCGCTCGAAGCAGGTGCTCACCACGCGTGCGGACAACACGGAGTTCGCGGACATGGACGAGGGCGAGATCGTCGAGCAGATAAAGGAGGTCTTCGGCGGCATCGAAGGGTTCCTCGAGAACGAGGCCGTCCAGGCCGCCATCGACGACTCCGTCGCCGACCTGCTGGAGGTCGCCGACGGCGAGAAGACCGTCTTCGCCGAGAAGCAGACCCGACCGGACGTCCTCCACGGCGTCACCCAGCGCATCGACACGGGCTACGGGAAGCTCTACGTCAACATCAACGAAGACCCCGAACAGGAGCGACCGTTCGAACTGTTCGCCAACATCGGGAACAGTGGCGGCTTCACCGCCTCCTTCACCGAGGCGCTGGCCAAGACCATCTCGACGGCGCTCCGTTCGGGCGTCGACCCCCGCGAGATCGCCGACGAACTCCAGGGCATCCGCTCGCCGAAGGTCGCCTGGGACAAGGGCGAACAGATCCAGTCCATCCCGGACGCCATCGGCACCGCGATGCGCCGGTACCTCGACGGCGAGGTCGACAAGGCCTACCCGCAACAGACCACGCTCGAGGAGACTGCGGACGAAGCAGACGGAGAAGCGGCAGACGACCCGAACCGCCAGTCCCCCTCGCCAGAGACGGACGGCGGCGGCGTCGCAGCCGAGAGCGGCGGGTCCGAGGCCGGTCCGAACGACGCCGACCAGCAGTCCATCATCGACGCCGGCGAGAGCCCCGAGTGCCCCGACTGCGGCGCGATGAGCCTCTACTACTCGGAAGGCTGCAAGACCTGCGAGTCCTGCGGCTGGTCGGAGTGCTAGGAAAAGCGGTGTTTTAGGGCGGTACTTTCTGCGACTCTTTTCGAATTAGCTACCGAGTCAGCGATGCGGGTGCAGATATATCGAACAACTCGAAAGCCCCCGGTTGCTCGTCGGCTGCGACTCGCTGTGCGCACTCACTCCGTTCGTGTGCTTACTTCGTCTCGCTCGACGAGCAACCGGCCCCTTTCAGTCCCACCCTGCCTGCTGTTGCACAGAGCAACAGGAACGTTGACAGCGAATCACCGGACCGTCTGCGACACCCACCCGGTCGCGCCGTTGGGGAACGCCTCCCTCCGGTTTCCGGACTGGAGCGTGCCGTCGGCCTCGACGGCGCGGACGACGACCTCGTGGCGGCTGCCCGGATGTTCGTACTCGTAGGCCCACTGGCGCCAGACGTCATTGCCAGACTGCGTCTGGCTGCTCGTCGAGCTTTGCTCGACGGTGTCGCCGGGGAGGGGGTCGGAGAGTTCGGCTTCGTTCCACGAGCCCCCGCCGTCGGTGGAGACTTCTACTCTGGCGACGCCTCGGGTGCCGGCGTAGGCGTGGCCGGCGACCTGTGTGCGGCCGTCGTCCAGATCGTTGACGGCCCAGAGCTTGGCGACGGTGGTGACGGGGCCGGTGCCGTGCCAGCCGCGTTTCTCCCAGTACCCCTCGGCGTCGCGTTCGAGGAACTCGATCTCGGTGAGCCACTTGACCTGCACCTCGCCCCAGTGGCCGGGGACGAGCGCGCGGAGAGGGAATCCGTGGCCGCGGGGCAGGTCGCGGCCGTTCATCTCGTAGGCCAGGAGGCCGCCGCGGAGGGCCTCGGTCGGGAACACCTGGTAGTAGCCGTCGGCGGCGTGGAGTTTGACGCAGTCGCAGTCGCCGCCGGGGTCGGCCGCGTCGATGAGTTCCTCGGTCGGGACGCCGGTCCAGAGCGCGTTGTCGAGTTTCTGTCCGTTGAGCGAGTCGCCGACGCAGCGCAGGGTCGAGAACTCGGTCCGCTCGTCCATCGACCGGAGGTCGTCGAGCGAGTACGTCGCCGCGGATTCCACCGCGCCCGTGACAGAGAGTGACCAGTCGTCGGGGGCGACCCGAGGGTCGGCGGCGTTGATGTCGACCTGGTAGAAGTCGCGGCTCACGAGCGGTTCGATGCCGGCGACGTCGAGGGAACGTTCGGCCGCCAGTTCGAGGCTCTCGCGGACCGTCTCCGGTGCGTCCGCCGAGAGTGGCTGGTCGGGACGGGTCGACGGGGAGGACCGCGTGATGGCGACCGCCCCGAGTCCGAGCGCGGCGGCGACGCCGCCGACGACGCGACGCCGCACGGGATCTGGGCCCCGCTCGATGCGCGCAGTCGCCACCGGCAGGAACCCGGCCGTGGAAACGACGAGCGCCGCACCGGCGGCCGCACCCGTCGCTGAGGCGAAGTTAACCGTCACCAGGGCGGTGGCCGCCCAGACGAACGCGGCCCCGAGCACCACGGGGACGGCCCGGTTCCGGAGCTGGTCGCCGACGCGCATCGCCAGCCAGACCAGCGCGGCCAGGGCGAGCGCGGTCAGCAGCGACGCGAGCAGCAGGTTCAGTTGCTGGCCGACGCTGCCGAGCCGTTCGATGGCGACAGCGACGACAGGGCCCGGCATCGCACGGGAGAGGAGGCGTTCCAGGGGGGATCCGAGGAACGCGGGCGCGAGCCCGACCGCTGCGTAGGAACCGGCGACGGCACCGACGCCGGCGAGCACGGCCACGAGAGCGTCCGCGACCGCGAGGGAACGGGTCGCCTCGGTCATGGCCGGACCGAAGGGTGTTAGCGACTTAACGGTTCTTCGGATTTCGTTCAGAATTCGACCCCGCAAGAGCCAAGCCGTCGCGAGCCGACGCAGCGACTATGACCGACAGTGGTGGTCGGCCGTGCCCGATGTGCGAGACACCCATGTACCACCGCCACTGCAAGTACGTCTGTCCCGTCCACGGCGTCGTCTACGACTGCGCCGACACGTTCTACTGACCGGCCCAGCTATCAAATCTGGGAACTCACGACCCGAGTTTATAGTAGTCGAGCGGCGACGCTAGTACAATGAACGATGCGGATGGAGGCGAGATTCGCGTCCTCCACGTGGACGACGACGCCGACTTCGCCGAGATGGTAGGAATGCAGTTACGACGCCAGAACGAGGAGATCACGGTCGTCACCGAAACGAACGTCGACGACGGCCTGGCACGCCTCCAGACCGAGGACGTCGACTGCGTCGTCAGCGACCACGACATGCCCGGGAAGGACGGCCTCGCGTTCCTCAGAGCGGTGCGCGAGGCCTATCCGGAGTTGCCGTTCGTCCTCTTCACGGGGAAGGGGAGCGAAGAGATAGCCAGCGACGCCATCTCCGCGGGCGTCACGGAGTACCTCCAGAAGGAGACGGGGACCGACCAGTACGCGGTGCTGGCGAACCGCATCGAACAGGCCGTCTCGTCCGACCGGGCCAAGCGCGCGCTCGAGGAGTCCGAGCGACGGCTCTCGACGCTCATCTCGAACCTGCCGGGGATGGTCTACCGGTGCCGGAACGAGCGCGGGTGGCCGATGACGTTCGTGAGCGACGGGGCGGCGGCGCTCACCGGATACTCGGCCGACGCCATCGAGTCTGGCGACGTCAGCTGGAACGACGACGTCATACGCGAGGCCGACCGCGAAGCGGTGTGGGAGCGGGTCCAGACCGCCGTCCGCGCTGACGAACCGTTCGAGGTGACCTACCGCATCGAGACCGCCGACGGCGAGGAACGCTGGGTGTGGGAGCGGGGTCGTACCGTCGAGTCGGCCGAGGAGTCGGGCGCTATCGAGGGGTTCGTCACCGACATCACGGCCAGGAAAGAGCGCGAGCGCGAACTCGAGGACGAACGAGAGTTCACGGAAGACGTCCTCAACTCCCTGTCGGACGTCTTCTTCGTCGTCGGGACGGACGGCAGCCTCCGGCGCTGGAACGACAGGGTCAACGAGGTGACGGGCTACACCGACGAACAGATCGCTGCCAGCGACGCCATCGAGTTCTTCGCCGAGGCGGACAGGCCGAAGGCGCGCCAGGCGTTCGGTCGGGCCTTCGACGGCGAGCGAGTGCAGTTCGAGGGGACCGTCGAACCGATCGACGGCGAGGCGATCCCGTTCGAATTTCGCGGGACGGCGCTGACCGACGCCGACGGCGAGGTCGTCGGCGTCAGCGGCGTCGGTCGGGACGTCTCGGAGCGGAAGACCCAGCAGCGCGAACTCGAAGCCTTCGCCAGCCTCGTGAGTCACGACCTCCGCAACCCGCTCAACGTCGTCCAGGGGCGCGTCCAGCTCGCACTGGAGAGCGGCTCCGTCGAGAACCTGGCGGCCGCCAGCGACGCCGCCGACCGGATGGAACGGCTCATCGACGACGTGGTCCGGCTGACGCGCCAGGGTCACGATATCGGCGACGTCGAGCCAGTCGAGGTGGCCGACGTCGCGGCCGAGGCGTGGGACAAGCTCGAGGCAGACGGGTCGTCACTGACGGTGGAGACGGCCCGGACCGTCGAGGCGAATCCCGACCGCTTCCGCGAACTCCTCGCGGAACTCTTCCAGAACGCGGTCCAACACGGCGCGGACGACGATGGGGGTGTCTCGGTCCGGGTCGGCGACACCGACGGCGGATTCTTCGTCGCCGACGACGGGGCCGGTATCGACCCCGACCGCCGCCCGGACGTGTTCGACGAGGGGTACACGACCAGCACGGACGGCACAGGACTCGGTCTGCCACTCGTCGAGCGCATCGCCGCGGCTCACGGCTGGACCGTCACGGTCGCAGAGAGCGAGCGCGAGGAGGGTGCTCGCTTCGAGATAACAGTTTAGGAGGGCTGGTCCCGCCAGACGTGCCGATACGTCGGCCCGGCCAGGACGAGCAACGCGACCGCGGCGGAGCCGACGACCACGTGGAGGCCGGCCCCGAGCCCCTGCATCGAGAGCTGACGCATCGACGCGCCCGCGAGGACTTCCAGGACGACCCACGGAACTTCTCCGACGAACGTTCCGGCGACGAACGCGCGCGTGGACACGCCGGAGACGCCCGCACCGTAGGAGACAGGGTCGGCGGGAATCGGCGAGAGACGAGCTGCGAGCACGCCCCGCGTCGCACCGGTGACCTCGACCACCCGACGGCCGGCGGCACCGAGCCGGTCGACGATCGTCTCTGGGGAGTCTTCCGGGTCGTCCACGCCGACGTAGCGAGCGAAGAGGAACGGCGGGACGCACGTCAGGGTCGCGCCGACGAGGGCGACCGGGACGCCGTACGTGACACCGAGGACGTAGCCGACGAGCGCGGAGATAGGGCTGATCGGCCAGGCGAACAGCGGGCGGACCAGGTAGAGGACGACGAGCGCGCCGCCGAAGAGGACGGGACGCGTCGAGAGTCCGGCCAGTTCGGCGAGCAGGCGCGCCGGCGAGAGGAGAATCGTCGCCACGAGCGCGACGCCGACGAGCAGGACCGACCCCGCAACCTGGCGCCGCGACAGCCAGTTCATCGAGTGAACACGGCGTACGGATCGTCAAACCTCTTGTGGTCTCCCGGGTCCGAGCCGTCCCAAACGCTTAATTCCGGCGGCGGCGTCGCTCCCGGTCGTGACGGACGACGACCGCATCGAACTCGGCCTCGAACTGCTCGCCCACCTCGAGCACGGCGAGCTCTCCGTCAAGGAGGCGATGGACCGCATCGAGATCGTCACGACGAGTCCGCAGTTGCAGCGTGACATTCTCGACGAGGCGGCCCGTCGTGGCGTGGTCGAGCGCGAGGGCGGGACGGTCCGACCGGTCGCGGACGGGACGTACGTGAGTTTCGAGAGCGACGTCGTCGTGAAAGAAGGCGAGTTCTCCTGTCAGCGCTGCGGCGCCGGCATCTCCGAGGGCCACTTCGTCCAGTTCGACGCCGACGAGATGGGGCCGTTCGGGTCGACGTGTATCAGAAAGGTGCTCGGCCGGGAGTGAGAGGGAGACCCGGTCACCGACCGCGGCGGAGTTCCTCGATGAGCTGCTTGACGGTGCGCTGTTGCTGCTCGAGGAGTTCGTTCTGCTGTTCGACCGCAGCCGTCAGCTCTTCGAGCTGGTCGGTGACGGCGTCGAGGTCGTCGCTGCTGGCGGCCGTGGACTCCGCGGCGGTGCTCGCGGCGTCGGCGGCCGACTCCAGGTCGACGGTCGAGGCGGCGGTCTGGGTGGACTGGCCGGCCGAGGAGTCGCGCTCCCGCGCCGACGTCGATGCGGTCCCGCCGCCGGACTGCCCGGCCGCCGGTTCTGGCTCGGACTCGGCCGCCTCGTCGTCGTCCGAGTCGCTGACGAGCGGGTCGATGCCCGAATCGAGACCGAGGCCGCTGGAGTGGTCGTCGCTCTCGTCGGCGTTGGGATCCTCGGTCTCGACGGCGATCTTCCGGTTGAGCGCATCGAGCGAGTCGACCTCGTGGTAGTCGAACAGCGCCTCCTGGAGGGTCCGGCGGACGACGCCGGCCTGCTCGTTGGGGGCCTTGATGCGTTCGGGGCGCCCGCCGGCCTCGATGACGACGGCCGTCGCGACGCTGCCGTCCTCGAAGTGCAGGCCCGTCACGTCGTCGTAGTCGTACACCTCGAAGTCGCCGTCCCAGGTGTAGCTGCCGACGTGCTTGAGGACGCGCTGCTGGGCGACGACGAGCGTGAGTTCGCTGAAGCGGAAGACGCCCGTCACGGACTCGTCGTCGTCGAGCACGCCCTCGATTCGGAGGTTGCTCTCGACGAGTCGTTCGAGCACCGGGTCGGTCCGGTTGCCCGGGACGGTGAACTTCTCCTCCCGGTCGACGTAGGTCATCGTGTACTTGGTCTTGCGCCGGCCTTCGGAGACAGCGAGCCGTTCGAAGTCGTGTGCGTACTCCGAGACGCCTTCGTCACTCAGGAGCCCCTCACTCCGGTAGACGAGCGATCGCGTCGGGGTGAAACAGATCGCGTCATCGTCACCGAGCGACACCCCAGCCTGAATCTCCTCGTCCCCGAGCGACTGCCGGACGAGGTCTGGTACGTCCATGCTCATGAGGTACTCGTCCGGTGTCTTAAATCCGCGGGTGAAACACCACGACCGAAGCCCGGTCTCGACGGTCGAACGAGGCGACCGACCGACCCCTCGAACGCCGGCGATTTCCGGTTCCATCGGGTTCGCGGCTCGACCTGGAGGCGGGCCACGAGACCGACTGACGGAGCGCCCCTCAATGAGAACGTTAAAGGCGACCTCCGGCCAACCACTGATTGCACCCGCGCCCGGGTGGCTTAGCTGGACATAGCGCCGCACTCATAGGGTCGTCAGACTCGCGCGGCACCATTCCGGCATGTCTCGGTGGGCTTTCGTCGAGCCTGTGACCTGGGGCATGCGGAGATCGAGGGTTCGGAGCCCTCCCCGGGCATTTTCCAAAGTCGCGAACGCCAGTGAGCGACTGCCACGGAAAATGCCCGGGGAGACGCGACGAACCCGTAGGTCTTGGCGAGCGAAGCGAGCCAAGGCTCGAAAAACGAGCGGAGCGAGGTTTTCGGTGGTTCGGAGCCCGGTAGGCCCTGCCCAGGCGTCCCCCTAGCCGAACGATTCACGAACGCCAGTGAGCGACTGCTGCGGAAATGCCCGGGGAGACGCGACGAACCCGTAGGTCTTGGCGAGCGAAGCGAGCCAAGGCTCGAAAACCGAGCGAAGCGAGTCTTCCGGTGGTTCCGGAGCCCCCCGTGCACGATACCGTTCGACCGGGCTCGTGTGGCGACGGACGTGAAACCGGCCCCTCTCTCACGTGAGAGTTCATCCGAGGAGGTTCTGGAGCGTCAGGACGACGAAGAGAGCGATGACCGCCTCGGAGATGATCCAGGTGTTGTCGTTCATCCAGTCACGAATCTTCGGAAGGACGAGCTCCGCCCGCCTGCCGAGGACGAGCACGCCGAGCGAAGGAAGCGCGAGCATGAAGAGCGTGAGCGAGACGAATCCGGCCGCGTCCGTCACCGGGTCGGCGTTCGCCGCGAGGAACGTTCCGACGCTGATCGAGGTGACGACGTTGGTCGGGAAGACGCCCAGCAGGAGGAATCCCAGCCTGAACGAGAACCCGGGTGTCGCGTTCGTCAGCTTCCCCATCCACTTCGGCGGCTCCGACACCTCCCGCTTTCGGTACGTGTCGACTGCGGCGTAGAAGAGGAGCACCAGGACGGCGAGGTAGAGCAGTTGCCGTGCGCTCGCACCCAACAGTCCGCCACCGCCACCGAGACTGCTCCCCAGCAGGTATGCGATGGAGACGACGAGACTGATAGAGAGGGCCGCACCGAAGACGTAGGCCGCCGAGTTGGTCCGCCATCGCTCACTCGTCGCGAGAAAGATGGACGAGAGTATCTGTGGTCCCGCGATCATCACGATGGCCAGGGGGAGCACTTCGACGAAGCTCACGGTTCGTTCTCACCGGAGTTAGATCCAGCATCACCGGTCAGCTGTGCGACGCGGACGATCGCTCTGTCGTGTGTCATCGTTCGAAAGTCGCGCGTTCGTTCGGGCCGGCCACCGACTGTCGCCCGGGGAGCGTTCCACGTGCTCTCTCGACCGGCAGTGCCGTTTACTATCGCCGAAGTAACAACTCTTCGGCCGACTCCCGTCGTGACGGGTGCCGCTCCCGGGTGCGCCAGGTGACGGTGTACCGGTCCGTGAGCCGCCCAGGCCCGGGTCTCGAACCTCCGAGCGGCCGACGGAGCCAGTGCACGGACGGCGGGTTCGATGGCGGTCATCCGGGCGACCTGTCTTCGGAGTCCGAGTCAGGTGACGCGCCCGGGTCGCCCGTCGTCCGCTGTACGTACTCGTCGAGGGTCGGTCCCGACGCGAGGGTCACCCGTTCTCGCTCCGGATGCGCCAGGATCGGGAGGATGTACTGCATGAAAGCGACGATTGCCACGAGCAGAAGGGGGCCGAGAAAGATGCCGTACCAGCCGAACAGCGCGGGACCGAGGAGGTAGGCGAACATGACGAGTGCGGTCGCGAACATCCGCCCCGAGAGGTACGGTCGGATGTACGTCCGCACGACGTTGTCGAAGGCGATCGTCATGACGAGGAGAAACGCGATCGGGTACCAGAGCAGCGCCGGGTCGGTCGAGACGGCCTGAATCCCGAGGACCACCGCGATGAAGAGGTAGACGATGGACCGGCCGACCAGTGGGACGAGCGTGAAGACGCCGGTGACGACGCCGAACAGCACCAGCGACGGGATCGCGAGCGTCCCGGGGGCGAACGCGTTGAACGCCGTGTAGATGACCGTCGAGAGGATCACGATGGCAAAGATGGTCATCGTGTAGCCGAAGTAGACGGACTTCAGTCCCGCGTCGACGCGACAGAAGTATCCGGTCGCGAGGCTCTCCTCGTCGAAGATTTCGGTGCTGAACCAGTCTGCGAGGCGTCGGTCGTTGACGAGCAGGAAGAAGGCGAGCAGGATGGAGAGGAACAGATTGTAGAGGACGGAACCGACGAGGCCGATGGTGCCGGTGACGGCCCCGACGGCCGATTGGACCGACGGTTCCTGGACCAGAACGATGACCGTTTCGTAGACCTCTTCGGGGGTGTCCGGGAGGGCGGGGATCCGGAACGGAAGCTGGTCGAGTATCACCTGCACCGGCACGCCGGACACCGCGTCCACGAACTGGCCGAGCGCGACGAGCAGGAACGCGGTGAAGAAGACGACGAAGGGGACGACGATGAGGAGTATCGTCGCGAGGGCGGCCAGGCCCGTCGAACCGACGCGAGGTTCGAGTCGGCGCGAAACCGGCCGCGCGACGTAGTAGGCGAACAGGCCGAACACGATCCACGGGAGGTACGCGTACCCGACGTAGGCGACGACGCCGAGGAAGACGACGCCGAGAATCCACCAGGCGAGGTGTTTCCGCGCGAGCAAGACCCGAACGGGGTTCGACGACGGTCGGTCGACGGACATGTGTTGGATATCCAACTCGAATGGGCATAAACGGGTGCCCCAGTTGTGAGCATACTGGATGCCAGCGCCGGACGGAACGACTGCCCCTCGTTTCCCGCGGGGACGACGACCTCGTCCCGTCCCTCGGGCCAGTCCGTCACCACCGTGCGACGAACGGGGGCACTGTCGCCGCTCGAATACCGCTCCGAGAGGGGATGACCGCTGCGGGACACCGAAATGGGCAGGTCGGGCGTGACCGGGACCGGGACACGGCGACAGCGAGAATCCCGTCCTATCGCCGATTCCGGCCGTCCTCACCCGTCCGCGCCGTCCACCGCGGCCGCGTACCCCTCGACACCGGCCCGGAACACCGAGCGGAAGCGCTCGAGGTCCATATCGACCGCGACTGACGCGTTCGGCTCGGCGTCGCGGACCCCGTACTGGTCGCAGACGACGGCGCCGTGGGAGGGACCGCCGGTGGTGTCGACCTCGCAGAAGTACTCCTCGAAGGAGAGGACGCCGGGGTCGACGAGATCGGCCGCGACGGCGGCGTCGTGGACCGCCAGTCGGTCCTGCCCGACGCCCTGGGCCGCCTCGGGGTAGCCGATCCAGTCGGCGACGACGCCGAAGCCGCCGCCCCGCTCTCCGTACGAATCGATCGTCTCGGGCGCTGGCGAGGCGCCGTTGGTGACGTCGAGGCCGACCATCTTCGCCTCGGCGTCCTGGATAACGCGGCTGGCCGCGGCCGGGTCGTTGTGGAAGTTGGCCTCGGCGGCCGGGGTGACGTTGCCGCTCTGGAAGGCCGCGCCACCCATCAGGTAGATGTCGTCGACCATCTCGGGGAGGGCCGGCTCCTTCGCCAGTGCTATCGCGAGGTTGGTGAGGGGGCCGACGGCGGCGATAGTCAGGTCGTCGCCGTGTTCGCGGGCCTGTTCGACGATGAAGTCGGCGCCGTGCTGGTCGACGGGCTCGGAGGTCGGGTCCGGGAGGTCGCCGCGGAGGCCGCCCTCGCCGTGGATCCACTCGGCCGTGGTGAGGTCGTCGACGAGCGGACGCTCGCAGCCGCGCGCGACCGGGACGTCGAAGCCGCCGTGGTCGAGGATCGCGAGGGCGTTCCGGGTCGTGTTGGTGACGGTGGAGTTGCCACAGACCGTCGAGAGACCCACCACGTCGACGGCGTCGTGGCCCAGCGCCATGGCGAGCATCACCGCGTCGTCACACCCGGGGTCGGTGTCGAACAGGACGTTTCGCGTCATCGATTCCCTGAAAGTACCAGTCTCCGACGGTTAACAGTGGCGTCCGGCGGACTCCGGATGGGGGAGCCAGCGCCGCCGACTCACCAGCCCTCGAACTTGTCCCGGCGGTAGAAGTCGAGTTCCTGGACGACGTTCGGGGGCTCCTGTTCGGCGGCGAAGGCGATGGCCTCGGCGACGTCCTCGGGTTCGGCGGCCTCGTCGGGCGAGAGGACGTCCTCCGAGGCCTGGTCGTCCTCGGAGCCGAACTCCGTACGGACCTCGGTCGGGTTGACGACCGTGACGCCGACGCCGTCGGAGCCCACACTGCCGGCCAGGGACTTTGCGAACCCGCGGGCCCACCACTTGGTGGCGGCGTACACCGGGTTGCCCGGGCGGGGGTACTGACCGGCCATGCTGGCGAGGACGACGAGGATGCCGTCGGTCTCCCGGAGGTGGGGAATCGACTCGCGGGCGGTGAAGAACAGCCCCTCGCAGTTGACGTCCATCATCTGCCGGAAGGCGTCGGTCTCCATCTCCTCGACAGACCCCTCGCGGGCGAGGCCGGCGTTGGCGACGACGGTGTCGAGGCGGCCGAACTCCGCGGCCGCGGCTTCCACCAGGTCGGCGACCTGCTCGTCGTCGGTGACGTCGGCCGTGTGGACGAGGACGTCGACCCCGTACTCCTCGCGAAGCGTCTCGGCCAGTTCCTGGAGCCGTTCCTCGCGGCGCGCCGAGATGGTGACGTCGGCGCCGCGGCTGGCGAGTGCGTGTGCAGTGGCGCGGCCGATACCCGAACTCGCCCCGGTGATCAGGGCGCTCGTCTCCGCCAGAGTGCTCATGCCAGGGGTGAGGGACCCTATGGGCTTAATCCCCACCGCCGTCGAACGTCGTGACCGTCTCCAGGCCGTCCCTGGTAATCCGCAGTCGCTGGTTCGCGGCGACGTCCTCGAAGCGCTGCTCGGTGCCGTCTGGCCAGGTGACCGTGATATGGACGCTCTCGGCCGATCCGAGGCCGACGTGGCTGACGCGGCTGTCCTGCGAGAGGTAGTCCGTTCGCCCGTTCTGGACGACGGTCGTCGTGTCGCCCTCGGCGTCCACCTCGACGGTCGCCCCGAGGGCGAGTTCGCCCTCGTCGCCGACGGCGCGGAACTGGACGCTGTTGGACTCGTCGACCGTGTTCTCGTAGACGACGTAGGGCTGGTCGTAGTTGGCCGTCACGACGTCCTGGTCGCCGTCGCGGTCGTAGTCGAGCGTCACCATCCCGCGGCCGTCGTGCTTGTCGAAGCCGCGGTCGGAGGCGTCGAGCGAGGTGTAGCCGCTCCCGTTGTTCTGCCACACCATCGGATAGGGGTAGTGGGGGTCCTCCTGGTCGATCGTGACGACGTTCTGGGTCGTGTGGATCAGGTCGGGCCGGCCGTCGTTGTTGAAGTCGGAGAGGCTCGCCGCCCACCCCCAGCCGCCCTGCCGGACGCCGAACTCGTCGGCCTGGTCCGCAAACTCACCGTCGCCCTGGTTGACCAGCAGCGTGTTCCCCTTCGTCCGGCCCGAGTGGATGACGTACGAGAGGAAGTACTCGACGCGCTCGTAACGCTCGTGGCCCATCGTCTGGGGCGAGATGGGGAGGTAGATGTTCGTGACGAAGACGTCCTGGCGGCCGTCACCGGTCACGTCGGCGACTTCCGAGGCCATCCCGTTCCGTTCGGTCGACCCACGCAGGTTGCGCTTCTCGAACGTGCCGTCGCCCTGGTTGACGTACAGCACGTCGCTGTTGTAGTCGTTGGCGACGTGGACGTCGGGGTGGCCGTCGCCGGTGAGGTCCGTGAAACTCGCCGCGAGGCTCCAGCGGTCGCCGTCGATACCGGCGTCGTCGACGCGCTCGAACTCACCGTCCACGTTCTCGTAGAGGACGTTGGGGTTGCCGTTGTCGTCCTGGACGGTCCCGTTGGGCGTGAAGTAGCCGGCTGGCTTGCCCACGCGCCAGTTGCCCGCCTGGTAGAGGAAGAGATCGCGGTCGCCGTCACCGTCGTAGTCGGCGGCCGCTGCGCCGAGCGGGTAGGTCACGTTGCCGAGGCCGACGTCGACGCGCTCGAAGGAGCCCTCGTCGTTGTGGAGCGTGACGACCGAGCCGTTGGTCGGGAGCAGGAGAATGTCCTCCCAGCCGTCGCTGTCGTAGTCGACGACCGCGGCGCTCTTGAACGTGCGATTCAGGGGCGGGAGCGCGTCGCTCTCCTCGTACGTCCCGCCGTCGTTCCGGAACAGCGCCGGCCGCTCGTCGCCGATGGCGAGCAGGTCGGTCCAGCCGTCGTCGTCGAAGTCAGTCGCGTAGATGCCGGCGTTCCCGTTGCCGAAGCCGCTGTCGATGGAGTCCGAGTACGACAGCCCGCTCTCCGCGGTGGCGTTGCGGAACTGTATCTCGGGTGGCGATTCGCCGAGCGCCGAGCAGCCGGCCGTGACAGCCAGGACCGCGACGCAGCAGGTGACGAGCGCGATTCGCGCCCGCTGTGTGTTCTGAGTCACGTTAGATAGTCGGGAGTGCCCGCTGGTCTCGCGGCGGGACGACGTAACTGCCGCGTGCTCTCGTCTCGAGGTAGTCGACGATGCCGTGGTCGTCGTCGGCGACGTCGACGTCGTACTCGTCGACGTTCATCGCCGTGCGCGTCTCGACGAACGCGTCCATCGTGGCCTGGATGGAGTGGAAGTTGAAGCCGACGCCCTCTGCCACGTCCGTGGCCACGCCCTCCGTCCGGCGGAGGATCTGTGGCCGGAAATCCTCGTCGCGTGCACGCGCGACTTTCTGAGAGTGACCGAGGCGCCCGTGTTCTTCGGCGATTTCCTCGACGTTCTCCGTGTCATCTTTCGTTATCTCGCTGGTGGACCCGAGCCGATCACCGACCGGCCCGATGTCGGCCGGGTCCTGCGTCGGTGAGAACATCTCGGCGAAGCGTTCGTCGTCGTCCTGTTCGTACCACCGGTCCAGGTCAATGTGCAGGCGGGAGGCCGCAAGTATGGTCCCACCCGCCATCGGTCCGTCGTCGATGGTGACCGCCGCCTCCGAGGGCTGCGTGTCGCGGAACCCCGAGCGAAACCCCATCGAAAGCGGCGCAGACGGCGGTATCGAGTCGTTGTCGACCTCGTCGGCGACGTTCCCACGTCCGACGACGCCGGCCCGGCGCTCGCGTCGTTCGAAGATTCCCTCGAAGGTCCCCTCGACGGCCTGGCCGTTGATCCGGTCGCGTTCGCCGAACAGCGCCTCCTCGCAGCCCAGCAGGATCGAGCCGTAGTCGCTGTTGAGTACGAGGTAGGCGTCGTATGGGTCGGCCATCGAGGGGTCCTCGCCGACGGCCTTGAGGACGTCTTCCGGCGGTGTGAGCCCGTCGACGCTCGCGTCCATCCGGTCGAAATATCGCGGTGAGTAGCCGAGTAGCGTCAGGAGCCCCTCGTTGAGCGACGCCGACGTCGCGCCACCGGTCCCCCACTGGTGTGCTCGCTCCAGGGACTGTAACGCGGCCTCGACCTCGCTCCGTTCTTCGTCGGTCGGCGGCACCGATCCCACGTACTCGAGGCCGAGGACGACCTGATGTTGCGGAATCGCCGTGTTCCCGTGGGCGTCCGTGACCAGGTACTCGTTCCAGTTGTGCTGGCCGTCGGGTAGCGACGCGGGGTCCGAGCCGGTCGGAAACTGGGACTCCCGGTCCGACTTCTCGGACACCAGCGGCGCTTCCCGACCGAGACAGGCAGACAGCGCCGCCGACCCACCGATCGCCACCGCAGACGCGACGAAGTCTCGTCGAGAGATGCCGCGAGAATCACCCGGAGGCATTGCCACCCATTCCCAATCACCGCTCAAGTATCTTTCGCGTCGGCCGCTGGACGTCCGAAGGCGGCCGGATCGGCCGGCAACCAGTCCTGGATACCGCTACGATCTGGGGACGACGTTCGCCCTCGCTGCGGGGCCCGGTTCACCGGTGACTTGCGACCCGATCTGGATACCACTCACGAGCCCGGTGGCTGCCAATTTGTGACCGGGTACCCAAAGGAATATATGGTATAATTATCCAATCAAGCCCATGGAACGGGAGGAGCGCCACGCGACAGGTGGGACGACGTCTCGACGGCGGCTGCTCGAGACGATCGCGGCAGGGAGCGCCGCCGGACTCGGTGGGCTGGCCGGCTGTATCTCCGACGGGAGCGGCGGCACGCCGACGCCGGATTCGGCACCGACGTTCCTGCTGTCGACGGTACAGTCCGGACCGTACTCGCGTCTCGGTGACAAGGAGCTGAACGGATTCGAACTGGCGGTCAAGCACATCAACGAGGGTGGCGGACTCGTCGAGGCCGGCGCGTTCGAGGAGTTGACCGGTGACGGTCTCCTCGGGTACGAGGTGGAGACGACGACCGTCGACAACGAGGGGAGCGGCGAGACGGCGCGGTCGAACGTCCTCCCCCACGTGACCGAAAACGAAGTGACCATGATCTGTGGCGGCGCCAGGGCGAGCACCGCCAGGGCCCACCGCGATATCGCGATCGAACACGAGGTGCCCTTCATGGCTGGGACGTGTCTACTCGACGCGCTCAGCGGGGAAGAGTGCGCCGCGACGATGTACCGGGAGATGTACTCCTCGCGTGCACTCGTGCGCGCCCTCGGACCGACGCTCGCCACCAGGGTGGGCGAACGGGCCACCTACGTCCAGCTGTACGCCGATTCCCCGGAGGGGAAGGACCTGCGGAACGCGGTCGACCGGTACTTCGCCGACTCGGGGACGCCCCGCTGGGAACCCCGAGGGAACGAGGCCATCCAGCCCGGCTCGACGGGGTACGAGGACGACCTCGCCCAGATCACACGCGGCCGACCGGACGCCCTGTTCCTGAACCTGTTCGGGATCGACGCCATCAACGCGCTGACGGCCGCTCAGGACGCCGTCCCCGAGGAGACACAGGTCGTCGTCCCCTTCATCGACGACTCGCTGGGCTACGTCGTCGGCTCCGAGGTCGCCGACATCCTCGGAACGATGCCGTGGGAAGCCGGCCTCGACGGCGAGTACGCCAAGGCGTACGATTCGGCGTACGTGAGCAACTACGGGACGATCGCCGGCGGCGACGCCGCGACCGGGTCCGGGACGGCACACGTTACCTACACCCAGACCCTCCAGTTCGCCGCCGCGGCAGCGCGCGCGGAGTCGTTCGATCCCGGCGCCATCCAGTCGGCGCTGGAAGGCTACGAATACGACGCCGGCGGCGGAGACCAGCGCCTCCAGGCGTGTAACCACCAGGCCAGCCGTGCCGTCCCGGTCGTTCGCGGCAGGTCGAGTCAGGACTCCGGCGGGAACTACTTCGAGCTACTCGACCACCGCGATGGCGTCGTGCCGACCTGCGAAGAGGAGCCCGCCACGTCCTGCTCGCTGTAGCTCCGGTCGACTTTTTCGACGATCTGACGCCCCGCGAGCGACGGCGACCGGCCCCGCCAGTGGAGACGCGAGACCGCTACCGATGTGTCACCGGGCGACGGGACGCAGAGCTGACTGGATCGAGTGCAGAACGGTATCGCAAAAGGCGTCGGGGACGACTAGTCCGAGAAGCCGGACTCCTCGCCCACGTCGGTGTTCGTCCCGGTGTCTGCGAGGTTGCCGTCGCTCAGTTCGGGACTGTTCCAGTACGAGTGGTCCTCGTCCTCGCGGAAGCAGGCGACGCGCTGTTCGCCAGCCTGGTAGTCCGGCGGCGTCTCCTCCTGACAGACCTCGCGGGCCTCCGGACACCGCGTGTGGAACCGGCAGCCACTCGGCGGGTTGACCGGGTCCGGGATGTCGATCTTCCGCATCGGCGGGTCGCCGGTCTCCCTGAGCGAGAGGTCCGGCGTCGCCCAGCGCAACACGTTGGTGTAGGGGTGACGCGGGTCGCCGATCATGTCCTCGGCCGGACCGATCTCCGCGAGTTCGCCCAGGTACATGACGCCGATCTTTCCGCCGGCGTGGGCGGTGAAGTACCGGGCGTTCGAGAGGTCGTGTGAGATGAACACGAACGAGGTGTTGAACTCGTTCTGGAGTTCGTGCATCAGGTCCATCATCTCGACGCGCAGGGAGACGTCCAGCGCGCTGATGGCCTCGTCGGCCAGGATGACGTCCGGGTTCATCAACAGTGCGCGGCTCAGCGCGACGCGCTGTTTCTCGCCGCCAGAGAGCTGGTGGGGGTAGCGTTCGGCGAAGTCGGCCGCCGGGTTCATCCCGACGCGTTCGAGCAGCGCGTAGATCCGCTCGCGCTTCTCGCTGCGGCTGAGTTCCGCGTTGACCTGGTTGAGCGGCTCGGAGAGGATAGAGAGGATACGCCGGTTGGGGTTGAGCGAGGCACCCGGGTCCTGGTGGATGATCTGCAGCGACGTGCGGATATCCTTCCAGGTGATGTCGGCGTCCGATTTCCCGTCGCGGACCTCCCAGATGTCGTGGCCGCGGAACTTGACGCTCCCACCGGTCGGCCGCTGGAGGCCGATTGCGGTCTTGCCGAGCGTCGTCTTGCCACAGCCGGACTCGCCGACCAGGGAGAGGACGTCGCGTTCCTCGAGCGTGAGGTTGACGCCGTCGACGGCACGAACCGTCTTCGTCTCGCCACCGAAGTCGAGCAGGCCGGGTTTGTCCTCGAAGTGGACCTCGACGTTCTCGAGTTCCAGCAGCGGTGGTTCGCTACTCATCAGTCGTCACCTCCGCTGGCCGCGCGGTCACCAAGCGAGTCCGCGTAGTTCAGCGAAATCTGGTCGATCGCCTCTTCCCAGTGATAGCAGGCGACCTCGTGGTCCTCGCCGGCGTCGAAGAACTCCGGTACCGTCGACCGACACTGTTCGTCGGCGAGCGGACACCGCGGGTGGAACGCACAGCCCGTCGGGACGTTGATCGGCGCTGGCTGGTCACCCTCGATGGCCTCCATCTCGTCCAGCGGCGCGTCGAGGTTCGGCGTCGAGTTGAGCAGTTTGCGCGTGTACGGGTGGGCGGCGTGTTCGATCAGCTCGCGAGTGGGGCCGACCTCGACCAGCTTGAAGGCGTACATGATGGCCATCCGGTCGGCCAGCGCGGCGACCAGCGGCAGGTCGTGCGTGATGAACACCATCGTGAGGTCGTACTTCTCCTGAAGGTCCTCGAGCAGACGGAGGATCGACCGCTGCATCAGCAGGTCGAGCGCGGCGGTCGGCTCGTCCATCACGAGCATCTCGGGTTCGAGCACCAGACTGAGCGCGATGAGGGCGCGCTGTTGCATCCCGCCCGAGAGCTCGTGGGCGTAGGACTCGAGGATACGTTCGGGTTCGAGGTAGAGGTCCTCGAGCAGTTCGTGGGCCAGGGCCATCCCCTCCTCGACGTTCGCGTCGTGGGCCTTCAGCGTCTCCACGAAGTGGTCGCCGACCTTCATCGTCGGGTTGAACGAACTCATCGCGCCCTGGAAGACCATCGAGACGTGCTCCCAGCGCAGGCTCCGGATCCCTTCCTTGTCGAGGTCGAGGATCTCTATCGGTTCGTCGTCCGGCGGGTTGTACCGGATCCCGCCAGTGAGGAGACCGGGGTCGGGGATGGCGTCGAGCATCGACGAAGCGAGCATCGACTTGCCCGAACCGCTCTCGCCGATGATACCGACGATTTCGCCGCGGCCGATGTCCAGCGAGACGTCGTCGAGTACGTAGGATTCGCCTTCGTCGTAGGTCACCGAGGCGCCACGCATCTGGATGATTGGATCCTCGACTCCGCGCTCGGAGCGAGGGTTGCTATTCTGCGTCGCCATTAGACTCCCACCATGAGTTGAGTGTCATCATCTTCTTGTGTAGTCGTTTCGGACTCGCCGGAGAGTCGAGTCCGAACTCGGGGGGTACATGCGCGGTTGCGTCCCCGGGTGCGTGTGAGCGTATCGACGCCGAGAAACGCGATGGCCCGGTCGACCAGACCGGCAGATCCGAGCGGCAGACACGGAATCGCCCCGAGCGCGATTCCATCGGCTGCCAATGTTGCAAGAACGGCCCGCGCAGTCCGTTCGAGACAGAATCTCACACCCGATTACTTTCGCTTCATAGCTATAGTAATTGTGGTTTATCCCACCAGGCGCGGGGAAACGCCCGTCGGACTAATGGCCATCCGGCGACGTGGTTGCGTCGCCGGAGACGCCTGTGAACGGCCGTCTCCGTGGCGGACGCTCGGTTCCGGATTTGCAAACTTATTTAACGGGATGGCGGGACGGTTGTGAACGATGCAGACCAACGGTGACGACCACCTCTATCAGCGGCCCGACGCCGCCGTCGACCGCCGCGTCGAGGACCTCCTCGACCGGATGACTGTCCAGGAGAAGGCCGGACAGCTGGTCGGTACGTGGGGCGGCAAGATGGGCGAGTTCAACAGTCTCGACGACGTGAAAGACGCGGTTACCGAGCACACGCTCGGGGCGGTAGCGACGTTCGGATGGGGCGGGTCCATCGGGACGGAGCCCGGCGAAATCGTCGACACCGTCAACGAGATACAACAGCTGGCACGCGAGGAGACCCGCCTGGGGATCCCCGTGCTGTTCAACGTCGACGCCGTCCACGGGCACGCGTACGTGGCCGGGTCGGCCATCTTCCCGAACGGGCTGGGGACCGGGGCGACCTGGGATCCAGACCTGGCCGAGAGAGCGGCCGATATCTGTGCGACCGAGGTCCGTGCGACGGGGGCCCACCAGAACTACTCGCCCACCTGCGACGTGGGCCGGGAACCCCGGTGGGGTCGCGTCTTCGAGACCTTCGGCGAGAGCCCGCGGCTGGTCGGCGAGATGGCCGCCGCGAAAGTCCGGGGGTACCAGGGCGAGGGGATCGAGGGCGAGGAGAACGTCGTCGCGACGGCGAAGCACTTCCCGGCCTACAGCGGGCCGGAGCGTGGTGAGGACGCCGCGCCGGCCGAGATATCAGAATACCGGCTCTGGAACACGTTCCTCCGGCCGTTCGAGTCGGTCGTCGACGAGGGCGTGACCTCCGTGATGCCGTCGTACAACTCGACCAACGGCGAGCCGATGCACGGCTCCCACCGGTTCCTCACGGACCTCCTGCGGGGCGAACTCGGCTTCGACGGCCACACCGTCTCTGACTGGGGCGGCGTCCGGCACCTCCACGAGGACCACCGCGTCACCGAGGACTGGCGCGAATCGGTCTACCGCTCGCGGGAGGCCGGCCTGACCGTCGCCTCTGTCGGGACGACCGGGCACGTCGACCACCTCGTCGACCTGGTCGCAGCCGGCGACCTCGACGAATCCACCCTCGACGGGAAGGTCCGCCGCGTCCTCGCGCTGAAGTTCCGCATGGGCCTGTTCGAGGACCCCTTCGTCGACAGGGACGAGGCACTCCAGACCGTCGGGCACGAGGACCACCGCGAGGTGGCCCGCGAGGCGGCACGGAGTTCGATGACGCTCCTGAAGAACGACGACCTGCTCCCCCTCGACGGCACCGAGGACGTCTTCGTCGCCGGACCCAACGCCGACGACAAAGTCAGCCAGGTCGGCGGCTGGAGCGTCGACACCGAGGAACACGTCGCCGGCGACAGCCTGCTCGACGCCATCGAACACCACGCGGACGGCGCCGTCAGCTACGAGCAGGGCGCGACGGTCAACGAGGCACGCGACGTCGAGGCCGCGGCGGCGAAGGCTGCCGAGGCAGACGTCGCCGTCGTCGCGCTCGGCGAAGGCTGGTACATCCACGAGTTCGGTCCCCAGGACCAGGCCGGCGTGGAGACGGGCGAGTGGCCCCACCGGTCGAACCTCCGCCTGGCCGACGCCCAGCGCGAACTGGTCCAGGCGATCCACGAGACCGGCACGCCCACCGTCGGCGTCCTGATCACCGGTCGGCCGCTGATCGTCGACTGGATGGCCGAGCACGTCCCGGCGATTCTCATGGCGTACTACCCGGGTTCCGAGGGCGGCCACGCCATCGCCGAGACCCTCTTCGGGGACAACGAACCGTCCGGTCGCCTGCCGGTCACGATGCCGTCCGACGAGGGCGACCTCCCCCAGCACCACGACTACCAGCGCCAGCCGCGTCCCATCGGCGACGACGAGCATCCCGACACGTACGACCCGCTCTATCCCTTCGGTCACGGACTGAGCTACACCGAGTTCGAGTACGGCGACCTCGACGTGCTGTCCCGGGAGATCGGTCCCGGCGAGGCCGTCGAACTCGAAGTGACGCTCTCGAACGTCGGCGACCGGCTCGGCACCGAGATCGTCCAGGTCTACGGCTCCCAGCGCTCGCCACAGCTAGTGCGACCCAGCAGTGAGTTGCTCGCCTTCGAGCGCGTCTCGCTCGACGCCGGCGAGACGCGGACGGTCGAACTGTCAATCCCGGCCGCGGAGATGGGCTACTATCGACCGGGCCGGGGCCACGTCCTCGAACGCGACACCTACGAGCTAACCGTCGCCGACGAGACTGTCAGCGTTGCCGTGGACGGGACGTACCTCTAGGCGGCCACCAGACAGGGTCGCTGAACCGGCATCCGAGAAACGTCAGTTTCCGCCGGGGAGTTCGTAGAAGAGCCCCTCGAAGGACGTCACCTGGGCAGCAGTCTCGTCGACCCGGTTACGGAACTCGTCGACGCGAGTCGTTATCTCGGCGTAGGCCTCGCTCTCCGCCAGTTCCGCTCGGCTCTTCTGGGCGTCGAGGGTCGCCTTCTTCGAGACGAGAGCGAAGTACTCCTGCATCTGTTCGTCGTACGTATCGCGCGTGAGCATGTCCGCGACCGATTCGGTCAGCGCCTCGCGGGTGACGGGCTTGATCAGGTAGTCGTCGAACGGCATCTCGACGATGTCGAACCCGGGGTCGACGGCAGTCACCATGACGATTCGACAGTCGAAGCCGCGTTCGTCCAGCACCTCGAGCACCTCGTCGCCCGACTGGCCTGGCATCTGTCTATCGAGGAAGACGACGTCCACGTCGTCGGTGGCGAGTTCGAGGGCCTGGTTCCCGTCGTAGGCGACCTGTACGTCGTGGTCTGGCTCGAGCCAGTTCGCATAGAGGTCGGCGACGGCGCGCTCGTCGTCGACGACGAGCACCCGTCCGGACCGGTTCGTTGTTGTCATCGCCCAAACACGTCCCTCCGTGGTGTTAGCGTCCCCCGAATCATACGCCTCAGTCGTTGATCGATATCGACCATAAAACCACCCCGTCGATTATCACCTGTGGATCCATATCAGAAGTCGGTCACCACACGACTCGTGTACGCCAGTACCGTGGGCGACGGACGTTTCCGAGAGCCATCCGAACCTCGATTCGGGAGGAGGCGACGGCACCACGATGACACGATCGAAGGACCCGACCGTGGTCGACACCGTCGTCGTCACGGCGGCGGATCTCGTCACCGCGCTCGAGGCGACCCGGCGGACCGGGAACGCGGACACGGTGCTCCGGATGACGCCGCCGTTCAGCGGCCGGATGCGAGCGCGACTCCACGTCCGTCAGGGACACGAGCCCGAGGACCCGGCACCCGTTGTGCTTCCGGCGGAGGCGTTCGTGAACGACCGCTGTCCAGCGCCGCCCGACCCTGACGGCGTCGAGGACGTCCTTCGCGCCGATCCGACCGAAGCGTACAGCGTCGAGCGCCATCGGCAACGCTATCGGGTCGCGCTCCAGCAGTGGCGGTCGTCGGTCCCAGAGTACGTGCGCGCGGAAATCCAGTTACCAGGCACGGACGAGACGATTACCATCTCTCTACTCGGGACCGTCCCGGAGGAGTGAGACGGCGCCGAAACCGGGCGTCGCCGGGCCGTGATCGAACGTCCAGAAATCGCGAGACGGGCTGAGCGTGGGAAATGAAAAATATCGACCGATGTGAGTCGGTGGTGAAACGTGCTAGTCAACGTTTGCCACGTTGAAACGGTGTGAAACGACCCGAACGCTCGGCCGGTTATATGGGGTCGGCACTGCTGGCATCTGGTGGGTGTCCCCGATGTCTAACTCCTCCGCAAACGACCTTCGCACCGCCCTCCAGGACGCAGGAACGGTCGTCCGGCCCGGCGAGAACGTCCTTTCCCCAGTACGGATCCTCTCGTTCTGGGTCGCCGTCGCGCTCCCGTTCCTCTACCTCCCGCTGTTGGCGAGCGGCCTCGACAGTAGCTCCGTCACCATCGCGTTCCTCGCCCTCCTCGCGGCGAACGCCGTAACGCTCTTCGTCGGCCACCCCCACCGCCGGGATTAACACTCGCTCGACGGTGGAGACGGTCGACTTTCCACCCCAGTGCCAAACGTTATCACTGGCAGTATATTTATCAGCCTGCACCGTGAAACGTATTTCATGGCCGCTTACGGCCGGCCGTCACTGAGAGACCTGTTCGACGAGTCACCGACGCCCCACATCGCGCATCCGCCGCGCACACACCACCGCGACTTCTACATCGCGACCGACGGATCCTACACGGACGCGAGCGGTGGGCTCGGTGCCGTCATCGAAACGCGAGACGGCGAGCGCGTCGCTCGGCTCTCCCTCCCGGACAACGCGCCGGACAACAACGTCGCGGAGTATCGGGCGTTACACCTGGGCCTCGACGTACTCGCGTCCCGTGCGCCAGCCAGCGCCAGCGTCGGACTCCTCATCGACCACGACGACCTGGCTGCGAACGTCAACGCCGCGACGCTCGCGGCCGACGACCCCGCGTCGGTATCCCACCACGAGGTCTCGGTCCCCGTCGCGACGGGACTCCACTGGCGCGGCATCCGCGCCCGGATCAACGGCTTCGAGGAGATCCGGGCCGCGCGCATCCCCAGCGACGTCAATCCGGCCCACGCACTGGCCAACGCGCCCGACCAGTACGCCCACGTCAACGACGAACCCGCTCGCTGCGTCCTGCCCGAGTCTCCGGGCGTCGACGAGCGCGTCCCGCCGCCGTCACGGGCCAACCGGGGCGGAGCGAGCGACTGAGCCCAGTCTAGACACTTCCTAAGGTCGGGGAGGTCACTCGTTCTGTGCGTCCACCACGGCGACGCCCGCCAGGTTGACGATATCTTTGACCTCGTCGCCGCGCTGGAGCACGTGGACGGGTTCGTCCATCCCGACGAGCATCGGCCCGATGGCCTCGGCGCCCCCCAGCCGCTGGAGGAGTTTGTAGGCGATGTTGCCGGCCTCCAGGTTGGGAAAGACGAGGACGTTCGCCGGCCCGTCCAGTTCGGAGAACTCGTAGGTGTCTGCGAGGATATCCTCGACGACGGCTGTATCCGCTTGCATCTCGCCGTCGACCTGGAAGTCGACGGCGGGGTCGTTCCGAAGCCGCTCTGCGGCGCGACGCGGTTTCCGTGAGCCCGGGCTATCGACGCTGCCGAAGTCGGAGTACGACAGCATCGCCGCACGCGGTTCGACGTTGAACCGGCGGGCCAGGTCGGCGGTGTGGCGGGTGATCTCGGCCAGGACGTCCGCGTCGGGGTCGGTGTTGACGGTCGCGTCGGCGCAGAAGACGACGCGGTTCTTGAACGTCAGCATGTAGACGCCGGCGGCGTAGTCGGCCTCCGGCGCGGTGCCGACGACCTGCAGCGGTGCGCGCAGCGCCGACGGGTAGTGGTTGGTCAGGCCGGTCAGCATCGCGTCGGCGTCGCCCCGCTCGACCATCACGCTGGCGAGGTAGTTACCGTCCTCGACGAGGTTGCCGGCCTCGTGGCGCGTGACGCCCTTGCGTTTCCGGAGTTCGTACAATCGGTCGGCGTAGGCCGCCAGGTCGCTCTCTTCTGGGTCGACGATATCGGGATCGAAGTCGAGGCCGAGCGTCTCGACGATGGCGGTGATCCGGTCACGGTCGCCGACGAGGACGGGCTCGGCGATGCCCTGGTCGACGAGCTGGGCGGCGGCACGGATCATCTTCTCGTCGTCGCCCTCGGCCAGCACCACGCGCTTGGGGTCGTTCTTGGCCTTGTTGAGGACGACACGCATCATCTCGCGGGACTTCCCGAGGCGAGCCTCCAGTTCCTCGACGTACGTGTCCTGATCGACGTCGGTGCGGGCCACGCCAGTCTCCATGGCGGCCTCGGCGACGGCGGGCGTCACTTCGAACAGTACGCGGGAGTCCAGTGGCTTCGGAATGATGTAGTCGGGGCCGAACTGGAGGTGGTCGTCGCCGTACGCTTTGACGACGGCGTCGGGGACGTCCTCGCGGGCCAGGTCGGCGAGGGCCTCGGCGGCGGCGACCTTCATCTCCTCGTTGATGTCGGTGGCCCTGACGTCGAGCGCGCCGCGGAAGATGAACGGGAATCCCAGCACGTTGTTGACCTGGTTCGGGTAGTCCGAGCGCCCCGTCGCCATGATGACGGTGTCGTCGCGAGCGGCCTTCGCCTCCTCGTATCCGATTTCCGGGTCGGGGTTCGCCATCGCGAACAGGATGGGCGTGTCGGCCATCGACCGGACCATCTCCTGGTCGACGATGCCGCCGACCGCGAGACCGACGAACACGTCGGCGCCGTCCATCGCGTCGGCCAGCGTCCCGCCTTCGCCCGACGTTGCGAAGGGTTCGACGTACTCGTGGAGGCCCTCTTCCTCGACGCGGGCCTCGGTGATGATCCCGCCCTCGTCGGCCATGGTGACGTTCTCGGGGTCGACGCCGAGGGAGACGTAGAACCGGGCCGAGGCCAGCGCCGCGGCGCCCGCGCCCGCGAAGGTAACCTCGATGTCAGCGAGTTCCTTGCCGGCGATGTCCACCGCGTTGAGCAGCGCCGCGCCGGAGATGATCGCGGTGCCGTGCTGGTCGTCGTGGAAGACGGGGATATCCATCTGCTCGCTCAGGCGCCGTTCGATCTCGAAACACTCCGGGGCGGCGACGTCCTCGACGTTGATCCCGCCGAACGTGGGTTCCATCGGCCGGACGGTGTTCACCATCTCGTCGGCGCCGTCGACGTCCAGTTCCACGTCGAAGACGTCGATGTCGGCGAAGCGTTTGAACAGGACGCCCTTGCCCTCCATGACGGGCTTGCTTGCCGCTGGACCGATGTCTCCCAGCCCCAGCGTCGCGGAACCGTCCGAGACGACGGCGACGAGGTTCCCCCGGGCCGTGTAGGTGAAGACGTCGTCGGGGTTCTCGTCGATGGCCCGGCAGGGCGCGGCGACCCCCGGAGAGTACGCCAGCGAGAGGTCCCGCTGGGTGCTCGTCGGCTTCGTCGTCGAGATGGCGATCTTGCCGGGCGGGTCGCTGCTGTGGTAGTCGAGGGCGTCCTCGTCGAGTCCCATGGGTCAACGCCAGCAGGAACGAGTATAAAGCTCGCGTTGGGCCCAAATGTGACGGGAGGCGAGCGAACACGCCCCGTTTCAGTAACCGGGATCGAAGAGGGGGACCTATATACCTCAGGACCCAAGCCGGCGCCATGGATCGCCGGTTTCGGAACCTCCTGTTCGGGTCGACTGCGGCGACGCTCGTCCTGATGCTGGTCGGGCTCTACACCGCCTTCGTGGGGGCGGGACTGACCTGCGAACGCCGCTGGCCGTTCTGTGACGGCTGGCTCGGCCTGTTTCCGGCCAACTGGACGAGCTTCGTCGAGTGGTCCCACCGCCTGCTGGCGATGCTCGTCGGATTCGCGCTGCTGGCGACGCTGTACCTGGTCTGGCGCGAACAGGACGACCGCCGCGTGAAGTGGGCCGTCACCGCCGCCGTCGCACTGTTGCCGTCCCAGATCATCCTCGGCGCGCTCACCGTCACGGAGTTCACCGCGGTCATCACCGCCGCCCACTTCGTCACCGCGTCGCTGATCATCCTGTGTCTGACTGCCGCGTGTGCCTGGGCCGTCGAGACGCCCTCGGTCGAGACGCTACGGACACTGGTGATCGCCGCGATCGCACTCGTCCCGCTCCACCTCGTCCTCGACGGCTCCCTCGTCGTGATGCCCCTCTGGGCGCTCGTCGGCTTCTACGCCGTCTCGTTCCTGCTCTCGTGCGGGCTCGCAGCGGGGGCGCTGTGGGCACACGCGCACGGCCTCGGTCGGACCCGGTCGCTTCTGGCCGTCGGGAGCACCGTCACGTGGCTCGATATGCTCGTCGCGCGCCGAAAGTTCGGCCTCGACCAGGCGCTGACGGACGTCGGCGCGATCGTCGTCCTGCTGGCGCTCCTCGCGGTGGTCTGGACGCTCTCGAAGCACTCGACGGTCGGCGGTCTCTCCGGCGTTCGAGCGGACTGAAACGAGCAATTGGGAGGTCGCGAACGGTGACACGTCTGAGAGTTGACCTGCGACGGCCGACGTCGCACAGGCCACGGAACGATTTCGGACGCAGACGTCGAATAGTCGGTGCCTCCCTGGCCCAGCGGCGCCACCCCGTTTCCAGATACTCGCCACTGACGAACGTCACGCGGGACCGAATTTGACACCTCCTACGGCACGGAATCACTGCCGACGCCCGGAAGGGACCGCGACGGCCGTCTGAACGGGGAGAGGGCCCCGGTTTGCCCGACGTTACTGCGGGCAACCGGACCCAACTCCGGGAAACGATAGGCGCTGTTTAAGCGCGTCTTGTCGGTAGTCGCCTGGCATGGAACCGCGTGACGACGGAGCGACCGAGCCGCCAACACACGCCCACCGGGTCGCACGCAGGTGGCCAGTCGTCGCCGTGACGCTGGCGTTAGTCCTCAGCGTCGCGGCCCCGATGGCGATAGGGGGAGCGGGGGCCGCGACGACGGAGAGCGGGGCGGACGCACCGCCGGCGAACGTCGAGCACGGCCCCCTCCAGCAGACCGACGCGCCGGCGGCGGACGAGCAGTGGACCACGCCACCGGCGCAGGTCGGCCAGACGGGTGCGAACGAGACCGACAACGACTCGGTCGACGGGGAGACGCGCGAGGCCGCCGAGGCCGGTGTCGACGAGGCCATCGCGGCGCTCCAGCGACAGGGCGTCTCGGTGAACCAGTCCCAGCGCGCCGCCGCGGTGAACGGAACCGTCGACGCGGTGGCCCAGTACCAGAACGCCTCCGTCGAGCAGGTCCAGAACGCCTCCTACGGCGCGGTCACCGGGACCTTCCTCCAGAGCCAGAACGTCAGTGTCGAGCAAGTCCAGAACGCGACGGCCGGCGGGGCGGGCGGCGCGCTCTCCCAGTCCCAGAACGCGAGCGCGACCCAGCTCCAGCACGCCGCGTTCGGGGCGACCCACGGCGCCGTCGCCCAGCAGCAGAACGCGACGGTCGAACAGGTCCAGATAGTCGCCCAGGGCGCGGCGGCGGGCGCGGCCCACGAAGCGGGCAAGCGCGACGAGAACGAGTCGCGGGAGAAAGCTCACCCCGGCGCCATCCGTGAAGCGGCCCAGGGCGCCGCGTTCGGCGCGCTGACCCAGACGCAGAACGTCTCCGTCGAGCAGCGCCAGTCCGCGGCGGTCGGCGCCGCGGAGGGAGCGCTCAGCCAGAACCAGTCCGTCGCGGTCGAGCAGCGTCAGACCGCGTCGGTCAAGCAGATACAGGTCGCCGCGATGGGGGCCGCCGAGGGTGCGCTGTCAGTCACCCAGGAACAGAATGTCAGCGTCGAGCAGGTGCAGGCCGCCGCACGAGGGGCCTGCAAGGGCGCGCTCGAACAGAGCCAGTCGGTGTCGGTCACCCAGATCCAGTCGGCCGCCTACGGCGCGGCGAAGGGAGCGATCAGCCAGTCCCAGACGGCGAGCGTCACCCAGATCCAGGCGGCTGCGACCGGCGCGGCGAAGGGCGTGCTCGTCCAGTCCCAGTCAGTCAGCATCACCCAGATACAGTACGCCGCAACCGGCGCGGCGAAGGGCGCCGCCGGCTCGGCCGCCCAGCGCCAGGTCGTGAACGTCGAACAGATCCAGGCCGCGGCGGCGGGCGCCGGCCAGGGCACAGTCATCCAGATACAGGAGATCAACGTCGTCCAGATCCAGATCATCAGCGAGAGCGCCGCCGGCGGAGCACTGTCACAACACCAGACGGCGAACGTCGTCCAGATCCAGTCGGCCGCACGCGGGGCCTCCGAGGGGTCGCTCGCGCTGACCCAGCGCCAGGAAGTCACCGTCGAGCAGACGCAGATCATCACCCGCGACGCCGCCGCCGACACCGCGGCGACCGCCGCGCAGCTGAACGTCGACGTGGACGTGACGATATACAACTACGCGAAAGGGTCGGCCCAGGACCCCGACGACGGTGACGGGGCCGACGGCGACGAGCAACTCCGGAGCCTCTTCGCCTCGGCGGAGGGCGAGACCATCTTCCTCGCGAACCCCAACGACGTCGCCGTGACGGTGACGATAACGAGCCAGGACGGCGACCTGGAGACGGTGACGCTGGCACCCGGCGAGTCGACGAACCTCCAGCGCGACCGGGGAACCTACACCCTCACCGCCGAGACCGCCGACGGCCAGGACGTGGAACTCGCGGGCCGGGCGGAACTGACCGTCTCGGTCGGGGACGCGCTGCAGTCCCTGACCGCGAGCGTCGAGAACGGGAGCCTTTCGGTCGCGAACCCGAACGACGAGCGCGTCACCGTCAAGGTCACCGGCGACGAGGAGACGTCGTTCCAGGTGCCCGCCGACTGGGACCTGACCCGAGCGTTCGGACCCGGGAATTACACGGCGACGGCCGAGATCACCGATGGCACGGCCGTCCAGATAAACGGACAGGACGCCTTCGAGTTCAGTATCGAGTCCGCGGAGCCCCCCGGCACCCCAGACACGCCCGATACGCCAGAACCGGACGAGCCCATCGATCTGACCGTCTCGGTGAGCGGGCAGAACGTCACTGTCGAGAATCCGAGCGAGACCAACGTCACGGTCACCGCGACGAACGAGTCGGAGGGCGAGCGAACCCTGAACGTCAGCGCCGGTGCGAACGTCACCGAGCAGTTCCAGCCCGGAAACTACACGCTGACGGGTGAGAGCGACGACGAGCGCGAAGTGCTCCTCGAGAACGAGTCGGCCCTGGACATTCAGGTCGCGGAACCCGACGAGGGCGTCGACAGCCTGAACGTCACCGTCGAAGGTGAGAACGTCACCGTCGACAACCCGAACGACGTGGCCGTGACGGTCACCGCGAACGCGACGGACGCGAACGCGAGCGACGCGGCGAACCAGACCGTCGACGTCGGTCCCGAGTCGAACGTCACGGCGGCGTTCGAGCCCGGAAACTACACGCTGACCGCGGTGGCCGACGACGGCACGACCGTCCCGGTGAACAGCGAGACGGAACACGTGATCACCGTCGAGGGTGCGGAACCACCCGAGGACGGCGAGCGAACCATCGACTCCTGCACCGTCGTCGACGAGGCCGGCCAGTACGAACTGGCGGGGGACGTCGAGGGCGACACCGACGGCGTCTGTCTCAGGATCGAAGCCAGCGACGTGGTGATAGATGGGAACGACAGCGCCCTCGTCGGCGCCGGCGGGGAGAACAGTACCGGAATCCAGACCTACGATCCCGACGGAAACGACGTCGAGAACGTCACGGTCCGGAACCTCGAGGTCCGGAACTGGAACGACGGCGTCGCAATCGGTAACTTCAGCGACGACGTGCCGGCACAGGCCCGGCTGGAGAACGTCACGATAACCGAGAACGACGGCAACGGTGCGTTCCTCGTCAGCGCCAGCGGATCCGCGTTCGAGAACCTCTCGGCCACCCGAAACGGCGCTGGTATCCGCCTCTGGGAGACGGAGAACGTGACGGCCGAGCGAATCAACGTCTCCGCGAACGACGGGTACGGGCTCCACCTCTGGGACCTGGTCCAGGATAGCGAGTTCAGCCAGGTGAACGCGAGCGGGAACGGACAGGAGGGCGTCTTCGTCGGCGTCGGCGCGTCGGGCAACACGCTCTCCGGACTCGTCGTCGCCGACAACGGCCAGAACGGGATCCACTTCTCGGACAGCGCCGAGAACGTCGTGCGCGACTCGCTGGTCGCGGACAACGACGGGGCCGGGATCAGCTCGAACTTCATCAGTACCCAGACGCTCGACAACGTCACCGTCCGGAATCACACCGACGCCGAACTCAACCCGCGTGACACCGGCTTCGCGCCCGGACCGTTCACGGCCACCGACCTGCGACTGGACCCCGTCGGCTCGCTGGCCTTCGACGAGGAGGCCGTGACGCTCGACGTCGTCGACGGCGACGAACTCCCGGCGCTCCCCGAGAACGCGACGGCGCTCCAGGACGGCCTGAACGTCACCGAACTCGAGAACAGCACCGACGCGACGCTCGCGTACCAGCGTGCAGACCCCGACGCCGAGGTCGAACTGTGGCGCCACGACGGGAGTGAGTGGACCCAGGTGGAGACGTTCGACGCCGGCGACGCCAACGGAAGCGTCGAGACCACCCTGACAGAGGACGGTGTGTACGTCCTGGCACAGTCCGAGGAGGCACCGGCCTCGTTCACTGTCTCTGACCTGGCCCCCGCCGAAGCGAACGTCAGCCAGGGCGAGTCGATCACCGTCTCCGCGACGGTCGCGAACGACGGCGGCGAGTCCGCCGTACAGACCGTGGAACTCCGAATCGACGGGACGACAGTGGCCGACCAGGAACTCGAACTCGACGCCGGTAACTCGTCGAACGTCACCTTCGCGGACGTCGATACGAGCGGCCTCGCACCCGGCGAGTACGAACACGGCGTGTTCACGCCAGCGGACAACGCGACGGGGACGCTCACGGTCGAAGCCGAGGCCGAACCGGGCGTGGAGTATCTCAACTGCACCACTGCACAGGTCGCCGGGAGCTACGACCGACTCGGCGTCACGCTCGGCTACTACGCCGAGGACGGGAACGCGACGAACGAGTACAGCTGGACGCCCATCGACGTCCCGACCGATCGACCGGTCGACGGCCAGACGCTCGTCACTATCGGCGAGCAGAACGAGACGGCGGTGACCGACGACGGAACGCTGGTGATCCAGGTCGCGGATCCCGGCGCGTTCGGTGAGCCAAACCGGAGTTTCGTCGCGAACGTGAACAGCGCTGCGAGTCCGACCGGCCAGGAGGACCTCTCGGCCGCACAGCCCAACGCCGAACAGTGCCGCGAGGACGTCAGGCCCGAACTGCCGACGCTCGCCAGCGAACCGGTCGAGGTCGTCGACAACGAGACGGCGGTGGTCAACTTCAGCTACGACAACCCCAACGACGCGCCGATGGAACCGGCCGAGAGCCAGTTCACCAGCGGTGACGTCGCCGGCGAACCGCCCGCGGTGCTCGAAACCGGCGAGAACTTCGTCGTCGTCGAGTGGACGCCCGAGTCCACCGACGAGTCGGTCACCTGGACGCTGAACCTCTCGAACTTCGACCTCTTGAACGTCTCGTCGGCCGGCCCGACCGCCGCCGACGTGCCGGGCCTGCTCGAACCGCGCGCGGAAACCGAGACGCCGACGGAGACCGAATCGCCGACGCCGACGGAGACACCCTCACCGACGGCGACGGACACACCTTCACCGACGCCGACGGACACGCCCACCCCGGAAGACACGCCGACGCCGGAAGCGACCGAGACGCCCACGGAGACCGACACGCCGACCGAGGAACCGGCGACCCCGGCGGACTCGCCCACGCCCGAGAACGAGACGGCGTAGGCACTCCGTCACCAGCGGGGCATCCCGCTGCAGCAACGACCCGCGGTGACGCGACCGCGCGCGTTACATGAAATCGGAGAGCCCGGACTGGCTCTCGTCCTCTTCGGCGTCCTGCGAATCGATCGAATCGTCGCTGTCTTCGTCTTCTGCCGTCTCGGCGTCCTCCGCACCGTCGTCGAGGGCCGCCTGTTCGACGTCTTCGTCGTCGGCGTCGCTCTCGTCCGCGTCGTCTCCGGCACCGTCGACGTCTGTCTGGCCGGCCATCGCCCCCTCGAAGGCGCCGTCGGAGTGTTCGACCGCCTGCGCTTCTTTCAGTTCTTCGGCGTCCTCGACGATGGACTGGACCTTGTTGGTGTCCTTCCCGCTGCCGGTGACGAAGGAGACGTGGGAGGCGTCCATGTCGTACTGGGCCGCCATCGCGACGGTGAGTTCCCGGTTCTTGCAGTGGTGGGTCATTGTCGCGAGGAACGGCATCACGTCGCGGCGGGCGGTGCGCATCGAGACGCCGTTGACCGCGGCGATCTGCTGGGCGATGTGGTCGCGTGTGTTGCGGGTGCCCTTCGAGCGACCGAGCTTGGACCAGTAGCTCGGCGGGCCGTAGCGCGTCCAGCCGCTCTTCTTCCCGTCGCGCGAGGCCGCGACGCCCGCGGTCATGTTGTCGCCCGCGTACTTCCAGAACGTGTAGTTCTGCGTGGCGCGGACGCGGCCGAGCCAGCGGTCTGCGTTGGCGAGGAAACCGTAGGCCTTCGCGAGTTCGGCGCCCTCGTAATCTTTGGGCATGTTGTCCTCGATCCAGTTGATGAGGTCGTCCGGCGTCTCGTCGACGTCGTAGGAGGACTTCAGCGCCTCCTCCGCGCCGGCGGTCTTGATGACCTCGTCGAGGTAGTCGAAGATGCCCTCGCTCTTGTCGCGCTCGCTGGTGACGACGTCGTCGGCCGCGAGGTGGTCCTTCCCGTCGGCCAGCGCCTGGAGGTCCTTGACGGCGCCCCGGAGGTCGCCGTCGTTCATCTCGGCGATCTGTGTCAGCGCGTCGTCGTCGAAGGTGACGTCCTCCTGGCGGAGGATGTCGCGGAGCACGGGGACGATGGAGCGTTTCCCCACGTCGCGGAACTCGATGTCCTCACAGGCGTTGCGGAGCCCGTTGCCCATGTCGTAGAACTCGTTGGCGATGAGGATCATCGGCTGGCCGGCCTCTTTCACGAGCGAGGTGACCGCCCGCGACCCGCCGCGGTCGGCGTTGCCGTGGATGTTGTCCGCCTCGTCCATAATGACGAGACGGCGACCTGCGCCGCCCTCGGTGAGCGTGCCGCTCTTTGCGGCCTCGCCGGCGACCCGCTCGATGACGTCCTTCGTCCGCGAGTCGCTGGCGTTGAGTTCGATGGTCGGCCACCCCATGTCGTTGGCCAGCGCGTGGGCGGCAGAGGTCTTCCCGATGCCCGGCGCGCCGTGGACGATGACGGCTTTGCGGTGGTTCTCCCACGAGTCGGCCCACTCCTTCAGTTTGTCCCGGGCCTTGTCGTTGCCGCGAACCTCGGCGAGGGTGCTCGGACGATACTTCTCCGTCCAGTCGGTCATTACAGGGAGCAGGCGGCAGGCGCGTTTATTGGTTGCGGAGCGCTTCGGCCCCGCGACGGCCCGACGGGACGTCCGTGTCGTGTGGACCGCGGCCACGGGCTCCCGGACCGGAACGCCCCACGTGTTTTTCCCGGTTCGGGGGGAACACTCGGACATGTACGACCGGATCCTGTTCCCGACCGACGGTAGCGACGCCGCGAACGCGGTGCGCGACTACGTGCTGGACCTCGCAGCGGCAGAGGACGCCACGCTTGAAGTGCTCTACGTCGCGAACTCGAACGAGAACAGCGTCACCCGGGTCGGTGGCGAAGTGGTCGACGCGCTGGAGCAACACGGGGAAGAGGTCGTGGCCGACGTCGAGGACCGGGCGGCCGACCGCGGCGTGGACGTCCGCTCCACGGTCGAACAGGGGGACCCTTCCGGGACGATACTTGCGTACGCGGACCACCGCGACGTCGACCTGATCGTGATGGCGACCCACGGCCGGCGAGGGCTGGACCGGATGCTCCTCGGGAGCGTCACCGAACGCGTCGCCCGGAAAGCGGCACGGCCGGTGCTCACCGTCAGGCCCGACGACGACGTCTCCCGGCGGTATCCACCGGAGTCGGTGCTCGTGCCGACCGACGGCAGCGCCGTCTCGAAGCGGGCTGTCGACGAAGGGGCCGCGCTCGCGGCCGAGCAGGACGCCACGCTCCACCTGCTCACGGTGATCGATCCCTCGGTGTTCGGTGGTGACGACTACGCGGTGATGCCGACCGACGTCTTCGAAGAACGGGCGGAGTCGATCCTGGACCGAGCGGTCGCGCGAGCGGAAGACGCCGGCGCCACGGACGTCGTGCGCGCGAGGGAATTCGGGAACCCCCGGCGGACGATCGGTCGGTACGCTGGCGAGGAGGCGGTCGACCTCGTCGCCATGGGGACCCACGGACGAAGCGGCGTCGACCGGTTTCTCATGGGAAGCGTCACCGAGGGCACCGTGCGGACCGCGCCAGTGCCGGTGCTGACCGTCCGGGGCACGGACGACTGACGCGGCGGCGACGACAGATCAGGTCGAGTGAGTCCGGCGTCCCGGAACCGCCTCGTAGTGTCGGTTGTACCGATTTTCAGCAGGGACACGACAGCGAAGATGAACTGGGACTGAACGAACTGGTGACCGGGGAACGCTGGAGACGAATTCCGACCGACACAGTCGGTCTTTCTGTTCACGCGGCAGGTTCCCCAAAACATATACCGACACCACGCGCCGTTCGACCCGATATGCCCACAAGTGAATCGCGAACCGGACTGATCGGCGGTATCGGCGGTGGCGTCGCCGCGTTCGGACTCGGCTACCTCCTCACGTACGCGCTGACCATCTCCACGGTCCGCGACTCTTCCATCGCGCAACTCGCCGAGGCGTTCGGCGACGGCGGCGCGGCCTGGAAGATGGTCGGCTGGGTGTTCTTCAACGCCCACGGCGCCACGACGACGCTGAACGTCAACGTCCCCATCTTCGGCGGCACGTCGGCCGTGAACTTCATCGCCGAGTCCGAGGCCTTCTCGACCGTCCTGTACGGGATTCCGCCGGCGTTGCTCCTGATCGCCGGGCTGGCCGCCGCGCGGATGGCCGGCGCCACCGAACTCGGCGACGCACTCCGCATCGGGCCGGCCGTCGTCGCGGGCTACCTCCCGCTCGCGCTGATCGGTGCCGTCCTCTTTACCATCAGCGTCGAAGGGTCGACGGGCCAGCCCACGCTCGTGACCACGATCGGTCTGGCCGGGGTCGTCTACCCCGCCGTCTTCGGAACTATCGGCGCAGCGGTCGGAACGGTCCTCGCATCCGGAGAGAGTCGACGCGAAGCGGCGGCGTGACCGACGTTCGATACCCTTTTTGCCGCGTCGGATAACTACACCAGTAGTTCAATGACGCGCGGCCCTCGCGAGGAACTGGCAGAGAAGATAGCCGGCGAGGTGGCTCTCTCGAACGATCCCGGCGAGACCATCCGCAAGTGGCGCACCGACTTCGAGGTGTCCCAGACCGAACTGGCGAGCAACCTCGACGTCTCCCCCTCGGTCGTCTCCGACTACGAGAGTGGACGCCGGGACAACCCCGGCATCGGCGTGGTCCGCCGGGTCGTCGACGCGCTGCTCGACATCGACGAGGACCGCGGCGGCGAGTTCATCCACCAGCACGCCCGCGTCCTCTCCTCGGGGTTCGACTCCGAAGTCGTCCAGGACCTCCGGGAGTACTCCGCGAACATCCCGCTCGAACGCTACTACGACGCCATCGGTGCGACCGAACTGGTCGCCGGCGACAGGGACACCGTCGCCGGCCACACCGTCATCAACTCCATCGAAGTGATCACGCGACTCTCGTCGGACGAGTTCTACCAGCTCTACGGCCAGTCGACCAACCGCGCGCTCGTGTTCACCAACGTCACCCGCGGGGAATCGCCACTCGTCGCCCTCCGGGTCGTGACGCCGACGCCCAACGCCGTCGTCCTCCACGGCCTCGACGAGGAAGACCTGTGGGACCACGCCGTCGACCTCGCCCGCATCGAGGGGTTCTCGCTGGCCATCGCCGACGGCGACATCGACGACATGCTCGCCGGGATGCGGGAGTTGCCCTGACCGGCGGCCAGTCGCGAATTGTCTCTTTAGCTGTTCAGTCCGGGCGGGTCGGCCAGTTCGAGGTCCCGTTCTGCGACGAAGTCGGTGAGGAACGCCGCCCGGGAACCGATCTCGTCGGGGTAGTGCGAGTCCGTCCCGAGCGTCACGCCCACGTCGTACTCCCGGAACGCGTCGAGGAGCCCCTCGCTCGGATGGACAAGGTCCAGGTCGGTCAGCGCCCGCCCGGCGTTGATCTCCGGCACGGTCCGCGACTCGGCGAAGGCCTCGGCGACCCTGTCGTACTGGGCCTCGGTGGCTCGTCCGCGTAGCGGTCCGGTCCGCTCGATCAGGTCCGGGTGGGCAGCGACGTCGAACAGTTCCGACTCGGCGAGCGAGACCAGCCGGTCGAAGTACTCGTCCACGAGCGCGTCCAGCGCGTCGTCGGACCGGTCGGCGAAGTACGACGGCACCTGCACGTTGACGCCGTCGAGTTCGTGGACGCTCCCGACGGCGTAGTCGAAGCCGGCCTCGTCGAGGAACGACCCGATGGCGCCTTCGTCCCGCGGGTCGTAGTCCATCTCGACGGCGTCGTAGACGGCCAGGTCGAACTCCTCGCGGAGCCGCCCGATCCCCCGCCGCCGGCGTTCGTAGGTCATGTCCAGGTTGAACGCGTACTCGGCCCGCTCGCCCCGGCGGTCCTCGCGCTCGGTGACGGTGCAGTGGTCGGCGAAGCCCACGCCGTCCAGTCCCGCCTCCTCGGCGGCCCTGGCCATCTGGAAGAGGAACCGTCCGTCCGAGTAGTTCGAGTGGACGTGGTAGTCTCTCACGGTGTGACAGGAGGACGCGGTGGGTAAAGTGGATTTCGTCGACAGGACGGGCAGGTGCCTGCCGTGGTCACTCCTCGTTGCGCTCCTCCGCTTCGTCGTCCTCGCGCATCTCCGTCTGCTCGACGGCGTCTTTGTCCTGGTCGCCCCCGCCGTACTGGTTCTCGTCCTGTGTCTCCCCCTCGTCGTTCTGATCGCTGTCGTCGGTCATGCACCGCTCAATTGGGTCGCTGACTGGTTGAGTGATCGACTTGCGACTGCAGGGAATCAGCTGGTACGGGACTGGGTGCTCAGTATAGTGAGTGTAGTGAGCGATCAGGGGGGTTCGAATTATCGACGTGACTAAGGACAATAACACCTCGAAAGCCCTCGGCACGCTCTCTGGAGTCGGAATCAGCACCCCCAACAACACTCAGAAAGCCCTCGGCGCGCTCGCCTCGCGCGCCACAGTCTGCGCTCCTCGCTTCGCTCCGGTGCTTGACGTGTCGTGCTTCGTCGACCCCGCCTCGCCCTTTCAGTCCACCAGGTTCCGCATCGCTCACGCGATGAAACGCGCTCGCGATTGAGTCCGCCAATCCTCCCCGGATTCGGCGCGTCCGCGCCGAATCACGCGTCCTCACCGCTCCGCAACCGTCCGGCCGGGAGCGAGTAGCCGAGCGAATGCGAGGCTCTCGTGACCAGGGGAAGGGCAGGGCTGCGGTGCTGTGCTGGTCCTGGTGGACTGAAAGGACGAGGTGCGGTCCGGGAACCCGGGCGAAGTAAGCACCTACTGGAGCGCAGCGAGCCCCGGGATTCTCGTGAGCGGAGCGAACGAGAGCTCGAAAGACGAGCGAAGCGAGTCTTTCGGTGCCGGAGCCCGTCGAGGGCTTTCTGGTTGTTGGTAATCTCATTGCTTCCAGCGCAATTCCGACGAACCATCCGCTCAGTACACACGCACGATCCAACACTCAAAAACTCCCAGAGACGTCCTACCCGAGCGTTCCGTTATCGTACGTACCGGTACTTCCGTTCGCCCATGCGGCCCCAGCCGTCGAAGACGAACTGCCTCGACCTTTTTCATCGTCGGGTTTCCTCGCTCACTCCGTTCGCTGCGGGAACCACTCCTCGAAAAACGTCGGCGAAAAAAGGCCGACCGCTCACTCCGTTCGCGGTCGGTGCAATACCTTACCGAACGTACCGGTACTTGCGCTCGCCCATGCGGCCCCAGCCGTCGAAGACGAACTCTTCGCTGGGCGTGGTGAGTTCCTCGACGTCGGTCTCGGAGTCGTGGTTGTGGGCGTCGTGGATGCGCTCGTACTCCTCGAAGGAGATTTCGTAGCGGTCGGCGAGCTGTTCGTCCACGTTGAGCTCGGCGATCTCGTCCTCCCAGCCCGGGACGACGGTCTCGTGGTGGATCTCCGCCTGGGCGCCGGAGCCGTAGGAGGCGAGCAGGAGTTTGGCGTCGTCGAGGTCGCGGTCGTTCCGGCGGGCGTGGCGGAGGCCGGCGGCGCGGGCGACGTGGACCGAGCCGGTGTACCAGTTGCCGACCTCGCGGGCGATCTCCAGGGTCGGTTCGATGGTGTCGGCGTACCAGGCCTGGTAGCGCTCGGTCTCGGTGAGCGCGTCGGTGTACTCCGTGACGGCGTCGAAGTACTGCTCCTGGGTCTTGAACTCCTCGGGGCGGGGCTGGCGGCCGATCTCCTCGGCGACGGTCAACTCGACGTCGGTGTCGCGGATGATGTGCCGGTAGCCCAGCGCCGCGGCCTTGCGGACCATGCCGGGGAACGGCGTGTGGAACGGGACGAGTTCGAAGTCCTCGGGGTGGACGCCGCCGACCTGGCTCTCGTAGTCTTCGAGGGCCTCGCGCAGGCGGGCGAGGTACACCTTCATCGAGCGCTTGCCGTCGACGGAGGGGAACTGCTGGTTGGGCTTGAGGAAGTCCGTCTCGTCGGCGCTGCCGAAACCCTGTTCGGTCGAGAGTTCGACCAGGCTGGGGTCCTCGTCGACGAGCATCGCGACGGCGCCGGCGCCCTGGGTCGCCTCGCCGGGGTCGTCGCGGGCGTACAGCGCCGTGTCGGTGGCGATGACGATGGCCTTCTTGCCGCGGTGGCGGCCCGCGCGGATCCAGTTGTAGGCGTCGTCGAGGCTCTGCGTACCGGCGATGCAGGCGAACTTCCGCTCGCCCTTGTTCGCGTGGTGGAAGTCCTCGTCGTACACCGATTCGAGGCACCCGGCGACGTAGGTGGAGACCGGCTTGGAGTTGTCGAAGGCCGACTCCGTGGCGACGTCGATGCGGCCGATGTCGTCGGGCGTGAGCCCCTTGCGCTCCATGAGCCGGTGGGCGGCGTTGGCCCCCATCGTCACGATGTCCTCGTAGACGTCGGGGAACGACGACGCGTTGAGGCCCAGGCCCTTCGTGTACTTGCCCGGGTCCTCGTCCTGTGCCGGGGCGAACGTCTCCGCGAGGTCGAGTCGCAGGTTGCCCGTCCAGATTTCGATGGCGTCGATACCGACTGCTGTCATACGAAGGCACTCACTGCGCCGCTATAAGTTACTGTCGACTGTGAGTTCGACGGGTGTCGAACCCGAGAGCGTCGTCAGCACGAATCGTACGCCGACGGCGGCGGGTCAGTGCCATCGGCGGTGTCCGTGACGGTGCGGCAGGCGCGATTCCCGGCAGCGTCGGTCGCGACGACCGTCATCGTGTGGTCGCGTCCTGAGCCCTGATACGCGCGAACGTTTTCGTACGTTTCGTCACCGGATGCGCCATCGTAGGACTGCTGAACCGTCCCGGAGCGATTGACCCACACCGTCGTCTCGACCAGTCGGTCGTCGGTCACGGTCCACTGGACTCGGAACGATTCGACGTACTCCCAGTAGATCCAGTAGAAGCCCCCCTCACTCTGGTCCGAGACGGCGAACGTCTCGATGCTCGGTGCTGTGGCGTCGACGGTCAGCGGATCTGTCGTCGCCGAGTCCGCGTTCCCGGCGTCGTCCGTCGCGGTGACGGCGACGGCTTGGTCGCCCTCCGCCGGCGAGTCGCCGACCGTGAACGACCCCTCGTAGGTGCCATCGTCGTCACCGTCGCTCAGGGGCACCGTTCCCGCGTCGAAGGCGCCGGCATCGGCCGTCACCGAATCGACGCCCGGACCGGCCTCGGCGACGTCGGCCGTAACGGTCACCTCGTCGCCCGGTGCGACGAGTCCATCGCCCTCGCCACCGTCGGAGAGCGCGACGTCGCCGAGTTCGACCGCGGCACCGACGGCCACGGTCCTGGTCACGCTGTCGGTCGCTCCCTCGGCGTCGACGACGGTCAGCGTGACCGCGTAGTCGTCTCGCCCCGGGAACGCGTGAGTCACCCTGGGATCCGTCGTCGTCTCGTCGACGGTGCCGTCGGCGTCCCAGTCCCACCGGTACTCGACGATGCCCTCGTCGTCGACGGACGCGCTCGCGTCGAAGACGGCGGAGGCGTCGGATTCCGGCGCCCCTGGTGCGACCGAGAGGCTGGCGAACGGGGCCCGGTTCGTCGACCCCCGCGGGACGGTCGCGTGCTCGCGTACCAGGACCGCGTTCGCAGAGCTATCGACGACGAGTACGACGACCTCGGTCCGTTCGACGAGTCCGTGGCCCGTGCGCCACACCTCGGCGGGTTCGAACCGGTCGTCGCCGTCGCCGTCCACTGCGGCAGGGTCGATCGAGTGCCGGTTCGAGGACCCGTCAGCGCGGACGACGACCGTCAGGTCGGGCATCGCCAGGGGGTCGCCGCCGGCGTGCGTGACGACGACGGCCGACGGCGTGAGTTCCACGTCGGCGTCGACAAGCGGCGACGCCGTCTCTGAGATACCCGAACTACCGAGGTAGAGGACGCTCCCGGCCCCGACGGAGACGACGACGACTGCCGTCAAGAGGACGATGCCGACGGTGCTCGACTGGGCGCGGCTTCCCGACTGTGATTCCCTTCCCGGAGATGAGGAGAGAGAAGTCATCAGTATCCCGGTGGGACGAACGAGAAGGTCGTCGACGAGCCGTCCTGGAAGAACAGGGTGACAGTAAGTTCGTCATCTGCGGCGCTGACGGTATTACCACCGTTGTTCCGGAAGTTCAGCATCGTCACTTGCGCCTGCTCCCCGGGAGCTAGCGTCGCTGAGGCAGTCAGGGAGGTCGTCGTCCCGATCGAGTAGCTGTTCACCTCCAATCGTCCAGGCGTGGAGGCGGCTATGTACACCTCGTGCTGGCCAGCACCGGATCCGCCGTTGTACTCGGCGATGGTAACGTGGTTCGACCCGGTCGATTCGACGCGGATTCCCGTTATGGTCGCGCTCTCGCTTCCCGTATTCTGCACGTCGAAGTCGACGCGGCTCTCGTCACCGACTCTCGCAGTCCCACTGCCATCCACGTAGCCGACCTGTTCAGAGGAGGACGCCTCTTCCACGTTCTCCACCGTGACTTCGATAACGGCGCTTCCCTCGCTGGTCGAGGCCAGCACGTCGACGGTGCCGTCCGACTGGGCGGTGAGGGTCGTCGTCGCGGCGCCGTCACTGCCAGTCGTCCCGTTGCCGGGCGAGACGGTGCCGACAGACGAGTCGGAGACGGCGAAGTCGACGTCGACGCCCTCGTAGGTCGGGTCGATGACCGACTCCAGCGCCAGCGTGTCGCCGTCGCTGGCACCGACGTCCCAGGTGCAGGCGGACTGGGAACAGTCCGAGAGGGCGTCGCCGCCGTTGCCGTCCGTGTCCTGGGGGTCCGTCCACGAGATGTCGTAGGCCCCGGCGCCGCCGCCACCACCGCCACCGCCACCCTGGACCCTGACGTCGACAGTGACGTTCTTTGGCAGACTCCCGTCGAAGGGACGCGCGTCGAGCGCTGCGGTGGCGTTCGTGGTCGCGTTGATCTGGTGGGTGTCGGCGCTCGTACTCCCGGTGGTCTCGTAGGTGAACGTCGCGTGGCCGTCTCCGTCCGTGTAGACCATCTCCTGGGCGAGTGAGCCCGTGTTATCGCCATCGACGCTGGCGTTGACCGACACGCCGGAGACGGGGTTGTTGTAGGCGTCGCGGACCTCCAGGGTGACGTCCCGCGACTGTCCCTTCGTCACCGGTTCGACGGGGCCGCCCTCGCGAGTCAGGTACTCCGGTGGTTCTTCCGTCACGCGCGTTCCCACGCCGACCTTGGTGAGCTGGAGCCGGTAGGTTACGCCCGGGTCGAGCGTGATCCGGACGGTCCGGAACTCGCCGGGAGCGTCCGAGGGCGGTTCAGTGACATCGCGGACGTGCTCCTCCCCGTCGAGGAGGGTCTGCCAGCGCGAGGCCGACAGTCGCGAGGTGAGGTTCACCGTCACCGGGGAGTCGCCGTCGGGCGCCTCGACGAGAATCGTCTCCTCGGCGCTACTGACCGGCCGGACGTCGACGCTGGTCGCTCCGGTCGAGGTCCGTTCCAGCGACCCGTTGACGGCCACGAGCGAGATGGTCCGCCCGTCGACGACGGTCTGGCCCGCCGTGACGATGGTCCCCGAACGGAACTCGTTGTAGAGGACCGAGTGTTCGTAGACGGAGAGCGGCGCACCGTCGTACACGTTGTATCGCGGGTCGTAGCTGACGACACCGGTGTCGTAGCTGCGCAGCGACCCGTTCCACACGTCGCCCGTCTCGCCAGTCGCCGTCGCGTTGCGGACGGAGAAGGCGACCCGCTCGTCGCCGGTTCCCTGCGTCCGCAGCGACCCACTGGGCGGGCCCGGATTCTGTGCCAGCGCGCGACTCGGATACGTGGTGCCGAGCGTCACCGACGTCGCCGTCGTGCTCCCGCCGCCCGGCATCGAGACGATGGCGTTGCGCAAGTCCTGCAGTTCCCCCTGGACCTGCTGGTTGTGACTGAACTCGACGGCCTGGTTCTGCTGTGGGACGACGAACGCCTGGTACGACGAGAAGGCGACGATGAGCGTCGCGAACAGCAAGACGGCGCCTATCTGCACCGACTGGCCGCGCTCGTCGTCCCGGAATCGCATCGCTGGAAGGTTTTCCGAAGGCGGATAAAAGTCTCCCTCCCCGGCTACAGCTTTTGATAGTGGCTCGCAACTGCTGTCGAGCGATCAACCGATCTGTGGGCTCGTGCTGGTAGTTCCCGTGACCAGCCTGTGATTCGTCTCCAGTGGTTGGTACAGTGTGTAGGGGTATCGTTTGGGTGGTTTCGAACGGGTGACGCGACTGGAAACGACAACACCTCGAAAGCCCTCGGCGCGCTCTCTGGAGTCGACAACGATACCGCAAACACTTCGAAAGCCCTCGGCGCGCTCGACGCGCCCTGTGCGGGATATCCTCGCTCCTCCGTCGCTCGGATAGGGCCACCGATAGACTCGCTTCGCTCGTCTATCGAGCCATTCGCTCGCTGCGCTCGCGAAGACCGCGCAGGCCACGCGACCGCACCTCGCCCTTTCAGTCCTCCAGGCACAGCCTCGCTCGCGCGATAAAACGCGCTCGCGGATGACATCCACCAAACCTCCCCGAATTCGCGCCGTCCGGCGCGAATCACGCTTCCTGACCGCTCCGCAACCGCCCGGCCGGGAGCGAGTGGCCGAGCGAAAGCGAGGCCCTCGCGACCAGGGGAAGGGCAGGGCTGCGGTACTGTGCGGGCCTCGGAGGACTGAAAGGGCGAGGCGGGCTCCGGGAACCCGGGCGACGCAAGCACCTACTGGAGCGCAGCGAGCCCCGGGGCCGGAGCACGCCGAGGGCTTTCGAGGACTTGTCTTTCTTGGTTCCGGCTTCAGAGAGCCCGCCGAGGGCTTTCTGGGTGTTAGCGGTCTCCTTTCTTCCAGCGCTATCCCATCAAAACATCCGAGCACTTCACACATCAACCCAACAGCAGAATCCGCACGGAAGACACCGAACGACGCGCACAGGGAGCACACGTCCCGGACACGCACGGCTACCCGGACACGCACGGCTCCCCGGACACGCAGGTCACCCTCGAAAAACTGCGTCTCGGTTCAGTCTTCGGCGTCTTCTTCGTCTTCTTCGACGAGTTCCGGGTCGCTCATGGCGGTCTGGAGGCTGTCGAGGCCGTTCACCCACTCGGAGACCAGCCCGTACTCCAGTTCGCCGATCGACTCCATGTCGAGTTCGGCGCCGTCGATGACGAGCGTGCCGGCCTGGACGCAGTAGCCCAGCGCGGCGTCGAGGTCCTCCTCGGCCTCCGAATCGGCGGCGGCCTGGACGTACTCGACGACGGTGCCCTCGGCGGCGGGGCCCTCGACGACGAACTCCTCGGCGGCGTAGAAGACGCAGACGAGCGAGGTCTGGACGCCGTCGATGAGCATCACCTTCTCCTCGTCGTCGATGTCGACCTCGTCGAGGACGATCTCGCGCACGCCCTCGATCTCCTCGAGCGCGGTCTCCTCGTCGACGACGTCGTCCTCGAAGTCGGTGATGATCTTCGCGATCGCGATCGCGGCGTCGTCCTGTAAATTCAGCAATAGGCGCGCCGAGTCTTCGTTTTCCGGATCCACCTCCTCCTCCTCGATGCGGTCGATCCAGTTTTGCCACCGTTCCTCTGTGTAATACTCCCCCGGCGGAGTGCTCATATCTCCCCGTACACAGCGCCGGGGATAGTACTTTCGACCCCCGATATCTCGTTATCGATTGACACACTGGAGCGGCCGGATCCCACCAGAGAAGCGTGTCGCGCGTTCGGAGTGGTGGGTGTGGCGAGAATCTGGCGGGTGTGACGAGAACTCCATCCCGAAAACCACGTCCCGATTCGACGTGAACCCCGACGTAATCCGAATGAGAGGTGTTGGTCCAGTGTTCGAGAGTTACGTCGACTACAGGTCCAGTCTGAGTTTCATCGGCACGATTCTGACGCGGCTGGCCCTCGCCCCCGCCACCGTCCTCCTCGTGGCGCTCTACTACGGGGAGCCCATCCGCCCGTTCGTCGTCACCTCACTGGTCATGGTCGTCCTCGGCTTCGGCCTCGAACGGCTTCGCGAGGACCGCGAACTGGGTCGGCGTGAGGCGCTCCTGATGGTCAGCCTCACGTGGCTCGCCGTCCCGCTCGTCGGGACCATCCCGTACCTCGTCGCCGGCCAGGGCACCCTCGCCGACCCCGTCAACGCCCTCTTCGAGAGCATGAGCGGGTTCACGACGACGGGGTCGACGGTCATGGGAACGATATCTGTCGACTACCACTCCCACTCGATCCTGCTGTGGCGACAGCTGACACAGTGGATCGGCGGGATGGGGATCATCGTCCTGATGGTCGCGATCCTGTCGGAGCTATCGGTCGGTGGCGCGCAGGTGATGAACGAGGAGGCGCCCGGTTTCAGCATCGAAAAGCTCACGCCCCGGATCCAGGAGACCGCACGTGCGCTGTGGAGCATCTACGCCGGGTTCACCGTCACGGCGGCGGTGGTGTTCTACGTCCTGGGGGCTACCGGCTACGCGCCGAACATGGACCTGTACAACGCCGTCGCCCACGCGCTGACGACGATGCCGACCGGCGGCTTCTCCCCCGAGGCCCGGAGCGTCGAGGCGTTCTCTCCGGTGATCCAGTGGGCCGTCATGCCGTTCATGCTGATCGCGGGGACCAACTTCGCGCTGTTCTGGTACGCCCTCAACGGCGAGCCACGGCGACTCACGGGGAACAGGGAGTTCCGGGCGTACGTCCTCGCCGTCGCCGCCGTCGGTGGACTCCTGGCGGTGTTGCTGTACACCGGACTGGGGCTCGCGGACGTGCCGACCAACATCGCCGTCCTGCCGGGGAACCTGGAGAACTCGCTGCGACAGGCGCTGTTCCAGTCGCTGGCCATCGTGACGACGACGGGCTACGCGAGCATGGACTTCAACACGTGGGGCGAGTCGGCCCAGCTCGTCCTCCTGTTCGCGATGTTCCTCGGCGGTTCTGCCGGGTCCGCGGCCGGGTCGATCAAGATCGTCCGCTGGTACGTGGTCCAGAAGACGATGACTCGGGAGCTGTTCACGACCGTCCACCCCGACGCCGTCCGCCCGATCCGGATGGCCGAGGGGCCGGTCGACGAGGAGACGATCCAGGGAATCTTCGTCTTCGTGATGGTGTTCATCACGCTCTTCGGCGTCTCGTCGGTCCTGCTCTTCCTCGACGGCCTTCGCACCGGGATGGATCTGTCCGCGATGGAGGCGACGAGCGCGGCCATCGCGACGCTCGGCAACATCGGTCCGGGCTTCGGCGTCGTCGGCCCGATGAACAGCTTCGAGCCGTTCTCGGACGCGGCCAAACTCTACATGGTCTTCCTGATGTGGATCGGCCGCCTGGAGATACTCTCCGTGCTCGTCATCTTCACACCGAACTTCTGGCAGCGGTAGGCCGGCCGAGAACGGGGACGGCCGCGAACGAGGACGGCCGCGAACGCCCCGCCGAAGCCGTACGTTTTACCGCCCTCGACCTGTAGGAAAGACAGACAACTCCTCCGGGAACCAGCAATGCACGTCATCATCGTCGGTGCCGGCCAGGTCGGATCGAGTATCGCAGCCAGCCTCGCGGCCGATCACGACGTGGTCGTGGTCGACCGGGACCCGTCCGTCGTCGAGAGCCTCACGTATTCGGTCGACGTGCTCGCGATACGGGGCGACGGCGCCTCGCTGGCGGCGCTGCAGGACGCCGGCATCGACGAGGCGGACATGCTGATCGCCTGTACCGACGACGACGAGACGAACCTCGTCACCTGCTCGACGGCGAAGACCGTCGACGACCCCTTCACCATCGCTCGCGTGCGCAACGTCGACTTCCTCGACACGTGGAACCACTCGAACGACGCCTTCGGCGTCGACTTCATGGTCTGTACGGATCTTCTGACCGCGGAGGACGTCGTCCGCGTCATCGGGCTCCCGGCCGCCCTCGACGTCGACCCCTTCGCGGGTGGCGCGGTCCAGATGGCGGAGTTCAGCATCGGCGAGGGGAGTCCAGTGGCCGCGCAGACGGTCGCCGAAGCCGACGAGTGGGAAGCGCTGACGATCGCCGCGTTGATCCGTGGCGGCGAGGTGATCGTTCCAGACGGAGATACCGTCATCCAGGCCGACGACAGGGCGATCGTCATCGGTCGACCCGACAGCGTCCACTCGTTCGCGGAGAGCGTCGCGCCCGCGGAGACGCCCGACCCAGACGACGTCGTTATCATCGGCGGGAGCGCCATCGCCTACCAGACGGCGAAGATCCTCGAAGACCGGGGTATGCGCCCCCGGCTCATCGAGCGCGATACGGCGCGAGCGCGGGAGCTGGCCGAAGCCCTCCCGAAGACGACCGTCATCGAACACGACGCGACGGACGCGGAGTTCCTGACCGCCGAACACGTCGACCGGTCCGACGTGGCGGTCGCCGCCCTCGACAGCGACGAGAAGAACCTGCTGGTCTCGCTGCTGGCGAAGACACTCGGCGTCGACCGGACTGTCGCTATCGTCGAGAACGGCGAGTACACCGACCTGTTCGAGACGGTCGGCGTCGACGTCGCCATCAACCCGCGCGAGGCGACCGCGGAGGAGATAATCCGCCACACGCAGGCGGGCCAGATCGAGAACCTCTCGCTCATCGAGGGGCGACAGGCGGAGGTGCTCGAAATCGAGGTGGACGAAGAGAGCGTCCTCGCGAACCGGCGGATCCAGGAGTCGGCCGCCGACCTCCCGGAGGGCGTCGTCATCGGTGCGATAACCCGTGACGGTGCGTACGTCGTCCCCCGTGGCGGGACGCGTATCGAAGCCGGCGACCACGTGGTGCTGTTCGTCGACACCGACGTGCTCGACGACGTCGCAGCGGCCGTCTGAAGATCCGCGTCGACTGACGACAGGGACTCAGCCCCGTCGGGACGGTGCTGAAGTGGCTCTGGGTTCCGCTCGCGCTACCGCAGGGAATCGCTATCTACGACGACACGCCGTCCGCCCCGTCAGACTGAGCGGGAGCGTCGTCGACGAAGAGACCGTCAGCGACGTGTGTGCGTCCACGGTCGTGAGTCTCGTCTACTTCATCCTCGGCGCCATCTTCGTCGTGGTCAACGAGTCCCGGACCGGCGCGACCGTCGGCGAGTTCGAGGCGACGAGCGCGACCGGGGCGACGTTCTTCGAGGTCGGCCCCGCGTTCGGCATCGCCGGCCCCTTCGTGAGCGACGCCCCGTTCTCGACGCCGACGAAACGGCTGCCGACCGGGCCGGTGTGGGTCGGACGCATCGAAATCGTCCCGGTCCGGGTCCCGCTCACGACCTGGTACTGGACGCGGTGAGAAATCGGAGAGATCAGTTCGATGGAGACCAGTTTCTGGCCTCAGGCGGCTGTCGTCAGCACTCGCCCCAGCAGCCGCTGGTAGCCGATCATGTAGACCCCGGCGTACAGCGCCACGGCGCCGACGCCGACGAGCCAGAGAGAGACGGGTTCGAAGCCGGAGGCGAGCGCGGCGAAGCCGGCCCGCTCGGCGAGGAGACCGAGGGTGCTCAGGAGCACCATCGCGACCAGTTCGACCGCGACCGTGAACAGTTCGACGAGCGATTCGGGTGAGAGTTCGGGCATACCTCCCGTTGGCTACCGGACGGTAATGACAGTTCCGCCCCGTCACCGCCCGACGACGGCGGCGGTCGAACAAACTTATAACAGATCGGGAATCACGTCGAACTAATGGGACGATACGGTAACATCGACTATCCGACAGTCACCAAACGCGCGTTTCTGTTCGGCGTCTCGCTGTTCCTGATCGGCGTCATCGGCGAAGTCGTCGGCCAGACGTTCTTCGCGCCGCTGCCGGCCTGGGAACAGACGCTGCTTGTCGGCGCCGAGGGCGTCGGCGTCCTCGTCGCGCTCGTCGCACCGATCGTGTTCGGTGTTGTGTTGCCGCTGACGGAGTAAGACCGGCGCCGACCGGAGGGAGGGGCCGGTTTATAGCGAGCGGGAGCGAACGCAGTGAGCGACACGCGAGCAGGTCGGGCCTGAGCGGAGCGAAGGGCCGACGTTATCAGCGAGCGGGAGCCGAGCGGTCACGGAGTGACCGCGCTTGCTCGAACGGTGAGTGGAACGAACTGTGAGAGCGAACGGCAGGCATCACGACCGCTACCCTGCGCGAGCTTCGACCCACAGCCAGCCGTTTTCGGACGATTCCACGGCAGTGACGTCGAAGCCAGCGCGCTCGACGTGGTCCTCGAACGCGTCGGCCTCGTAATACTCGAAGTGGCGTTCGCCGTCGTAGTCGTCGGTGCGGTCGTCGTACGCCTCGCTCTTGACCGTCGCCCCGAACAGACCGTCGGTGCGGAGGACCCGGGACAGTTCGGAGAGCGCACCGGGTAGCTGGTCGCGGGGGAGGTGGACGAGCGAGGCACAGGCCCAGGCGCCGTCGACGGTGCCGGATCGGAACGGTATCGAACGCGCGTCCGCGAGGGCAAGGTCGGCGCCGTCAGCCCGGTCGGTCGCCGTCGCGAGCAACGACGGCGAGATGTCGAGTCCGACGACGTCGACGTCGGCCGCGGCCAGCCGGGCCGTTTCCCAGCCGGGGCCACAGCCGACGTCGAGAACGCGGCGGCCGTCCAGAGCGTGGTCGCCGTCCAGAGCGTGGTCGCCGTCCAGAGCGTGGTCGCCGTCCAGCGCGTCGAGAAACCGGTCGAGGAGGGCGTCGACGCCCGACCGGTCCGCGTTCGTCGCCGCGTATCGCTCGGCGTTGTCCTCGTAGGTCCTGAGCGTGCGCGCGAGGCGCTCGTCCATGCGAGCGAGTCCGCAGCGCGGCCCAAAGGAAGTTGGCGACGTGGCAATTTGAACAACCCTTTTACGAACCCACCTGAACCGTCAGCTATGGCATCGCCACGAATCCTCATTCTGGGCCCGCCGGGAGCCGGCAAAGGCACCCAGTCGAGCAACATCGCCGAGGAGTACGACGTCGAGCACGTGACGACGGGAGACGCGCTACGGTCGAACAAGGGGATGGACATCTCCGACATGGACACCGAGTACGACACGCCGGGCGAGTACATGGACGCCGGCGACCTGGTGCCCGACGAGGTCGTCAACGCCATCGTCGACGAGGCCCTGTCGCAGGCCGACGGCTTCGTCCTCGACGGCTACCCGCGGAACCTGGAGCAGGCCGAAGAGCTGGAGGGGATGACCGACCTCGACGTCGTCCTCTCGCTGGACGTCGACCGCGACGTGCTCGTGGACCGACTCACCGGCCGCCGGGTCGACCCCGAGACGGGCGAGAACTACCACGTCGAGTTCAACATGCCCGACGACGAGGACGTCCGCGACCGCCTCGTCCAGCGTGAGGACGACAACGAGGAGTCCGTCCGGAACCGACTGGACGTGTTCGAGGAGAACACGGCGCCGGTCATCGACCACTACGAGGACCACGACGGGTTCGTCGCCATCGACGGCGAACAGACGCCCGACGACGTCTGGGCGGACATCCAGGCCGCCATCGACGAGCGCGTCTGAAGCGGGAGTTGGCACTGAGGGTCCCGCGGCTCGCTGACGGCCGCGGACTAAAACGTTGATAAAGGACCGTCGCTGAATACTCTAACAACAATGGCACGCACCGCGCAGAAGGTGGACTCGCTCGCCGCCGAGGGCGACAGTATGACCGACGCCCTCGCGGCGGTCCTCGACGTCGCCGAGGAGAACGGGACGGTGACCTGGGGCGACGTCAGCGACGACCTCACGAGCGGCCAGTGGGGCCGACTCATCGAGAAAGGGCTCCTGGTCGACGCCGACGGCGAGGGATTCGTCCTCGAAGACCCGGACGGCGTCCGCGACGCCCTCGAAGAGAGCGACCCGTCGGCCATCGGCGACGACGGCGACGACGCCGAGGTCGAGTGGACCCAGTGGGACAAGATCGCCGCCGTCGGCGCCATCGCGATGTTCGCCGGCTACTCGGTCCAGAGCGTCCGCGGCATCGTCGGGTCGACCATCGACATCTTCCTGGGCCCGCTCGAAGCGGCGCTGCCCTTCTACGTCGTCGTCCTCATCCTCGCCGTCCTGACGGGGCTGTACTCGACCATCCTGCAGGACAAGCTGATGGACTCCGAAGTGATGGGCCAGTACCAGGAGCGGATGTCCGACCTCCAGGAGCGGCGCAAGGACGCCAAGGAGCGCGGCGACGACGCCGAGCTCGAACGCATCCAGGAGGAGCAGATGGAGGCGATGGGTGACCAGCTCGGCATGTTCAAGGCCCAGTTCCGCCCGATGGTGTGGATCATGCTGCTGACCATCCCCGCCTTCCTCTGGATGTACTGGATGATCCGCGACGGCCACCTCGAGACGGCGAGGGACACGGTCATGGTCCTGCCCCTCTACGGCGAAGTCACGGACTGGCAGGAGGGCGTCGTCGGCCCGCTCCAGGCGTGGATCCTCTGGTACTTCCTCTGCTCGCTGGGCTTCACCCAGCTCATGCGGAAGGCCCTCAACGTCCAGACCACGCCGACCGGATCCTGAAACGCTCGGCGGTCGCAGTTCTCGATTTTCGCGGTTCGTGGCTCGCACTCAGTTCCGACACTCTGCTCGTCGATGGTTCCTCCAGTCGTCCGCTCTTTGCTCGCCGGGGCCGAGCCTCGCGAGGCTCGGCTCCTACCGGCTCGTGGGTCACTCCGTTCCCCGATCGCTCGTTCGTCCGCCCTTCACTGCTCACGGCTCCTTTCAGTCACCGCTCGCACGTACGGTGGCCCCTCTCTTCGGTCGGCGCCGCCCGCCGTTCAGCGCCGGCCAGCTCACGGCTCGCTTCGCTCGCCGTTCGCTCGTTCGTCGGCCCCTCGATTGCTCACGGCTTCGCCGTTCGCCCGTTCGGGGGCCCTCACTTCGTTCGCGCCCCCAGCGCTCGGCGCCGACCGGCTCACGAGTCACTCCGTTCCCCGTTCGCTCCTTCGTCGGCCCCTCCCTGCGGTCGGCGCCGACCGGCTCACGGCTCGCTTCGCTCGCCGTTCGCTCCTTCGTCGGCCCCTCCCTGCGGTCGGCGCCGACCGGAACAGACAACCTCTTTAGCAGGGCACCCCCGAATCGGTATATGTTGATAACCGTCTCCGGACCGGCCGGCGTCGGCAAGAGCACCCTCGCGGAGGGGCTCGCCGACGCGCTCGGCTACGACCACGTCAGCGGGGGTGACATCTTCCGGGAACTCGCGGACGAACGGGGCGTCTCGGTCGTCGAGTTCAATCGCCTCGCGGAGGAGGACGAACAGATCGACCTGGACCTCGACCGGCGCCTCCGCCAGATCGCCGAGGAGCGCGAGGATCTGGTGGTCGAATCGCGTCTCGCCGGGTGGATGGCCGGCGACCACGCCGACCTGAAGCTGTGGCTCGACGCGCCGCTTTCCGTCCGCGCGGCCCGCATCGCCGACCGCGAGGACAAGTCCGTCGCAGAGGCGAAAGAGGAGACCCAGGCCCGCGCCGCGAGCGAGGCCCTGCGCTACGAGGAGTACTACGGCATCGACATCGAGGACCTGGCAATCTACGACCTCACCGTCAACACCGCCCGCTGGAGTATCGACGGCGTACTGGACCTGGTCCGGGGCGCCGTCGAGGCCTACGACCCCGAGTCCGACGAGGGGAAAGCGCCCGTCGAAGGCGTCGAGTACGAGTTCTGAACCGTCCAAATTCTACCGAGGAACCCTTTCAATGACCACGCGCGGCCCGCCCGAGGACCGGACGCCCGCCGACCTCCTGACGTTCGGCGTCGTCAACCTCGACAAGCCGCCGGGGCCGTCGGCCCACCAGGTCGCCGGCTGGGTGCGCGACATGCTCGACGACGCGCTGGCGGGAACGGACCACGCCGTCGGCCGCGTCGCCCACGGCGGCACCCTCGACCCGAAAGTGACGGGCTGTCTGCCCATCCTGCTGGGCGACGCCGCCCGCGCCGCGCAGGTGTTCGACGACGCCGTCAAGGAGTACGTCACCATCCTCGAACTCCACGACCGCGCCCCCGCCGACTTCGACGACGTCCTCGCGGAGTTCGAGGGGCCCGTCTACCAGAAACCACCGCGCAAGAGCGCGGTGTCGCGCCGACTGCGCGCACGCGAGATATACGACCTCGACGTACTGGAGAAACAGGGCGAACGACGAGCGCTCCTGCGCGTTCGCTGTGAGTCCGGGACCTACATCCGAAAGCTCTGCCACGACGTCGGCCTGGCGCTTGGCACCGGCGCGAACATGGGCGAGTTGCGCCGCACGGCGACTGGCCCCTTCGACGACACCTCGCTCGTGACCCTACAAGACCTCGCCGACGGCGTCGGGTTCTGGCAGGAGGACGACGACGTGGACGCGCTTCGAGAAGTGATCTCGCCGGCCGAGCGAGCCTTCGAGCCGTTCCCGAAAGTCACTATCGCGCCCTCCGCCGCTGCCGAAGTGGCCGAAGGCGCCCAGGTGTACGCCCCCGGCGTCATCGACGTTCCGGAGGGCGTCGAGCGCGGCGAGTTCGTGGTGTGTTACACGCCCGACGGGGCCGCGGTCTGTCTCGGGAATCTCGTCGGCGACTGGGAGGCCGACTCCGGCGTGGCAGTAGAGCTGGAGCGAGTGCTGGTCTGAGGATGGGAGATTACGGTCGATTCTACAGGCGGAAAGCGACACCCTTAATTCGTGGACTGCCATTCCTCCATACGCGGGACCGTGGGGTAGTGGTATCCTATGCGGATGGGGTCCGTATGACCTGAGTTCGACTCTCAGCGGTCCCACTCAATTTTAAACTGGACAGCGTTTGGTCCGAGCGAGGGAGACCGTACGCGGTGTTCCCTGTGTTCGGCGATCTAGCGACACCACGCGTCGGAGTCGTCACCCGTCGAACCAGGGTGCATCGGGTGTTGGGGCGTCGTCGTCCTCCGCGCGGGCTTCCAGCGTCAGTTCAACCGCCTCGTCGAGGTTCGCGAGGGCTTCCGCCCGCGTCTCGCCCTGGCTGGCAACCCCCACGGCTTCGTCGATTGCCGACCACCCGCCGTCGTCCTCCTCGATGAGGCGGATTTCCCTACCGGTACTCATAGGATATAATAGGCCGAATCACCGGAAAAACCTTCAGGGGTCAACTGATCTGGGATCGTGACCGGCTGGAGGTGGACAATGCAGCATGAGAGTCAGCGATCAGGGGCGGCCCGGTCTACAACCAGTGCAATCGGCTCATCACGAGGAGTTCTGTCGCGACTCACAGCTCGTTTCTCTCGTCGGAAGATTCCGGCTCGTCTATCCGCTCATCGATTCGGGATTCGTTGTATTCCCGTCCAAAGAACCCACGCAGAGCCATCGTCGTGCCGATGTAGGCCCCAACTGCGACGACGGCGACGTCGATCAAGCTTATCACGATTCCCACGGACATATGCTGAGACCCATTGCCAGTTGTTTATCTCTAGTTATTTCGTCTCAGTGAGGACAAGTCGAGGTGGTAGGACAAGTCGAGGTGGTTCCAGTGAGTGAAAGATGCGCGTTCACTCGCGCGTCCTATCTCTACGACGCCGAAGCCGGCGAGTGTGTCCCATGGGACTGGCGGAAGATGCAACCCATCGCGGAGTCCCAGCGGGAAGTCGAGCGCGCTGTCGCTGACGTTGAGGGTGCGTGATGCTGGCCGGTGGCTCTCGCGACTGCGAGCGGTTCCCCGAACTGCGCGAACACCTCGGCGAGGACCCGGCGCGGTGGCTCGACTGGCCGATCCTCGTTGAGCGCGACCGTGAGCGACTGGTCCGGACCCGCATCGAGAGTATCGATCGCATCGAAGTGATCCGGGCGTGGAAAGCCGTGGAGCGGGCGCTTGGTCGCGGCGACGACGGCGGCCACGGCCCGGTATCGTCCAGGCGCTCGACGAGCGACGGGTGTCGCACTCGCGAATCCAACCCGGGGGGTTGAATTCTGCATTAGGGGTATGGCTAAGGCCACATCATCAAAATACACCGCCCAGCTTCCGCCCGACCCGATCCGCCAAGGGAAGGAAAGAACTCGTGGTGCTCGATATTGGTAAGGGATTTCTGGCAGCTTCAAGGATTAACTGAAAAAGAGCCAATATATGCTGACAGTATAGAAAGAAATTGTTAGCAGACTTCTCAAATTCGTTTGAATAAAATTGGGGTAGGAAAGTGTTCCAAATATCAAGGCAGGGACCTCTATATTATGCTTCGCGACCTTGATTGTGAATATGATTATAAGTACATCTATGAATGGGATAGTGACTATTGAAATCATATAGGCAATTATGGAAAAAACGGGGATGACAACGACCGCAGCGGCCAAGAATAACCGAAGGGCGCTGGTGTCAGCTTGTCCAGATTCAATGACACCATCTACTTCATCAACGAAATCGCGAAGATCTTGGAGTTCTTCCGTCTCTCTGTCTGGAATACTATCTTTCAAACAGACATATGCAAGCTGAGTGGCGAAATTATAGATTACAAAGTTCACTAACGCCCTCACCGGGTCATCCTGATTTTTGAGATTCTGATTAGCCGAAGAGGCATGTGTATACAATGCGGTTCCCCAGTAGAGACGGTATGCTTTGTAGACAGCTTCAATAAATAGAATAAAAATGAGAGTCAGAATTATAATGAAGATTAGAAAAGTAAGTGGACCACCTATGGGAAGAGGAATATGCGATTGAAGGGCGGAAATTGAAACATCTACAAGATGGAATAGGAGGACAATACTCAGAAATTCCACAATCCGATAAGTCCGTTTCATATACGATTCCGCGTCTGTGAATCTTGATTTGTGTATACTTAGATGAAAGATGGCGATTATTGGTAGTATCATTGCAGCCCCTTGGATAATACTACCTTTGACCCCAGAAGGTGCTAAAGCGAATGCAGCAGCAGAGACAATGGTCGATGAAGCAATTTCAAACTCTATCTGATCTTGACGTGAAAAGTCAAAGAGAATTGTTGAAATTGACTCGTTAGACACGATTCAGTACACTTTGAGTGTGAGATATAATATATTCAGGGGGTCAACAAGCCAGATTTTGAGGCATTATCTCTTGCTCAAATTCCTCTTGAAAAGGGAACCCACATCTCCAGTAAGGCAACTACCAAACTCGTTTTCTAAGGATTGGTGGTGGTTGTCCCAGATCATCAACTGAATATCTCTTTAATATCGATCTTCGCTTGCTGCGCGTCTCGGTGGCTCCCCCCTCCGTGCCACTCCAGCCGTGGAAGTCGCGACGAGTGACGCATCTCCATTGCGATAACTTGAATCCCACGTCCTCGCGGCCTGTAGGGAACGAATACGTACCACCCGTTTGCTCGCCGTAACTTCTGGTGGTACTTGTCGTAGATTTTGAAGTTCCCCGTCTGGCCGTCGGCGTGTTCGTACATGGCAGCCTTGATTTCGATCGGCGACCCATCCTCGCGCTTTGCATCGTGCCAGCTGCACCGCTCCAGCGTGAGCCGGTACCGCTCGGCCGCCTTTCGTTCGGCCAGCGTTCCGTAGTGGTTCGCGCGGTGACTCCGATTTTTCGAGACCATTATTCTGACCTTCTCGAAGCGACGTTTCGCGCACGTCGCGCGTCATATATATCTACTCCTCCGGGTGCTGTCCGGCGATTGCCCATGGCTGGCGCACGCTCGCCATCCGCGAGCGAGCCGTGGGGCTGTACTATCCAGTACGCCGGGGTGGTGCAACGTAGACTGAACGCGTCAGTAGTAGGCCGGGGCAGCGGGAGGTCGTCCGTCACCGACTTGCGCGCCAGCAGAGCCGAAGCCCGAATACGAACACGAGAGCGCCGAACAGCCAGAAGAAGAGCATCGCCGTCGGCGGAATCACGGCCGAACACTCTCCGGCTGCACCACCGATCGTGAATCCACACGCCTCGCGAGCGAGCGCGAGCAACAGGGAGAGCAGGCCCGCGACCGTCGCGGCGACGCCGAGCAGGAACTGGTTCGCGTCGCGACGCCGCGCTTCCAGGGCCTTCCACTGATCGCGGACGGCTTCGCGTTCCCAGGTCGCACCGCGCTCCATGCCTGTCGAAATGTACGATAGTCATTCACAAACAAGTTTCGCACACACCAGGGGTCCGTGACGGGCAGCCGTCGCGCCGATACGGTTATTGAGACCCATCCACAAAGATAGACTCGCATATCGTGAACACTCGGCTCCTCCTTCGGCTCGGATTTGCGGTCCTCGTCCTCGCCGCGATCGCAACTGTCGGGAACGCGATGCTCACCGCCGACGCGACGGCCTCGGACCCGGCGGCGGCCTTCGAGGAGGGCGAGCGGGCCGTCGACCCGCCCGGAGAGACGACGGTGATCACCACCAGCCAGCACGGGAACAACTTCCTCGTCGCGTTCGCGCCGGACGGGACCGTCGCCTACTACGACGACGAGTACGCCTTCTACAACGAGGTCGAGCGGGTGCCTGGCACGAACTCCGTCGTCTACGTGGCGACCGAGCACCTGAACCGCGAGCAGTGCCACGCGACGGAGCCGTGCAACCGGAACGTGATCGAGCGGGTGAACCTCACGACCGGCGAGCGCGAGGTGCTCCACGAGCGGACGAACCCGCGGGACCGGAACCAGTGGCACGCCATCGCGTTGCTGGACGACGACGGCGAGCGCATCGCCGTCGGGGACATCGCCTTCGACCGGGTGTTCGTCGTCGACACGGAGACGGGCGTCATCGACTGGGAGTGGGAGGCCCAGACCGACTATAACCTCTCTAGCGGCGGCGTCTACCCGGGCGACTGGACGCACCTCAACGACGTCGAGGCCCTGCCCGACGGCCGGCTCATGGTCAGCCTGCGCAACCACGACCAGGTGGTCTTCCTCGACCGAGAGGACGGCCTCCAGGAAAACTGGACGCTCGGAGCCGACGGCGACCACGCGACCCTGCACGAGCAGCACAACCCCGACTACATCCCGGCGTCGGGCGGTGGCCCGGCCGTGCTCGTCGCGGACTCGGAGAACAACCGCCTCGTCGAGTACGAACGGACCGACGGGGGTGACTGGAAGGAGACCTGGGAGTGGTCGGACCTGGACCTCCGGTGGCCCCGCGACGCCGACCGGCTCCCGAACGGGCACACGATGGTCGTCGACTCCAACGGCGGTCGCGTCTTCGAACTCGACACCGAGGGCGAGATCGTCTGGCAGGTCGAGATGAAGGGCGCCTACGACGTCGAGCGCTTCGGCGTCCCCGCGGACCGCGACGGCATCGAGACGGCGAGGGAACTCGGCCTCCCTGGCGAGACGGCCCAGGACACCTCGGCTCGGGAGTCGGTCCCGGAGCCGCGCGACGTCCCGGCGGGGTCGATCGGCGCGCTGGAGGGAGTCGTCCCGAGCATCCTCCTCAACGGGCTACTGTACGTGTTGCCGCCCTGGTTCGGAATCCGTGAACTCGCGGCGACGGGTGTCCTCCTGGTCGCAGGCATGGTCTGGGCCGGCGCCGAACTGCGGTGGCGAGGCTTCCGCCTCCGGTCCCCCATCGAGCGACGACGGGAGTAGGGTCAAGCGACGACGGGAGTAGGGTCGAGCGACGACTGGAGCAGGGATCCGCGGAGAGAGAAACGCAGTCAGAACCCGTAGTCGTCGTCCGGTTCGTCCTGGCGGGCGGCGGGGTCCTGTTGCTCGTTGACGCGCTGGTCGAACAGGTTCTCGCCGGGTTCCTCGCCGGGTTCCTCGGCGGGCCCGTACGCCGAGATTCCCATCTTCAGAAGCTCTTCGTAGGCCTGCTCGCGGTTGAGGAACTCGCCCTGCTCGACGAGTCGCGAGATGTCGCTGTCGATGCGGTCCGGCAGGTCGACTTCGGTCTTGGGCATACGTTCGGGTCGGTGAGTCTCCTATGTCAACGTTGTGCTCTGCCCATCAGTCACCGATTCGCCCGGAACGACGCGCTCGGTCGACGTACGTCCTTCGCCAGGGGGCTGATCATGCTGCGCACGGTGAAAAACTGGACGCCGTCTTCCTCGGTATAGATCCCCATCACCTCCACGACGGGGCTCGTCCGCCCCCACGTCATCGTATCGACGCGACTGAGTTCGCTCTCGTCCTTCGAGGGGTGGCTGTGGACCGTCCCGATCAGCCGCGGGTTCTCGCCGGCGAGCGCCTGGTCCGCGGTCTCGCCCACGCAGGTGAACTCGATTCGGTCGGCGCTCTTGGAGAGGGGATCCGCGTGGACCACGTCGTCGATACGGACGTGGGTCTCGTTGACTGCGCCGTAGAGACACCAGCCCACCTCGTGGTCGGGGCTGTACTCGCGTGCGAACGCGGCCTCGTCGTCGCCGTCGATGACGACCGTCCGGTCGTCGGCGTCGTACCCTATCTCGCGAAGTGACAGGCCGACGCTTCCGAAGTACCAGACGAACACCAGCTGCGTAGCCAGGAGCGCAACGGTGAGGACGACGACGGCGCGCGTCAGCGACCGCTTGCTGTAGCGCGCCTCGATCCAGTCGTACCATCGATTCAGCGGCCTCACCTGCGGACCACCTCCCTGGTGACTGAAACGGGCCGACCGGCGGCCCGTGCGGAGATGTCAGCGTGTCGTCTCCACGTTCGAGGCATCTACACACCGTCTCTACCAGTTTTACAAAACTGTACCGTCCACGTCAAGCCATCACAGTGCATACTGGAGATCAGATACGTACCAGGTACTCACTTCTGGCGAACGTGGTGGGGAGGCGAGGGTTCGGGAGGTGCTACTGCCGCGCCTGAACACGAACCTCGAGAGGGAGCTTCTGCTCGATTTTCGACCCTCGCAGAGACTACGTCTCTGCTCACTTCCGACAAACTCGCTCCGCTCGTCTACCGGCGTTCGAGACGTCTTCGACATCTCTCACTCCCGAAAATCGAGTGAAACGAGATTTTCGACCTTCGAAAATCCTGACGGATTTTCTCACTTCCGATAGACTCACTGCGTTCGTCTACCGGCTTTCGTACCGCCTTGCGGCGGTACTCAATCCCACTTCGCGCCGGGATTCGTCACCGCACCGTTCGACGCCGAACCGAAGTCGCGGTGGTACTTCGCCAGCACGCCGCTCTCGTAGTTCGGTTCGGGGTCGTGGTCCTCGAGGCGGTCCTCGATTTCCTCGTCGGTGAGGTCCACCGAGAGTTCCAGTTCGTCGATGTCGATGGTGATCACGTCGCCGTCTTCCAGCGCGGCGATGGGGCCGCCGGCGAATGCCTCGGGCGCGACGTGGCCGATGGAGAACCCGCGGGTCGCGCCGGAGAAGCGGCCGTCCGTGACCAGCGCGACGTCTTCGGCGTGGCCCTGGCCCGCCGCGGCGGAGGTGACGCCGAGCATCTCGCGCATCCCCGGGCCGCCCTGGGGCCCCTCGTTGCGGATGACGATGACGTCGCCGGCCTCGACGCCCTCTTCCTGGACGTACTGCATGGCGTTCTCCTCGCGTTCGAACACACGGACGGGACCCTCGTGATAGAGGTGGTCGTGGCCGGTGATCTTGATGACCGCGCCGTCGGGCGCGAGGTTACCGGAGAGGATGCGGATGGCCCCCTGCTCGTTCTTGGGCTCGTCGATCGTGTAGAGGAAGTCCGCGTCGAGGTCCGCGATGGCCGGCGGATCGGCCGCTTCGAGTTCCTCGGCGATGGTGTTGCCCGTGACGGTGAGCGCGTCACCGTGGAGCAGGCCCGCGTCGTGGAGCTCTTTGAGGACGACCGGAACGCCGCCGACCTCGTGGAGGTCGTTCATGACGCGCGTGCCGCCGGGCTGGAGATCGGCGATCTTCGGCGTCCGCTTGCTGATCTCGTTGAACTCCTCGATGTCGAGGTCGATACCGGCCTCGGCAGCGAGTGCGAGCAGGTGGAGCACGGCGTTGGTCGACCCACCGATGGCGACCTGCAGCGCGATGGCGTTCTCGAAGGACTCCTTCGAGAGGAAGTCCGAGGGTCGGCGGCGCTCGTTCACGACCTCGACGGCGAGGCGGCCGGCGCGCTCGGCCTCTTCGTAGCGCTCCTCGTGCTCGGCCGGTGGCGAGGCCGCACCGAGCGGTGAGAAGCCCAGCGCCTCCGCGATGGAGGACATGGTGTTGGCGGTGAACATCCCGCCGCACGAACCGGCGCCGGGGCAGGCGTTGCGCTCCATCTCGTCGAGTTCGTCCTCGCTCATGTCGCCCGTGGCGACCGAGCCGACGCCCTCGAAGACGTTCTGGACGGTGATCTCGCGACCGTCGTGCTCGCCGGGCATGATCGATCCGCCGTAGAGGAAGACGCTCGGGAGGTCCGTCCGGATGGCGGCCATCATCATCCCGGGCATGTTCTTGTCGCAACCGCCGATGGTGACCAGGCCGTCCATGCGCTCGCCGAAGGAGACGAGTTCGACGGAGTCGGCGATGATCTCGCGGGAGATGAGTGAGGCCTTCATCCCTTCGGTCCCCATGGAGATGGCGTCGGAGATAGTGATCGTCCCGAACTCGATGGGCATCCCGCCCGCGTCGTCGATGCCGTCGTAGGCAGATGCCGCCAGGTCGTCGAGGTGGACGTTACACGGTGTGATGTCCGCCGCCGGGTTCGCGACGCCGACCATCGGCGAAGACAGGTCCTCGTCGTCGTACCCCATCGCGCGGAACATCGCCCGGTGGGGCGCCCGCTCGGTCCCTTCGGTGACCTCTGAACTCGGGAGGTCCTCGTCCTTCTCGGGACGCCGTTTGCGTTCCTGCTGACTCATGCCCGGAAGTGTGTGACGCCGGGCCTTAAGCACACGGACTACCGTGTTCGTCGTCCCCACGTCGGGCGCGCGACGACGGACGACGCCGGAAACGGCCCGGCAGTGGCTCATTCGCCACTGACCGTCAGCGCCACGGCGATACACAGCGCAGCGATCACGAGGAGCATCGGGACGGCCACCGACGCTCGACCGAGGGCCGTCCGGTACAGCGCCAGGCTCCCGACGGCAGTCACGGCCCCGACGAGCGCCGTCGATCCGACGTGGACCAGTTCCAGCCTGGTCGTCCCGGCCCCCCGCCCGAGCTGGTTCCCGAGGTCGATCGCCGTTCCGCCGGCGTCCCAGGCCACCACGGCGGCGACTGCCCCGCCGAGGACGAACAGCGGCGGCGTGTTCGCCACCGCGGCCGCGAGGACGCCGACGATCAGTCCCGCGCTGCCGGCCGTCACCGGGGCGTGCCGCCCGGTGAGGACGCCGCCGGCGACGAGGGCGACGCCGAGGCCGCTCGCCGCGAGCGCGACCCAGTCGTACGGTCCGCTCATGAGGAAGGCGAGAATCGCGGCGGCGACGGCGACGACGCTACTCGGCAGCGTCGGACGTCGGTCGACGCCCGTCATCGCGACCACCGCCGGGTCGAACGAGCCAGCGCCACCGCGAGCGGGTCCTCCCAGTCCCAGTCGACGACCGGAACGCCGCCCGAGCGGAGGTCGGCCGTCCGGAACCGCCGGACGACCGCGGCGAGTCGGTTCCCCGTGGTCCGCCGACTGGTCGGGTCCGGGCTCACGACCGTCACCGGGTAACCGTGCGCTTCGAGTCGCGTCGCCGCGAGGACGGCGGCGTCCGAACAGAGCGGCGAGAACAGGACGACCTGCGCGTCGCCCGGCAGCCGGCTCCGCAGTCGCGAGAACCAGGCGTAGAACGACGGTGACGGCGGCCGTCCCCCTGGCGTGAACGCGGGATCGGTGGCCAGCAGTTCGCGCACGCGGGTTCGGTGGACCTCGCCGGCCCCCGGCGGGATCCAGCAGTCGTCGTCGGCGAGTGCCGCGACGCCGACGCGATTCCCGTCGTCGAGCAGCGCGCTGAACGCCCGTCGGGCCCCGTCGACGGACCGGTCGATCGCGGTCGATCCCCGCGGCTCCGGACCCACGGCGGCGCCGTCCGACGCGTCGACGACGAGGACGACGGTCACGGACCGCTCCTCGCGGAGTTCGAGCGTCGCGAGGTCGCCGCTCTTCGCCCGCCGGTTCCAGTCGATCCGGTGCAGCGGGTCGCCCGGGCGATAGGGCCGCGTCGCGAAGAACTCCGTCCCCTCGCCGCCGACGTCGGTCTTCGCCCGGCCAGTGAGCCCCGTCGGTTGCCTGCGGACGGGGACTGCCGTCTCGACCGGTTCGAGCGGCGGGACGCACCGGATAGTCGTCGTCCCGCCCGGCGAGACCGTCCGCTCGCGTTCGGCGGTCCCCGCGAGGTTGCGAGCGACCACGTGGACCGGTTCGAACGCGTGGTTCCCCCGGCTGGCCTCGACGGCGTACTCGTACGACGCCGTCTCGCCGGCCCGCAGGGCCGTCCCCAGCCTCGGTGAGCCGTCGACCACCGACAGCGCCGGCGGGACGCCGTCGACGAGCCGGAGGTCCGGGAGCGCCCGGTCGCCGTCGTTGGTCACCGAGACGGTCACCGTGACCGACTCGCCGGGCGACGGGGTCTCGACCGAGAGCGTTCGCTCGACCGAGAGCGTCGGCGAGGGCGCCGTGGTCGAACGCGCGTAGGCCGCGTAGCTGATCCCGACGACGCCGACGAGGAGGGCCGTCGCCTGTTCCGCCAGGACGCCGACGGCGATGCCGGCGAGCGCGACGGCACTGACCCCGCGCCAGTGCCCGGTCGACCGACGCCTGGACTCGCCGACGTCGCCCCACGCCGACGGCGGGTCTCCCGTCTCGACGTCGCCCGTCTCGACGTCATCCGTCCCCACGTCACCCGTGAGACGACGCCGCAGGCCCGCCAGACGCGACCGCGACTCGGCGGCGCTGTCCGTCGTCGCCGCTGGCCCGGACGAAATCCCTGCCACGGCCGCGATAGCGTCGATCGTCCGCCGAATCCGCCGCTGATAGGCAGACTCGGCGGTGAGTCGAGACCGCAGGTGGGACCTGAGACGGGACCCGAGCTGGGACAGGCGGGGAACGTCGTCTCCGTCGTCGTCGGCGAGGAAGGCGGCGGCGACCGGGTCGTCGGTCCAGGTCCCGGTCGCGATCCGTTCGCGGGCCTCGGCTTCCGAACAGTCGTCTGACCGCGTCAGCGCCTCGACCGCCACCCGCCGCAGCTGCGACCGACGGCGGCCGCCCTGGGCGTACCGGTAGCCGTCTGCGTCGAACGCGTCGAGCACCGCACCCAGGTCCGCGCCCGGGGACTCGACGTCCGCCGATAATTCGGGGTCGGCGGTTCCCGCTCGCCGGTTCTGTCCCCGATAGCGGGCTCGGGCGACGCGCACGAGCTGGACGAGCGCGAGCACTCCGACCACGACGAGGACGGCGCCTTCGGCCCCGAGTGCGACCAGTCCGGGGACCGCCAGCGTCGCGAGGCCGAGGCCGAACGCGAGGACGCCCGCGACGGCCAGCAGCCCGGACCGGTTCACGGCTCGACCTCCGCGTACTGGTCCTCGATGCGACGGAGCAGCGCCACCGCCCGCTCCTCGTCCGCCGGTTCGGGGTCGCGGCCCCCGTACCGGACTCCCTCGAAGAGGTCGGTCAGTTCGCGGACGTCGCCGGGGTCCATTCCGGCGTCGACGGCCGCCGCCTCGAACTCGCCCGCCGTAGTCGTCTCCGGGCGGGAGACGTCGAGGGGCGACGTCATCTCGCGCCAGGCCCGGTACACCTCGTTGTCGAGGTCGTCGCCGGTCTCGATGCGCTCGGCCGCCCGGCCAGCGGCCCGGCCCACTGCGGCGGCCGCCGTCGACTGGTCGTCGTCGTCGGACGGAGCCGTCGCCGTTCCGGTAGACCGCTGCCTGACCGTGACCACCGCGGCGAGACAGACCAGCGTCAGGGCGGCCACGACAACGAGCGACAGGAGCGACGGGTCGGCCACCGACTCGCCGGCGGCGCCCCCAGCGGTGGCGTTGTCGACCAGCGGCGCCACGGACGGAGACGGGACGCGCTCCGGGTTCGCCCGGAAGAACTGGGCCAGCAGGCCCCCGACGGCACCGAGCGCGAGCAGCCCGACCGCGATTCGGAACGCCCGTCGCCGGTTGACGAAGAGGTACCAGAGCGCGACGAGAACGACGACGGTGACGAACAGCGTCGCGATCTCGGTCAGGAACGTGATCTCGACGGTCTCGGTCGAGCCGACGGAAAACGGTGACGACGGCTGCCCGGCCCCCTCGCCCGTGCCGACACTGCCCGACCCGCCCGAACCGGACCGCTCGGGCTGGAACGCCGTCGGCAACGTCGCCGCGGTGAGCGTCACCGCGAGCACGCCGCAGACCGCGAGCGCGACGTTCCTGACGGTTTCTCTGGCCACAGTCCACTAGCCGGGACAGAGCGGCTTAAAATGACGGTGCCGGACGAATCGGCACGGGCGGTGGTCGCCGCCGGCGAGTGCCCTACCTTCATTTCATCCCCGTCCGAACCCGGGTCATGGTCACGGTCACGACGGCGGCGCGGTTGCACTTCGGGTTCCAGAACCTCGCGCTCGCTAACGAGCGCCTCTACGGCGGGGTCGGGGTCGCACTGGACGGTCCCGAACTGGCGGTGAGCGCCCGGCCCGCCGACGAGGTCCGCTGTGACGACCCGGCCGCGGAGTCGTACGTCCGGCGCGTCGTCGCGACGCTGGACGTGGAGGGGGCCGAGGTCACGGTCCCACAGCGGTTCCCCCGCCACGTCGGCTTCGGCAGCGGAACGCAACTGGCGCTCGCGTCCCTCGTGGCCGTCGCGCGGGCGTACGACGTCGACGTCGACCCGCGCGAGCTGGCACCGGACCTGGGCCGTGGCGGGCGCAGCGGCGTCGGCGTCGCCACCTTCGAGTCCGGCGGTTTCGTCGTTGACGGCGGTCACCCGACCGAGCGATTTACCTCCCGGCCACCGGAGAACGGTGCCTGGACCGTCCCACCGGTCGTCGCCCGCCACGACGTCCCCGGCGACTGGCGGTTCGTCCTGGTCGTCCCGGACGCCGCGTCGGGCGCGAGCGGGGCCGACGAGGACCGCCGGATGCGCCAGTCCGTCGAACGCGCGGACCCGGGCATCGCAGACGACGTCGCGGCGGTACTCACGCGAGAACTCCTGCCCGCCGCCGCGGAGGGGGACCACCGTCGGTTCGGTCGGGCGGCGGCCCGCCTCGGTCGACTCAACGGCGCCTGGTACGCGGACGAACAGGGCGGCGTCTACCGACCGCCGGCGGGCCGGATCGTCGAACGGCTGACCCAGAGCCCCGCCGTCGCCGGCGCTGGTCAGTCCTCCTGGGGACCGGCGGTCTGGGGCCTGACGACCAGGGGCGACGTCGACGCCGCCGAGACCGCCGCGGAGATGGCGCTCTCGGACCTGGGCGTCGACGGTGACGTGCTCACTGCGACGCCACGCAACGACGGCGCGACGGTGCGGGACGGCCCCACGCTGGGGTAGTCGCTGTTATCACAGACGATTGCTGCGGGCGAATCGTTAAGCGGAGCGAGCGGTCATCGGAGACCATGGAACGGATCCCCTTCGGCGTCCGCCAGCTCGACACCATCGTCAACGGCGGGGCACCGACGGGGAGCGTCGTCTTGCTCGCCGGCGAGGCGGGCGCCGGGTCCCGGGAGTTCGTCCACACGAGCGCGCTGCTCAACGGACTCGGCACCGTCGGCGACGACCTGTACGACCTCTACTACGGCGAACCGGGCGCAGAGGCGACCCAGGCCGATGCGGTCCACTACATCTCCTTCACCGACAGCGAGGCCGAACTCGCCGAAGAGATGCGACTCGCGATGGACGACGACGTCGTCGACCGCGGCCTCGACCTCGTCGAGTTTCACGACATGTCCGAGCGGTACTTCCACGTCAGCCCCGTCCCGCGTGAGTGGTACGCCGAGAAGACTCGGACGATAACCGACCTCCGCCAGCGGAGCGACCGGGAGGACCTGCTCGGTGCGCTCGGGTCCACACTCAGCGACGTCGCGCCGGGCAACCTCGTCGTCATCGACTCGCTGTCGGACCTCATCGCCACCCGCACCGAGGAAGTCGACTGGGCGGACATCAACTTCCTCGTCAAGGGCCTCCAGAAGGCCGCCCACGAGTGGGACGGGCTCATCCTCCTCCACCTCAACCACGAGACGCTGACGCCCACGGAGTTCGGCCAGCTATCCGAGGCCGTCGACGGGACGATGCACTTCGAGTGGGAGTCCGGTGGGTCGACGCGGGCGCGGACTCTCGTCGTCAAGCAGTTCCGCGGGGTGCTCTCCCAGATCGAGGACGAGGACATCGTCAGGTTCGAGACCGACATCGGCGACGCCGGCTTCGACATCAGCGACGTCCGGAAGATCAGGTGACGGGGAAGTCGGTCAGGTGACGAGGAAGTCGGTCAGGTGACGAGGCGGAAGATCAGGTGACGGGAGAGCAGATCGGACGACGGGGATATCGTGAGTTGAAATCGGCCGCAAACCCTTAACTAGTAGCTACCGAATCGAGATGGTAATGGCGAGCGAGTCGCGAGAGGACCCAGTCGTCGGCATCGACGTCCCCGAGGAGCTCGACGACTGGCTCGACGAGCAGGCCGCGACGCTCGGGCTGGACCGCGACCAGCTCGTGGCCCAGATCCTTTCGTCCTACCACGCCGCCGCGACGCTCGACGGCGAGCTCGACGCGACGGAGCTGCTGGAGCTGGACGCAGACGACTTCGTCGACGTGGAGAGCGCCGTCGCCGAGGCCGTCGAGGAGCAGGTCGAGTCCCGGCTCGACGACGTGGTCGAATCCCGCGTCGAGGCCGCACTCGACGACCGACTCGACGACCGACTCGACGACCTGGACGCGGAGTTCCAGGCGAAGATCGACGACGTGCGCGAGCGCGTCGTCCAGGTCAAACAGGAGACCGACGCGAAGGCGCCGAAGGCCCACACCCACGACGAACTCGCGGCCGTCGACGCCCTCGACGCCCGGGTGAACGAACTCGCGACCGACCTCGCGAGGCTCCGCGACGACGTCGCCGGCCGCCTCGACGACGTCGAGGACGGACTGGACGAACAAGCGGACGTCGCCGCGGAGCTGACCGAACGCGTCGACGACGCGGCGGAGAAGCTCAACCGCGTCGCCTGGGTCGTCAGCGACCTGAAAGAGGAGACCGCCGGCCGCGACGCCCACGAGAAGGCCGTCGACCGCATCCGACGCGCTGCGGCACAGGAGGGCGTCTCGACGGCGACCTGCGAGCGCTGCGGCGAGGCCGTCCACGTCGCCCTGCTCAACGAGCCGGAGTGCCCCCACTGCCAGGCGACCGTCTCGGACGTCCGCCCGGCCGGTGGCATCCTGCGCAAGAAGGCCCGACTGGTCCCGGCCGCACAGCTCGAAGCCGGCGAGGGCCACGACGGATGACCGACGACCCGTCCGAGGGGGAGGATTCTGCCGATGCCGGTGACCCGTTCGACCGACTGGGGTACGCCGCCGACCGTGACGGCGACCCCTTCGAGCGACTCGACGACGACGTCCCCGCGGACGACGGAACTCCGGACGCTCCCGTCGACGAACCCTGGGTGCCACCGGGCGAAGACCGCCGCGGCGAAGCGACGGGCAAGGACGGTTCCACGGCGGGCGACGACTCGTTCGAGGACACGGTGGACGCCTTCGAGGACACGGTGGACACCTTCGATGAGTCCAGCGACCCCTTCGCGAACGTCGAGACCCCCTCTGAGAGCGCGTTCGAGGGTGCCGGCAACGTGTTCGAGCGCGTCGACGCGGGCGCCGTCGACCCGGACCAGGTCTGGGAGTCGATCACCGGCGAGGACGAGGACGAAGCCAGCGACGGCGACGACGCCGAGCCAGGGGTACCCGACGAGGGGCGCTACAGCGACGTCTCGAAACACCGCTTTTGCGAGGGCTGCGAGCACTTCTCCCCGCCGCCGAACGTCTCCTGTAACCACCACACCGCCGAGATTATCGAGTTCCTCGACATGGAGACCGTCCGCCTGCTGGACTGCCCGGTCGTCGCCGAGCGCGAGGAACTCGAACGGAGTGGATGATCGAACGGAGTGGCTGAGGTTCTCGATCTGGTCCGGGTTGGCGTCGATCAATTCAGGTGAAAGACTGAGCGATCGGTGGATTTTGGTGTTTCAGCAGTGAGCATGAATTCAAACACCTCGAAAGCCCTCGGCACGCTCGCCTCGTGCGACTCGCTGCGCTCCTCACTTCGTTGTCGTTCGAAAGAGCGCGTACGCGCTCTTTCGTGATGACGAGAGAGCTTCGCTCTCTCGAACCACGGTGCTTACGTCGTCGGACGTCGGCGACCGCCCCTCGCCCTTTCAGTCCTCCAGGAACCGCGTAGCTCGCGCACAGAGGCGCTCGCGATTGGACCGCCACCCCTCCCCGAACCCGCCGCGTCCGCGGCGGGTCACGCTTCCTTCCGCAACCGCCCGGCCGGGAGCGAGGCTCTCGCGACCAGGGGAAAGGCAGGGCTGCGGTGCCGTACCTGGTGGAATGAAAGGGCGAGGCGGGGTCCGGGAACCCCGGGCCGACAAGCACCGGAGCGGAGCGAGGAGCGCAGTCGGTCCGCGGGACCGGAGCGCGCCGAGGGCTTTCTAAGTGTTGTTGGCGGTGTCGTTTCTTTCAGTGACGATCAGATGGACTAACTGTTCAACCCATAGCCCCCAGACACCGGAAGAATCACCCAGAGCGTCTCGCAAAAGAAGCGAGCGGGACGAGAAGAGAGTATAAAAGCGGGGGCGCACAAAGGGGGATCAACAATGCAGTTCTGCGACGACTGCGGATCGATGATGCACGCCGACGGCGACGTGATGGTCTGCAAGTCCTGCGGCGCGGAGGTCGCCAAGGACCAGGAGAAGGCCGACGCGTTCGTCAGCACCGAGGCCCAGTCCGGCGACGAACTCATCGAGACGGAGGAGGGCGCCAACTTCGAGGGAAAGCCGACCGCCAAGGACGTCACCTGCGACGACTGCGGCCACGGCGAGGCGTGGTACGAGATCAAACAGACGGGTTCGGCCGACGAACCGCCGACGCGGTTCTTCAAGTGCAAGGAGTGCGGTCATCGGTGGCGCGGATACAACTGAGAGATTTTCAGCGACCTGAAGACATTTACCCAAACGCCGGACAGATGAGCGTATGCGACGACGCGCCCTCCTCGCGAGCGTCGGCGGTTCGCTCGCGGCGCTCGCCGGCTGCATCGATTCCCTGAACGAGACGGGCGACCTCCCGACGGAGCAGTCGCCCCGCGACGACACGCCGACCGACACCCCGACTGAGACGGAGACCAAAGCCTCGGTGACGGTGTCGTCGGTCGTCCACCAGTGGGGGTACGTCGTCCCCAGTTCGCCCGATTCCATCGGGGTGATGAAGACGGACACCCGGTACGTCGTGGCGGACATCGCCGTCGAGGGTGGAACCCTCGACCGGGACGATTTCGCGTGGACCGACGGGGACAGCGAGGTGCGGCCGACGGTCCTCGAGGAGTTCTACCGGACGGACTGGGGCGACGACCAGTGGTACGACGGAGGAGACGGCCGGGGCTTGCTCCTGTTCGAGTTGCCCGACGACCCGGCGGCCGACGCGCCGCGGCTCGAGTGGCCCGGCGGCGGGTGGGACGCCGACGAGTCCCTGGTGGGACAGCTCTCGGCGCCGCGACCGACGCTGAACGCGTCGCTGTCCCTGCGGGACGCGTCCGCCGGCGCGACGGAGAGGACGGTCGAGGTCACGGTGACGAACGAGAGCGACCACGAGGGGCGCTACCTCGGCGCGCTCAATCGGGTCGGGCCGATGGTCGCCTACACGCCGGTCGCGCGTGTCAGTGCGATGGTCGGGGCCGGCGAGACGGAGACGCTGACGGTCGCCGACGACTGGATGGCGTACACGGTGAGCGAGGACGGCGACGGGACGGCGAGTGTCACCTACCACCTCGACGACGGCGACGGGGGCGACACACTCGAGGTGGAACTCGACGGGTGAACGAGCGGACCGGGCAGGTAACAGGCGGTGTCGTCTCCCCGTCCGGCCGGGATCAGTACAGCAGGAGCCACGCCCCGACGACGACGAGAGCGCCCAGCGCGGTCGAACCCACGGCGTGGGTCCGCAACTCGTCGAGGAGGTCGTGGGAGTGCTCGTGGAGCGAGCAGACCTCGTCGATTTCGCTGCCGGCCTCGCAGTTGGGGAGGAAGTCCATCGCGACGTGGAGGAAGATGCCGGCGGCGAAGCCGAAGACGACGGCGTTGATGGCCGGTGCCCCGGGGATGGGGAGGACGGCCGTCGGAATCGCCGTGATGCCGACGCCGGCGGCAGGCAACAGCAGCGCCGTCGTCGACTTGCCACGCCGGGAGAGTCTGCGGGCGGCAGCGTAGCCCGCGGGGCCCTTGTGCGAGACGATAGCGAGGCCGAGCAACAGGCCGAGCGTCGGCATCGAGCCGTACACCAGCCCGATGATGAGCCCCGCCGAGAGGGCGTGGGCGGCGATTTCCGCCGTCGAAACGTCGAAGGAGACGTCGACGTGGGTGAGCCGGTGGCCGATAGTGTGCGAACTGTAGCCGACGACGACGCCGACGGCGATGCCGATCCCGCCGAGCTGGGGGGCGCCCGCGGTCGTCCCGATGCCGATGGCCTGGGGGACGAGAAACATCGCCGCGCTGGTTATCATCGCACCGCTCGCGAGTCCGTAACCCCAGACGAGCCGGTGCGGATTGGTCTCGTTCGCGCGGCCGCCGAGCCACGCGCCCAGCGCCATGGCAACGAAGGCGACCCAGCCGATGACGAGGACCTTCTCGGCCCCGGCGGTGACCGCGAACGCCGAGAGCGCGACGAGCAGGACGGTGCCGGCGACACCGAGCGCCGAGACGCCGGTCGACGACTCCGTCGCAACGAATCGCTCCATTCTACCCATTCCTTATTAAGTCACTTCGTGCTTTTAATAAGAGTGTCGGTCGCCCGGCCGGTGGCGTCACCGGCGAATACCGTACACGCCGTCAGGGACTTCACCCGGTACCGCCAACGGCCACCGATGACGGCACTCTTCTCGCCGCTGGAACTGCGCGAGACGACGATTCCGAACCGCGTGATGGTCTCCCCGATGTGCCAGTACTCCTGCGAGGACCGGGACGGGCTGGCCACGGACTGGCACCACACCCACCTCGGGTCGCGGGCGGTCGGTGGCGCCGGCCTCGTGATGAGCGAGGCGACGGCAGTCGAACCACGGGGGCGCATCACCCCGGAGGACCTGGGTATCTGGAGCGACGACCACGCCGACGCGCTGGCGAAGACGACGGCGTTCGTTCGCGAACAGGGGAGTGTCCCTGCCATCCAGCTCGCCCACGCCGGCCGCAAGGCGTCGAAGACCCGGCCGTGGGAGGACAGCGAACCGGTCGCCCCCGACGAGGGCGGCTGGGACGTCCTGTCGCCGAGCGGGAACGCCTGGCCCTACGAGGACGAATCGCCCACCACGCGAGCGATGGACCAGAACGATATCGAATCGGTCGTCGACTCGTTCCGCGCCGCCGCAGAGCGCTCGCTCGACGCCGGCTTCGAAGTAGCCGAAGTGCACGCCGCCCACGGCTACCTCCTCCACGAGTTCCTCTCGCCCGTGACCAACCACCGGGAGGACGACTACGGCGGCGACTTCGAGGGACGCGCCCGCCTGACTCGCGAGGTCACCGCTGCCGTCCGCGATGTGTGGCCCGACGAGAAGCCCGTCTTCGTGCGCATCTCCGCGACCGACTGGCTCGACGACCGCGACTCCTGGACCGTCGACCAGTCCGTCCGCCTCGCCGACCGACTGCACGAGGCCGGCGCGGACCTGATCGACGTGAGCAGCGGCGGCATCGTCCCCGACTCCTTCCCCGAATACGCCGGGCCGAACTACCAGCTTCGACTCGCCGAACGGGTCCGGGAGGAGACGGAGTCCGACATCGCAGTCGGCGCCGTCGGCGGCATCACGACGCCGGAACAGGCCGAGGGAATCGTCGCCAACGGCCGCGCCGACCTGGCCGTCGTCGGCCGCGAACACCTGCGCGATCCCTACTTCGCGCTACACGCCGCCGAGAAGCTGGGGGCGACCGAGGAGGTCGAGGGACCGGTCCAGTACCGCCGCGCGTTCGGGTTCTGACGCACGGTCGCCGCCGTGGGATCCCGTACGACCGCGGTTACCGGCGTGGATCCGGGCCGACTCGGTACCGATCTGACCACCGCATAGTGGCGGTTGTAAGCCATTTCCGATGTTCGTCGTGACGGGGTCGACGAACACCGGGAAAAAGTCACAACCATCACTATCAGGCCGGTCCGAGGGAGCCCCAGGACTGGAGGCGGTCGCCGTCGCCCTCGATCCAGCGCTCGCCGACGTCGTCCCGGTAGTAGAGGTTGGGGATGACGACGTCCTCGACGCGCCCGTAACACTGCTCCCTGGCCGCCCGCATGGTCTCACCCTTGCCCGTGACGACGAGGGGCATCCCGTTCTCGCCGGCGACCCGCCACTGGCCGTCGACCTTCTTGGCGTCCTCGATGTGAATGCCCTCTCGGCTCTCGGTCTCGAAGACCACGGCGGCGTTGCGGGAGTTCTCGTCGTAGGTCTCCGGGTCGTCGAAGGGGAACGGCGGAAGGACGACGCGGACGCAGACCTGGAACCCCTCGTGGACCGCCAGGTCGGGGTCGTTCCCGTTGGCCAGGTCGTCGAGGAATTCCCCGGTCGAGGACTCGAAGGACTCCTGCTGGAGCGTGATCGTCGGGTAGCCGAATCGCGGCGTGAACTCCAGCGGGTAGATGCCGGTGTCGTTGACGATGCAGTTCAGGTCGATGCTGCCGACGTACCCCTCCTCGGCGAGCCACCCCTCTAGCTTCCCGAGCGTCTCCGCGAACAGCCTGTTCCGGTCCCCCCAGAACATCGACGTCCCCATCTCGCCGGTCTGGGGCCCGATGTTCCCGGGAAACAGCTTCTTGTGCTCGAAGTTGAAGTTGACCCGATCGACGAACCGGTCCCCGTCGAAGAAGCCGCAGACGGCCACCTCGACGCCCTCGACCTTGCGCTGCAGCTGGAACCCCTTCATCCGGTGGCCCCAGGCCTTCTCGTAGGCCGTCAGCACGTCGACGACGTCGCCCCCGTCGTCGTCCCGGCCGACGTACAGCAGGCGCTTGACGTTCTGCACCTCGCCGAGCGGCTTGATCACGTAGGGAGCCGGGTTCTCGCGGACGAACCGGATCCCCGCACCGAAGTCGTGGAAGACGTGGTGCTCCACGGTGTTGACGCCGTGGTCCTCCAGCACCGACATGGCGTAGTCCCGGTCCGCCTCCAGCCGGTCGGTGTTCGGCGTTCCGCCGACCACGGCCGTCCCGTCCGCCCGCAACTCGCGCGCCAGTTCGCCGGTTCCGACGTCCGAACCGACCCAGATGTCGTCGAAGACCACGACGTCGGCCCACTCGATCTCCGCTCGCCAGTCGTCGGTCTTCGGGACGAACCCGTCGCCGATCTCTCGGTCCTGCTCCGACTCGACGTAGTACTTGACGTCGTGGCCCTCTCGGTGAACCTGCCACGCCAGGTCCGTGATCAGCGCGGCGTCCGCCGAGACGAACAGGAACCGTTTCGAATCCATGTCCGGGTATTAGCCAGGAGTGACTTGAGTGTACGTGGCAGCCAGCCGGGACCCAGGCGAGCGGTCCGGTCGTCTCCGGCGCCACCACGCCCTCGCGCTCGATACCCGAACTGTTTTGCTGGCGATGTCTGTACTGGCGACTATGACGCGCGACGAACTCGCGACCGCGAGTGACCTGCTCGCATCGGCCGCCGACAGCACCGACGACGAGGACGACGCCGAGCGACTCGACGGCCTCTCTGGCCAGCTCTCAGACCTCGCCGAAGCCGAGCGCGGCCCGGACCACGGCCGGCTCGCCCGCATCGAGAACGCGCTCAACGACCTGGAGGCCAGCGCTGGCGACGACGCCGCCGGGACGATCGCCGACGCCCACGAGCACGTCACGGAGTACCGCTCCGGCGTCGAGGGCGTCTGAGCGGGACGGCGGAAAAAACGACGGTCGAGGTCGGGGATCGGTCGCCGGCTATCGCAGCCGTTTGACGATCCGGAACGCGATGGACGCCGCGACGCCGATACCGGGAATCTTCGACGAGAGCGCCGCCGCGGCGAGCAGGACAGCGCCGCCGAGGCGGTTGCCCCGGGCGAACGCCACCGCCGCGTCGACGAGCGTCGAGACGATGCCGAGCTTCGTGAACGTCCCCGCGTTTGCAGTTGCCATGTTGCAACCCGGGTAGGAGCCGGGCCGGCATACTCCACCTGCTTGCACATTCCGGCTCATCGATCGATCCGACCGCTGATCGCCGCTGCGCTGTCCGGCAGCGCGCCCTGCGGGCGCGCCGCCCTACGCCTCCTCCAGCAGACTCTCCGCCAGGATCGGGACGAACGTCCCGATGTCGGTGACCATCCCGACGGCCTGCGCGGAGCCGCGGTCCAGCAATTGCGTCACGGTCGCGGGGTTGATGTCGACGCACACCACCCTGGTCGTCGAGGGGAGGCAGTTCCCGACGGCGACGGAGTGCAGTAGCGTCGAGAGCATGAGCACCATGTCGGCCTCGTGGGCCTGCTCGCGGATGGCGTCCTGGGCCTCGACGGCGTCGGTGATGGTGTCAGGGAGCGGGCCGTCGTCGCGGATGGATCCGGCCAGCACGAAGGGGACGTCGTTGGTGACGCACTCGTACATCACGCCTGACTCGATGAGGCCGTCGTCGACGGCGGGTTCGATGCCGCCCGCGCGGATGATCTCCGAGATGGTATAGATGTGGTGCTTGTGGCCCTTCCGGGGGTGGTCGAGGCTCTCGGTGTCCATCCCGAGCGAGGTGCCGTAGAGGTCGCGTTCGAGGTCGTGGACGGCGAAGCCGTTGCCCGCCGAGAGCATGTCGACGAAGCCCTCGTCGACGAGGCGGGCCAGGTCCTCTCGCGCGCCGGAGTGGATGAGCGCCGGGCCGCAGACGGCCAGGACCTTCCCACCCTCCTGTTTGGTCTCCTCGATGGCGTCGGCGATCTGGTGGATGGTCGAGACCGACGGGCGCTCCGAGGAGACGCCGCCCTGCATGAAGCCGAAGGCGCCCTCCTTGTCGCGGGGGCGCTCGGGCGGCTCGACCTTGATGCCGGTCTCGCCGGTGACGATCAGGTCGCCCTCCTCGACGGCGTTGAGGACCTTCGTGTACGCTCTGGGATCGTCTCCATCTTCCACGACGACGGCGCAGTCCATCTCCACGTCCTCGACTGCCACCCATTCGCCCTCGTAGCGGATGAACGTCGGGTGGTTGGTCGTCGAGTAGAAGCCGGTCGGGACGACCTGGTCGCCCGGCGCGGGCGTCAGTTTGGCGTCCTTGGGGTCGGCCGGGTTCGCGCCGTTCTGGTGGAGTTCGTGGACGATGGACTGGAGCTGTTCCTCGTCGTCGGCCTCCACGAGGAGTCGTGCGTAGGAGGACTCGGTCTTGTGGCGGCCGATGTCGAACTCCTCGACGGAGAAGGAGCCGCCCATGTCCATGACGATCCCGAAGGCGGCCTGCATCATCCCCGAGTCGATGATGTGGCCCTCCAGTTCGATTTCGCGAGAGACGGTCATGGTGGGGGAATGGGGGAGCGGCGTCAAGACCGTTTTGGAGCGGGAAGCGCCGCCGGGTCGAGACGCTTTGTCTGGCTCGTCCGACAGGACGTCGGCGTCGTGCCGTCACATCTATCCGCGCGAGCGCCGACCGATCGGTATACGGCCCCAAACAGTTGGGACCAACAGCTTTCACGAATGGTCCAGACTTCGGACGCAATGGCCGACGGCGGCGACGGCGAGGATCCGGTGTACTACGTCATCAGCGACCTGCACATCGGCGGCGACGAGCAACTCGAACACGTCGAGTTCCTGGAGGAGTTGCTCGAGTTCCTGGAGCGACTCGAGACGACCGACGAGAACGCCGAACTGATAATCAACGGCGACGCGTTCGGGCTCTGGGAGTTCACCGCCATCGACGGGCCGGCGAAGTTCGACGTCCTCGTCGACCGGTACCCCCAGTTGTTCGACCAGCTCCGTGCCACCGGCGAGTCGATCCCGATTACGCTGCTCCCCGGCAACCACGACCACGAACTGGCCGCCTACGACCAGTACGTCGAGCGCTTCGCCGCGTACAACGTCAACCTCGTGCAGGCCCAGTCGATGACCAGGCCCGTCGGTGACCAGGTTATCCACTTCGAACACGGCCACCAGCAGGACCCCAACAACGAGATCGAAGACTGGGGCAGTCCCCACGCGACGCCGCTGGGGTACTACTACAACACGCTGGTGACGAGCAGGGCCGGTCAGCTCTCCGACCGCGGCCGGTACAACTGGCTGAAGGACGTCCAGGCCGTCACGCCGACCGAGCGGATGCCGGCCTGGCTGCTCTCGAAGTACTTCTACCGCGAGATGAACCCGGTCCTCCGGTACGCGCTGGTGCCGTTCCTGCTCCTGTTCAACGTCAGCGCGTTGCTGGCGGTGCTGGCGGGACTCGACCTGGCGGGCGTCTGGTCGATGCCGGTCGACCAGGCCGAGGCGTTCCTCGGCCAGTTCGGGATGGCCGGCACCGCGCTCTGGTTCCTGCTCTCGGTCAACGTCGCCGTCGCGGGGCTGCTGGTGCTCGTCGGCATCCCCCTGTATCTCATCCGGCGGGACGCCCGCAAGACCATCCAGCGCTTCGGCGTCTTCGAGACGGCGCTGACCGTCGACGCCGAGGCGCCCTACGCGGAGCGGGTCCGCGACATCGTCGACGAGCGCTCGGAGACCGCCGTCTACTGTTACGGGCACACCCACCGACCGAACGTCCAGACCGTCGACGGACGCTTACTGGTCAACACCGGGACGTGGCTGAAGCGGCTCCACCGCCGCGACGGCGTCATCGGCGTCCTCCCGCCGGTGTTCTACCCGTCCTACCAGCTCTGTGCCGTCCGTATCGCGGCCGAACCGGAGGGCGTGGCCGTCGAGTACGAGGAGATCGAGAAGCCGAACCCCGGCGACGAAGAGCTCACCCTCACCGAACGGCTGCTCACCCTCGGTCGCGAGCCCGACCCGGCCCTCCCGGACCGGCGTGTCGTCGGCGAGACGGCGGGTGAGCGCCCGGTCTCGACGCCGACGCCCGCGGCGGCGGACGGATCTGGAGATGACCCGATCGACTAGCGCCCAGCCGATTCGATAGCGAACAGGCGACGGACTGCATCCTGTGGAGTGAAACGACACAGGGCTCAGAAGACGAACGAAGTGAGTCTTCCGGCGAACGCGAAGCGGGTCGTCGCACACCCGCGGACCGCTCCGCGGCGACTTCTCAGGGCATAGGCGCTGCTGGCCCCGTCTTTACTGATAAACGTGCGGCCGAAGTGAGCGCGGCAGGGCCACTCCTCACGCCAGGTCAGTCCGACAGCGGACGCGCCAGTCGCAGCCGCTGCTGTCGACCAGTCGGTCGTAGAAGCGGCGCAGGCCGGCCGACTCCGTCGACGGGAGCACGTGCAACCGGACGGAGCCGTCGCGGATAGAGACGCGGAACACGTCGGCGGTGTCGTCGTCGCGGACGAGCCACAGCGCCAGCGGCAACTCCAGGAAGTCGCCCGCCCGGTAGGGCCCGTCGGCGAGGACCGTCTCGACGAGCGACTCCAGGTCGGGCCCGGTGAGGTCACTCTCCGGCGTCAGGCGGAAGACGGTCTCGCCCTCGTATTCGAGAGCCCCCCGCCTGGGAAAGTGGCGTTCCGGGTGGGCGGGAATTGTGAACGACGGCTCCGACGACATTGGCTACGAACGGATTCGTCGCCATCGGATTTAAACTCGTGGTCGGTCAGGACCGCCGGGCGGCGACCGCGTAGGCGACGAGGGCGACGACAAGGAATCCCAGCCCGAAGAGGAGAATCCAGTCGACCACGTGGAGCAGTGGCGCGAGGACGGCCGGGCCGGTTCCGAGAGCGCCGCGAATCGAGAGGGGGATGGCGACCGTGGCTGCGACGAGGGTCACCCCGCCGACGGCGTAGCAGGCCCGAAACGCCCGAAACGAGACGGCGGTCTTCCGGCCGTCGTACGCCCACTCGAGTAACCAGTATATCGCGACGACCGGTGCCGCGACGAGGAAGAGGCTGATGGCGCCCATCACCGCAATTTGCATGCGGGTTCGATGCTGTCGGGCGGACAAAAGTACCGGGGTCGCCGGTCCGACTGGACAGTCGGGTGACCCGCACGTCAGACCGCTTCTCGACTGTCAGCGACGGCTCGGCGTAGCGAAACGAGAACGGGAGCGGGACTCGCCGAAGGGCCAGGGCGACGACGTCACCGCGGAGCGGCGCTCACTCCGAGGGGTTGTTACCGCGCTGGAAGAGGTGGAGCATCTGCCACATCGCTTCCTCCGTGTCCTGGCCGTCGGTCGCGTCTTCGATCTGTCGGTACAGGCTGTCGGACACCGATATCTGCGGCATCATCGACACCTTGTCGCCCGGACCACATAAATCTCTGCGGACTCGGAATCGAGTTAATCGCAGACAGCAGGCGTCTACGTCCGGTTTTCGGGCGATGAGCGATGGAAGATTTCGGCCGGATCAGGGCCTGTCGCGGGCTGGGTTAGTTCGTCGTCGTGATCTCGACCACGTCGCGGTGGTCGAGCACCGCGTCGGCGGCTACCTGTCGTCGCGACCGGACGTCGTGCGCGTGGAGGAACCCGTCGCCGATGTCGGTGTGGAGGAAGTACGCGAAGTCCTCGGCCGTCGACCCGCCCTCGAGGACGAAGCAGTCCTGGAGGAAGGTGCCGTCGTCTTTCGGTTTGCGCGCGCCGGGGAAGACGGCGATGGCGTCGAGTTCGTCGAACAGCGCCGTCTCGACGACCTGCTGGACGCCCGTGCCGTCGAACTCGTCGACGAACTCGCGGACCTGTTCGAGGCCGGCGGCCTTCTCCTCGGGGATATCGGCCGTCACCTCGAAGTCGTCGTCGCCCGGCCGGTAGTCGAGGACGCCCTGCTCGTCGCCGTTCTTGAGCGCCTTCTCCGCGTGGGCGCTCACCGGGACGATGGAGAGGTGGTCGTACTCCGGGTCGCTGGTGATCTCCTCGTAGTTCGCCTTCGCTTCCGGGGTGTCCATCTTGTTGGCCGCGACGACCATCGGCTTGGTGCGCTTGCGGATCTCCCGGGCGAGCGCTTCCTTGTCCTCGTCGTCCCACTCGTCGGGGTCGAGTGCCAGGTCGAGCGAGAGGATGACCTGCTTGATCTCGTCCTCGTTCGTCCGGAAGGCGCTCATCTGGGTGGCGAGATCCTCCTCAATGGCCTTCTCCTCGCCCTCGTAGCCCGAGCGGTACCGCTCGATCCCCTTCTCCAGGACGTCGAGGTACCACATGTCGAGTTCGTTCTCCAGGAAGTCGACGTCCTCGCGGGGGTCGTGGCCCTCGGTGGCCTCGCCCTCGATGTCCGTCGTGCCAGAGAAGTCGACGACGTGGACCAGCACGTCGGCCTCGTTCAGGTCGGTGAGGAACTGGTTGCCCAGGCCGCGGCCCTCGTGGGCGCCGGGGACCAGGCCGGCGACGTCGACCAGGCGGACCGGGACGAACCGGACGCCATCGTCGCAGTAGCCCGTGTTGGGCGTGCACTCGTGGTCGAACTCCGGGGCGGCACACTCGACGCGGACGTACGCCTCGCCGACGCTCGGGTCGATGGTCGTGAAGGGATAGGCCCCCTCCGGGACGTCGTTCATCGTGGCGGCGTTGAACAGCGTGGACTTGCCGACGGAGGGCTTGCCGACGAGTCCGATGTCGAAACTCATTGGCACCTCTCGGGGGATCGCGGGCTTAAACGCTGTCAAAGCGACCGGGAGCGCCTGAGAGTGACACACGCACGCCAGACGCCCCACGCCGGCGGCGGTCCCTCGTCCGGCCCGCTGTTCTCTCTGCTGATAGTCGGGCGTCAAGGCTAAGGCGTCCGGTACGTGAGTGGTAGCAAATCCGTATGCCGTCTGTGACTTTCACCGTCTCACTGACCGACAGATCGCCCGTCCGACAGCCCCGGCCCGGCGAGGTGTCGTCGTGAGCCTGGCGCGGAGACTCGCCGTCGTCCTCGTCGCGCTCCTGCTCACGACCACGCTGGTGACGGCCAACGTCGTCGCCGCGGCCCACCTCACCGTGCTCGACCCGGAGTTCGTCACCACCAGCATGGAGGAGGAGGGCGGCTACGCCTTCGTCGAGACCGCCATCGAGGACGCGGCCGTGAGCGCCGCGCCGGCCGGCGCGACCGGGCCCGTCAACACGAGCGAACTCCTCGCCGACGCCGTCTCTGAGGAGTACGTCGCCGCCCAGACCAACGCCAACGTCGACCGGGCCTACGCCTATCTCCATGGGGACAGCGAGACGCTGAACCTCTCCGTCGCGACCGGACCGATCCGGGAGAACCTCTCGGCGGGCGTCGAGCGAGAACTCCGGAACGCCTCGCTCGCGGACCTTCTCCGCCAGAGCGACGCCGACCTCGACGGCCCGGTCAACGCCTCGACGCTGGCGCGCCTGACCGCCAACGAGAGCAGCTACGAGGCCACGAAGGCCGAGTTCCGGGAAACGGTGCGTGAGCGCGTCCTCGACGAGGCGGTCGACCGTGGTTTCGAGCGGGCGAGCAACGACGAACTGCTCGGGCTGGTCATCGAGGACTACGACCCCCGCGACTACACCGAGGCAGAGAAAGAACGGATGGTCGCCGAGCGGGAACCCGAGATCCGGGTCGCACTCCGCGAGTACATCGAGCACGAGCGCGGTGACGAGATCGACGACGCCGTCGAGGACCAGATCGATATCGTCCGCCAGCAGGGGACGACCGATCCGGCCACCGCGGAGACAGAGCTGGAAGCCGCCACCGCGTCGGTCCAGAACACCGTCGTCCACGGCCTCACGACGAACGAGTCCTACCAGTCCTTCCAGTCGAACCTCTCGGAAGACCGGGCCGAACTGGCCACCGTCGCGGCCGCGGAAGCCGACGCCCGGCTGGCCGCCGAGATGCCCGACCGCGTCGACCTGACAGAGAACGCGACTGGTGCCGACCAGCAGGGCTTCGAACAGGCCCGCACCGGCGCCCAGTGGCTCGACCGACTCGCGTTCGTTCTCCCCGTCGTCGCTCTCGCGCTCGTCGGGCTGCTCTACGCCATCCGGCGCTCGGTCGCCGCCGTCGCCTCGGACACCGGCTTCAGCCTGCTGGCTGCTGGCGTGCCGACGGTCGTCGCCGTCGAACTCGCCCGGTCCCGCCTCCAGTCGATGGCCGCCGAGGTCCCCGCCGAACAGCGACAGGCGATGGACGTGCTGGTCGGCATCGCCGGACGCGTGATCGGGACGGTCGGTGACGTCGCTATCGCACTCTCGATCGCCGGCGTCGTTCTGGTCGCGGGTTCGCTGGCCGTTCGCTACGGCGCGGTCGACGCGCTCCGGGCGAAACTGGGCGACGAGAATCAGGACCGCGGGATGCTCTGAGCGGGACCGCACTTAGCGGACCGTCGATTACGACTCGATCTTCTCTCTCGCTGCAGCGACGACAAGCGGTAGCGTGATGGTCGCGTCGGCGTAGACGGATGCGTTGCGGGCCGCCTTCTCCAGTTTGCCCCACGAACGGGCCTCTTCCAGCGTCGCGCCCGACAGGCCGCCGGTCTGGGGCGTGTCCATCGTCAACTGGACCGCGTAGTCGTAGGCGTCCGGCGAGACGAGCATCGTCTGGAGGACGTAGTTCTTCGGGACGCCGCCGCCGACGACGAACGCGCCCGTCTGCTCGGCCTCGGCCGCGATGTCGGACAGCGGCGTCATGTCGGCCAGCGCGTCGAGCGTGAAGTCGGTGACCTGGGACTGCATCCACGCCTGGATGCCCAGTACCGAGTCCTGGACCGCCGGGCAGTGGATCGGGACGTCGTGTTCGTACGCCGTCGCCGCCACGCCCTGGTGTTCGTCGACGTCTTCGGCCTCGTTGACCGCCGAGTTGGCCCGACCCAGTTCCTCGGTGAGGCGCTGGATGGAGACCGCGCCCTCTTCCTGTGACTCGGCCTCCAGGGCCGGAAAGACCTCGCTCCGGAGGTGGTTCTCGAACAGCGCGAAGTGCTCCTGGGGGAGGTAGACGTTGTAGATGCGGTCGACGCCCTCGTCCCGCAGGCGCTCGTCGTGTTCTCGCTCGGTTTTCCCTTCCTCGTGGACCGCGCCGTGGTGGTGCTTGCCGCCGATGGCCTCGATGGCGTCGTGGGTCAGGTTCGCCCCCGTGGTCACGAGCACGTCGACGTGCCCGTCGGCGATGAGGTCCGCGACGATCTGGCGCATCCCGGTGGGGACCATCGCCCCAGCGAGGCCCAGAAAGGTCGTGACGTCGTCGTCGAACATCTCGGCCGTGATGTCGACGGCCTCGTGCAGGTCTGCGGCGCCGATGCCCGCCTTCCCATACTCGTCGGCGAGTTCGCCCACGGTCATGCCGCCGCCGACCTGCGCGTGCCCGATTGGGTCGTGGTCGAACGTCTCCCGGGGCGTCTCCTCCTCGTGGTCGTCGGTCATACCCGTACTCCCGTCGGCAGCGATTTCAACGACGTGGTTCGCCGACGTCGGACAACGCAACGAGACCGCACCGTCGGAACACGCCGCACCGAAATCGAAGCTATTTCCGCCCGAGGCGGCCATCCCTGAACACGCACGTGAGTGAGTCGACCGCCGAGACGACGTCGAGCGTTGCCGAGCCACGGGTGCCAGTGGCGAAACCGGGGGAGCCATCCGAATGGTGAGTCGGCGACTCGGCGGGGTCGGTCGGTTCGAACCGCTGGTCCTGGCCGCGCTCGTCTGGTTCCTCGGGAAGTTCCTGCGCTACGCCTTTCCGCCGCTGTTCGGCACGCTCGGGGAGACATTCGGCGTCTCGCGGACGGTGCTCGGGACGGCGTTCACCGGGTTCATGCTCGTCTACGCGGCGGCCCAGTTCCCCACGGGAGTGCTGGCCGACCGGCGGGGGTCGGTACGGGTCCTGGTCGGGGGGTCGCTGGTCACCGCCGCGGGCGCGCTGGTGTTGGTCGTCGACTCGCCCTTCGCAGTGCTGGCGGCCGCGATGCTCCTGATCGGGGCGGGGACGGGCGCCTACAAGACCGTCGGCGTGCGCCTCCTGTCGCGGACGTATCCGGCCCAGACCGGGCGCGTCCTCGGCGTGTTCGACACGTTCGGGACGTTCGGCGGCGTCGCGGCGCCAGCGGCGGTGGTGGTCGTCGCCGCACTCCCGCCGGTCCTCGGGGCGCCCTGGCGGACGCTGTTCCTCGCGGGCGGGCTCGCGAGCGCGGGGCTGGCAGTCGCCGTCGCCGTTCGGGTCCCACGCTATCTCACCGGGGACGCGACCGGGGACGAGCGATACGCGGCCGGTTCGGAGGCGACAGCGGGGCGAGCGGACGACGACGGCTCCGAAACGACGTCATTCCGGACCTACGTCTCGCTGTTCCGGAAACCGCGGTTCACCGCCTTCGTCGTCGTGACGCTGCTGTTCTCGTTCGCCTACAACGGTGCGGTCGCCTTCCTGCCGCTGTACCTGGCCAGCGAGACGGCCCTCTCGGTGGCGCTCTCGAACCTGCTGTTCAGCGCGCTGTTCGTCGTCAGCCTGATCCAGCTGGTGACCGGCGAGGCCAGCGACCGGGTCGGTGCCTTGCCAGTCATCGTCCTCACCATCAGCGTCGCGACGGCGGGCATGGTCGCGATTCTGGCGCTCTCGGCGACCGGTGGCCCACTGGTTCTCGGCGCGGCCGTCGTCGCCCTCGGTCTGGGCGCCCACGGCTATCGGCCGGTCAGGGGCGCCTACCTGATGGCGGTCATCCCCGACGCCATCAGCGGTGGGAGCTTCGGCGTCGTCCGGACACTGCTGATGGGCGCTGGCGCCGTCTCCCCGGCCGTCGTCGGCTACCTCTCGGAGACGGTCGGGTTCCGGGCGGCGTTTAGTCTGCTGGCGGCGTCGCTGGGGGCCGCCGCCGCGCTGTCGGCGGTACTCTGGATCGTGGATCGGTAGTCCGCACGTCCAGGCGACGCAGAACGCGTCGCGCACCGACATCCCGCCCTGTGGCATCTGGACCATAGCGGCGATGCAGGCATCGCCCGGCGAGTGAACCGACCGCCGCCTGTCGACATCGACGTGCGAGAGACGGAGGAGCGACGCCGCACGGAACCTCGACCAGTTCCGCGGTCGAACCGGCGGATTAGCGCTCGGTGAATCAGCGGCGATAGCGTCCGCTCCACAACGAGTGACTTCGAGAAGCGCGAGCCGGACTGCGGAGCCTCGTCGAATCAGAGACGCCGGGTCGGGGATTCGTTCAGTTCCCGGTCGGTTACCGTATCGCGCTGGGCTCGCCGCCTCGGACAGGCCTACTGGATCATGTCGCGCGCCTCGTCGTCGCTCAGATCCATATCGTGTTTCTCTTTCGCGTGCGCTTTCACGTGTTCGACGACCTCTTGCTCGTCCTCGGACTTGATCATGAAACCGTCCCCTTCGCTACAGTCTACCTGGTACGCCATAGGGAGACACAGACGCCGTCACTATTTTGTTATCAGCCAGTTTTCCCGCGGTAAGCCCGATACCGGATGGAGTAACCCCCGCATCTCACCAGGATAGTAGACTCCGCCAGAAGCCGCCAAATCCGGCCTGCGAGGTCCAGAGGACGTTTTCAGTGCGAGTCTCTCACGTCGCGTTCCCGGTTTCGCCTCACCAGCGATCCGGGGGACGGAGAATTCACGCCCTTCCAGCAGATCGATCGCGAACCAGTCGGCTAAAGCGACCGCTAGTATTCCGTCAGGTGCGGTTTCGCGGTCAGGTTTCGATACGGGCTGCGTTCGCGTCGTACTCCACCACACCGAAACGGGCCAGCTTCGGAAGGTGAATGTGGTGGAGTGTAGATGCGACCTGCGTGACGACCGCGTCGGCGACGTCGTCCGCGTCGTTTTCCCGAGTGGCGACCGCCACCGCCAGGCCCTCCAGATCGACCGGGGTCGTCCGTTCGGCGAGCACTTCGAGCGTCGTTCGCCGCCGGTCTGAGGAAAGTACCTGGTGGTACTCGCTGTCACTCAAATGATCGACTCTCTCGCAAGCGCTCGTCCCTCGGTGTGTAGACTGTCTCATAGTTGCGCCCTCTCCAGCCGGCTTCGGCCGGTATACCTCCCATTCGGATCCCCTCACCCGTAACGCCAGAGTATAAGTGATTAGGTAGGTGCCGAGATTACCCCCGGCTCGGCCGCGTGCCACTTCGGCTTCTTTCCGGATCATTCGATACGAAAGACCTGGCACGTTCGGCCACGGTTACTTGGCACACACCCTCCATCGACGGAGGGTTGATGGGGACGAGCCACGAGAGCATACGGTAATGGCCAGTAGTGCGTTGACCCAAGCGCTTCGGGAAACTCTCGCGCTCTTCGAGGAAGGCGGAGCCCCACGGACGACGACCGAGGTAGCAGAACGCCTCGACCTGGGCCGACGGAGCACCTACGAACGTCTCGAGCGTCTCGTCGACGAAGACCGACTCGATACCAAGAAAGTCGGCGGGAACGGACGCGTCTGGTGGCGACCGCGCGAGGACCGCGACTCGGCCACGCCCGACTGGGAGGAGGCAGCCGAGTCCCTGATCGACGACGTCCTCGACGACGCCGAAGTCGGTGTGTTCGTCCTCGACTCGGAGTTCGAGGTTGCGTGGATCAACGAGGCCACCGAACGGTACTTCGGCTTCGAACGCGAGCGGGTGCTCGGCCGGGACAAACGGAGACTCGTCGACGAGTCCATCGCATCGGTCGTCGAGGATTCGTCGACGTTCGCCGACACCGTCCTGGCGACGTACGACGACAACACCGACACCGAGCGATTCGAGTGTCACGTGACTCCCGGGGACGGACGCGACGAGCGATGGCTCGAACACCGGAGCGAGCCAATCGACTCGGGCGCGTACGCCGGCGGCCGGGTCGAACTCTACTACGACGTCACCGACCGAAAACGGGAGGAGAACGCCCACCGGACCGACCGCAACCAGTTCGAGTCACTGGTCGACACGGTCGAGGAGTACGCCATCTTCCTGCTCGACCCCGACGGCCGCGTTCAGACGTGGAATCCCGGCGCGGCACGCATCGAGGGGTACGACGCCGACGAAATCGTCGGCGAGCACGTGGCGACGTTCTACACCGACGAGGACCGCGCCGCGGGCGTTCCGGCCGACAACATGGCGAAAGTGGCCAGCGAGGGGAGTATCGAAGTCGAAGGGTGGCGCGTTCGCGCCGACGGATCGCGGTTCTGGGCGAACGTCACTCTCACGGCGATCCGAGACGACGACGGGGCTCTCGACGGATACGCGAAGGTCACCCGCGACATGACGGACCGCCGGGAGCAGGAGCGACAGCTGCGACGCGAACGAGACCTCACGGACCGGATCCTCGACACGAGTCCGGTGGGTATCGTGGTCCTCGACAGCGACGGCGATCACGTCCGAATCAACGAACGTGCGAAGGACGTCCTCGACATCCCAGACGACGAGGCCGAGTCGTATTCACCCAGCCAGCGGACGGTCTACGACGCAGACGGGAACCTCGTTGCGCCCGAGGAGCATCCTGCCGCCCGGGTGTTAGAGAGTGGCGAACCCGTCTTCGACTGGGAAGCGAAGGTCGAACTCCCGGACGGTGGGTACCGGTGGCTGTCCGTGAACGCGGCGCCGGTGTTCGATGCCGACGGAGCGATCGAACGTGTCGTCACCACCGGTGAGGACGTCACGCGGCTCAAATCACAGGCCCAGCGACTCGAACGCCAGCGCGACGACCTCGAGAGCGAACTCGAAACCGTCTTCGAGCGCGTCGACGACGGGTTCTTCGCGCTCGACGACGACCTCCGGTTCACGTACGTCAACGAGCGGGCGGGCGAGTTCCTGGAGCGGACGCCCGCCGAACTCCGGGGGACGTACATCTGGGACGCGTTCGAACAGGGTCCGAAAGCGGCGGCCGCCTTCGAGACGGCCCTCGAGACACAGCAGTCCGCCACGTTCGAGGAGTTGTACGAGCCCGTCGACACGTGGTTCGAAAACCACGTGTACCCCTCCGATGAGGGACTGTCGGTCTACTTCCGCGACGTGAGCGAGCGGAAGAAGCGCGAACGTGAACTCCAGCGCTACGAGGCGATCGTCGAGACGATGCGGGACGGACTCTACGTCGTGGACGAGGACGGCTGCTTCACGCAGGTCAACGACGCGTACCTGTCGATGACCGGGTACGACCGGGCGGAACTCGTCGGCGAACACGTTTCGACCGTCGTCGACGAGGAGACGCTCGAGCGAGCGGCGGATTTCGAGTCGGAACTGGCGGACGGTGACCGGACGACCGCGTCGCTGGAGGCGGAGCTCACCAGACCGAACGGGGAGACGTGGACCGGCGAGGCGACGTTCTCGGTGATGGACTCCGACGGCGACTCGGAGCGAATCGGCGTCGTTCGCGACGTGACCGAGCGCGTGGAACGCGAACGCACGCTCGAGGAGTACCGACGATGGAACCAGACGTTAGTCGAGAACTTCCCGGCCGGCGCGATCGCGCTCGTCGACGACGACCTCCGCTACGTCACGTTCGGGGGAACACCGGCGGGCGAAGCCGACGTGTCGAGAGACGAGCTCGAGGGGAGTCCAGTCCGAGAGGGACTCCCACCCCAGGTCGCGTCGGTCGTCGTCCCGCGCTACGAGGCCGCCTTCGAGGGCGAAGCCAGCAAGTTCGAGGAGACTATCGACGGTAGGATCTACGAGTTCCACTTCGTCCCGGTCCGCGACGACGACGGCGAGGTCTTCGCCGTCACTGCGATGTCCCGGGACGTCACCGACCGCAAAGAACGGGAACGATACCTGGAAGACGCCAAGTCGCAACTGGAAGCCGCGACCGAGGCCGGCGCCGTCGGCACGTTCGAGTGGCACGTCCAGGACGACGAGATGGTCGCGGGCCCGTCGCTCGCCGACACCTTCGGCGTCGACCGGGACGCCGCCCGTGACGGCGTCTCTCTCGATCGGTTCGTCGAGGCGATCCACGAGGACGACCTCGAGCGGGTCGAACGGTCCATCGAGGCCGCCCTCGAATCCTGCGGGGAGTACGAGGAGGAGTATCGGGTCAGGAACGCCGACGGCGAACTCCGCTGGGTCGTCGCCCGGGGACGCGTCGAGTGTGACGACGGCGACCCCGTCACCTTCCCCGGCGCCATCACCGATATCACCGAGCGGAAAGCGGCCGAGATCGAACTGGTACAGCAACGGGAACGCCTCGCCGCCCTCGACGAACTCAACGCGGTCGCTCGCGAGATAACGGGGGCAGTCATCGACCAGTCCAGCCGCGAAGAGATCGAAGCGATCGTCTGTGAACGCCTCGCGGACTCGGATTCGTACCTGTTCGCCTGGATCGGCGAGCGAGACGTTACCACGGAGACGGTGGACCTGCGGGCGGAAGCCGGCGTCGAGGGGTATCTCGACGACATCACGATCGCGGTGGACCCGGACGACGAGCGGAGCGAGGGGCCGACGGGCCGAGCGCTCCGGATGGGGACGACCCAGACGACCCAGGACATCCGTGCCGACAGCCGATACGACCCCTGGCGCGGGACGGCCCAGGAGTACGGCTTCCGGTCGTCGGCGGCCATCCCGATCGTTCACGAGAACACGACGTACGGAGTCCTGAACGTCTACGCCGAGCGCCCGAACGCGTTCGAAGGGAAAGAACGCGACGTCGTGGACCAGCTCGGGAAGATCGTCGGCCACGCGATCGCCGCCGTCGACCGAAAACGGGCGCTGTTGACCGACGAGGTCGTCGAACTGCAGTTCCAGATCGAGAACGTCTTCGAGTCACTGGACGTCGACGCTCCGGAGACGGAACCTATTCGCCTCGAACAGACGGTTCCCATCTCCGACGACGACTACATTTTCTTCGGGCGGACGACGCCGGACGGTGTCGAAACCGTGGCGGCGATGGTCGAGGTGATCCCGTTTTACGAGAGCGTCACCTTCCGCGACGACGGTGTCGAGACCGTGTTCGAACTCCGGGCCACCGAACCGCCGCTCCTGTCCGTCATCGCCTCGCTCGGCGGCTCCGTTCCCGAAGCCGTCATCGAGGACGGCGACTATCGCCTGACGGCCCACCTGCCACCGAGCGGTGACGTTCGGGCGGTAATCGACAACATGCGGGAGGTGTATCCCGATGCGAACCTCCTGAAGCGCCGCCAGCTATCGATTCGTGACCACGGCGAACTCGCGGTTCCCGAATTGCTGTCTGACCTCACGCCGCGACAGCGGTCCGCGCTAGAAACCGCCTTCCACGCCGGCTTCTTCGAGTGGCCCCGCGAGACTTCGGGCGAAGAAGTCGCGTCGTTACTCGACGTTTCGCCGCCGACGTTCCACCAGCATCGCCGGAAAGCCGAACGGAAGGTGTTCGAGTCGCTGCTCGCGTCCGGGACTTCCGCCTGAACGGCTCGGAAGGGAGCGAAGCGAAGCCTACGCGCTTTCTTTCCCGGGACGTTGCGGCCACTATCTGCAACTGACAGGAACCAGCGCAGTCAGTCGCCGGGCGACGTCCGACGGAGCGGCGCCTCACAGCAGTTCGACCGGTAGCGGTCGTACTCGCGGACGAGCTTGCACTCGCGATAGCGGTGGGCCGTCACCTCGTCGCAGGACTCGCAGTAGAACGTCCACTCGGGCTCGGCGAAGGTGCGACAGTGGACCGCCGTCTCCATCTCCGCCGCCCGCCGCTTGAACCGCTTGCCGTGGCCGGTCGTGCCGAAGCGCTGGTACTGCTCGACGTGGACGAGTTCGTGGCGCAGCGTGGACTGCCACTCCTCGCGCGAGAACTCGTCGAAGGCGTCCCAGGTGAGCGAGACGGTACAGGGTAGCGGTCGGCCGTCCGAGCCCTCGACGTCCTCCCAGTCGTAGGGGTCGCCGACCGACGCGTCGTCGAGGCGCGGGCGCTTGACCGCAGCGGCGCGTCGCCGGGCCCGCGTCGACACCTCCCACTCGACGAGGTCCAGGCGAACGTCGAGTACCCACTCCCGCCGGGCCTCGCGCGCGTAGGCCCGCGACCAGTCGACGAGGGCGTCGTGACTGGCGATTTCGTCGAACTCCGGCACGCCGTCGGCGTCCATCACGCACGTCTCGACGCTCGACCGTATTGAGCGCGGTGGTCGGCGGCGCTCCGGCGCTGTTCCGGCGCCACTCCGGGACTCTTCCGGCGAGGTCGCCCGAATGAGCGCAAAACGTAGCGGTATAGTCCGCCCGGCCGACGACAGGTCGGACCGGCTCCTACAGCCCGGTCGGGAGGTCGACGTACGTCGTCTCCAGGCCCCACTCCTCGACGAGGGACTGGAGCGACCGGACGCCGAACGTCTCCGTCGCGTAGTGGCCGGCGAGGACGACGTTGATGCCCGCTTCGCGGGCCTCGTGGAAGGCCTTCTGTTTGCCCTCGCCGGTGACGAGCGCGTCGACGCCCGCGTCGGCGGCCTCGCCCAGCCAGTCGACGCCGCTGCCCGTGACGATGGCGACGTCCCTGATCTCGTCGGGCCCGAAGTCCAGCGCCCGGACCTCGCCGTCGCCGGTGTCGAGTTCGTCGGCCAGCAGGTTCCGGAGTTCGTCGACGGCGTACGGTTCGCTCGCGGTGCCGCGCTGGCCGATGACCTCGGGCCCGAGCGAACCGAACGGTTCCCGGTTGCCGAGGTTGAGCACGTCGGCCACGCCCGCAGCGTTGCCGAGTTCCTGGTGGCCGTCGAGCGGGAGGTGGGAGACGTACAGCGGCAGGTCGTGTTCGACCAGCGGCGCGATTCGGCGGTAGTTCGATCCGGTGACTCGCTCCATATCGCCCCAGATCAGCCCGTGGTGAGTGACGAGCAGGTCCGCGCCGGCGTCGGCCGCACGCTCGACGGTCTCGACGGCGGCGTCGACGGCGACGGCGACGTGCTCGACCGTTCCCGACTCCGGACCGACCTGGAGCCCGTTGGGGCTGGCGTCGAGGTCGGCGTACGCCGCAGTGTCGAGTCGCTCGTCGAGGCGTCCCGTCAGTTCCGAGAGTTCCATGGCCAGTGCTTCTGGGGCCTCGGTCGTATGCCTTCGGGAAGCAGGCGGCAGGGGAGGCGGGGGAGCCGGTTCGAGAGCGGGCGTGGGAGTGGGAGCGGGAGTGAGAGCGGGAGCGGAAGTGGGAGCGGGAGTGGGAGCGGGAACGGGAGCGGGAGCGGGAGCGGACCCCGCAGTCAGGAGAGCTGTGCGGTGACGTCGGTCGAGGAGATCATCCCGACGTAGCCGTCGTCGACGACCGGCAGGTGCTGGATCTCGTACATCGTCATCATCGCCGCCACCTCCTCCATGTAGAGGTCTGGCGTCACCGTCTCGACGGACTCCGTCATCACGTCACGGACCTCCGCCTCCGTCGGATCCCGTCCCTGGGCGACGCTGTCGAGGATATCCGTGCTGGTGATGATCGACCGCGGCCCCGTCGTCACGACGAGTGCGCTGATGTCCTTCTCGCGCATGCGCTGGGCGGCCTCCTTCACGCTCGCGGACGGCGCGATGGTCTCCAGTGGCGTCGACATTACCTCCTTCACGCGCGTCTTCTGCTGGGTGTCCATACGTATCGAACACGTCCAGAGTTTATGTGTCTTGTCACCGAGTGACACACAGTCCTGCCTGAGCAACACGTATGGTCGACCCGGCGGTCCCCCCGACATGGAACTCGTCGAGGCGACGGCCGAGGACGTCGACGTGCTCGCGGCGTACTGGTTCTCCCTCGCCAGCGAGATGGAGCAATACTCGACCCTGAACGAACTGGCCGTCGAGGGGCCGGCGGACGTGGAATCCGGCTTCGAGGAGCTGCTCGACGGCGACGACACCACCCCGTTCCTGCTCGACGTCGACGGGACGACCGTCGGCTATCTCCTGCTCCGTCGCGACGAACACCCGACGCGGGAGCTATCGGAGTACGCCACCATCGTCGACCTGTTCGTCGAGGAGTCGCACAGGGACCAGGGACTCGGGAGCGAAGCCATCGACGCGGCGAAACGAGTCGCGGCCGAGCGCGGCGCCGACTACCTCACGGTGTCCTGCGAGTGGGGCAACGACGGCGCCAGACGGTTCTACGAGACGAACGGCTTCACGGCAAAGCAGGTGACCTACGCCCAGGAACTGGAGACGACGGCCAGGGGCGACGACGGCTAGTTCCCGTCGACGATCTGGCCGTTCTGCTCGCCGATGAGCCCGCGGTCGACGGCGGCGTCGACCACCGTGTCGAACTGCGACTCGCTCATGTCGTAGGCGTTGACCGCGACGGCCTTGATCTCCGCGCGGTCGACCGGGAACTCCCGGTTCTGGAGCAGGCGCATGACCTTGGTGTTCTCCAGCGCGGTCATCGACGGCCGGCCGTCGCCTGCTTCGCCACCGTTGCCGCCGGTGTCGCCCGACGCCTCTGTGCCCTCGCTCGCGTCTGTGGATCCTCCGCCGTTACCGTCGCTCGGCCCGCTGTCGTCCCGGATAGACTCCGCGTTGCCCGAGACGCTCCGCCGACCGCCCGCTGCGGTGCTCGTGGTGTAGGTGACGTCGTCGGACCCGTCGTCGTCGACCTCCTCGGTCGACGCGTCCCCGGTTGCGTGTCCATCGGCAGCGGCGGCCGCGCCACCGGTGTCGGCACTACCGCTGGACGACAGTTCGCCAGCGTCGACCCACCCCTCGTCGGCGAGCGGGTCCTCCCCCGCCGACGAATCGGCAGAGTCGGGTGTGCGGTCGTCAGCAGGGTCGGCCGATTCGGGGCTCTCGACGACCGACACGATGGTCTCGACGACAGTGCCGAGTTTCTGGCGACAGCCCTGGCAGAGCACGACGGTCTTCTGGTCGTCCGTCGTCGGGTGAAGGTCCTTGGGCACGACGGGGTACTCGTCCAGCGAGGCGTCGAGGGCGGCGCCGCAGAAGTAACACGAGGACAGTTGTTCCATGTTGCGAGTGTGTGCGTGGTCCTGGGGCTTAAATCTCCCACCTCTGATTCGCGGTCCTGGTTGTCGTCGGTGAGAGTCGTAGTGGTGGAGACGAAAGGGAGACCGACGACAACGTTACCGACGACAGCCTGAAAGCCCTCGGCCCGCTCGCTAGCAGTCAACGACAGAACAGCAAACACCTCGAAAGCCCTCGACGCGCTCGACTCGCGCGAACCACGCTTCCTGACCGCTCCGCAGCCGTCGTCCGACAGCGTATTAGAACGTATTCGCGTCCGCGTGGGAGAAGACGAACTCGCGGAGGAGTTTGGCGCCGAGGACGGCGGCCTGGCCGTCGTCGCGGTCGTTGACTTCGACGACGTCGACGCCGACGGCGTGGGGAGCGACCGACCTGACGACGTCGCGCATCTCGCGCGGTTCCAGGCCGAAGGGCTCCTTGGTGCCGGTGCCGGGCGCGTATCCTGGGTCGGCGGCGTCGACGTCGACGGAGAGGTACGCTCGCTCGCCGCTTCCCAGGTCCGGCGTCCAGTCGGCGACGTCCTCGGGCGGGACGACGGTCACGTCCGACTCGGCGGCGCGGTCCCATTCGCCCTCGCTGCCGGTCCGGGCTCCGAGAATCACGGCCCGGTCGGCGACGTCGAGGGCGTGGCGGGTGACCGTCGCGTGGCTCAGCGGGTTGCCGGCGTAGGCCTCGTACAGGTCCAGGTGTGCGTCGAGGCAGACGAAGACGTCGGGGTCGAGCGCGCGGACGGCGGCGACGGTGACGGTGTGCTCGCCGCCGACCAGCAGTGGGACTGTCTCCTCGTCGGCGTAGTCCCCGACGGTGCCTTCGAGGAAGTGGAGGTACTCCGCGACGTCGTCCGTCGGGCCGACGTCGCCGTGGTCGGCGACCGAGCAGTCGGTGAACTGTCGGCCCGTCCGCTGGTCGTAGTCGTCGAACGGCGTCGCAAAGTGACGGACGCGACGCGGACCGAAGCGGGCGCCGGGTTCGAACGTCGTCGAGGCGTCCAGCGGTGCGCCGACGACGACGTAGTCGGCCCCTGCCGGGTCCGCGTTCGCGCCAGGAAACATCCTGCGAACCTCGCTTCAGACGATCTTCCGCTGCTCCTCGTACTCGAGGTACTCGATCTCGTCGTCGGGGTTGAGCTCCTCGTCCTCGGGGATGCGCATCGTGAACGTGTCGTAGGTCTCGAGGTCCATGACCTGCGCGTCGTCGCCGGTGACCGAGACGACCTGGCCCTGCTTTCGCTCGATGATGGGCACCCAGACCTTCTGGTCGACCGGCTGGGAGAAGGATCGCTTCTTCGCGTCGAAGACGCCCTTGCCCTCGACGCGGGCCTTCGCGCTGCCGTGTTTGCCCGGCTTGGCCGTGCTGTAGGCCGTAATCTTGCAGGGAGTGTCCTCCATCATCACGTAACTCCCCTCGTCGAGTTCGCGAACCTCGGTCTGCTGTCGTGGCATGTCACCCGGTTATCTATCTGCCAGTATAAACGATTTGCATTCCCTTCGGCACCGTCGCGACGCCCGCTGGCCGGCCGGGAGGACGGCCCTCGATTTACAGCTCGTGGCCACACAGCGGACAGAAGGCGTACGTCCCGTCCGACGGGACGTCGGCTTCGCACGCCGGACAGGTCTCGACGGCCGCGCCGTCCGACGACGCCGCGTCCCCGGACCCGGGCTCGGGAGTGTAGATTCTGGTCTGGGAGTCGTCGCCCTCGGCGGCGCCCGAAGACGCCGCTTCGTCCGACTCCGAATCGGCGTCTCCTTCGTCGCCGGAGGATTCGCCGGACGGTGCCTCCCCCTCGCTGGTCGACGTGGACGGCGCTTCTGTCGCGCTCGCCGGATCGGCGTCGGATTCAGTGGCCTCACTGTCAGCGGTTTCGTCGTCGTCCGGATCAGCGTTCGCTTCCTCGGCACCGACGGCCGCCTGCGCTCTGTCCGCGGATCCGGGGGTATCGCTCCCGGACGAGGAGGTATCAGCCGTGGAACTGGTCGACGCCGTCGATGCTGTCGTTGCCGCGTCCGACGTCGACGGATCTGATTTCGGGGACGATGGCGACGATGACGATGGCGACGATGACGATTGCGACGATGCCGATGGCGAGGCGTCCGACGAGGGAGTGGCGGGGGGCCGGGGCCCCAGGTCGACGCTCTCCCGCGGTGACCCGCTGGGAGCGTCCCGTCCCGCGCCGTCCGAACGGCTTCCCCGACTCCCGACCGGCGTCGGAACCGGCGGTGCGTCGGGGGGAACGCCGGTGTCGGTCCGCCGTCGTCGGTCCGCCACGTAGTCGCCCAGACGATCCGTCGTCGCCAGCGCCACGTCGGTGAGCGTCGGGACCGAAACCCGCCGCTCGACGGCGCGAACCCAGTCGTCCGGGACCGACACACCGACCCGGGGGAGATCGGGGTCGGGCACGTCGACGCGGTCCGTCCGCCAGAGATACCGATAGACGCGGAACGCTACGGCGATGACCAGCGGAAACGCCACCAGAAAGCGCCCGTCGCGGGGTAACAGACCCCACCCGGGCGTCGCCAGGAGGAGGCGTCCGGCGTCGTCGAGCGGCCCGAACAGAACGCCCTCCGTGAGGACCGTGACGAGCGTGACGACCGTCGGGACCCCCGCCACGACGCCCGTGAGTTCCCCCAGGCGCGCGAATCTGGCGGTACCGGACCACGCGGCAATAGTTCGATAGGCGAGTGCGTGTGCGGAGACGACGGCGATGCCGAGCAGCGGCCACGGGGATTGCAGGGATGCCTTCGCGTAGACGACGTATCCGAGCGGGACAGCGACGCCGACCAGCGGACCGACTGCGAGGAGGAACGGTCCGTCGGGCCCCGGCGCGCGGTCGAGAAACCGCCGGTACTCGACGACGACGAACCTCGCGGCGGCGAGCAACACCAGTAGCGCTGTGACTGCGACGAGGTGAGTTCCGACGGTGCCGAACGCGGGACCGATCCCAGCCCGGCTCGCGCCGGCGTCGAGCGCGTGGACGGCCACCGCAGCCACCAGAAGCACGGCAGCCGTCCCGAGAATCGCGGATAGCCCCACGAGGAACTCGAGGAAGGCGAGGGTGGCCTGTGCCGTCAGCGTTCGTTTCGCGGAGCGCACGTGAATCATTCGCGAGAGTGCGCCCGTAAATATTTTCCAACGTTCAGTCTCGCCTACAGGTGCCAGTCCGCTCGGGCGGCGTCACCCCAGGTATCGCCGCGAACCAGCCCGATCAGCGGCGCGTGGGTGACCGCATCCGCAACGAAAACGAGACAGTTAATTTAACAGTGCACCATATCTTTTTTACACCCCTCCGTCAACTGGTCAAAGAAACATGTCCGATCAATCCGAACTGGCGTGTGTTTCGTGCGAGACGGCGTTCGACCCAGCACCGACCGGCGGGTTCTGTCCCGACTGCGACACGCCTCACCCGGACTTCGAGCACGGCGAGGCCGACGACGCGGACGACGCCGAGGAAACAGGAGACGACGAGGTCAAGGCCGAGGAGGCGGAAACCGGGGCGACCGAACCGACCGACGAGGAGGCGACGACCTCCTCCGACGACGGAGCGGCACCGTCGTACTGCCGTGAGTGCGGCGCGGCGATCGGTGCGGAGAGCGCGTCGTCGGACACGACGGAGTGCTCGGACTGTGGGCGGACCGTCGCCGCCGACGCGTCGTACTGTCCCGATTGCGGCACGGCGATCGAGGCCGACGAGACGGCAGACGGGCCCGAGGACGAACCGACCGTGGTGGCCGACGCCGACAGTGACGAGGCCGCAGGCGATGACGCGGCGACGGACGACGACGCAGCGGCCGCCGAGGCAGAGACGCAGGACGCTGGAACCGAAGACGCACAGACGGACGTCGAGTCGCCGGACTCCGGGGACGCAGAATCGGTGCCCGAAGAGATTACGCTCGTCGTCAACGGCGAGTCCTACACCTTCGGGGACGGCGACACCTTCGGCAGGGAGGACGAGGAGTGGCTCGAGGATCTCGTCGTCGCGGGCGGCGGCGCGGACGCACTCTCCTACATCTCCAGCGAGCACGTCGAGTTTGCCATCGAGGACGACGGCGTCTACGTGACCGACGTGAGCCGGAACGGGACGCTGCTGAACTCCACGAAGATGGAGGGCGGGACCGAACAGGTTTCGGACGGGGACTTCCTCACGCTCGCCGGACGAGCCGAGGTCGAGGTCCAGTTCTGATAGCCGACCCGGTCACCCCCGAGCGGACGTGGCACACTCGTCCGGATCGCCGGACGGAACGTAGACGTGCGTCGAATATCTAAACCAAGTATCAGTATCCGTTAAATTTATCTCCGAAAGCGTTGCCAGATAGGAGCATGCCGACCGAGATTTCCGCGACTGTAAATCGACCGTACGTTCCGGAGTCGGGTGGGGGGATCACCTGTGAGCTGGACATCACGCCGCAGGCACAGGGGCAGGCCGCGGAGCGCCACATCGCGCTGTGTATCGACAGCAGCGGCTCGATGGCCTACGACGACAAGCTGGACCACGCCCGCGACGCGACGGAGCTCGTCTTCGGCATCCTGAACGACGACGACTACCTGAGCATCGTCACCTTCGACGAGGACATCGAAGTGGTCATGGACGCGACCCGGTGGGGCGACATCGAGCGCGAGGAGGCCGAGGAACGCCTCCAGGAGATCACGACGACCGGCGGGACGGACATCTATTCGGCGCTGGAGGAGGCCGAGGACATCCTCTCGGGGCTGGAGCGCGGCGAGTCCATCTCCAAGCGCGTCCTGTTGCTCTCGGACGGCCGGGACACCCGGGCGACGGCCGCCGACTTCGAGCCGCTGGCCCAGGACCTGACCGACGCGGGCATCTCCATCTACTCGGCGGGCCTGGGGACGAACTACGGCCAGGACACCATCCGGACGCTCGGCGAGTTCTCCCAGGGGCGATGGGCCCACGTCGAGAACCCGGCCGACATCCGCTCCTTTTTCGGCGACGTCGTCCAGGAGGCCTCGACCGTCCTCTCGAACAATCCAGAACTCGTCCTGGAGACCGTCGACGGCTGCGAGATCGGCCAGGCGTTCCGGCGGCTCCCACAGGTCCAGAAGATCCCGCTCGAACACGAGGAAGGGAAGACGATCATCGGGCTCCCGGACCTCCAGGACCGGGAGGAACAGCAGGTCGTCCTGGAGATGGACGCGCCGCCGAACGACGTCGGGACCGAGGAGACGCTCGTCGACGTGACCCTGGAGGCAGGGTCGAACTCGGCCGAGACCGCAATCGCCGTCACCTACTCGGACGACGAGTCCGAGCTGTCGGTCCACGACGAGGACGTCACCGTCGCCTACTACGACACCGACCTCCGGACGCGGATCGCCCACGCCGACTCCCAGGACGAACTGGAGGCGGTCAAGGCCAAGATCGACGAGACCGAGGTCATCACCGGCGAGACGGAGATCGCCGACGCCCTCCACGAGAACGTCACTCGCATCGAGGAGGGCGACGAGAGCCAGGCCCGGCAGGTCAAGGAGAACACCACCGGCGTCTACGACCCCGATGAGTACTAGCCGACCGGGCCGCGAGGATGTCTGAGGTATCACGTCCCATGTCCGAACCAACGCCGGGCGACGAACTCGCCGGCCGGTACGTCCTGCGCGAGGAGATCGGTCGCGGCGGGTTCGGCGTCGTGTGGAGCGCCGACGACCGCGAGAGCGGCGGCATGGTCGCGCTGAAACACCCCAACTACGAGGGGTCGACGCCGGACGAGCTCGTCGAGAAGTACTTCGAGCGGGAGACGGACATCTTAGAGGAGATCCGCGAGGCCGGCGAACACGACAACATCATGAGCTACTACGGCCGGGAGGAGGGCTTCGGGATGCCGTTCCTGGTCGTCGAACTCATCGAGGGCGCCGAACTCGGCGAGGTCGTCCGGGAGGACGGGCCGATCACCGACCCCGACGAGGTCCGCGAGATCGGGATCGGGATCTGTGACGCCCTCTCCTTCCTCCACGACCACGACATCATCTACCGCGACCTGAAGCCCGACAACATCATGCTGAACGGGGACAGGGACCCGAAGCTGCTGGACTTCACGACGGCGAAGGGTACCGTCACGAGCGACGACATCCCCTCATTCACGGGCAACGTCACGTCCCAGCCCGTCCAGGGCTCGACCGGCGACTCGACGGTGCCGGGGGAGTTCAAGCCGCCTGAGCTGAACCGCGACGCCGAGCAGCGACAGGGGCCCTGGAGCGACGTCTACTCCATCGGGAAGCTGCTGTGCTTTCTCCAGGTTGGATGGGTGCCGGACGACGACAGCGTCGCGCCCAGCCAGTTCGGCGTCGACGGCGCCGACTACCTCGACGAGATCGTCAGGAACGCGACCCAGCACGACCACGCCGACCGGTACTCCAACGCCTCGATGCTCAAGACCGCCCTCGAGGACCGGGACTCGACGATGCCCTCGCAGGCGACCCTCGAGTGGCTCGGTCGCGCCGAGAAGTGGCGGATCAGCCCGGGCGACACCATCGGCCGGAAGACGGCGGACGGACCGCGGCCCTCGATCATGCTCGCCGACGGTCGTCACACGGCGCTGTCGGCGGTCCACTGCCGGTTCGTCACCGACGAGGACGGCGGCTGGCGGGTCGTCGACACGAGCCTCAACGGGACCTACATCAGCAAACACGACGAACAGGAGTGGACGCTCTTGCTCTCCGAGACGGGGCGGGAGCGCCAGCGCCAGGCGGGCGAATCGATCCCCAGCGACCCGGACGCCAGCGCCGCTCTGGAGCCCGGCGACGTCGTCGCGCTGGTCAGCCCGAGCTATCCCGAGCGATTCTACTTCCGATTCAGCCAGTGACCATGGAACACGCCAGCAGCGTCGACGTCGGCGCACGAAAGCGAGGGAGCGGCGGGATCAACGAGGACAGCGTCGCCACGACGGTCCTGGAAAATCACCACCGCGAGACCGGCCGATCGGTCGGTGTCTTCGTGCTCGCGGACGGCGTGGGCGGGGAGGCCAGCGGCGACGTCGCGTCGTTCCTTGTCACCTCCATCGTTCGCAAGCGCCTGACCGAGCGCCTCCAGGGGTCGGCGACGGACGTCCTGGAACGGTTCGGCATCGACGCCTACCCGGCGGACCCGCCCACGGTCGACGAGGATCCACGGGCGGTCCTCTCCGAAGGTCGGATCCGGAGCGCGATCAAGGACGGCGTCGACGCCGCCCACCGGAAGATCCAGGAGTACGCCTCGGCCATCGGCGGCCAGCCGGCGACGACGGTCGTCGTGGCGGTGTACGCCGACGGGAAGCTCCACTACGGCTGGGTCGGCGACAGCCGCCTCTACGTCGTCAACACGAAACGTGGGACGATCAGGCAGCTGACAGAGGACCACGCCGTCACCAACGTCCGGCTGAAACGGGGTGAGATCGAGGACGAGGCCTACGCCCGCGTCCACGAGGACGCCACCGCCATCACCAACGCCGTCGGCGGGTCCAGCGCCGGGAAGCCGAGCGTCGACGTCGAGTTCGGGACGACGGACGTCTTCCGCGAGGACGTGATCATGCTCACCAGCGACGGCCTCGTCGACGCATATCCAGACGTCAGACCACTCCGCAGGGAGTACGAGCGGGCCGAGGATACCGATCCGGTCTGCGAGAAGATCCGTGACACCCTGGTCACGGAAGACGAGATCATGGAACTCGTTCTCGGCGCCGAGGACCTGCACGGCGCCGTCACGGACCTGGTCGCGTTCGCCAACGAGCGCGGCGGGAAGGACAACATCTCGATCACGCTCGCCAGGGATCCGAACGCCCGGCCGACGCCGGAGTCGATGGTCTCCCGGGCCGAGACGGTCATCGAACCGGCCGACGACGGGAGCGAGGGCTACGATGGAAGCGATGACAGTGACGGGAACGACTCGACGCAGGCAGACGCGAGTAGCGACGGGCCGGAACCGGGCGGCTCGGCCGGCGACGACTCCCCCGACCCACCGGCGTCGGCGTCGACTGGACAGGAAACGAATGCCACCGGCGCGACCGACGCCGAGCCCGACGGGACCGGGTCCACGGGCGAATCCGACGACCCGGAGAGCGCCGCTGACCCGGACGCGTCCGGGAGTCAGGCCCACGACGTCGACGTCGTCTCGCTCGGGAGCGGGTCGCCGTCGGCGGCGCTCGCCGTCCCGAGCGAGGGGACGGTGTACGAAATCGCCGCCGACACCACCGTCGGACGGGGCGGCGAGTCGGACCAGGACCCCGACCTCGCGCTCGACGTCGCGACCGACGCGCACGTCGAACCGGTCCACGCGAGGATCACGTTCGACGAGAGCGGCCAGGAGTGGCAGATAACAGACCGGAGTTCCTCGGGGACCCACGTCGAGGTCGGCGACGGCGAGTGGCTACTCTTGCTCTCAGAGGAGGGGCTCGAACGACACCGCGAGTCCGGCTTCGACCCCGACGCGGCGACGGAGCGGTCCATCGAACAGTCGACCGCGCTCGAAGAGGGCGCCGCCTTCGTCGTCGAGGACCCCCGTGAGGACGACGCGATCACCTGCCGATTCTTCACGTCCGTCGAACTGGCCCGAGAGCGCCTGGCCGACGGGTCGGTCCGGGAGGCCGGTTTCGAGCGGTTCGTGCTGTAGTCGTCACCGTATGCTGTGGTCGTCGAAGAAGCCGGCGGACGGGCGGCCGGTCGGCGGTCAGTTCTCTCCGTCGTCTTCGCCGAACGTCAGCTGCTGGTCGGCCGCGCTGGATCCGGACCCGGCCCCGGACCCAGCCCCGGACCGTTCACGCATGCTCTGTCTGGTGAACTGCGGTTTCGCGCGGATGCCGCGGCGGCGACGGAACGAGTACAGCAGCGAGAAGCCGACGACGACGGTGAAGACGGCGGCGACGATCGTCGACGCGATGTTGTCCGCGACGGCGTAGAGGAACGCCGTCGAGAACACGCCGCTGGCCATGACCATCCCGAGCACGAGGCGGCGGGCGAGGTTGCCGAACAGGCCGCCGGGGTCCTCGAGTTCGACGTTGACTCTGAGTTCGTCGCGCTGGATGCGGTCGAGGGTCCCCTCCAGTTTCGGCGGGATGCGGACCGTCGACCGGGCCGCGTCCCTGAACTCGGTCGCGCGCTCCTCGGCGAACTCCCGGGCGCCTGCTGCCATGTGACCCTCCTCGCGGAGGTAGCCCGTCGCGACAGCGATGAAGTCGAAGTCCGGGTCGAGCGTGACGCAGACCCCCTCGACCACCGTCGCGACGCGGAGGACGAGCGCCAGGTCGGCCGGGAGGCGGAGCGGGAACTCGTACATGGTGTCTTCGACCTGGGAGACGATCTGCTGGACGCGATACTGCTCGATGTCCTCGCCGCGGGCGTCGGCGATGGCCAGTTCCATCACCTCGCCCATCACCTGGCGGTCGGCCTCCGGCGAGAGCGTCCCCATCTCGACGAGGGCGTCGAGGATGGCGTGGATGTCCTGGCTGGCGACGGCGGTGTAGAAGTCGACGATCTTCCCCTGGACGAACGAGTCGACCCGCCCGGACATCCCGAAGTCGTAGAAGACGAGGGTGCCGTCGTCCTGGACCGCGAGGTTGCCGGGGTGGGGGTCGGCGTGGAACACGCCGTCGTCGATGATCATCTGGAGGTAGGTCCGCTGGAGCGTCTCGGCGAGGGCCGTCCGGTCGACGGCCAGGTCGTCGAGCGCGTCGACGTCGTTGATCTTCGTCCCCGGGACGTACTCCATCGTGAGGACGCGCTCGGTCGAGTGCGATTCGAGGACCTCGGGGATGCGGACGTCCGGGTCGTCGGCGAAGTTCCCGCGGATCTCGGTGAGCATCCGGGCCTCGCGGTGGTAGTCCATCTCCTCGCGGATCGTCCGGTCGAACTCGTCGGCCAGCGTCTCCAGCGAGAACGAGCGGGACTCGTCGACGAAGTACAGCAGCACCGGGAGCGTCCACCGCACCACCCGGAGGTCGGCCTCGACGAGCGCCTCGATACCGGGCCGGCGGATCTTCACCGCCACCGGGTCGCCGTCGACCTCCGCGCGGTACACCTGGCCGAGGCTCGCGCCGCTGATGGCGTCGACGTCGAACTCGTCGAAGCGCTCGCCGACCGGGCCGAGTTCTGCCTCCAGTACCTCCTTCGCGTCGGCCCACGGCGCTGGCGGCACCCTGTCCTGGAGTTTGGTGAACTCGTCGATGTACTCCGGCGGGAGCACGTCGGGCCGCGTCGACAGCAGCTGGCCGAGCTTGATGAACGTCGGGCCGAGGGTCAGCAGCGAGTCCAGCAGCGTGGCCGCCCGGTCGCGGCGCTGTTCGGCCGTGACGCGCCGGGACGACCCGAAGAAGAGGAACCGGTTGCGGTCCCGGGCGTAGGCGGCCATCAGCGGGAGGAAGTGGCGCACGACGACGAAGAAGCGCCAGTAGGCGCGGAGGTTCACCAGCGGGCCACCCCTAGCGAGCGTCCTCGATGGGGATGGACGTCTGTCGGCCCGTCGTGGCCTTGGGCAAGCGGAGTTCGAGTACGCCGTCGGAGATATCGCCCTCGGCCCCCGACTCGGTCACGTCCGGCGGGAGCGGCAGTTCGGCGTCGAGGAACAGCGACCGGTCCTCGTTCACGTACTCGAACTCCTCGGGAACGGCCTTGGCCCGCTCGGCTTCGACCACGAGTTTGCCGCCCTCGATACTGACGGTCAACCCGTCGGCGGTGACCCCCGGCAGGTCCAGCACCAGCAGGTACGCGTCGTCGGATTCCAGCACGTCGGCGAACACCGCCTCGGGCAGGTCTCGTAACGCGTCACGGAGCGCTGACATGATACACGATTGGGGAGCCGCGACGAAAAAGGCCGTGGTCCGCTGTCAGGTCCCGAGTTCGCGACCGGGACCGCTACAACATCCCGACGCCGAACAGGGCGACGAACCCGAGGAACAGCGCCCCGAACCCGACGGTGACGAGCGCCCCCTTGACGATTCGCCAGGCCGTCGCCCGCTCGGGCGCGTCCGAAATGACGAACACCGGCGTCTGCTCACCGTGCCGGACAATGGCATTCACGACGCCGGACCCCCAGCCGCCGACGGGTTCGTCGAACGCCTCGCCGTAGACGTAGGCCGTCTCGCCGACGTCGAGGCGGCGCTCGACGAACTTCTGCTGGTTGCCCAGATGCAGTTCCAGCGGGCCGAAGTCGAGCGCCCCGTCCTGGGCCTCGACGTCTTCGGTGGCCTCGACGTACTGCCGGATCCGTTCGGGGGGTTCGTCGCCAGGATCGACCTTCGTGGTGTGGTCTCCGAAGTGGAGCGACGCGCCAGCGGGTTCGACACGGACGCGAGCGTCGCCGTCGTCGAGGAAGAAGGGCACCGCTTGCCCGCCCTCGACGAGAGTCTCCCAGTTGCTGTGTTTCCCCGATGAACGGAGTTCCTGGACCTCGTACTCGTAGGCGAGACACGACTGGCCGGAGAACGGCGCGGTAACGGTGCCGTCGTCTCCTTCGCGAGCGGTCCCTTCGATTTCGACCGGACCGGGGCGATTCGGCAGAGTGTAGACCTCGACCGGGTCGTTGCGCAGGATATGGTAGACGATGCGCAGGTCGCGGGCGCCGTACCAGACGATGGCGAGGCCCACGAAGAGGAACACCGCGAAGAGGACCGTCGTCACGGGATTCAGGGGCATGCGACCACACCCGTCGCAGAGTGGCTTAAAACCCGCGCGTCTTGTCGGGGAAGAAACCGGCGGTGCGGGGTCCAGTGGACCGGGATCAGTCAGTGGAGTTCGGTGAAGCTTGTGACCCGGTGGTCACCCATCACGCACTGGCCTCGCTCGTGGGGGTCGTGACGCTCGACGTGGACCGCGTCGAGGCCGGCGTTCCAGGCCGCGCCGACGTCGTCGGCGTCGTCACCGGCCATGACACCGGCAGGCCTCCGGCCTCCCGAGCTCCCGCTCGCTCCGCTCGCGGGAATCCCCGCGTGACCGTTGTACCCCACGCCCATGTCGGTCATCACCTGCTCGACCGGGCCGGGATCGGGCTTCCAGCCGATCTCCTCGGTACAGCAGACGACCGAGTCGAACCAGTCGCCGATGTCGAGTTCGTCGAGCACCGGGTCGGTGAGGTACTCCTGGCAGTGGGTGACGAGGCCGACGGGGCCGTCGATGGCGCCGACGAAGCGCTCGACGTCGTCGTAGAGGAACGTCGCGGACGCGCGGGCGAGGGGGTCCTCGACCTCGTGGAACGTCTCCCAGAACGTCACCGGGTCGACGCCGTGGCGGCGCAGGCACTGCTCGCGCGTGCCGCCCATACCGTACCAGAGGACGGTCACGTCCCGGTCCGTGAAGGTGACGCCGAGTCGGTCGCCGACCTCGGTCAGGACCTCGCGGGGGTAGGAGGGCTCGATGTCGACCAGGGTGCCGTCCAGGTCGAACACCCAGAAGTCGTAGTCGTCTCGGGGCATGCGGATCGTGTGACTACGCGAGTGACGAGTAAGTAGTTTCCGCCGAAGCCGGGACGAGCAGTGTCAGAGCCCATTCCAGCGGGACAGCGGAAGATGTCAATCGAGCCAACTCTTTTGCACCACCTGTTCGAAAATCTGAATATGGACGCGTTCCCCGACACCGACGGCCCTCTCGAACGGCGTCGGCTCGGTCTGTTCGTGACGTTCGCCTTCGGCATCGCCTGGGCGACGGCGGGCTACATCTACGCAAGCGGCGGCCTCACGGACAGTCCGACCGTCGTCGAGGCCGGGCCGCTCTCGCTCACGCTGGCTGGGATACTGCTCCCGACCGCCTACATGTTCGCGCCCGGTATCGCCAACGTTCTCACGCGCGTACTCACCCGCGAGGGGTGGGACGACCTCGGGCTATCCGTCGGCTTCTTCGACCACTGGCGGGCGTACGTCGCCGCCTGGTTCGCGCCGGGCGTCCTCACCGCACTCGGCGCGGCGCTGTACTTCGCCGTCTTCCCGCAGTACTTCGACCCAGCGGCGGAGTCCTTCGCGTCGGCCGCGGCCGGCGGCGCCGACGTCGGGATGTCGCCGCTCGCCCTCGTCGCCCTCACCGTCGGCGCAGCGGTCGTGATCAACCCGCTGGTCAATGCCGTCTTCGGCTTCGGCGAGGAGTTCGGCTGGCGGGCCTATCTCCTCCCGAAACTCGCGCCGCTTGGCCTCCAAGGCGCCGTCGTCGTCCAGGGACTGATCTGGGGCGCGTGGCACTGGCCACTCATCGCGATGGGGTACGAGTACGGCTTCGACTACGGCGGCTTCCCCTGGGTCGGATTCGTCGTCTTCCTGGCGTTCGCCCTCGCGGCGGGCACGTTCCTCGCGTGGCTCACCCTGCGGACCGGCAGCGTCTGGCCCGCCTCGCTGGGTCACGGCGCCATCAACGCTACCGCCGTCGTCGCCGTCGTCTTCGCCCGCGGGGACCCCGACTACCTGCTGGGGCCGCTCCCGATGGGAGTCGTCTCCGTCCTCCCGTGGCTCGCGCTGGCGGGCTACCTGCTGTCCAGGATGGAGGACGGTGCGCCGGCGGCGCGTTCGACGAGCGGCGTCCCGCCCGCAAGTTCGGCCGACGAGTAGCTTACTCGACGCGGATCGAACTACCGAGATACTTCAACAGCACCTTCGAGACGCCGTCGGCGTTGAACAGGTCGAGGTCGGCGGCGATCGCCTCCTTCAGGTCCTCGAGATACGCCTCGTCGGTCTGGAGTTCCCGGAAGGAGACCGCTGTCACAGGGACGTCCAGGGCCTCCTCGGTCAGTTCGCGGAAGTGGGCCTGGTCGCCCAGGTCGCCACGCCAGAGGTTGTCTCGGAAGAAGAGCCAGCCGTCAGAGCCGGGCCGGTCGGCCTCGCGGTAGAGCACCGTCTCGAAGCTGTCCGGCTCGACCGAAACCTCGGGCGGCCCCGGTTCGAGCCGAAACCGGACGCGGAAGACGTAGCTGGCTTGTGCGCCGTCACCATGCTTGTCTGAAGCTGTCATTTTGTATCTGTTGTGTTTTAGAGAGGTTAGTTCTTCATGTCATTGCTCCTTTCAGAGGCTCGTTCACCCGCTTTAAACGAAAACGCGTCTATACTTCACGCTTCAAGTTCTAATCAGGACGTGTAACCTATAATTCCAAATATACCATTAATTATTTATTGTCATTCGGTTAAATTGTATATGTCTGGTAATCCAGACTAAATATCATGAATCGCCGAAAGCTCCTTGGAAAGTTTACAAAAGGTGCCGTTGTAACGACTGGACTTGTTACGACCAGTAGCGCCGCGTCGGCAGACGATCACTACGATCCGGGCGCAGAGTACTGGATAAAAGACTATGGTAGAGAGTCAGAGTGTAAGTTCTCCCAGTACGAGGATGTCGAGGTCGATACTGGTTACTTCGATGACAATGAAGTGTATCTCAACACCTTCGAAGGGTGTTGTAACAGCGGGAATGCTAGTACAGGGATGGCTTGTGAGTTAGCACTGTACGAGCAAGTAACCCCAGACTGTTACGGAATATTCATCGACCAGTGTAGGAACGGTGCCGCGCTTATACACTGGTACGACGAAAACGATTCAACTATGGGTTTCGGCCACACGCCAAAGCGATGGCTCCGAGAGGCCTGAACGAAGAAACCGAAACGTGAGTGATCACACGTCTGGAAGAACGACAAGTAAGTAGAGGATAGGCGTGGTGATCAGGTGACAGTGATCTGACGGAGTGATGTACTATCCGGAAGCGACGAACGCCGTTGTTCATCTTATTCCGGACTGTCACCCATCACTCGTAGATCTCGTCGAACCGTTCGGCCAGGTCGATGTCGTTGCCGGTGATGCCGCCCTCGTCGTGGGTCGTCAGGCGCACCTCGACCTCGCGCCAGCCGATAGTCATCTCGGGGTGGTGGAACGCTTCCTGAGCGAGGCCGCCGGCCGCGGCCGCGAAGCCGACGCCGTCGAGGTACGCGTCGAACTCGTACGTTCGGGTGATCTCGTCGCCGTCGCGTTCCCACTCGTCGGGTAGCTGTGCCGCTATCTCGTCGTCGGAGAGCAGGTCTGCCATACCGGTTGATTCGCCCGGCCGAGTGAAAACGATTGGCCCCGTCGGTGGTCTGCGGCCGGGATCTCGCCACGGTACCCAGCGTGTCGGCCTATCGACACGCCTCGTGGCGTTCCCCCGCATGATTTGAAGGGGGAACGCAAACCCCGTATCGATGAGTACAGCGTCCGACGGGAACGACGACGCGGGGGACGACGACGAGTCATTCGTGGCGTTCGGGATCGACGACCGACCATCGCTGCCGAAGTCGATGGTCCTCGGGATGCAACACTACCTGACGATGGTCGGTGCGAACGTCGCAGTGCCGCTCATCCTGGCGGGGGCGATGGAGATGCCGACCGGCGTGACCGCGCGGTTCGTCGGCACCTTCTTCGTCGTCTCCGGGATCGCGACGCTGGCACAGACCACGTTCGGGAACCGCTACCCGCTCGTCCAGGGGGCGCCGTTCTCGATGCTGGCGCCGGCGCTCGCCATCGTCGCGACCGTCACCGTCCTGCCGGGCGAGGTCGGCTGGCAGGTCAAGTTGCAGGCGCTCCAGGGCGCCATCATCGTCGCCGCGCTGACGGAAGTCGCCATCGGCTACTTCGGCATCGTCGGCAAGCTACGCAGATTCCTCTCGCCGGTCGTCATCGCTCCGACGATCACCCTGATCGGGCTGGCGCTGTTCAACGTCGGCCAGGTCACCAGTGCAGGGAACAACTGGTGGCTCCTCGGGCTGACGCTCCTGCTGATCGTCGGCTTCTCGCAGTATCTCGACAGCTACTCCCAGCTGTTTCGCCTCTTCCCCGTCATCCTCGGCGTCGTCATCGCCTGGCTCGTCGCAGCCGTCCTCTCCGTGACCGGGTTCTACACGCCCGATACGACGGGCTACGTCGCGCTCGGAGCGATCACCGACGCTCGACTGCTCCTTCCCATCTACCCGTTCCAGTGGGGGATGCCGACGTTCAACGCCGCCTTCGTCATCGGCATGTTCGCCGGCGTACTTGCCTCCATCGTCGAGAGCATCGGCGACTACCACGCCGTCGCGCGGCTCACCGGCAACGGGATGCCCAGCGAGCGCCGGCTGAACCACGGCATCGGGATGGAGGGGCTGATGAACGTCTTCTCGGGCATCATGGGGACGGGCGGGTCGACCTCCTACTCCGAGAACATCGGCGCCATCGGCCTGACCGGCGTCGCCTCGCGCTACGTCGTCCAGATCGGTGCGGTCATCATGCTCGTGTTCGGCTTCGTCGGCTACTTCGGCCAGCTGGTCGCGACCATCCCCGACCCCATCGTCGGCGGCCTCTTCGTCGCGATGTTCGCCCAGATCGTCGCCGTCGGGCTCTCGAACCTCCGGTACGTCGATCTCGACTCCTCGCGGAACGTCTTCGTCGTCGGCTTCGCACTGTTCGTCGGCCTCGCCGTCCCGGAGTACATGGCCAACGTCGGCTCGATCGGTGCGTTCCGGGAGGGCCTGGCGGCGGTTCCGGTCGCCGGCGCGGTCGTCGGCCAGCAGGTGGTCGCCGACACCGTCTACGTCATCGGGACCACCGGCATGGCCGTCGGCGGCCTCGCGGCGCTCGTGCTCGACAACACGATTCCGGGCACGCGCGAAGAGCGCGGCCTCGCCGAGTGGGACGACATCGCCGAGGACGAGGGCGCCTTCCAGCCCGTCTGGTACCAGTGGTTCGGCTTCGGCGACGACTCGGTCGCGAGCGACGACGCCGAGAGCGGTCGCGGCGGTCGGTGACCGTCCCTCAACCGGGCGTCTCGCGGACCTGCAAGGTCAGGTCCACGGGGTCCAGCAGGTAGTAACACTGCCAGGCCGGGGCGAGGCCGACGACGCGCGTGCCGTGCACCGTCGTCTCGTGGTGGCTGTGGTGGTGGCCGACGAGGACGAGGTCCGGGTCGACCGCGGCGACGAGGTCGTCGACGTGGTCACAGCCCGGGTCGTACCCGTAGGAGAGGAGGCCGTTCGGTGCCTCGTGGGTGAGCAGGAGGTCGATATCGTCGAGTTCGGCGAGTCGCTCGACGTCCTCGTGGGTGAAGTGGCGCCGTCGCTCGCCGACGAGGTCGCTCCGTGCCCTGTCGTAGCGCGTCGGTGCGAAGTTACCGGAGAGGCCCGCGATTCGCAGTCCCTCGATCTCGGTGGCGGTACTGGCCAGGAGGTGTGCGTTGGTGACCCCTGGCGGCGTCTCACCCGCTCGCATCGCCTCGACGACGTCGAAGTCCTCGTTGTTACCCGCGATGAACCACGTCGGTACCGGCAGGTCGTACCACTCCAGATCGCCGAGCTGGATGGCCACGTCCGCGTCGGCGTCGTCGTAGGCGGCCAGCAGCGCCGCGCGGTTCTCCGGGTCGGCGGCGTGTGCGTCGCCGAGCACGAGCATTGCTCGAAGGTTCGTCCCCGGGCGTGTAAGTGTCCTGACTTCCGCCGCCGGGCCTCACAGTGGTGGTTGTAAGCACTCCCGGACGTTCGTCGTGGCCGGTACCGGTGAAAAGTTACACCCACCACTATCAGCCGTCGACCTCGGGCGCGTACTGTTCGCGGTAGACGTCGAGGGTGGCCCGGAGCGCGCCGATGATGATCGGACCCACGAACAGGCCCATGAACCCGATGGCGTAGAGGCCGCCGACGACGCCGAGGATGATGACGCTCGGGTTGAGGCGGGCGTACCGGTCGACGACGACCGGGCGGAGGTAGTCGTCCGAGATCCCGACGATGATGGTTCCGTAGGCGAACAGCAACGCGGCCGGCACGGGTCGCCCGACGAGGACGAGGTACACCGACGAAGGCCCCCAGACGAGGAAGGATCCGACGATCGGGAGGAGCGCCAGGACGATCATCACCGACGTCCAGAACAGGGCGTTCGGAATACCGACGGCGAAGAGGCCGAGTCCCGCGATGGCGCCCTGCACGATGGCGATGAAGACGTGGCCGGCGAGGACGGCCCAGGTGATGTCGTCGATCGCGTCGAACAGCTCGTCGAGGACGTCGGCCGGGAGCGGCAGGACCCACCGGAGCCAGGCGACGAAGTCGTCGCCGTCCTTCAGGAAGTAGTACAGCAGGAAGATGGTGAGTCCGAGCCCGATGACGGCGTGGGTCACCGCACCGAAGACGCCGAGGATACTGCCGAACGCCTCGGACCCGCCGTTGCTCACGACCGACTGGAGCAGCTCGCTGAAGGAGATATCGGCGCCGACCAGCGCTTCGATGGCCGCCTCGAGTTCCGCGACGCTCTCACCGCCCTGCTGGACGCCCTCGACCAGGGCCGCCGCGTCCGCGGCGACGGCGCGCGTCACGACGACCAGCGGGAGGATGACCGCGACGCTCGCGAGGGCGACGACGGCCCCCGCGGCGATGCGCGGACTCGCCCACTGCTCGGCACGTGCCTGTACGGGTGCGAGCACGTACGCGAGGACGACGGCGAGCAGGAAGTACTGGAGGAACGGAAGGACGAACAGCGCGGAGAGCGCGAGGAGGGCGGTGACGACGAGGAGGAGAAATCCCCGGCTCGAATCCATACGATCACTGACGGGCCCTGCGGGGAAAAGTGTCGCTGGATGTATACTATTTGCACGTCGACCCCCGAGCGAGGCGCGCGGGGGATCGGCCCAGTTTTCCTCGGGGGTCGTGAACCCCCGGACGACCAGCTATGGCAGGACCAGACGACGAGGAACCATCGTTCCCGGTAGTCTGTCCGGAGTGCGACACGGAGACGCGCGTGGCGCTCTCGGACCTCGAAGACGCGATCGACCGACACAACGACCAGTTGCACGACGGCGACGACGTCGCACAGATAGACCCGGACGTCGCCGACGCCGTCCTCGACCTCGCCGCCGAGGACATGGGACTGTACGACGAGTAGGGGTGACTCGACGGCCGGAGATTGCTCGCGGAGAGCAACCGACTTGAGGGTCCGCCCGCTACCACTACCCGGCCGATGACGAACGTCGCCGGTGACGGTGACCGGTTCCGAGCGGGGATGACCACCTCGCCGTGACGAACCCTATGAGTGCCGAGGCCGACCTCTTACCGACTCGCAGTTTCGCTCGCTACCGACTCGCAGTTTCGCTCGCTCGTCGTAGAACAACAGGTCGGGGACCCCGGGCACAGACAGGACTGGGGAGGTGGAACTATCACTGACGATCCCGGGATGATTCTGGGTGGTCGGTTCGTTCGTCGGCTTCCGGTATCTGGCGCGGCAAGAACGTCGATGCGACAAGCAGGAGCAACACCAGCAGGACTAGTAGGAGCAGCGCCGCTCGTTGCGCGTCGAACATCGCGGCCTCGAAGATACCCGCTAACAACTGTCGTCGTTCGGGACTGAGTTGGCGCAGGAACTGCTGCTGTGTGGCTTCGGTCGCCGTCTCTGCTGCGTCTTCGAGCGCTAGTATCAGCTCAGTTCGTTGCGCTCCGGAAACGGACTCGTGTTCCGCTCGGAGGACGCCATCGACGACACTCCCGTAGAACCGTCCGAGGAAAAACGAGCCGATGACTGCGGTTCCCAGGGAGAATCCTATCGAGCTGCTGATGTTCAGGACGCCGGATGCCTCGGGGGAGTCCGCGGTGGGGACGGACGACATCGTCATGTTACCGATCTGTGCCACGATGAGACCGACACCGGCCCCGTAAAGCGCTACTGGGGGAAGCATCCTGCGTATCGTCTGACCGGGGCCCGTCTGTTCGTACAACAGCACCAGTCCAACGCCCATACAGACGATGCCGACCTGGATAAGCGTCTTCGGCGAGACGTACGTACGCCAGCCAGTCGTGAGCGTCGCAAAGAGGATCGACGCGATGGAATACGGTAACAACGCGAGCCCGGTTTCGAAGGCGGTGTAGCCGAGTACCGCCTGAAGATAGACCGGGAAGACGAACATGAAGCCGGCCGAGACTATCGAGCGGATGTTGTACGTGACGACACCGGATAGAAAGGAGCGGTTCGTCAGGACGTGCAGCGGAACGAGCGGCGACTTCCCGGCACGTTCCAGTCGGCGTTCGTACTGAACGAACGCGGCGAACGCGAGAAGTCCGACCCCGAGGAACCAGATCGCCGGTGACGTGCCGAGCGGATTGAGCTGTACGTCGCCGACGAAAAACGGTCGCTTCGCGAGCAACCAACCGTACTTCCCGCTGAGAAGGAATCCGACAACGAGTGACGTCGCACCGACGATGGACAGAACTGTCCCACCCCTGTCGAGCGAACTGCTTGTTTCCGATAGCGGTTTCGAACTCACGTACTGAACGAAGAAGAGGATAATCCCCACACCGACGAGCTGGAGCGTAAACCCCCATCGCCAGCTCGCGAACGTGGTTAGTGCGCCACCGATTATCGGTCCGAGCGTCGAGCCAACCCCGTGCACGCCGGCCAACAGTCCGAACGCCTTCGCCCGGTCCTCGTCTTCGTAGCTGACTGTCAGCACAGTGAACGTCAGAGGAAATAACACGGCGGCCGCGGACCCCTCGATGAACGACCAGCCGATGTAGAGAACCGTCGTATTCCAGCTAATGGCAGCCACCAGCGTCCCACCGGCGTAGACGATAAGCGCGACTGCCATTACACGCCGACTGCTGTGCCGAGACGGCAGCGTACCGGCCGGGAGAATCAGTGCGGCTATCACCAGCGAGTAGAGTGCGACCGCCCCCTGAATCGCGGTGACCGTGGTATCGTACTCAGCCACCATCGTGGGGATGGCCACGTTCATCAGGGAGGCGTTGACGACGATGATGAACGTTGTCAGACTCGCCGCAATTGCTGGGGCCCAGTATTGTACGCTGGCCTTCGAGCCCGTAGAGCGCTGAGAACGTTCGTTGGGAGCAGACCCATCCGGGGACATACATCAGTCTAATGCGTTGACATAAAAATAGCATGGGCACCAGTGCGGGAAGCCAGTGATACTGCCCGGCCCTTCAGAGCGGAGACAGTGTCAGTTCCGTTCGTCGGTGATAATTACTGGTTCGAGTGCCGAGGCCGACTTTCTATCCACAGCGCCGAACGGCGGATTCGGTGGGCGTGCGACGAGAGGGGGCCACCGCTCTGCCGTCAGACGCCTCTCATTCGCTCGGTGTAGTCCCAGCTGTAGATCTCACGCGGATCGATCCGGATCCTGACCTCGTCGCGGTCGTCACTGAGCAGGTACCTGGCCAGTGACGACTCGGTCCCGCCGAGGTAGCGCTGGACGAGTTCGCGCAGGACGTCACGGCCGCCGTCGCGCGAGACGGTGGCGACGCCACTCCCACGGATCCCGCGGTACGGAACGTCGTTCGTCGAGACGTCGAATCCGACGCCCGGGTCGTTTCGGAGGATGGCCACCAGGTCGGCCCTCGCCTGCGTCGCACACTCGAAGTACCCGTCGCGGTACCGGTACCACACGGTGACGGGCCACAGCGACCCATCCGACCGCCGAGTGGCGATCCGGATGGGGATCGTCGTCTCGTGCAGGAAGGACTCGATCTCCTCCTCGGACCAGGCGCCACGGAACTCGGTCATGTGTGAGAAGTACGCACGGATGGCGGAAAAATCCGTTCGACGATCGTTCCGTCCGATGGTCCGGTGGTCCAGTGGTCGAGTGGTCCAGCGCCCGTCGTTGAAGGTGCTCCCGGTGTCGCCGGCCGAACCAACCGCTCTAGTCGCTGGTTTCCGTCTCGGTGACGTCCTCGTACCGGACCTCGGTCCCGCTCGCGACCGGCTGGAAGAGGTACTTCCCGGTCCGACCTCGTTTGACTGGCGTGAAGTCGGCGACGAACGTCGTCCGCTGGCCCTCGCGGACCTCGAAGGCCTCCTTGAACTGGAGCGGGGCGTTCCCGGGCGTGTCCACCTCGGCCTCGCCACCGTCGGCGAGCGTCCCCTCGACGTTCGAGACGTCGAGCTGGAGGAACGCGTAGCTTCCCGTCTCGATCTCGCGGTCGTCGACGAGCTGCGAGTTGCCGTCCTGGAGCTTCACGAGGTCCGCTTCCACCGGCTCGTCGAACTCGTGGTACTCGCGGCCGTCGCTCTCGTCGACGTCGTCGGCGTCCTGGGTCGTCACGCCGTCCGCGTCGGTTTCGGTTGCCGCCTCGTCGTCGCTGTCCTCGCCGCTCCCTTCGCCGTCGTCGCCGCCATCACTCTCGTCGCCCTCGCCGGGCTTGAGCCAGATGCCCTCGATCGTAACGACACAGGATTCGAAGTCCGAGATGTCGCCCGGTGCGTCCTTCACCGTCGTCGCGAGCGTGCCCGTGGCCGATCCGGTCAGGCCCGAGCAGCCGGCCAGGCCGACCGTGCTTGCGAGCCCGACTGTGCCTGCCGCCTGGAGATACGCTCGTCGGCTCGTCGTCGCGTCGTCGTCTGTTTTTCGCATGGTACCTTCGCTACCGACCACGTCCAGATAAGATGACTACGTCGTCCATCCCAGTTCACGCCGAGTTCTGGCCAGTTCAGTCGAGTTTTGCTGGCTGAACCGTCTGAACAGATCTGGACGGTCACGACGCGGCCAGCGCCTGAGCGATGAACGATTCGACGAGGGTCACGGGACGCCGCGTCCGGTCCCGCGCCACCGGTCGGTAGTCGCGCCCGGGTCAGCGCTTTAGTCGCGCCCGGTCCAATCGTCACGTATGACCGCCGAGTCCCGCGACCGCCCAGCGAAGGAGCCCGAAGAGATCGAGGCGGTGTACGAGGACGTGGCGCCGAAGTTCGCCCGGTTCGAAGCGCTCGACCGGCTGTTCACCGGCCGGTATCGAGAACGGCTGTTCTCCCGCGCAGACGGGCGCGTGCTCGACGTGGCCTGTGGGACCGGGATCAACTTCCGGTACCTCCCGGACGGCGTCGAACTCGCAGGCGTCGATCTGAGCGAGGCGATGCTCTCGGCGGCGCGCGACCAGGCGACCGATCTCGGTCTCGACGTGGACCTCCGGCGGGCCGACGCGGCCGACCTCCCCTATCCCGACGACAGCTTCGACACCGTGATCTCGTCGCTGTCGACGTGTACGTTCCCGGAGCCGATAGCGGTGCTTCGGGAGATGGACCGCGTCTGCCGACCCGACGGCCGGATCCTCCTGCTGGAACACGGCCGCAGCAGCCTTGGCCCGGTCGCGCGATTCCAGGACTGGTGGGCGCCGCGGCACTTCGAGAAGATGGGCTGCCGGTGGAACCAGGAGCCCGCCGACCTGGTCGCCGAGGCCGGCTTCGACTCCTTCGAGGTCCGCAAACGGTTCCTCGGCATCATCACGATGCTGAAGGTCCGGCCGACGACCGGCCGCGACGACGGGTAGCGATCAGACCCCGAGTTCGTCGGCCAGCTCGGTGAACGTCGAGACGGTCAGGTCGGGTTCCGTCTCGTAGGGCCCCCATCGCGTCTCCTGGCGATTCACCCACACGCCCTGCATCCCGGCGGTGACCGCGCCGGGGACGTCCCACCAGCCCGCCGCGGCGAAGGCGACGTTCTCGACGGGCGCCCCGATCTCCGCAGCCGCGTGGCGGTAGATCGCCGGTTCGGGCTTGAACCGCTCGACGTCGTCCGCGCTGAACGTCCGCTCGATCCGGTCCCCCAGATCCGCGAAGTCGATGAGCGAGTCGAGCATCTCGCGATTTCCGTTCGAGACGACGTAACAGTCGTACCCGCCCGCTCGCAGCCGGTCGAGCCCTTCGTGGACGTCGTCGAAGACGTCCAGGTCGTGGTACGTCTGCAAGAGGTCCGCCTTCTCCTCCGCCGAGAGGTCGACGCCGCGGGCCGCCAGGGCGTACTCGAGGGCGTGTTCGATCAGGTCGAAGAAGGCGTGGTACTCGTCGATGGCGTTGCCGACCATCGCGTAGGTGAGCGAGCGCTCCCGCCAGAGACTCGCCAGGGCCGCCGGGTCGTCGACGTAGTCGGCAAGTGGCTCCTCCACCGTTGTGACGTCGACGATCGTGCCGTAGGAATCGAACGCGACCACGTCGACGGCGTCTGGGTCGAAGGTCATCTCGCCCGAACGTTCGTGCCGTGCTGGCAAGTGTCTACTCCCAGGGGCCAGCCATCGAGTGCGGTCGCAGACCTGTCATATCCAAATGTATTCCAAACGAACTTCATCGTGCGGGCCCAACTGTGCACGTGAACCGATTACTCGATCCACGGCGAGAGAACGAACCGACGAATCCACTCGAGGACGTGACGACGAGTAGCGACGAACGGTCGTCCGGCGGCGGGCTCAGAAAGGTCCTGATCGGCCTGGGCGCCGTCGGCCTCGCCTACCTGGCCGCCCGCCGCGCCCGGCGAAGCGAGCGCACGCCGTCGATGGGCGAGGTCAGGGAGACGGTCGGCGACGTCCGATCCGGCGACGGATTCGAGATCCCCATCGGCGAGACCAGCGAGGACCAGTCGGAGGGCGACGAGGGGGCCCGGGGCACGGGCACGACGAAAGGCACCATCGGAACCGAACCCATGCCCGGCGAGGACCTCTCCAGCGGGTCCCCCGCGGGCGAACGCGCATCGGAGAGCGAGGACCAGGACCCTGACCGCTCCGGCCAGGGCGCCGTCGAGCGGGACGAGACAGACGAGGATGCCGTCGGAGAGGACGAATCAGATCGAGACGTCGCGGAAGGGAACGAGTCGGACACGGAACTCTCCGAGGAAGCAATCGAGGAACGCACCGAGGAAGACCCACACGAGGAGCCGAAAGAACCGGGCGAGATGGCCGTCGACGAGGAGGTGGCCGACGACGTCCTCGGCGAGGAGGGCGAAGAGAGCGAGGACGCCGACGAGACCGGGGCGGAGAGCGACGACGACGCGGAGAACGAGGACGCCGGAGCGGAGACGGACGAGCCGACCGGTGACGAATCCGACGAGACCGACGGATCGACGGACGCGGCCGCTGACAGCGACGAAGACGTGGATTCTGACGACACCGACGACACCGACGACGGAGGGGGCGCGTAGGACTGCTCGCCGGCGGGGGTGGGTTCCCTGGTCGGCTTCCGTGGCGTTCCCTAGTCCGCGACCGTGGCGTTGCCGCCCGTCTCCTCGACGACGTAGCGCTGGCCGACCATCGGGTCGAGCAGGCTGTCGACTGGCGCGTGGTCGTCGCGGAGCAGCGGGACGTCGCCGGTCTCGGGCGGGTCCCGGTAGTTCGCTATCTCCTCGCTGAGATCGATGCCGATGTCGCGGCGCTCGTTGCGCGCCTGTAGCTGTGCCTCCGTGAGTCGGGTGTCGTTCTTCGTCGCGATCACCTCGATGTTCTGGACCGCGACCGTGTCGGTCGTGGGGAAGCTGTACACCTGCGGGTACACCCGGTCAATCGTCCGGTACTCCGCACGGTAGAACTCGGAGGCCGGCCCCGTGGGCGCCGAGATGAGGTTGGCGAAGAGGATGCCGTCCTCGGCGAGGCGGTCGTTCGCGAGGCGCATGAACTCCACTGTCGTCAGCTGGAACGGGACCTTGTCCTTCCGGTAGGCGTCGACGACGATGAGGTCGTACTCGTGGTCGGTCTCCCGGAGGAACTGGCGCCCGCCGGTGGTGTGGACGTTCAGGTTCTCGGACTCCTCGAGCCGGAAGTACTGCTCCGCGGCGTCGACGACCTGCGGGTCGACCTCCGCCACGTCGACCGTGACGTCGTAGTCCGCGGCGAACCGCTTGGGTCCGGTGAACCCACCGCCGCCGATGAACAGCACGCGGTCGACGTCGTCGGTCAGCAGGAGCGGCAGGTGGAAGTAGCGCGTGTACTCGAAGACGTGGCGATTCGGCTCCGATTTGTCCATGGCGCTGTGAGGCTGGCCGTCCAGGTACAGCGTCCGCGTCTCGCCGCGGTCGACGACTTCGAGTTCCTGGTAGGCGGTCTGGGTCTGATAGACGACCTGGCCCTCCGGGGCGATGCCCACGGCGCCGCTGCTCGCGGCGGCGACCAGCAGGACGGCGACGCCGACGCTCGCCAGCGCCTGGTCCCCGTCGACCCAGGGGCGGACGAGCGCGACGGCGGTCCCGACCGAGAGCAGGCCGAACACGAGCCCGATGACGTCGACGTCGAGGGCCGGGATGAGGAGGAACGTCGTGGCGAAGGCGCCGACGATGCTCCCGATGGTCCCGACGGCGTACACGTGCCCCGACGCCTCACCGAGGCCCTCCTTCGCCGAGAGTTCGGCCGCGTACGGGCTGATGTACCCCAGGAGGTACGTCGGCGGGCCGAACATGAGGACGATGGCCGGAAGTGAGGCGTATCGACTGGGGAGCGGGAACGCCGTCGTCGACCGGAGCAGGAGGTCGCCAGCGAATATCAGCACGGCGACGTACAGCGCCGTCAGGAGGAACAGCTGCGCCATGTGCCCGTTGGAGGCCCTGCTCGCGGCGTACTTCCCGCCGCGGTAGTAGCCGTAGCTGAGCGCCGCCAGGAACACGCCAATGATGCTGCCCCAGGTGTAGATGCTAGAGCCGAACTGCGGGGCGACCATCCGGCCCGCGAGGATCTCGAGGCCCATACTTGTCACGCCCGAGACGAAGACGGCGATCTCCGGGCGGGACGGGCGGTAGTCCAGGGGCCGGGACGATGCCATACCGCTACGTGGGGCAGCGACGCCAATAAACGTTGGACGAACCGGAGAGCGCCGAACGACGACTGACAACCGACGAACGACGACCGATAACCGACGAACGACGACCGATAACCGACGAACTACGCCGTCGTGGCGCGAAACGTCCGGACGGTGTCACGCCGGGTCTCGCCGACGTCGACCTGCTCGAAGCCGCGTTCGGTGAACACCCGCTCCCAGTCGCGGTAGTACAGCGGCAACTCGTCGTGGACGTAGTTCACGTCGGCGTCCCCGTGGCCGTCGTCAGTCGCGGAGTCGGCGTCAGCGACGGAGTCGGGGTCAGTGGGGGAGTCGGCGACGGTGCCGGGATCGGTGTCGTCGGCGGGTTCCGCGTCCTCGGCAGGCTCCTCGATCTCGGCGGTGACGAACACCTCGTCGGTGATACGGGCCAGTTCGTCGAACACCCACTCGTCGTCGGGGTGGATGTGCTGGAGCGTCTGGGCGGAGTACACCGCGTCGAAGCGGTCGTCGTCGAACTCGGCGACGACGTTCTCGATGGAGTCGACGTGGAACGTCCCCGCCTCGGCCAGGTCGGGGTAGGCATCCGCCATCACGTCGAAGGCCTCGTCGTTGATGTCGACGCCGGCGAGCGAGTCGAAGCCGTCCTCGTGGAGGTGCGCGAGGTGGCGACCCGAACTGCAACCCAGTTCGAGGATGGACGCCTCGCGGTCGAGTTCTCGCGCGAGCGACGCCCGGATCAGCTCGCTCGTCTCGTCCGGGCCGTAGTAGGCGTAATACGCCGGGGAGTACTCGCCGGACCGGTCGGCCCACTGCTGACGGACGTTGTTGGCATCCACGACCCGAAAGTTCGGGTCCGACGCTTAAGTCAGGTCGGACTGGCCGACCGCGACCGGATCCGCGGAACTTTCGATCCGTCAGGACTGGGCGTTCGATCCGTCGCCGTGGGCAGTTATCTCGTCGTTCGCACCCTGTTCCAGACATTTGCCCACCCAGTTCGATTCTCTTCGGACGTTCGTCCACGAAACGCGTGTCGTAGTACCACGACTCACGGAACCCTTATCCCTGCGACCCTGCTGTGTCTATTTGCAATGGCAAACGGTAAGGTTGACTTCTTCAACGACACAGGCGGTTACGGTTTCATCGAGACTGAGGACGAGGACGACGACGTGTTCTTCCACATGGAAGACGTTGGCGGCGAGGACCTCACGGAAGGGACCGAGATCGAATTCGACATAGAACAAGCCCCCAAGGGCCCGCGCGCGACCAACGTCGAACGCGTCTAACTACGGCTTCTACCCGTCGCCGCCTGGCGACGACGAAGTACAAGTTTTCTCGAAACGAACGACTCGCCGAGCGGTAGCGACGTCGTCTCACGGAGTACAGTGACTGCGCAGTGAGCGGCGTCACCGCGCGAAAAAAGTAGAACGGTCGCTATCGGTAGCGTGCCGTCCGGCTACGGTGCGAGCAACAGCGTGTCGTTGCCCGTCTCGTTCGCCTCCGTCTCGTTCTCGCCACCGATGGTCAGGTTACCGTCATCCGTTTCGGTCTCGGTCTCGTCGAGGCCAGTGTCAGTCTCGGTCTCCGTCTCGGTCTCGTTCAATCCGACGTCCGTCTCCGTCTCGGTTTCCGTCTCGGTCTCGTTCAGTCCGGTCTCCGTCTCGTTCGCCGTCACGTTCGTCTCAGTCTCCGTCTCAGTCTCGTTGAGACCGGCGTCGGTCTCGTTCGCCGTCTCGTTCATCGCCGTCTCGTTGTCCTCACCAGGCAGGTTCACCGTCGTCGTCGCGTCCTCGGCGGCCGTCAGGTTGAGGCTCCGCTGGGAGTCGGCCGGCGGCTGGTCGTAGCCCAGCGCGATGGCGGAGTAGGCCGTGCCGCCCTCGACGGTGACGTCGAAGGTCTCCAGGATGTTGGAGCCCTCCTCGTCACCCTCCATGCGGACCTCGACGGTGTAGTCGCCCTCGGGGACCGTCACGTAGTCCGAGGCGTTCTGGTAGGAGAGGTTGTCGGCGAGGACCACGTCGCTGCCCTCGACCGTGACGTCGACGTTACCCGCGTCGGGGGAGAGGTGGACGACGCTCACGGCCGCCTCACCGTCCGCTGGCTCGTACGCGTTGTCGTTGAACGTCGCGGCCTCGAGTTCGGGCGTCTCCTCCTCGTCCGCTTCTTCCTCGTCCGCTTCGTCTTCGTCGGTCATCTCACCGCTCGTGGCGGCGAAGGTCGTCACCGTCCGCGGGTCCAGCGTGACGTTCTCCGAGTAGACGACCTCGTCGTCTTCGCTCGTCGTGACCGTCACGTTGTACTCGCCCGCCTGGAGCGTCAGGTAGTCGCTCACGGCGCCGTAGGGAACCTCCTCGAGGACGGTCTCGTTGTCGATCGAGACGTCGACCGCGTCGACGTCGGGCGCCCCGTGGACGACGCGGAGGTAGGTGGTCTGCTGGGTGTCCATCTCGTCGGTCGTCTCGTTCGCTGCCGCGGGCTCGTCGCCGCGCGCGTCCGTCACGTTCTCGGTCTCGTTCTCGTCGTCGTCAGCGATGATGCCGACGTCGGACTCGGCTTCGGGTTCTTCCTCGTCCTCGTCGTCCGTCTCGTTCACGCCGGCCTCGGTTTCGGTCTCCGTCTCGTTGAGACCAGCGTCCGTTTCGTTCTCGGTTTCGTTCAGGCCGTCTTCGGTCTCGGTCTCCGTCTCGTTGAGACCGTCATCGGCCTCGGTCTCGGTATCAGTCTCGTTTAGGCCGTCGTCGGCCTCCGTCTCGGTCTCGTTTAGGCCGTCGTCGGCCTCCGTCTCGGTCTCGTTGCCGGTTTCGTTCCCGTCTGTCTGTGCAGCGACGATCGCACCGCCCGCGAAGACACTCGCGAGGAGTGTCACTGCGAGGGCGACCGCCACTACTTTCGTTCGTCTGTTGTCGGACATTCCGGGCGACCCTTGGGAGAGCGGACGCTTTGTTATCCAGCGGCATGTACGTCGGCCGACTCGCTAAGGTGAAAATACGTGGCCCGCCGCGGAACGGAACCCGAACCGGGCGTCTGTCCCAGTCGCCGGAGGGACGGAGCTGCCAGCGTCCAAAAACGCAAGACGGCGGTCGGAAACCACGCCGTATCTCGACGGCTGGGACGTACCGAGTAAGTAAGCCGACGTTTCCCGCTAACCCGGTGACGGCGGCCGTGCCAGGGTCTCACAGGAAAGCGGCGGGAAAGGTGTCGTCACTCGCAGGTCGGAAAGACTGGACACGATGGCACGCTCGCGTTCGCGGCGCGTCTCGCAGTCAGAAAATCAGTCGATGTGGCCTTCTTCGCGCAACTGCTCTGCGTCCTGGCCGGTGTAGCGCCACTCGATGTTGGCCTTCTCGTCCTGCCAGTCCCAGGGTTCGACGAGGACGACGTCGCCCTCGTTGATCCAGGTTCGGTACTTCATGCGGCCGGGGATCCGGCCCATTCGGTTCTCGCCGTCTTCGCAGCGGACGCGTACGTGGTTGCCGCCGTTGTGTTCCGTCACCACGGCGAACAGCTCGTCGTTGTTGGGCATCCGGAGATTGCGACGCCCTTGTTCTTCACTCACACCTGTACTAGTCCCGACGCACAGTTAAATGGTTTGAGATTGGTGGTACCGTGTGACACGGCCAGCGGCACTCACTCCGCGTGGGTCGGACTGTCGACGGTGTACTCGTCGATCCACGGCGGTTCCGTCCGGTCTTTCGACCAGGCGAAGAGGTGGCGTTTCTCGTTGGCGTAGTAGAACCGGTAGGCGTCGACGTAGTGGTCGGCCGTCCACTCGCCGGTGACCTGCGGCGGGTCCCGGGCCGCGTCGGTGGGCCATTCGAGGTCGCGAATAGCGCTCTCGTCGAGCGATCGCACCACCGCCCAGGACGCGTGGTCCTCGTCGTCCGTGTGGTCCCAGCGGTAGCGCCACTCGTCGTGGGCGGCCGCCGTGTACGCGCGAAGGCGTTCCCAGTTCGCGTGACTCTCGGTCGCCCAGCGCGTGAGCGGGTGGTCAGCGTGACTGAAGTACAGGTCCTCGGACTCGGGATGGCCGTTGAGCTGGGCGGCGGTGGTGAGCACCATCGCGTTCTCGAAGACGCTGCTGGTCACGTGTCTGTCTACCAGCCAGCGGGCCGCCTGGGCGACGTCCTCGTCGAGCCAGAAGGCGTTGACCATCGGCCAGGGCTAGTCCCTCCCCGCGGTTATCACCTCCGCTCGGTCCCAATTCACTTCACCGTCGGGCGCCAATCGTTGTCATGGAACAGTACGAGCGGGAGTTCCTGGAGGCCGTCGCCGCCAACCTCGCGGCGAGCATCGCCAGCGGGATGCGCTCGACGACCGACGAGGACCTGTTCGAGGACGAAACGACCCTCACGGCCGCCGGTCGGATGTGGGCCAGGGGCTATCTCACCGGCCGTCTCTCGATCGTGCGGAGCGGCACGACGGGGAACCCGAACCTCTCGGCCGACGACCTCGAAGCGGTCGCGGCCCTCATCGACCAGAACGAGTCCGACATCGCGGCGCAACTCTACGGCTAACAGTCACTATTCCAATGCCCCTCCCGGTCAGCGTCCTTTCGTACAACGTTCGCTACGACAACCCCGAAGAGAACACCCATCCCTGGCGGACGCGCCGCGACCGCGTCGCCAGCGTGATCCGGTTCCACGACCCCGACGTCGTGGGGCTCCAGGAGGCACTCCACGGACAGCTCGAGGACCTGCGCGACCGACTTCCCGAGTACGAGTGGCTCGCCACCGGGCGCGAAGAGCCCGAATGCGCCGGCGAGTACGTCGCCATCGGGTACAAACGCGACCGTTTCAACCTCGAAGCGGAGGGGACGGTGTGGCTCTCCGAGACGCCCGAGGTGGAAGCCAGCGTCGGCTGGGACGCCCAGCTCCCCCGACTCGTGCACTACGTGCGCCTGCGCGAGGAGGCGACGGACGTCGAGTTCTACCTGTTCGACACCCACTTCGACCACTACGGCGAGACCGCCCGTCTCGAGAGCGCGAAGCTGTTGCTCGACCTGATCGACGAACTGGCGGCGAACGAGCCGGTCGTCGTGACGGGCGACTTCAACTGCCTGGCGGGGTCACCGCCGTACGAACACCTGACGAGCCGGGAGAAGCGAAGCGCCGGGCGGACGCTCCGGGACACCCACCAGATCGCCCGCCGCGGGCACCACGGGCCGACGACGACGGTCACGGACTTTCAGAACCTCGTCCCCGAGCGAAAAATCGACCACGTCTTCGTCACCAGCGACGTCGAACCAGTCCAGCACGGGGTGTGCGCCGACTGCTTCGACAGCGGGGTGTACCCCTCCGACCACCTCCCGATTCTGGTGGACCTGATGTTACCGGAGAACGCACCGAATCCGGCCGAACAGAACGCCGTCGAGGGCGCTGGCGCGCACGAGTCTCCCTCGGAGTGAGCCCGCCCCGACTCACCGGCACCCACCCACGTCAGACCGGCTCGACACCACCGCGATGCCCGAACTCGCCTTCGACCTGGCGGAGAGCACTAATGTGTGCCCGTGCCAGCGAGATACCTGCCAGTCCCACGCGCCCCGCAACCCAGTAGGCGGCCACCTGCCGATCGAGAGCGATTCCGGCGCCCGCCAGCGCCGCTACCGGACGGGCGCCTCCGGTAGCGGACGGCAGTATGGGCAGCGAAACGCGGCTGCCCGTCTCGCGGGTGGCAGTATCCTCCCGTTATCGGTCGTGAACTAACTGTCCCGGTAAGACCGGTACGATCCTATGGCTATTGATGGGACAGTATCGCAATCAACCTCGACGTATCGTTCGTGAGTCCGCATGAGTACACTCCGTGCTCCCGACAGAGCCGTCGAAGTCCTCTACAGCTGCGAACGCCCCTTCATGCGCAAGACGTTCCAGGCGATCGACCGCCACCTCGACGCCGAATCGGCGTACGTGCCGCTCCGCGAGGAGGCGGTCGGGTGCTGGGACGAGGTGCCGATGGTCGACGTACCGCCCGGTGACGTCGACACTATCGACGAGGCGGTTCGGGCGCTCGATCCGGACGTCGTGGTCGAGAACCACCGGTTCCGCCCCGAGGAACGCCAGTACGTCCGCGAGTTCCCGGTCGTTCACGTCCGTCACGGCTGCTCGCTGGGCCGGGGCGAGGAGTGGAACACGACCCGGGATCTCGGGGACCTGGTCGACGTCGCGCTCGCACCCGGGTCGTTCTGGGCCGACCACTACCGCGAGCAGTTCCCCGACGGGGTCGAGACGCCCGTCGTCGGCGTCCCGGAGGCCGACGAACTCGTCGACGCCGACGCCCCCGGGAAACGACGAGTGCTCTACGCCCCGACGAACCACAACTACGGCGGCGGGTCCTACGTCAACACCGCGGAGGACGTCCTCGACGTCTTCGCGGACACCGACTACGAACTCCGCTTCCGGCCCCACCCGATGGACCGCATCGAGGAGCCCGGCGAGTCGGTGACCGAGCGGTGTCGCCAGCGCATCGCCGACCTCCCGAACGTCACGTTCGACGACGAGGCCACGCCCCGCGAGAGCCTGCTGTGGGCCGACCTCCTCGTGTCGGACTACTCCGGCATCGTGACGGAGTGGCTCCACACCGGCCGGCCGCTGGTCCAGCTGACCGATATCGCCGCCGACAGGGAGGTCCCGGAAGTCGGCCACGCGACCGACCGGCTCACGCTGGCACTCGTCGACGAACTGTACGAGGACGGCTACGCGGCCGAGGTCGAGCGACGACGGGACGAGACGCTGTCCGAACTGGGCATTCCGATGGACGGACGCGCCGGCGAGCGCGCCGCAGCGGAGGTGGCGACGTGCGCGCAGTGATTCTCGCCGCCGGCGAGGGCAGCCGGATGGGGGTCCACACCGAGGACCGGCCGAAGGCGTTCATGGATCTGGGCGGTCGAACGCTGTACGCCCGTCAGCGGGCCGTCCTCGACGAGTACGTCGACGACGTGACCGTCGTCCTCGGCTACGCCGCCGACAACGTCCGTGACGAAGTCGGCGGGGCCGACGTCGTCGTGGTCGAGGACTGGGACGACTACGACAACGCCGAGTCGCTCCGCCGGGCGCTCCAGGTCGTCGACGACGACGTGCTCGTGCTCAACGGCGACGTCATCGTCACCGAGCAGGCGCTCGAAGAACTGCTCGGCGCGTTCGCCCGTGCCCCCGACGGACGGAACGTCGTCGGGTGCATCCGTGGGGACCAGGAGGAGTCGACGGCGATCCGGTGTGACGAGGAGGGCGTCGTCACGGACTACGGGATGATACGGGGCCCCCAGCACGCCGGCGTGGGCGTCGTCGACCGGTCGACCGTCGGCCCGGCGGCGTCGTACCTGGCCGGCCACCGCGAGGAGTGGTACCCCGTGGTCTACCCGGCGTTCGCCACCGATGCCGTCGCCATTCCGCGGGCCCACCACGTCGAGATAAACCGACCCCGGGACAAGGTGCGCGCGATGCGGAAACTGCCCATGGTCGCGACCAGCGAGGCAGACGTCGAAATCTGAGCGACGTGCGCGGAACGGACACTCGCCTCGACGATAAGGATGGGTTAGCGCCGTCCGAAAATCGCCCGACGGCGAGGCGACAGCGTTAATTGGATCCTTCCCTTCGCCTCCGGCAATGCAGGTGATCGGCCACCGAGGCTGTGCCGACGTGTATCCCGAGAACACCGTGCGCGCCGTGACGCGCGCGGCGAACTTCCTCGACGCCGTCGAGGTCGACGTCCGCCGCTGTGGCTCCGGCGAACTGGTCGTCTTCCACGACGAGACCGTCGACCGCCTGACCGACGCGAGCGGCCGCCTCGCCGACATGGCGTGGGCGGAGCTACGGGAGCTCGACGTCCTCGGGTCGGGGGAATCGATCCCGCGCCTGGAGACGGTGCTCGCCGCGGTCCCCGACGGCGTCGAGTTGCAGATCGAACTGAAGGAGACCGGCCTCGCCGCCGACGTCCGCGAGGCCGTCCGCGCGACAGACTGCGAGGTGAGCGTCTCGTCGTTCGACGAGGCCGCGATCCGTGAGGTCGCCGACCTCGGCTGGGACGTCTCCACAGGCCTGCTCTTCGAGTCCGACCCGCTGGAGAAGCTCCAGACCGCCATCGAACTGGGGTGTGACGCCGTCCACCCCTACTACGACACGTGCCTGGAGACGGACGTCGTCGAGGCGGCCCACGAGGCCGGCCTGGCCGTCGTCGCCTGGAAGGCCGCGCGCCGCCGGACCGAGATTCACGTCCTCCGGTCGCTCGGCGTCGACGGTGTCACCGCCGACCGCTGGGAGATAGCCAGCGGGCTCGCGTAGGCCGTCAGTTCCGGCGTCCGCTCCGTCTCTGGCTCGTTCTCGATTACCAGCCGGGTCGCCGCCGGAGCGCGACGGGTGACGCCAGTACGTAAGCAACCGGAGAATGGGTCGAACAGGGCTCGAAGCCCTGGTTATCGCTGCATGACGCGCTCGAGTGACTGGACGACACCGCCGCTGCTCCCGCCAGTCGCCTGGTCGACCATCTCGCTCATGCGCGTCTGTTCGAAGTAGCTCGCGAACGCCAGGAACGTCGGTGGCCACAGCCCGACGAACAGGCCGGTGAGTTTGTCGCCCTTGACGAAGTAGAAATACCAGGACAGCGCGACCGACGCCGCCGACGCCACGATGGCGGGGTCCATCCCGGTCTTTTGTGCCGCACGCATCGCCTCTTGCTGTTGACCTCTGTTTGCCATGCTCGTGGGCCTTGGAGCCAGGCATCCTTTGTTAGAACCTGAGTAGCGCCGACAACCCGACGTTAGCGCTGGATCGGCGAGCATTCCCGGCCCGGACCGGAAATCGCGCCGCCAGTGACACAGCGCCTCACAGGCGTCTCCAGTGGGTGAAACCCGACGTTTCCCCGGCCGGAACGAGCGAACGGTCGGCCTAGAGCGGTGGGGATCGCTCACGCTCCGTCGGCGAGCCACGGTCGACGGGCGTCACTCGTGGACGTCCTGGAGGTAGGTCGAGAGCGCCGCGACCCGGTCTTCGTCGTACGTCCAGAACCCGTAGTAGGTCCCGAGGGCACGCTCCTCGGCGAGGAGGGCACAGGCGTTCAGCGGGTCCCCGGCGGCGTCGTAGACGAGAAACCAGAAGTCGCCGATCTCCGTCCCTTCACTCCGGAACAGTTCGACTCCGTCGGGCACGGGGAACGCCTCGTCGCCGGCCTCGACGAAGACGTGAATAGACAGGTCGGTCTGCTCGACGAGGCGGCGATAGACGTCCATCTGGGCCGCCAGGGCGTCGGGCGACTGGAAGCCGACCCGGAGCGTGCCGGCACCGACGCGCCAGGCCCGGTTCTCTATCTCGCGCGCGGCCCCGAGCAACTGCCGGCGGCCGAAGGAGGCGAACAGCGTGTTGTCGAGAATCTCGTACAGCGAGCGCCAGGGTTCCGAGACCTCCGTCCGGTACGTCGGCCGGAACAGCGGCGGGTCCAGCAGTTCGGCGAACTTGTCGATGCCGAAGGCGCCGACGAAGCCGTCCTCGTCCCGCAACACGACGAAGCCGTCCGGCCCGCCCGGCGCGATCGACTTGCGCTCGACGGTGACGTTGCGCGACTCGAAGTGGTCCGCGACGTCGGGCGCGCCGTCGCTCGCGTACACGACCATCGTCTTTCGTCGCTTCGCCACGTCCGCGACGAAGTCCGCGAGCGTCATCTCCCCGATGGCGTCGGACTTGGACCGGGTCCCGGAAGTGGTCGGGTCATGGGGTGACGGGCTCGCCGGTCCAGTGTTCCGAGAGGTAGGCCGCCTCGACGATCTCGCGCTCCTCGGCCGACAGCGACGACCGGTCGACGACCAGTTCCGTCGCGTCGAAGTCGACGAGTCCCGCGCTCGCCAGCTGCGGGAGGTGATTGTGGTACAGGGCGATACGGAGCGACGACCGGTCGGCGCCGGTGGTGACCCGGGACTCCGTGGTCGCCAGCCAGCCGGCGAGGACGTCGGCGAGCTCGGACAGCGTGACGCGGTCGTGGTCGAGGAGGTAATAGAGCGTGTAGCGCTGCTCACGCGTCCCCAGCGCGCGGAGGAGGTCCTCGTCGACGTCCGCGTCGAGGACACGGCCGAGAAGGTCCGGCGGGTCGTCACTCATTAGCGTGTATATAGTGGCCCTCCCCATTTGTGTCTTCTGCTAACAATACACACGGTTGTGTGACACAGTGTGCACGTATCCGCCGTCGAGGGGAGGAGTGATAGCACGATGTACGGAACGCATTTACGTCCTTGCCACCTCGATTCGATATGAACTACGACTCAGCGCTCGACCGCGCGTTCGACGAACTCCCGGACCAGCCCCGGGAGGCCGGTGAACGCCTCTCCGTCCCCGACCCCGTCGGCCAGACCGACGGCGCCTTCACCCGCCTGACGAACCTGGACGACATCGCCGACGCGCTCGCTCGCGACTCCAAGCACGTCCACCGAACCATCCAGCGCGAACTCGGGACCAACGGCCAGTTCGACGGGAGCCAGGCCCGCTACAACGGCTCCTTCGACGCCGACGACTTCTCGGCCGCCATCGACGCCTACGTCGCCGAGTACGTCACCTGCTCGGAGTGTGGCCTCCCGGACACCAAACTCACCAAGGAGGACGGCGTCGACATGCTCCGCTGTGAGGCCTGTGGTGCCTTCCGCCCCGTCGCCAAGCGCAGCAACTCCTCGAGCCAGCAGAACACCGCGACCCTCGAGGAGGGCAAGACCTACGAAGTGAAGATCACCGGCACCGGCCGCGAAGGTGACGGCGTCGCCGAGAAGGGCAAGTACACCATCTTCGTCCCCGGCGCCAGCGAGGGCCAGGTCGTCACCGCCTACATCGAGAACATCTCGGGCACGCTCGCCTTCGCCAAGCTCGCCTGATCCGAGAGCGCCTCCTCGTCCGATTCTCCCGTTTCGAGCCCGTTGACGGCGACCCAGAGCAACAGTAGCCCTTCCAGTCGCATCGCCGGCACGACCCACCGGCGGACGGTGAACGCCTCGGGCCCCTCGAAGGCCAGCCGCGTGTACATCCTGACGACCTTCTCGGGCGCGACGAGCTGGATCAGCCCGACAACTGCGATGAGGAATCGAAGCATGGCGTGGTGTTGGCGCCCCGCAGAGAAAAGTGCGGTGGGGGCCGAGGGCAACCGCCGCCGGACCCGCAATCCTTAGGAGGGATCCGCACCATCCACTGGTAGATGCCAGCCAAGACGGGCGATCACATGGATCGGGCGTTCTGCCGGCTGTACGAACAACTGCGGGCCAGGGCCGAGGCGGAGGGACTCGACCTGGACGACGCGGACGAGGGCGAACCCAGGCGGTCGCGATCCCTGTTCGAGTAGGCGCGGACCGGAACGGGCGACGCAGGCCGTGACGGGCGACGCAGACCACAACGGACTTCTTTCGAGCCACACACTGCACAGCCGTGCGATTCGGCGTCGACGAGGCCGGCAAGGGACCCGTGCTGGGTTCGATGTTCGCCGCGGCGGTCCACTGTGAGCCGTCGGCCCTGCCCGACGGCGTCGGGGACTCGAAGGGGATCAAGCCCGCTCGCCGCGAGGAACTGGCCGCCGAGATCCGCGAGCTGGCGACCGTCGGCGTCGCCGAGATACCCGTCGAACGCATCGATGACCCCGAGACGGACATGAACACGCTGACGGTGGCCGCGCACGCCGAGGCGCTCGGCGAGGTTGCCGCCGACGGCCAGGTCGGGACGGTCGACGCCGGCGATGCCAACGCCGGCCGCTTCGGCGAGCGCGTGGCGAGCCGGGTGGACGCCGACGTGCGTATCACCGCTGAACACCAGGCCGACGAGTCCGACACCGTCGTGGGCGCGGCGAGTATCGTCGCGAAGGTGGAGCGGGACGCTCACGTCGAGCGGCTGGCTGCGGAGCACGGCGAGGTGGGGAGTGGGTATCCGAGCGACCCGACGACGCGGACCTTCCTGCGCGAGTACGTGGCGGACTACGGTGAGTTGCCGACGTGTGCGCGAACGTCCTGGTCGACCTGTGACGACGTGCTGGCGGCGGCCGAACAGTCGGGACTGGACGACTTTTGAGGACCTATCGTCGACTCCGTCCGCGTCGATCGGCCAGTCGAAGCCCGACTATACCGACTATCAGTGGGGCGCTCACGCCGTTCCGTGAGATGTTTCGATTTGACTTTCTCTGATAGAGAATTGTACACTGTGTGTTTCTGCATAGCCCGACTTCCACTCGAACCCGGTTTCGAGACCACCGTCTGTCCTGATCTGTATCTCACACACTGCCTCTTCCGGGATCGGATCGTCGTAAACGTGTCTCTCGTCCGCCGAGATCGAGGTCGAATCGGAGAAAAACGCCGATTTTGAACCATTCTCGATGATATCAATTTCTACCGTTCTGGTGGATGCTGTCTGATTAAATATGTAGATATCCGACTCGTGATTACTGCCAATACAACCACTTAACCCAAGAAACACTACTGCCGTCGCTTTCAGAGATCTACGACGGGACAAGTGGGGCATCTTAGCGAGCAATCGTTGCCATTCGCATATATGCCTTCTTTGGTCGACCGGCAGACGGGAATAGTGATCGACAAGCCAGTCCCACGCTGAGGAACCAATCGAACTGAAAAGCGAGTGGAAACCGAGAAATCCCTTACCGCTCGTCTTCGCTCAGCACGAGGTGGCGAAGGATGTCACCGTAGGCCGGGCGCGTCACCAGCACACCGATGAGGACGCCGACGATGGTGACGATGGCGAAGCCGGTCAGGTCGCCTAGCGAGAGCACCATCAGCGGGCTCATCGCGATGATGGTGGTCGCGGCGGCGGCGCCGATGACCCAGAACGCCTTGCGGAAGCGGTTCTGGAAGACCCGGCCCGTCGCCACCCCCTTCTCCTGGAGGATCTCGTCGGCGATGATGATCAGGTCGTCCACCCCCGTGCCGATGACGGCGATGAAGCCGGCGATGTGGGAGAGATCGATGGGGAACTGGACCAGCGAGACGAACCCGAGCAGGATCACCACCTCCGAGAGCGCGGTGACGACCATCGGCGCGGCGACGCGGGGGTCGCGGTAGCGGGTGTACACCGCGCCGCTCACGGCAATGACGGCGATGAGGCCGGTGATGACCGAGTTGGTCTTGTACTCGTCACCGAGCGAGGGCTGGAGCGACGTGGTCTGGGCATCCGCGAAGTCCAGCGGCGCGGGCAGCGGCGCGCCGACCTTCAGGCTGAGTTCGAGGTTGCGGGCGCGGTCCCGGTCCGGCGCGGTCATGGACATCGACGGGTCGTTGACGAACGTGTCGTCACGGAACGACGAGGCGAGGTTCGGCTGGACGCCCGCGGCGAAGACGGGCTCGCCGTTGAGCGTCGTCAGCAGACAGCGGTCGCCCGCCGAGAGCTGTTCTTCCGGCGGCGTCGAACTCTGTGTGTCGACTCCACAGCGGGTGCCCTGGGTGTAGCCGTGGGTCTGCATCGCCTGCATGAACGGCCCCGCGGCGGAATCGGAGAGGGTCACGCTGACGCTGTACCGGCCGGCCTGGTCCTGGCGGACGCTGCCGATGTCGTCGAAGTCCTCCTGGGTGAGGACCTCCTCGCGGACGACCGATCCGTTCTGCGCCTGGTAGAGCACGTACTGGCGGACGATGCCCCGGTCGTCGAGGATTTCGCGCAACTCGCCGATGTCGCGGCCCGTTGCCTCGATGACGATGTAGTTCTCGCCCGTGGGCGTGCGGGCCTCGCGGACGTCGGCGCCGGTCAGCGCGGAGACCTGGAGCTTCTCGTCGATCACGCTAACCATCTCGTCGCGGGTCGACTGGGTGACGCCGTTCCGGACGTCGGACTCGGAGACGTCGTACCCCTCGTCCTGGAGCGCGGTCAGTAGCTCCGACTGCGAGACGTTCCGGCTGTACACCTCGACGGTACCGCTGTCGGGTTCGTTCCGCTCGTTGGGAGTCACTTCGACGTCCAGGCGGTCGATCTCGAAGCGCTGGGCCAGCGTGGTCTCCAGCGAGTCGCTCTCGTTGAAGCTCGTGATGTTCACGTTCTCCGTGGTGTTGCCGACGATGGGCGCGCGGATGCGGGAGCCGCCGTCGAGCTGGATGCCGTACTGGAGGTTCGTCCACCCGCTGTCGCGTTCGTCCGCGGAGACGTTGGTCCCGGTCGGCGCTTCCGTCTCGTTCGCACCGCCGCCGGCCGTCGCGCCCGGGACGAACAGCACGACCGCGCTCGCCACGAGCAGGAAGACGAGCAGGACGATGCGCCAGTTGTCGCGGATGGCGGTCATCGCGCCACCCCCTCGTACTTGTACCACCGGAGCAAGGAGAGGTTCAACAGGTAGGTGTTCATGAGATCAGCCGAGAGGCCGATGACGAGGACGATGCCGATGTCCGCCATCAGGTCGATGTTGAATATCGTCGCGACGATGGCCATCACCGTCATCGCGGCGATGGACGTGAGCGTCATCGTGATACCGGTCTCCATCGCGCGGTAGACGCTCTCGTAGAAGCCGCCGGAGCGCCGGAGGACGTGGTTGTTGAGCAGGATGTCAGAGTCGACGCTGTAACCGATGAGCATCAGGAGGGCGGCGACGGTCCCCAGCGAGAGCTTGATCCCGATGAAGTTCATCACCGCGAGCGGGATGATGATGTCGGAGAACGCCGACACCACGACCGCGAGGCTCGGGACGAAGGTACGGAACAGCCCGAACACGAGGAGGCTCATCCCGGTGAAGGCGACGACCAGCCCGATGACCGCCGTCTGCTGGGCCCCGGCCCCGAAGGACGGGGCGGTCGAGGCGCTCGAGAGGACGTTCATGTCGGCCGACTGGGCCTGCTGGCGAATGGACTGGACGTCCGAGGACTGGAGGCGGACGACGTAGGTGTCACCGGACCCGACGACGCCCTGAACCGAGATGACGGTCTCGTCGAAGGACGCCTCGACTTCCTGCTGGGTCATGTCCGATTCGACGCGCAACTCGGTTCCCCCGGTGAAGTCGATGCCGGGCGTGACTGGTGCACCGGGGTCGGTCGGCGCCCCGGTGACGAAGAGCGACCAGCCGACGAGAATCAGTATCGCGAGGGCGAGCACCGCCAGCGGCACGGCCGCCAGCTGACGGTTCGAATACTCCGTGTAATCGACCTCGCGCACGTCGAACTCCATCATGGGGTTTGGTGCGAAAGGGCTCCGAATAAGCCTTCTTATCTCGGGGTCGAGGAGTGCGAGAGTCGCCGGACGGGTGAGCGGAGCGGTCCACGTGCGCTGGTGGACCGCGCCCCGCCGCCGTGGACCCAAACTGCTTTGATCGTGGTCCGCGGACAGTCGACGAACGATGGACGAATCCAGACGGCAGTTCCTCCGGACGGCGGGAGCGGCCGCGGCCGGTGTCGCGGCGACGGGCGGCCTCGCCGGCTGTACGGGACCGCTCCGGACGCTCGGTGGCGGCCCGACGAGTCCGGCCGCCGCGACCGCCGACGCGCAGTTCCGCGGTGGCCCGACCCGCCGGGGGATCGCGCCGGACGCGACGGTCCCCGAATCGGTCCGGGTCGACTGGCAGGTCCCCGACGTCAACACCGGGGACCACACCGCCGCGAAAGCGAGTCCGGTGCTCGCCCCGAACGGCGACGTCGTCGTCCCGGGCGACACCGGCGACGTGCTGGCCGTCACGCCCGACGGCGAGGTCCGCTGGCGGACGAACGCCACCGACACCACGCGAGGCTTCCACGGCACGCCCACTATCGCCAACGACACGGTCTACGTCGGCGCCTACGACGGGAACCTGTACGCGTTCGACCTCGAATCCGGCGAGCAGTACTGGCGCGTCCAGCTCGGGGACGCCATCGGGTCGAGCCCGGGGTACCTGGACGGCGTCGTCTACGTCGCCGTCGAGTACTACGACCCCAGCGGCGGGATGTTCGGCGTCGACGCCGTCACCGGTGAGGTCGTCTGGGAGGACCAGCGACCCACCGACCACCCCCACTCCACGCCCGCCGTCGACGCCGAGCACGACCGGGTCGTCGTCGGGTCGAACGACGGCGACCTCTACGCCTGGTCCTACCCCGACCACGAGTTCGAGTGGACGTTCTCGACGGGCGAACCCATCAAGGGCCCCGTCGCCACCTTCGACGGCAGCGCCTTCTTCGGTTCCTGGGACGGCCACGTCTACCGCGTCGCCCTCGACGACGGCACCGAGGAGTGGGCCTTCGAGACCGGCAGCCTGGTGATGTCCGGCCCCTCCGTCGAGCCGTCGACCGGGACGGTGTACGTCGGCAGCCACGACTCCAACCTCTACGCGCTCGACGCCGCCACAGGCGAGGAGCAGTGGGCCTTCGACACCGGCGGCAGAGTGATCGGCTGTCCCGTCGTCACGAGCGACCACGTCCTGGCCGGGTCCTACGACCGACGCCTCTACGCCGTCGAGAAGGAGTCGGGCGACGAATCGTGGCGCGTCGAGACGAGCGGCTGGGTCACGAGCACGCCGCTCGTCACCGACGACGCCGTCTACGTCACCTCGCGGGCATCCGAGGCGTCCCTCGGGGAGGACGGTGGCGAGGACGGCAGTGACAGCGGTGATGGCGGCGACGGTGGAGGCGGTGACGGGCCGACGGGGGCGCTCTACCGCATCGTCGCCGACGTGTAGCGGGACTGTCTCGCCAACCGCGCGAAGGACCTACCAGTGCGAGGCCCCTACACTGATCGATGACACGAGCCACGCGAGTCGTGCTCTCCTGCCCGTCCGACCTGAGCGACTGGGGCCGCGAGGAAGTCGAAGGGAGCCCCTTCCGTGCCTATCTCCGGAAGGCCCACGACACCGCGAGCGAGGGCGACGTCTGGGAAGAGTTCGTCAGCGTCGGCTGTTGCGGCGACACACTAGACGTCGACCTCCGCGTCGAGAACGTCGAGGGCGGCGACGCAGTCGACGAAGAGACGACGTTCGCGTTCACCGAACGCGACGGCGGGGAAGTCCGCGGCGGCTGGCGCGTCCAGAGCGCCGGCGGGCCGACGCAGTAGCCTCCAGAAAGAGTCGTTGCCTACTCCCGCCACCCGTTGACCGCTATCGGTACAATCAGGCCGACGCCGATGAGGACACCCCACTGCACGAGTTCGTTGTCCGTGACGGTTGAGGCGGCGATCCAGAGGATAACGGCGAGTACGACGAACGCAGCCGTGGTTTTGGTATCTCGGGAGACCATCAATCTGGCAGGTAGCGGACGCTGACGACGCCGTCCGCGGCGCGTACTTCGACCCGCTCGACGCCGAGGCGGGCCGCCCGCGCGACCGTCTCCTGGTCGTCGACGACGTCCGTCGCGGCCTGGTCGGTGCGTTCCTCGGGGACGGTCAGGACGTGGATTTCGCCGTCGCCGGCGCGCTCCCGGATCTCGATGTCCCCTTCCGACTGCTCGGCGGCCATCTCTTTCTCCATCGACGTGGGTGCCATCTCGCTGCGCTCGACCGGGATCGTCCGGCGCGATTCGACATCGGTGAGCTGGTAAGCCACTTCGAGGGGTGGTTCGGCCTCGACCGTCCCCTCGATAATCTCCCCGGCTTCGACTCCGGGGTTGTCCGCGAGCGTGATCACCTGCTGGTCGTGGACGTCGCGTAGCGTGGCGGCCTCGTCTTCCGCAGTCGTCACGAGAAACGTCCCTTCCTTCATGGGCGAGGCTTCACGAGGGGCGACCTTCCCTGTTTCGCCCCCGTGATCGGTTTCATCTGGTGGAGCGATGACGGCTGACAACAGCAATAACAACTCGAAAGCCCCGAGCGTCTCGGCTCGCGCGACTCGCTACGCTCCTCGCTAGCGCTCCGGTGCTTGCGTCGTCGGGCTTCGGCCGAGACGCTCGCCCCTTTCATTCCCACCTCGGCGGATGGTCAGCCAGCCGTTTCGGTCGGAAAGTCCGTTATCGCGACACGCCAACTCGACCGTCGTCGACGGAGAGTTCGAATCCCGCCTCGCGGAGCCAGTCGGCGGCCTCGCCCTCGCCGTGGAGGAGGACCTCCGCGAGATCCGACGGGTCGTCGACGTCCGTGGCGAGTCGGAACGAGTCCACCTCGACGACGTCGTCCGTGAGTTCGGCGGCGATACGGCGGTGATCGCGGATCGAGGCGTCGTGGTAGTCCACCCGAAAGTCGGGGTGGCGGGCGACGAAGGCGTTGGTGCCACCGCCGCGGCCCGGCGCGAGCACGACGTCCGCGTCGGGGGAGAAGAGTTGGTCGAGCGCGTCGGGCGTCGCGAGCGCGAGGTCGGCCATGACGACGGCGACCGCTTCGTCAGTGGTTTCGAGAACCTCGTTGATTGCGGGGTCGAGGGGCCGGTCGTCGACGGTGACCGGCGCGTCGACGTCGACGCGCTCTGTCGCGAGGACCTCGGGTTCCCTGTCGAGAGCGCGGAGCGCGGCGAGCACGTCGTCGAGCATCGCTCGCGCGAACTCGCGGCGCTCGTCGGGTGAAAGAACGGACGAAAGTCGCGTTTTCGGCTCCGAGACGGCGAACGGGACGACGGTCCGCATCTACAGCCGGCTGACCGTCTCCTGCTGGGACTTCCAGTAGTAGATCCCGCCGCCGATGAGGGCGAGCACGAGCAGGACGCCGCCGCCCATCAGCGCCATGGTGAGCGTCTGCTGGGACTGCTTGGCGTTCTCGGCCTGCTGCTCGGCCTTGTTCGCCAGGTCGACCGCGTTGCCGAAGTTCTCGGCCTCGTAGGCCGACACCGCGCTGTCGCGCAGATCCTCGGCATCGGAGTGGCCGCCGGCCTCGTCGATGGCCGCCTCGGCGTCCTCGATGGCGTTCCGGGCTTCCTGGCTGTCCCCGGTGTAGTGGTGCGCCGAGTCGTTGGCCAGTTTCTCGACGTTCCCGCCGGTCCGCTGGTCGAGGGAGGTGACGCGGTAGCTCTCCTCGGGGCTGTACGTGTAGTTCTCGATGGCCGGCGTCGTGCCGTCGAGGTTGACGACGACCTCGTCGCCGTTGTCGTCGACGTCGAGCGAGTGGTTGAACGACTGCTCCGTGTAGGTCTCCTGGGAGACCTGCGTACCCGCCCGGAGGACCGTCACGGTCCAGCGCACGTCTTCGAGTTCCGTCTCACCCTGGAGCGTCCACTCGTTGGGGGCGTCGGTGAACGGGTCGTCGATGTTGTAGGTCACCTGGACCTCCTCGCCGACCTGGGACGACTCCGGAACGCCCTCGCTAGAGAGACTGAGCGCACTCGCTGGTCCGACGGCAGCGACCAGAACCGCCACGAACAGGAGTGCGATCGTCGCCCTAGAACAGGGGATCGAGCTCATCCTCGTCATCTTCGACCAGCTGCTCGAGGTTGTCCTCGCTCTGCTGGCGGATGTCGTCGATGTTGTCCTGTGCCTCGATGGCGATCTGCTGGAGCTCCTTTATCCGCGGGACGTTGTGGATGCCCGACAGCAACACCGCCGCGGCGACGCGGGGCTCGTTGGTCGGGTAGTCCCCACCGCGGACCTCCATCGACCCGGTCTGCTCCTCGAGCCACTTCCGCCCGCGCTCTATGCCTTTCCGGTTGAGGTGCTGGGACGGCCCAGCCATCACGAGCAGCGCGCGCTCGGCGCCCTCGATCTCGCAGGGAAGTGTCAGCCGACCGAGCGCGGCCTTGCGGACCAGCGACGTGATCCGGTTGGTCGTGTTGGCCGTGTCCATGTCGCTGCCGCCCTCGTCGCCCTTGAACCGGGAGAGGAGGCCGCCGCTGGACCCGGAGAGTTCGACGTCCTCGGAGGCGTAGCCCACCGTGGAGACGCCGCCGCCGGCCAGCGTGTTGATGATCTCCGAGGAGTCGACGACGGACTCGGCGACGTTGTCGCCGGCACCGACCTCGCCGGCACCGAACAGCACGCCGAAGCGCCGGACGATCTCCTCGTTGATGTGGTCATAGCCGCCCTGGACGGATTCGCCCGTCTTCCGCCAGGAATCGTTGTCGAACACGAGGAGGTTGTCCACCTCGCGGACGAACGTCTGGAACGAGCGCGCGGCGTTGAGGGTGTAGATGCCACCCTCGTCGCCGCCCGGCAGGACGCCGAGCCCGTACACCGGTTCGGTGTAGATGCGCTTGAGATGTTTCGAGATCACCGGGGACCCGCCCGACCCCGTCCCGCCGCCGAGTCCGGAGACGACGAGGAACGCGTCGATCTCGTGGACCGGGATGTTGTCGATAGCTCCCTGGATCTCGTCGATGTCCTCCTCGGCGATCTCCGCTCCGAGTTCGTTGTCGGCACCGACGCCGTGACCCTTGACCCTGGCCTGTCCGATAAGGACCCTGTGCTCCTCTGGTATCTGTTCGAGTCCGAGCAAGTCAGCTTTCGCCGTGTTCACTGCGACGGCCGAGCGAACGATACCGGAGTTCGTTCGCTGGTCGTACTCGAGGAACTTGTCGACGATTTTGCCACCGGCCTGCCCGAAGCCGATCATCGCGAGTTTCATTGGTTCGAGACTCCGCTTAAAGAGGGCAAGTGCGAAAGCGGGTATAAGCCTTTTGCCAGAATATCGAATACGATAGGGGATCTCCTGTGTGATAATCTACAGCTTCGAGGGCTACAGCCGGTGATTAGCTGGGAGTCACTCCTCGACACCCAGGTACGTAGCCAGTGTGGTAAGGTCCGCTACGTCGACACCGAATGCGTCGACGTCGTTGTCCGCGACGCTGTTGTCGAAGCGCAGCGAGCGGTACTGGTCGGCGCCCATCGGAAATCCCGGGATGGCCCCGGCCACTGACAGCCCGAGGCCGGCGAGCACCATCGGGACGGGAAGCACGGTCAGTGACTTCCCCCGGGCGCGATAGGCCAGTTTCGCCACTTCGGCGAGGGTCACCACTTCTGGTCCGCCGATCTCGTACGTCTCACCGACGTGGGTCTCGTCCTCGAGGGCCGCCGCCACCATCGGGACGAACTCCTCGACGAAGATCGGCTGGAAGCGCGTCCGACCGCCGCCAGGAAGCCCCGTGACGTACGGCGTCGTCAGTTTCGTCGTGAACGAGACGAACTCGCCGCCCTCGCCGAAGACGATAGACGGGCGGAAGATGACCCAGTCCAGGTCGCTCGCGCGCACGACGTCTTCGGCCTTCCCCTTCGCCCGGATGTAGTGGGTTGTCCCCTCCGGGTCAGCGCCGAGGGCGCTCTGCTGGACGAAGCGGTCGACGCCGTGTTCTTCCGCGGCCCGGACGCAGTTGCGCGTCCCGCCGAGGTGGACCGTCTCGTGCATCTCGTTGCCGCCGCTGGGCTGGAACAGCGGCGAGAGTGCGACCAGGTTCACCACCGCGTCGCGCCCCTCGAATGCGGGTTCGATGGAGTCGTAGTCGGTGACGTCGCCGGCCACCGTCGAGACGCCGTCCGGGAGCACGCCCTGGTCGGGCGAGCGCGACAGCGACGTCACCTCGTGGCCGCGCTCGACGAGTTCGGTACACAGGTACTGTCCGATGAAGCCGTCGCCGCCGACCACGAGCACGTTCATGCTCGAAACTGGACCGGGAGCGACCGTAAAACTTGGCGCTCGCTAGCGAGGCGCGCTGACGACGGCAATCGGCGTATCGTTCACGGTCCGACGCCAGCCAGGGCTTACCGCCCGGTTTGGTCGGGATACCGGCCGCGCGCAGCGTCCGAGAGCGACGGAGACTGCTGAATCGGACCGCAGTCGGCCAGTTTCTCGAAAGTCGTCCACGTTCGCCCCGACGACCCGGGTGGACGTTAATCCGGGATTTGATCGGGTTTCGGTGTGACTAAGCCGTCAATTACAATCCCCGCTGTCGACGGGTACAGAGACAGATGTCCAGTCAATCGCAAGAGACGGGCGAAGAGGCCCAGTCGACGGCCGACGGGTACTCGATCCGCTGGTTCCGCAGTGGCGACGCGGACGGCGTTCGCGCCCTGTTCGAGGACGCGCTGGGTCGGACCCGGTCGCGAGCGTACGTCGACTGGAAGTACGTCGACGACCCGTACCTCTCCCACGTCCCGATCAACGTCGCCGAGCGCGACGGCAACCTGGTCGGCGTGCAGGCGTATCTCCCCTGTCGGCTCCGGCGTGCCGACCGGACGGTGCTGGCGCTCCAGCCCGCCGACGCGGTCATCCATCCGGACCACCGCCGGAACGGGCTCTACACCCGGATGACGCGCCAGGCCATCGACCGCTACGAGGCCGGAGAGCCGTCGCTGTTCTTCAACTACCCGACCGAGGGCGCGCTGGGCGCCCAGCGGAAGCTCGGCTGGGAGTCGCTCGGCGCACTCGACGTCTTCTACCGCATCCAGCGCCCCTCGGCGTTCCTCGCCGACGCACTCGAGGACGCTCTCGGCGGCGCGGGCGGTCGGACACTCGAACGCGTCGCAGACGTTCTCGCACGCGGTGCGTTATCGGCCCTCGACAGGGCCGGGACGCCGTCGGGGAGCTTCCGGGTCGAATCCCACGAGGAGGCGCCCGCGGCACTCCTCGCCTCGCTGTACGAACGTTCGGTCCCGGAACGGCTCCACGTCGAGCGCGAGGCGCAGTTCTACGAGTGGTGGCTCGCCGACCCGACCCACGACTACCGGACCTACGTCGCCCGGTCGCGCGGGGACCCCGTCGCGGCCCTCGTGACTCGCCTGACCGACAGCGGCGTGTTGCAGTTCCGCGACGCGGTGCCGCTCCCGCCGAACCAGCCCGCGGACCCGCTCAGACGGCTAGTCGCTACGGCGCTCGCCGACCACACCGACGCCGACGTCGTCAAGTCCGTCGGCGAGACGCTTCCGGCCGACCTCCTGGGTCGGTTCGGCTTCGTCCGCGACTCCGCCCCGGTGCTCGACGGGCAGACGAAACCCCTGCGGATGGCCGCCAGGCCGCTCACGACAGGCGACGCCGACGGGACGGGTGAGGGCACCGACGGACGGGACGACGACCCCGGCGGACGGGGCGACGTCACCGACCGGGCGAACTGGCTTCCGACCTTCCTGGAACCGAACAAGGATTGATCCGGATGGGACGAGACCGCAGCCGTCCGACAGTGATGGTGCTCGACGGCGACAACGACAACGCCATCCAGGTCGCCACCGAGCTCTCCGAGGACCTGGACGCCGAGGTCGTCGGCGTCGGCACCAGCAACTGGAGTCGCCTGCTCCGGTCCCGGTACTGTGACGTCGGCGTGACGACGGGTCCCGCGAGCGAGCCGGGGTACGCCGACCAGCTCCTCGACGCCGTCGAGGCGCACCGTCCCGACCTCCTGGTCCCGGTGGGGTACCACTCCGTGGCCGCCGTCGACCGGATTCGGGACGACCTCCCCGACGCGGTGGAGTGCTGGCTCCCGCCCTCGGACTCACTCGACGTCGCCGTCGACAAGGTCGCGACCGCGGAACTGGCGGCCGAACTCGACGTCGGCACGCCCACGTCGTTCACCGACCGCGTCGCGGCCCTCGACGAGCGAGGTCGACCGGGCGAGGTCGCCGACCTGCCGTTTCCCCTCTTCCTCAAAGCCCGTCACGAGTGCGGAAAGAACGTCACGGCGGCGGTCGAACGTCCCGGGGCGTTCTGGGCGACCTACGACGACCTCGTCGCCGAGCGCGGCGTCCGGGAGGTGATCGTCCAGGAGTGCATCCCGGGCGAACGGACCTACGCCTGCGGGCTCCTCTACGACGACGGCGCGCCGCAACTGCTGTTCGCCCACGAAGAACTCCGCTCCGTCCCGCGCGAAGGCGGCAGCGGGACCCGGGTGCGCCTGTTCCGCGACCCACGGATCGAGACCGCCGCCATCCGCCTGCTCGACAGCCTCGACTGGCACGGACCCGCGCTGGTCGAGTTCAAGCGCTGCGCCGACGGCAGTTACGCCCTCATGGAGATCAATCCGAAGCTCTGGGCCTCTTACGCCCTCGCGAGCCAGGCGGGCTACCGCTTCGTCTCGACGTGTGCGCGGCGCGCGCTCGGACTCGACGGCGCCCAGACGGGCCATCCGCCCGACGCGACGGCGGAGATGGTGTTCCCCCTCCGGGAACTCTACTACGCCGCCCGGACCGACGACGAGTCGCTCCTCCGGTCGGCCGCCGCCATCTGCTGGCCGCCAGCCCGCCTGGACCTGAACCTCCGCGATCTCGGGGCGTGGCTCACCCCACCGGCCGCCGTCGTCGACACCGTCGACACAGCCACCGCCGGTCCATCCAGCGTCGAGACGTCGGCCCAGAACGCGGCGAACGGCGACGGTCGTGCCGACGAAACCGACCGCCGCCCCGCCAGTTCCGAGGGTACGAACGTCGACCCGCCACCTGGTGACGCCGACGAGAGCATCGCAGACGAAGCAGACCTCCCGGGCGATTGATAGTGGTGGTTGTACGTCCGTGCCGGGGTTCGACGTGGCCGGTGCCGCCGAACGCCGGTAAACAGTTACAACCACCACCATGAAGCACCGGGCCAGGACCGGGGGTCGACACGATACCCCCGCCGCGTAGCGGGGCGTTTACGTGAGGCGCCCGTGACCTGCCGGTATGCTCATCACGCTGGAGGGCCTCGACGGGAGCGGCAAGACGTCCGCCTGGGAGTCGCTCCGGAGCGGCGACGGCACGCGCGACGACGCCGTGCCGGACGACGCCGTCTTCACCCGCGAACCGACGGAGACGTGGTACGGGGAGGCCGTCGAACGCTCCATCGGGGACGACGACGCCGACCCGCTGGCCGAACTGTTCCTCTACACCGCCGACCACGCCGCCCACCTCGCCGACACCGTCCGTCCCGCGCTCGCCGACGGCCGCGTCGTCGTCTCGGACCGCTACTCCGACTCGCGGTACGCCTACCAGGGCGCGACCCTCTCGGACGCCCTCGACGACCCGCTGGCGTACGTCCAGGACGTCCACGCACCCTGGACGCGCCCACCGGACGCCACCGTCTACCTCGACGTCGACCCCGAGACAGCCGCCGAACGCAGCGGCGCCACCAACAAGTTCGAGACGGCCGACTACCTCGCCGACGTGCGCGAGAACTACGAACGGCTCATCGACGAGGAGCCCCAGCGGTTTGTCCGCGTCGACGCCTCTCAGTCGCAGGATGACGTGCTGGAGGAGGTTCACGAAGCCGTCGGATCGCTGCTCGGCTAGGCTCTCCGCGCGCTATCGAGACCTGGTTCGGTCGGGGACGTCCACTTCGTCCGGCGCGGGCATCCAGAAGTAGTCGAAGGTGATGCCGACGGCCAGGGGCACGGCGATCGTGATGGCGATGACCGTCGCGCGGCTCCCCAGGTCGACCCCGAGGCCGAACACGCCCGAGAGGACGAACAGCACCACCACCATCGTGAGCGGGATGAGGAAGAGGGCGTAGAGGATACTCCCCCAGGCCGTTTCGAGGCGAACCCGGAAGAAGCGAGTCATGAGGGCAGCGAGCGCGCTGTTGACCAGCACGATGACGAGGAGACCAGTGATACCGACGACGCCGACCATGGTGGCGCTAGTGACTCAGCCCTCTTTGCCGTATCGAAGCGCTACCGTCGGGATCACTCCAGACAGATGTAGGTGCGCGTGTCGGCGACGCCGTCCAGGTCGCGGATGCGCGTCGCGACCGAGTGCATCACGTCGTACACCTCGTCGCCGGCGGCCTCGGCGATGATGTCGTACTGGCCGGCGACGATGTGGGCGTCGGTGACCCCCTCGTGGTCGCGGATGGCCGCCAGGAGCCCTTCAGACTTCCCCGCGGCGGTCTTTATCATGATGAAGGCGGTGACCATACGTAGTATGTGACACGATACCACGAAAAGGTTTGCCCGCCACCGCCCCACGGCGATTCGCCGCTCGGGGTACATTTATCCACCCCCAGGTTGTAACAGTTACCATGCGATTCGTTATCGTGGGTTCCGGTCGCGTCGGGCTCCGGACGGCCCGCGTCCTCGACGAGAGCGGGCACGAGGTCGTCGTCATCGACAGCGACGACGCGAAGGTAGCGCGGGCTCGCGAAGAGGGGTACGATGCCATCGAGGGCGACGGGGCGATGGAGGCGACCCTCGACGAGGCCGACCTGGACAGCGCGGACGCGCTCGGTGCGCTCACCGGCGACCTCAACGACAACTTCGTCGCCTGTATGATCGCCAAGGAACACGGCTGTCGCACGGTCATGCGCATCGACGAGGACTACCGCGAGGAGATCTACCGCACCTACGCCGAGGACGTCGACGAGGTGATCTACCCCGAGCGGCTGGGCGCCATCGCCGCCAAGAACGCCCTGCTGGGCGGCAGCATCCGCGCCGTCGCCGACGTCGCCCACAACCTCCAGCTCGTCGAACTCACCGTCACCGAGCAGTCACCCGTCCGGGGCTACTCGCTGAGCGAACTCGAACTCCCCGCCCACTCGACGATGATGGCCTTCGGCAAGGACGGCGAACCAGCCCGGCTTGCCACCGACGACGACACGCTCGAACTCGGTGACCACCTGATCGTCCTCGCCGACTTCGACGCACTCTCGGACGTCCGCAGCATCGTCGTCGGCGAGACCGGCCGCAAGGCGGCCGCGGGGGGTGTGTAACATGGTCGTCGCCTACGTCATGGTCAAGGCCCACACCGGGGAGGCCGACCGACTGAAACGCGACATCGAGGCCATCGAGGGCGTCGTCGAGGCCTCCATCGTCGCCGGGGACGTCGACCTCATCGCCAAAGTCGACGTCGAGACACCCGGCGAGGTCAAGGACGTCGCCGCCACCCAGATCCAGGACATCGACGGCATCGAGGACACGCAGACGTACATCGCGATGGACTGAAGACTAAACTTTACTTTCGTTCGAAAATCGCTCCGCGATTTTCGTGATGACGAGAGAGCTTCGCTCTCTCGAACCACCTCGGGTGTCCTCGCAGGCCTCCGGCCTGCTGCGGGCACCGCTCGTCGCAAACGGTAGTCTCCAAACTTCCCGGAAGTCGCGCTCTTCGAGCGCGCTTCCGGTGAAACGCGGCGCTTCGCGCCGCGTATGCTAGAAATTACCGCGACCGCTACAGCGGCGTGCCGCCGACTTCGCCCTCACCGCCGCCGCTGGAGGCGTCGCTGACCAAGTCGGCGACCTTGCCTTCGTAGCTGTAGCCGGGGACGATTCCTTCGACGTAGGTGCCCTCGACGTACTCGACGAAGGCCTTGGCCACGTCGGCGGCCCTGTCGGCGCTCCCGAGCGTGAACTCGTAGGTCGTCACGACGTCCTCGCCGTCCCGTTCGACCGAGAACGCGTCGAGTTCGACGTCCGCTCGCGTGGCCTTCGGTGCGTCTTCCAGGCGGAGTTCCAGCGTCTCGAACCAGCCGTCGGCGACGGCGTCACCGACGTCGTCCTCGGTGGCTGCGTGCAGCGTCGGCGCGCGCACGGTGACGGTATAACTGGTTCGCCACTCTTCGGCATCTTCGGCGGTGACGCGGCCGTCGAACACCGTCGTCGTCAGGCGATACGATCCGTCCTCGGTCCGCTCGTAGGCGTCGTGGTGGTCGAACGCCTGCGCGACTGCGTCCGGTAGCTCGTCGGTCATTGGCGCTCGATAGGTGAGTGTGCGTCAAAAGGCCGTCGTCAGCGCGATCGATAGCGGCTCCGTCTGTCCGTCGGCTCACTGGCACGTGAGCGAGAGAGTGCGAGGGACGCGATTTGAACGCGCGGACTCCTGAGAGAGCGGGTCTTAAGCCCACCGCCTTTGGCCAGGCTCGGCTACCCTCGCGCGATACCAACTGTGCAGTCGTCCGGAATGTCGCTTTCGGTCCGCAGTTCACGGTCGATCGGTCCGGCCGAATCTCGGCCGGAAAGAGGCCATCGATGATCACTTCCGATCGTTACCGATCAAAGGCCAATACACATCATTCGGAAAGTAGATACGCAATGTGAAATGGCGACTGTAACATCCAACACGCTTATTCCGTACGAATTTGAAAGACGTGATAGGCGAGACTGGCGGGTCAACAATTGACGATATGTTGTGAGCCAACAAAAACCATGTTAGATAAAGACAATCTATCCCGACGAGATTTCCTGAAGGGCACCGGCGGCGTCGCAGGGGCCTCAGTACTGGCCGGCTGTGACGGCGGCGGCAGCGGCGATTCGACCCCGGCCGATAGTACCGACACGACCACCGGCGGAGACGGTGGTGACGGCGGTGACGGCGGTGACGCCGGTACCACGCTGAACATGATCAACACCGGGACGATGACGTCGCTGGACCCGGTAGCCATCTCCGACACTGCGAGCGGTATCGTCGCGAACCAGTGTTACGAGGGGCTGATGACCTATCCGAACGCGAACCCGGAGGTCGAGCAGAACCTCGCGACGGGGTACGAGACCAGCGACGACTTCCTGGAGTACACGTTCACGCTCCAGGAAGGGGTCCAGTACCACAACGACATGGGCGAACTGACGGCGTCGGACGTCGTCTACTCCTGGGAGCGGCTGGCGGCTTCGCCCGCATCGGAGCGAGCGTACTTCATCCTCGACTCCATGGGGGTCGAGGCGCAAAACCAGAACGGCGAGGCGTACTCTACGGGAGACGAGTACCAGCCGGGGTCGATGCAGGTCGAGGCGACGAGCGACTACGAGGTGTCCTTTACCCTGCGGCGGCCGTTCCACGCGACGATGCAGATGCTCGCGTACGGGAACTTCGCCATCCACCCCGAGGGCATCGTCGGCGACATCGAGGGCTACGACGGCGAGGTCGACCAGGAGACGATCGCCACCAGCGACTCCTACGGGACCGGCCCGTTCGTCCTCGACTTCTGGGAACAGGGCGACTCCGCCCAGGTGACCGCGTTCGAGGACTTCCGTCGCGACGACCAGCCCAAACTCGACGCGATCAACTGGGCCATCATCGAGAAACCGGAGCCCCAGTATCGCTATGCGACGAACGGGAACGCCGACCTCCTGAAGATACCGACCCAGTACTACGACCCGTCCAAGGTGTCGGTCGAAGAGACGACCGAGGCCGGCCAGGAGATGGGGACGTACGGGCCCATCTCCTCGGGCAGCCTGAACGGGGAGACGGTCAACTACCTCCGCACGCCGGAGATCGGGACCTACTACATCGCCTTCGACGTCTCGAACACGGAGCCGGCCGTCCGGAAGGCGGTCGCGTACATGGTCAATCGCGAGGAGATCGCCAACTCGACGTTCAAGAAACGCCAGCCGGTGGCGTACCACCTCACGCCGCCCGCCATCTACCCCGGCGGAGCCGAGGCCTACGACCAGCACGTCGAGGAGAACTACCCCTACGGCATCGCCGAGAGCCAGATCGAGAACGCGAAGCAGGTCATGGAGGAGGCCGGGTACGGCCCGGACAACCAGTACGAGCTGACGATCAACTCCTACCAGGGCATCTTCACCGAGATGGTCCGCGGTCTGCGCGACAAGCTCTCGGCCGCCCACATCAACGCCAGCGTGGAACCGACCGACTTCGCGACCATCATCGAGAAGGGGAAACAGGGGAACCTGCAGTGTTACACCCTCGGGTGGATCGCCGACTGGCCGGCCCCGGACAACTTCGTGCAGCTGATGGCCCCGGAGTACACCGACGTCGCGGAACTGGGGCAGTCCGCGCTGACGTACACGAACTGGAGCGAGATCGACACCGACGCCAAGACGCAGGCCCAGGAGGCCTGGGACACGATCTCGAACAACCTCGACCCGAGCGACGAGGCCGCCCAGACCCGCGCCGAGGCGTACGTCGACCTCGAAGAGGCGAACTGGGAGGACGTGGTCCTGATCAACATCGTCCACGGCGCCACCGAGCGGTTCTACGGGGACAACGTCTCCGTCGAACCGTTCGGCGGGATGGGGATCTCGCGACAGACCCACTACACCACCACGAAGGAGTGACGCCGGTCCAGCGGGACCGGACGCGTCGCCGTTCACCCGCGCGGTCGGTCACCCGTGCGCGCTGTCGGCCGTCCACCGGTCAGTGACGTCCGGCCGCGCCGACGACGCTCCGACGTTCGCCGGATCGCAGTGAATATACGATAGCGACGAGAATTCATACGTGATACCACACCACACCCCGGCTCTTGTAAACTATCCTAACACATGAGTAGATGGAAGTATTTTCTGCAACGACTCGTTCTGACCGTCCCCATCCTGCTGCTGGCGATGTCGATCGTGTTCCTGATCGTCCGCGCCGGCCCGCTGGATCCGGCGCGTGCCATCGTCGGGATGGGAAACCCCGCCGGCTACCACGACGTCGCCGTCGACCTCGGAATCGAACGCGCGGTCAGGGTCGACGGCGAGGTCAGGTACGTGGACGTCCCACTGTGGCAACAGTACGTCGACTTCATGGCCGGCCTGCTGACGCTGGATCTCGGCCAGTCGTGGGTCATCTACCCTGAGACGAGCGTCTACGAGGTGATCGCCCTGCGCGCGCCGCGGACCCTCTGGCTCGGCTTCTGGTCGGTGCTGATCGCCCTGTTCGTGGGGATCCCGCTGGGCTTTTACGCGGGACTCAACCCGAACACGTGGGGCGACTACACCGCATCCTTCGGCGGGATCGTCTGGCGGGCGATGCCGAACTTCTGGCTCGCGGTGATCCTCGTCGCGGTGCTGTCGAACTCACAGCAGCTGTTCGGCTTCAGCTGGCAGCAGCTGGTCGTCCCGACGAACGTCGTCACCGCGCCCAACCTGGGTTTCCTGACGGACCCCGGCATGTTCCTGTCCGACCCCGGACGCGCGTTCGACCAGTTGCTCGGCGCGACAAAACAGATCTTGCCGGCGGCCATCGTGCTCGGGTCGTCCTCGATGGGGAACGAGATGCGAATCGGCCGGACCGCCGTCCTCGAGACGATCAACTCGAACTACGTCGAGACGGCGCGGGCCAAGGGCGTCTCCGCACGCTCGATCGTCTGGAAGCACGTCTTCCGGAACGCGCTCATCCCGCTGATCCCGATCATCACCGCCGAGGCGTTCCTGCTCATCGGCGGGTCGGTGATCGTCGAGTACATCTTCGCTATCAACGGGCTCGGCCAGCTGTTTTTCACCGCCGCCACCAAGGGTGACCTGCCGCTGGTCGGCTCACTCGCCTTCATATTCATCCTGCTGACGCTCTCGCTGAACGTCCTGCAGGACTTCCTGTACACGATAATCGACCCCAGAGTCGGCTACGAGGAGAACTGATGACTGGTACCGAACACGCCGTTCACCGATCGCTGCGGACACGGATTCGGGAGAACCAGCGGCCTGCAGCGGTGTGGGTCGCGGTGCTCCTCGCACTGGTCGCGCTCGAAGCCGGCGCGCTCGTCGAACTGGCAGTCGTGCTGGTACAGGGGATGGTGAAAGCCTGGCCCTTCGGCAACCCCGGAATGGCCCAGATCGAGAGCGCGAAGGCCGCGGCCGAGGCCATTCCGACGCTGCTCTCACGGGAGACCATCCCGAACCAGGGGTGGCGCACGGGCGCGAACGGCCCCTGGACGAACACGTTCCTCGGGCTCGAACCGATGGTCGCCTGGCTGATCCGATTTACGCTCGTCTACGCCTACGTGGGCGTGCTGATCGGCTGGGTCCTCTACGGCTACCGGCTCTACCGCGAGCACTACCGGCAGGCCGACTGGACCCCGACCGACGACGTCGTCCGCCGGTTCCGCTCGCACTCGTGGGGGCGGTTCGGACTCGTCGTCGTGCTGGCGTTCGTCATCATGGCCGTGTTCGCGCCGACGCTCTCCCCGGCGCTGGCCGAGGAGAACATCGAGAACCCCTACAGCTACGATATGCAGTACTTCGACGAGGAGACCGGCAGCGTCGAGACGGTGTTCGTCGGCGAGGCTAACAGCCAGTCGGCCTCGCAGGGGGCCGGAGACGACAACATCGGCCTCTGGCAGTACGACGACTTCGACCGGTTTCACCCGTTCGGGACCATGCCGAACGGGAAGGATCTGTTCACCTTCATGATGTACGGCGCCCGCGTCTCGCTGTTCATCGGCCTGCTGTCGATGGGGATCATGGGTGCGTTCGCGACGGTGTTCGCCATGACGACGGCCTACTACAAGGGACTCGTCGACCTCGCGGTGGTCATCGTCGGCGACTCGGTGATGTCGATCCCGCAGCTGTTACTGCTGATACTGGCGATGGCCGTGTTCAACGGCCACTGGCTGGAGGGGATCTACAACGGTGGGCTCCTCATCGCGCTCATCTTCGGGTTGACCGGGTGGCCGGCGCTGTGGCGGGCCGTCCGCGGCCCCGCGTTCCAGGTGTCGACCGAGGAGTGGGTCGACGCCGCGCGCTCGTTCGGTCAGCGCCCGAGCGCGACGATGCGCAAACACATGCTCCCCTACGTCGTGGGCTACCTGCTCGTCTACGCGTCGATGACGCTCGGCGGCGTCATCATCGGGACGGCGGCGCTGTCCTTCCTCGGCATCGGTATCGACGCGCCGACGCCCGAGTGGGGTCGCGCGGTGAGTCTCGGCCAGCCGTTCATCGCGACCCAGTCCTGGCACATCGCCATGATCCCGGGCCTGCTGGTCGTCGCCGTGGTGACGGCGTTCAACGCCCTGGGCGACGGCATCCGCGACGCCATCGACCCGCAGCAATCTGCGGGCGGTGAGGCCGAGGCCAGTGCCACCGACGCCGGCGTCGCAGCCGGAGGTGGTGGCGGATGAGCCAGCAGCCGCGCCGGCAACGGGCCGCGAGCGAGCCGGTCCTGTCAGTCGAGCACCTCCGGACCGAGTTCCACACGGACAAAGAGGTCATCCGGGCCATCGACGACGTCTCCTTCGACGTCCACCCCGGCGAAACGGTGGGCATCGTCGGCGAGAGCGGCTCCGGGAAGTCGGTGACGGCCCGGTCGATAATGGGCCTCGTCGACGACCCCGGGCGGCTCCTCGACGGGTCGTCGATCCGGTTCCGCGGCGAGGAACTCGTCGGCAAGACCGAAGACGAGTACCGCGACGTGCGCGGGGACGGCATCGCGATGGTGTTCCAGGACCCGCTGTCCTCGCTGAACCCCGTCTACACCGTCGGGAACCAGATCAAGGAGGCGCTGAAACTTCACCAGGGCCTCACCGGTCAGGCCGCGACCGACCGGGCCGCGGAGCTACTGAAGGCGGTCTCCATCCCGGACGCCCGCCGCCGGCTCACGGAGTACCCCCACCAGTTCTCCGGCGGGATGCGCCAGCGAGCCGTCATCGCGATGGCGCTGGCCTGTGACCCGGATCTGCTGATCTGCGACGAGCCGACGACCGCCCTCGACGTCACCATCCAGGCCCAGATCCTGGAGCTACTCAACGACATCCAGGCGGCCGAGGACCTGGCCATCGTCTTCATCACCCACGACATGGGCGTCATCGCCCAGGTCGCCGACCGGGTGAACGTGATGTACGCCGGCGAGTTCGTCGAGAAGGCGCCGGTCGAGGAACTGTTCGCCAACCCGAGACACCCCTACACGCAGAGCCTGCTCGAATCGATCCCGGGCCGGGGCGACGCCGACGAGCGGCTCCAGTCCATCGAGGGCGACGTCCCGACGCCCCACGGCCCCGCGACGTACTGCCGGTTCGCCCCGCGCTGTCCGAAGGCCTTCGACGAGTGCGACGCCATCCACCCGGCCCACGTCGACGTCGGCGAGGAGGACGTCGAACACACCGCCGCCTGCCTGCTCTACCCCGACGACGTCCCCCAGGAGGAAGCGCGGGCTATCCACGAGGAGCGCCAGACCGAGGCGGAGCGGACCGGCGACGGCGACGACCAGCTGGTCGACGAGAACACCCCACCGGAGGAAGAACAATGACACAAGTCGTCGAATCGGACGAGTCGGCTCGCGAGGAAGACGTCCTCGTCGAGGTGAACGGACTGAAGAAGTACTACGACGCCGGCTCGCTCACCGGGACGCCCGTCAAGGCCGTCGACGGCGTCGACTTCGACATCCGACGGGGCGAGACGCTCGGTCTCGTCGGCGAGTCCGGCTGTGGCAAGACGACCCTCGGGCGGACGCTCGTCCACCTCGAGGCCGCCACCGAGGGAGAGGTGCTGTTCGACGGGCGCGACGTCACCTCGCTCAGCGGGAGCGAACTCAAGCGCTGGCGGCGGAACGCCCAGATCGTCTTCCAGGACCCCGAGTCGTCACTGAACGACCGGATGACCGTCGGCGAGATCGTCCGGGAACCGCTCGACGTCCACGACTGGCCGACGCTCACCGTCCGCGTCGCGGGCGCCTCGGACGCGACCGTCACCGGCGACGCGGAGGCAGCCGATCCGACGGAGAGCGGGCGCGACGTCGACGTCACCGTCACGGTCAGCGACGACGACGCCGACGTGGCGGTCCGCGACTCGCTTCCGATCGGTCCCGAGGACCTGGCCGTCGACGTGGACAGCGGGTCGACGACGACCGTCGACGTCGAACTGATCCCCTCGAAGTCACAGGTCCGGCGGGCCCACGTCAGGGAGCTGCTGGAGCGAGTCGGGATGCAGCGCGAACACTACTTTCGGTATCCACACCAGTTCTCGGGCGGTCAGCGCCAGCGCGTCGGCATCGCGCGGGCGCTCGCGCTCGAACCGGAGTTCGTCGTCCTGGACGAACCGGTGAGCGCGCTGGACGTCTCCGTCCAGGCGAAGATTCTGAACCTGCTCGAGGACCTGCAGGACGAGTTCGGGCTGACGTACCTCTTCATCGCCCACGACCTCGCGGTGGTCCGCCACATCTGCGACCGGGTCGCGGTGATGTACCTCGGCAACGTGATGGAACTGGGTGCGGCCGACGCCCTCTTCGACGAGCCCGCGAACCCCTACACGCACTCGCTGCTGTCGGCCATTCCGGAACCGGACCCGACCATCGAGTCGGACCCGATCACGCTGCGCGGAACGCCGCCGTCGCCACGGGACCCGCCCACGGGCTGTCCGTTCTCGACGCGATGCCCGGCCAAGATCCGCCCCGACGAGTTCGACCATCTCGACGACGAGACCTGGGCAGCCATCGACGACCTCCACCGGATCGTCCGCGAGCGCGGCCGGGCCGAACGGTCGCTACGCGAGCGAGCGAGGGAGGTGCTGGGGATGGAGACGCGCTTCTCCGACGTCGAGGACATCGTCGTGGAGGCGTTCGGCCGCCTCGACCGGACGCCCGATGCGACAGCAGAGCGGTCGTTCGAGGCGGTGATGGACGCGTTGCCGCGTGACGTCCGTGGCCCCCTCGTCGACGTGACCGACCACCTCCGGGAGAACCGTGAGGAGGACGCCCTCGAACGGTTGCTCGACGCCTTCGGGAGCGAGTGTGACGCGACCAGCCCGGCGTACTACGACGTCGACGAGGGCGGGCGCGTCTCGATGTGCCACCGTCACGACCCGGCCTACGACGAGGTGGGTCCCGTCCTCGAAGAGCGCTACGGGGACTACGCCGGCCGATGAGGAGCGGGCGTCGGCTCTGGATCAAGGCGGTCGACGGGGTCCAGTACGCCGTCGTCCTGACGGCGCTCGTCGTCGCGGTTTGCACGCCGGTCGGGCTGCTGGCGACCGGGTCGCTGGTCGGACTCAAGTGGCTCCTCTTTCTCGTCGGCCTGTTGCTCATCGGCGTCGGGACCGTGAAGCTCCGACCGCCACCGGCCGGCCGGGAGAACCCGCGATTCGGGGTCGGGAACTCGCGGGCCGACGACGGACTCGGCGGACTGGTCGGTCGCCTCCCGCCCGTCGCCTGGTTCGACCCCGCGCCGTCAGACCACCTCTCAGACGGTGGGCGGTTCCTGCTCGCGGGCACGCTGTCATGGGCCGTCTCCTTCGGCCTGGAAGCTGTCCTCGGCGTGGGCGTCCCGACGGTCGGCTAAGCGACAGCCTTTACGGCGAGAAGCCTCACTCACTATCTATGACTGACGCCCCCGATATCGACGGGGAGAGCGTGGACGAAGCCGAGCGACTCGCCGCGAGTAGCGAGGTGCACGCGAACGCCTGGCAGCGGACGCTGGACGACATGTGGGCCCTCGAGGAGGAGTTCCAGGACGAGGGGTGGGAGACGCTCGTCACGGCCGCTGGCCACACCGCAGCAGTGACGCCATCCCACGGGAAGGGGTACTGGGGATTGACCCACATCGTGCCCGACAGCGACGCCGAAGCCATCGGTGACGCCGTCGAGTCCGCCGACTTCCCGCGATACGACGTCTACCGGACGCTCGTCGACGGTCGCGTCTTCTCCGTCACCGCCCTGCTCGACCCCGAGGCGGAGACGGCCGTCCTCGTCTCGAACCAGTTCGAACTCCGCAGGGCCCGCCCGCTCGTCGAACACGCCCACGAGGCCGGCCACGTGAACACCGTGGTCCGGTTCCTCGACGGAACCGTCGTCGCGCAAGCACGTCACGACGACCCCGGGAAGTTCTTCCCCCGCTACGAGACGTTCGGCGACGACGAGGCGTGAACGCACCGCACCCGCCGCTTTCTCACCAGTCGACCGAGAGCGTCCCGTCGCCGTCGGGGTCGGGCGCTATCTCCTCGTTCGTCCGCCGGTCCACGACGTGGATCACCCCACGGTCCTTCTTCGCCGGGCACACCTCTGCTGCACTGATCTCGTCGTCGAGGTCCGCCTCGCCGACGAAGTAGGTCTTCGGCGCGGCGATGCCCGTGTCGAGACTCAGCTCCCAGTTGTCGGAGACCTCGGCGCACTTGCCGGCGCCGATGCACTTGTTGGCCTCGAAGATGATCTTGTAGGGCTTGTCCTCGACCGGCGGCGCGTCCGCGGACCCGAATTCGCTCGGGTCGACGGGACCGTCCTCGTCTGCCATACGCGACTCTCGGGACCCCTGGCAGTTAAGTGCGCTTCTTCGGCCGAGAGTTGCCGGACGACAGTACAGTCTGAAAAAAGCCGCCGGCGGCTCAGTCGTGGATCTCGACCGATTCGATGGTGATCGGCGACGTCGGGTGGTCGTTCATGTCGGTGCTCGTGGCGCCGATCTCCTCGACGACGTCCATGCCGTCCGTGACCTCGCCGAAGACGGCGTGCTTGCCGTCGAGGTGGGGCGTCGAGTCGAGCGTGATGAAGAACTGCGAGCCGTTGGTGTCCGGGCCCCGGTTCGCCATCGACAGCTTGCCCGCCGAGTCGTGGGTCAGGTCGTCGTGGAACTCGTCCTCGAAGGTGTAGCCCGGGCCGCCGCGGCCGGTCCCCTCGGGGTCGCCGGTCTGGATCATGAAGTCCTCGATGACGCGGTGGAACTCCACGCCGTCGTACAGCGGGTCGGTCCGCTTCTCGCCGCTCTCCGGGTCCTCCCAGGCGCCTTCGCCGGGGCCGATCGAGGCTTCGTCGTAGTCCGCCGCTTCGGTGGCGTGGTCGACGAACGCCTCGACCGTGCGCGGTGCCTTCTCGTCGAACAGTTCGACCTCGATGTCGCCTTCGGACGTGTGGATCGTCGCAGTCAGGTCACTCATGGACGGGGAGACGCGAGCGCCGGGCAAAACCCTGGCGGTGGACGTCCGGGGGTTGAAGTGGGGTGACGGGACCACAGCCGTCCGTGACCTGACTCGCGCAGTCGGCCGGGTCGCGATAGCACGGTGCGTCGGCCGACGAAGGCGGAGTACCGTCTGCTCGCCCCTACAGGAACCCGACTAACTCCTGGTTGACCCGTTCCGGCGCGTCGACCGGGAGCCAGTGGCTCGCATCCGGGTAGCGTTCGACCCGCAGGTCGGGCACCCACCGCTCCAGTCCCTCGGTGAGCGATGGAGAGAGGGCCTGGTCCCGCAATCCCCACAGCAACAGCGTCGGCACCGCGACGCGCTGGTCCCCGACGCCGCCCTGGACGAGCGTCAGCCACGCGTTCCGACGGAACAGCGCCCGGTAGTAGTTGATCGCGGCCGTCAGCACGCCCGGGCGGGCGAACGCGCGTTTGTAGCGCTCGACGTCTTCGTCGGTGAACGCGTCCCGGCGCACCGGTTGCTTCCGAAACAGGTCCTCCAGCGCGGCGAAGTCGTCCCGGCGGAGCGACCACTCCGGAAGCCACGGGATCTGGAAGAAGAAGGCGTACGAGGAGCGACGAATCTGTGAGAGCGACGACCGCAGTTCCCGCTCGTACGCCGTGGGATGGGGCGCGTTCAACACACCGAGTCGGTCGACCACGTCCGGTCGGTCGCTGGCGACCTGCCAGGCGACGACGCCGCCCCAGTCGTGGCCGACGACGCGGGCCGACTCGTGGCCGAACGCGTGGATCAGCCCCACCACGTCCGCCACGAGCTTATCGAGGGCGTATGCCGAGACGCCCTCGGGCTTCGCGGAGCGATTGTAGCCCCGCAGGTCCGGCGCCACGACGCGGTACCCCGCCTCGGCGAGGGCCGGAATCTGCTCGCGCCAGGAGTACCAGAACTCGGGGAAGCCGTGGAGGAGGAGGACCAGATCGCCGTCCACCGGACCCGCGGTGACGTAGTGGAGGGCGACGTCGCTGGCGCGGACCGTCCCGTGGTTCCAGGACCCCTCGTCTGCCCACCGGCCGCTGGCGGTGGCGCCACTCATGTGTTCGAATTCACACGAGCGAAAGAAGGGTCTTTCCCCGCGTCAGGGTCCTCGTCCTCAGAAGTCTTTGAGGTCGGCGAGCACGTCGGCCGCGCTCCCGTCGGCGACGACGGCGCGGGCCTGTTCCATCCCCTCGTCGAGCGACGGGACGTCCTCTCGGGCGTACATGCGCAGCGCCGCGTTCAGCGCGACGGCGTCCTCGAACGCGTCGTCGTCGTCGAACCAGTCCGTCGTCTCCCCGGCGACGACGGCCTCGGTGATCTCGGCCGAGTCCGCCGCGACGTCGTCGACTTCCAGGTCCGCGCTCTCGAGGTCGACACCGTACTCGGAGGTGCGGATCTCGAAGTCGAAGATGTTCTCGTCGTCGGCCTCGGGGTCCTCGGAGGGCCACTCGGCCACGACGGTCGACCCCGGTCGGATGTCGTCGTACCCCTCCATCCCCTGGAAGAACAGCGCGCGCTCGACGGTCTGGCTCTCGCAGGCCTGGAACGTCCGGATCATCCGCTTGGCGAAGGCCAGGTGGTAGAAGCTGCCGAGGTGGACGGCGGCGTCGGCGGGGTTGGCCAGCGTCTCCATCGTGTTGACGAAGGTGCGGACGCCCATCGCGTCGCGGCGTTCGAACAGGTCGGTGACGCCGGGGTTGAACGCCGGCTGGTAGTAGAAGCCGAAGCCGACTTCGTCGACCATCTCCGCGCTCTCGCGGGGCGACGGGTCGGTCATCACGCCCAGCTCGTCGAGGACGTGCTTGTAGGCGTCCTGTTTCTGGGTCGGGACGCGGTCGCCGGAGTGGACGACGACGGGGGTGCCGGCGGCCGCGGCGACGACACCGGCCGCGACGCCGAGAATCGCCGACCGGCCCTTGCCGTCGTAGTTTGCACCGCAGTCGACCGGGTCGGCTTCGGGTGCCGCCACCTCGACGCTCTCCTCGCGCATCACGTCGACGAAGGCGGCCAGTTCCTCGGGGGTGTTGCGCTTCCAGCGGTTGGCGAGCCAGAACGCACCGAGCGTCGTGTGGTCGGGTTCGCCGTCGAGGATGCGCTGGAACGCGTCGCGGGCCTGCTCCCTGTTCATGTCGTCGGCGGACTTGTGTCCCGAGCCGACGACCTCCGTCATGAGCCGCTTGAGCGGCCAGTCGCCGTACTCGCGAGTCGCTCGTGCCATGGCCGGGGATTCGACTGCGCGCGTCTAAAGGCTCCCGTTTCGCGCGAAGCGGCTCGACCCAGGGGCGCTACTCGCTCCAGAGGGAAGGGAGGGATAGCGAATAGATACTGAACGGTTCGATCGCGGTAAGAACGTCGTACTCGACTTATCGTGGCTGAGCTACACGGCTATCAACTCGGTGAATCGCGCAATGGTGTTTCCGTCACCCACTCCAGAACCTCGTTCGCGTGTTCGTCTGGTGGAAAAACTGGGTAGAAGACGTGTTCGATATGCCCACCAGTGACTACCAAGGTCAGCCGCTTCAGATAATTCTCTCCCCCGATAGCGAACGTCGGCAAGTCGAGTGCATTCGTCAACTCCCACTCTGCATCGCTGAGCATTTCGAAGGGGAGGTGCAAGCGGTCACGAGCTTCGCGCTGGTACTCACTCGTCTGCGTAGACAGTCCGAACACCGCTCCGACTCCGTTGTTCCGGAGGTCGTCGTACTGATTACGAAAACTGCAGGACTCGGGAGTACAGCCACGGGCACCCGGCACAGCTTCCCACCCTTCTGGTATCACGTCCTTGTCTGGGCGCCCCGTCATCGGGTAGATGTAGATAATCGTTCGAGGAGAGAGTTCCTGAAGGTCAACTATCGTGCCGTCGGTCGTCGGGAGTGAGACCTCGGGCATCTCTATTCCTTGAAGATGGTCGGCTTCCCGATCGTCTTCGGGTTCAGGCAGGTCATTCGGGAGCGGAAAATCGTCGGACATAAAATGAAGAACCACTCCCGGTGACAAGAGGATTTGTCATTGGCTACGTGTCTGTTCGGCTGTATACTCGAGAGACATACCGTGTGTTCAGCACGGCATTTCTACCAGCCACGGGTAGGTCGATAGCGAGTGCGATACATCCACGCTCTGTCCCCGGTAGTCGAGTCGCAGAATGCAGTGAGAAATGAACGCTGATAGTAGCGTTTCCGATGCCCAGGTCCCGTTTCGCGCAAAGCGAAAACCGTACATCCGTCCCTGCCGAAATCCGGTCGAATGAGTCTCCGGTCGGACGACTGGCGCGAGGGAATCGGCGACGTCGACGCCGCGCTCGTCGACGGCTACCAGAGCGGCCTCCCCGTCGAAGAGCGACCGTTCGACGCCGTCGGTGCCGAACTTGGAATCGACGCGGCGGACGTGGTAGACCGGATAGCGAGCCTGATCGACGCCGGCATCGTCCGCCGGTTCGGGCCGGTCCTCAACCCGCCCGTCATCGGGTCGTCGACGCTCGCGGCCGTCCAGGCGCCCGCCGACCGATTCGACGAGATAGCCGAAACGATCAACGCCCACCCGCAGGTCAACCACAACTACGCCCGCGACCACGAGTGGAACATGTGGTTCGTCGTGACCGCGGCCGACCGGGCCACGCGCGACCGGATCCTCGACGAAATAGCGGCCGAGACGGGCTGTGAGGTCCTGAACCTCCCGATGCTGACAGACTACTACATCGACCTGGAGTTCCCCGTCGTCAACGGGGACCGGTTCGCACGCGAATCGCTCCAGGCGACAGACGTCGAGGCGACCCGGATCAGCGAGGCGTCGGTCGCCGACCTCTCCGCGCTCGACCGCAAGGTTCTGCTCGCCGTCCAGGAGGGGTTCCCGCTCTCGACCACGCCGTACGCAGACATCGCCGAGCGCGTCGGTGCACCGGTCGACGGGGTCCTCGAATCGATCCGGAAACTGCTCGACGGCGGCTGTATCAAGCGCATCGGCTGCGTGGTCAACCACGTCGCGACCGGGTTCGACAGCAACTGCATGGTCGTCTGGGACGTCCCGGACGACGAACTCGACGAGCGCGGCGAGGCCGTCGGCCGCCTGCCGTTCGTGACGCTGTGCTATCACCGGCCGCGCCGGCCCGACCAGGAGTGGTCGTACAACCTGTTCACGATGATCCACGGCCGGGAAGCGGCCGCCGTCGACGAGAAGATAGACGAACTCGCGGGCGAACACCTGCCGTTCGACCACGAGCGCCTGTATTCGACCGCGACGCTGAAACAGACCGGCGCCCGGTACGACGATCTCGTCGGAGCGTGAGCGGCGGTGACAGTCTGTCGGGCGGCAGACGACAGCCGTGACAGTCGGTCGGGCGGCGGACGACAGCCAGGCCGAGTGTCGGTATGTGTTACCAATCCCCGCAATGCTTTTAAAACTCTTTTCGCATAGGTAGTCCAATGACGGGCACGAACCGCGCGCAGGTCCTCGTCGTGGACGACGAGCGGGAGGTGGCCGACGCCTACGCCGCGCAGCTCTCCGACCGGTACGAGGTGTCGACGGCCTACAGCGGCCACGAAGCCCTCGACGCGCTGACGCCGGACGTCGACGTGGTGCTCCTCGACCGGCGGATGCCAGAACTCGCCGGTGGGGACGTGTTGCGCGAGATCCGCGAGCGCGGGCTGGACGCCCGGGTCGCGATGGTGACCGCCATCGACCCGGACTTCGACATCATCGACATGCCGTTCGACGACTACCTGGTGAAGCCGGCGACCGGCGAGGACCTGTTCGACACCGTCGAACGGTTGCTCACCTGCGCCGCCTACGAGTCCCACGTCCGAACGTTCTACGCACTGTCCTCGAAACACGCCGCCTTACAGGCGACCAAGACGGACGCCGAACTGGAAGAGAGCGAGGAGTTCCGGGAGCTCCGGGCCGAACTCGAGGCCCACCGGGCGGAACTCGACCGCATCGTCGCGGGGTTCGACGAGGACGACTACGAGGTGTTGCTGCGTGACTTCGACACGCAGGACCCGTCGCCGTCGGGCGGCGAGTGATCGCGTCGACGCCCGCTCGGTCCCCGTCGCAGGTGCTTTCGAAAGCACTAACCACCGATCCGCTCTAGGGCTATCCAATGAGTCAGCAACTGCCGGACGTCCAGGCCTCGAGTCCCGACGTGACCGTGGGCCTCAACCGCGTCGGCGTCACCGGCGTCGAGAAGCTGGTCAAGATCGGTCGCGAGGACCAGCGTCCCATCGTCCTGATGGCCGAGTTCTCCGTCTTCGTCGACCTGCCGTCCTGGCGGAAGGGCGCCGACATGAGCCGCAACATGGAGGTCATCGACGAGACGCTGGAGGCCGCCGTCCAGGAGGAGGTCTCCGGCGTCGAGGACGTCTGCGGCGAGGCCGCCGAGCGCCTCCTCGAGAAACACGACTACACCACCCGCGCGGAGGTGAGCATGGAGGCGGAGTACGTCACCCGCGAGCAGACCCCCGAATCCGGCATGCAGACACAGTCGACCGCCGACATCATCGCCTCGGCGACGGCCGACGACGACGGCACCAGCGAGGAGATCGGTGCCCGCGTCACCGGGATGACGGTCTGCCCCTGCTCGCAGGGGATGTCAGCCGCCCGCGCCCGCGAGACGCTCCAGGGCCTCGACGTCGACGACGAGACCATCGACTCGTTCCTCGAAGAGGTCCCCCAGCCGGGCCACTCCCAGCGCGGCCACGCCACGCTGACCATAGAGAGCGAGGGGTCGCCACCGGTAGACCTCGACGACGTCATCGAGGTGGCCCGGGACTCCATGAGCGCGCGCATCTACAACCTGGCCAAGCGCCCCGACGAGGACCACATGACCTACGAGTCCCACAAGAACGCCAAGTTCGTCGAAGACTGCGTGCGTGCGATGGCCGAGGGCGTCGTCGACCGGTTCCCCCAGCTCCCCGAGGACGCCATCGTCAGGATGGAACAGTCGAACGACGAATCGATCCACCAGCACAACGCCCACGCCGAACGCGTCGCCAAGGTCGAGATGCTGGAAGCAGAGGTCAACGGCGACGACTGAGGTCCGGTCACGCATCGCTACGGCGAGCAAGCGACTATCGTTCCCGAATTGCGTGAGCCGTAACCGCGGAATTCGTTTTCTGGCGGCCGTCGGCGCCTCGTCGAGCGCCCTGGTCGCGCGACACGACCGCAGCCACAGTCACTCGGTTCGAACTTCGAAGCGCGCGCCACCGTCGTGCCCGGTCACGGTCCTGATCGACCAGCCGTGGGCCTCGACGATGCGGCTGACGATGGCGAGTCCCAGCCCGGTGCTGGCGCCGCCGGAGTAGCCCGAGTCGAACACCTGGTCGCGCTGGTCGGAGTCGATGCCCGGCCCGTCGTCCATCACGTAGAACCCGTCGGCGGTGGCGCCGATCCAGATGGTAACGTCGTCGCCGCCGTGGTCCATGGCGTTGCGAAAGAGGTTCTCCAGGGCCTGCTGGAGCAGGCGCGGGTCGGCCGGTACGCGGCCGTCGGATTCGATCCGGAGCGTCGCTTCGTCGGCCTGGACCGACTCCCAGGCCTCGGTCGCCACCGCGGACAGCTGGACCGACTCCCGGTCGATCGACTCGTTGGCGATCCGGGAGAACTGTAACACGTCGTCGACGATGGTGTCCATCCGGGTTATCGAGCGTTCGAGCCGGTCCAGTGCCGCCTCGTCGCCGTCCTCCCGGACCGCCAGCAGGCTCCCGTGAGCGACCTGGAGCGGGCTCCGCAAGTCGTGGCTGGCGACCGCGGCGAACTCGTCGAGGCGCTCGTTTTGCCGCTCGAGTTCCGCCTTGCGCTCCTCGACCCGTTCGATCCATCGGCCCACCGCGTAGAGGAAGCTGACGCCCGCAAGGCCCAGGGTGACGCCCTGGAAGACGAATCTGAAGGCGAAGGGCTGGGCGACGAGGTCGAACAGCATCGCCGTCGTCATCGAGACGCCGAACAGCGTACAGCCGGCGAGCAGCGCGCGGTAGAGTCGCCGGTCGGACCGGACGAAGTCGAAGACGAACGGCCCGGCGACGGCCGCGAGGACGCCGACCAGTTCGAACGCCGGTCCGACCAGGAAGAGCGTCTCGCGCGCTGGAAACACGACCCACTGGACGATGCCGAACGCGGCCAGGACCGCCGCGAGGGCGCCGCTCGTCACTGTGGCGCTGGTCGTGTCCGCAGCGTCGACAGCCATCCGAACCTGCGATCGGACTGCTCCCATTCGTCGGATCCACGACGGAGGGCCTGCTAAGCGTTGCCCCTCAGTCTCAAACGTGATAGGGACGCGATCCGCACCCGGCGTCCGATCGCACCGACCCGGTCGTTCGAGCGTGCCCGCGGGGGACGAACGCGTCTCGGTCCAGCCCCGCGTACCAGTTCAGCCGAGGTGTTCCGGGTCCCGCTTCAGGTACTCCCGTAGCACGACGGTCGCGTAGCTCCCCTTCGGCAGCGCGAACGAGAAGCGAACCGCGTCGGTCCTCTCGCGCTCGACGGCCAGGTCGGTCCGGACCTGGATCGCCCTGCGCGTCCCCGTCGACTCGAACTCGCCGGGGAGCGCGAAGTCGCCGGGCTCGACGCCGGTTTCCTCGAGCACCGCGCGCTCGATCTCGCCCGGTTCGCCGTCGGCGAGTTCCGTCTCGGTGCCGACGAGCGGTGCCGTGACGAACGCCCGCCCGCGCTCGCAGTGGCGCTCGACGGTCCGGATCCGGTTCTCGTCGACGCGCTGGAGGCGGTCGGTGTCTGGGAGGGCCAGGCCCTCGGGAGCATCGGCGTCAGAGAAACACACCACGTCGCCCGCGACCGGCCGGTCGAAGGGGAGCCCCCGTTCCAGGCGCTCCGAGAGGACCCGGTTGAAGACGTACGACTGGGCGGCGTTGACGAACATTGTCTGGAGGTTCGTCGGGACGGCCTCGAGGGCCTCCCGGAAGTCCTCGGGCGTCTCGCCGCCGTTCTCGACGAGGCGATGGCACATCGACCGTTCGTACCCGAGCGCGCGCGGGAAGCGGTCGATGGCGCCCTGCCAGTCCCTCGTCTCCTCGACGTAGGCTCGGGCTTCCTGCGTCGCCTCGGGTTCGCGTTCGTGGGGTCGGCCCACGTAGGCCAGCACGGCGCCCTCCCAGTCCTCGCGGACGATGGCGAGACCGACCTCGTGGGTGACCGGCCGCCGGCTACCGAAGCGCTGCTGGCCGAAGTAGTTCGGGACGGCGACGGTCACCTCGTCGGCCGCTGCTCCACCCGCATCGCCGTCGTCGCCGTTCCCCGTCGCGAGGCCGGCGAACTCGCGGAGGTCCTCAGTGATGGCGTCCACTGAGTCGGGGCGCTCGACGTCGCGCACGGTGATCTCGAACGCGTTGCCCGCCAGGTCGCCGAAGAGCACGGGACGGCCGGCGCGGCCGACCACCTCGACGTCGGCGTCGCTGATTTCCGGCAGGTCGTCGGGGTCGACGCCGTCGACGGAGAACAGCTGCGTCGTCACAGCGCGCTTGTCCTTCGTCCCGGCCCAGGAGACGCGCTCCCGGGAGATGCCGAGGCCGTCCGAGAGCCGGCCGGCGAAGTCGTTGGTGTCCCAGCCGCGCAGGGTCGCGCGGAGGACGAGGTGCTGGTAGCCGCCCGGGTCCGCGTCGACCGGCTGGACGTCGAAGGCCTCCAGTTCGGTGACGCGGAAGTCCTCGGGCGAGGCGCGTAGACGGCCACCCGTCCCCTTGGCGTCGCTGACGTAGTAGTCCATCCCGACCGCCTGCTCGATGGGGTGTGCCTCGCGCATCCTGTCGTCCGTTGGTCGCCCCGGAACGCGTAAAGACGTAGCGATGCCAGCGACGCGCCAGCACCGGAGACCGACTCCGTCCGGGACCACGAAACCGGTGACCGACCAGGCAGTGGCGAAACAGGTAGCGGATTTTACACCAGAGGGAAGCGAGGTAGGAGGCCCGCTGTCGGCATAAAGTGGCGCTCGAACGATCAGTTTTCAGCCATATGTCTCGAAAATTATTTGTGCGTCTGTGTGCCACAGGGTGCTATGGCGATACGAGAGACGTGGGCGACACGCATCGGCTTCATCCTGGCCGCGGTGGGGAGCGCGGTCGGGCTCGGCAACATCTGGCGATTCCCGTTCCTGACGGCGGAGTCGGGTGGCGCGGCGTTCCTCGTCGCGTACCTCTTCCTGGTCGCGGTGATCGGGCTCCCCGTCATGCTGGTCGAGTTCGTTATCGGACGGGAGTCGAAACAGAACGTCGTGGACGCGTTCCCGGAGATCGGCGCGCCCACCTGGAAGTTCATCGGGGCGATCGGGGCCCTCGCCGGGTTCGTGATCCTGTCCTACTACAGCGTCGTTGGCGGGTGGGTCATCCAGTACATGGTCGGCAGCCTCACGGGCGGCTACGCCGGTAACGCCGAGGCGTTCTTCGGCTCCGCTGCGGAGGGGACCAACGCCCTCGCCTACGACCTGCTGTTCATGGCCATCGTCGCGGCTATCGTCTCCTTCGGCGTGCGCGACGGCCTCGAACGCGCGGCGAAGGTGATGATCCCGAGCGTCGTCGGCCTCCTGGTCCTCCTCGCGGCCTACGGCGCGACGCTCTCGGGCGCGAGCGAGGGGTACGCTTACTACCTCTCGCCCGACCTGAGCACGCTCGTCGGTGACGCCATCGCCCTGCTGCCCGACGCCGCCGGTCAGGCCTTCTTCACGCTCTCGCTCGGGATGGGCGTGATGATCACCTACGCCTCCTACCTGGGCGAGGACCGCAACATGCTCCGCGACAGCCTGCTGATCGTCGTGGTCGACACCTCGATCGCGATCCTGGCCGGCCTGGCGGTGTTCCCGTTCCTCTTCGCCCAGGGCGTCGACCCGGGCACCGGCGGCGTCGGGACCACGTTCGTCGGCCTGGCGAGCGCGTTCGGCAGCCTCCCCGCCGGACAGGTCGTCGGCTTCGTCTTCTTCGCGATGCTGTTCCTCGCGGCGCTGACCAGCGCCTTCAGCATCCTCGAAGTGATCGTCTCCTTCACCATCGACACCTTCGACGTCGACCGGAAACCGGCGACGGTCGCCATCGCGGCGGTCATCTTCCTCGTCGGCGTCCCGACGGCGATGAGCCTCGACTACCTCACGCTGTACGACGCCATCGCGAACCGGATCCTCCTGATCGGCGGCGGCCTCCTGCTGGCCATCTTCGGCGGCTGGTTCTACGCCAGCGGCGCCCGCGAAGAGCTCCAGAAGGGCATGCCCGGCGGCGAGACCCTGACGACGGCGTGGATCTGGATACTGCGGATCCCCGTCGTCCTCGTCCTGGCGTACGTCCTCTACACCGGGATCATCGAGGTCGCCGGTATCGTCGCGGGGATGTGAGCTGACGCGAGTGCCAGACGGCACTCGACAGATACCAGTCGCTGTACACTGTTCTTCAGCGGTCGTACGAGCGGAAAACGGACGTCGAGAATACGAGACGGAAGCGGTGCCTACAGGACGTCGTCGAAGTCGTCGTAGCCGGTGATGTCGACGCCGTCGTCGGTGACGAGCGCGAGGTAGACGCCGTTGCCGGAGCCGGTGTCGCGCTCGGTGGCCGCGTAGACGGCCTGGGCCGCGAGCGTCTCCGCCTCGTCCATCGAGAGCCCCTCCTCGTAGGAGCCCTCGAGCACGCCGTAGGCGAGTTGCATCCCGGACCCGGTGACGGTGTAGTCGTCCTTCATGACGCCGCCGGCGGGGTCGATGCTGTAGACGTGGCTGCCCTCGTCGTCGACGCCGCCGAGGATGGGATTGATGGCGAAGAAGGGGCCACCGCGGGCGAAGTTGCCCGCGAGCGTGGCCAGTGCGTCGATGCTGATGTCCTCGCCGCGCCGGGCCTCGTAGAGGTCGACCTCCGACCGGAGCGTCCGGATGAACGACTGGGCGCCGCCGACGCTGCCCACGAGGGTCAGCGCGCCGGTCGGGTGGATCTGTTCGACCTTCTGGACGTTCTTGTTCGAGACGAACCGGCCGCCCAGCGAGGCGCGCATGTCCGTCGCGATGACGACGCCGTCCTCGACGGCGATGCCGACGGTGGTCGTCCCCGTCTTGTTGACGGTGTCCTCGTCGTTGCCGGCCTGCGGGTTCTGGGGGAGGTCCTCGAACGAGCCGAGCTCGGGCGCGTACGGGTCCTCAGTGAACTCACTCATCGTCCTCACCCTCGAGGTCGAACTCGTCGACGCGTTCGGCGACGTCGTCCTCGGTGAGCGACGTGAACTGCTCGGACTCGACGTCAACGGTCGCGATGTCGACGCCGGACGCGTCGAGTCCGTCCTCGCTGACCGAGCCGAGGGCCTCGAGCGCGAGCTCGATGCCGGATTCCAGATCCATCTCCTCGGTGTACTCCTCCTCGAGGAACGACTGGATCTCCTCGCGGTCGCCGCCGATGGCGACAGCCTGCCACTCGTAGGGCGTCCCGGAGGGGTCGGTCTCGAAGAGGCGCGGTTCGCCGTCCTCGATACCGCCGAGCAGCAGCGCCACGCCGAAGGGGCGCGCGCCACCGGTCTGGGTGTACTCCTGGATGAAGTCGGTGACCTCCTTGGTCAGCGACTCGACGCCGATCTGCTGGCCGTACCGGAGCTGTTCGACCTGGGCCTGGCGCCGCGCCAGGTCGATGAGTTTGCGGGCGTCGGCGACGTGACCGGCGCTGGCGATGCCGACGTGGTCGTCGGCCTTGTGGATCTTCTCGATACTGTCGCGTTCGAGCAGCGGCGAGCGGGCGTGACGGTCCGCGGCCAACACGACGCCGTCCGCGGTGCGGACGCCGACGCTGGCGGTCCCGCGCTTGACGGCTTCTCGCGCGTACTCGACCTGGTAGAGACGTCCGTCCGGCGAGAAGATAGTGATCCCGCGGTCATACGCCTGCTGTTGGTTCTGTCCTTGCATAGATTCGTTGGTGTTCACCCTGGGTTAGGGATGGGTGTTTATATCCCTTGTGTGCTCGTCGCACGCGAGACGGCGGGTCGCGCGATCCGCTATCAGTACAGCGAGAGGTCGCCGGTCACGGCGTCGACCAGGTCGTCCGCCGCCGGCCCGACGGCCAGCGCGCTGACGGTGCCCGGCTCGAGCTGGGTGTGGCCGGCGTCCCTGACGATAGCGTGTGGCAGGCCTTCCGACTCCGCCTTGTCCGCGAGCCGGAACAGTTCGCTCTCCCCGCTGGCCTTGAGAACCACCTTCTTCTGGCCCTGCCCTTTCCAGTCGGATCGGGCCTGCCTGTCGGCGTCCTCGAAGGCCATCAGCGAGGCGTGAGCCACCTGTGCCGCCAGTTTACCCGCCCCCATTCCGAGGTCGGACCTGGCGACGATGGCCTGCTTCATACCTCCGGCTGGGAGTCCCACGGATAAAGGGCTGGCCTCTCCCCCGCTTTTCGCCGGGTTCTCCCGGACCGGAGTCGGGGCACGGGGAGCGCCACAGAGAGCCCGGAGAGTGGTCTGAAAGCCCCGAACGGACACCTCGCCGACGAGCAGGTCGTCGGCCGGCCCGCTGCATCCCTCGTGGAGCAGGGAGCGTCGCACTCGGGGACGTCGCCGGCACCCCTGTCGACGGACTCGCGGTTCGCGGCCTCGAGCGAGCGACGGCGGATCTAAGTGGTTTCACCGCCTGCTTAAGTGAGTGAGACCACTAGGGGGAGACACGACGAGTTCAGTTACACTGTGCGCCGTCACAGCGTCGCAGGGCCTGCCGGTGGAACGGTCGGGCGCATCACATTCTCTACACTCGTTCCGCCACCATGTCGACACAGATCAGCAACCGCACGACCGACGGACCGATCGACGTGCTACTCGTCGAGGACAACCTCGGTGACGTCCGTCTCACCCGAGAGGCGTTCAGCGAGACGCCGGGCGAGACGGCCATCGCCGTCGTTCAGCACGGTGACGACGCGCTCGAACGACTGACGCGCGCCGCGCGGACGGACGACCACGACCTCCCGGACATCGTCCTCCTGGACCTGAACCTGCCGGGGAGGGACGGCCACGAGATCCTCGAAGCGATCAGGGCCGACGCACGCCTGCGACGGCTCCCGGTCGTCGTGCTCACGAGTTCCGAGGCGCCCGAAGACGTCGAGCGGAGTTACGACGCCGACGCCAACGCCTACCTGACGAAGCCGACCGACCCGGCCAACTTCGTCGAACTCGCCGAGGCGGTCGAGGAGTTCTGGTTCGACCACGCACACCTCCCACCGTTTCCCAGGTGAACGCCGTGCCGTGCTGCGAGTGAATCGGCGAGCGACGACTCCGAGGTCCCGACGACTCCGACGCCCCGGCCCGACGACTCCGACGCCCCGGCCCGACGACTCCGACGCCCCGGCCCGACGACCCCTCGCGTCGCGCCGACGACGCCGCCCGAGCCCGGAGAACGGAAACCTTTCACTGCCCCCCGTCCGTGATTGGCGTATGATACTCTCGGACGCGGACATCCTCCGGCGGCTCGAGGACGGCGACCTCGTCGTCGAGCCGCTCTCGGACCCCGACATCCAGGTCCAGCCCGCGAGCGTCGACCTCAGGCTGGGGCGGGAGTTCCTGGAGTTCCAGCACGCCAACATCCCCTGTATCCACCCCAACTCCGAACAGGAGACCGGGGAGTACACCGAGAAGACCGTCGTCGACGAGGACGGCGAGTACATCCTCCATCCCGGCGACTTCGTGCTCGGGACGACCCACGAGCGCGTCGAGATTCCCGACGACCTCATCGCTCACGTCGAGGGCCGCTCGTCGCTGGGTCGCCTGGCAATCGTCGTGCACGCGACTGCCGGTCTGTGCGACCCCGGTTACAAGGGCCAGATCACCCTCGAACTCTCGAACCTGGGCACGGCACCCGTTGCGCTCACGCCCGGCATGCGCATCTCGCAGCTCACGTTCACGGAACTCAAGACCCCCGCCGACCGCCCCTACGGGAGCGAGCGCGGGTCGAAGTACCAGGACCAGCGGGGGCCGCAGGCGTCGAAGATACAGGGCGACAGGGAGTTCGGAGGCGACCAATGACGGAGCGCGAACACTGTGAGCGCTCGGGCATCACGTCGCCGAGAAACGATGTAGAATTTGGCGGGGATCAGTAGCCACCCATGCACTTCATCGAAGAAGTCGTCGTGGACGAGTTCCTCCCGACGTTCCGGTCGATGCTCGCCGAGGAGTTGCGAGAACGCAGTCTCACCCAGTCCGAGGTCGCCGACCTGCTGGGGATCAGCCAGAGCGCCGTCTCGAAGTACGTCCACGGCGACGTCGAGCGGAACCAGCGACTGCTCGAGGACAAGCCCCTCCAGGACCTGGTCGAGCGCCTCGCCGAGGGGCTGGCCAGCGGCGACGTGACGCCCGTCCAGGCGCTGGTCGAGACGGAGGTGTTCGTCCGGGAACTCGAACACGGCGGCCTGCTCGCCCAGTTGCACGAGGAAGCGGTGCCCGAACTCGCCGACTACGAGGGCGAGTTCGCCGTCCACGACGCGGACAGCCGCATGCGCCAGGCCGAGCGAACGCTCTCCGACGTCCGGCAGGGCCTCCGCGTCGTCGAGAACACCAGCGGCTTCACCGGGCTCATCCCCGCCGTCGGCTCGAACCTGGTCCAGGCGCTGCCCGACGCCGACGGCGTCGACGACGTGGCGGGCGTGCCGGGCCGCATCGTCGACGTGAAGGGGCGGGCGACGATTCCGGCCGAACCCGAGTTCGGCGTCAGCGCCCACGTCGCGAGCGTGCTGCTGGCCGCCCGGGCGGCCGGCAACGACGCGCTGGCGACGGTGAACGTCCACTACGACGAAGAACTGGTCGAAGACCTCGAATCGACGGGCCACACCGCCGTCGAGTTCGACGGCGAGACTACCGACCTGCAGACCGCTGTCGGCGACGCGCTGGCCGACGACCCCGACGCCGACGTCCTCTACCAGACCGGCGGCTTCGGCGTCGAGCCCATCGTCTACGTCCTCGGCGCCGACGCCCGGGCCGTCGCCGAGACGGTCCGCGACCTCGTGTAGATGAGCGACGCGACCCGGGCGTTCTACGGCCGCTGGGCCCGCCTCTACGACGTCCTGGCGACCCTCCCGGGCGTGAGTTCGTGGCGAGAGAGCGCCGCCGGCGAACTCGGACTTGCTCGTGGCGACCTGGCAGTGGAGATGGGGTGTGGCACCGGCGCGAACCTCCCGCACCTCCGCGAACGCGTCGGCCCCGATGGCCGCGTCGTCGGTCTGGACGTGACCCGTGAGATGCTCGAACGCGCACGCGGGCGCGGCGACGCCGACCTGCTGCAGGCCGACGCCGCGCGACCGCCGCTCTCGGAACCTGTCGACGGCCTGCTCGGCACCTTCGTCGTCGCGATGTTCACCGATCCCGGCGCGGTCGTCGACCGGTGGTGCGACCTGGTCCGCCCCAGCGGCCGCGTCGCGCTGTTGCACTTCACCCGCAGCGAGCGAGCGTGGGCCCGGCCCGTCAACGCCGGCTACCGCGCGTTCGTCTGGCTTTCGTCGACGGACAAGTCTCGCGTGCGCGACGTCGCGAGCAGCCACGACCGCCGGGTCGACGCCGGCCTGGAGGCGCTGGCGGCGCGGACGACCGACTACCGCGAACGGACGCTGGCCGGCGGCTACCTGCGGCTGGCGAGCGGACAGGTGACGTAGGCGACCGCTACTGGGCTGCCCCGGCGTCGACGACCCGTCCCACGAACAGCACCGTCCCCGTCGGTCGGTCACGGATCACGAAGAGGAAGGGGCGGTCGGCTTCGAGCACCGTCGGTGGGGCCGAGACGTAGTTTATCACGACGGCGGTGGCCGCGGCTGCCTCGGTCCCCATCTCGTCGACTGCAATATTCGTGTCGTGGTACACCTCGTCGACGTGCAGGCCGTTGTCCTTCGTCCCCTCCGTCATCCCCGAGAAGTCCGCGGCTCCCCGGTCGAACGCGTCGGGCATCCCCATCGCCGAGAGCGCCGGTTTGAGTTGGAAGGACGAGTCGAAGGCGAACCGGGGGAGCCTGACAATCCCACGTCGCTCTTCGAGGGCGTCCACGATGCGATTCAGTTCGTCGGCGTCGAATTCCGACTCGTAAGACTCGAACTCGCCCTCCGGCGGGAGGATCACGAGCATCGAGACGTCTCCGCCGACGTACGGAAGGTCGACGGCGCGGGCGCCGTCCACCTCGGCGACGGGGAACGCCTGGTCCTGGGACATCATCGGCACCTCGTCCGTCGAACCGTCCAGCGCGGTGAACGCCGCCGGCTCGGTGTAATTTTCCTCGAACGGGTACTGCCAGTTTGCCATGAAGTAGATGGCGTTGGTGAGGACGAGCCGCGTCTGTGCGCGAAGCGATCCGGCCGGCAGTAGCTCGTCGATGCGGTCCTCGGTCTGGTCCCCGACCCAGTCGTTGATCCCCTGCCTGACGCCGTCGGGGTCCTCGGAGAAGTCGACCTCGTTGAACCCGCCGCCATAGTGGTCGGCGAGTGTCGACAGGTACGCCTCGCTGAACGGAACCCTCTCCTGGCCCCAGACGGCGTTCGTCAGGTCGAGCTGGAACGGAACCGGGTCGTCGTCCTCGTCGTACTCCCGGTCGAGGTCCGCTTCGTCCACGTCCTCGCCCCGTCCGTCGAGCGTCCGCTGGAGGGCGTTGAACCCCTCGTGGAGCGTCTCGTCGTCCAGCGTGTACCGGAGCGTCTCGCGCATCTGGGAACGAGTATCGCCTTCGGCCCCGGCGTAGGTCATCGCCAGCGCCGTCGTGACGCTCGTCGGCGAGACGAGCAGGTTCCCGTCCTCGCCCTGGGCCTGGAGTCCGTCGAACAGGTCGAACGCGAGCGCGTTCGCACCGGCGACCAGTTCGCTCAATTGTTCGTCGTCGACGTCCGGGTCGACGCCTGGCGTCGATTGCGCCTCCGCGTCGACGGGAGGCGCGGGGTTCGCCTCCGAGAGAAAGCCGGCGAGAGAGCCGGCCAGGAGGGTGCTGGTGAGCGTCAGATAGCGGCGGCGGTCCATGGAGCGACCTCACCCGGCGACCGAGAAATACTACCGGACGGTCAAACCGGGATTTGACCGTCGAACTGCCGGTCGGTCGCGAACGACGGGACGCCGAATCAGTCCCCGTACCGCCCGGCGTGGTCGTCGCAGAACTCCGGCTCGTCCAGCTGGGCCTCGACGACGCCGGGCTGTCGGTGCGGGTTGGCCAGCCGACAGCCGTCGTTCTCGCAGAAGTCCTCGCCCGTCGCCAGGAAGTGGTACGCCTGCAGGACGTACCCCTTCAGCGCGTCGGTCGTTCGCGGGTCGGCCTCGAGGAGGAACTCGCCTTCCACCTCGTTTTCGAGGACTTCGCGCGGCGGCGAATCGCCGGAGAGCAGCGCGTGCTTCTGCTTTTCCTCGTAGTACTGTTCGGGCTTGGCAGGCGCCTCGTACAGCCCCGGCACCGAGACGATGGCGGGCTGTCCGAGGACGTTCACTCGTTTGTGCCAGCGGCCGTCGTGGTCGCCCCAGGTGCCGACGACGCGGTCCAGCAGTGGGACGTGCAGGTGGTCCAGCCCGCACTCGTCGTCCGGAACCCGGCGACGGAGGGCATCCTGGACTTGCCGGCCGTCGTAGATGACCCCGCCAGCGCGCTCGGGACGTTCGAGCGCCCGTTCCTCGTACCGGACGATGCCGAGCATGGTGTTCCCGGTGTCGCGCTCGTGGGGCGAGAGCACCCGAGCCTCGGCGAAATCCTCTGCCAGGCCGTCGTCTGCGTACAGCGAGAGAAAGCGGTCGCGAACCTCGACGGCGGCCTCGACGCGGTCGCCGAGCCAGTCGGCGATGGCGTCGGCGTCGGTCTCGGTCGTCGGCGCGCGATACAGCGTGACCGTCTCGACCATATTGGGACGCCGACCGGACGGTCCTAAACTGCTTTCGTTGAGACGGGGTACCACAGTTTATTGTTACCCCGTCGCGTTCGGAACGATGGAGCGGAGATCATGGATCTGAGCGACCACGGCCTCCCCGAAATCCGCGACCTGGCGGACGAGTACGCCCGGAATCACGGGTGGGAAGAGATCGAGACACTGGCGGCGAACGACCGGGACCACAAGGCGTTCAAGGCTGAGGCCTGGGCCCGGAAGGCCGTCGCCGAGGACGACCTGCCGGCGCGACTCGACTACCTCCGGGAGCTCGCGCGCGACGAGAACTGGCGGGTCCGGGAGGCCGCCGCGATGGCGCTGAAGTACGTCAACGAACACGCGTTCGAGCAGGTCGAGCCAGCCTGGGAGGAGTGGGTGACCCACGAGGACAACTACGTTCGGCGGGCCTGCGAGGTCGGCCTGATGCGGACGCCGCCCGAGCACGTCGATTCGGCGCTCGACCTGTTCGACCACCTCGTCGCCGACTCCGACGACTACGTCAAGAAGAGCTGTGGCGCCTTCGCGCTGAGCAACGTCGCGGCCACGGACCCGGCCGTCGGTCGGGCGTACCTGGACCGGTGGAGCCGGTCCGACGACCTCCGGACGCGGTGGAACGTCGCCAAGGCCATCGGCGGTGGGTATGGAAGAGCGACCGACCACGCGGTCGACCTGGCCTACCGGCTCTCGGGCGACGACGAGTACCGCGTCCGCCGGGCGACCGCGTCGTCGCTGAAGAAACGGTTCGACGAGGATCCCGATCTGCGTGACCGCGTCGAGGGATGGGACGACAGGGAGGAGTTCCGCTCGATGCTGTAAGTTCCCCGACCCGCTTCCCGGCGGCCCGCCACTGGATTGGATATATTTATACATCGGTGTACAGAAGTGTCGTTCATGGCGGACGCGTCAGAGAGCGAGGCCTTCGAGGTGGACGAGGAGTTCGCGTTCCTCGGGCGGACCTTCGCCGAGTACAGACGGATGTTCGATCTCGACGTGGACTCGCTGCAGGGGAGAGACGTCCTCGACTGTCCCGGCGGGCCGGGTTCGTTCACGGCCGTCGCCGCGGAGATAGCCAACTCGGTGACGGCCGTCGACCCGGAGTACGGCCCGCCAGCGAGCAACCTCGAACCGCTGTGTCGCCGGTCGGTCAGGGAGAACGTCGACCAGCTCCGCGAGAAGCGGGACCTGTTCGTCTGGCACCACTACGGCGACGTGGAAACGCGGGGGCGATACCAGCGGGCGGCCGCCGAGCGGTTCCTCGCCGACTACGCGAACCACCCGGAGCGCTACCGCACCTCGGCGCTGCCGGACCTGCCCTTCGCCGACGACGCCTTCGACCTGACGCTGTCGGCGAACCTCCTCTTCCTCTACGACGACCGGCTGGACGAGGGGTTCCACCACGACGCGATGGCAGAGCTGACGCGGGTGACAGACGGTGAAGTCCGGGTCTTCACGCTCGCGTCGCTCGACCGCACGCGCTCCGAACTCGTCGACCCTGTCGTCAAGCGCCTGCGCGCGGACGGCTACGGCGTCGAGTTCCGCGAGGTTCCCTACGAGTTCCAGCCCGGCGCGACGGAGATGCTGGTCGTCCACGCCGGGTAACGGGACGTTAACAGCGGTAACCTGGTCGGTTCAGGCCGCCGGTCGGGCGTCCCTGAGGAGTCGCTGAACGTCGACCGTCCGGCCGCCGTCGCTCGCCTGATAGGCGGCCTCCGTGACGGCGATGACGTCGAGCCCCGTCTCGGGCGGAACCGGGTTGGCGCGCTCGCCGTCGACCGTCTCGACGAAGGCGCCGAGTTTCCGCCGTTCGAGTTCGGGAGAGTCGTACTCGGGGACGTCCTCCCACGACGTTCCGCCACCTTTCTGACGGACGACGACGCCGTCGGGCCCGTACTCGACGCTTCCATCCGTCCCCCAGACGTACAGTCCCTCGCGCGTGTCCGGGCCGGTCGGTCCGTCGCCGGTGACGAAGACGCTCGCGGGGACGGTGCGGCCGCCGCGTTCGAGCGAGAGCGAGAGCGAACTGTGGACGTCCACGTCGGCGTCGTTGGCCTCGACGACGGCGCCGACCGACCGCGGCCGCGTGTCCGTCGTCCACAGCAGCGCGTCGAGCAGGTGCGACCCCGAGTCGTACAGCTGGCCGCCGCCCGAGAGCGACGGGTCAGTCCGCCAGGTGCCCGACACCGGCTGGATCCAGTCCTGTTCGAGGAAGCAGTTGGCGCCGACCACCTCGCCGATGGCGCCCGACAGTATCGTCTCCCGCACCGCGCGAAAGCGCGGGTCGAAGTGACGCTGGTACCCCACCTGGACGGACGCCTCGGTGTCGGCCGCCGCGTCGGTGAGCCGGAGCGCGTCGTCGAGGCCGGTCACCATCGGCTTCTCCAGGTGGACCGACAGGCCCGCGTCCAGCGCCGCCATCGCCTGTTCGAAGTGGAGGCTGTGGGGCGTGACGACGTTCACGGCGTCGAGTTCGGCCGCGTGTTCGGCGAGCAGGCCCTCGTACGACCGGTGGCCCGCCGCGCCGTAGTCGCGAGCGAAGGACTCGCGTGCGTCGTCGAACGGGTCCGCACCGGCCAGCACTTCGACGCCCGGGAGGTCGGTGAACGCGTCCAGGTGCGTGCGACCGAGACCGCCCAGGCCGAACTGTGCAATGGTGGTCATATACCTACCAGGGGGTGCACGTACTAAGTTACAGAGTGGTTTCTCGCTGGTAGCGTCCGAAAGTCGAGTCGGCGAGCCGTCGTCGGCCGGTCCGCCCGGTCGTCGGTCAGTCGTCCGCGATGACGTGTTCGGAGTCGTCGGCGATGAGCCGGTCGATGGCGTCGACCATCGCGTGGACCGACGCGCGGGTGATGTCCGAGTCGCTGGCGGTGACGGCGACCGTCCTGTCGCCCCGGGACATCTCCACCTCGACGGTGACGACGGCGTCGGTGCCGCCGGTGATGGCGTCGACGTGGTAGGATTCGAGGTGGGTATCGGCGGCGTGGCCCAGCGCCGACTGGATGGCGTTGAGCGCGGCGTCGACCGGACCCGAGCCCACTTCCGCCTCCTTGCGCTCCTCGCCGTCGACGGAGAGGCGAACGCTCGCCGTGGGCGTGCCGCCGCCGGCGACGGTCGTCAGGTCCAGCAGTTCGACGCGGCGGTCGTGTTCGGCACCCTGGACCTCCTCGGCGATGGTGATGAGGTCCGCGTCGGTGACGCGCCGACCGCGGTCGCCGATCTCCTTGACGCGCTGGACGATCTCGCCGAGTTCCTCGTCGGTGACGTCGAAGTTCCGTTCTTCGAGCGCGGCCTCGACGCCGGCGCGACCGGCGTGCTTGCCCAGCGCGAGACGGCGCTCCCGGCCCACCTTCTCGGGCGGGTAGGGCTCGTACATCGCGTCGTCCTTGAGCGTCCCGTCCGTGTGGATGCCCGACTCGTGGGTGAAGGCGTTGGCGCCCACCACGGCCTTGTTCGGCGGGAGCGGCATCCCGGTGGCGTTGGCCACCAGTTCGCCCAGTTCGTAGGCCTTCGTCAGGTCCATCGTCTCGACGCCGTAGCCGTGGTCCAGCGCGATGGCGACTTCCTCCAGCGCGACGTTGCCGGCCCGCTCGCCGATGCCGTTGATGGTCCCGTGGACCATGTCCGCGCCCGCGGCGACGGAGACCAGCGCGTTCATCACAGCTAGCCCCAGGTCGTCGTGGGTGTGCGTGCTCACCGGCCCGAGTTCGGAGAGCCGCGAGACGGCCTCGACGGCGCCGTCGGGCGTCGCGTGGCCGACGGTGTCGGCCCAGCAGATGCGGTCCGCGCCCGCGTCCATGGCTGCACCCAGCAACTCTTCGAGGTAGTCCAGGTCGGCCCGGGAGCCGTCCTCGCCGATGACCTCGACCCAGAGGCCGTGCTCTTTGGCGTACTCGACGAGTTCGACGGTGTCCTGGACGTTCTCCTCGCGCGAGGTACCGACCTTGTCCACGACGTGGCGGTCGCTGGCAGGCACGACGATGTCCACGCCGTCGACGCCACAGTCCAGCGCCAGGTCGACGTCGTTCTTGATGCCGCGGCAGAAACTCGTCACCGTGGCGTCGAGGTCCAGGTCGGCGACCCGGGAGATGGTCTTGCGCTCGCCGGGGCCGGTACAGGCGCTGCCGGCTTCGATGACGTCGACGTTCGCGTCGTCGAGCAGCCCCGCGATGTGGGCCTTCTCGTCCGGCGAGAGCGACACACCTGGGGCCTGCTCGCCGTCACGGAGCGTCGTGTCGAAGAACTGTACGTCGCCGACGTCGGAGAGGGGTTCCGTCAGCGGGTGGCGCCCGAACAGCGCGGACCCGCTCACAGTCCCGTCCTCTGAATCACGCTTGCCGGAGAATTTCACGGCCAGCCGCCGTGAGGCGACTTCCTCTATCCCCGTTGTCGTTGTCCGACATAGTTGAATGAGTCGTTGGGGTGGCCGGCCATTAATCTGTTGGGTTCGCGCTGGGAGCGTCCGCCGCCGGGACCGCGGACGGAGCCGAGTCCCACACCGCGTCCGGATCACAACCTTCTCGTGACGGTACCAGCGAGGGAGCCTGTGTACCGGTACGCGCGGCTCGCGGGCTTTCTCGCCCTGGTGGTAGCCCCCGGCGCACTCCTCGCGGCGACGATGGTCCATCCGTCGACGGTCAGGTCGGGGACCCTCGGACTCGGCGTCGGCGTCGCCCTGACGGGCGGTGCAGCCGCCGTCCAGGAACGCGAAGCGCTACTGGTCCGCGCGGAAGCCGCCGGCTTCGACAGCGGTGACGCGGTCGACGCGGTCGCAGTCGTCGTCGCAGCGGTCGTCACCTACCTCCTGAGCACCGCGGCCGGACTCGGGCCGGTGGTCGCCGCCGCCTTCGTGGGACTCGTCGCCGGCGTGGGGGCACCCAGAGTGGCGGTCCCGGCGTACTGCGGGACGTTCGTCGGCATGGCCTCCCCCTCGCTGTTCCCCACCACCGGTTACGTCGTCGTGGCCGGCCTCCTCGCGGCGGCGGCGTTCGTGACGACCACGGAACTCTTCGGCGGCTTCGGCGGGAAGCTCGGCACCATCGCCTTCTTCGGCTGTGCGACGACGCTCGCGCTCCCCGGCGTCGAGTACGCAACCGGGAGCGGACTCGCGTGGACCAGTGCGACCGTCGTCGTCCCCGTCGCCATCGCCGGCGCCGTGGCGACCGTCGCCCTCAGCATCCGGCTGGACCTCGGCGCCGTCGTCGGCTCTGCCATCGTCGGGCTCGTCACGGGGCTGGCGCTGCCCCGGCTGGTCCCGGACCTCGGACCGACGCTGGCCGCCGTCGCCTTCTGCGCGTCGTTCGTCGGCATGTCGACGACGGAGCGGCTCGGCCACGAGGGCCACGTCGCCCTCGCCGGCGCGCTCTCGGGCTTGGTGTTCGTCGCCGTCTCGCCCGCGTTCGCCGGCGCCGGGGGCAAGCTCGGCACCATCGCGTTTCTCTCCTGCGTCGCCGCCTTCGGCGCCGCGGAGCTACTGGAGTCGGTGATGCCCAAGTGAATACTTAGACGAGTGGCGAGAACCGCGCGACAGAGCGCTTTCAGTCCTCGACGACGACGGCATCCCCGGCCTCCATCCCGTCGGCGGCGCCGGCGGGGAGTTCCAGAATCGTATCGGCCTTCGCCATTCCCACGCCGCGCCACGGCTGGAGCGTCTTCACCTGCCTGACTTCGCCGTCGAGCAGCCAGACGACGTCGAGCGGGAACCGGACGAACAGCATGTGGATCGACCGCCAGTTCGCGAGGGCAGCGGGCGTCCAGAACGGCGGGTCCTCGAACCGGAAGACCATGGCGTAGTCGTCGGGAATCGACGACCGGCCCATGAGGCCCTTCAGCTGTTCACCGGAGGTGTCCGCCGTCTCGACGTTGGTGGCGAGAATCGTGGCTTCCCCCTCCGGCTCGTGGACGACGCGCATTGACTCTGAGATACGTATCTCCCGTGAAAAGCGTTCCGTCGACTAGGATCGAAAACTGAGCTGATACTTGTATGTCGAGACGTGACTGACGATAGAACCGGCAACGACCAGAAAGCCCTCGACCCGTTCCGGTCCCGCGACTCGCTGCGGTCCTCGTTCGCTCCGCTCACTCGGGTCCTTGCGTCGTCGGGGTTCCCGGAACGAGTCTCGCCCTTTCAGTCCACCAGGAGAGCAAGCTCTCCTGAGCAGTGCGCTCACTGCGTTCGCGCACGACACCAGAGACAGTGTTGCTCGCGCGGCCTCACTCCGTTCGCCACGCGCTCGCGGTTGACTCCACCGTCAGAGCTTGCTCTGACGAGCCTTGGCTCACTCCGCTCGCCGAGACACCACCCTTCCCCGAATTCGCGGCGTCCGCCGCGAATCACGCTTCCTTCCGCAACCACCCGGCCGGAAGCGCGTTTCATCGCGCGACCCACCGAAAGACTCGGCACACCTCGTCTTTCGAGCCCACACTCGCTTCGCTCGCGTGGAAGGGGAAGGGCAGGGCTGCGGTGCTGTGCCGTCCTGGAGGACTGAAAGGGCGAGGCGGGCTCGGCGAAGCCGGGGCCCCCAAGCACCGGAGCGCAGCGAGGAGCGCAGGGTGGTCCCCGCGACCCGAGCGCGCCGAGGGCTTTCGAGGTTTTGGTCTCAGATCCCGTACACCTTGCTTCATATCAGACCAATCCTGCTCCTAGCGAACGATTCAAAAGGGAAGATAGCCGTGGACCAGTATGGAGAAGGCACCGGGCGGGTCGCCCGTCGGCGTCGACGACCCGTACGAGCACGTGGGCCGGTGTGACCACCTCACCGACGAGGGCAAGTGCCGGTGGGCGGTGGATCACGGCCACCACGACCCGGAGTTCGCCAACGAGCGCAGCGCCGAGGAGTTCCAGTGTCCCGTCGCGGGCGACACCGACGAGGAGGGACTAACTGGTCCCTGGGAGTGGAAGGATTGCCCGCACTTCCGGTGTCAGAACCGCGAGCGCGAGTGCGAACGGTGCGGTCTCGAAGCCAGGCGGATGGCCCACACCGACGAGCGGCCCCTCCTCGAAGAACACCACCTGTCCTACAGCGAGGGCAGCGACGAAGGCGACGGCGACCCGACCCACGAAATCACGGTCTTCCTCTGCCGGTGGTGTCACGCGAAGGTCCACAACTCGTGGGCCAGAGTCACCGACGACGTCAATCCCGACCCGGAGGCCGTCGCCGAGCAGGAGGGCCGGAAGTCCCGGGAACTCGACGAGCTGGGGTTCCAGTCGGCCGCCGAGCGGTTCGACGGCGACGGGGAGTGAGGGCGACGCGGAGTGACGACGACGCAGCGTCACCCGACCGTTTTTCACGGGATATATACGCCCCCGCGGTCTTCTGGCCACTAATGACTCGCATCGCCGTCGTCGACAACCACGGCCAGTTCACCCACCTGGAGCAGCGCGCGCTCCGGGACATGGGCGTGGACGTCGAGACCATCGACAACGAGACGCCGCCAGAGGAGGTCGACGCCGACGGCCTCGTCTTCTCCGGCGGCCCCGACATGGACCGCATCGGCAACTGCCCCGACTACCTCGAACTCGACGTGCCGATACTGGGGATCTGCCTGGGGATGCAGCTCATGGCGACGGAACTCGGCGGCACCGTCGGCTCCGGAGACTACGGCGGCTACGCCGACGTGACGGTCGACATCCTCGACGACGACGACCCGCTCGTCGGTTCGCTGGCGCCCGAAACGCGCGTCTGGGCGAGTCACGCCGACGAGGTCAAGGAGGTGCCCGAAGGGTACGCCGTCACCGCCGACTCCGACGTCTGCGGCGTCGAGGCGATGAGCAACGGCGCGGACCGCTTCGGCGTCCAGTGGCACCCCGAGGTCGCCCACACGGAGGAAGGGGAGGAAGTGTTCGAGAACTTCCTCGCGGTTTGCGATTCGAGCTGACGAGTAGATTTAACCGGATCCGGGGGATGGCATAGACAAATGACGGCGACCCAGGGGAACCTCGCGGGCCTCTCGCGATTTATCTTCAAAGCCCCGAGCTGGCACGCGAGCGTCGCCTTCTCCCTCCTGCTCGCCGCGGTGATGGGCGTCGCCGCCTTCGAGTCCCAGTTCGTCTACGAGGACGCCTGGCAAGGTATCTTCTACGTCGGCATCCCGACCGTCGTCGCCAGCGCCCTCACGCCGACCGTCGACCGGGCACTGGGTGGCCACCTGACGCCGAACCGGGCCTCCCTGCTCGCGCTGTTCTGCGAACTCGTGGTCATCGTCATCCTCACGTTCGCGGGCCTGGTCACGTTCCTGACCGGCTTCGGCCAGCGGTTCGTCATCGACGCCCTGCTGATGTCGCTGGCCTCTATCTTCGCCTTCCGCCTCCTGATCGTCATGGCCGTCTCCCGGCACTCGCTGCCCGTCGCGGCTATTCCCGCCAGCATCCAGACCGGCGCCGCGGCCGTCCTCCTCTCCATCTACAGCGGGACGACGGGACTCCTGCTGGACAACCCAGTGCTCCGCGACCTGCTCTCCCGACCGGAGGAGGCCCCGCCCGAACTGCTCTCCGTCGGCGCCACGGAGCTGGGCCTCCTCGGCATCATGTGCGTCATCTACGCCGGTGCCGTCTGGCTCTTCCTGGTCGTCCTCGACCGACCGTGGCGCTCCAGCCTCGGCGTCTCCGTCCTCGATTTCCTCCAGGGGTTCATCGGCCACGTCGCCGAGGGCTCGCGGGAACTCGAGGACTTCTTCGAGGAACTCGGCGAGGACGCCATCGTCCCCGTGACGGTGCTCTCCGTTCGCCGGCCTGGCGGCGAGGAGAAGGCCCGCTTCGTCCTGCCGATGATCCACCCCGGCCCGATGGGGGAGATCGGCGGCGGCAACCTCCCCCAGCGCGTCGCCTGGGAGGCCGACGGCCTCGCGTTCCCGCCCCACGCCACCGCCGGCCACGACTTCAACCTCGTCACCGAGCGCGAGGTCGACCCCATCCTCTCGGCGGCCGAGACGGCCTACCAGCGCCTGGACTACACCGACCAGGCGACCCAGAGCATCCGCGTCCAGGAGGGCGAGGCCACCCTCACCGGCCAGGCCTTCGGCGACGGCGCCTTCCTCGCGGCCACGTACTCGCCCGGGTTCGCCGACGACGTCGACTACGCCGTCGGCCTCTCGGCGGCCGCGGAGGCCCGCTCGGACGACGTCGACGAGATTCTGCTGGCCGACGCCCACAACTGCAACGACGGCCTGGAGGGCGAGGACCTGGGCCACGTCGTCCCCGGGAGCCAGCGCTCCTTCGACATGATCTACGGCGCCGGCCGCCTCGGCGACCGCCTCGCCAGCGCCCACCAGGACGACCTCCGCTGCGGCGTCGCCTGGGACCAGACGCCCTGGGACCCCGAGGACGGCATCGGTCCGCTCGGCATCCGCGTCGCCGTCTTCGAGACGGGCGGCCAGACCACCGCCTACGTGCTCGTCGACGGCAACAACATGGAGCCCGGGCTCCGCGAGACCATCGTCGGCGCCATCGACTCGGTGGACGTCGTCGAGGTGATGACCACCGACACCCACATCGTCAACACCATCGAGGCGGTGAACCAGGTCGGCGGCGCCATCCCCGACGACGAACTCCTCGCGCTCATCGACGAACTGGTCGACGCCGCCATCGACGACCTCGAACCCGTCGAGGCCGGCATGGCCAGCGAGAAGGCCGAGGTGACGGTGTTCGGCAACGACCGCACCGAGATGCTCGCCTCGACGGCCAACGCCGTCGTCTCCCTGGGCGGCGCGCTCGCCGCCGCGTTCATCCTCGGCGTGCTCGCCGTGAGCGTGCTGATCTTCTTCCTCGCCGGTGCGTAGACGGGGAGCACGCAGGTGCCACGCGAGGAGCAGCGACGCTCCGACCCGCTGGTGGCGGCGTCTCGGCCGGGAGTAGCTTCATCAATCCCCCGGCCGGAAGGATCGGTATGGCCCCGCACGGCCCCATCTCCGACTCGCAGAACCGGCCCGACGGTGCCGAGTCACCGTACGAGAATGGCCGGTCCGCCCTCCTGATCGTGCTCACGGTCGTCGTCGTGCTGGCCCTGGTACTTGCGTACTTCCTGTAGCGGGTCGCGTCCGGCGAGTTCTGTCTCGGACCGGCGAGAGCACGGCCGGGAGAAAGCTTTTGCGTCGGCCAGATTACAACATCGTATGGATCAAGACGCGATTACCGACTCGATGGCCGCCGACTCGACGGTGCAATCCGACAGCACGATCGCCTGGCCCAGGTGGGGCCCGGCCTCCCTGCTGGTGGCGATGGCTGTGGCGATTCTGCTGTTGTTCGTGGTGAAGTACTTCCTGTAACGCGGAGATTCGCCCGATTCTTCCGTACCGACAGTGAAGCGCACGAGCTGGAAGGTCGAATCCCGGACAGAGAAGCGATACTGCGGCCGGGATAACATTTATACATCAAACAACTGACATCTGAGTATGGTCCCTGGATTAGACCCCGGTGAACCGATGCCCGATTCGCTCGCGCAGGGCAACGACGGGTCGTCGGACGGGAACGACTGGTTCACCGTCCTGTTCGTCCTGCTGGCAGTGGTCCTGCTGGCGCTCGCGTTCGGGTACGTCATGTACGGATAGGAACCGAGAGTGCAACGAGCGGCGGGTGTCCGAACGCAACGGCAGGTGGACGACCAGCAGAAGGCTCATGTGTCGAACTTCAAACATCACGATATGGGCGACGAATCTCGCGGTCGGCGTTCCAACACCCATGTTTCCGACGCGATGGCGCAGTCCGGCGGCACCGAGCCGGGCTCCGACTTCGGCTGGTCAGATCTCCTGGCCGTGCTGTTGGTGGGGGCGCTGCTACAGCTCGTGATCTGGTACCTCCTGTACGGAATGGGCCCTTTGCCGAGTAGCCCACCTGCATAGCGCTGCGTCTCGTCGTGTTCGCCGCCTGCGCAGGTTCCAGCGCTTCCTCGACACCAGTACCCGTGTCTACCGCATCGTTCGTGGCGTCTCCCCCGTCGCGAACCGGCGACGCCACGTACTCCCATTACCACCCGCCGAGCTGTGCGCCGGGAAGGAGGACGAACGTTGCCATAGTTACACGCCGGGAGAAGATAGCGTAATAGTTCATTTTGAGCGATGTTTTCGGGATCCGACCGATGTCTCGTATCTGTTCCTTCGGTGACACCGAGGAGGCGATATCGACTGATCGCTAGGAGATAGCAACCTTGTCCGTAAACTCAGCCTCGAACCCATCATGGTAGGGAGCGAAATTCCCGTTCGGCGTCACTGTTCCGGACTTCAGGGCGCATCGACTGGCGCCCGTCCGCCGAGACGACTGAAGGCCGCGACGGACGTAGCGGAGTCCGACGTTCTTCGCCGCGTTGTAGTCTGCGTTCGCCTCCGTGCCACATTTCTCGCATTGAAAATGATTTCTGGTAGGCCGATTCGCAGACGCGGAATATCCGCAATCTGCGCATTTTAGAGAGGTATTCGCAGGATCAACTGTTACGACACTGATGTCATGACTCTCGGCTTTATATTGGACAAATTTCTGAAGTTGCCGAAACGCCCACTGATGGAAGAAGCTCGCCTCAGGTATCCGGTCACGAATACCCTCCAGCGACTCAAAAGCGATCACTTGGCACTGATATCGAAGTGCTTCCTCCACGATGCCATTTGCGACACTGTGCAAGACGTCACGAGCGTACCGTTCCTCCCGTCCACTCAATCGAGACAGTGTTCGGTACGCGCTTCGAGTCCGAGTTTGTCGTATGCGTCTGCGAATGCGGCTAAACTCTCTTCGACGATGTCTGAGTTCACTACCAGAGAAGAACCGCGCTGTACTCGTAACTGCGATATTTTCCAGCCCGAGATCGACTCCGAGAACCGCTCCGTCCTCGGCAGTCGACTCACTGGCGGAAATTGCCCGACGGAATCCGAGATGGAGATAGAACGTACCACCTCGAATTGTGAGAGTACTCTGTTTTAGCGACCACGCATCGTCATCTAAAAACGTAAACTGGTATCCGTTAGACTCCTCAGGGAGTGCAAGTGAACACCGCACTCGGGATCCGAGTGTAGTCAGAGAGACGGTCCCATCTTCGAACAACGTCATCGTCCGAGGATCGTACTTGATCGTCGGCGAGGAAAAGGTGGGACTCGTGCCTGACCTGTAACCGAGCTGTTCGACACAGCTTCGCATCGCTTCCGCAGCGTGGTGCGTTGCGAGAACGGCGTGTTGACTTTTCAGTTCAGTCCGCTCTCGGATACGATCGTAGGCGATCGATTGGACTCGACGAGAAGAAAGATCATCAATCCCCCAGGCTGCATCCACAGCAATATTGCAGCCACGTCGCCACTCCGAGATAGTCTGCTCTAGCAGCTGTCGACTACTTTGAGAGAGTTCCAATCGGGTAACTGCCGTCCGATACTCCTCGTCGGGCACAGCTACGCTTGGAACCGTGTTAATATATAAAGACTAGCCCGGGGAGATTCGAACTACGCGGAGACGTTCCGGGATGCTCTGCTCACTCCGTTCGCCTGCGATTCCGGGGCTGTGACTCCTCTCATTCGAATCTCCACGTGTGGCGTTCCGGCAGCACGGACGACTCGCGATGCTCGTCGGATAGTGTCGACAGAACGCCGAGGAGGAGATTCGAACTCCTGTGTCCGTGAGGACAGTTGCTTTCGAGGCAACCGCCTTGGCCGGGCTAGGCTACCTCGGCTCACTCGACTGTACTGCTATCTGGTCTTTATGGGTTTCGGATTCGATCGGTAGCCCCGACATACATATTAAACGCGAGAGACATAGCCGGGTATGGACGTCGCCGAAGCAAGCGAAGTGTGTGACACGGTGCTCGACGAGGTCAGCGACGCGGTCATCGCCGACAGAGCGTTCTTCGAGACGGTGTTGATGGGCGTCGTCGGCCGCGGCCACGTACTGCTGGAGGACGTGCCCGGGACGGGGAAGACCCTGACCGCGCGGACCGTCGCCGAGGCGCTCGGCCTCTCCTTTTCCCGCATCCAGTTCACGCCGGACCTGCTGCCGGCGGACATCACCGGGACGCACGTGTTCAACGAGCGCGAGCGGACCTTCGAGTTCAACGAGGGACCCATCTTCGCCAACGTCGTCCTGGCCGACGAGATCAACCGGGCGCCGCCGAAGACCCAGTCGGCGCTGCTGGAAGCGATGGAGGAGGGCCAGGTCACCGTCGACGGCGACACGTACGAACTCCCCCAGCCGTTCTTCGTCATCGCGACGCAGAACCCCGTCGAGATGGAGGGGACGTTCGAACTCCCCGAGGCACAGGTCGACCGCTTCCTCGCGAAGACCTCCATCGGCTATCCGGAGGAGGAGGGCGAGTTCGAACTGCTCCAGCGCCGCCGCGGTCGCACCGAGCAGAGCCCCTCCGTCCAGACCGTCCTCACCCCTGAGGAGGTCGACGACGTGCGTGACCTCCCGGAGACAGTCACCGTCGAGGACGACGTGCTGCGCTACATCGGGAAGGTGGCGCGGGCGACGCGGACCCACCGCAACGTCGACGTGGGCGTCTCCCCGCGCGGGACCCAGCGCCTCTTCGAGGCCGTCCGTGCGCGGGCGATCATCCAGGGTCGCGAGTTCGTCACGCCCGACGACGTGAAGGCCGTCACGCAGGCGGTGCTGGCCCACCGCATCGTGCTGACGCCGGAGGCCCGCGTCGAGAACGTGGACGAGGCCGACATCGTCGACGAGGTGCTCGACAGCGTCCCCGTGCCGACCGTCGCCGCCTAGTCGTCGAGCAGCCAGATGAACAGCAACGCCGCGACCAGGAGCAGGGCGACGGCGGTCGTGGGCTGGCCGGCCCGGCTCAGGTCGTAGACGACGAGCGCGAGGACACCGACGACGCTCGCCACCGCCCCCGTCGCCGCGACGTGGACGACGGTGGCCCGCCGCGTCGGTGCGTGCGCGCCCAGCTGTCGACCGAGACTGATCGCGTTTTCACCCGCGTCCCACGCGAGGACGGCGCCGCCGAAGGCGACGAGCGACGCGGCCGGCGAGGCTCCCGCCGCACCGGCGAGCAGGACGCCGGCGAACAGCCCCGCCGTCCCGAGCTTGTGGGCCTGGTTCGAGCCGCGGTGCACGCCCACCGCGAGGACGAGGAGGCCGGCGAGCGCGAGCAGCGCGGCCGGGGGCGAGACGGTCGTCGCGGCGACTGCGACCAGTCCCGCGACGATGGTGGTGGCGACGCCAAGCGTCGAGGGCGACTGGTCGAAGGACCAGTCGTCCTCCGACGTCGGGGCGTCGGTCGCCGTCGGGTCGGCAGTCTCGTGGTCGCCGGCCGCCGGGTCGTCAGCCGGCCGGTCCGACGTCGACTCCAGAACGGCGTCGCTCACACCGACCGCCCCCCGCGGATGCGCGCCATGGCGTGGGCGAGCGACTCGTCGACGGCCCAGTCGGCGACGGGAAGCCCCCGGCGGCGCAGGCGCGTGATCCGCATCCGCCGTTCGACGCTGGCGAGCCGGTGGCCCGACGTGTCCGCCGTGGTCGGGTCGGGGGAGACCACCGTGGTCCGGTGGCCGTGGGCGTCCAGTCGGACCGTCGTCCGGAAGACGAAGTCGTCGACCAGCGGGGAGAACAGGATCACCTGGGCGTCCGAGGGGAGGCGCTGGCGGAGTCGCTGGGCGACGGAGAAGACGCTCACGTCGGCGTCCTCGTCTCCGGGAGAAAAGGCCGGGTGCGTCGCGAGCGTCTCACGGAGTTCGATGCGGTGATTGTCGCTCGACGCGGGCGCCAGCCAGCAGTCGTGTTCGGAGAAGGCCGCAAGTCCCACCGAGTGGCCCTCGGCCAGCAGCGACGCGGCGACTTCGCGGGCCGCCTCGAGGTTGCGTTCGAGCGTCGACCCGGCCACACTGCCCGCGCTGGCGCCGTCACCCGGACTGACGTCGGCGCTGGGCCGCGCGTCGACCAGGAGGGCGACCGTGACCGACCGCTCGACGCGGTGTTCGATGGTCCGCATGTCGCCGGTCTTGGCCGTCTGGTTCCAGTCGATGCGGCTCATCGGGTCGCCCATCCGGTACTCCCGCGTCGCGTAGAACTCGACGCCGTCGCCGCCGGCGTCGGCGGGCGTTCGCCCCGTGTACTGGGTGGTCTGGGGTCGGAGCGGGACGTCGAGCGTGGGACTGGGCAAGTCCGGCTCGCAGGCGAAGGCGTCGCCCTGTTCCACCGAGGCGATTCGTTCGGTCGCGCCGCTGACGTCGCGGACGATGGCCGTGAGCGGTTCGAACTCGTGGACGCCGCGCGTCGCGGCGATGGTGTACTCGATAGTGGTCGATTCCCCCGACCGCAGCGCCGTCGCGATTCGGGGTGACCCGCCAGTGACGGCCGCCCGGTCGGGGACGCCGTCGACGAGCCGCAGGTCCGGCAGCGGCCGGTCACCGTCGTTGGTGACGGTGAGCGAGACAGTCACCTCGTCGCCGGGGTTCGGGTGGGCGTCACTGATGGTCCGTTCGATGGCGAGGGAGACCGGCGGTGGCGAGGTGAGCCGGCCGTACCCAGAAAAGGCCATGCCGAGTGCGCTCGCGAGCAGGAGACCACCCTGGGCGGTGAACACGCCGACGGCCAGCGCGAGGAGCGCGAACGCCGACACGCCGAACCACCGCTTCGTCTGGTGGTCGGCGGCGTCGCCCGGCCCGACGACCAGCTCCGTCGGCGTCTCGTCGAACTCGGGGAACTCCGCGCCCATCTCGTGGAACGCCATCGGCTCCCCACTCATTCACGCTCACCCCCCGACAGTTCGTACAGTTCGCGCGTGACGTGGCGGACCCGGCGGTGGAAGGGCTGACGGCGGCCGAGCGTCATCCCGATGGTCTCCGTGAAACCCGATCCGAAGCCGGCGCTGGTGGCCAGGAACCGTGCAGCGAGTTCGTCGTCGGTCCACTCCCCCCGGTCCACGAGGCCCTCCGCCTCTGCCTCGGAGCAGCCGTGGTACATGACGAGAAATTCCACGACGACGTCGCGCAGGTCCTGCTTGGCCTTCAGCGCGGTGGGGTTCCCGGCGACCGAGGCCCCCGAGACGCGGGCGAGCAGGTCGTCGAACTCGTCACCCGGCGCGTCGAGTCGCGGCCCGGGCTCCCGGACCGGCGGCCGGTAGTCGGCGGCGTCGTGGCCCAGGAACGCCCGGAGTCGCCGGAGTCCCACGAGCCCCGCGGCGATGGCCAGCAGCGTCGGCGTGTTGTCCGGAACCGAGAGGCCGGCGTTCAGCGACGGGACGAACGCGATGGCCAGCCCGAAGCCGGCGCCGGCCAGGCCGACGGCGACCGCCAGCAGTCGCCAGTTCACGTCTCCTCGCCCTCCGTTATCGCGGCGAGGGCCGACCGGGCCCGCCGCTCGGACTCCTCGTCGACGCCGGGCCCGTAGCGCGCCCGGTCGAACACCTCCGTCAGGGTCCGGACGGCGTCCCGGTCCATCCCGGCGTCGACGGCGCGGCGCGCCACCTCGCCGGGCGTGTGCGTCCGGAGGCTTGCGCCGTCGGCCGTCTCGGCCATCTCACGCCACGCCCGGTACACCGGGTTGGACGCCTCGACGTCGGCGAAGCCCGACTCGGCCGTTCGTCCGCCCTCGGGCCCTTCTCGAGGTGAGTCCAGGTCGATACCCGGGTCGTCGGCGACGGGCTCGGTATCGGGTGACCCGAGCGACGGACCCGACGTGGAGCGCAGGGCGAACAGGACCACGGCGACCACCACGACGAGGCCACCGAGCGCGACGACGACCAGTGGGACGTTCCCCGACGGAACCGAGAGCGCCGGACCGAACGACGACCCGCTCCCCCCACCCTCCAGCACGCCAGACACGCGTTTTGCGGCCCCCTCACCGTCGAATAACGTCAGGAGATAGATGACCACGCCGAGGTAGAGGACCGAGGCGAGCACGCCCGTCGTCGTCTGTAGCACTGACCTGACGAACTCGACGACGGTCTCGAAGCCGTACAGAACCAGCGATAGCAGGAGCGGAACGACGAGGGCGAGAATGGCGATGGCGGCCAGTAGTTTCGGAACGAGTTCGAGCTGCGGCGTCTCGGTGTCGCCGGCGTTACCGATCGACGGCCGCGGTCCGCTTCCCATCCCCTCCTCACCTCCCTCGCCGACGCCCTCGGAGGCGGTCGTGCCCGTCCCTACCGAACGAGTGTCGCGCGAATCGCCGATGCTCGCAGCCGACGCGGAGAGCCCCACCACACCCAGCACCACCACGACGACGAGTATCGCTCGCTCGTCCATTGTGAGCTAGCATCAGCCGTCGCCGTATTTAATCGTTCGTGGAACGGGACGTATCCCCGTCGTCCGACGTCCCGTAGCCGCCACCGCCCGGCGTCTCGACGCGGACGGTCGTCCCCGCGTCGAGTTGCAGCGTCGTCTTCGCCGGGACGGCCTCGCCGTCGACGAGGTTCAGGCCCGTCGTGCCGTCCTCACTACCGGCCCGTCCCGGCGGCGCGACGCGACGACGCTCGGTGAGTAGTGACACGGTGGCGTCCGCTTCGAGCCGGAGTTCCCGGACCAGTCCGTCGCCGCCGCGGTAGCGGCCTGCTCCGCCGCTGCCGTCGCGGAGGGCGTACGTCGTCACCCGGAGCGGGTACTCGGCTTCGAGGGCCTCGACGGGCGTGTTCTCCGTGTTCGTCATCCCGACCTGGACGCCGGAGAGGCCGTCGCTGGCCGGGTTCGCACCCGCGCCGCCGCCGATAGTCTCGTAGTAGGTGAAGCCCGGCCCGCCGACGATCAGGTTGTTCATCGTCCCCTGTCCAGCGGCGGGGACGCGGTCGGGCGCCGCCTCGGCGAGTGCGTCGAAGACGACGTCGGTGACCCGCTGGCTCGTCTCGACGTTGCCGCCGACGACTGCCGCAGGTGGCTCGGGATTCAACAGCGAGCCTTTCGGCGCGTTGACGGAGATTGGCTCGTAACAGCCCGCGTTCGGCGGCACGTCCGGATTGGTGACGCAGCGGACGACGTAGTACACTGCGCTCTCGGCGACCGCCAGCGGCGCGTTGACGTTGCCCGCGACCTGTGAGGCCGTCCCCGCGAAGTCGGCGTCGAGGGCAGCGCCGTCGACGGTGACCGTCACCTCGACGGGGACGTCGTCCTCGGTCACCCCGTCGCCCTCCAGCACGTCGCTGGCCTGGTAGGTGCCGTCCGGCAGATCCCTGATTTCGGTCTCGACGCGCTCGCGCGAGTAGTCGATCACCGCGTCGAAGGCGGTGCGGAGGCGGTCGCCGTGGGTCGAGAGGAGGTCGTCGATTCGCTCGGCCCCGCGTTCGTTGGCCGCTAGCTGCGCGCGCACGTCCGGTCGGCGCTGCTCGGGATTGCGGACGTTCGCCAGGAAGAGGTCCAGCACGTCATCGACTACCTCGCCGTCCCGGACGAGTCGAATCGGTGGGACGCGGACGCCCTCCTGTTGAATCTCTCGTGCGCCCGCGGGCATGCTCCCCGGCGCCATCCCCCCGACGTCGGCGTGGTGGGCCCGCGAGACGGCGTAGGCGACGATTTCGTCCTCGGGACTGATCGGAGAGACCAGCGTCACGTCCGGGAGGTGCGTTCCCCCGGCGAAGGGGTCGTTGAGGACGAAGACGTCGCCCGGCTGGGGGTCCTTCTCGAGGACGGCGTCGACTGCACGCGGCATCGCCCCGAGGTGAACCGGGACGTGTTCGGCCTGCGCGACGAGGCGCCCGTCGGCGTCGAACACCGCCGTCGAGCAGTCCCGCCGCTCGGTGATGTTGGGCGAGTAGGCGCCCCGGATGAGGACCTGGCCCATCTCCTCAGCGACGCTCTCGAGTTGATTCCGGAGGATCTCGAGTTCGACGGCGTCCAGTTTTTGATTCCTGTTCATGCGGGACACCTCGTTCCCGAACCGCCAACGCTGCTCCCACAAGCATTACCGCCAACAGACAAGGAAAGCCCCCGGTCGCTCGCGGGCTGCGAACCTCGCTGCGCGCGGCCTTCGACCGTGCTTGCGGGTTCTCGCTCCGCGAGCGACCGGCCCCTTTCAGTCCCACCCTTTCGGTTGATCCATCGGCTGTGTTCAGTGGTCGCCATCACTCGCTCGCCTCCAGGTGGATGGTCCCCCGGTCGTCCACCCTGGCGGTCCAGTCGGGCGGGCAGACGACGGTGCTCTCGCCGCCCTCGAAAACGACGGGACCGTCGATGTCGGTGCCGGCGGGGAGTCGTCGGCGGTCGTAAACCGGCGCCTCGGTCCGGGATTCGGCGAAGACGACCTCGCGCCGGCCGGTCAGGGCGTCACCTGCGCAGTCGCCGTCGGCGTCGTGCGTGAGCGCCGGCGTCTCGCCGGGGACTCTCGCCGTCGCGCGGAGGCTCACCAGTTCGACGGGTTCGTCGTCGAGGCGGTAGCCGCGGGCCGACTCGTGAGCCGCGTGGAACCGGTCGCGGACGGCGGCCGGGTCGAAGGCATCGGGCACGTCGACGGTCAGTTCGTGGCTCTGGCCGGCGTAGCGGAGGTCGGCCTGCCGGCAGACGGTCGCCCGGTCCGGGTCGGCGGTGTCGGACAGGACCGATTCGGCGAGATCCCCGAACAGGCCGTCGACGGTGACCGGATCCGCGTCGGCGAGCGGGACCCGGTGGGTCCGGACGGCGTCGTGGCTCTCGTCGGCCGCGAGCAGGCCGAACGCGGAGAGGACGCCGCTGGCCCGGGGGACGACCACGTGGCCGATGCCCAGGCGGTCGGCCAGCGACGCGGCGAACATCGGTCCCGCGCCGCCGAAGGCCGCGAGGGCGAAGTTGCGCGGGTCGTAGCCCTGCTCGACCGTCACCCGGCGGACCGCGCGGGCCATCGTGGCGCTGGCGACGCGGACGACGCCGCGGGCGGCCGCGACGGGGCCGTCCAGATCGGCGTCCGTCGCGAGGTCGGCGAGGACGGACTCCGCGGCCTCGGCGTCGAGTTCCAGCCCCTCGCCCAGGGTTGTGTCGGCGCCGAGGTACCCCAGCGCGAGCGCCGCGTCGGTGACCGTCGGCGCTGTGCCCCCTTTCCCGTAGCAGGCCGGGCCCGGGTCGGCGCCGGTCGACCGCGGTCCGACACGGAGCGCGCCGCCGGCGTCGACCCAGGCGACGGAGCCACCGCCCGCGCCGACTGTCTCGACGGCGACCATCGGAATCCGAATGGGGTGGCCGCCCACCGACCCCTCGGTCGTCCGTTCGACGTCGCCGTCGCGAACCAGCGAGACGTCACAGGAGGTCCCGCCCATGTCGAACGTGACCAGGCCGTCGGCGTCGGGGGGTTCGAAGGCCGACGCGCCGACGACCCCCGCCGCCGGGCCGGAGAGCACCGTCGTCACGGCGTCCTGGCGGACCGTCCCGGCGTCGGCGATGCCGCCGTTGGCCTGCATGACCCGTGGACTCGGCAGCCCCCGCTCGGTCGCCCGCTCGTCGAGCCTCGCGAGGTAGTCGTCGACCACGGGAGTCACCGTCGCGTCGGCGACGGTCGTCGCGGTCCGCTCGTACTCGCGGAACTCCGCGAGCACCTCGTGGCTCCCCGAGACGGCGGCGTCGAGTTCTTCGCGGAGGATTTCGGCAGCGCGACGCTCGTTTGCCGGGTGAGCGTAGGCGTGGAGGAACGCGACGGCGACCGCCTCGACGTCGTCGCCGCTGTCGCCACCGCCGCCCCTGCCCTTGCGAATCTCGTCGGCGATGTCGCGGATCTCACCCTCGTCGACGGGACGTTCGATCCCGTCGACCGTCGCGCGCTCGTCGACCTCGAAACGGCGCTCGCGAGGGACGAGGGGGTCGGGTTTGCGCGCCGCGAGGTCGTACAGTTCGGGGCGGTCCTGGCGACCGATTTCGAGGACGTCGCCGAAGCCAGCTGTCGTGACCAGGTAGGTCGTCGCTCCCTGGCCTTCCAGCAGCGCGTTGACGGCGGCAGTCGTGGCGTGACGGAAGCGACCGACGCCAGTGGGGTCGACGCCGGCCGATTCGCACGCCGCCGCCACGCCGCGGAGGACGCCGACGTGCTGGTCGCCCGTGGTCGGCACTTTCGCCGTCGTCAGGTCCCCGTCGGCGAGCAGTGCGACGTCGGTGAAGGTGCCGCCGACGTCGACGCCCAGCGCCGCACCGTCGTTCATGGACGTGAGTGGCGGCCCGCGCCGCTAATCGGTTGCGGTGGTGGCAGCAATAGCGACCCGTTCAATCGCGATTGAACCTACCGGGGAGGCTTTAGTACAGGGCGGAAAACGTCGACCAGATGCGACGCAGCGGCCCTCCACGCACACTCCTGGTTACGGCTCTCCTCGTCGGCGCGCTCGGACTAGCGGGCGCCGCGACGGCGCAGTCGGCTGTAGTGGTACACGACGGCGAGGAACTGGTGCTCGACGCGGCGCCCGGCCAGCCGATAGAAGGCCACGCCACCCTGGAGCCCGGATCGACCGTCGAAGTGACGGTGCAATCGGAGAGTCCAAAGTCGCCGTTTCTGACGCGGTCGGAGGCAACGGTCACCGAGGACGGCCGGTTCGAGGTCACCGTCGACCTGGAGAACCTCGGTCAGGGCATTCCCATGTCCGTCACCGTCCGTCACGACGGCGAGGTACTGACACGGGAAGAGGCGAGGATAGCCGGCTGTGGGAGCGATTGCGAGACGGCGACGTTCGATCGGCAGGGCGACCGGCTGACGCTCCAGGCCGGACCCGGACAGGCGATTACCGGGAACACCTCCCTCGAAGAAGGGGCCCCCGTAACGATTCGCCTGGAGTCGACGAATCCCGAACAGCCGTTTCTGGTCGCGAAAGAGACGACAGTTACGGACGAAGGGGCCTTCGCCACGTTTCTCGACGTGAGCGACGTGGAGCCCGGGTCGTCGTTCAGGGCCGTCGTCCTCCACGACGGCGACCAGTTGAAGGAGACCACCGGCCGGGTAGTCGCCTGTGACGGCAAGTGCGGCCCGGTCACGACACAGACGCCGACGCCCACGCCGACGCTCGACCCGGACGAGTTCGGCTTCAAATCGATCGTCGAAGTCACCGACGAGGAGACCGCGTACGTCCCGGTGACGCTCGGCGACGCCGACGCCGCCACGCTCGTCGTCGGCAGCAAGGACGTCAACTACGTCGTCAACGCCACGGTCCGCGACGGGAACGGCGACGACCGCGTGGGGGTGTTGTTCGACGCGGCCGCGGCGGGGACCGACGGCCGGACGCTCACCGTCGCAAACGAGAGCGACGAACTCACCGTCACCGATCCGGAACCCGACCTCGGCGACAGTATCGACCCGGCGGACTATGACACGCGACTGTACGAGGGCGATACGGCGACCGGAAAGCCGGACGACGTCGGCGTCCTCGTCGTCCGCGAGTCCGGCCCGGGCGACGGTGACCAGCCGGCCCTGGAGAAGTCCGTACTGCGTACCTCACCTGGAGACGTCGCGTCGCTACCGATTCACCTCGGAAGCGAGTACGCGGCGGTCGTGACGATCGGGAGCGACGCGGACAACTACGGGATCGCCGCACGGGTCACCGACGGCGACGGTGACGATCGAGTCGTCCTCAGGTTCCGGACCGACAACGCCGGGACGGACCGGCCGACGCTCGACGTCGAGGGGACGGACGACGATCTGACGATCACCGACCCCGAGCCGTCGCTCGACGGACCGCTCCCGCCGACCGAATACGACATCGCCCTGTATCCCGGACAGAAGGCCGCCAACGATCCGGTCAGCATCGGCACGCTCTCGGTCGGCAGCGGATCCGACGGACCGAGGACCGCAGTGCTCGACGATTCGCAGGCCGGGGACCGGGGCATCGACCTCGGTGGGGTCGGCGCGCTGGCAGCGGGCGCGGTGTTCGCCGTCGTCGGCGTCGGCCTGTTGCTGGGCCTGTTCCGGTCGTGATCGCGGGCCGTCAGCGGGCCCGGAGCACTGCGACCGCGCCGACGACGGCGAGACAGCCGAGGAAGAAGAGGACGCCCGGTTCGACGACTTCGAAGACGACCCAGGCGACGGTGCCCCGCGGCGGCGTGACGGTCGCGTCCGGCGACGCGGGGCCGACGACGTCGGGCGCGCGGCTGGCCCGTTGCATCAATCGCTCGGCGCCGAACTGGACGAACAGGCTGGCCAGGCCGAGCACACCCAGACCGCCGACGACGTCGGTCAGGGACTGCTGGACCGCTGGCGTCCGCCGTTCGTCGCCGACGAAGACCAGCGGGTCGCTGGCCGGGCCGTAGACGGTCATCTCGTTGCCCTTCTCGGAGTAGATCGTGTCTATCGGTTCGACGAGGTCCGCCTCCTGCAGGTTCGTCAGGTGGTAGTGGACGTTCTGGACCGACGTGTCGACCGCGTCGGCGATCTCGGAGGGGGTTCCGGGTTCGTCGAACAGCGTCCTGAACGTGGCCCGCGCGGTGTCCGAGGAGAGCGCGTTCAGCACCTCGTCGGCGTCCGTGTCGGCCATCTCCAGGACGCGCGCGTGTTCGTTCGACGTCGCCGTCCGCTCCTGTATCCGGTCGATGAGTCCCGACATGCGTGCCAGCGTCTGTCCGCACCTCGAAGGCCGACGTACTAAGCGCTGTGTTTGGGTTAAATCTCGTTTTAAGCGGTCTCGTTCCGGGCCCGTTCGACGGTGCTCGCGGCGTCGACGCGGCCGTGGCCAGCCACTGGGTCGGGGCCCGGCTCGCCGACGTCGATAGCGCTCCCTTCGATGAGGCGCTCGACCTCCGCGCGGTCGAGGTGAGGGTTCGCGTCGAGGACGAGCGCCGCCACGCCCGCGACGTAGGGTGCCGCGGCCGACGAACCAACGAAGCCGTCGGGCCGACTCGCGGCGCGGAACCCGTCCGGGGCGACGACGTCGACGCCGCGGCGGCCGTCCGCGGTGGGGCCACGGGAGCTGAACGGCTCCGGCGACCCCGTCGCGTACTCCGACGCGCCGACGGTGAGGACGGACTCGGCAGTCGCCGGAGCGACGATGCTGCCCCGCTCGGTCCGGTACTGGAGCGCGTGGGTCGGCGAGGAGAGGCGGAGGCCAGTGCCCGTCGCGTTCTCGGGGCCGCGGACGACGAGGAAGTACGTCCCGCCGGCGAGCCGGGCCGAGATGCGCTCGTTGGGGACGTGGTCGGCCTCGTAGGGCCGGGACCGGGCGACGAGATTCGCCGTCGACCCGTTCGTCCGGTACAGTTCGGCGGTGTAGTCCTCGTCGGCGCGTTCCCGGTCCCAGGAGAGCCAGACGGTGAGGTCCCGCGAGTCGTTGCCCCGGAGGTAGTTGCGCGTGCCGCCCTCGAAGCGGAGTTTGCCGTCGGCGACGTCGTCGTACCGGCCGGTCCAGTGTCCCTGTGCGAGGTTCCCGGCGGGGGCGACGACCACGGTGTCGTCCCCGGCCGCTCTGGCCGTCACTTGCGCGACGCGGGCGGACCCGTCGCCCGGCGTGCCGTAGAAGGAGACCGGCACGACGACGACGTCGACGTCGGCCGACCGGAGCCAGTCGATGGCGGACTCGTACTGGGCGGCGGTGTCGAAGGAGGCCAGATAGAGGTCCGCGTCGGGGGCGACCGTCGTCACGAGCGACGCCGCGGCGGTCCCGTGACCGTGCCGGCCGCCGTTGCGGACCGTCTCCTGGGGCGCGAACGCGCGCGTGGCGGCGACCTGGCTCCGGAGCGCCGGGTGGTCAGGGTCGAACCCGGTCACGTCGACGACGCCGACCGTGACGTTCTCGCCGGTCACCCCCGCGTCGTGGATCGCCTCGACGCCGGCCACCGGATCCGCTGCCTGTCCCGCCGGCCGGGCGACCACGTCGGTCTCGGCCGTCGGCGCGGTGACCGCGAGGCCACCGATACAGGCAGTGAGTGCCAGGACGGCGACGGCGACGCCCGCCAGCGACCGGTCGATTCCCGGGGACATCGTTCGCCGCATCGACCACGTGGACAAAAACGCTGCCGGACGGGACGCCACGTAAATCGCGATTTAAGCTATCGCCGGGGATACTAGTCCAGACCCCGACCCGTCGACTGGCATGACAGCCATCCCTCCAGCCGGGGCCGCCCCGGCCGACCGCCCTGCTAGCTCGCATCGCCTGACGAGTACACCCCGCCCGGAGGTGGACAGATGAAACGCCTGGCGGTGGTGGCCGGCGCCGTCCTGGTCGCGGCCGCGCTCGCGGTGACGGCCGTGACCCTCGCGTCCGACGGTGGGACCACCATCGACCACGACGGCGAGAACGTGACGCTGGCCGCCGCTCCCGGACAGGCGGTGAGCGGCCAGACCGACCTCGACGCGGGAACCACCCTCGACGTTCGCCTCACCTCTACCGACGCGAGCAACCCCTTCCTGCAGACCAAGGAGGCGACGGTCGCCGAGAACGGGTCGTTCTCGACGACGCTGAACCTCGGCGGTGTCGCCGCTGGTGCGACCGGTAACCTCACGGTCCGCCACAACGACAGCGTCCTGGCCAGCGAGACCGTCGCCGTCGTCCCCTGTGACGACGACTGCGAAGCTGCCACCGAGACCGACGAGCCACAGTCGGGGACGACCGTCGACCACGACGGGGAGCGGCTGACCCTCGTCTCGGGGACAGCGTCGAAGATTTCCGGCCAGAGCGACCTGGAGCCGGGGACGGAACTGGAACTCACGCTGGAGTCCACGGACGCGACGAGCCCGTTCCTGCTGCGGGAGCGCACGAACGTCACGGAGAATGGCTCCTTCGCCGTGACGATGGACACGTCTTTCGTCTCCGAAACGGCGAACGCCACGCTGACCGTCTCGCACGACGACGAGGAACTGACAGAGGCCGAGGCCCGGATAGAGCCGTGCGAGGAGAACTGTGAATCGTCGAGCGCCGGTGAGGGGACCCCGCCCTCGGAGTTCGGTCTCGAAGAAGACGTGCCCGTCGCCCAGGAGAACGGGACGGCCGAGATCGCGGTCGCCGTCGGCGACGCCGACGCCGCGACGCTCAGCGTCGGCGACGAGGACGACGTCAACTACCAGATCAACGCGACCGCGCGCGACGAGAACGGCGACGGCCGCGTCGTCTTCGTGCTCGACCCCACGGCCGCAGGGAACGAGTCGGCCCCGACGATGATGGTCCGCGACGACGGTGACTCGGTCACCATCACCAGCGAAACCGACGTCGACGGGCCGCTCTCGCCCGCCACGTACGACCTCGCCGTGTACCGCGGATCGTCTGCAGACGGTGGTCCCGACGACATCGGGGCGCTCTCCATCCAGCGTTCCTGACCGCGAGCGTCCGAACCGAACGGTTTCGCGTGGGCCGGTCACGGCCCACGAACTTTCAGCTGCCGCAATTCGGACGCCGACGCTCGACGTCGCTCCGGTTCGGTTTTCAGTGCTTTCGAAAAATGAGCGGGACCGGGCCGATGGATCTGACAGCCTGCGGTGACTCAGTGGTAGTGACGGCGATGGTTCACCTCTCGGGGACGAGCGAGTGAGGAGAGGGACCCACAGGTGGAGTCGCTTGCTATGAGGGATCCGGAGTGCTATTGATCCCATCCGAACGGTTCGTATCGCGTGTCCCGGAGTGGTCTTCGAGTGTGAGATTCGACTGTTGGGTGTCTCTGTTTATGGAACGGGTGGTTCTCGGTTGTGTTGGTGAAATGAACACCGACAGCAAGAACCAGAAAGCCCTCGGCGCGCTCGGGTCGCGGGGCTCGCTGCGGTCCTCGCCTTCGGCTGCGGTCCTTGCATCGCCCGGCTTCCCCGAGCCCGCCTCGCCCTTTCAGTCCTCCAGGGACCGCAGCCCTGCCCTCCCCCTGGTCGCGCGATGAAACGCGCTCCCGGCCGACCGCCGCGCGGTTGCGGAAGGGACGCGTGTCGCGCCGCGGACGCGGCGCGACCGGGGAGGAGTGGTGGCCCTAATCGCGAGCGCGTTTTATCGCGCGAGCGAGGCTGATCCTGGCGGAATGAAAGGGCGAGGCGGGCTCGACGACGTCCGAACCCGCAAGCACGCGAGGAACGAGCGCGCGCAGTGGGTTCGCACGAGTCGAGCGCGCCGAGGGCTTTCGAGGTAGTGTCGTCTCCAGCCACGTCACCAGTTCGAGACCGACCAAACGAGACCTCTACACACTGTATCGATCAGAGAAGTGACATCCCCCGTGCCGTGAACGGCGAAATTCTCTCGCTATCTGAAGGTAGCGGAGAAAGGAGTTTGGGTCCCCCAGAAACGGGAAACAGCGGAACGTACCGACAGGCCCAGACTCAGTTCACCAGATCACCGATAATCTCGTCCACGGCCGCCAGTTCGTCCTCGTTGACGGTGTGGCCCATGCCCTCGTAGATGCGCTCGTCGACGTCCCCGCCGAGGTCGTCCAGCACCTCCGCAGTCTCGTGGACGCGCTCCAGCGGGATGTGCGGGTCTTGGTCGCTACAGCCGATGAACACCGGGGTCTCGTCGAGCGAGCCCTCGTAGTCGCGGGGGGTCCCCTCGGGGCCAATGAGGCCGCCGGAGAGGACGGTTAGACCACCGTAGCGGCGGGCGTTGCGCGCGACCGTCTCCGAGGCCAGGCACGCACCCTGGGAGAACCCGAGCAGGACGATTCGGTCGGCGGGGACACCCGCCTCTTCGACGTCCGCGACGGCCTGGTCGGCGCGGTCCAGCGCGGCGGAGAGCCACGGTTCGTTCTGCTCCATCGGGGCCATGAACGACTGGGGGTACCAGGTGTTGCGGGCGGCCTGGGGCGCGACGTAGGCGACGCCGTCGTGGTCGAACTCCCCGCCGAACGAGAGGACGCTCTGGGCCGTCGCACCGCGGCCGTGGAACATGACGACGGCGGCGTCGGCCTCGTCCAGCGGGGCGCCGGCGGTCCGGGTCGGCTGGTCGGCGTGGATGGCGTCGCTCATCTCACTCCACCCCCGCGCCCGTCGCGGCGTCGCCGAGGTCGACCGCCTCGCTGTCCAGGCCGAGTTCGGAAAGCGCGGCTTCGAGGTGCTCGGCCTTCGCGTACTCGGCGCCGTCGTCAACGCGCTTCGCGTGGGCGAGCGCGAGCACCTCGCCGCGGCGGTCGTCCGGGATCTCGTACTTGTCGGTGGCGAACTCGAGGGTGAGCCCGTTGTGGTCGCGGGTGTACAGCGAGTGGAAGATGCCCCGATCGAACTCGTTGAACTGGTAGCCGTTCTCGGAGAGGCCCGATTTCACCTCGTCGAAGCGCTCGGGGTCGACCGTGAAGGCGACGTGGTGGACGCCGCCGACGGGGGTCCGGAGCGGCTGGCGGCTCGAGTCCCGGTCGTCCTCGACGAAGAACGTGAGGATGCGGCCGTCACCGGTGTCGAAGAAGAGGTGGGTGACCTCCGGCTGGTCCAGGTTCGGCTGCCTGAGCACCAACGGCATGCCGAGGACGTCGCGGTAGAACTCGATGGTCTCCGCCTCGTTGCTGCCGACGAGCGTGACGTGGTCGAGTCCGGTCGTCCGGAACGCCGACTCGGGGGGCGTCGCGGTGACCGGTGCCTCGTCCGTCGATGGGTCTGTGGTCATTGGTCGGTCTCGTCTACGCTCCCGAGACGGAAAAACGGGCCAGTGACGTGGAAGTCACCTGTCCGCGGCGGGCGGTCGACCTGACAGTGGGAGCAACGAGCGACCGGACGGCCAGACCCGTGCCCGACCTGTCGCCGTGCCGAGGTTCAGCCCTGCTTGCCGTGGAGTAACACGTGCTTTGCCCGTCGCGACCGGCCCGTTGGAGCGTGTTCTCGGGCGGTCGTCGGCTCTCCCGGGCGGACGCTCGCTCGTGACAGCGTCGGGTGGACGGGCGGACGGACAATCGCGTAACGGCGACGTAACAAAGGTCGACCGGACCCGAGTACGGGTATGTCTCGACGCACGCCGTTCGACGACATCGAGCGACTGATCGACCGGATGGGCGAGCAGTTCGAGGACGCCTCTCGGCAGTGGGGCGGGCTGAATCCCCAGCAACTGTCCGGCGCCTCCTCCATCGACGTGGTCGACCGCGGCGACGCGTTCGACGTACGGGCGGACCTCCCCGGGTTCGAACCCGACGACGTCGACTTCCGCGTCGTGGACCAGACCCTCCACCTCGACGCGGCCCGGAGCGACGAGGTATCGACTGAGGACGGGGAGTTCGTCCACCAGGAGCGGACCAGTAAGTCGATCTCCCGTCGCGTCCGCCTGCCCGAACCCGTCGACGCCGACGACGTCACGGCCACGCTCGAACAGGGCGTCCTCTCGGTGACCATCCCGAAGGCCGCTCCCGACTCGACGGGTCACTCCATCGACATCGAGTGACGGCCGCGTTGCCCGGCCAGGTTCGAGAATTGTAAGATTCGAGTATATCATCTGCTTCTGTCACCTAGTGGCATCGTGACCGCTGGACTCGCCGGTGGCATCGGTTCGTGTCGGCTTCGGTGGCATCGGTTCGTGTCGGCTTCGGTGGCGCCGGTGCGCGTAGGGCGTCGTATCTAAGACCGGGTCGTCCGTCGCCGATCCGGGAAACGATACGAGACAGGGAGCCCCGGTTAGCGCGAACGGCATCGTCGATCACCAGTTCGAAATGCAGACAACTGTCGTATAGGACGCAGGAGCAAACGGGTACCTGACATGATTATCGGCAGTCCGTTCTCGGTCGCGAGCGGGGAGGCCCACCGGTCGATAACAGACGTATGCATGTTATCCAATCTGCGGGAAGGCGCGGCGTCGGTGCGGTACGAGCGGGGCATCATAAAGTTAAGGTACGACGGTCCGGTACTCGAAGGCAAGTAAATGGCATCGGGTAACGGAAGCACCGGCGGGGCCACGCAGACGAAGGTGGGCCGACTGATCGAGGGCTACGACCTGGGACCGGAGTACGGCGGGGAACTGGAGGCGGCCTGGACCGACGACGGCACGGAGCGAAAGAGCCTCCGTGACCTCGCAGAAGAGTTCAACCGGCGGCTGCTGGCGGCGGCGATGAGCGACGCCGGCATGTCCACGCTCGACGGGGAAGTCGACAACATCTTCCGGCTGTTGACCGCCGAAGACGTCACGTCGGGGACCCGGACGGAGGCCCGCAGCCGGCTCGAACGCAACGGCATCGACGTCGAACAGCTCGAACGCGACTTCGTCACCTACCAGGCCATCCGGTCGTACCTCCAGAACGAGCGCGGGGCCGAGTACGAAGGGGCCAGCGACGAGGACCGACTGGAGCGCACCGCCGACAGCATCGAGCGACTGAGTTCGCGACTCTCCTCGGTCTGCGAGACGAACCTGAACCAGCTCCGGGAGACAGACCGGATCACCCTCGACGAGTTCCGACTGTTCGTCACCGTCGACGTGCTCTGTGAGAAGTGTGGTTCGCAGTACACCGTCGCCGAGTTGCTCGAACGCGGCGGCTGTGACTGCGACGACGACGTCGAGACGGCGCAGGTCGACGACTGAGTACTTTCGACGGGGGACAGATCCGTGGGCCACGGCTTCGAACCGGGGCCGACAGATACGTCCCAGACGGACAGAAAGATGAATACTTATTAGAGATAGACGTTCCTACCCGACTATCAATGACGACGACACAGCACGCTGACCAGCTCGCCCGGTTCCAGGTCGAGAAGATCGGGGGGATCGACGAGACCTCTGTCGACGTTCCACCCGGCGTGACGGTGCTCGCGGGGAAGAACGCCACGAACAGGACGTCGTTTCTCCAGGCGATACAGGCGGCGCTCGGCAGCACGAACGCGTCGCTCAAGGGCGACGCCGACACCGGAGACGTGCAACTCGAGCTCGGCGAAGAGACGTACGAACGCAGCCTGCAGCGGACGAACGGCCACGTCTCCTTCTCCGGGAACGGCTACCTCGACGACGCCACCGTCGCGGATCTGTTCGCCTTCCTCCTCGAGGCGAACGAGGCGCGCCGGGCCGTCGCCAGGGCCGAGGACCTCCGGGAGATCATCATGCGGCCGGTCGACATCGACGCCATCCGCGAGGAGATCAGTCGCCTCGAGGACGAGAAGGAGTCGATAAACGACGACCTCGCCGACATCGGCTCGCTCAAACAGGAGTTGCCCACCCTCGAACAGCGCCGCACCGCGTTGCGAGACGACATCGCCGAGAAGCGCGACGAACTGGAGGCCAAGGAAGAAGAGATCGAAGCCTCCAGCGCCAGCATCGAGGAGACCCGCAACGAGAAGGCCCAGTTCGAGGAGAAACTCGACGAGCTACGTGACACCCGGAGCAACCTCGAACAGGTTCGCTACGAGATCGAGTCCACCGACGACAGCATCACGTCGCTGAAACAGGAGCGCAACGACCTGGCGGAGGAACTGGCCGACCTCCCCGAGGCGCCGATGGGCGACCACGCGGACCTGGACGCGGAGATCGACCGCCTCCGGAAACAGAAGCAGACCGTCGAACGGGAGATACAGGACCTCCAGAGCGCGATCCAGTTCAACGAGGAGATGCTCGACGACGAGGGCGAGGGCGTCCTCGACGAACTGGTCGAGGACGGGGACTCGGACGTCACCGCCAGACTGGTCGAGGACGACGAGGTCGTCTGCTGGACCTGCGGCTCCGAGGTGACGGCCGACCAGATCGACTCGACGCTCGAATCGCTACGGTCGCTGCGCGAGACCAAACTCGGCGAGACGAGCGACATCGAGGACCGCCTCGAGGAACTGCAGTCAGAACAGCGCGAGGCCGAACGACAGCAGGAGCAGCGGACGAAGCTCGAACGCCGGCTCGACGACGTCGACTCGGAGATCGAGAGCCGCCGCGAGCGCCTCGACGAACTCCGAACGGAGAAGTCGGCGCTGACAGACGACGTCGAGTCGCTCGAAACCGAGGTCGAGAAGCTCGAATCCGACGACTTCAGCGAGGTGCTCGACCTCCACAAGGAGGCCAACCAGCTCGAGTTCGAACTCGACCGCCTGGAGTCCGACCTCGAGGACGTCTCCGGGGAGATCGAGTCCATCGAGGAGGCCATCGCCCGCGAGGACGAGTTGCGCGAGGAACGGGAAGCGCTGCTCGACGAACTCGAGGAGTGTCGCACCCGGATCGACCAGATCGAGGCCGACGCCGTCGAGCAGTTCAACACCCACATGGAGGCGATCCTCGACGTGCTCGGCTACGACAACCTCGAGCGCATCTGGATCGAACGGCTCGAACAGACCGTCCGCCAGGGACGGGAGAAGGTGACGACGACGGTGTTCGAGCTCCACGTCGTCCGGAGCACCGAGAGCGGGGCGGCCTACGAGGACACCGTCGCGCACCTCTCGGAGTCCGAACGGGAGGTGACCGGCCTCGTCTTCGCGCTGGCGGGCTACCTGGTCCACGACGTCCACGAGGAGGTCCCCTTCATGCTGCTGGACTCGCTGGAGGCCATCGACTCCGACCGCATCGCCGCGCTGGTCGACTACCTCTCGGAGTACGCCTCCTATCTCGTCGTCGCGCTCCTCCCCGAGGACGCCCAGGCGCTCGACGACGACTACACCCGCATCACGGACATCTGAGAGAGTCGGTCGTCCCCTGTATTCCTCGTCGAACGTAATCGACACTCCCTTACTCGATCGATCCCCCACACCACGTATGCAACGCTACGACACGCGCATCGACGACGGGACCCTCTACATCGAGGCCGGCGAGGGCGACCTGGAGATCGGGTCGATGGACGACGTCTGCGAGATTCTGGGGGAGAGCTACACGCTGGAGTACGACGAGGAGGCCCAGGCCGCGGGCTGGCTCCAGACCGACGAGGACGGGACGATCACGTTCGACGTCCGCGAGACCATCGACGACCTGGACTACAACGAGACGTTCGTCGAGAAGATGGCCGAGGAACCCCTCGACCGGGAGAACCCAGACGGCTACCCCGTCCGGACCGCGGCGTTCGCCGACCTCATGGGCGAGATCTGGGACTCGAAGGGGAGCTACGAACTGGAGTAACGGGCGGGTCGCGGGCCGCCCCCGTCTGGCGGGCGCGCCGTCGCCGCCCGCCTTCTGGTCCCGCCACGCCGCCGTCGCCGTAAGTTGCCGCTACGGGAACCCGTTTTGAGGACAGCGCCCACCCTCACGCATGGCACCGACAGTCACCGTCTGGAACGAGTTCGTCCACGAGCGGGAAGACGACGCCGTCGCCGACCTCTATCCCGACGGTATCCACGGAACGATCGCCGACGCGCTCGCCGACCGCGGGTTCGAGACGGCGACGGCGACCCTCCAGGAGCCCGAACACGGCCTGACCGAGGCCGTCCTCGCGGAGACCGACGTCCTCGTCTGGTGGAGTCACATCGCCCAGGACGAGGTCGAGGACGCAGTTGCCGAACGAGTCGCTGACGCAGTCAGGAGCGGGATGGGGCTGATCGTCCTCCACTCGGCCGTCCTCTCGAAGGTGTTCCGCTCGCTGCTGGGGACGACGGGCACGCTGAAGTGGCGGGAGGCGGACGAGCGCGAGCGCCTGTGGGTGACCGAGCCGACTCACCCCATCGCCGACGGCATCGACGAGTGCATCGAACTGGAGCCGACGGAGATGTACGGCGAACCGTTCGACGTGCCGACGCCGGATTCGGTCGTCTTCACCTCCTGGTTCGAGGGCGGCGAGGTGTTCCGCTCTGGCTGTTGCTGGCAGCGCGGCAGGGGGAAGATATTCTTCTTCCGGCCGGGTCACGAGACCCACCCGATTTACCACGACGACGAGATTCAGCAGGTGCTCGCGAATGCGGCCGAATGGGCGACGACGCCCGGCGAGCGCGAACTGCCGACGCTGGAGAACGTGGAACCGCGGGAGAAGATCGGCGACGACGACTGACGGGCGGGCTGCCGGCCGACCCAGTCGTTCAGTCCTGCTGGCCGTCCCCGGCGGCCGCTTCGGCGTCGGCGAGCATCGCCTGGACGTCGACGGCCTCACCCGTCTCGTCGCTCTCGATGGCGGCGAAGACGGTGGCCATCGCCTGGAGGTTGTCGCGGGCGTTGGTCTCCATCGGCTCGCCACCCTCGCACCACTCGGCGAACCGTTCGACCAGCCAGGTGTTGCCCCACTTCTCGCCCTCCGCCAGCGCGAGTAACTCGCCGTCCTCGATGCGGGTGTTGCCGAGGAAGTCCTCCTCGGCCGCGTCGTAGGGGAACGACCGTAGCTCGTGGCCGTCTAGCAGCAGCGTCGCCTCGGCGCAATCGACGCGGACGTGCTCGTCGCCCCAGCCGTTGAACGTCACCGCACTCGTGTTCGACGCCTCGTAGCTCACGCTCGTCCCGTTCTCCATGACCAGGTGGACGTGGGCGTTCGGGTCGCCGACGAACTCGGAGTACGGCGGGTTCCAGGCGTTGCAGAACACCCGGTCGACGCGGTCGCCGGCCAGGTCGGCCAGCAGGTCCAGGTGGTGGATGGCGCCCTCGACGAGCATGGGGTGGTTCGCCACGTCGTAGAGGCGTTCGGGCTTCCAGGTGCCGTAGGAGCGGGCGTTGACGGCGTAGCGGCTGTAGATGGCGTCGACGTCGCCGTACTCGCCCGAGCGGACCTGCCGGCGCAGCGACGTCACGTCGTCGCGGTAGCGCTGGGTCATCGTGACGCCCAGCTTCAGCCCGGCGTCCTCGACGCGCCGAACGATGCGGGCCGCCGTCTCCAGCGAGTCGGCCAGGGGCTTCTCGCAGAGCACGTCCAGGTCGTGTTCGACGGCCAACTCGACCAGCGATTCGCGGACGTGGGGCGGCACGACCAGCGCCAGTGCGTCGGCCTCGTGAGCCGCCACGGCGGCCTGAGCGTCCGTGTAACACCGGTCGGGCGAGAGGCCGAGCAACGCTCTGCCCCGCTCGAGGGCGTCCGCGTCCGCATCGACCGCCGCGACGACTTCGACGGTGTCGTCGGCCTCGTTCGGGGGCAAAAAGTCCCGACACCACGCCTCGCCCTGGTTCCCCGTGCCGACGAGAACGATCCGTACAGTCACGACCGTAGGTGGGTGAGAACCGGGGTGAGGCTACCGGAACCGGCAAAGGCGGCGCGGCCAGTCCCGGGTCGTTTGCCACCCCGGTGACCGACGCGACGACCTGCAGGAACGCGGCCCAGGCGTGGCCGGTAACTCGGATCCGTTCGACCACTAGCGAGTCTGATTGGTTTCAGGTCAGTATTCGTTGACGTCTACGGAGAGGGAAGCGGTTGCCACCGTTCACGACCAGGAATTGGCTGGAACACGGCAACGATCCGGTCGTCAGCCGCGGCGTTCCGCCGGGGCCAGCTGTCAGGACTCAGTTGTGTTCCACCCATCCGGATTGACGTGTTCACGAGACACCAGGCGGCAACCCGTGCGATCGAGGGGGGACTTCGAACGGCCCTCGTGGCCCCGGCCGCATCGCCAGAAAACGGGAGTCGAAACCGCTGATTTTGTTACGAACCCGTCGGAAGTACTCGCCGGAAACGGCCACGGCAGCCGTCGAATCGGTTCCGTCTGCTTTCAGACGAGTCACCATTGTTTCCCCACGTCGAAGCAGACCACACACCGCTCAACCTGTGAAGGCAGTGATTTGTTACCGTTAACAGAGTTTAAATAAGGCTGCCCTGTCCCATACTCGGACATGGTCAGCAGGAACCGGGACGGGCGGGAATCGGTCCTGGCCGTCTTTCGGTCCACCGGTGCACGTGACGAGCCCCTGACGACGGCCGAGGTCGCAGACGCCCTCGACTGCTCGCAGCAGGCCGCCAGCGAGCGGCTGGAGGGACTCGTCGAGGAGGGGGTGCTGGCGCGAAAGCGCGTCGGCGGGACCGAACGCGTCTGGTGGGAACCGGACGGCGACGGGGCAACGGACGCGGAAGACGGGGCAACGGACGCGGAAGACGGGGCAACGGACGCGGAAGACGGGGTGACGGACGCGGGGGACGACGTGGTGGAGAGCGAGAACGGCCGCTTCCGGTCCCTCGTCGAGGCCATCGAGGAGGACGCTATCGTCACCCTCGACCCGGACGGTCACGTCGTCAGCTGGAACGCCGGCGCCGAACGGATCACGGGGTACGAGGAGTCCGAGATCGTCGGTGAGCACGTCTCGACGTTCTACACGGACGAGGAGGTGGCTGCAGGCGTGCCGGCGGAGACCCTCTCGCGCGCCCTCGAAGAGGGGTCGGCCGAGGACGAGGGATGGTGCGTTCGGGCCGACGGGTCCCGGTTCTGGGCGTCGATCACGATCACCCCGATCCGGGACGACGATGGCGGAGTCCGTGGGTTCGCGACGGTCACCCGCGACACGACCGACCGGCGCGAGTACGAGCGACAACTGGAGGAGAAAAACGAGCGGCTAGCGACCCGGCGCGACGAACTCGAGAGCGAACTGAACGACGTCTTCGAGCGAGTGTCGGACGGGTTCGTCGGCCTGGACGACGAGTGGCGCATCACCGCCGTCACCGACCTCGCGGCGGACGTGCTCGGCCGGCCCGAATCCGAACTGCCGGGCGTGCGCATCTGGGACGCGTTCGACGGGACGGCCGGGTCGGCGTTCGAGGCGGCGTTCCGCGAGGCCGCGGAAACCCAGGAACAGATCCACTTCGAGGAGTACTACCCGCCACTGGGGACGTGGTTCGAGGTCGACGCCTACCCGTCCGAGTCCGGCCTCTCGGTGTACTTCACCGACGTCACCGAGCGCAAGGAGCGCGAGCACGAACTCGAACGGTACGAACGGATCGTCGAGAACGTGCCCGTCGGCGTCTACCGGAACACGCCCGGCCCGGACGGGGAGTTCGTCGCGGGGAACGCGGAACTGGCGGCGATATTCGACGCCGACTCCGTCGACGAACTCGTCGGGTCCCGGGTCAGCGACCTCTATACGGACCCGGAGCAACGCGCCGAGTTCAGCCGGCGCCTGATGGCGGAGGGCGTCGTCGAGGACTACGAACTGAAACAGGAGACCCTGGCGGGGCGGACGATCTGGATCTCGGTGACCGCGATGCGGACCGAGGAGGACGGCGACGTGTACTTCGACGGCGTCGTCCAGGACGTCACCGAGCGCAAGGAGCGCGAACGGGAACTCGAACGCTACGAGACGCTGTTCGAGGAGTCACAGGACGTCAACGCGATCATCGACCCCGACGGTACCCTCGGGTACGTCACCCCGTCGGCGAAGCACGTCCTCGGCTACGACCCCGCGGATCTGGCGGGCGAGAACGTCTTCGAGTACATCCATCCCGAGGACCGGGAGGCCATCCAGAGCGAGTACGCGGGACTGGTCGAGGACCCTGACCACAACCCGCTGGTCGAGTTCCGGTTCGAACACGCGGACGGCTCCTGGGTCGTCCTCGAAGCCAAGGGTCGGAACCTGCTCGAGGACCCCACCGTCGACGGAATCGTCACCTACACGCGGGACGCGACCGAGCGAAAACTGTTCGAGGACACGCTCCAGGCGCTCCACGAGTCCTCACGCGAGCTCATCCGCTCGCAGGACGAGAGCGACGTCAGCCGGACCGTGGTCGACGCCGCCACCTCCGTGATCGACCTCCCCGGCGTCGTCGTCTATCGCTACGACGGCGAGGCGGGCGTGCTGACACTGGACGAGCGGTCCGTCGACACAGACTTCATGCGGGAGGCGCTCCCGGAGTTCCCGGTCGACCACTCGAGCGTCGTCGGCCACACCTACTGCGACGGCGAGGCGAACTACTACGCGGACGTGCGCGAGTCGGACCACCTCATGGCCAGTCCCGACGAGGTCGACATGACCGCCGGGCTGTTCGTCCCACTGGGTGACCACGGGGTACTGGCCGTGGGCTGGCAGGACGAAGACGCGTGTGACGAGCGAACCCGCCGACTCATCGAAATCCTCGCGTCCAACGCGGAGGCGGCCTACACGCGCGTCGAACGCGAACGCGAACTCGAGGCCAGGGCCCGCCAGCAAGAAGTAGTGGCGGACCTGGGCCAGCGAGCGCTCGGCTCCGAGGACCTCGACGGGCTGTTCGACGAGGCCGTCGACCTGGTGACGGAGACGCTCGACAGCGACTACTGCAAGGTGTTCGACCTCGACCGGGAGGCCGAGGACCTGGTGATGCGCGCAAGCGCCACGATGGCGCCCGAGCGCGTCGGGTCGGCCGCTGTCGACGTCGGCCGCCAGTCCCAGGCGGGATACACGCTGCTGGCCGACGAACCGATCGTCGTCGAAGACATGGCCGCTGAGGACCGGTTCGACCGGCCCGACAGTGTCGTGGAGACGACCGTCGGGAGTGGGATCAGCGCCGTCGTCGGCTCCCGCGCGAGTCCCTGGGGCGTCCTCGCGACCCACGACACCGACCGCCGGGAGTTCTCCGAGGACGACGCGCTGTTCGTCCAGTCGGTCGCCAACATCCTCGCGGCGGCCGTCGACCGGCGCGACAACGAGCGCGAACTGGAGGAGCAACGCGAACACCTCTCCGCGCTCGACAACCTCAACGGCGTCGTCCGCGACATCAACGAGGCGCTCGTCGCCCAGTCCACGCGCGAAGAGATAGAGCAGACGGTGTGTGACCGGCTCGCCGACTCAGACACCTACCGGTTCGCGTGGACGGCCGAGGTCGACCCCAGGACCGACTCGCTGGCGCCGCGCGTCGAAGCGGGCGTCGAGGGATACGTCGCGGACGCCGAGATCAGCGTCGACGGTGACCGCCCCGAGGGGCAGGGCCCGGCCGGCCGCGCGGCGCGCTCGAAGGAGGTCCAGGTCGTCCACGACGCGCTCGCTGACCCGACGTTCGAGCCCTGGCGCGACGTCGCCGAGGCGTACGGCTACCGGAGCTGTGCAGCCATCCCCATCGTCCACCAGGACACGCTGTACGGCGTCCTCGGCGTCTACACCGACCGGGCCGGCGCGTTCGCCGACGAAGAGGAGGAGGTGATCGCCCAGCTCGGTGAGATCATCGGCCACGCCATCGCCAGCATCGAGCGCAAGCAGGCGCTGATGAGCGACGACGTCGTCGAGATCGACGTCCAGATCGACGACGTCCTCGCGGAGGCGGACCGCTCCGTGTCGGGGACGATCACCGTCACCCAGACGATCTCTGTGGGCGACGACACCTTCCTCCAGTACGGGACCGCGGAGGGTGAGGCCCTGGACTCGATGGCGTCGCTCGTCGACGAACTCTCCCACTGGGAGGCGCTCACCGTCCTCGGCGACGACCCGGACGGTGGCGAGGAGCGCCGGTTCGAACTCAAGCTGTCGGAGCCGCCGGTGGTCTCCGCGGTCGCGGACAGTGGCGGGTACGTCGACGAGGCGCGGATCGAGGGCGACACCATGCACGTCCGGGTCCACCTGCCGCCGACCATCGACGTCCGGCGGATGGTCGACGACGTCCGTGACACCTACGCGGACGCGACGCTGGTGACCCGTCAGCAGGTGAGTCGCACCGACTCCCGCCAGCGGATCGAACGGACCCTGATCGAGGAACTCACCGACCGCCAGCGAGCGTCGCTGGAGGCGAGTTTCCACGCCGGCTTCTTCGACTGGCCCCGCGAGAGCTCCGGTGAAGAGGTGGCCGAGTCCCTCGACGTGACCGCCCCGACGTTCCACCAGCACCTCCGGAAGGCCCAGCAGAAGCTCCTCGACTCGATCCTCACCTGACAGTGGTGGTCGCAGGCCCCCGGATCCGATATGGATAGGTCCCGACGTTCCCGGGCCCTATCGATATCGCGAGCACGCATATGCCACGGGCGGGCATTGGTCACGACGATGAGTTTCAGTTCGGACGCGATTGTTCACGAGACGTCAGTGCACGAAGCGGTCATCTACGCCGTCGCGGACGCCGACGACGTCGACCCGGTCGACCTGGACCCGCTGTACGAGACCATCGACCCGGAGGCGCTGGACGCGCTGTTCGACGGCGGCTGTGCGGGGCAGGTGGCGTTCACCTACGAGCGTCACGAGGTGGTGGTCACCGGTGAGCGGGGCACCGTCGACGGCGTCGAAGTCGACGTCCGGCCGCACCGGGCCGCCGGAGTCGGGGAGGACTCCCGGGCCAGCGCGGCCGGGCAGTGACCCCGTGACGACCGGGCCACGACCCGGTGCGAACGCGCCGTTCACTGGCCGTCTCTAGCAGAGTTGTCGGTTTCGCAGTTCTCGGTTTCGTCCCCCGAACACCGCCGGCGCCGGTCCGAAACTGGTAACGAACCGGCTCGCCGTCGGTGTCAATCTGCAGATCTGATTGTCGAGGCACAATTCTTATGCCCCAGTGAATCATCCGGCCAAGTGGTTACGAACCCGGGGACGTCGGGAAGTTCCACGCGGGATCCGGTGGGCCCGGGCGAACTGAGTGAGACAATCATGTCTGAACTGCAACCATCCTCTCGATCGTCACAGATCGACACGGGCGCCGCGTCGATAGCACTCGAACTCGCCACGGACTCCCGCACTGGACGGCGAGTATCGACGGTCCGGGTGGTCGCATGAGCCTGATCGAACGGGTATCGCGCGAGGAGGACGACGTCCTCACCCTCGAGCGGGGCCTCGACGCGCTCCGGTCGAGCCCGTCGTTCCGCGGCCCCGTCGAGTCGCTCGACGGGCACGAGGCGAACGAACACATGGCCCTGATCTACGAGAACCGGGCCGAACAGGTCGCGGCGACCGTGCCGTACCTGGAACAGGGCCTCCGCCGGGGCGAACGGTGCATGTGCCTCCTGGAAACGGAGAGCAAGGACGCCGTCCTCGCGGGCCTCCGACGCACCGACGTCGACGTGGACGCGGCGCTCGACACCGGTGCGCTCACCTTCCACACGGTCGAGGAGACCTACCTGCGAGACGGGCAGTTCGACCCGGACGAGATGCTCGAGTTCTACGCGGACGTCATCGACGAGGCGACCCGCGAATACGAGGCGCTCCGGCTCGCGGCGTCCGTCGGCTGGCTGCTCGAGGAGGCCACCTCGACGGCCGACTTCATGGCCTACGAGTCGAAGGTGAACGACCTGTTCCACGGCGAGGACTGCATCGCGCTGTGCCAGTACGACCGGTCGCGGTTCCCACCGGAGGTGCTCGGCACCGTCATCCAGACCCACCCGCATCTCGTCTACGACAGTACCGTCTGCCACAACGTCTACTACACCCCGCCCGAGGAGTTCTTCGGGCCGGACCAGCCCGACCGCGAGATCGACCGCATGTTGCGGACGCTCACCGAGCGGGCCGAGGCGAAGGTCGCGCTCCAGGAGCGCGAACGCTACCTCCGCGAACAGAACGAGGTCGTCGCCGACCCCGACAGGCCCTTCGAACGGAAAGTGCAGCGACTGCTGGAACTGGGCCAGGAGCGCCTCGGCCTGGACTGTGCCGCGCTGACCCGGTGGGACGGCGACGAACTGGCGACCGTCGCGGCCGTCGGCGGTCACGAGCGGTTCGACGACGGGGACCCGACGCCGGTCGAGGAGACGTACTGCCGGAAGGTCCTCTCCCGCGAAGCGCCCCTGACCGTCGAACACGCGGCCAGGCAGGGATGGGACGACGACCCGGCCTACGACGTCTGGGGCCACGAGAGCTACGTCGGGACCACGGTCACGCTCGGGAGCGAACTGTACGGGACCGTCTGTTTCGCCTCCGGGTCGCCGCGAACGGAACCGTTCACGGACCACGAACGGACCGTCGTGGAGCTGACGAGCCAGTGGATCGGCTACGAACTCGAACGCGAACACCGGGAGGCCCAGCTCGCGGCGCTCAACGAGATGGCCCGGGACCTGCTCCGCATGGAGGGCCACGAGGACGTCGCCGAGGCCGCCGTCGACCACGCCGAGTCCACGCTGAAACTGCCCGTCTCGACCGTCCTCGGGTACGACCACGACGAAGGCGGCCTGCGCGCCATCGCAGAGACGGACGACGCCGCCGACGGCATGCCGACCGAATCGCTGTGTGACCCCGAGACGGGCCCGTTCTGGGAGACGTTCGTCGCGAACGAGGTGCGGACGGTCGACGACGTGGGTGAACTGCCCGGCGCGAACGACGACCTCACCGAGGCCGTCGCTATCCCCCTCGGCGCCCACGGGCTGTTCGTGACGGCGACGATAGACCGCGACGGGTTCGGGTCCGCCGAGCGCGACTTCGTCGAGGCCACGGCAGCCACCCTCGAGACGGTGACTGCCCGCGTCGAACGGGAACGACAGCTCCAGGAGCGCGAACAGACCCTGGAGACGCAAAACGAGACGCTCGAACGGCTGGACCGGGTCAACGACATCATCCGGAGCATCGACCAGGCGCTCGTCCAGGCGTCGACGCGGACGGAGATCGAGTCCGTCGTCTGCGAGCGCCTGGCGACCGGCGGCCCCTACGAACTCGCGTGGGTCGGCGACGTCGACCGGGTCACCGGGGCGGTACGGCCACGGGAGTCCGCGGGCGCCGAGAAGGGCTCCCTCGACGGCCTCACAGTCGACGCCGACGAGGGCGAGGAGAGCGACCACCCCGCCGCTCGTGCCGTCGACCGCCGGGAGCCCCAGTTCGCCAACGACGTGCTCTCCGACGAGCGCTGTGCGTCCTGGCGCCAGGCGGCCCTGAACCGTGGCTACCACGCCGCCATCTCGCTCCCGCTTGTGTACCAGGACACCTGTTACGGCGTCCTCACGCTCTACGGGGACAGCCCGGGCGTGTTCGACGAACTCGAACGGTCCGTGCTCGGCGAACTGAGCGAGACCATCGCCCACGCGATCAACGCCGTCGAGAGCAAGAAGGCGCTCGTGAGCGAGGAGGCCGCGGTCCTCGAGTTCGCCGTCGACGACGACGCGCTCCCACTCGTGACGATCGCCGACGAGGCCGACTGTTCGGCGTCTCTCGACACCGTCGTTCCGCGATCTGACGGCCGCCTGCGCGGGTACTTCACCACGACGGGTTCCCCGGCCGACGACGTCCTCGCGCTCGAACCGCGCCTCCCCGTGACGGACCTGGACCTGGTTTCGGCCCAGACCGACGACGGCGAGCAACGCTGTCACTTCGAGGCGACGCTCGAGGCGGAGAGCCTGGCCGGGACGGTGCTCGAACACGGCGGCCGCCTCCGCGAGGGGACCGCCGCGGACGGGGAGGCGACGGTGGTCGTCGAACTCGCCGCCGACGCCGCCGTCCGCGAGTTCGTCGAGATGTTCCGGACCAGGTACCCCGGGTCGGAGCTGCTGGCCCGTTACAGCGACGAACGCGGCTGCCGAACGACGGCGGAGTTCCACGGGACGATGACCGACGAACTGACGCCGCGGCAGCTGGAGGCGATACAGACGGCCTACTTCAGCGGCTTCTTCGAACGACCTCGTCCCCGGACCGGAAAGGAGATCGCCGAGACGATGGACATCAGTCAGCCGACGTTCAACGGCCACCTCCGGAGCGCCCAGCGGAAACTCTGCCGGCGCCTCTTCGACGCCGACGCTGTCTGATAGTCTTCGACGCCGACGCTGTCTGATCGTGTCGGTTGTACCGTTTCCCCGGCGTTCGACGGCACAGGTCACGCCGGACGACGGTACGGGCTTTCAACCGACACGATGAGGCCAGTTACTCCTGGCGCGGCAGGTTCCGCTGTTCCCGCTCGTCTGGCCCGCCGGCCTGGCGCTGCTGGCCGCTGTGCTGGCCCCGTTGCTGAGCTCGCTGTCCCTGCGGACGCTGCTGGCTCTCCTGGCCGTAGCCGCCCTGCTGACCACCGCCATACTGCTGGTCAGCCTGCCCGTATCCGCCCTGCTGACCACCGGCTCGCTGCTGGTCAGCCTGACCGCCTCGCTGCTGGCCAGCCTGACCGCCTCGCTGCTGGCCACGGGACTGAGTGCTCTGATGCTGCCGCTCCCGGCGCTGTTGTCCCTGCTGGGCCTGGGAGCGGCGCTGCTGTGGACCGCCCTGAGCCCCGCCGACCTGTGGGTAGGACCCCTGGGAGTAGTGCTGGTCCTGTGGCGAGGACTGTGGCTCGTTCAGTCGACCGCCCTGTTCGGCCCGGCTGGGCTCGCCGAAACGCTGCTGTGCGCCGACGTGGTGGGGCGACTGGTCGTGACGGGCCTCGCCGCCGTACTGCAGGCCCGCGTTCGTCTCACCCTGCCAGCCGCCCTGCTGTCCGACGCCTCGCTGGCCCGGCTGCTGCTGGCCGGGTTGCTGGCGGCTTCCCTGCTGGCCCGGTCGCTGCTGGTTGCGCTGTGGGCTGGACTGGGGGGTGAAGCCCCGGCCACCAGCCCGCTGCTGACCGCCCCGGTGACCCGCTTGCTCCCGGCGCCCCTGGCCTGTGGGCTGGCGCTGCTGCCCACCACCTGTCTGCTGGGTGTGCTGCTGTGACTGCTGGGTGTGCTGCTGTGACTGCTGGGCAGGCTGTGACCGGTGGCCGCGCTGTTGTGACTGCTGGTGTCGCTGTGCGCCCATCCGACCAGGCCCCTGCTGGCTCTCCGCGTGTTCGCCCCGCTGGTCGCCCTGGCCGCCGCGGTGCTGGGTCGGCTGTCTGGTGCGATGCTGGCGTCGCTGCTGTCGGGAATCGTCGTGGTTGTGGTGAGTCATTGGGTTCGTCGCAGTCGCGGTCGTGGCTGTTCTGCGGGCGATACAGTCGTCGACGAAGCGCGCCAGCGGTCGATTGGGGCCGCTTCCATCAGAAAGTTGGGCCGGCAACTGCAAGACGGCGGTTGCGACGAACCCGAGACGTACGTCCCAGTCACTCCCGCCTGGATGCCATTCAGTATAGGCGACAGCTTGCTGCCGTCGCGGAGTCGGCCCGGGCGACAGTTTCCGAGACCGGCGCTGAAGTGACAGCGAGGCGGCGACGAGATCCCGACCGCCCTCTGGGATCGAGCGATCGGCCGGTGTTTCAGTGACGGATCGCAGTCGACGCGGCGGCAGGTCAGATAACAGACGTACCGGTGTTAGGCGCCGACGACGGAGAAATTCGACCGGATAGGCCCGCCGGCTTGCGAATATGCGGTCGGTCAGGCCACGTATTCAGCGATCGTGAACAGTACGGTCGGCCGTCAGGAGTAGGTGACGTTCAGTTCGATGACGTTCTGGACTTCGAGGAGTTTCTGGGGGAGTTCCTCCCTGTACCGGGTGTCCCGGAGCCGGTTGGTCGGGCCGGAGACGCTGATCGCCCCGACGACGTCGTCGTTGGCCAGGATGGGCGCCGCGACGCAGCGGAGCCCGCGCAGCCGTTCTTCGTCGTCGAAGGCGAAGCCCCGGTCGCGTATCCGTTTGAGTTCGTCGAACAGTTCGTCGCGGTCGGTGATGGTCTCGGGGGTGGAGGCGGGCATGCCGTGGTGGTCGACGATGGCCTCGACGCGCTCCTCGGGGAGGTGCGCGAGGATGGCCTTGCCGAGACCGGTGCTGTGGAGGGGCGCGCGCGTGCCGACGTGGCCCTTGACCTGGACGGCCATCTCGCCGCGCGTCCGGTAGAGGTAGGATCCCTTCCCGTGCTCTTCGACGAGGAGGTTGGCGAGTTCGCCCGTCTCGCTGGCCAGGTGTTCGAGCTCGGGTTTGGCCACTTCGAACATCTCGACCTGGTCGCGGGCGTACGCGCCCAGGTCGAGAAAGCGCAGGCCGACGCGGTAGGTCGTCCCCTCCTTGACGACGTACTCCTCCTGTTCGAGCGTGGCGAGGTAGTTGTGGATGGTGCTCTTGGGGAGTTCGAGGTGGTCGGCGAGCTCGGTGACGCCCGCACCGTCGAGCTCCTTGAGAGCTTCGACGATAGTGAACATCGCCTCGATCGATTTCACCGGGTTCGTTGCTGACGGGCCCATAGTTCCCCTGGCGGTGCCACCTATAAAAATCTGTTCAGTATTTACGAACGTGAGTTCGCCTGCGGGCGACCGTCAGAGCTCCAGCAGTGGGGACGAGCGGCCGATCTACGGCGTCCGAGGGCACAGGTGGAGAGGGCCGGCGACCACTCCGGGACTCGCCGCTCTGTCTCCCGGAAGGGAAATAGTAAGTAACCGGGCGTCGATCCTTTCAGTGTATGCCAGAGCCAAAGCAGAACTACGTCAACGGGGAGTGGGTCGCCGCCGAGTCCGGCGACACGGTCGACGTGACCAACCCCGCCGACACGACGGAAGTCGTCAACACGTACCACTACGGTGGCGAGTCCGACGCGAACGCGGCAGTCGAAGCCGCGTCGGCCGCGCAGGGCGAGTGGGCAGACATGCCCGCACCGGACCGCGGCGCGATCCTCCGGGAGACCGGCGCCATCCTGGAAGAGCGCAAGGAGGAACTGACCGAGCTGCTCACGCGTGAAGAGGGCAAGCCGCTGTCCTCGGCCAGCGGGGAAGTCCAGCGCGCCATCGACATCTTCTACTACTACGCGGAGAAGGCCTACGACTTCGGTGGGACCGTCAAGGGTGCCAGCGGCGGCCGCACCTCCGTCTCGACGCGGAAGGAGCCCGTCGGCGTCGCCGGTCTGATCACGCCGTGGAACTACCCCATCGCCATCCCGGCCTGGAAGATGGCGCCGGCGCTCGCGACGGGGAACGCCGTCGTCCTCAAGCCCGCCACGCAGGCGCCCGGCCCGGCCCTCGAACTCGCCAAGGCGCTCGACGAGGCCGGTGCCCCTGACGGCATCGTCAACGTCGTCGTCGGGTCCGGTAGCAGCGTCGGCACCACGCTGACCGACAGCGACGACGTCGACGCCGTCTCCTTCACCGGGAGCACGCAGGTCGGTCTCCAGGTCTACGACGCGGCGACCGACGACACCAAGCGCGCCCAGGCCGAGATGGGCGGCAAGAACCCGACCATCGTCACCGACAGCGCTGACGTCGACGAGGCCGTCGACATCGTCGGCGTCGGCGCCTTCGGCGTCACCGGCCAGGCCTGTACCGCGACCTCGCGCGCCATCGTCCACACCGACGTCTACGACGAGTTCGTCGCGGGCATCACCGAGTACGCCGAGAGCCTGGACATCGGTCCCGGCCTCGACGACCCGGGCATGGGCCCGCACGTCAACGAAGGCGAGTTCGAGTCCACCCTCGACTACGTCGACATCGCCAAGACCGAGGGCGCGACCCACGAGTTCGGCGGCGACCGCGTCGACGAGGGCGACCTCTCGGACGGCTACTTCGTCACGCCGGCCGTCTTCTCCGACGTCACCCCCGACATGCGCATCTTCCAGGAGGAGGTCTTCGGTCCGGTGCTCGCCGTGACCGAGGTCGAGGACTTCGACGAGGCCATCGAAGTGGCCAACAACACTGAGTACGGGCTCTCGGCCAGCGTGGTCACCGACGACCTCGCCGAGGCCCACGAGTTCGTCGACCGCTCCGAGTCCGGCGTCGTCAAGGTCAACGAGAAGACCACCGGTCTCGAACTGCACGTCCCCTTCGGGGGTTACAAGCAGTCCTCGACGAACACGTTCCGCGAGCAGGGCGACGCGGCCATCGACTTCTTCACCCAGACCAAGACGGTCTACATGAACCACTAGTCGGTTTCGCGACGCAGCCAATTTTTCGTCAGTTCGACGTCGATAGCGGTTGCGATGTCGATAGCGGCAGTACAGCGGCGCCTCTTCGCGAGCGGTGGGTCTGCTCTCGGTCACCCGTCGAACTCTCTCGCCCCGAGCGACGGGTGCGCGCGCCCACGGAGCGGAATCGGACGACTACGTGTCGGCGATTTACTCGTTGTTACAACAATCTTTCTAGGTAATTTTTAACTATATACAGCTCAATGACCAATTCGTTGGTAAAACAACGCAACTGACGAGACGGTAGACGACGTATTACGCGGGCCGGTACGGCCGGTTCGACGGGTACGAGATCGGGCGAGCAGCGGGGGAGTGTCCATCGCGGTGCGCCGGGCAGACCACGTTCCCGCCGAGAGCGGGGACGGCGAAGACCAGGTTCACGGACGAAGAGCGGTAGCGACGCGACTGACGCCCCACGGTAACGGTTTCGCCCCGTCGAAACGGCTGGCGAGACGGTGCCAGCCCACCGGTAGTCGACGAACCCCGGTCCGAACAGCGATGCGGCTATCCAACGAACACGACAATGACGAACGACGATACAGGCGACACGGGAGTATCGACGGACGAACTGAGCGACATCGAAGCGACCGGGGACGCCGACGACGGCGCGCTCGACTCGATGGGACGGCGCGACTACATGAAGTCGGCCGTCGCCACTGCAGCGGTCGGCCTCGGCGCCGGCGCCGTAGCGAGCCCGGCTGCGGCTATCACCTCGAACCAGACGGGGAACCACGGCGGCTACTACTACTCGTTCTGGACGGACTCCGAAGGAACGGTAACGATGAACCTCGAGTCCGGCGGCAGTTACAGCGTCGACTGGAGCGACACCGGGAACTTCGTCTGTGGCAAGGGCTGGTCCACTGGATCACGGCGGAACATCGACTACAACGCCCAGTACAACCCCTCGGGTAACTCCTACCTCTGTGTGTACGGGTGGACGACGAACCCGCTCGTCGAGTACTACATCATCGAGGACTACGGCAGCTACAAACCAGGTGATAGCTACCAAGGGACCCACACCACCGACGGGTCGACCTACGAGATCTACACCTCCGAGCGAGTGAACAAGCCCTCTATCGAGGGCAATGCGACGTTCACCCAGTACTGGTCCATCCGGCAGAACTCACGAACGAGCGGGACCGTCACCACGGGCAACCACTTCGACGCCTGGGAGAACCACGGTCTGAACATGGGCAGCCACGACTACCAGATCATGGCCACCGAGGGCTACCAGAGCAGTGGCAGCGCCAGCGTCACCGTCGGTAGCTCCGGCGGTGGTGGCGGTGGTGGCGGCGGCGATGACGGTGGCAGCGACGACGGCTCCGACGGGTCCACCGGATCGCTGTCGAGTGGGACCTACAGCATCCAGAACGTCAACAGCGGCAAGGGCCTCGACGTCGCCAACTCGTCCACCGAGGACGGCGCCAACGTCCAGCAGTACTCCTACTGGGGCGGCTCCAACCAGCAGTGGAACGTCGAGGACACCGGGAACGGCTACCGCATCCAGAACGTCAACAGCGGCAAAGTGCTCGACGTCGCCAACTCGTCCACGTCCGACGGCGCCAACGTCCAGCAGTACTCGGACTACGGGAGCGACAACCAGCGCTTCCACATCCACGACCAGGGGAGCGGCCAGTACCACATCCAACCCGTCCACAGCGAGAAGGCCGTCGAAGTCGAGAGTGGCTCGACGTCCGACGGCGCCAACGTCCAGCAGTACGACTGGAACGGCAACGGCAACCAGCTCTGGACGTTCGAGTCGCCGTAGTCGGCGCAGATCCCTTCCGACCGCACCCGATTTTTTGCCGGTCAACGCTGGCGCGACGTTCGACCTCCGCCCACGACGTGCGGCCGTGACGGGCGCTGACGTCGGTGGCCGCGTCGCCACGGCGCAGACCGGTGCCCGATTATTCCTAATTTTCAGTATAATTCATTAAATGATCTGTATGTTTTATTAACTATGAGTGCTATTGCAACGACGGTGTGAACAGACACCATGATAGACGACGACACGCGATCGAAGCGGGACGGATCGAACTGCAGTGACGACGGCCGCGGGGGCGTCGAAGACGTAGCTGCCGAGAACGACGGGAACGGCCTCGGTGGGATGGGCCGTCGAGACTACGTGAAAGCAGTGGGCACCGCCGCGGCGACGGCAGTGGGAGTCGGCGCCGCGACGAACCCCGCCGCCGCCATCACCTCGAACCAGACGGGGAACCACGGCGGCTACTACTACTCGTTCTGGACGAACTCCGAGGGGACCGTGACGATGAACCTGGAGTCCGGCGGGAGTTATAGCGTCAACTGGAGCGACACCGGGAACTTCGTCTGCGGGAAAGGATGGAGCACCGGGTCGCGCCGGAACATCGACTACAACGCCCAGTACAACCCCTCGGGTAACTCGTACCTCTGTGTGTACGGGTGGACGACGAATCCGCTCGTCGAGTACTACATCATCGAGGACTACGGCAGCTACAAACCAGGTGATAGCTACCACGGCACCCACACCACTGACGGGTCGACCTACGAGATCTACACCTCCGAGCGAGTGAACAAGCCCTCCATCGAGGGCAACGCGACCTTCACCCAGTACTGGTCCATCCGCCAGAACTCACGGACGAGTGGGACCGTGACCACTGGTAACCACTTCGACGCCTGGCAGAACCACGGTCTGAACATGGGCAGCCACGACTACCAGATCATGGCCACCGAAGGCTACCAGTCCAGCGGCAGCGCCAGCGTCACCGTCGGCAGCTCCGGCGGTGGTGGCGGCGGTGGTGGTGGCGGCAGCGACGGCGGCGACAGCGGTGGCTCGACCGGTTCCATTTCGAGTGGGACCTACAGCATCCAGAACGTCAACAGCGGCAAGGGCCTCGACGTCGCCAACCAGTCGACGTCCGACGGCGCCAACGTCCAGCAGTACGCCTACTGGGGCGGCTCCAACCAGCAGTGGAACGTCGAGGACACCGGGAACGGCTACCGCATCCAGAACGTCAACAGCGGCAAAGTGCTCGACGTCGCCAACGCGTCGACCGGGAACGGCGCCAACGTCCAGCAGTACACGGACTACGGGAACGACAACCAGCGCTTCCACATCCACGACCAGGGCAGCGGCCAGTACCACATCCAGCCCGTCCACAGCGACAAGGCCGTCGAGGTCGAGAGTTCCTCGGGGTCCGACGGCGCCAACGTCCAGCAGTACGACTGGCACGGCGGTGCGAACCAGCTCTGGACGTTCCAGTCACCGTAATCGGCACGGCTCCCTTCCGACAGCACCCGATTTTTCGACGGTCGCCCGCCGCACTGAGGAACCGATTCGCTCGGCGGAATCGACCCGGTATCGGTCCCCAGTGCGCGCCGCTCTGGGCACGGAGAGCACGCCCGCCCAGCAGTTAATCTCATTTAGTGTATCGATAATTCATCGTCTGATGATCCGGTTTTATTACGCGCCCAGCCATCAGTGTTGCTGGTGAACTGTTAGCATGGAAGACGACGACAGGCGACCAGTGAGAGACGAATCGAACGGGAGCGAAGACGAGCCACGGGACGTCGAGGTCGTACCCGAAGACGAAACGAAATCCAGACGAAACGACTTCGCGGCGATGGACCGGCGCGACTACATGAAGGCGGTGGGCGCCGCCGCGGCCGCCACGGGGCTGGGCGCCGCAGCGTCGTCCCCGGCGGCGGGCGCGACGGCGGACACGTCCAAGACGCCCGAAGAGCGCATCCAGGAACATCGCACCGGCGACCTCGAAGTGGTCGTCGAGAATTCCGACGGGTCCACGGTCTCGGGGGCGGAAGTGAGCGTCACCCAGCAGTCCCACGACTTCCGGTGGGGGACCGCGGTCCACGCCGACACGCTGATCAACCAGAACAGCGCCGGCGACAACTACCGGGAGTACATCCCGGAGCTGTTCAACACGGCGGTGATGGAGAACCAGCACAAGTGGGCCCTCTGGGAGCAGAACACCCAGCTCGCCGACGACGCGACCAACTGGATCCTCGACCAGGGCATGGACATGCGCGGGCACGTCTGCGTCTACGGCGTCGACTACGCGGTTCCGAGCGACGTCCAGACCGCCATCGACAACGGCGACACGGAGACGGTCCGCGAACTGTCGATGCAACACATCGACGAGATCATGAACCACTACGGGAGCGACATCCACGAGTGGGAGGTCCTCAACGAGGTCCAGCACTCGACGACGATCATCGACCCGTTCACGTCGAACCCCGAGACCGCACAGATCGTCGCCGACTGGTACCAGCGGGCCGAGGAGGTCCGTCCCAGCGGCACGACGCTGGCGGTCAACGACTACAACGCCATCGCCGGCGACTACGGCAGCGACCAGCAGGGCTACCAGACCCACATCCAGCACCTGCTCGACAACGGTATCGACCTGGAGACGACGGGGCTGCAGTGTCACTTCGCACAGAACGAGACGCTGAGCGACAGCCAGATCATCAGCATCCTCAACGAGTACGGACAGCTCACGGACACCCTCAAGATCACCGAGTACGACCAGTCGGGCAGCAACTGGGACGAGTCGGCCAAGGCCGACTGGTTCGAGCGCTTCCTCCGGCTGACGTTCAGTCATCCCGGCGTCGGGTCCTTCCTGGTGTGGGGCTTCTGGGACGGCCGCCACTGGGAGGACGACGCGCCGTTCTTCTACGAGGACTGGTCCGAAAAGCCAAGTCTCGACGTCTGGCGGAACCTCGTCTACGGCGAGTGGTGGAACGACGAGACCGGGACGACCGACTCCGGCGGCACCTACTCGACGAACGCCTTCCTCGGCGAGCACGAGATCACCGTCTCGACGGACAGCGACTCGACGACGCAGACGGTGTCGGTCACGAGCACCGGCGGGACGTCCGTCACCGTCACAGTCGACGGGAGCGGTACCGGCGACGGTGACGACGGCGACGACGGTGACGACGGCAGCGACGGTGACGACGGTAGCGGCGAGCAGCAGCCCTACAACGGCTCTCCCCACGCCGTCCCGGGGACCATCCAGGCCGAGGAGTACGACCAGGGCGGCTCCGGGGTCGCTTACAGCGACAACACGTCCGAGAACGAGGGCGGCGCGATGCGCACCGACGAGGCCGTCGACATCTCCTCGAACTCCGCCGGCTCCGGCTACTCCATCGGTTACATCGAGTCCGGCGAGTGGGTCGAGTACACAGTCGACGTCGAGCAAGCCGGCGAGTACACCCTCGAAGCCCTCGTCGCCTCCGACTCCGGTGGTGGATCCTTCCACCTCGAAGTCGACGGCCAGGACGTCTCGGGCACCGTCAGCTTCGGCGCCACGGGCGGCTGGGACTCCTGGGAGACCGTCTCCACTTCCGGCGTCTCTCTCGACGCTGGCCAGCAGGTCGTCCGCGTCGCCATGGACGAGAGCTGGTGGGACCTCAACAACGTCTCCCTCTCTCTCGACGGCTCGACTGGCGGGGACGACGATGGTTCGGGAGACACCGGCGGTGACGACGATGACGGTGGTACTGGCGGCGACGGCGACACCGGTGGCGACCTGATCGCGGAGATCTCGCCCAGCACCACCGCCGCCAGCGTCGGCGACCTGGTCCAGTTCAACATCAACGACACCTCGGGGTCCGGAAACTGGATCACGTCCCTCGAGTGGGACCTGGGCAACGGCACCACGGCGACCGGCTGGTACACCGACGAACGCTACCAGTCCGCCGGCAGCTACACCGTCACCCTCACCGCGACGGACAACGAGGGAACCTCCACCACCGACGAGGTGACCGTCGACATCTCCTGATCGAGTGTCGGGTGGTCGCGGACCGCCGGCGACGGTCCCGACGGCCACCACCACGGTACCGGTAGCCTGACGAACAGCCCGGACGGTCGGACCACCGTCCCAACCGCGATTCCTTCGGAGTGTCGACGGCCGCCGAGCGGACAGTCAGGAGCGCACGCTGGAGCCAAATTCTTCGATAACTTGTCTGCAGTAATTAATTAATGTATATATAAATAATTAAATTGTCGTCGGGATTTATCAATGCCCCAACCAACGGAATACGTGCCGGTGAATTGACACCATGACAGACGACGGCACTAGCGACACGGGAGTATCGACGGACGAACTGAGCGACATCGAAGCGACCGGGGACGCCGACGGCGGCGTGCTCGACTCGATGGGACGGCGCGCCTACATGAAATCCGCGGCCGCAACCGCGGCCGTCGGCCTCGGCGTCGGGGCCGCCACCGCCCAGCAACAGACGATCACCTCGAACCAGACGGGCACCCACGACGGGTACTTCTACTCGTTCTGGACCAACGACGAGGGCTCGGTCACCATGACGCTGGAGTCCGGCGGCAGCTACAGTTGCGAGTGGAACAACACGGGCAACTTCGTCCTCGGCAAAGGCTGGAGTACCGGTTCGGACAGGACCATCGATTACTCGGCCGACTACAACCCACAGGGTAACTCGTACCTCTGTCTCTACGGGTGGACGACCGACCCACTCGTCGAGTACTACATCATCGAGGACTACGGCAGCTACAAACCCGGGGATCAGTCACAGGGCACCCACACCACCGACGGCTCCACCTACGAACTCTACACGTCCGAGCGGGTCCAGCAGCCCTCCATCGAGGGGACGGCGACGTTCCCGCAGTACTGGTCCATCCGAACGAATTCGCGGACGAGTGGGACCATCACGACGAGCAACCACTTCGACGCCTGGCAGAGCGCCGGCCTCGACATGGGCAGCCACGACTACCAGATCCTGGCCACCGAAGGCTACCAGTCCAGCGGCAGCTCCAGCGTCACCGTCGGCAGTACTGGCGGGACCAGCGGTGGCTCGTCCGGCGGAACGACCGGCGGTTCCACTGGCGGATCCACCGGTGGCAGCACCGGCGGCAGTACTGGTGGGTCGAGCGGGGGCAGCACCGGTGGCACCGGCGGCGACCTGGTCGCGGAGATCGACCCGAGCACGACCTCGGCGAGCACGGGCGACCTCGTCCAGTTCCACATCGACGACACCTCGGGGTCCGGAAACTGGATCACGTCCCTCGAGTGGGACCTGGGTAACGGCTCGACCGGCACCGGCTGGTACACCGACGAACGCTACCAGTCCGCCGGCAGCTACACCGTCACCCTCACCGCGACGAACAACGAGGGCGCCTCGTCCACCGACGAGGTGACGGTTCAGATCTCGTAATCGGCTCTCGGCGACTGCACAGACGACCAGTAGCGGTCGAACGACGTGACGCCGCGCCACCGGAAGCCGGTGGTAGCGGCGCCACCGCGTTTCGTCGACGCGTCGTCTTTCCTCCCCAGACGTCTGCACCACGGGGACCGCTCGTCCGGGGAACGAGCCCACGATAGTGCTCCGGCAGGCCGAGTGCGGCGTTTCTGATGTCGAAGAGACGTCGAGACACACCGTCGTTCCGTCCCTTCCGCGTAATAATTAACTACTGTAAGCGATAATAATTAAAGTATCTCAGGGTTTTATCAAGTTGCCAACCTACACGATCGTTGCTGGTGTTTGACACCATGACAGACGACACGGAGCGAGCGACACGAGACGTACCGGAGAACGCGAACGAAAGCAACGGGCCTCGCGAGACGGGCGCCGACGGGGGCGACGGCGTGCTCGACTCGATGGACCGGCGCGCCTACATGAAGTCGGCCGTCGCAACCGCGGCGGTCGGCGTCGGCGCCGGCGCCGCCGCTGGCCAGCAACAGACGATCACCTCGAACCAGACGGGCACCCACAACGGGTACTTCTACTCGTTCTGGACCAACGACGAGGGCTCGGTCTCCATGACGCTGGGATCCGGCGGCAACTACAGCTGCGAGTGGAGCAACACGGGTAACTTCGTCCTCGGCAAGGGCTGGTCCACCGGATCACGCCGGAACATCGACTACAACGCCCAGTACAACCCACAGGGCAACTCCTACCTCTGTCTCTACGGGTGGACGACGAATCCGCTCGTCGAGTACTACATCATCGAGGACTACGGCAGCTACAAGCCCGGCGACCAGTCCCACGGGACTCACACGACCGACGGCTCGACCTACGAACTCTACACGTCCGAGCGGGTTCAGCAGCCCTCCATCGAGGGGACGGCGACGTTCACTCAGTACTGGAGCATTCGACAGAACTCCCGGACCAGTGGCACCATCACCACGGGCAACCACTTCGACGCCTGGCAGAGCGCCGGCCTGAACATGGGCAGCCACGACTACCAGATCCTTGCCACCGAAGGCTACCAGTCCAGCGGCAGCTCCAGCGTCACCGTCGGCAGTTCCGGCGGTACTGGCGGCACTGGCGGCACTGGCGGCACCACCGGTGGTGACAGCGGCGGTTCGGGCGGGGACACCGGCGGCGGGTCCGGCGGCGGCGGCAGCCAGCAGCCCTACAACGGGACGCCCCACGCGGTACCCGGCCAGATCCCGGCCGAGGAGTACGACGAGGGCGGCTCCGGCGTGGCCTACAGCGACAACACGTCCGAGAACGAGGGCGGCGCGATGCGCACGGGCGAGGGCGTCGACATCTCCTCGAACTCCGGGGGGACCGGCTACTCCGTCGGTTACATCGAGTCCGGCGAGTGGGTCGAGTACACCGTCGACGTCCAGCAAGCCGGCGAGTACACCCTCGAAGCGCTGGTGGCGTCCGATTCGGGCGGCGGTGCGTTCCACCTCGAGGTGAACGGTCAGAACGTCAGCGGGAACGTCAGCTTCGGCGCCACGGGCGGCTGGGACTCCTGGGAGACCGTCTCCACTTCCGGCGTCTCTCTCGACGCCGGCCAGCAGGTCGTCCGCGTCGCCATGGACGAGAGCTGGTGGGACCTGAACTACATCGACCTCTCGCTCGACGGCGGTTCCGGCTCCGGCGGCACCACCGGCGGCGACTCCGGTGGCACTACTGGCGGCGACTCCGGTGGGACCGGCGGCACCACCGGCGGAACGGGCGGTGGAACCGGCGACCTCGTCGCGGAGATTGACCCGAGCACCACCTCGGCCAGCGTCGGCGATCTGGTCCAGTTCCACGTCACCGACACGACCGACTCCGGCACCTACATCTCCTCGCTGGAGTGGGACCTGGGCAACGGCACCACGGCGACCGGCTGGTACACCGACGAACGCTACCAGTCCGCCGGCAGCTACACCGTCACCCTCACCGCGACGAACAACGAGGGCGCCTCGTCCACCGACGAGGTGACCGTCGACATCTCCTGATCCCGCAGGCGGGCACCCGACCGGGGGCAGTACACGCTCTTTTTTCGAGTCGCGATGGCCGTGCCGGGCAGCGCCGTCTCAGCACCGGCTGGCGAGAGACGTCATCGTCGGCACCGGAGAGGGTTCGAGGGCACGACCTGTCTGTCGCCGTGGCTCGAAGGAACTGGCACCGGCCGTCGTTCCGACGAACTGGCGGCACAGCAAAGAAGAGCGGCGGTTCCGCGATAGCGCGGCGGTCGGTTCAGCCGGCCGAAACCGGCGGAGAACCGGTCTCCGTCAGGAGACGGTGATCTCCACTTCGTTCGTGGTCGAGTAACCGAGGTTGTCGGTTGCCGTCAGTTCGACCGTGTAGGTGCCCGACGACTCGTACTCGGTCGCGGCGAACCAGCCAGACTCGGTCGACCCGTCGCCCAGGTCCCACTCGAGCGTGTCGATCCACCGGCCCTGGCCGGACGTGTCCTCGACGCGGAACTCGACGCGCTCGCCGACGTCCGCGTCGGTGGTGCTCGGCCGGGCGACCGCCAGTTCGCTCTGGAGATCAGCGACCCAGACGACGACCTGGTCGGTCGTGGTCGTTCCCTCGTTGTCGGTGACGTGCAGCGACACCGTGTAGGCGCCGGGCGAGTCGAAGCGGTGTTCGTTCCACCAGCCGGTCGCCTCCGTCCCGTCGCCGAACTCCCACTCGATGGTGTCGATCCAGTGACCGCTGCCGGTCGTGTCCCGGACGTCGAAGGTGAACCGGTCACCGACAACGCCCTCCGTCGCGCTCGGCACGAGCCGGGCGTTCAGGTCGTCTTCCTCGCCGACCTCCTCGTCGACGACCTCGAAGTCGAGTTCGAGGTCGGTCGTGACGCCACCCTCGCTAGTCGCGTTCGCCGAGAGCAGGTTCCGGCCGCGGGCGGTGAGCTGGCCGTCCGAGAATGCCTCGCCGTTGAGCGTGACCGTCTCGTCGGTCACGTCGCTCTCGTCGTCGGCGATGGCAACGCTGGCGGGGTGGGGCGCCTCGTAGGTGTCGCCGTCCTGGACGCCGTCGACCAGGACCGTCGGGCCGGTCGCGTCCACGCCGTCGAGGTCTGCGGTGTCGCCCCAGATCTCGACGGAGCCGACGTTGACGGCCCAGTTGTTCTGGGCCTCGGAGATGGTCACCCGGAGGGAGGACGCGTCCCCGGGGAGCCCCGATGTGACGAGGTAGCGCCGGTGGTCGAAGTAGTCGTTCGACTCGGCGGAGGCCTCCACCGTCGTCGGTTCGACGTCGACCGTCTCGAAGCTCTCGCCGTCGGCCGACACCTCGAACGTGAGTCCGTCGTAGACGTCGCCGTCGCCGTCGAACTCGCCGTAGTTCACGTAGACGTCGGTGCGGAACGCGGAGAGGCCGCCGTCGACCTCGTAGGTGATCGACCCGCTCTGGGAGGGGTCGACCAGCCGGAAGCGAGCGTCGTCGCCGTGACGGACCTCGTAGTTCGTCACCTCGACGCCGTCGACCGAGGCGGTCTTCGAGAGGTCCGTCGCCTGGTCGTCGACCGTCGGCTCGCCGTAGGCGGCGAAGCGCGCGCTCGCCGCGGCGGTGTCGCCGTAGGCCGAGACCGTCGCGGTCACCGTCGCGGCGCCGGTGCCGACGACGGAGACGGTGCCGGACTCGTCGACCATCACGGCGTCGGGGTTGTCGGTCTCGTAGGTGACGTTGTCGGCCGGCAGCGGAAGCTCCGCGCCGCCCTCGTTCCGGACGGTGACGTCGAGCGTCGCCGTCTCGTCGCCCCACAGCGTGTTGGCGTCGACCGAGACGTCGACTTCGGCGATGGAAGCCGGCGTGATCTGGACGGTGACGGTACCGCTCTCGTCGACCGTCGCCGTCGCGCTCCCGGTCCGGGTCCCGTCGGAGGCGACGACCTCGTACTCGCCCTTGAACCCGCGCGTCGTGTAGACGCCGTCGTCGCCGGTCTCGCCGCGTTCCTCGGTCCACCACTCGTCGAAGACTAGGTCCACGAACTGCTGGCCGTGGGGCCGGATGGTCCAGTCCGAGTCGTAGTAAGCGCCGGTCGGCCGCCAGTGGTCCTCCGCCCAGAAGCCCCAGGACATGACGCCCTCGACGGCCTCGTGGCTGAAGGATGCGTACAGGAAGTCCCTGAGGAAGTCGGCCTGCCACGCGACCTGGTCCTCGTTGTCGCGGCTGGCGATCTGGATGTCGAACTCCGCGATGAGGATCGGGAGTCCGAGTTCGGCGAATTGGTCGTAGGTCTCGACCAGTTCCTTCGGCGGCGTCACGTTGCCGTTGGGGAACTGGACGTGGCCCATGAAGCCGACGCCGTCGACGGGCGCGCCGTCTTCCAGCAGGCGTTCGACGAGGTCGTAGTGCTGCTGTCGGAAGAAGTCGCCCGCGACGTTGCCCATCTCGTTGGTGTACAGTTCCGCGTCGGTGGCCTCGTTACCGGCCTCCCACCACTCGAGGACCGCGTCCCAGCCCAGGCGGTCCCTGATGTTGGGCTGCCAGATTGGGTGGTTGTGCATGTCCCACTCGGTCACCTCGTCACCGATGTCGGTGGCGTGGTCCGTGATCCGGTCGAGCATCTGCTGCTGGACTTCCGCGTCGGTGAGCGAGTCGGGGTCCTCGATCCCCATCCCGCCGCCGCCCTCGGTGCTGTACTCCTCCCAGACGAGGTAGTGGCCACGCGTGGGGACGTTGCGCTGGTTGAGCCAGTCGAGGGCCTGCTTCGCGCCCTCCTTGCTGTCGCCCCACTCGCCCAGGAACGCGGGGTACTTCAGGCCGTTCTCGATGACGGCCTTGTTGAAGTTCTCCAGGAACGTCTCCCGGTAGATCTCGTCGTCTTCGCTGTCGCCGTTGATGTGTTCCGCCGAGACGGCGCTCCCGAAGTCGAAGGCGTGTTCCTGCATCGCGAGGTCGACGGTCGCCCCGGGGACCGCGTTCCCGTCGCCGTCGACGACTTCGACGTCCAGATCCGTCTTCCGGATCTCCTCGATGCGGTCCCGGGCGTCCTGGCGCCACTGGGCGTCCTCGGCGCGGCCCTCGTAGTCGAGCAGCGGATTCGGTCCCCCGTCGCTCGCGCCCGAGGGCAGGTCGCCGACCGAGACGTCGGTACCGCTGTAGTCGATCAGGGAGATACCGCCGAACTCCAGTGTCTGCTGGGCGTATCCGGCCCAGAACTCCAGATAGGGCTCGTAGTCGGAACCGTCGGGTTTCTCGCCGATTTCGACCGGGAAGTAGTACCGGCTCCACTCCCCGTCCGGCTGGATCGACGCGCCGTCCTGGACGAACGTGCTACTGTAGGACGTGCTTCCCTCGGAGTCCTGGTACCGATACTTGAAGCCCGCCTGGGTCTCGGCGCCGTCCGTGTCGCTCCGGACGTACGCGACGCCCAGGAGAACGTCACCGGCGCTGAACGACCGGTCGGTGACGTATCCCTGGTAGGAGTAGTCCCAGTTGTTGCTCGGTTCCTCGTTGACCTCGACGCGGACGCCCTGTGTGATCGGGACGTCCGAATCGCTGACCTCGAACGTCGACATCGACCCGCTCCCCGCACCGGAGAACGAGAAGGCGTCGACGACGTCCTGCTCTGTCAGTCCGTAGACGAACTCACCCTGCGGGAGTTCGTGGTTCTCTTGTAAATCGCTCAGGAGCGTGTTGTGGTATTCGTCCGCGCCCTCGACCTGCGCGACGGCGGTCCCCACCGTCCCGGTGCCGCCGAGTACGCCGAGCGCGGCGAGTGATTGCAAAAATGTCCGTCGATGACTTCCCACATCGTCAAATTCTCTTTCCATCTTAAGCACCCAGTAAGGTTGTTAATTGCTGATTATAAAGTAGTTGCCCTCCGGTAAATGACCATCTAATACATACTGGAACGAGAGTTAAAATTGTCTCCGTCTGTCGGACACAGTGGAAATCAGGCCCCCGGCCGAATCGAACGATCGCCGCCCGTGCCGACGGGCGGGCCCGCTCGTCTCACGCGAATCAGTTCGCCAGCGGGACGCGACCGCGTTCGTCCGCGACTCCCGAGTAGTCGTGGAAGTACTCGACGAGCGTGTCGCGCCAGCGCTCGGCCTGTTCCACCTGCTCGTCGAAGCGTTCGGCGACGTGTCGATAGCGCTGCTCGTCGATGCTCCCCTCCAGCGAACGCCACTGCTCGCGGAGTCGTTTCACCTCCTCGACGCCGGCAAAGCAGTTGTCGTACAGCGTCTGGACGACGGTCCGCCCGTCGTCGAGTTCGTGGTCCCAGGGGAGGTGGTGGAAGAAGAGGAGGAGTTTGTCGGGGCACGTCTCGGGGTCGTCGTAGCGCTCGGCGACGGGGTCGGCGAACTGGTCGACGTAGTCGCTCCCGCTGGAACTCCGGTCGTAGCCGATGCCGTCCTCGGTCGCGCCGGTGTAGCCGGGCCACTCCGCCGGGGCCGGGTCGTAGTGGTTCTCCAGGCGCGCCTCGCCGTTGTACATCATGTGGATGAGGCCGAGGCCGCCCGTCTCGTAGTCGACCGTCGCCTCCCAGGAGTCCTGGAGGATGTCGGTCACCGTCTCGACCACCTCGGGGTCGTCGCCGAACGTCAGGCGAACCCACTCCTCGGTGACCGACTCGCCGTCGAGCGTGGGGTCCCAGGCCAGCCGACCGAAGCCGTAGAGGTTGACCCCCGAGAGGTAGTTGCCGAACCAGTTGCCGTCCTCACCGACGTTGCCGACGCCGGCGATGCCCTCGCCCTCGGTACCGGCGAAGGCCTCGGTAACCGGGGTTCCCTCGCCGTCGGCGTGGGTGTCGAACGCGAAGAACTCCTCCCAGAGCGGCACGTGCGAGCAGACGTGGACGCCCTGGCCGGTGTACTCCTGGGTGATCTGGAGTTCGCAGGCGAGGTGCGTCTCGGGCATGTCGCCGAACAGCGTCGAGACGGGTTCCCTGGGCTGGAAGTCGATGGGACCGTTCTTCACCTGGACGGTGACCTTCTCGTGGAAGTCGCCGTCCTGCGGTTCGAAGATGGCGTGGGCCTGGACCGCCCGGTCGTCGTGGTCCGAGTAGACGAACGCCCGCCAGAAGACGCGTCCGTCGTACGGTTCGAACGCCCGGCCGAGGACGTTGGCCCCCTCGGCGTGGCTCCGGTCGTAGTCGTAGGGACCGGGCTGGCCCTCGGAGTCGGCCTTGACGAGGAACCCGCCGAAGTCGGGGATCAGGTCGTACACCTCGGCGACCTTGTCTTTCCACCAGGCCGCGACCGCGTCGTCGAGCGGGTCGGCGGTGTCGAGGTCCCCCACGAGCATGGGCGAGGCGTAGTTCACCGAGAGGTACGTCCGGATACCGTACCGCCGGAACACCGCGGCCAGCGCGGCCACCTTCGGGAGGTGTTGCTCGTCGAGCAGGTCGACGCCCTCGAACTCGCCGGTGCCCGCCAGGTCGCCGGGCCGCTCGGGCCGCGTCGTGTTGACGTCGTTCAGGACGACGCCGTTGATCCCGACGGAGGCGAGCAGGCGCGCGTAGTCGAAGTACCGCTCGCGCAGGTCCGGCAGGTGTTCCCACTTGAAAATGGACTCGCCGCCATACCCGCGCTCGACCGTCCCGCGGAATGGTTCGTCCCACTGGTTGATCAGCCGCTCGGCGTTGCGAGGCTCCTCGACGACGTCCAGGTCGTCGATCGGTTCGCCAGTGGCCATGAGACGGAGGAGGTGGAAGGTCCCGTAGACGAGTCCCCGGTCGGTCGGCGCCGTGACCACCGTGACCTCGGCGCCCTCCCACGTCGTCGAGCGCAGGTGGTAGCCGTCGTCGTCGAGCGAGCGGACCATCCCCGCGTCGACGGAGTCGGCGACGACCTCCATCAGGTCGGGCTGGCCGACGACGAGGAAGCCGTCGGCCGACCGCGGCGGGTGCTGCCAGAGGTGGGGCTCGCGGCCGAGTATCCCCTCGAGTCCCTCCCGCAGTTCGTCGCGGATCGCGCCGTGCTGGGGGGAAGTCTCCCCGGCGTAGACGTGCAGACAGCGTCTGGCGTAGGACTCGCGGCGGTCGGCGTCGTCGACCCGCGGATACCGGAGCCAGCACTCGTCGTAATCAGCGTCGAGCATGACGTTGAGATGCCCGTGGGCCGACGTAAAGCTATGGACACGGCCGCGTCCTGCCGGCGCCGGCCGGCGCCCGTATCCACACGTATATGCCGCTCGAAACCGATCCCACACCCAATGAGTAACGACACGTCCGTCCCGGTCGGGGACGTCGATCCGGAGTCAGGCGAGCTAACTGAGCGAGACGTCGCCCAGATCCGCGAGGCACTCCAGGCCGAGGAACCGACCACCCGCCAGGATGGAGCGCGGACCTGTAAACTGGTCGTCCAGGAGGATCCAGGCGCCCTCCAGCCACTCCTGGACGACCTGGTCGCCCTGCTCGAAGACGACAGCGTCTCGGTCGCCCAGCAGGCCGGAACGGTGCTGCTCAGCTTCGCCACGGCGCACCCGGGCGAGCTCACCGACGACGTCTCCGAGATCGTCACGCTGGCCACCCACGAGGTCAACGCAGTCACGCTGATCGGCGCCCAGCTCCTGTCCAAGGTCGTCGTCGAACAGCCGGCCGCGGCCGCCTCGGAGGTCGACCGGCTCCTCCCCCTCCTCCGCGACCACCCGGGCTCCTTCGAACCGAGCGACGGTGTCGACATGGTCGACAACCCGGACACCCGCCAGACCGTCGTCGCTCACGAGCAACAGGAACACGGCATGCAACTCCAGGCACAGGGAACCGTCGCAAACGTCCTCGTCGCCGTCGCCGACGTCGAGCCCGCTGCGTTCACGGACCACGTGGACGAACTGGTCGCCCTCGTCGACCACGACGACCCGGCGATCGCCGGGCTGGCCGTCGAGATGCTGACCGAGGTCGGCGAGGCCCACCCCGACGCAATCGCCCCCGCCTACGACCAGTTCGTCGACGCGCTCGACCACGACGACCAGCGAGTGTACGTTCGCGCAGTCCGCGCGCTCGGCGTGCTCGGTGACGACCGCGCCGTCGAACCGCTCCGCGACCTGGCCGATTCGACGGACGACGAGGACGTCAGCGAGCTGGTCGAAGACACGGCGACGTTCCTCGAGAACCAGTAGCCGCGACGACGCTCACAGAGTTTTCACGGCAGACATCCTCACGCGGTGATTCGAGCCCTACTCCTCCATCCCGCGCTTGATACAGTACCAGTAGGTTCCACCGAAGAACAGCAACGAGAAGCCGATCAGCGCGAAGTCGAGGACGAGTATCGGAAAGGCCTCGTCTCCCGGCGAGACGAACAGCGCCGACAGCAAGAGCAACAGCGCCATCGTGATGATGACGGTCATCGCGAGCGGAATCTGCTCTCGCTGTTGACAGACGAGCTCGACGAGCTTCGATCCGTTCGGCACGTTCGGAGGTTTCGGCCGTCACTATTGAACTTCCCGGTTCGCCCCGTCCCCCCTGGTACTGACCTGGGGTCCCCCTCGCAGAGACGCGACGCTCACGGTCCTGTGGTCACTCGCGAATCGAGAGAAGAGAGAAAAGAGAGAAAAGAGAGAAAAGATGTCCGTAGTCGCGTTCCCGGCGCTCAGAGTGTGCCGCCGGTGATCGAGTCGTCTTCGCCCTCCTCGGTCGTCTCGGACTCGCCGGCGAGGCGGGTCCGGACGCGGGGGTTGAACACCTTGTCCATCCCCTGCCCGAGCAGGATGAGGCCCAGCGCGAGCCCGACGATGGCGATCATCGGCGCGATGAGCCAGTGGGCCGCGTCGGGGACGAACAGCGCGCCGTTAGCCTGCGCCCGTGCGAGCGTGACACCCCACGTCTGCGTCGAGTAGGGCAACACGCCGAGGAAGTACAGCCCGACCGAGGCGAAGATGGTGTACCGGGCCGCGAACACGAAGTTCACGGTCACGTACGGCATCAGGTTCGGGATGATGTCCTTCACCATGATCTGCCAGGTGCTGACGCCCATCGTCCGGGAGGCCTCGACGTAGCTGTCCTCGCGGATCGTCAGGACCTGCGAGCGCAGCGAGCGGCCGAGTCCGGCCCAGTAGTTGATCGTCAGGATAACCCCGACGAAGATGGGGTTCTCCGGGCTGAACGTGATCGCGAGGATGATCACGAGCGGGAGGCCCGGGATGGCCATGAAGAAGTCGGAGACCGACATCAGGATGTTGTCGATCATGCCGCCCTTGTAGCCCGCGAACACCCCGACCAGGAGCGCGACGCCGGTCGCCCAGACGCCGCCCGCCAGGACCATCAGCAGGATGTCCGACGTCGAGTGGATGATGGCCGCGGTCAGGTCGACGCCCGCGGAGGTCGTCCCCAGCGGGTACGCCATGTTCTCGAACATACCGAGCAGACGCGGCGCCTGGCTCGTCGACGGTGCCCGCCAGAGCCCGAGTTCGCCGATCAGCGCGAGCAGCAAGTAGAACGCGATGACCACCAGCCCGATGCGCGTCCGGAGGTCGGACCACGCGATGAGGGCGGGCTGGTAGATCCGGTGCTCGTAGAACTCCCAGAACTGCTCACCGCGAGTCAGTTCGACGTCGGAGCTCTCTGCGTGCCAGTCGAATCCGTCCGCCGGTGCGTCTGTTTCAGTATGCTTCACGGGAATCACCTGCGCTGATACGCGGGTCGATTTTGCTGTAGGTCAGGTCTGCGATGTAGACGCCGACGACGAGTGCGACGGTGATGACCAGGAACGTACCCATCATCAGCGGGTAGTCGTTGCCGTTGAGACCCTCGAGCATGTAGTAGCCGAGCCCGGGGTAGTTGAAGATGTACTCCAGGATGATGGTCCCGCCCAGCCGGAAGCCGAGCAGGAGCAGGAAGCCGGTGTACATCGGCAGGATGGCGTTCCGGGCGACGTAGCGAGTCGAGATGCGGGTGTCTGAGAGACCCCTGAGTCGCGCCACCTCGACGAAGTCCTGCCCGAGCACCTGGATGCTGTTCCCGCGCATCGCCAGCGCCTGGGAACCGATCCCGGTGATCGTGTACGCGAAGACCGGTAAGGCCGCGTGTTCGAGGACGCTCAGGAAGAACGCCAGGGTCCAGTAGTTGTCGATGCTCGAATCGGCGGTCCCCGACGGCGGGAACCAGCCGAGCCGGTAGGAGAAGACCAGCAGGGCCAGGATCGCGATGACGTAGAACGGGATAGACATCCCGGCCATGGAGAACGTCGAGACGATCCCGTCGAACTTCGAGCCCTCCTTGTACGCCTGGAGCGCCCCGAGAACGATCCCGAAGGCGAACATCAGGACGGTGGAGACGACGACGATGAAGATCGTCCAGGGCGCGGCCTGGGCGAGGATCTCGATGACCGGATCCCCCTTGCTGATGGACTGTCCGAGGTTCAGCTGGAGGACCGATATCATATAGTTGATGTACTGTTCCCACAGCGGTGCGTCAGGGCGGATGTTCTGCAGGTTCTCGATCTGCTGGTTGACCTGTTCCGCAGGAACCCCCGATCGGAGCAACTGCGCGCGCAGCTGCGAGTACGGGCCTCCCGGCAGGAGACGGATCAACCCGAACGTCACCGTCATGACGGCGAAGACGGTGGCGAACACCCGGGCAGTTCGTCGAACGTAGTAGTTGACCATGCGTCTGGTATTGATTTTTAACGTGCTCTCTCTAAGGTGTGACGGATTGTATCGAAAGATGTGGAGCGATCGAATACGGGTCCGGTTACCCGATTACTCCTGGGCCGTCAGCTTGCCCTTCCGGGGCAGCCAGAACGGCGGCCACTTGACGGCACGGTCCGGGTCGCCCTCCTCGACGATGTCCCACTCGTCGTTGGTCAGCCAGGACTGCTCGAACTTGGAGACCAGCGAGAGGAACGGCAGGTCGACGTTGTTGTGCCAGGCCGCTTCCTGGACGATCGGCATCGCCTCCTCGTTGGTCGGGACCGTCGCGATCTCCTCGACCTTCTGGAGGGGGTTGATCGTCGTCTCGCCGGAGCCGTCCATCGCGGGGATGGTCTGCTCTTCCTCGGCCGGGTAGTTGTGTCCGCCGTCCATCGCGTCGAACGCCAGCTGGTGGCGCAGCGGGAAGTACGGGAACGTCGAACGCGCCTGGCCGGGCAGCCAGTAGAACGCGGCGATGTCGAAGTTGGAGTCGATGATCCGACCCTGCCAGTCGCTCGTCGGTGCAGTCGCGACGGTCAGGTCGATGCCGAAGTCGCTGAGCCGGTCGACGATGGTGTTGGTCATCGTCGTGAAGTCCGACCAGCCAGCCGGCGTGAGGTACTCGGCGCTGAGTGCCTCGCCGTCGGGAGACTGCCAGGTGCCGCCGGACTTCGAGTAGCCCGCGTCCTCGAGGACCTGCGTCGCCGACTCGGTGTCGCTCTCGCCGACGCCGTAGTCGTTGAAGTTGCTCTTCTGGTCACCGAGCCACTGGTCGATGTTCTTCGGCGCGATCCCACAGGGGACGCTGGCCGGGAACTTCGTGCGCGGGCCCGCGTTCTCGACGAGCTCCTCGCGGTTGATGACGTAGGCGATTGCCTGTCGGACCGCGCGGTCGCCGAAGATATCGCTGTCGTGGTTGAAGACGGTCCCGTAGCCCCACTTGGCCAGGATGGACCGGATCTCGACGACGTGGTCCTGATACCCTTCGACCGTCTCCGGCGGGGCGAAGGCGCTCCAGGAACTGTCGAAGCGGCCGCCGCCCGCAGTGAAGTCCTGCTGGGGGACGCTCGCTTCCTGGTAGGCGTCGAACTGCCAGTCGCTGAAGTTGATGTTGTCCGCGTCGCGGAACTCGGGGTTGCGCTCGAAGTTCCACTCCTGCTGGCTCCGGTCGACGTACTTGAACGGACCGCTCACGAGGACGTCCTCGTCGCTGTCCTCCCAGACCCACGTCTGGACCTCGGAGGCGTCCTGGTCGAGGAACTGCTCGAACACGGAGGCCGGCGTGGAGACCCACATGTTCGACAGCTGGAACTTGACCATCTGCGGGTTCGTCTCGCCCGAGAGGTTCAGCTGGTAGGTCAGGTCGTCGACGACCTCGGTGCTCTCGACGTAGCCCCAGATGGCGCTCCCGGTCTTCTTCTGAAGCTGGAACTGGGTGTCGATGTCCTCGGTGGTTACCTGGCTCCCGTCGGACCAGGTGAGGTCGTCGCGGAACGTCAGGGTGACCGTCGTCCCGTCGAACTCCCAGTCGTCGAGGGCTTCGAGCTGGAACTCGCCGCTTTCGAAGGAGTACGCGGCGTACCGGTCGAACGCCAGTCGCGAGGCGGGCTCGGAGGCGTTCTGCGTGTGGTGTCGGTTGATCGTGTCTTCGGTGGGGTTCGTCTGCAGTGCGCTGACGTGGGTCTTGTCGATGACGCCACTCGCACCGCCGTCCTCGCCGTCGCCGCTCGACTCGTTGCCGTCCTCACCGTCGCCACCGTCGCCACCACTGTCACAGCCCGCGAGGGCCGCGGCGCCTGAAACGCCAACTAGCTCCACAAACCGTCTGCGGTCTACTAAGGAACGATATTTTGTGTTATCAGCTGCCATGATCCACTGTAATGGCCTACAGGAGTCATAATAAAACTACTGAAAGCGAAAATGGCCATCGTACCTTACGGCAGGGCTTTATCAGCAGAGATAGCCCACCGTTAGACACCAGTTACTCGGCGAACGACGCCCCCCTCAGTTTGACGACTCCCTGGTGCCCCGTTCGGAGACCGTGTTACTCTCTCCGTTGATTTCCCCACACAGGTGCCGAAATATTGTGCCGATCTTCCCTGATCGAGTAGTATAGATCCGGCCCCCGGTTCGCGCGACATGCTGTTCCTCGACCGATAGCTTCGGCCGACACGTCTGTGAATACGCGGCGAGTGAGCGCCACGCCAGCGGCCTCGCGGTCTGGTCGGACGTCCAGCGTCGATCGGGACGAGAACTCACGGTCGTTCTGTCCGAGACCGGACTGCCAGAGATATAGTGCTTCGTTCTCCGTTCGCTGTATAGCTGGTCGCTCGCAGAGCGACCAGCCTACGCCTCGTCGAACAGCGCAAATCAAAGATTTGCTGGCTCGACGAGTCGTTTCACTCCTCGTCGAACAGCCCAAATCAGAAATTTTCGTGCTTGTCGAAGCGTACGCGTCGTCGATTCGATCCGGCTTACGGAGCCGGATCGAACAGCGTCTCGCCCTCGACCATGTGCTCCTCGACGGCGTCGAGGTTCAGCGTCAGGCCGAGACCGGGCTCTTCGGGGATCTCCATGCGACCGTTCTCGATGAGGTTGTCCTCCTCGACCAGGTCCTCCCACCAGCCGAGCTGGTAGGAGTGGTACTCGAGCGCGAGCGAGTTCGGGATGGCCGTGGCGACCTGTGCCGAGGCCATGGTCCCGATGGGGGAAGAGACGTTGTGCATCGCGACGGGGATGTAGTACATCTCCGCGAGGTCGGCGATCTTTCGGGTCTCGCGCATGCCACCGACGCGGGGCAGGTCGGGCGCGATGATGTCGACGGCCTGCGGTTCGAGCAGGGTGCGCTGGCCGTACTTGCGGTAGACGTTCTCCCCGACGGCGATGGGCGTCGTCGTGGACTTCGTGACGTTCTCCTGGACGTCGTGGTTCTCCGGCGGGACGGGGTCCTCGAGCCACCAGACGTCGTACGGTTCGAGGGCCTCGGCCAGGCGCTTGGCCGAGCCGCCAGTGAACGACCAGTGGCAGTCGAAGGCGACGTCGGCGCGGTCGCCGACGCGCTCGGTGACTTCCTCGACGATCTCGACCTTGTGGTCGATCTCGGGGTTCCGGAGGTGGCGGTTGGCCCGGTCCTTCTCGTGGCCGGAGGGAACGTCGAGGTCGAACTTGATGGCGTCGTAGCCCAGGTCCTCGACGACGCGCTCACCTTCGTCGGCACAGGCCACCGGGTTGGCCTCGTCTTCGGTGTGGAGGTCACAGTAGACGCGGACCTCGTCGCGGTACTTGCCGCCGACGAGCTGGTAGGCCGGCACGTCGAGGAGCTTGCCAGCGACGTCGTGGAGTGCGATCTCGATGCCGGAGATGGCGGAGATCGTCTTGCCGGAGATGGAGCCCTCACCGGACATCTTCTGGACGAGGTGCTCGTAGAGCCGGTCGATGTCCAGCGGGTTCTCGCCGACGATGAACGGCTTCATCCGCTCGATGATGGCCGTGTCGCCGCCGCCCCAGTAGGACTCACCGGTGCCCACGACGCCGGCGTCGGTGTAGACGCGGACGAGGATCCACGGGTAGTTCCCGTCGACCATCGTCGTCTGGACGTCGGTGATCTCGACGTCACGCGCGTCGCCGCGGCTGTTCGTGAGTCCCATCGTCTCCGAGGAGAGGTCGCGCATCGTGTACTCCGCGTTCGGATCACGGAGCTTGGCGTGGTCTACCATCCTACTCCGACGATGCCGAGCGAGTATAGTAAAGGTTCTGAAGTAGCGGCCGGATTCCGCGTCTCCGGCGATGGTTACGCCACCTGAACGGCGGTACGAGGCGGAGCGAACGAGGAGAGTCGGGGCCGGCGGTCGCTACTCGACCGTCACGCGTTCGCCGGTCTCTGCGGCGTCGTAGATGGCCTTCAGCGCGTACATGTCGTCGAGTCCGTGCTGGCCGTCGGGGCCGATGGGTTCCTCGCGGAGGACCCGGTCGGCGAAGTAGTCGAACTCCTCGGTCATCTCGCTGCCCATCATGTCCCGGCGCCCGGAGTCGATCTCCACCGTTCGGTCCCCCCGCCGGAGCGTCAGCGTCTGGGGCGTCTGGCCGAGGAAGATGGGGTCGATGGTCAGTTCGCCCTCGGTGCCGATGACGCTGAAGCGACCCGAGAGCTGTGCGTTCTGGCTCGCGGTGTACGCCGCAGTCGTCCCGTCGGCGTACTCGACGGTGAAGCTGGCGTGCTCGTCGGGGACCTTCGAGAACGCCTGATGTTCGCTGCGCATCATCGCCGTGGCCGCGACGGGTTCGGCGTCGAGGACGAACCGCGCGGTGTTGAGCGGGTAGATGCCGAGATCCATCACCGTCGCGCCGTAGCCGGCCTTGTCGGGGTCCACGCGCCACTGGTCCACGTCGTCCGAGACGACGTCCAGCATCGTCTGAGTCATGTGTCCCTCGACGGCGACGGGCTCGCCGATGGCGCCCTCGTGGATCAGTTCGCGCATGCGGCGCACGTCCGGGTCCGTCTGCATCCGGTAGGCGGTCATCAGCGGGATGTCCTCGGCGGCGGCGACGAGATCCTCGGCGCGCTCGACAGTCGCCTCCAGGGGCTTCTCGCAGAGGACGGCCTTGTCGTGTTCGGCGGCGGCCTCGACGTACTCCTTGTGGTAGGCGTTGGGCGTGCAGACGTAGAGGGCGTCGTAGGCGTCGACGGCCTCGCCGTCGATCAGCTCGTCGTAGGTCAGCGCGACCTCGACCGTCTCGTTCTCGTCGCGCACGCGAGCGGCCTTGTCCTCGCTCCCGCTGACGACGGCCGTCGTCTCGCAGAACTCGGAGTCCTCCACCGCCGGCATCGCCTCCTCCATCGTCCACCATCCCAGTCCGATCATCGCGACGCGGAGCGTCCCCGAGTCCAGTTCCTGCCAGTCCCGTTCGGTGAACTCCGCGAGGTAGTCCTCGATTGCCATACTCGGGAGTCCCTGTCGACCGCAAAAAGTGTAGCCATCTGCCCGCGACGGGCGGTGGAGAGCGCCAGGACGGGCTTACACCACCAGTATCAGAACCCGTACAGCTCCCGGGGTCGGTCGTAGGCGACGTGCCTGACCAGTCGCTCGGCGTTACCCTCCGGAATCTGGCCCCGCTCGACCATCCGGCCGACGACGTTGGCGAGGGTCCGCCGGAACATCTCGAAGCGCGAGCCGTAGGAGACGAGTTTCCGCGAGTCGCTCACCATCCCGGCGTGGTTGGCCAGCAAGTCGACGGAGGCGGCGTACTCCAGCTGGTCCTCCATCCCGTAGGGGCTGTCGTTGAACCACCAGGCCGGCCCGATGCTCACGTTCGGGTACGCGCGAGCGACCGTGCCGACGGAGTAGTAGTGACTCGGGTCGAGGACGTACAGCACCACCTCGAACTCCCCGTCGAAGCGGTCGAGGAAGTAGTCCAGCCCCTCGACGACGTCGACGTCCTGCGTCGAGACGTCGCCGCCGGCGTTCGGCCCGAGTTCCTCGAACAGCGACTGGCGGTAGCTCCGCACGGCGCCGACGTGCAACTGGGTGACCCAGCCGCGCTCGGCGTTCAGTTCGCCGACGAACTCCAGCACGTAGGCCTTCCAGTCGCGGACCTCTCGCTCAGAGAGGTTCTCCCCCCGACGTGCGCGTTCGTATATATCGGCCGCCCGGTCGTCGCTGACGGGCCGCGAGATGGGGTCCGTCCCGGTGCCGACGTCACACGCGACGCAGCCGTGGTCGGCGAAGTACTGGTGGGTCTCCCGGAGCGCGGCGCGGAACCCGACGAGGTCCGAGACGTCGCCCCCGGTGACGTCGTCGAGTTCGTCGACGAACGCGTCCCACGCGTCGGTCTCGATCTTCAGCGCCCGGTCGGGCCGCCAGGTGGGCCGAACGTCCACGCCGTCGACCTCGTCTTCGGCCCGTTCGTGATATTCGAGCCGATCGGTCGGGTCGTCGCTGCTGCACAGCACCTCCACGTCCATGTCCCGGAGGACCTGCTGGGGTCGCATCGCGTCGGACTGGAGCTGATCTTTCGTCTCCGCCCAGATCTCGTCCGCGGTGTCGCTGTTGATCGGCTCGTGGATGTCGAACCGGCGCTTCAGGTCGAGGTGGACCCACTCGTATGTCGGGTTGCCCGCCATGTCGGGAAAGACCTCGGCGAGTGCCGTCCACTTCTCCCGGTTACGCGCGTCGCCGGTGATCTTTGCTTCGGGCACGCCGCGCTTGCGCATCAGCTGCCAGACGTAGTGGTCCGTGGCGCCCTCGACCTCCCAGATGTCGGCCCAGTGCTCGTTCTCGACGACCTCCGCCAGGTCGACGTGGTTGTGCGGGTCGACAACGGGGAGGTCGGCGATGGACTGGTAGAGGTCCCGTGCCGCGTCGGATTCGAGGAGATAGTCGTCGTCGAGGAAGCTCATATCAGTGGAATTGGCTGATCTGGGCATCAAAGTTTCCCTCGGAGTCGTTCGGGGTATCGGGAGGTACGGTAGAACGAGAGCAACATGGACCGACAACAGCCCGAAAGCCCCCTCGCGCTCGTCGGCTGCGAACCGCGCTGCGCTCCTCGGCTTCGCCTGCGGTGCTTGCGGGCTCTCGCTCGACGAGCGCTCGGCCCCTTTCAGTCCCACCCCATCGGATAATCAACAGGGCGGGACTGAAAGGGGCGACCTGTTCGCCTCCCGTGGGTCGCTGCGCTCCTCACTCGCTCCGCTCGTTGCGGTGCTTACTTCCCCAGGGTTCGGCGAACCGATCGGGGCTTTCTGGTTGTTTGCGGTTACTGTATTGCCGTCGGATTCGTCTCCCGTCACCCCTCCAACCCAGTCATCACGACGTATGCCGAAGGTATATTGCCGAGCTAGACCCAACCCCGCCCCATGGACACGACGGTCATGCTGCCGCCGCGGCCGGACAGGCGCTGGACGCTGGCCCAGCAACTGGGCATCGACACCGCGGTGGTCCGGTTCTGGGGCGAGGAGGAGTGGTGGGAGTACGATACCCTCGTGCGCACGAAGAATCGCTTCAAGGACCACGGCTTCTCGCTGGACGTCGTCGAGGACCGGCCGCCGATGGAGAAGACGGTGCTGGGCAAGGAAGGTCGCGACGAGGAGATAGCCACGGTCAAGCAGCTCCTCCGGAACATGGGCGAACTCGGCATCGAGGTGTACTGCTGGGTGTGGACCGAACTGCCTGTCGGCGTCCCCAGAACGTCGGACTCCATCCCCCTGCGCGGTGGCTCCCTGACGACGGGGTACGACCACCGGGACATGGAGGGTGCAGGCCCCCATCCGGAGGCGGGCATCACCGAGGAGGAACTGTGGGACAACCTCCAGTACTTCCTCGACGAGATCGTCCCCGTCGCCGAGGAGGCCGGGGTCAAACTCGCCCTCCACCCCGACGACCCGCCGATCTCACCGGTCCGCGGCGTTCCCAGACTGGTCACGTCACTCGAGAGTTTCGAGCGCATCCTCGAGATGCACCCCAGTCCGAACCACGGCGTCACGTTCTGCCAGGGCAACTTCGCGGCGATGGGCGAGGACGTCCCCGAAGCCATCGACCGACTCGCCGACGACATCCACTTCGTCCACTTCCGGGACGTGGAGGGGACCCCCGACTCGTTCGTCGAGACGTGGCAGGACGAGGGGCCGACGGATATGCTGGCGACGATGCGGGCCTACGAGGCCGCGGGCTTCGACGGGCCCATCCGGCCCGACCACGTCCCGAAGATGGCCGGCGAGGACGACCGCGAGGAAGCCCACGCCGGCTACACCGACATGGGCCGGTTGTTCGCCGTGGGGTACATGAAAGGGCTCATGGAACAGGCGGCCGACGAACCGTCATTGGACGACCGTCGAAACTGACGGCCTCGCCGTCCCTGAGATGCGATAACACTATTTACACGGAGGGGATTTTCCAAGGTGCATGAAATACTATCGCGTCGCGGCCGACGGCTCCCCGCGTCTCGCGGTCCGGACGGCCGACACCGCCTACGATCTGACCAGTGCGAAGGCCGAACTCACTTCCTTTCTCGACCTCGTTCGCGCCGCGAGTATCACCGACCGGACGATAGACGAGGTGACCGACCAGCTCGTCGGGAACGCCGACGAGATCGACGTCGACACTCTGGAGAGCGATATCGCCGCACCTGTCGCGCCGAGTGAGGTCTGGGCCGCGGGCGTCACCTACCAGATCAGCGAGGAGGCCCGTGAGGCCGAGAGCGCGATGCCCGACATGTACCGCGAGGTGTACAACAGCGAGCGCCCGGAGATCTTCTTCAAGGCGACGCCGAACCGCACCGTCGGGCCGAACGACCGCGTGGGGATCCGCGAAGACTCCGAGTGGGACGTGCCGGAGCCGGAACTCGCCGTCGTCCTCTACCGCGGCGACGTCGTCGGGTACACCATTGGCAACGACATGTCCAGTCGCTCCATCGAGGGCGAGAACCCGCTCTACCTCCCGCAGGCGAAGATCTACGACCGCTGTTGTTCCATCGGTCCCTGCGTCACATCCGCGGCGGGCGTCGGCGACCCCCACGACCTGGAGATGTCGATGACCATCGAGCGCGACGGCGAGCAGGTGTTCGAGGGTTCGACCACCACGGCGAACATGGCCCAGACCTGCGAGGACCTGGTCTCCTACTACAACCGCCACAACGCCGTCCCCGAACTGGCCGTCCTGCTGACCGGCACCGCCATCGTCCCCGACGAGTCCTTTACCCTGCAGGAGGACGACCACGTCAGCATCGACCTCGAGAAGATCGGCACCCTCGAGAACGACGTCACCGTCGTCTGAGGCAGCGACCGGGACGACACTCCCGCTACTTCTCTGCAACCACAGACTCGGCCAGGACGGCCGAGTTCGCCGGATTTCAGCCGAAGTGGGGCTCTGCGCCGACGGCAGCGAGTCGGCCGACGCCGCAGGCTGTCCACGAGGCACCGACGGCGGTGGTCGGAAGGTCGTCCCCGTCGAGTGCCTCGGCCCGAACCGCTCCTCGTCGGTGCAGGTCCGACGAGTCGGGAACGAAGCTACCTCATTCATCTAACATCCACGGGTTCGTTCTCCCGGACTGTCTGGTCCAGTTATCACGGCAGATACGAACGATCGAGGGACAGACCGCCGAAATCACCCGGTTTCGTCGGATACGCCGCCCGCCCGATCACTATATTGATTCGATTCTGAGTTAATAAATTCGCCAAAATCGATCGTCTCAGATTTCGTAACACTATACGATTCGTGACAGGACGACCGCACCTCGCGTTCGTCGCGAGGGAGTTACGACTCCATCGGCCCGTACTCGAAGTCGGTGAATCGGGCGGCCGATTCACAGTCGCTGCCGTCGCCCGTCGCGTAGAGGCCGACGTAGACGCCCGTAAAGCCAGTCGCCACCTCCGTCGAGAGGTAGCGGGCGTCTACCGTCGCGAGCGTCGTGGTACTCCCGGGTGCGCCGTCTGTCGGTTCGGCGAACAGGTCGTAGGACCGTGGGGACGCCTCGATGGAGAGAGTCACGGGACCGTCCGGAAGCGACAGTTCGGCCACTTCCTCGGTCGACGGGCCGATGCGGAGACGGGCGAGGGCGCGGCGTTCGCCTCCGCGTTCGACGACGGCGACGTCGTAGTGGTGGTCCTCGTTCATCAGCGCCGTCAGGCCGGCCTCCTCGCCCGTGTCCGGGTCGAAAGAGAGCCGGCACGTGGCGCGGCAGTCGTGGTGTTGCTGGCGTCGGCCGAGGAACGTCGCGTGAGGGTCGTCGAGTGTGTCGGGGCCGCCGGAAAGCACGAGGGCGTCCCCCTCGATGCGGTAGCGCTCGCGGTCGGGATTGCGCCGGTAGTTCCACTCCGGGCCGAGATCGGCGGTGTCCGTCGCGTCCGCGAACGGGTCGACCGTCCTGGTCCACGCCCGGTCACCCGTCGCTTCGAGGTCGGTGTCGTCGACGGACATCGCCAGTTCGACGACGTCGTCGCCGTTGACGACCGGCCAGCCGTCCGCCCAGGTCACCGGCGCCAGGAACGTCTCGCGGCCGAGCTGGTGGTAGGGGACGTGCTCGCCCTGCTGGCGGATGCCCAGGAAGGTCATCCACCAGGACCCGTCGTGGGCCTGGACGAGGTCGCCGTGGCCCGTCGCGGCGATGGGTTGCATCACGCGCGAGCGATGGGAGAAAATCGGGTTGTCGGGGTGGTCCTCGAACGGCCCGGTCGGGTCGTCGCTTCGTGCTACGGAGACCACGTGCTGACCGTGCGTCCCGCCCTCCGCGGCGAGGAGGTAGTAGGTCCCCTCGACCTCGTAGAGGTGCGGGGCTTCGGTGAACGCGTCGTCCAGGCCCGCCCAGATCGTCGCCGACTCGCCCGTCTCGCCGGTCTCCCCGGTTTCGAGGTCGACCGGCGTCTGCCGAATGGCGTCGTCGTTCGCGTACGTGACGTAGACCTGGTCGTCGTCCCAGAACAGGTCCGGGTCGTAGCCGGGCGCGTCGATCCAGACCGGATCTGACCACTCGCCGCGGGGGTCCTCGGCCGTCACGACGAAGTGACCGCCCGCGGCGACGTTCGTCGTCACCAGGTAGAAGGTGCCCTCGTGGTGGCGCAGCGTCGGGGCGAAGATGCCCTCCGAGGCGTCGACGTCGTCGAGCGGGAGCTGTTCGTCCCGCGTGAGTGCGTGGCCGATCGGCTCCCAGTCGGCGAGGTTCTCGCTGTGGTACAGCGGGACGCCGGGGAAGTACTCGAACGTGCTCGTCGCGAGGAAGTAGTCCTCGCCGGCGCGACAGACGGTCGGGTCCGGGTGGCAGCCCGGAAGCACGGGATTCGCGTAGTCCATGCCACGTGACGGCGTGGCACTGTCTTCAGCCTGTTGCCTTCGTGGGGCCGAAAGTTCGACAGTCGTCGTAGACAGGTTTTAGTATCGTCGACGTGAGGTCCCGAATAGATGGAGACCAGCTGTCCACGCTGCCAGGAGTCGATGCAGCGAACACACGGAAGCGTCACGTGTCCCCACTGCGAGTACGTGCCCCCGCACGGGTCGGACTGATAGTGTCGGTGAAACGTCCCGACCGACGCCACGAGCAGTCGGCCGGAGCCGACGTCGACGCTCCGGCGAGCACCGCCTGTCGGATTCGCGCTCGTCGATAGCTGTAGTGACCTTTAACAGGCAGTTCCACGTACACCGAACATGGGACTCGACGACGAATCACGGGAGTATCACCGCGCCGACCCGCCGGGGAAGATAGCCATCGAGACGACCAAGCCCACGAACACCCAGCGAGACCTCTCGCTGGCGTACTCGCCGGGCGTCGCCGCTCCCTGCCGCGACATCGACGAGGACCCCGAACAGGCCTTCAGCTACACGGCCAAGGGGAACCTCGTCGGGGTCGTCTCCGACGGATCCGCCGTCCTCGGGCTGGGCGACATCGGTGCCCAGGCCTCCAAACCCGTCATGGAGGGGAAGGGCGTCCTGTTCAAGCGCTTCGCAGACATCGACGTATTCGACGTGGAACTGGACACCGACGACACGGACGGGATGATCGAGGCGATCCGGATGATGGAGCCCACCTTCGGCGGGATCAACCTCGAAGACATCGCCGCCCCGGAGTGTTTCGAGATCGAACGGCGCCTGAGCGAGGAGATGGACATCCCCGTCTTCCACGACGACCAGCACGGCACCGCCATCATCTCCGGGGCCGCGCTGGTCAACGCCGCCCGCATCGCCGACAAGGACCTCGGAGACCTCGACGTCGTCTTCTCCGGCGCGGGCGCCAGCGCCATCGCTTCTGCCCGGTTCTACGAGAGCCTCGGCGTCGACGAGGACAACATCGTCATGTGTGACTCCGGCGGGATCATCACCACCGACCGCGTGGAACACGAGGGACTCAACAAGTTCAAGGCCGAGTTCGCTCGCGACATCCCCGAGGGCGACCTGGCCGACGCCATGGAGGGCGCCGACGTGTTCGTCGGCCTCTCGATCGGCGGCATCGTCGACCAGGAGATGGTCCGGTCGATGGCCGACGACCCCGCCATCTTCGCGATGGCCAACCCGGACCCCGAAATCTCCTACGAGGACGCCAAAGACGCCCGCGACGACACCGTCATCATGGCGACCGGGCGCTCGGACTACCCGAACCAGGTCAACAACGTCCTCGGGTTCCCGTTCATCTTCCGCGGTGCGCTGGACGTCCGCGCGACCGAGATCAACGAAGAGATGAAGGTGGCCGCCGCCGAGGCGCTGGCCGAACTCGCCCGCGAGGACGTCCCCGACGCCGTCGTCAAAGCGTACGGCGACCAGCCCCTGCAGTTTGGCCCCGACTACATCATCCCGAAACCGCTAGACCCGCGCGTCCTGTTCGAGGTGACCCCCGCGGTCGCCGAGGCCGCCATCGACTCCGGCGTCGCCCGCACCGACACGGATCTGGACATGGACGCCTACGTCGAGGAACTGGAGGCTCGCCTCGGGAAGTCCCGCGAGATGATGCGTGTCGTCCTCAACAAGGCCAAGAACGACCCCAAGCGCGTGGTGCTGGCCGAGGGCGACGACGAGAAGATGATCCGCGCCGCCGCCCAGCTCGTCGACCAGGGCATCGCCGAACCCGTCCTCATCGGCGACGGCGACGACATCGCCAGGACCGTCGACCGCCTCGGCCTGGAGTTCGAACCGACCGTCGTCGACCCGAGCGAGGGCGAACTCGCCGCCTACGCCGACCGGCTCTACGACCTGCGCAAGCGCAACGGCGTCACGCGACGCGAGGCCGGCGAACTGATCCGCGACGGCAACTACCTCGGCAGCGTGATGGTCGAGATGGGCGACGCCGACGCGATGCTGACCGGGCTGACCCACCACTACCCCTCCGCGCTGCGCCCGCCCCTGAAGGTCATCGGGACGGCGCCGGACGCCAACTACGCCGCCGGCGTCTACATGCTGACGTTCAAGAACCGCGTCGTCTTCTGTGCCGACGCGACGGTGAACTTCGACCCCGACGCGGACGCCCTCGAAGAGATCACCCGCCACACCGCCGAACTCGCCCGGAGCTTCAACGTCGAACCGCGCGCCGCGCTGCTGTCGTACTCCAACTTCGGCAGCGTCGACACCGACGCGACGCGGGCGCCGCGCGAGGCTGCGAGCCGCCTCCGCGACGACCCGACCGTCGAGTTCCCCGTGGACGGCGAGATGCAGGCCGACACGGCCGTCGTCGAGGACATCCTCGAGGGCACCTACGAGTTCTCGGACCTGGACGACCCGGCGAACGTCCTCGTCTTCCCGAACCTGGAGGCCGGTAACATCGCTTACAAACTGCTCCACCGCCTCGGTAACGCCGAGGCCATCGGCCCGATGCTCGTCGGGATGGACAAGCCGGTCCACGTCCTCCAGCGCGGCGACGAAGTGAAAGACATCGTCAACCTCGCGGGCGTCGCCGTCGTCGACGCACAGAACGAGTAACCGGCGCGAGCGAAGCGAGTGTGGGCTCGCGGGAGCGTCACTCCTGCGGTGTTTTTGGTCCAGATTTTGGACGAGCAGGGAACGCAGGGCCGAATACGGCCAGCATTCGTCCCGAACCGTCGCCTTCGACGCGGACGGGTACTTTGCGCACAACTGTTCACCTTTGCTGAACAAAATGGCGCCCGGCCCGGGCTCCGTCGACGGGCTGGACAGGGTTTCCAGGGAGGGCCGCTCCCGCGTCGATTCAACCGTTTGGACCGACCTGAACCGTCAATACACGCTATCATCGGCGGCAACCGAGGACAGTCGAAACGGCGCCGGCGCGATACGTCGCGTGGCGACCAGAACGTGGGCCAGGAAGACTGATCATCCACACAGTATCCCAGATGCTGCGTCTATCCCACCACACTTGTGGCAACATACTCAGCAATACTATCAATTGATTCTGCCACAGGTCCATATTCGTCAGATTTGTCCTGTTCGCACTCTCGTTCCCTCTTCCTGAACGGATCGGCATCCAGCGTCCCAGAATCGCCCTCCCTGTGCGCGACTCTGGCCGGTGCTCGCGAAGCGGGGACCGCACAGAGTACAGTCGGTCACCGGTGAGCGTTCCAGCAGATGGACCAGAACCGTCACACGGCGACTACTGGATCGCTCACCGGCACCCCGATAGCGATCGGTACCCGCGACCAGTCGTGCCCTGCCGAACCTCTCGATGCCGAGATTGTTCAGAATTGGGGAACCCGACTGGCGGAGACGACTGGCAAGTCCCGGCCCAGAAATATAACAAAATTAAACCCGTTATCTCTATCGTCCGATAGCCTCGCACAGGTGGTCAATGGCAGACGAGTGACGACGTGGGAACGGGCGAGCGTCACGACAGACAGTCCGTCGGGACACTTTTTGTCCGGCCGTCCGAGGATCGAAGCGATACATGAAGGCAATCGGCATCGTCGGCGTCGGATACATCGGCTCGCTGTTCCTCGACGAACTGCTCGACGCGGGATACGACGTGTCGGTCGTCGACGTCGACGACGAACAGGTTCGGGCGGCGACGGAGCGCGGTGCGTCCCACGCGGACACGCCGGCCGAGCTCGCGCGATCGACGGACGCCGTCGTCGTGGCACTGCCCGGGTCGCCCGAGGTGGAGGCGACGATGGACGGTGAGGACGGGCTGCTGGCAGGACTCGAAGCGGGCCAGGTCCTCGTCGACGCCACGACGACGCTCCCGGAGACGTCCGTCGCGTGCGAACGACTGTGTCGCGAACGCGGCGCCCAGTTCGTCGAGGCGCCCATCACCGGGGGCTCGCCGCGCCCGGGCTATCACGTGATGGTTGGCGGGTCCGAAACCGCCTACGGCGCCGCGAGGGAGATCCTCGACGTGATCTGCGACGACCACGTCCGCATCGGCGACGTCGGCGACGCCACGGTGTTCAAGCTCGCACTCCAGCTGCGATACGCGGGCCAGCAGGCCGTCGACGCCGAGGTCGTCGAGTTCTGCCGCGACAACGGCGTCGACCCGGCGCCGCTCAACGAGTTCCTGGAACTCGGCGTCTGGGACCGGTACTTCACCGGTGAGTACGAACAGGCGATCCAGGGGCTCGGCGGACTCGAAATCTGGCACAAGGACGTCGGCTACGCTCGCCAGGTCGCCCGCGAGAACGGCACCGCGCTCCCGCTCGCGGCCGTCGTCCACGAGGCGTACAAGGCGACGGTCCGCCGGGTCGAGGAGGACGAGGGCCACGCCGCGGCGGTGATCGAGTACTGGCGGACGCTCAACGACGCCGAGGACCGCGACGCGCGGTAGTCAGCCCACAAACCACGCGCAACGACGGATGGGCGGGGAGGGGCGTGGACCCGGCCCGTGTTACTCTGCCACACGAATTTCGGAGATCGTCCGCCACTACCGGACGGTACGGCCGGGCGATCTCGTCGGATTCGGGCCCAGATGCCACTGATTCGGCGAAGAAACGTCCTGTAAGGAGTTTACGGGAAACTGAGTTTTCCGTTATAACCGGAAGGAAATTCGGATTTCGCGGGAAATCCGGGAGTGAGCGCCGAAATGCGTCATAGAGGCGGTCTAGCGCCGTTTCGAGTGAAAGTCGTCCGGCACTGCCGGAAGCATGGAACGGGCGGCCGACGACGTCAGTGCTGCTCGCTGGCGACGGGTTCGGGCGCCGGCGCGTCCTGCAGGCGAAAGACGATGGCAGCGGTCAGGGCCGTCGCCAGCGCCGCGACGGCGGCGACGGCGAAGAAGGCGACCTGCACGTCGAAGCGCTCGATGAGGAAGCCGAACACCGGCGGGGCGACGGCGCTGCCGAGCATGATGCCGATGGTGATGATCGCGAAGCTCTTGCCGACCGCGCCCTCCCCGGCGAGTCGCTGGGTCAGCGTGTCCCTGGCAGGCCCCTCGAGGCTCCTGACGGCGCCGACGAGCAGGAAGAGCCCGACAGCTGCGAGTGCCGGAACTGACCCGGTCGCGATGATCCCGACGAGCGCCGTGAGGCCGACGAAGCTCCCCAGCAGGACCGGCGCCGGCGAGAAGCGGTCGGTAAGCGAGCCGCCGACGAGGACGCCGACCGCGCCGGTGAGGAACAGCCCCGTCAGCGCCAGGTTCGCCCGATCGAGCCCGACCCCGTACGTGTCGGTCAGGAAGACGACGGCGTAGGAACTCAGCCCCCAGTTGGCCGTCGAGGCGACCAGCGCCAGTGCGGCGAGGACGAGGATCGCTGGGTCGGCCAGCAGCGACCCGAGTTCCGACCGGACACGTTCGGCCGCGCTCGCGGAGCCAGTCGATCCGGCGACGTTCGGCCCCGTGATGGACCGGTCGACCCGGCGGGCGAACAGCACGGTGACGATGACGGCGTATCCCAGGCCCACGACTCCGAGGAGGCCGACAGCGTGGCGCCAGGTGAGTCCCGGGACGCCCATGATCGCGGTGATGACGACCGGCGGCGTGGCGAACCCGAACGTGCCGCCGACGTTGTACACCGAGAAGGCGCGCCCGCGGACCGCCTCCGACGTCGCGTCAGTCAGCAGCGGGTAGTGGGCAGGGTGGTGGCCGGCGACGCCGACGCCCACGATGGCCTGGCCGACGACCAACCACTCGAACGTCGGGGCCGCTGCGACCACGAGGACGCCCGCCGCGCCGAGGAACGAGGACAGCGCCAGGGCCAGCGTCCGGTCGTAGTGGTCCGCGAGGTGACCGAACGGCAGCTGGAACACGGTGTTCGTCAGCGCCTGGACGCCCAGCGCGACGCCCAGCAGCGCGAGCGAGACCCCGAATTCCCCGGAGAGCACCGTGAGTATCGGCGGCAACAGGACGAGGTACATGTGGTTGACGTACTGCGACCCGCTGATCAGGCCGACGACCAGCGCGGACTCTCGGGGGATCCGACGAACGGTAGCGAGCGCTCCGTCCAGCATCTGTCCAGTACCAGGCGATCCGTCGTCTAAAAGGGTGCCACTGCGGCAACCACTGGGAAGCCGTCGTCGGCCCATCGACCAGTCGGCCCGTCGACCCATCGGTCCGCCGGTCCGGCCACGCGCCGGCAGACGTGAACCCCCGGGTATAGCTTTACAGTCCCGCTCGTCCACGTCCCGTGTCGCAACGTCGCCGAACACCTCCGCATCTCGCTCCCGGAGCTTCGGGCCTGCCTCGACGAGCGGGGCCACGCCGGCCCGGGATGCGGTCGAGACCGACTTCTTCGAGTCAGTCCGGGAGTGAGACGGACGGGAAGACCCCCGTGAGGGGTGCGCGGCCCCGGGTGAACATATAACACCGAATCCCACGAACGTCCGGTGTGCCACTCGATTACACCCACACACCTGTCGGAGCGGACGGCAAGACGGTCGTCGCGGTCGGTGCGACCAGCGGCATCGGTCGCGCCATCGCGCTCGGGTTCGCAGAGGAGGGCGCCGACGTCGTCGCCACCTCCCGGTCCGAGGCCCGCGTGGAACGGACGGCGACAGAGCTCAGGGAGCGAGGCGCCGAGACTATCGAGGTGACCTGCGACGTCACGGTTCGGGACGACCTGGTCGACCTGCGCGACGCCGTCTTCGAGGCCTTCGGCGGCGTCGACGTGCTGGTGTACGCACCGAGCTACATCGCCCGCGAGTCGGTCCTCGACGTCTCCGAAGAGCAGTGGGACGACGTCGTCGACGTCCACCTCAAGGGGGCCCACCAGGCCACCCAGCTATTCGCCCGCGAGATGGACGAGGGGGCCATCGTCCACGTGGCGTCGGCCTCCGCGAAGACGGCCATCCCGAACCTGGCAGCCTACTCCGTGGCGAAGGGCGGCCTCGACACGCTCGTCCGCGTCGCCGCGGACGAACTCGGTCCGGAGATACGGGTGAACGCCGTCCGACCCGGATTCGTCCGCAGCGAGCAGACCGAGGGGACCTACACCGAGGGGGAACCCCGTTTCGAGACGATTCGCCAGCGGACGACCGGCGAACGGCTCGGGAAGCCCGAAGAGATCGTCGGCGCAGCGGTCTACCTCGCGAGCGACGCGGCGAGCTACACGACCGGCGAGATACTCACCGTCGACGACGGGTTCATCGCAGCGACGTTCGAGGAGTGACGACTCCGGGTCGGTCAGGGAAAGTCGGGGTCAGCAAAGATCGGGGGTCAGCAAAGGTGGGTGGGTGGAAGTCTACAGCGCTACCCTCCGAAGTAGCGCAGGGCAGACAGTTACAGGCGACCGGGCCGTCCCGAACTACCACTGATGACGGGTGGATCACGGCAGCTGTTGGGAAACTGACTCGGGTGCTTGTGCCTCGTCATCGTGAACGATGACGACGATGTCGCCTGTACAACTGGCTTCTCGCGGATATCATAAAAAGGTTTGGGAGAGAGTCACAGTCAATCGGCCGGTCACGCCTCGCCAGCGGTCGGGCACGCCTCGCCAGCGGTCGGGCACCGACTGCGCCGCCCACCAACTGTTATGTGCGGCCGCACCAACAATCCCGTATGGAAACGCGTCCACTGGGCGAAACCGGCCACGACAGCACCGTCATGACGTTCGGGACCATCGCGCTGAACTGGCTCGAACAGGAGGGAGCCGACCAGATGGTCGAGCTCGTCCTCGACCACGGCGTCAACCACTTCGACGTCGCGCCGACGTACGGTGACGCGGAACTGAAACTGGGGCCGAAGCTCCGCCAGTACCGCGACGACATCTTCCTCGGCTGCAAGACCCAGGAGCGAGGGTACGAGGGAACGAAGCGGAAGATGCAGGCCTCCCTCGACCGCCTCGGCGTCGACACCATCGACCTCTATCAGGTCCACGGCCTGGAGTACGAGGAGGAACTCGACCGCATCACGGCCGACGACGGCGCACTCGCGGCCATCCGCGAGGCGAAGGCAGACGGCGTCATCGACCACATCGGCCTCACCAGCCACGGGAACCCACAGCTCATCCTCGACGCCATCGACCGCATCGACGACCTGGAGACGCTGATGTTCCCGCTCAACCCCGTCGTCGCCGGCAAGGACGACGAGGACCACGACTACCAGGCCGTGCTCGACCGCGCCAACGAGGAGGGCATCGGCACGCTCGTCATCAAGGCCTTCGCGAAGGGGCCGTGGCCGTCGACCGACGAACTCGCAGAGCGTGACCGGCCGTACGCGAACTGGTACGAGCCGGTCGACACGCCCGAGGAGACCCGCGAACGCTTCGACTTCGCGGCCTCGCAGGACGTGACGACCGTCGTCAACCCTGGCGACCCGAAGCTCGTCGCGATGACCCTCGACGCGGCAAGCCGGTACGAGACGATGGACGAGGCCGCCCAGCGCTCGCTCGTCGAGGGCGCGCGCCACGACGACAGCCCCGTCCCCGAACAGCTCCACCACTGACTCCCTGCCGCGATGGACGTCCCACGGACGGTGACGGCGGCGCTCGCTGACCGGCCCGTCGACGGGGCGACCTGTCTCGAAGCCGGCGCCGGCGTCGGGAAGACGACCGCCGGCCTGCTCGCCGACGGCGCCGACCGAATTTATGCGGTAACGAACGACGCCGAGCACGCGCGAACGGTCCAGGACCGTGTCGGACGAGACCACGTGGACCGCGTCGCAGTCGTCGAGGCCGACCTGGTCGCGACGCCGATCGCGTCTGACTCGGTCGAGATTATCACGGCCCACGGCCTGTGCAACGTCCTCCCGCTGGCCACCCTCGACGCCGTCCTCGAAGAGTTGACCCGCGTCGCCGCCCCGGGCTGTCACCTCGTCGTCGACGACTACGAGCCGCTGCCCGAGGACGCCGCGATGGGTGACCTCTTCGCCGTCGAGAACGCTGCGTCGGAACTGGCCCGGGGCCGGTCGGCGCTCACCTTCTATCCCGCGACGACGCTCCGTCGTGTCATTGTCGGCCACGGCTGGGAATTCGACCGCGAACGGACGCTGCTCGATCCGGTGCCCTGGACCGCGAACCACGTCGCGGCCCACGCGAACGCGGCCCGCGCCAGCGCCCGGACGCTGCCCGACGGCATGGGCGCACCGCTGTTGACCGAAATCGACCGCCTCGTCGACGAAATCGGCGAGGAGTCGACCGGGACGATGTACAGCCTCGCGTTCCGATTGCCCGGGTGAGCGGCTCTCCCCGGACCGGAGATGCCAGTCCTGCGGCCGAAACCAAGTACTATGTCGAACGGGCTCCGAAAGACGGTCGTGACCGACACTATCGTCGTTACCGGTGCGCTCGGTGGATCGGGGAGCTGGATCGTCGACGCACTCAGGGCGGACCACGACGTCGTCGCGGTCGACCTGACGCTGCCGGAGAGCACCGACGTCGACGGCGTCAGCTTCCAGGCCCTCGACCTGACCGACCAGGGCGCTGTCTGGGAGACGGTCCTCGACGCCGATCCGAGCGCCGTCGTCCACTTCGGCAACATCCCCCACGAGGAGAACAATCCCGGCGGGGACGTCTACGAGAACAACGCGCTGAGTACGTTCCACGCGCTCGAAGCCGCGGGACGGGCCGGCGCGGACGTCGTCTGGGCCTCCAGCGAGACGGTGTACGGGACCCACTGGCCGGAGCCGACGCTGCCCGAGTACCTCCCAGTCGACGAGGAGCACCCGGTCGAGCCCTGGAACGGCTACGAGATGTCGAAGCTGGCCGGTGAGGCGGCCGCCGAGCGCGTGACCAACCGGTTCGGCGTCTCCGTGGCCTCGATCCGGCCGTCGTGGATCCAGTACCCTGGCCGGTACGCGATAACGCCCTTCCGGGAGGACTTCGACCTCGAGAGCGCCGACCGGTTCGGCAATCTCTGGTCGTACATCGACATCCGGGACGTCGTTTCGCTCGTCGAGGCCGCCCTCGACGCCGACTTCGAGGACCACGAGGTGTTCAACGCCTTCGGCCCGGACAACTTCCTGGGCGTGGACACCGCGACGGCCATCGAAGCCGGCTACGGCGACCTGCCCAGTGAGTGCGACCTCTCCGGCGAGGAGTCGGCCTACTCGACGGAGAAGGCCGCGAAACTGCTCGGCTGGGAGCCCGAACACTCCTGGAAGACCGCCGAAGACGAGGAGATAGCGGGCCCGTCGTTCGTCTGAGACGACGCTACGGAGCGCGAGACGAGCGCCGGACCACATCCATTAAGCACCCCACTGCTGATTAACAACACATGGAGTACGTCAGACTCGGCACGACCGGACTGGAAGTCTCACCGATCTGTTTCGGCACCTGGCGGTTCGGCCTGGAACACGAGGACAGCGGCGTGATGGAGACGGACCGCGAGGCGGCCCACGAGCTGCTCGACGCGGTCGAGGAGCGCGGCGGGAACTTCATCGACACCGCGAACGGCTACGGCGAGGGCCGCAGCGAGCAGTGGATCGGCGAGTGGCTGGCCGACCGCGACCGCGAGGACTTCGTGATCGCCTCGAAGTGTTACTGGTCGCAGGTCTCGCGCTTCCAGGAGAACCTCTCGCGCAAGAACGTCCGCGCCGAGGTCGAGGGATCCCTCGATCGGCTCGGGACGGACTACCTGGACGTCCTCTACCTGCACCGCTTCGACGACGGGACGCCCATCGAGCGCACGCTCCGCACGCTCGACGACCTCGTTTCGGAAGGCAAAGTCCACTACATCGGTATCTCGACGTGTGACGCGTGGAAGCTCACCAAGGGCCTGTGGAAAGCGGACGTCAACAACTACGAGGCGTTCACCGTCACCCAGCCCGAGTACTCGGCGGTGTACCGGGACCCCATCGTCGACGACCTGGACCAGCCTCCCATGCACAAGGAACCGATCGCGGAGTACCTCGACGTCTGCGAGGACCAGGACCTGGCTGTCTGCCCGTACTCGCCGCTCCACGGTGGCTTCCTTACGGGCAAGTACGAGCGCGTCGACGGCGAGATCCAGGCGCCCGACGGCTCGCGCGCCGAGATCGACGAGAAATTCGAATCCGACTACGTCGCCGAGGCTGCGTGGAACATCCTCGAGGAGGTCCGCGCGGTCGCCGACGAGGTCGACGCGTCGCCGGCCCAGGTGTCCCTGCGCTGGCTGATGGACCACGAGCGGTTCACCTGCGTCCCCATCGTCGGCGCTCGCACCGTCGACCAGCTGGACGAGAACTTCGGCGCAGTCGACGTGTCGCTCTCCGAGGACCAGTGGGCGCGCATCGACGACGCCATCGACGTCTGAGCGAGCGGGCGGTCGCCGCGAGACGGGCTTTCGCTCCCGTCGCCGGCCGAACGCGACCGGTTTTAAGAGGCGGTGGACAGATGGATAGAGTGATACGAACACATGACCGAACAGGCCAAACTGGACCGGCTAGACGCGTATCTCGCGACGAACGACTTCGGATCGGTGTGGTTCGCCGCGCCGCCGACGTTCGCTTGGCTCACTGGCGGCGACAACCTCGTCGCCCGCGAGGGTGCCGCCGGCGTCGCCGCAGCGGGCTACGACGGCGAGGAAGTGACCGTCGTCACCTCCTCTATCGAGGGCCAGCGGCTCCTCGACGAGGAGGTCGGTGACGACGTCCGCCTCGTCGAGCACCCCTGGCACGAGCGCGGCGTCGAAGAAGCGGTCGCAGACGTCGCGGCGACGCCCGCGGCGGCCGACGTCGCCTGGGACGGCTTCGAGCGAATCGACCGGTCGGCCGTCACCCAGCCCCTGACCGACGGCGACGTCGAGCGCTACCGTGACCTCGGCCGCGAGACGGCCGAAGCCGTCGAGGAGGTGACCCGGGGCGTCTCGCCGACCGACACCGAGCGCGAACTGGCGGCTCGACTCCACTACCAGCTCCAGCGCCGGGGCATCGACTCGCCCGTCGTCCTCGTCGGCGGCGCGGACCGCCTCCAGCGATATCGACACTTCACCCCGACGGACGTCGCGGTGGGGAGCTACGCCGTCCTGACTGTGGTCGGCGTGCGCCACGGGTGCAACGCCGCTGTCACCCGCACCGTCGCCTTCGACGACGCGCCCGAGTGGCTCGCCGACCGGTACGCCGACGTCAGCCGCGTGGCAGCGACGGCCGCCGCGGCCACCCGGCAGGTGGGAACCGAGGGCGGGACCGCCGGTGACGTCTTCGAGTTCATCCAGGCCGCGTACGACGAACTCGGCTACCCCGGCGAGTGGGAGAACCACCACCAGGGCGGCGCGCTGGGCTACGCCTCGCGGGAGTGGACGGCGACGCCGGGCCACGAGGCGCCGGTCGAACTCCCGATGGCCTACGCCTGGAACCCGACCGTCGAGGGCGCGAAGAGCGAGGATACCGTCCTCGCGACGGCCGACGGCGTCGAGGTGGTCTCGACCACCGGCGAGTTCCCGACGCTGACGGCCGAGGCGGTGGGGCTGGACGCCGACCTGACGCTCCCGGACATTCTCAGGAAGTAAGGGCGGCGGCGCGGTGCGGAATGGAGGTGGAAAACCGAGTGTTTTCGCCGCCTACAGCGTCCGGAGGAGCCGGTCGACCAGCGTCGTCGCCGTCGGGTGCTCGCCGTAGGCGTCGGTCACGCGGAAGGTACAGCAACACAGCGTGCCGTCGCCGTGTTCGCGGGTGACGAGCGGACTCCCCCAGTTTGCGATCCAGCCCTCGACGGAGCCGACGTGGACCTCGTCGGCCGCGGCGTCGAGGTCGACGACCAGGTCGTGGGGGAAGAGATCCTCGAACGCCCACCCGACCCGGGCGTCCGGGCAGAGGTCCGCGACGAGGTCGCTGTCCTGGTAGAGCAGCGAGGCGACGAGGTTCCAGCTCTCGCCGGCAGGCACGTTCCGGTACTCGAAGCGGTCGTTCGGGACCATCCGGCCGTCGGGTTCCGGGACGACGAGTGCGCTGTTGCCGCGTTCGACGAACGCCGAGACGTCGTCGTCCAGGTCGGTGACGACGGCGACGTCGGCGTCGACCAGGTCGTCGGTGACGGTCACGCCGTTGGCGTCGAGCGAGTCCGCGACCGGCCCGGTCGCGTACACCGTCTTCCCGCCCGCGTACTCCGGGGCGACGACGGCGACCGGTTCCGCGTTCGTGACCACGCGGTCCCCCGTGTCCAGGGTCACCTCGACCTGGTGGGGGCCCGTCTCGGTGTCGGGCGACGGGGCGACGGTCAGGACGTTCTCGTACGTCGTCGTGCCGAAGCCGTCGATGGCGACCGACCGGCCGCCCTCCCCGCCCGCGCCCGTCCAGCTGAGGACGCCGTCCAGCGCGTCGGTCGTGTCGTTGACGACGTGGACGTCGACGGCGACGTCCTCGCCCGGCGCGACGACGTGGCGCTCGGGCTCGACGACAACCAAGACCTCACTGTTCACGGTCGCGAAGTCGTCGGCGAAGGACTTGGGCTCGCGGAGGTAGTCGAGGACGCCGTTGAACTCCCACTCGATGTCGGAGAACTCCGTGAGGACGTAGCCGGCAATCCCCTCGTGGGTGCGCATCTCCTCGATGACGCCCTTGAGCGACGCCGACTCGCGCTCCTGCCACACCTCGGCGAGGTCGTCGTACCCCTCGAAGACGTCGGGGAGGTCGGTGGCCTCGTAGCGGTCGTCGACGCCCTCGGGGCGCTTGAGCGGGTCCTCGAGGAAGTCGTGGGAGAACCACGTCGGGTCGCCGCCGTAGTGGTCGCGAAGCGTCGGCAGGTCCGGGAACCCCCAGGTGCCGAACTCGGAGATCAGGATCGGCGCGTCCGCGGCAGGGGTGTTCTCGACGGCGTAGTTGTCCTCCGGGTTCGCGACGATGTCGTCGAGGTCGTCCGCCCAGGCCGCGTGGCGGTCCGGGCTGACGAAGTACTCGTGGTAGTCGTTGAGGTCGGTGGCGACGTGGGCCCAGCCGGAGTTGTCGCAGATCGGTCGGGTCGGGTCCAGTTCCTTCGTCTCGTGGAAGAGCTCGGTGAGGTAGGCCTGTTTCTCCTCGTCGTTCCACAGCCGGCCATCGTGGTCCGAGTAGTCCACCTGGTCGAGGCCGATCCCCCACTCCTCGTTGTAGAGACTCCAGATCACGACGCTCGGGCTGTTGTAGTCCCGGTCGATCAGGCCCCGGATCTGGTCCCTGACTTCCTCTTTCGAACGATCCGTATACAGGTCGGGGTTGGCCGGTTCCTCCCAGACGAGGATTCCCAGCCGGTCCGCGGCCTCGACGAAGTCGGGGTGGGCCGGCTTGATGTGCTTGCGCAGCATGTTGAACCCGAGTTCCTTCGCCTTCCGGATCTCGTACTCGAAGAGGTCGTCGTCGAACGGGCGATACAGCGTGTCCGGGTAGTAGGCCTGGTCGAGCGCGCCGCGGACGTACAGGGGCTCGCCATTGAGGTAGAGACGGTCGCTGTCGACGCTGACGCTACGCATCCCGAAGTAATCCACGTAGCGGTCGAGGACCTCGTCGTCGCCGTCGTCCTCGCTCCGGAGTTCGACCGCGACGTCGTACAGGGTCGGGTCCTCGGGCGTCCAGTAGGCCGGGTCGTCGAGCGCGATGGTGCACTCGGCCTCGCCGCCCTCGACGGCGACGTCCGCCGTCGCGACCGCGTCGCCGTCTCGCAGAATCGTCACCGTCGCCTCGACGCCCTCCGTCGGGCCGTCGACGGTGACGTCGAGGGCGACACTGTCGTCGTCAAGATCCGGCGTCGCCTTCACGTCGGCGACGAAGGTCTCGGGCCGGGACTCGAGCGTGACGGACTGCCAGATGCCACTCGAGCGGGTGTACCACGGCTTCCCCTGCTTGCCGTGGGGAATTTCCTCGAGGTTCTCGGGGTCGGTCACCTCGACCACGACGGCGTTCTCGCCCGCCGAGACGGCGTCGGTGACCTCCACCTCGAAGGGGAGGTAGCCGTCGCGGTTCGTCCCGACCTGCTCGCCCGCGACGTAGACGGTGGCCTCGTAGTCGACGGCGCCGAACCGGAGGAAGGCCCGGTCGCCGTCGCCGTGGCCGTCGTACTCCACCGTCGTCCGGTACCAGGCCGTCCCGGTGTACTCGCGGTAGGTCTCGTCCTCCTGCCAGGCGTGGGGGACATTCACCGTCTCGGCCTCGGCCGGCCACTCCTCCTCTGGACGGTGGAGGCCGCGCTCCACCCCGTCGGCTTCCGGGTCCGTCACGAACGTCCACTCGCCGTCGAGCCGAGTCGTTACTCTCGGCTGCTCGTCGAACTGTGGCATGCTCTCCCGTAGCTTCTCGGGCATCCCTCAAAACGTCATCGCTACCGGGCGTAGCGAGGCGGTCCCGAACCCGGCGAGCGGCGGGTTCGTCGCTACCGGTTGTCGTGTTTCCAGCTGTCGATGGGCACCTGTCCGCCGTCGACGCGGAGTTCGTGGCCGTTGACGTAGTCGCTCGCGGGCGCAGCCAGGAACATCACGGCGTCGGCGATCTCCTCGGGCTGTGCGAACCGGTCCAGCGGGTTCAGGTCGACGATCTGCTCGGTCGTCTTCTCGGAGAAGCCGTCGGTCATCCGCGTGTCGACCCAGCCGGGGGCGACGGCGTTGACCCGGACGCCCTCGCGGCCGAGTTCGAGCGCGAGGCTCTTCGTCAGGCCGAGGAGGCTGAACTTCCCGACGTCGTACTCCGGGGACATGCCGACGCCGTTCTTCGTGTGGATGGAGGTGATGTTGACGATCTTGCCGTATCCCTGCTCGACCATGCCGTCGACCACCGCCTCGGTGCAGTGGATGGAGCCCCAGAGGTGCGTGTCGAGGTTGAGTTCGAACAGTTCGTCGCTGTCCCGCGAGAGGAACGGGCCCGACTGGCCGACGCCGGCGTTGTTCACCAGAACGTCTATCGTGCCCACCTCGTCGACGGCCTCGGCCACCATCGACTCGACGGCCTCCTTGTCGGAGACGTCGGCAGTCAGCGCGATGGCCTCACCCCCGGCGTCCCTGATCGATTCGGCGGTCGACTGGGCGGGTCCGTCTTCGAGGTCGTTGACGACGACGGTCGCGCCGTTGGCCGCGAGTTCTTCGGCTATCGCCTTCCCGTTGCCGCGTCCGGCGCCCGTCACGAGCGCGACGCGGTCGCTGACGTCGATGTCCATGCGTCGTTCGTACCTCGGTAACGAGGCACTTGAAGATGGGTGTCGTCGAGTCGCGAGTCGCTGGCGTGCTGGCCGCTCCGGTTCACGGGTGGACGAGGACGGGCGCGAGAAGGACGGCGAACGGGCGCGAGAAGAACGACAGAACTGCGCGAAAAATACCGGCGAGCGCGGGCCGGTTTACCGGACCGAGATGCCGGCGACCGTCGACGGTTCGAGTTCGGCGGTGAGGACGCCGTCCTCGACGGTGGCGTCGAGGTCGTCGGCCGCGAACTCGTCGGCGTTGTCGGCGTCGACCACCATGTCGGGCTCCTGACCCTCGAAGAGGACCTTCGCGTCGACGTCCGCGCCGGCGTCGCCCACGAGGTCGATCTCGACGGTGTGGCTCCCACGAGTGTCCATGTTCGTCGCCGTGACGTAGACGCCACCGTCGTCGTCGACGGACGCGGAGGCGCCGACGAGGGGCAGTTCCTCGTCGCCGACCTCGCGCGTGGGTGCGTCGACGGACGTCTGGACCGCCTCGTTGCCCTTGTGAGGGGCGTAGAGGTCGAAGACGCGGTAGGTCGGTCGCGCCCAGGCCTCGTCACCCTCCGTCTCGACCAGGCACTGCAGGACGTTGACGGTCTGGGCGATGTTGGACATCGTCATCACGTCGGCGTGGTCGTTGAAGATGTCGAGGACGACCGCAGCCGACAGCGCGTCGATGACGGTGCCGGGCTGTTCGAGGCCGGTCTCGGCGACGGCCTCGGTGTGCCAGGCGCCCCACTCGTCGATGATGACGCCGACGTCGCGCGTCGAGGCGAACGCGTCGATGGTGGAGGCGATGCGCTCGATGTGGTGGTCCATCTCCAGGGCCTCGACGAGGAACTGGTCGTAGTCGTCCTCGTCGGCCTCGGCGACGGACATCGTCCGGCCGTAGTAGTGGTGCAGCGTCAGGTGGTCGAGGGGGTACTCGACGCCCCAGCTCGACTTGCCGACCTCTTCCATGAAGCGGTGGTTCCACTCGTGGTCCTCGAACCCGCAGGCGATGAGTTCGAGTTCCTCGTCGAGCATGAGGTTGTCCATCGAGCCGACGTAGGTGGCGAACCGGCGGTACTCGCGAGCGTACTGTTCGGGCGACATCCGGCCGCCACAGCCCCAGTTCTCGTTGCCGATGCCCCAGTAGGGCACCTCGTAGGGCTCGTCGCGCCCGTTCTCCCGGCGGCGGTTCGCGAGTTCGGTGTCGCCGTCGTAGCAGGCGTACTCGACCCAGTCGGTCGCCTCCTGCGGGTCGCCCGAGCCGACGTTGGTCGCCAGGTACGGCTTGGTTCCGACGCGTTCGCAGTACTCCAGGAACTCGTCGGTGCCGAAGGTGTTGGGCTCTTCAGGGACTTCAGAGCGGTCCTGGGACCAGAAGAGGTTGCGTCGACGCGGCCGGTCCTCCCGGGGCCCGATGCCGTCCTCCCACTGATAGTCGTCGGCGAAACAGCCGCCGGGCCAGCGGAGAACGGGCATGTCCAGGTCCGAGAGCAGCGTCATGACGTCTTCGCGGAAACCGTCACCGTCGGCGTCCTCACTGTGCCAGATGCCGTCGTAGATACAGCGCCCGAGGTGCTCGGAGAAGTGGCCGTGCAGTTCGGGTTCGATGCGGTCGATAGCCGCCTCTGTGTGGACGGTGACGTTCGCGTCTGTCATACAGGTACATACTATCCAAGGCAGATTATAAAACAATCGGTCACGGCGGTCCGGCGGTGGGTGTTCTGGTGCGGCCTGACCGGCGGCCAGTGCCAGTGGGCTCGCGCCCGGAAGGTGCCAGTCAGTCCGTGCCCCGGGCGCCGTCGGCGCCGGCGTAGATCGTCTCGTCCTGTTCGGTGGCCTGCTCGTGGTCGGGCGGGTCCAGCAGGACGTGTACGTGGAACGCCGCAGCGAACCCCGCGAACACGAGCGGGAACGCGATGGTCAGCAGGCCGGTCGCGAGGAAGGCCACGAGCGTCGCCATCGCGAGCGTGACGGCGCCGACGGCGTTCGCGCTCGTCCAGCCGAACCCGGCCCGGACCGACGACTCGAGGTCGCCGCCGGTGGCGAGGCCGACGAACGTCGGCACGAGGACGAGCGCCGCGTACGCGCCGGCGTAGGCCGATCCGACCGAGAGGGCGAGCAGGAACGTCGACGGACTCGCGAAGTACTCCAGGACGTACAGGACTGAGACGACCCCGAGAACGAGCGGGACACCGGAGAGGAGCATCGCCGAGACGCCGTGGCGCTTCAGGACGCTGGCGACGTGCTCGCGGTCGAATTTGTACGTCTCCCGGACAGAGACGACCGCGGCGTAGGCCCCGAGCGTCGCCGGGCCGACGGTGACCAGCGGGAGCGAGCAGACGAACCAGACGACGCTCAGCAGTACCATTCTCGGACCGTACTCGTAGAAAAAACGGGTCGCAGCGATAAACGATCGATAGACCGATTTCGAGTCCGCGTCCCTCATGACGCGAACGGATGGGACGGGGCGTTAACTAGGTTACCCCTTGCATCTCGACGGCGGACATGAGCTGTTCCTGCAGCAACAGGAACAGGATGAACAGCGGTCCGGACGCGATCAGCGCCGACGCCATCGTCACCGCCGGCTGGTAGGTGAAGTTGTCCCGCAGCACGACGATCCCGATGGGCAGCGTGTACGCTGCCTCGCTCTGGAGCACGATCAGGGGCCAGAGGAACTGGTTCCAGCTCCAGACGAAGATGAACAGCGCGAGCGCCGTCAGGATCGACTTCGAGAGCGGCAGGACGATGTGCGTGTAGATCCGCAGGTTCGAGAAGCCGTCGAGCTGGGCCGCCTCCTGGATTTCGTAGGGCAGGTCCCGGAAGAACTGCGCCAGGAGGAACACGCCGAGCGGGCCGGCCACGAACGGGAGAATCACCGCCGCGTAGTTGTTGAGCAGCCCCAGGTCCGTGATGAGGATGTACAGCGGGATGATGTTCACGAAGCCCGGGACCATGAAGCTCGCGATGATGAGCGCCAGAACGTAGCGCTGGCCGGGCCAGTCGAGCCGCGTGAGCGCGAAGGCGATCATCGAGTCCACGAGCAGGACGAGCAGCGTCGTCACCGACGCGATGATGAGCGTGTTGAGCGCCCACTGGGCGATCAGTGACCCGGTCAACAGGCCCGTGAACGAGGCGACCGTGAGCGGGTCGGGGATCCAGTTCATCCCCTCGGAGACCGCCTGCTGCTGGGTCTGCAAGGACGTCGAGATCATGTACAGGTACGGCAGCACGAACAGCAGGGCCGCGCCGTACATGACGGCGTGGACGCCGACGCTCCGCAGGGAGACGTCGCCGACACTGAACGATTCGAACCGGTTTACCGTGGCTGATGAGTCACTCATTGTCGCCTCCGAGGAGGTAGTAGTTCGCGATGGAGACCAGCACGAGGATGCCCGTCAGGACGTACCCAATGGCGGCGGCGTAGCCGAAGTTCCGCTGGCTGAACGCCGACTCGTAGAGGTACATGACGAGCGTCTCCGTCGTACTGCCCGGACCGCCCGAGGTCATCACGTACGGCTGGCCGTACACCTGGGCTGCCCAGATGATGTTGATGATGACGACGAAGAAGATGGCGTGTCTGATCTGGGGGACGGTGACGTCCCTGAACTGGCGCCAGGCGCCCGCGCCGTCGAGCTTGGCCGCCTCGTAGAGGTAGTCCGGCACGCTCTGACGGGCAGACAGCAGGATGACAAAGCTGAACCCGACGAGCCACCAGACGGTCGTTATCGCCAGGGCGGGCATCGCCGTGAGCCGTTCCTGGAGCCACCGGGGCGGGTTCTCCATGACCATCCCGAGGTAGTGGTTGATCATCCCGTACTGCGTCGAGTACATGTCGACCCAGACCACCGCCACGACGGAGACGGTCAGGATGTACGGGCTGAAGAAGATCGCCCGGAGCAGGCCCTTCCCCTTGATGTCGCGGTTGACGCCGAGCGCGAGGCCCAGCGCGACGACGACGATCGAGGGGACGGTGAGCAGTGCGAAGTAGCCGGTGTTCTTCAGGGCGTTCCAGAAGCCCTGGTCGTTCATGAGCGTCTGGTAGTTCTCGAGTCCGATGAACACCGACTGGGTCGGATCGATGGCGTTCCAGTCGAACAGGCTCATGTACCCGCCCATCACGAGCGGGTACAGGAGGAACACGCCGAAGATGACGAGATAGGGGAGCGAGAAGAGGATGCCCTCGATCAGTTCCTTGCGCGAGCGATCGTCGGAACTGATCACCCCTCTGATCCCGTCGAATCGGTCAGTGACAGACATTGTGTGCGTGTACCTGTGTGGTCACTGAAGCTGGGAGTTCCAGGTGTCGACGCCCTGCTGGAGCGCTTGTTCCGGCTCCGTGCTCTGCGAGTAGGCGTCAGTGAACCACGTCCAGTTGCTCTGGGCGAACATGTCCGCGTTCGGCAGCTGGGGCCAGTAGGCGAGCTGGTCGTCCTCCGCCATCTCCATGAACGTCGAGAGCGTCTTGTCCCAGATGTCGGCCTCACGCAGTTCGTCGCCGTTGAGGATCGGGCTGTACGCCGGCAGGTGACCCGCTTCGGAGCCCCATTCGGGGTTCTCCTGGGCGATCCACTCCGCGGCCTCGACGCTGGCCTGGATGCGCTCTTCGCTGGCGTTCGACTGCTGGGGAACGACGATCGTGTGACTGTCGGCCGTCGTCACCAGTTGCTCGGCGTCCGGGACCCAGTGAGGTTTCTGAAAGCCCCACTCGAACTCCTGATCGCGCATGACGTTGACGTACCACGTCCCGTTGACCGTCATCGCGACGTTCCCGTTCCGGAAGCTCTGGGCGACGCGGTTGTCGGAGGTGTCGGGCTCGTCCCAGCCGCGCTCGTCGGGGATGCTGGCGATGTACTCGAGCGCCGCGAGTCCGGTGTCGCCCCCGAAGGTGGCTTCGGTGAGGTCGTCGTTGAACATGCTCCCGCCCATCTGGTTGAGCGCCATGAAGTACTGGCGGAAGCCGCCGCCGTTGCCCCAGTACGGGTCGGGACTGAACGGCTTGGCGTCGGTGTTCTCGAGGATGGCGTTGCAGGCCTCCTCGAACTCCGTGAAGTTCTCGAACGGCGGCTCGACGCCGGCCTCGTTCAGAACGTCCATGTTGTAGTACAGCCCGAGCGGGTGAGAGTCGATGGGGACCGCGTACTGATTCCCGTCGATCATACACGAGTCGAGGATCGACTGGACGTAGTCGTCCGTCGTCGAGGTGTAGTCGCCCAGGGTCGTCAGCGTGTCCTGGAACCGGCGCAGGTACGTGGCGTGCGAGATGGCCATGTCCGGCGGCTCGCCGCCCGTCATCGACGTGAACAGACGGTCGTAGTGGTCGTCCCACGGCGTCCGCTGCCGGTCGATGGTGATGTTGTCACCGAGCGGTTGTTCGTCGTTGAACTTGTCGATGATCGACTTCATCACCTCGCCGTCACCGCCGCCGAACAACGTCCAGTACGAGAGCTCCATGCTGCCCCCGCCGGACCCACCGGTGCTGGCGCCGCCGTCACCGCCGTCGCCACCAGAACCGCCGTCGCCGCCGTCGCCGCCGCCGCCGCCGCCGAGTCCGAAACAGCCAGCGAGACCGGCGATACCGGTCGCACCCGCTGCCTGGAGGAACCGACGACGGCTGCGTCCCTCTTTCGTCGTTTGGTGATTCGAATCGCTGCCACTGCCACTACCACTGCTATTTGTTGGCATCACTATCGGGGTTGTTCTTAATGATAATAAAGGTTACTGCTGTTGTAACATGGACCATTGAGATGGGAGAAATATTAACGATCCGCGTTGTGCAACGATGATCCACCTCCCGCGTCCGTGACTGGAGTGGTGATCGGCCAGAACAGCAGGGGGATACAGACCGACCAGAAACGTCCCCTAATTAACACCAGTGATACCGGCCAACAGTTCCCAAACACGAAAACGTTTTTACCCTGTCTGGGCAATCATTGAGGCATGAGTGAGGTTACCATCGAGAACGTGTCGAAGGTCTACGACGACGGCGGGAACGACATCCTCGCCGTCGACGACATCGACCTGGACATCCGGGACGGCGAGTTCATGACCATCGTCGGCCCCTCGGGGTCCGGGAAGTCGACTTTGTTGCGGATGATCGCCGGGCTGGAGAGCATCACCGACGGGACGATCAGCATCGGCGACCGCGTGGTCAACGACGTCAGCCCACAGGACCGCGGGACGGCGATGGTGTTCCAGAACTACGCGCTGTACCCGCACATGACCGCGCGGAAGAACATGGCCTACGGGCTGAAGCTGACGACGGACCTGGGCAAGGAGGAGATCAACGACCGCGTCGAGGAGGCCGCCGACATGATGGGTATCTCACAGCAGCTCGACAAGAAGCCGGGCAGCCTCTCCGGCGGCCAGCAACAGCGCGTCGCCACCGGTCGTGCCATCGTTCGCGACCCCGAAGTGTTCCTGATGGACGAGCCCCTCTCCAACCTCGACGCAAAACTCCGCATGCACATGCGGACAGAGATCCAGCGCATCCACGAGGACCTGGGGACGACGATCATCTACGTCACTCACGACCAGGAGGAGGCGATGACCATGTCCGACCGCGTCGCCATCTTCGACATGGGCGAGATCCAGCAGGTCGGGACGCCCGACGAAATCTACAACCACCCGGCCAACCTCTTCGTCGCGGACTTCATCGGCAGCCCGTCGATGAACACCTTCGACGTCACGTTCGACGGGTCACGCCTCGTCGGCCCGGACTTCGAGTACGAACTCTCCGCCGAGACCGTCGACCACGTCACCCAGTACGCCGGCGAGGGCGACGAACTCGTCCTCGGCATCCGCCCAGAGGACATCTACCTCGCCGACGGCAGCGGTACCAACGACGTCAGCGCGTACCTCGACGTCCTCGAACCCGTCGGCTCCGACAACTACCTCTACTTCCAGGTCGGCGACGACGAGTGCCGCGTCCGCGTCCCCGGCGACGTCAAGCCAGAGGAGAACAAGGAGGTGTTTATCGCCTTCGACGAGGAGAATATCCACCTCTTCCATCCCGAGGACGGGACGAACATCCTCGCCGAGAGCCAGCGCACCGCCCAGCCGGTCGCCGACGACTGAGTCCGTTCCGACGACAGCTCTCCGTCTTCTGTCGCGCGTTCCGGTTCCGTGAACTGGTCGAAAAAGACCGAGTAGCCGCCGGTCACTCCGCCCGCGGCCAGACCTGCATCTCGCCGGGGTCCCGGTTGTCCCACGCGTAGTACGGCACCATCGTCAGCCGTGCCGACTCCGTCCCGACCTCGTCGTCGGGGCGGTACAGCGATCCGTCCCATCCGTCCAGATTCGGCACCGACGCGTCCGTCTCCAGGACGGTCACGCCCTCGAGCAGGTCCTCCCGGTGGTCGGCGTCGACGTCGCCGTCCGTCCGGACCGCGTACTGGTGGAGGGGCCGGTCGTTGTCGACGGCCTCGGCGCAGTAGACGAGCGGCCCGCGTTCGACGGCGACGCGGCCGGCGTCGGCCTCGACGGCCGGGTGAGCGCGAACCAGTTCGGCCGTCTGCTCGAAAGTGACGTGGATGCGGTCGCCGTCCCACTCACCTTCGAGTTCGACGTAGCCGTCCCCGCCGCCGTGGTCGATTTCCTCGCCCTCGACCGAGACGGCGACGTCCGTCGCCCACGACGGGACCCGGAGACGGACGGGGACGGCGCCTTCGGACTCGACGGTCAGCGTCACCTCGCCGACCCAGGGGAGTTCGCTCGACTGGGTAAGTTCGACGGCCGTTCCGTCGACGGTCGTCTCGACCGTGCTCCCGACGTACTGTTGGACGGTCAGCGCGCCGCGGTTCGTCGAGTAGACGTACTGACCCAGGGAGGCGAACAGGCGCGCGGCGTTGGGCGGACAGCAGGCGCAGGTGAACCAGCCCTTCCGGTGGTGGTCGCCCGAACTCGCCAGCGGGTTCTCGTAGAAGAATCGCGTGCCGTCCATGGAGACGCCGGCCAGGAAGCCGTTGTACAGCGTGCGTTCGATCAGGTCGGCGTACTTCGCCTCGCCCGTCAGTTCGAGCAGTCGCTGGTTCCAGAAGATGCTCCCGATGGCGGCGCAGGTCTCCGCGTAGGCGTCCTCGTTCCTGAGGTCGTAGTCCCCGGTGAACCCCTCGTGCTCGCGCTCGGGGCCGATGCCGCCGGTGACGTACAGACGCTTCGTGGTCATGTTCGCCCAGAGGCGCTCTATCGCCTCGAACAGTTCCTCGTCGCCCGTCTCGGCGACGAGGTCGGTGACGCCCGCGTAGAGGTACATCGCCCTGACGGAGTGACCTTCGACGGTGTCCTGCTCGCGGACCGGTGCGTGGGCCTGCGCGTACGTGCCGACGTATTCCCCCTCGTCGCCGAGGAACAGGCTCCCGCCGTCGTCGGTCGGGATGAGCGCGCCGTCGTCCCACGAGTGTCCGCCGATCTCGTCGGGGTTGGTGAGTTCCCATTCGAGCCGGTCGTCGTGGCCGCGGAGGTCGACGAAGTACCGCGCGAGGTCGAGGTAGCGCTCCTCGCCGGTGACGTGATACAGTTTGACCAGCGCGAGTTCGATCCCCTCGTGGCCGGGGACGCCGTCGATCTCGTCGCCGAAGACGTCGTCGACGTGGTCCGCGAAGTCGACGGCCACGTCGAGCAGCGACTCCTCGCCGGTGGCATCGTAGTGGGCGACGGCGGCCTCGATCAGGTGGCCCGCGCAGTACAGCTCGTGCATGATGTTGAGGTTCGTCCACTTCAGCTCCGGCTCGACGAGCTGGAAGTACGTGTTGACGTAGCCCGAGGCTTCCTGGGCACCGGCGACGAGGTCGATCACCTCGTCGACTCGCTCGCGAAGGTCGGGGTCGTCGGCCTTCGCGAGTTCGTAACTCGCCGCTTCGAGCCACTTGTACGCGTCACTGTCCTGGAACCACATCCCCTGGAAACCGCCCTCCTTCCCGTCCCGGGCGCGGCGGAAGTTCTCCAGGCTCCCGGACTCCTCGAGCTGGTCGTACTGGTACTCGATCGTTACCTCGCGGTTCCGGGTCACCCAGGGCGACCAGAACTGGTCGTCGATCTCGACGTCGGTGACGCCGACGGAATACTGTGGGCTGGTCATACTGGACGGTTCTACCATGCGACGCTCGGTTACATAGCTCTGGTGCCGCCCGAACGCACTGACGGCCTCCCGAGCGGGCACTGGACTCCGGAGGGGCCCCTAATGCCTAGTTATTACTGTGCCTCCGTCGAACGGGCCGACTATGGAGCTGACACGGCGAGACGCAGTGGCAGCGCTGGCTGCCGCGGGCGTCGCCGGCGGCGGTGCGTACCTCGCCACCACCGGCGGCGACTCCGGTGGGGAATCGAACGACGACGAGGGTGCATCGAACGAGGGGAGCGACGCCGTCGTCGAGACGGCGACTGCACTCGCCCCGGTACTGTACCCCGCCGAGGTAGCCGACGCCGAAGAGTTCGTCCGGACGTACGTCACCGGCCGGATCGAGAACGACGACGACCACCGGACCGGGATGGCTGATGCGGTCGCCGTGCTGGACGACTACGCGACCGAGGAGTTCGAGTCGAACTTCCGCGACCTCTCGCCCGCCGAGGGCGACCAGTTGCTCACCGACCTCGGCCTGGACCGGGTCGGGCCCGACCCCGAAGGGTCCGATCTGGAGCGGGTCCGCTTCTACCTCGTCAACGAACTGCTGTACGCGCTGTTCAGTTCGCCGACCGGTGGGGAGCTCGTCGGTACCGAAAATCCACCGGGCCACCCTGGCGGGTTGGAGTCCTATCAGGGGGCCCGTCGATGAGCGTGACCGACGGCGAGTCCACCGAGCGAGACGCCACCGAACGAGAAGCCCCCAATCGCGAGCCCTCCGACCGGGTCGACGTCTGCGTCGTCGGCGCCGGGCCGGCAGGCGGCGTCGTCGCCCACTCGCTGGCCGCCCGGGGCCACGACGTCGTGGTCCTGGAGGCGGGCCCGCGCTTCTCGTTCGAGGAGCGGATCCGCCGGATGGAGCGCCACCAGCGCCCGGCGTTCGACCAGGCCGACGTCTGGGAGATGGGCGGGGACCGCGACGCCTTCCGCTCCAGCGGCGACCTGAACTACCCGCTCAACGACGTCCGGGTGAAGGGCGTCGGCGGGACGACGCTCCACTGGATCGGCTACACCCCGCGGTTCCACGAGAAGGACTTCGAGATGGACTCGCGGTACGGCCTCGCCGACGACTGGCCCATCGCCTACGAGGACGTCCGGCCGTACTACACCGCCGCCGAACGCGAGATGGGCGTCGCCGGGGGCGAGGACAACCCGTTCGCGCCGCCGCGCGAGGAGGCGTTTCCGATGGACGCGTTCCCGCCGAGTCACTCGGACGCGTCGCTGTCGGCGGCCTGCGAGGAACTGGACATCACTACCCACTCCATCCCGCAGGCCCGGAACAGCGAGGCCTACGACGACCGGAGCCAGTGCGTCGGCTACGGCACCTGCCACCCCGTCTGTCCGTCGGGGGCGAAGTACAGCGGCGACGTCCACGTCAGGAAGGCCGAGGAAGCGGGGGCCAGGATCCTGGATCGGGTCCCCGTCCAGCGCCTGGAACACGACGACTCTGGCGAGCGCGTCGAGGCGGCCGTCTACGCGACGCCCGACGGCGAGGAACACCGCCAGGAAGCGCGCCAGTTCGTCCTCGCCGGGGGCGCCGTCGAGACGCCGCGGCTCCTGTTGCTCTCGGAATCGTCGCAGTACCCCGATGGCCTGGCCAACAGCTCCGGCGCGGTCGGCCGGTACTTCATGGACCACCTGCTGCACATGACGATGGGCGTCGTCCCCGAGGAGACCCGCCAGCACCAGGTCGGCTTCTCGACGGCGGCGACCCACCAGTTCTACGACCACGAGGAGCCGACGCCGGGGAGTTTCTTCGTCGCCTTCCTCAACTACGCCGGCCCCTCGCCCGTCGAAGCGGCCCTGGAGAACGGGGCCTGGGGCGACGACGTCGTCTCGGCGGTGTCGGAGGAGTACGGAAACCACGTCGGCACGGAGGCCCTCGTCGAACAGCTCCCCGACGCGGAGAGCCGCATCACGCTGGACACCTCGCAGACAGACGACCACGGCAATCCCGTCCCGGACGTCGCGTGGTCCATCGGCGAGCACGGCGTCCGGACCGGCGAGCGAGCGCTCGAGGTCCAGCGGGAGATCATGGACGAGGCCGGCGCCCGCATCACCTGGTCGACGAGCCCGCGACAGCCGCTGTCGGGCAGCCACCCGATGGGCACGACGCGGATGGGGGCCGACCCCGAGACGAGCGTCGTCGACGAACGTCTGCGGACCCACGACCTGGACAACCTCTCCATCGCCTCCAGCAGCGTCTTCACGACCGGCGGCGCGATGAACCCCACTCTCACCATCGCCGCGCTGTCGCTCAAAGCGGCCGATCACGTCGACGCAGACCTCTGAAAACCGTTCTCTCTCCGCCGGGCCGCGGCGTTCGAGGCTCAGAACGCGCTGTCGCCGAAGCCGCCGTCGACGGTGAGCACTTCGCCCGTCACGTAGGATGCGGCGTCGCTCCCGAGGTAGACCGCCGCCCCGACGACCTCCTCGCGGTCGGCCACCCGGCCGAGGGGTGCGCGCTCGTCGATGGCCGCCCGTTTCTCCGTTCCCTCGGCGTAGGTGTCGGCGTTCTGCGGCGTGATGATGAAGCCGGGCGCGATGGCGTTGACCCTGATTTCGGGGGCCAGTTCCTTCGCCGACGCGCGGGTGAAGGCCTCGACGCCGCCCTTCGCCGCGGAGTACGCGGGGAGGTTCGCCATCGAGAGTCGCGCGGCCATCGAGGAGATGTTGACGATGGAGCCACCCTCGTCCATCGCGGGGGCCATCGCCTGGGTCACCTTCCGGACGCCGTCCAGGGCCACGTCGGTGACGAAGTCCCACTCGTCGTCCTCGATGCCCAGCACCGAGGCCCGCGAGATGGCGCCCTGGGAGGCGACGACGACGTCGATGCCGCCGAAGGCGTCGACGGCCGTCTCCCGGACCTCGTCCAGCGACTCGCGGTCGGTGACGTCACAGGTGACGCGGGCGGTGTTCGCGCCCAGGTCCTCGATGGCGTCGGCGGTCTCGTCGACCGCGTCCTCGGTCCGACTGGTGGCGACGACGTCGGCGCCCTCCGAGGCGAATCCCAGTGCGATGGCCTGCCCGATACCGCTCGTTCCGCCGACGACGACGGCCCGTTTGCCCTCGACGGATACCGGCGTGTGTTCGTACGCTACCATGGCTTCACGATGACAGCTTCGCCGTATTACGTTTCCGGATGCGGACGGCTGGCGGGGGATCGACCCAACACTTTATTACGAACCACACTCGAAATTCCGCTATGCGAGGGCTTGCGAAAACCAGCCGGAGCCGTGGTGGAATGGAACTCGTCGATCGGGACCGACCGAAACCCGGGCCGGACGAGGCGCTCGTCGAGGTCGACTACGCCGGGCTCTGTGGGAGCGACGCCGGAATCTACGAGTTCGAGTCCGCCTTCGAGCGGATGAACCTCCCGACCGTCATCGGCCACGAGTACTCCGGGCGCGTCGTCGAGGTCGGCGAGGGGGTCACGAAGTTCGCCGTCGGCGACCGCGTCGTCGAACGGCCGATCCGTGGCTGTGGCGACTGCTACCAGTGTGAGATCGGCGAATCCAACGTCTGCCAGAACGCCGTCATCACCGGCGTCGACCACGACGGCGCCTACGAGCCGTATCTCGTCGTCCCCGAGGACGCCCTCCACGCCGTCCCCGACGGCGTCGAGCAGCAACACGCCGCCATGGTCGAGCCGACGAGCATCGGCGCCCGCGCCGTCATCGAGAACTCACGGGTCCGCGCCGGCGACCGCGCCCTCGTCGAAGGTCCCGGCCCGATCGGCCTGCTCACCGCCCAGATCGCCCGGGCCCAGGGCGCCGAAGTCGTCGTCTCGGGCGTCGGTCAGGACGCAGACTACCGCCTCCCACTGGCCGAGGAACTCGGCTTCGAGACGATCAACGTCGCCACGGACGACATGGCGGCCTATCGCGACGACCTGACCGACGGCGTCGGCTACGACGTCGTCTTCGACACCACGGGCCACCCCTCCGGGCTCCCCTCGGCCGTCGAGGAGGTCCGGAAAGGGGGCCAGATCGTCCTCGTCGGCCAGACCGGCGAGACCACGATGGAGTACTCGCCGCTCGTGCGTGCCGAGATCGACCTCCAGTGTTCCTACGCGTCGATGTATCAGGACTTCGAGAACGCCCTCCGGCTGATCGACACCGGCGACGTCGACGCCGAGACGTTCATCGACGACCGCTTCTCGCTTTTGGACGCCGACGAGGCCTTCGAGACGTTCGTCGGTGGCGGGACCTGCAAGCCCGTCTTCGACGTCTCCGAACTGCGGTAGGAGCGCCAGCGGCCCGGCCAGTCCACCGCGTGGACGCGGAACGACGCCCCTCGTGGGACGACCACCCACACCAGAGGCTTTTACTCCCCGCTCGCAGTATCGTGAGCCAATGCTCGACTGGATCGACAGTTACGAGGAACGCGCGTGGCAGACGACGACCGACGGCACGGTCAGGTACGCCCTGCTCGGCCTGGGCTGGTGGACGATAGACGTCGCCCTCCCGGCCATCGAATCGTCGGACCTGGGCGAGGTGACCACCTTCGTCAGCAGTTCGACCGAGAAGGCCGAACGGCTCGCCGACGAGAACGACGTGGCCAACGGCATCAGCTACGACGAGTTCCACGACGGCGAAGCGAGCGACGAGTTCGACGCCGTCTACGTCGGAACGCCCAACGCCTACCACCTGGAGTACGTGGAGACGGCCGCCGACCTCGACAAGGCGGTCATCTGCGAGAAACCCATGGAGTCGACCGTCGAACGCGCCGAACGGCTGGTCGAGGCCTGCGAGGAGGCAGACGTCCCCCTGATGGTCGCCTACCGGATGCACACCGACCCCGCCGTCCAGCGGGCGAAAGAACTGATCGACGAGGGGTTCCTCGGCGACCCGGTGTCCGTCCACGGCAACAACAGCCAGCCGCTGTTGAAGATGATCCCCGACCCCGACCAGTGGCGCCTCGACCCCGACCTGTCGGGCTACGGCACCTCGGTGATGGATCTCGGCATCTACTCGATCAACACCGCGCGCTACCTGCTGGACCGGGACCCCGTCGCCGTCCAGTCCCAGATGAGTTCCCACCACGATGCGTTCCAGGACGTCCCGGACGAGCGCTCGGCCGCCATCCTCGTGCTGGAAGACGACGTGAAGATGGTGACGACGGACAGCCAGCACGCCCAGGAGGACACCGAACTGAAGATCACCGGGACGGAGGGCCAGATCGAGTTCCAGCCCGCCTTCCACGGCGAGGTGACGCTCAAACTGTCCCGCGGCGACGTCACGGTCACGGTCGACCACGACACGTTCGACGCCGAGCGAGAGATGGAGGAGGAGTTCGACTACTTCGCCGACCGCGTCCTCACCGGCGGGGAGATCCACGCGGACGGACGCCACGGACTGCAGGACATGCGCGTCATCGAGGCGATCCACGAGTCGGCCGAGAGCGGCGACGTCGTCAAACTCTAGAACGGGGCGGCGGTTCTCCCGCGAGTTACGAGTACGTGAGATTTACCTCGATGACGTTGGCGCTGCGGAGCACCATGTCCGGGAACTCGTCGGTGAAGGAGTCGCCGAGCATGCGGCTCTTCGGGCCGGAGACGCTCACGGCGGCGATGGCCCGGTCGTCGGCGTCGGTGATCGGCGCGGCGACACAGCGGATGCCGTCGACCCGTTCCTCGTCGTCGAAGGCGTAGCCGCGTTCGCGGACCTGGTCGAGGACGTCGAACAGCTCCTCCCTGTCGGTGATGGTGTTGTCGGTGACGTCGGGGAGGCCGTGCCGGTCCAGGATGGCCTCGACCTCCTCTCGCGGCCGGTGGGCGAGGATGGACTTCCCCATCGCCGTCGTCTGGAGCGGGACGCGCTTGCCCGCGTGAGTGTCGAGCTGGACGGCTTCGGACCCGCGGACCTTGTAGAGGAACACGCCGAGGCCGTGTTCTTCGATCATCATGTTGGCGTGCTCGCCGGTCTCCTCGGCGAGGCTCTCGACCTCGGGGCGGGCGACCTTGAACACCTTCATCCGGTTACGGGCCTGTTCACCCAGCTCCAGGAACCGGGCGCCGACCCGGTAGGTCCCGTCGTCGTTGATGAGGTACTCCTCGTTCTCCAGGGTCCGCAGGTGGTCGTGGATGGTGCTGGTCGGCATGCCGAGCCGCTCGGCGAGCTCCGAGACGCCAGCCCCGTCGAGCTCGCGGAGCGTGTCGATTATCTCGAACGTCGTCTTCGCGGCCTGGACCGGAGAACCCGTAGTCGTCATGCTACGAGGGTACACGGCGCTCGGGAATAATCCTTCCGGTGTGTCCGGATCGGAGTCCGGTCTTAGGGCGCCCCTTCCACCAGAATCACGATTCGAATCACCGATCGGCCGCGAATCTTCCGGTGTTGCCGGACGTTCGATACAGACTTTATAACAATATTAATTTTGTTATTTTTGTTCGGCCACGACCCGCCACGAGAGCCGAATCGCGCGATGGGAGGTCCAGTCGCTCGTCAGATTCGGGTAACGAAGTGAAAGAAACTCTGTGAGGGAATAGACGACGTTCATCGGGAGAGTCGTAGTCGCGTCCGGCATCACCGGAGATGTAGCTGCACGAACGAGTTAGGGAGATGTTACCAAATGGCACGTTTCGGCACTGGACGGACGTGGGTCGCGAGCTCCGGGAAGCGGCCCGGAAGCAGGGACACTCCACGACAGAGGCCCACCCGAACGCGCCGACGCAACCGTCGAACGCGGGAACGGTCGACCCCACACCGTCCCCCTGGACGGTGAATGGAGCGAAAAGCGGGATGGCTGTCTGCATGTCGGACGACTGGAGAGACGAGGCCGACGGGCCCACCGCGACACGGAGCACCGGTCGACGTCGAAAGGCGAGGCCAGTCGACCGACCCTCTACGACAGATCACCCGAGTCCGGTTTCGCCCGTCCGACATCGTCGGTTCCGTCTCGCGGGTCGCCCGCTCGTTGCCAGGCCAGTGAACTTTGGGCGTGAGACGAGACCCCAGGGTTCACACGCCGTTCCGGAACTCGCCGGAGCCCACTTCGTGTCGACTACCGGGTCAGTCGAGGCCGACGTGCTCGCGGAAGGACGGGCCGGTGAGCCACTCGCGGTCCCGTTTCGACAGCGAGTCGACCTGCCGGAGCCAGGTGTGCGAGGCGGCGTAGTCGGTGACGTCACTGACGTTCGGGTAGTCCGACCCCCAGACGACGCCCTCGGTGCCGAACGTCTCGACGAACCACCGGACGTGGTCGTGCACGTCGGCGTAGGGAAAGTCGGCCTCCGTCATGTGGGCGATCTCGGAGATTTTCACCGCGACGTCTGCGACGATGTCGGACAGTAGTTGGTATCGACGGAATGTAACTGGTACCCAGGACAGAGAGAAGAGAACGTCTCGTGGCGCTTCCGGAAGGAATAACAGGCATAAGAGTGTTATCAGTTGCGTTCGACATCGTCGGTCTCCCCGGTGCAGAGGGGTGCAGACGTCGCTATCGGCGTTCGATCGTCCCGGTCGCCTGCTTGAGCGACCTCGCCGCCACCGGAAGGGGCGCCCACGAGCGACGTCACCAAGAAACCGGCCTCCGGACAGGTTCCGAGACCCGAGAAAAACGCCAGGGCCAGCGTGGCGGCCGAAAAGTGACGGAAAGGAAACGGTCCGCCTGCTCAACGACGATACTGATCCGCCTACTCGACGGCGAAGCCGTACTCGCCGGACCCGACGTCGACGACGAGTTCGTCGCCGTCGCGTTCCACGGAGCGCACGCCGTCGGGGGCGCCTTCCGTCAGCGGGACGCCCCCTTCGGAAATCGAGGCGTCCGCGTCGGCCGGGAGCCGGACCGTCGCCCGACCGTTCCAGGGGACGGTGACGGACAGTTCGTACCCGCCGTCGCCGTCGCGCTCCCACTCGACGGCCAGTTCGCCGTTCCGGGTGTCGAGCGTCGCGGCGACCCACTCGAGGTCGTCGACGAGCGAGGGAGCGACCGTCACGTGGTCGGTCACCGGCCGGTCGCCGATGCGGATGCCGGCGAGCACCTCGTAGAAGAACTCGGAGACGTGGGTGAACGGCGAATGGTTGAACGAGTTCATCCCGTCCCCGACGCGGCCGTCGGAGTCCCAGCGCTCCCACATCGTCGTCGCACCGTTGCGGACCATGTACACCCAGCCGGGCTGTTCGGGCTGGCTGACGACCTCGTAGGCCAGGTCGGCGTAGCCGTGGTCGGCGAGCGTGTGGATCAGCGGTCGCGTCCCGAGGAAGCCGGTCTTCAGCTTCCCGCCGTCGGCGCGGACCTTCTCGGCGAGGTTTGCGGCGACGTCGTCGACGTGCTCGTCGGGCACCAGCCCGAGGAACAGCGGGACGGAGTAGGACGACTGTGTCCCGGGCCCGTAGGATCCCGCCTTGGCGTCGAAGTAGCGGTCGTCGAACGCATCCGCGACGTGCTCGGCACGCTCACGGTAGGCTGCCGCGTCCGTCTCGTTGTCGAGGACGGCCGCGATCTTCGCGAAGGTGTCGACGACCTGGTAGAGGAACGCGGTGTTGAACAGGTGGTGGGGCAGGCCGCGGCGCCCGTCCGCGTTCTCGAAGGTCAGCCAGTCGCCGAACTTGCCGTAGTCGTCCGGGAGGATGCCGTCTTCGGCGTTCTCGTACCAGTAGTCGACGTACTCGCGCATCCCCTCGTACTGCTCGCGGAGGATCCCCTCGTCGCCGTCGTGGCGGTAGAGGTACCACGGGACAACGACGCGCGTGATGGACCAGGTGGGGTCTGCCGGGTCCTCGGTGGCCTTGTTCGGGATGACGTCCGGAACGTACCCCATGTCCGAGGCGACGTCGTCGTGGTCCCGGGCCCACTTCTCGTCGAAGCGGACGGCGTCGTAGTTGAACAGCAGCGACCGGGTGGAGATGTGGGCGTCGCCGGTCCAGCCGAACCGTTCGTCGCGCTGCGGGCAGTCCTCGGGGATCGAGTGGGTGTTGCCGCGCAGCCCCCAGACCGCGTTGTGCTGGAGCTGGTTGAGCTCCTCGTTCGAGCAGGCGAACTCACCGCGACGGTCCATCGCCGTGTGGACGGCCTTCGCCGTCACGTTGTTCGGATCCAGTTCGCCGGGGTAGCCCGTGACCTGCGCGTAGCGGAAGCCGTGGTAGGTGAAGCGCGGTTCGTACGTCTCGCTGTCCGCGCCGCGGGCGACGTAGGTGTCGGTCGCGTCGGCCGACCGGAGGTCGATGGTGGAGAGGTCGCCGTCCTCGGTGAGCGCCTCGGCGTGGCGTATCGTCACCTCGTCGCCGGCCTCCGGGTCGTCGACCGTCAGTTCGACCCAGCCGGTGAGGTTCTGGCCGAAGTCGAGGATCGGTCCGTCCTCGCGGTCGTGGACCGCCTCGACGTCGAAGCTGTCGACGACGCGCATCGGTTCGATACGTTCGGGCCGGAGCGCCCCGCCGGGGGCGTCGACCACTGTCGCGGTAGCCCACGAGGAGGCGTCGAAGCCCGGCGAACTCCAGCCGTCTTCCTCCTGGCGCGCGTCGTAGGTCTCGCCGTCGTAGATGTCGTTCTCGAGCAGCGGGCTCTCGGTCGCCTGCCAGTCCGCGCTGGTCGCGACGCGCCGCGTCGTCCCGTCCGCGAACTCCACGTTGAGCATCGCACGCGTTCGCGGGGAGCCGTCGCTCACCCAGTAGGAACTGCTCTTGGCGAACCAGCCGCGACCGAGCCACAGCCCCACGGCGTTCGGGCCCTCCTCGAGCCGGTCGGTGAGGTCGTGGCTCGTGTAGAGGACGCGCTTCTCGTAGTCCGTCCACGCCGGGTCGAGCTTCCGGTCGCCGACCCGGTCGCCGTTGACGTACAGTTCGCCGTAGCCGACGGCGGCGACGTGGAGTCGCGCCGACCGGACGGGCTCCTCGAGGTCGAACTCGGTCCGGAGCAGCGGCGAACTGGAGCCGGCCCTGGACGAGGTGTGTCCGTTCACGAGCTGTTCGCGCCCCCAGGTGTCCGTCTCGAAGGACGAGGAAGACTCGACGACGCCGTCGGTCGCGAGTTCGGCGCCGGCCGGGTCCTCGACGGAGAGCGCAGCGAGCGCGAAGCACTGCCACGCGCTGGCGCGTGCGACGCGCCGGTCGTCACTCCGGTTGTTGGACGTGTCCCACGTCGACGGCGTCACCTCGAACAGGTCGGTCGCCGTCACCCGGACGTACCGGCCGCTGACGCCGACGTCCTCGTGTGTCTGGACCGGGACGTCGTCGTCCGTCGGGACGCCGTCCTGGACCGCCTCGTCGTCCGCCTCGAACGCGACGTCGGCGACGACCGTCGCGTTCCCGAAGTCGGGGTCCTCGGCCACCTCGACGCGGTAGGCCCCGGGAAAGCCGAACCCCTCGAGGGGGTTCTCGTCCCAGGAGATGGTGACGACGCTGTCGTCCGGCGTCCGGACGACGTCGACCGGTTCGGCCCCGTGGAGCGCGACGGCCGAGACCTCGCGCGTCTCGCCCAGGTCCACCTGGACCCACTCCTCGGCGTCCGCCGCTGGCCGACGCCACTGGCTCCGCCAGCCGTTCGTGTCACCCCCACCGGGCTGGTGAGCGATCCAGTCGCCCCGCCATCGCTCCGGGTCCAGCGCCGTCGCGAACCGGGACGGTGTCGCCCAGTCGGTCTCCTCGTCACCGTCCCAGACCTTCACCGACCAGTAGTAGGTCTCGTCCGACCCCAGGGACGGCCCGTCGTAGTCGACGTCCGTCGAACGGGTCGCGTCGACGCGACCGGAGTCCCAGAGGGGGCCCCGTCCGTCGGCGACTGCGTCACGGTCGCGACCGACGACGAGTCGATAGGCAGTCTGTCCGGCCCCGCGTCCGTCGGCCTCGACACACCAGGAGAACCGGGGCGACCCGGTCGGGTCGACGTTCTCTGGCGCGTCCTCGTACTCGACGCGCAGGTCTGTCGGTCGGCAGTGGGGCACCTCCCCGGATGATGCAGCCATGGATCCGAACTCAGCAGGCGGCGAAGTAAACCTTTGGCCGCCGAACGTGACTTGCCGCTCGCCCCGGCTCGGCCGACGGCGAACGCGCCTGCACACGCACGAGAGATCCCACCCGGTGGCAACCACCAGGGCTGTTCTCGACCGGGACGCTCGACCCAGCCGACGCCGAGTCACTGTTCGCCGACATGGTCGATGCCGAGCGCGAGTACCTCACGGACTACGACGTCGCGGGCGCGGATGTGCTCTCCTGAACCACCGGGTCGTTCCAGGCACCAGCTGCGTTCCCCAGTGCCGAACGGTTTAAGACCGCGCTCTTCTATTGCCCTCCCATGACAGACGGCGTGGTGGACGACTCCGGACGCACGATCCAGTCGGTGGAGATAGCGTTCGCCGTCATCGACGCGCTACAGGAGACCGGCAGCGCCGGCGTGACGGAGCTCGCGGAGTTACTCGACCACTCGAAGAGCACGATCCACAGCCACCTGCGGACGCTCGAAGCCCAGCGGATCGTCGTCCGGGACGGTGACGGCTACCGGCTCAGCCTCCGCATCCTCGACATGGCGACCCACGTCAGAGACCAGGTGGGGAACTACGACGTGATCCGTGAGGAGGTGGACGCACTCGCCGCCGAGACCGGCGAGGTCGCCCAGTTCGGGATCGAAGAGCACGGGCAGCTGTCGTACCTCTACAAGCAGGCCGGCGAGCGCGCCGTCGAGACGGCCTCGCGCGTGGGAACCCAGCAGCCGATGTACGCGACGGCGCTCGGCAAGACCATCCTCGCGTCCCTTCCCGACGACCGGGCCTGCGAGATTATCCAGGCCCAGCGCTTCGAGGCCCAGACGCCGACGACGATAACGAGCGCCGAAGCACTCGCCGCCGAACTGGACACCATCCGTGAGCGGGGCTACGGCATCGACGACGAGGAGAACATCGAGGGCCTGCGGTGCGTCGCCGCGCCCGTCACGAGCGACGAGACGGTACTGGGCGCGGTCAGCGTCACCGGCCCGGCCAGTCGGGTCACCCACGACCGCATCCACGACGAACTCGCCGAGGAGGCCAGGCGAGCGGCGAACGTCATCGAGCTCAACACGAAGTTCGCGAAGCTGGGCGGGAGTGGACGGAGAAAATAGTGGATCGGCAGCCGCAGTTACCGCGCTTCCGCCGTGGTCGACGGCGGGAGGTGAGGTGTCGTCCCTACTCCTGGGCCTCCATCTTGCCTTCTCGGGGCAGCCAGAAGGGCGGCCACTTGATGCTGCGGTCGACGTCGCCTTCCTCGGCGAGGGTCCACTCGTCGTTCGTGACCCAGGACTGCTCGAACTTGGAGACCAGCGAGAGCATCGGCAGGTCGACGTTGTTGTGCCAGGCCGCTTCCTGGACGATCGGCATCGCCTCCTCGTTGGTCGGGACGGTTCCGATCTCGTCGACCTTGTCGAGGGGGACGAGCGTCGTCTCGCCGTCGCCGTCCATCGAGGGGATGGTCTGCTCTTCCTCGGCCGGGTAGTTGTGTCCGCCGCTGATGGCGTCGTTCACCAGCTGGTGGCGCAGCGGGTAGTACGGGAACGCAGACCGGGCCTGGCCGGGCAGCCAGTAGAACGTCCCGATTTTGAAGTTGCTGTCGATCAGCGAGCCCTGCCAGTCGCTTGTCGGCTGGCTCGCGACGGTCAGGTCGAAACCGAAGTCGCTGAGCCGGTCGACGATGGTGTTGGTCATCGTCGTGAAGTCGGACCAGCCAGCCGGGGTGAGGTACTCGGCGCTGATGGCCTCGCCGTCTGGGGTCTGCCAGGTGTCGCCGGACTTCGAGTAGCCCGCGTCCTCGAGGACCTGCGTCGCCGACTCGGTGTCGCTCTCGCCGACGCCGTAGTCGTTGAAGTTGCTCTTCGTGTCACCGAGCCACTGGTCGATGTTCTTCGGCGCGATGCCACAGGGGACACTCGCCGGGAACTTCGTGCGTGGGCCCGCGTTGGAGACGAGTTCCTCGCGGTTGACGACGTAGGCGATGGCCTGTCGCACCGCGCGGTCGCCGAAGACCGGGTCGTCGTGGTTGAACACCATCCCGTAGCCCCACTTGGCGGGGATGGACCGCACCTCGACGACGTGGTCCTGGAACCCCTCGACCGTCTCCGGCGGGGCGAACATGCTCCAGTTACTGTCGAAGCGGCTTCCCGCAGTGAAGTCCTGCTGGGGGACGCTCGCTTCCTGGTAGGCGTCGAACTTGTAGTTCGAGAAGTTGATGTTGTCCGCCTTGCGGAACTCTGGGTTGCGCTCGAAGTTCCACTCCTGCTGGTTCCGGTCGACGTACTTCCAGCCCGCGCTCGTGAGGACCTCCTCGTCGCTGTCCTCCCAGTACCACGTCTGGACCTCGGAGGCGTCCTGGTCGAGGAACTGCTCGAACACGGCGGCGGGCGTGTCCACCCACATGTTCGCGAGCTGGTGTTTCACCATCACCGGGTTCGTCTCGCCGGTCAGGTTCAGCTGGTAGGTCAGGTCGTCGACGACCTCGGTGCTCTCGACGAACCCCCAGATCGCGTCGCCCGTCATCTTCCGTATCTTGAACTGGACGTCGATGTCCTCGGTGGTTACCTGGCTCCCGTCGGACCAGGTGAGGTCGTCGCGGAACTTCAGGGTGACCGTCGTCCCGTCGAACTCCCAGTTCTCGAGCGCAGACATGATGAACTCCTCGGACTCGAAGGAGTACGCCGCGTACCGGTCGAACACGAGCTGTGTCGCCGGTTCGGAGGCGTTCTGCGTGTGATGGGGGTTTACCGTTCGGTCGTTCGGGTTGGCCTGCAGTGCGCTGGCGTGCGTCTTGTCGATGACGCCACCGTCACCGCCGTCGCCCCCGTCACCGGAGCCATCCGAACCGTCACCGGACCCGTCAGATCCGTCTGAGCCGTCTGACCCGTCCCCATCACCACTGCAGCCTGCGAGTGCGGCGACGCCAGACGCCCCCGTAACCGCGAGGAATTTCCGCCTGTCGACGACGTCCGCGTACCGCCTGTCGTGTTTGGACATACCATCCAGTGGTATATATGAAAAGATAATAAATATTCCGGTGTCACCGAACGAGAGACGAATACTCGACGAGGACCGGAATCTGCGTCGACCGCTGTCGATGTAGCGTTTCGTCACTGACCGGTCGTCACCTGGTTGCCACCGGGACGGCCAGCCACGAGTACTCGGATCCGGTTCCCGCAGTCCGAACCGTTACAGAACTAGTTTTGTGAGGATTTCGCCCTGTATCGCCACCATTCGCGACGAACTATTCACTCACCCGATAATAATTCTTCGCGATACGCGGGTTTACGGCCTCTAACAGCCGACGTGCCTTCGTTCGGCAGGCGCGAACGCATTCGGCAATAGAAGCGGACAGCCGCCTCGGACTGACGACAGTTGATCGGCCAGGCTATCGGTAGAATATCGGGATAGAGAAGCGATATGCCCGAGTGTTTCGGTTTCAGTGGCTCGAGCACCGTCCAGTACTACGGCCAACTTACGTTCCCGTGTGGGGAACAGTAGTCACTGTTTTCTCCGGTGTTCGAGGACATACCACATGGATAATAATTGACACCACCGGTGTAGGATAGCCCGCAATCCATGTCGAACCAGCGTCACAGGAGCGACGGTGTCACGGGTGGAACAGACGAGAGAGCGGAGACGGACGAGCGGAGGCCGAGCGGTGACAGGACGCACCTCACCCGGCGACGGGCCATTGCCCTGGCCGGCGCAGGCCTGGCGACGAGTGCGATCGGGGCGGCCCAGGCGGACAGTCACGATGCCCTCGTCTCGAACAGCGGGGGACAGTTCGTCGCCGAGAACGGCAGCTCCGAGGTGTACGCCGGCGGGGACTTCCTCGACGCCATGCAGGCGGCCGTCGACAGCCTGACCCCCGGCCGCACGGCGAAGGAGACGGTCCGCGTCGAGGCGACCGGGTCGACGGGGAGTGCGGGGAGCCTGCGAGCCGTCGACCTGCCGAGTTACACCGTCTTCGACGTCCCGGGATCCATCGACGTGACCGACTCGGGCGAACCGTGGGTCGTCCCGGTCCGCGCCCAGAACGCCGAGGCCATCGAGATTCCCCGCCTGACCGTCACCGGGAATCCCCGGTACGGGATCCGGATCTCTCACTGCACCGACGTGGTCATCGGCGACGTCACGATGGATCTGTCCACCGGTCTGGGCATCCGCATCGACGGGCGCGACGGCCCGCGGACGCGGAACGTCACGCTCGACTCCGCGACCATCAGTGGTTCGAGCACCCACGCCGTCGAGACCTACGGCGTCGACGACATCGACGTCGGGACCGTGACGGCGACGGACGTCGACACCGGCTGCGGGTTGCTCCTCAACGATACGAGCGGCGCCACCGTCGACCACGTCGACGCGACCCGGTGCGACGAGGGCGGCGGCTACGCGGGCTTTCGCTGTGCGAACGACGCCGGCCCGGAGATCTCGGTCGGTCGGGTCGACGCCGTCGACTGCGGCCGCGGGGTGTTCACCGTCTCGGGCAGCCGCGGCATCACCATCGACGAGGTCGCTCTCGAGAGTTGCGGGTCGGGTGCGCTCGTACAGGACACCCGCGACACCGCCATCCGCGGCGGGTCGATCACCGGGAGCGACGGCGAGGGCGTCCGCATCGACTCCCGGGACTCGAACGAGCACCCCTACACGCGGAACGTCACGGTCGAGAATCTCCAGATCCACGACAACGGCTCATACGGCGTCTACGAGACCGGGCCGGACACGGAGGCGAACACGATTCAGAACAACGACTTCTGCGGCAACGGGAGCGGTGCCATCGAGACTTACGCTTCGAACACGACCGTCAGCGGCAACACCAACTGTGCTGGTGGCACCGGTGGAAGCGGGAGCGGAGGCGGCGACGGTGGCAGCGGTGGCGACGGCGGCACAGGCGACACGCCGATAAGTGACGGCCGGTACCGCGCTGTCAGTGCCAACAGCGGCAAACTGCTGGAGGTAGCCGCTGCCGACACCAGCGACGGCGCCAACGTCCGCCAGTACGCCGACACCGGCCACCCCTGCCAGGAGTGGGACCTCTCTTCGAACGGCGACGGCACGTACACGCTCAGCAACGCCCACAGCGGAAAACTGCTGGAAGTCGCGAACGCCGACACCAGCGACGGCGCCAACGTCCGCCAGTGGGCCGACACTGGCCACGCCTGCCAGCGCTGGCGGTTCGTCGACAACGGTGACGGCACCTACCGCCTGGAGAACGCCCACAGCGGCAAGGTCGCCGACGTCGAGGGCGCCTCCACGGAGGACGGTGCGAACGTCCTCCAGTGGCCCTGGACCGGCGGCGACAACCAGCGCTGGTCGTTCGAGGGGGTCTGAACGAAATTAGTCGACCAGCCGGTCGATCTCGTCGTCGAGGCGGCCGTACAGTTCGCGTGCGCGCTCGCGCTGGTCGGCCGTGAGCGGTCGGATCGGTTCCCGGACCGACCCGCCGTAGAGACCCGCCAGCTCCAGACCTTCTTTGACGGCGGGGACGCTCGCCGCACCGGGAATTGTGTTGTCCGCGCCGGTCTCGTCGCGGAAGATGCCGACGCCGCCTCGTCGGCGTTGAATGTCACGTTGGCCGAACCATCGGCGTAGTGGGCTCGAAGCCCCCTCGCCGAGTCTAGCGGTTCGAAGTCGTCGTCGCCGACCATCGGAGCGGCCAGGACGTATCCCGTCTCGTTGGGCTTTCGGAGGACTGCGGCGCTCTGCATGTCGAGTTCACGCCGAATACTCCCCGCGTCGCCGCGCCGTCGAGATCGACCGCGCTCTTCAGCCACCTTGTCACTCACTTCGCAGAATCCCGCCGTGTGGACGACGTTTCGGACCTCTTGCCGGGTCGCGTCCGAGATCTCGGCGTCCCCAGCAGCGGAGTCAGCGGCGGCCAACCCCGGTGCTCCGATGGTCAGCGCCGTGAGACTGGTCGACCGGAGAACCTGTCGTCGGGAGAGGTTTCCGCTAACAGCGTCGTCACTCGATACTGATCTACTCGCTGCGTCTCGATCGTTGGTATCGTTCGCCATCTCCAGTAGATACGTGTCAGTAGATAGTATTTATTCGTCCGAATGAATATCGAACCGAGCGTTCGGCGTTTTCCGAACAGTCACAATCCCCTCCCGGGGAGTCGCCACCCGGGCGTCGTCTCCCGGTATCGAGTCGAGACAGCACCGACGTCGAGGATCTGGCCGCGCTTCTGCAGCTGCTCGACAGCCGTCCCGACGCCGGTGTGGTGACCGGTCGCGTCGAAGACGACGTCGAACCCGTCGAGGACGTCGACCCGCGGCCCGTTCACCCAGGGTGGTCCGCGCCCGGTGGTCCCCGGGCGTGGACGTGGCTATCGAGCAAGCTGCGACCAGCGGCGGGCCGGCCTCTAGCTCTTCCCCCGTCTCACGATCGACGGTTGATCCGTACGACCCGCGATGCCCCCCGTCGACGGTCAGCGACGTGACACCAATCGTTCACAACATGCGTTGTCGGTTCCCATGAGTTTAGGTTGCAGTCCGAATATACCTAGCTATGCGATTCGGTGTACTCAGCACGGCAGACATCGGCGTCGAATCGGTGATCCCCGCGATAGCCGCGAGCGACCACGAGGTCGCCGCCATCGCCTCGCGCGACGGCGACCGTGCCGAGGCGGTCGCCGCGGACCTGGGCATCCCCGAGTCCTACGGGAGCTACGACGAACTCCTCGCGGAAGCCGACGTCGACGCGGTGTACATTCCACTGCCCAACGGCCTCCACGCCGAGTGGATCCGGGCCGCCGCCGACGCCGGCCTCCACGTCCTCTGCGAGAAGCCCGTCACCGGCGACCCGAGCGAGACGGCCGCCGTCTTCGACTACTGCGAGGAGCGCGGCGTCACCCTGATGGAGGCGTTCATGTATCGCTTCCACCCGCTCACCGAACGCGCCGCCGAAATCGTGGAGACGGAACTCGGCGAGGTCCGCGCGGTCACGTCCACGTTCACGTTCCGGATGCCCGACGGCGCCGAGGACATCCGGCTCGACCCCGACCTGGAGGGCGGCTCGATACTCGACGTCGGCACCTACGCCGTCAACGCGGCGCGACTCTTCCTCGGCGAACCCGACCGCGTGTACGCGACCACCCACGACGGGCGCGACTGCGGCGTCGACACCGAGATGGCCGGCGTCCTCGAGTACGACTCCGGCGCCGTCGCCCGCGTCCAGTGCGGCTTCGAGACGCCACTGACCCAGTACTATCGCGTCGAGACGACCGACGGCTGGCTCCGCGCCGAGCCCTCCTTCGACGTCGGCGTCGAAAACGAGACGTCGCTCACCTACGCCGTCGACGGCCGGGAAGTGACCGAGCGCTTCGAGGCGACCGACCACTACCGCCTGGAGGTCGAACACTTCGCCGACCGCGTCGAACACGGCGAGACACCGCGGCTCGACCGCGCGGAGAGCGTCGCCCACGCCGACGCGCTGGCGGCGATATTCGAGTCTGCGGCGTCGGGCGAGCGCGTCACCGTCGGCGAGGAATAGGAGACCGGCCCACCGCCTGTGGCATGCATCCGGCACCTGTGTGAGGAGCAGTGGGTCGATGACCTCAGTCACCGGACCCGCGTAGCGAGCGTCGCGCCCGCGTAGACGGCGATGGCCACCAGCACGATGGTCCCGCCCGCGGCGACGTCGTAGACGTACGACAGCGTGACCCCGGCGACCGTGGCGACCAGGCCGGCACACACCGCCGCACCTATCGACCGCTTGAAACCGCGGACACCGGTCGCCGCCGCGACAGGGATCACCAGCATCGCGGCGACGAGGATGACGCCCATAATCTGCATCGCGCCGACGACGACCACCGCGGTCAGCACCGCGAGCAACTGGTTGTATCGCGTGACGTCCAGGCCAGCGGCGCGGGCGCCGACCTCGTCGAAGGTGACGTACACGAGCGGTCGGTACGCGACGGTGACGCCGAGCGTGACGACGACGCTCAGGAGACCCAGGATGGCGGCGTTGGCTCGCGAAACCGTCGCCAGCGAGCCGAAGAGGTAGGCGTTGATGCCGACGGCGATGCCGCCGTCCGTCGCGGTGACGAGCACGCTCCCCACCGCGAACGACCCCGTCAGCACGATGGCGAGTGACGTGTCCCGGTAGGCGCCGGCGTAGTCGACGAGCGTCTGGACGACCAGCGCGGCGAGTGCGGCCACGAGCAACGCCGTCAGCAGTGGCGGCACCGTCACGGCGAACGCCGAATTGACGAACAGCCCTGCGGCGACGCCGGCGAACGCGGAGTGAGCCAGCGTGTCGCCGATCATCGCCATCTCCCGGTGGACCAGGAAGCTCCCGACGAGCGGGCCGATGACGGCGATGCACACCGCCGCGAGGTAGGCCCGCTGCATGAACGGGTAGCCCAGCATCTCGACGCCGGTCAGGGCGGCGAGGAGGTCGAGGACGGTTCCCCAGACGTCGTCGAGGATCAGTTCGACGAGGCCGTCGAATACACCGACCTGGACGAGCGAGAGGGCAGCTGTCGACTGGGAAAGGAGTGTCACCGCCATCAGTGCTGGTGGTGGACGATGGACTGGGCGCCACCGTAGGCCTCGGCCAGCGCGTCGGTCTCGACGAAGGTCTCGGGGTCGCCGTGGAAGAACAGCTCCCGGTTGAGGCAGGCGATCTCCGAGGCGTGGGTCGTGACGACGCCGATGTCGTGTTCGATGAGGACGACCGTGATCCCCTCGTCGTTCAGCTCGTGCAGCAGGTCGTAGAACCCCTCCCGGGACTCCGCGTCGACGCCCACCGTCGGCTCGTCGAGCGCGAGCAGGTCGGCCTCGGCGGCGAGCGCGCGGGCGATGAACACCCGCTGGCGCTGGCCGCCCGAAAGTCGGCCGACGCGCCGATCAGCGAGAGCTGCGATCCCGACGCGCGCCAGCGCGTCGTCGACGGCGCGCCTGTCTGCGCCGGTGAAACGCCCCACCAGATTTCGGGGATACCGCCCCATCCGGACCGCCTCCCGGACCGTCGTCGGCATCCGCCCGTTCGCCGTCGCGACGTCTTGCGGGACGAACCCGATTCGGTGGCCGTCGCGGGACTCGTGGGCCGGGTGGCCGAACAGCGTCACCGAGCCGCTGTCCGGGCGACGCAGGCCGATCAGCAGTTCGAGCAGCGTCGTCTTCCCCGACCCGTTCGGCCCGACCAGTCCCAGGAACGCCCCCTCCTCGATAGCGAGGGAGACGTCCTCGACGACCGGCCGGTCGCCGTAGGAGAAGGTGACGTCGGTGGCTTCGACGACGGCCATTATACGTCGAGTGCGCGCTCCAGCGTTGGAAGGTTTACGTTTTCCACGACGTCGACGTACCCCCAGTCCTCCCGCTCCCACTCGTCGGTGAGCCCGGGCATCGCGGTCAGGGGCAGCACCGCCTCGGCGTCCGTCTCGGCGACGAGTTGCTCGGCCGCCTCCTGGGACTCCAGCGGGTCCGCACAGACGTACCGCAGGTCGTGTTCGTCGATGATCGACTGGGCGCGCTCGACGTCGCGCGTCGACGGCCGGTCGTCGGGCGAGACGTTCGTCAGCGCCGCGACCTCGACGTCGTAGCGGTCCGCGAAGTACTGGAACGAGTCGTGGCCGGCGACGAGGACGGTGTCCGTCGACGCCTCGGCGACCGTCGACTCGATGCGCTCGTGCAGGTCCGCCAGCCGAGCGGTGAACTCGTCGGCGTTGGTGTCGTAGGCGTCCGCGTTCTCGGAGTCGACGTCGACGAGCGCCGCCCGGACGGTTTCGACCGCGTCCCGTACCCGGAGCGGGTCCATCCAGAAGTGCGGGTCCGCGTTACCGTGGTCGTGGTCGTCGCCTTCGTGGTCCTCCTCGTGGGAGGCGTCGTGGTCGTCGCCCTCGTGGTCGTCGTGCGTCTGCTCGCTGTGGGTCTCTTCGTCGTCGTGCGCGTCCGATTCGGAGTGCTCCTCGTGGTCTGCCTCGTCGTGCGTCTCCTCGTGGTCGTCGTGTGCTTCGTCGTGGTGTTCCTCGTCGTGCCCGGCGCCCGGTGCCAACAGGTCGACCCCGCTGCTCACGTCGACCGTCGCCACGTCCGACCCGTCGGCTTCGAGGTCCCCGATGATCCCGTCGACCCACGGCTGGAATCCCGTCATCCCGTGGACGAGCAGGTCGGCGTCGTGGACGTCCTCCCGGACGCTCGGCCCGGGCTCCCAGCCGTGGCCGTGCTGGCCCACCGGAACGAGTAGCTCCGCGTCGGCCGCGTCGCCGGCCACCTGGGCGGTGATATCGCCGAAGACGAAGAACGTCGACTGGGCGACCGGGCCGCCCGATTCCGACCCCGGATCCGCACCGTCCGCCGCACCGTCGAGACAGCCGGCGAGCAGGCCCGCACCGGCCGCTCCCGCCGTCGCGGTCAGCAATCGTCGTCTGGTGAAGTCCATGTGTAGTTGTTAAACTATATCTCGAATATAATAATCTTCGGTTTTTCGTAGCCCTCGTATAATAACCCTTGTCAGAGTCGGGGCGGTGATTAGCATTCGGACGGGCGACGGTTCGAGCATGGCGTCCGCGCCGCCGCTAGCGGTCCTCGGGTTCGGCCGGTCCGTCGTCCAGTTACGCAGGGCCGTCGTCCAGTTCGGCCGGGCCATCATCCAGTTCCGCCGGGCCGCCGAGTTCGTCGCGAATCCGCGCGACGTGGGCGACGAACGACCTGTCCGTTCGCTCGCGCGGTCGCGGCAGGTCGACGGCGACGGTGGACTGGACGGTCCCCGGGTCCGCGTCCATGACGACGACCCGATCCGCCAGCCGCACCGCCTCGTCGACGTCGTGGGTGACGAACACGACGGTCTGGCCCGTCCGTCGCCAGATAGCCAGCAGTTCGGCGTGGAGTCGGTCGCGCGTCCGCGCGTCGACGCTCCCGAAGGGCTCGTCCAGCAGGAGTATCTCCGGGTCGACGGCGAGCGCCCGCGCGACGCCGACGCGCTGTTTCATCCCGCCGGAGAGCTCCCGGGGATAGGCGTCCTCGAAGCCCTCCAGCCCGACGAGGTCGATCAGCTCCCGGACCCGCGCCTCGCAGTCCGGACAGTCACAGGCCGGCCGGTCGAGGCCGAACCGGACGTTCCCGCGGACGGTCCGCCAGGGGAACAGCGCGTGCTGCTGGAACACCATCCCGCGGTCCAGCCCCGGGCCGGTGACCGGCTCGCCGTCGACCAGGACGGCGCCGCAATCCGGCGTTTCCAGCCCGGCGATCGCACGCAACAGCGTGGTCTTCCCGCAGCCGGACGGCCCGACGACGCAGCAGAACTCCCCCGCCGCGACGCGTACCGACACGTCGGACAGCGCCCGGACGGTGCCCGACGCCGATCGATACGTCTTGCCGAGGTCCCTGACGACGACCTTCCCGTCCGCGGCCGAACCCGACGGAGGAGACGGGGCGTTCATCGCCACGCGAGCACCCGCCGTTCGACGAGTCGGAACCCGACGTCCATACAGAGGAACGCCAGGCTGATCAGGATCATGTAGGCGACGCTCGTCGCCATCGCGAGGTTGTTCGAGGCGTTGACGATCTCGTATCCCACGCCCGGGGCGCCGAACAGCTCGGCGCCGACGACGATCATCCAGCACCGACCGATGCTCGTCCGGAACCCCGTCAGGAGCTGTGGCGCCGCGCTCGGTAGCGCGACGAGTTTCAGCATCGACAGGTCGCGCTCGACGCCGAGCGTCGCCGCCGCGTCGGTCAACTCGGTCGCGACGCCCTCGACCCCGCCGTAGGCGCCGTAGAAGTTGATCCAGAACGCGCCGACGAAGACGATGAACGCCGCACCGGTGTGGTGGATGCCGAACCAGACGATGGCGAAGACGACCCACGCCAACGGCGGGATCGGTCGGAGCACCCGGACGAGCGGTCGCAGCCAGTCGTCGAGGGCCCCGTTCCACCCCATCGCCAGGCCGAGACCGGCGCCACAGAGCGCACCCAGGAGCAGGCCGGGGACGTAGTGGAACAGCGTCTGTGCGAGGTGGGCAACGCCCGTGGGAAGGACCAGCGTCGCCCCGAGCAGCGGGACGACGACCGCCGTCGTTGTGGCGAAGAGGTCGAGGAACGCCAGCGCCGACGCGGCCGGACCCGGCACCAGGTACGACGGCTCCGTCGTCGACGCCGTGAGCCACCAGACGAGGAGAAACGCGAGGAGCCCGCCCAGGCCGCGACGGTACCGGCGCAGATCACCCTCGAAGCCGGCCGCAGTCACCGCGCCGGACCCGGTGTCGGTGCGCGTGCTCATGGCCGAATCGCGTCGTAGGGGCCGAACGCGAACAGGTCCTCGGTCGCGACCGGTTCGTCGACGTTGCCGACGTCCGCGACGAACGCCCCCATCGTCGCGGCCTGGTCGGTGATCGCGTGGGGGTCCGAGAGGAACTCCGACGCGCGCGAGTCCATCGCCGTCTCGGCGAGGTCCCGGCTCACCCCGGAGCCGATCACCGACGCCGCGTGGGCAGCGGCGTCGTCGGGCGAGTCCGTCGTGAACTCGGTCGCCGCCACGTGTCGTTCGACGAGGGCCTGGGAGACCTCGCCGTCGTCGATCACCCGCTCGTTCGCGAACAGCACCGTCACCGGGTGGTTCGCCAGGACGTCGCCGGACCAGACGAGTTCACCGAAGCCCTCGTCCCGGCCGATGATCGTCGTGAACGGTTCCTGGACGATCGTCGCGTCGACGTCGCCAGACTGGATCGTCTGGACCGCCTTCGCCGGCGGGACCGTCGACGTCGTGATCGCGGACTCCATCTCGCCGACGCCGAGGTCCTCCTGGATCCAGTACCGGAGCACGACGTCGGGAACGCTCCCGTCCGGCGGGACGCCGAACCGCACCTTGCGCCCGTGCTCCCGTTCGAAGCCCTCGAACGCGGCCGGGCCCGCTCGCTCGTAGCGGTCGACGAACCCGGACGTGGCCACGATCTCGAACCCGTTTCTGGAGTTCGCCGCGAGGATACCCGCGTCGGTCCCCCTGTCGACGAGCACCATCGCGGGCGTGATGCCGAAGTGCGCGACGTCGACGTCTCCGCTCGCAAACGCCTTGACGACGCTGGGGCCGGCGCTGAACCGCTCTATCGTGACGTCCACCGGCAGCTCGTCGTAGTACCCCTCCCGCTCCATCACGTAGTGTTGCATATTCGGGTAGATGGGCACGTAGGCGACGGTGATCGAATCGAGCCCACCGGCGGCGCCCCGGCCGAGACAACCGGTGAGGCCCGACGTCGCCACGGTCGCTCCCAGTCCGGTCAGCATCCCTCGGCGAGTGAACTGGCACATCTGTGTTACTAATCATATCTCTAGTTCTAATAACTTCTGTGATCCCCACCCAACTTGTTATTAACAGTGGCGAGGGAGGGATGCCGGGTCGGTCGTCGAACCGGGTTGGACACGTCACCCTGCTTCGCCAGGAAGGTCGATCCAGTTGTGGAATCGACACCGTCCCCCAGCTAGTCAGGCTGTCGCGTCGGTCACCTCGACCTGGTAGAACGACGACGGGGCGTGGTCGGTCTGCCACGCGTACGCGTATGTCCACGACGTCGCCAAACGGTCCAGTGAGCGGCCGTCGTCGCTGTTGCCGGTAGCCGGATCCCAGGTCGTCCCGTCGCCCCGCACCGTTCCGTCGGCGTCCCGCTCGAACGGAAAGCCCGGGTCTTCGTAGGCGACGAGCGTCCCGTCCGCGTCGAAGACGACGACGTCGGTTTCGCCGACGGTCGTTCGCACGAGTCCGCCCGCGGCCTCGACGCGAGGTCGCGCGAAGCCCACGGCGTCATCGTCGACTGTTACACCCAGCACGCGCGTCTTCGCCGTAAGGTCGTCCGGCCCGTCCGCCTCCCACTGCTCCGGACCGCCGTGGAGGTCGAGGTAGCCGAAGGTGTCCTCGCGCTCGAAGACCGACGTGACGTCGGCGTACGCGTCGCCGGAGCCGTCCGGGGAGTCCGCGTCCGAAATCCAGCCGCGCAGTTCGACGACACCGGTGAGCAGTTTCATGAACGGGCTGACGCTCACCTCTCGCGTCCCGTCCTCCGGGTCCCGCGCGAGGTTCGCCGCGCGGACCAGGCTGAACGCGGCGTCCATGACCTCGCGACCGGCGGGGTGTTCGAGGAGTCCCGTCGTCGTCGCGGCGAACTGCTGGAACAGGTACGGGCCACTGTGGTCAGGCCGCTGGAGCACCGTCCCGTTTGGATAATCGATCTGGAACGCCTCCCACGTACTCATCCGGGAGGAGTACAGGTCGAGGCCCTCGCCGGCCAGCTCGCCGTTCAGGCCCTCGCCCGTCGACTGCTTCCACTCCGAGCCCGTCTCCTCGTCCCGCATCACGAGGTTGTTCTCGACGATCTTCCCACCGAACTCGAAGGTGAGTTCCCGCCCCCCTATCCGGCGCTCGTAGGCCGCGACCGTGCCACACAGCGGACAGTAGGTCACGACCAGTGGCACCCCGTCGACGGTGTCGTTGGCGATGTGGTGGACGTTCAGTATCGAGACCGGATAGCCGCGAGCGCCGTCGTCCGTCTCGACGACGAGCAACTCGTCGTCCGGATCGCCCGGATAGTCGGTCTCGAAGGTCGGGTTGCCGATACTCGGTATGAAGTCGGTGTCGAATCCTGTGACGACTCGCATCTGTAATCCCGTCTGATCCTCGGGTCGACGCCGGCATATATATAATCTAAATTACACTTTAGCCGGTTGCGTCCGCGTGATCCACTCAATCGGCGGTAAGGTGGTTTCCTCACGCTACCCCTGCCGGGAGCGGACACGGGTCGCTACGGAGTTGCCTGTGACGCGACGGACTCGCTCGCGGGACGGCCGGGTAATCGAAGAATGAGTCCGCGGGTCGACGATGTCCGCAGGCTCGGTTACAGGGTGAGTACGAACAGCAGTTGCAAGAGGACGACGCCACCGGTCGAAGCGAGCCCCAGGTGGTGTAACGCCGCGAGACGACCCACCCCCCGTCGAACTGCGGGGGCGTCACCGTCCGAGGAGACCGACTTCACCGCCTCGATACGGGCGCGGAGCTGCGAGACGACGTATCCCATACTGAGCACCAGCCAGGCGGCGACGGCGACCGCCATCCAGCGGAGGTCGTACTGCCACGCCTGGACGAACACCAGGAGCGTCCCGCTGGCGACGACGGTGATCATCGTCGGCGGAGCCAGGCCGATAACGCGCTTCAGTTCGGCGTGCACCAGCCGCGCGTCCTCGGTCGGGACGTCCTCGCCGTCGGCCCCGAACATCAGCGGCCAGATCGGCTTCTCGACGTAGGAGAGCACGACGAAGAAGCCCGTCGCGAACGAGAACAGCGACGCCACGAGAACCGGAACGAGCGCCGTCATCGGTCTTCTCCCCACTGGACGAGCCCGTGGCCTGTACTCGCAGGCCGGTGACTGGAGCGTCGAACTGCCGTCGATAGACGTGTGGTCTGTCCGAGTGACATCGATCCAGTGTAGCACGCCGGGAGCAATAAATATCATATTTAGTATACTTTAGGCCCTCGGGTCGGGGTGAGAGGATAACCCGAGCGTTAGCGCCTCACCGGCCCTGACCGGACGAATCGCGCGCGACAGGCGGGTCGACCGGAACGAGTGCTTTAATCCTGCCGTGCCCGAGTTAGTACGCATGCCCCGGGACGACGACGAGTACGTGTTCAAGTCCGCCCTCGACGACGAGGAGTCGACGGCCTCGGTCGCCATCGAGTTCCTGAGTCGCAAGTGGACCAGAACCATCGTCGAAGTGCTGGTCGAGGAGGACAGTCTCCGCTACAGCGAACTCAAGACCGAACTCGAAGGTATCTCCGACAAGGCGCTGTCCGACGCGCTCGAAGGACTGGAAGCCCTGCACCTCGTCGACCGCGACGTCGTCGACGACCGACCGGTCAAAGTGGCGTACTCGCTGACGGAAGTCGGGCAGTCCCTCGAGACGATCATCGACGACTTCGTGGCCTGGAGAGACGAGTACCTCGCCTACGTCGACGGCCTGGACGGTGCTACCGAGGACGGTCTCGATACCGACGACTGACGGGACCGACGGCCTCAGACCTCCCCGTTGATCACGTCCGCCAGCCGCTGGTGATCGAACAGCTGTGCGTCCTCGTCGCGGAGCGATTCGACGCCGTTCCACGCACCGAACCGGTCGGGATAGAACTGTTTGGCCGCGATCTCGGTCTGGAGGAGGTTGAGTACCGGCCCCTGGTAGGACGTGCCGCCGCGATAGAGCCGGTCCTCCTGCACCGCGGTGAGTTGCTGGCCCACGGAGTGGGACCGCAGGTCGTCCATCCGCTCTTCGAACTCGTTCTCGGAGAGGTCCGAGAAGCCGTACGGGAACACGATGACGTCCGGGTCGACGTCCAGGAGCTGTTCGTAGTCCCAGCCGGCGTAACTCCCCTCGATGTGGGGCCCGAACGCGTCGTGGACCCCGAGGTCACGGTACTGTTTCTTGCCGTTGCCGTCGCCGATGGGATAGGCGTCCAGCGAGCCCGCGGTGAAGTCCGAGAACGCCGAGACGAGACCGATCTCCGGACGCTCGTCTTCCGGCGGGAGATCCGCTTGCAGATGGGCGAGGAACTCGTCGTGGATTGCCTCGATGGCCTCGTAGCGCTCTCGCTCCTGGAACACCTCGGCGACCGTCTCGAAGGCCTCGTACAGCGAGTAGTACGGATAGTCGTGCCAGTCCTCACCGACTCGCCTGATGTAGTTCCCGAGGACCGGGCCGACGTTCGCCGCGATCTCGTCGAAGTCCTCGGCCGAGAACGTCTCGTGTTTCAGCCCGACGAAGTTCGGGTCGAGCAGGTGGACGTCGGCGTCGATCTCGTAGAACACCTCCTTGTCGAAGCTACTCGCGTTGTACAGCTGTCGGACGTCGTCGAAAGAGACGTCGACGCCGGGGAGCACGTCGTAGAACTGGTCCGGCCAGCTGTCGCGATAGACGAGCGCCTGGAGGCCCTCGAGTTGCCCGAGGGCGATCCCCATGTCGCCGTACGTGCTGTAGTAGGCCATCCAGGTCTCGGGAACCGAATCGAACTCGACCTCGCCGGCGGGCGCCATCGTCACCGTGTAGGACGTGTCTTCCGGGGTAGCCGCCTCGGTCGCCGCGCCGGTTTCGGTCGCCGTCGACGCCGGCGTGGTGTTCGATCCGCCACCCGAACAGCCGGCGAGCAGTCCCCCGCCGACGACTGCCCCGCCGTACTTCATGTAGTCTCTGCGCGTCGGTGCCGTGTGCGTCGTCTCGTCGTCCATATCAGTTCCCTCCGGTGATAGCGGTCGCCAGTCGATCGCGGTCGAACAGCCGCTCCGAGGGGTCGTGCTGGCCGACGCCCTTCCACTCGCCGAACTGTTCGGGGAACAGCTGCTTTGCGGTCATCTCGATCTGGAAGACGTTCATGACCGGCCCCTGCGTGGGCGTCCCGCCGACGTAGACGCGGTCGTCCTGGACGGCGGTGAGTTCCTGCGCGACCGGGCTGTCGGCGAAGAACTCCCGCATCGCGCGGGTCCGCTCCGACGGCTCGACGTCCCAGTTGTGCACGATCACGTCCGGGTCGATCTCGAGTAGTCCCTCGACGTCGTAGCTCCCCTCGTAGTTCTCCGCGTAGGTCTTGTCGCTGTCCGCGAAGGCGTCCTCCACGTCGAACGGCCGGAACTGCGCCTTGCCGTAGCCCGGCGCGTTGATCCGGTACGGCGAGAACGCCTCCTGGTCGGGAGTGAACACGAGCAGGCCGACCGACGGTCGATCGGACCGGGACGGGAGGTCCGCCGTAATCTCGTCGACCAGGTCGTCGCGGATCGCCTTCAGTTCGGCCGCCCGCTCGGTCTCCCGGTAGACCTGCCCGAGCTTCTCGGTGAGTTCCCAGAGCGAATAGTACTCGTACTCGCCGCCGTACTCTCCGGGCGGGTCGGAGTGGGCGCGGCTCAACCGGTTCGCGAAGAACGGACCGACGTTCGACTCGATCTCCTCGACGTCCCGCATCGACCAGCCCGACCAGCCGCTGTACCCGATGTTGACGGGGTCGAGGTGATGGACGTCCGCGTCGAGTTCGTAGAACTGCTCCTTGTCGAGACCGTCGTTGTACAGCGGCGCGAGTTCGCTCGGATCGAACGAGACGCCGTCGAGCTGGTCGTAGTAGCCGGCGTAGTAGTTCTCCGGGTGCCCGAGCGACAGGACGGCGTCGCCGTGACCGAGACCCACGAGGGCGTCGGCCCACGTCGCGTCGTACACCGTCGCCGTCTCGGGTGGGCGCTCGAACTCGACCGTCCCGACCGGCGACATCGTCACCGAATACCCGGTGTCCTCGGTCGCGCTCGGCGTCGAGGTTCCCGATTCGGTCGCCGTCGCGTCCGGAGTCGACCCACCGCCTGAACCGCCCGTACAGCCAGCGAGCAACCCACCGCCGACGACGGCCCCGCCGTACTTCACGTACTCCCTGCGCGTCGGTGCTTCCCGACCGCTTGCATCCCTTGCCATGAATTTTAGGCCCACCTAAAGGTAGATAATAGCACCGATTCTTAGGCAGACCTAAATTTGTCTCGGCGTCAGTACCGGTCGTCATCGAAAGGACTCTTCGAGGTGAAGGGGGCCGCTCCGCGCTTCGGAAAACGCCGGGTTCGCCCCCGGAGTAGACCCCAACGACGATATCGCTAGCACTCGTGGCCGACGACAGAGATGCTGACAGAGGGCTTTACAGACCGTTTTCGGCTCGAACGCGTTTCGAGGGACGCGCTGTTCGTGACGGCGTCGCTGTTGCTCTCCCTCAGCTACGCCGTCGGGAAACTCCTCGTCGATCCCCAGATCACGCACGCCACTGGCGTCCGCGGCGACACCGTTGTCGTACTCGCTGTCGCACTGTCTGGCTGGGCGGTACTGACGTCACTCGCCGGGGTGCCGATCGCGACGTGCGTCCTGACCGTTCTTCCACTACCGATGGCCTTCTACGGGATCCGGTTTTTCGATTCGATCCGCTGGTCGTCAGGGCCGGTGCCAGACCAGCTCACGTTCGTGGCGGTGCTCGTTTTCGGAACGACCGCCTTCGCGGTCAGCGTAAGCTTTCTTTCTGGAGTTGCAGTGCGTCGCATTGCTGGTAGCTCGCTTCGATCGTCGGAATGAGAGCGGTTCATTGTTCCCGCCGCCATGGAGAATCGTATGCGACGACGAGCCCTTCTCTCGGCGCTCGGTGTGGGAGGGTCGGCCCTCCTTTCGGGCTGTGGCTCCCGGGACCGTGAGAACGAAGTCGAGCTCACGGTGCGAAACGACAGTCAGCAAAAGATCACACTGGACGTCTTCGTCACTACCGACGAGTATGAAACGGTCTTCTCGGCGCACTATACCCTTGCTGCTGAGAAAGCGGACGAATCGAAGAGCTTCTACGGAACTGCCAGCCGAGTCTACGCTATCGTAAACGAATCCGAGACGAAAGTGAAAACTTTCGACCCTCAGCCGTGTTCCGGGACGAACACTATCCCCGTTGGAGTGTCGCATAGTGTCGACGGGGAAATACACATCGGGGTCGCGTGCTCGGATCAGTAGGCCACGACAGGGCTCTCGGTCCGCCGAAAACGAAGAACGAGAGTAATCCAGGCGTTCAGCGCCCTCGACCACTCGAACGGCGTCCAGCAAGTGTCTCCGAAGCGGGTCCGTCGCCAGTCCAGGTGAACTGCTCACGCCCGGGCGCACACGCTGTCGGGTATCGGGAGAACTGTCACGACGAGGATGCGTCCATCATGTTCACCGTCTTCGAGACCCATCCCGTGGCACCGCTCGGGAACGCCTCCGACCGCTCCTCGGCCTGGACGGTCCCGTCGCCATCGATCGCCCGGACAACGACCTCCTGGCTGGCCCGGGGTTCGAATTCGAAGCGCCACTGTCGCCACACGTCCTCGCCCGGGAGCGGTTCCGACAGTTCGGCATCCCGCCAGGTGTCGCCGCCGTCGACCGACACCTCCACAGTGTCGACGCCGCGGGTCCCGGCGTAGGCGTGGCCTGCCACTTCGATCTGCCCGTCGTCCAGCATCGACTCGCTCCAGAGTTTGGCGACGGTGTTCACCGGGCCCGTTCCGTGCCACCCGCGCCGTTCCCAGTAGCCGTCCATCGCCTCGTCGAGGAGTTCGATCTCGGCGAGCCACTTGACGTTCGTCTCCCCCCAGTGTCCGGGGACGAGGACGCGCACGGGATGCCCGTGAGACTGCGGGAGCGCCTGGCCGTTCATCCCCCACGCGAGGAAGCCGTCTTCGAGCGCTTCGATCGGGAACTGGACGAAGTAATCGTCTTCCGCGCGGAGCATCGCACATCGACACTCCCCCTCCGGGTCGGCCTCCTCCAGTAGGGGCTTGATCGGCGTCCCGGTCCAGACGGCGTTGTCCAGTTTGTGACCGTTCAGGCTCTCGCCCACGCAGCGCAGCGTCTCGAACCGTCGCTCGGTCGGCATGTCGGTCAGTTCGTCGAACGAAACTGTGACGTCGGTCCCGACCTCACCGGTGACGGTCAGTGACCACCCGTCGGCCGACAGGTCCGGGTCGAACTCCGCGATGTCTACGTTGTAAAATTCCTCGAACGTACTCACCAGGCCCGGGATATCGCCGTCGACGTCGAGGGACTTGCGCTCGGCCTCCTGCATGAGTGTCGATACCTCCTCGTCTATCGGCTCGCGCTCGTCGCTGGCCGGGCCGCCGGTCGTCATCAGCCGCCCCAGGCCGATCGATACTCCGACGAACGTGAGTGCGCCCGCGGCGGAGACGAGTGCGCTCCGCCGTGACTGGTCGTGGTCCGGCGAACTAAACGGCGCACTCCCGACCGCGGTAAATACCGCTACTGGCCCGGCCGCAGCGAGTGCGAGCGTTGGCTCCGTCGCGATCGCCGTCGTCACCCCCCACGCGAGTACGGCGGCGAGGAGGACGCCCGCGGTGGGGTGACCGAACCGCCGCGCGACGAGAAGCCCCACTATCGCGGTGCCTGCGAGCACGCCGATCGCGATCGTGAACGACAGCGCGATGTGAAGGAGATGTCCTCGCTCGCCCACGTTCTGTATGACGAACGCGACGATCGGTCCCGGCGTCAGTCGGACGACGAGGGCGTCGATCGGTGCGACGATGAACTCTCTAGTGTATCCCGCGACAGCATACGAGCCAGCGACCCCAGTGACCCCTGCGAGGACGGCGAACACGATCTCGGACCAAGAGACAGAGTCGCGGATGTTCGTCGGCATTGCCTTGGCGCCCCTAGTCGGTGACGTAGGGGCCACCGCTAAAGAAGATAGTTTCCAGGTCCATTCAACTGCTGTCTGCGGACGGGCTGGGGTACGCCCAGTCCACGTGTCTAGCACGTCAGTGTGGGCCCTCGGATTTCGACGGCTCCTCCGCTCTCCAGCGAGCGATGGCCTCGTCGACCGATTCCTCCGGACGGACACCACCAACGTCGGCCGCAAGTCCCATCGTCTCGAACATCTGTACGACTTCGGATTCCGCCCCGGCGAACCGGAGGTCGATCGCTCTCCCGTCGAGGTCCCGGCTGAGGTCCGCCAGCATTTGCGCGGCGCCGAAGTCGACCGTCGGCGACGAGGTGAGGTCGAAGACGACCAGTTCGACGTCGGTAGAACGCGTCTCGATCCGTTCGAGGAGGTCGCTGCGAACCGTGTCAGCGTTCGCGTAGAACAGTTCGGCCTCGACGCGGTAGACGAACACGTCCGATATCGTGGTCGCCGCGGGGTAGAGATCGAGGGCGACGAACCCGTCCGTCCCGGCGACCTGCCCGAGTTCGTGCGTCGAAGGGCGACTGACCCTGGAAACGGCCACCAGCAACGACAGCACGACGCCGACGAAGACGCCCCAGAGCATCCCGAGCGAAAGCACGCCGAAGAACGCCGCCATCGCGATGGCGAACTCGGTCCTGCTCACGCGGTACAGCTGGCGGAGCGACTCCGCGTCGATCAGGCCCGTGACTGCGACGATGACGATGGCTGCGAGGATCGTTTCCGGGAGATTCGCGAAGACACCGGTGAGAAATACCAGGACGACGGCGAGGACGAGAGCGACGACGGCGCTCGTGAGCTGGGTCTCGCCACCGACGGCGTCGTTGAGCGCCGACCGGGACATACTGCCACCGACAGCGAATCCGCCAGCGAGACCGGCAGCGAGGTTTGCTACGCCATCGGCCAACAGTTCCTGATTCGAGTCGGTCTGGTAGTCGTGCCGTCTGGCGAACGTTTCGACGGCACTGATCCCCTCGACGTACGAGAGCAGGAACAACCCGACCGCGACGGGGACGAGCGAAGACAGCGTCGAGAGACTGGGAATCGCCGGAGCCGTCAGTGCGGGGAGCCCGCTCGGAATCGACCCGACGATGGAGACACCTCGGGCCGCCAGATCCGTCACCGACATGAGCACGATCGAGAGGATAACGACGACGAGCGCGGTCGGGGCGCGCGGCAGGTACCGTTCACCCAGGACCAGCAGCGCGATGCCAGCGACGCCGACACCAAGTGTCTCGGGGTTCGTCGCTGCGAAATGCGTTCCAGTGTACCAGAGACGCCCGAAGAACGTCTGCGCAACGAAGGCGTCCGACGAGTCACTCGGAATGCCTATCAGCGTCGTGAGTTGCGTCGACATGATGTAAAGTGCCGCGCCGGCGGAGAACCCCGTGAGCACCGATCCCGAGATGAAATGGACCAGAAACCCCAGCTGAAACGCCCACGCGACGATGGCGAAAACGCCGACGAGCATCGTCGTCAGGACGACGAGTGACGCGTAGGACGCGGTGCTACCGCCAGCGACTGCCCCGACCCCGCTGGCGAGCAATATCGCCAGGGCCGACGTCGGTCCCACGACGAGTTGTCGGGAGGTGCCGAACAGAAAATAGGCGGAGACGGAGAGCAACGCAGCGTACAGGCCGGTCTCCGGTGGTAAATTGGCAAGCGACGCGTACGCCAGGGCTTCAGGAACGAGCACTGCCGCGACGGTTATTCCTGCAACGACGTCGAGCCGGAGCCGCGAGGTGTCGTACCGCGGAAGCCATTCCAGCACCGGAAGCATCGACGAACCCCGCTGGCTGACGCGATCTCTCAGGCTGGGTGGAGACACGAACGCTCACCCCCGTCACTGTCGGTGTCGTTGCTGAGAGAGCGACCACTATCGAGACCGACTGTTGAACCTCGGACCGAAACGCCGGAAAAGCCGCCGTGAAGGTCGACTCCCGTGCCATACTCAGATAGTCCATCAGAACACTTGCCGGAAGCGTAAGCGAGCGAGCGCATGGTGACCCACCGCAGAAACACGCACCGAGACCGGTCTGCGTCCATGGGGTACGTATTCGTCTCGTCGGCCAAAGTAACGCACCGAGAAATGGATTTCGGAGGGAGTAACTCGGCCCTACTTGCTGTGTTGAAAGACGGTGTCGGCCGCAACACCCCATTATTCGCCGGTTTGCTGGTAGCTCGCTTCGATCGCCGTACCGGGGTCAATTTATTACCATCAAGAAGCTTCTACGGAACCGCCAGCCGAGTCCACGCTATCGTGAACGAATCGGAGGCAGCAGTGAAAATTTCGTGCCTCGACCGTGTTCCGGGCCGAACACCATCTCCGTTGGAGTGTCGTACAGTCCCGACAGAGAAATCCAGGTAGGGGTCGCGTGTTCGGGCCAATAGGCCAGTACCAGGCTTTCGATCCGTCTGAAGCGAAAGACGAGATCAAGCCAACCGTTCAGCGTCTTCGGACTCCTCGACGGCCTCCAGCAAGTACGCCCGCACCGCGTCCGCCGCCAGCGCGCCAGTCACGTGACCCTTCTCCAGCACCGCGACGGGGAACCCTTCGTAACAGGACCGCTGGACGTCGTACTCGACGATCCGGTCGTAGCGCGCGAGCAACGGCTCGCCCATCTCCGCATTAGCCGCACCGTTATATCGTTGTGGAGAGACGTTCGACGCGAGTATCGGTCACTGTGACAGCACCTTTCTCCTCGAGACGACTCACGATTTCCTGTAACTGTGTTGTGGCGTAATCGAGATCTTGCTGCAGGGTGGACATCGATTTCGGCTCGTCCAGGACGTGAAGCACTTCGAGTTCCTGGTAGACGCGCTCCGTGATCTCCGCGACGGGGTCGTGCAGCGGTGTCGTCACGTTGTGTCGTTCGGTGAGATCACTCAATGCCTCGCTTACGTAAGTCACGAACAGTTCTTGCTCCAGGAGTTCGATCTGCGCAGCGAGTTCTGCTTCGACGACGTCGAAATCGAGACCGGTCTGCATCAGGGAAAACATGTCCTCGACGTCGTCCACACGTCCGGCAACCGCTTTGAACAGGAAGATATCTTCCGGGCTCACGAGCTCGACGACGAGATCCCCCGGGTCGAGATACCGCTCACTCCGCTGGCGAATCCCTTCTGAGAGAACCAGTTTGTCGATCACCTGCCGATTGAAGACGTCGATACGACACCCATCGTCGTTCCCGAGAATTCGCTAGGCGCCGAGCGCTTCGTACGCTTCGTCCGGTTCTCGAACGATGTCGTATCCCAACTCGAGTAATACTGCCTGGAGCTGCCAGAGATCATCGCCGGACGTGACGACGAGGTCGATATCTTTGGTCGTGTCCTTGAGCCCGCGAAACGCCATCGACCCACCGCCGATCAGGAAAACGGTAAGCGGTTCGTCTAGCTGCTGGCCGATACGGTCGAGCTCTGACCGAATATACGAACTGTCGAACCGCGCTCTCATACCGTCACCTCGTACTCCGCAGCCAGTTCCTGGAAGTCTTCCCACTCGGGCAGTCGAGACGTCCGTTGCTCACCGCTCGTATCGAGGTACGTGCAGAGATCGTCGACGAGATCATCGACGTCGTACGTGACTGCCTGGGAACGGAGTTCGTCGCGGTCGACGTCGACGTGGCTAAGCAAGAGCAGGCAGTAGGACTGAACTCGCGCTCCTGCATCGATGACGAGCATGTGGCAACACAGTGTCTCCGGTGAGAGGTCCCTCGTGGTCTCCGAATAGAGGTAGTAGCGGCGGTCGCGTGCCAGGAGGGGGAGGTCATAGGCCTGGAATTGCTCTGGTCCGGTCGGGACGAAATCTTCTGCAGTAATGTCGTCGGCAGTCTGTACGAGGAACTCGTCGAGCGACTCCCAGCGGATGGTGTAGGTGTCGGTGTACCGTTCGACGGTCTGGCGATGGTCGTGGTGAGCGAGTTCCCGGGCGAGCGTGCTCAGTCGTTCGAATCCCTCGTTCAGTGCATAGGCATCGTCTTCGGTCTGGTAGACAATCCCTCGATGTTTGAGTGGATCGAGGGCGCGATGGACGGTACTCCTGTGGACGTCGGCCCTGCGTGCGAGATCGGTTGCGGCCCGCGGTGTATCGAGATAGTAGAGGACGCGAAGCGTCGCGCCCGACACCAGTTCGGGCCACTCGATGTGAGAATGCGTTTGCGTGATGTCTGCGAGGAGTTCCAGTGCTTTCGCGTCGGATGGTCGGACCCGTTTCGTCTTTCCATCTCGGCGCGTCTCGACGAGACCAGTGGTCTCGAGGCGCTCGACGAGTTCGGACGTGTAGCTGAGACTTCGGTCGAGTTCAGTTGCGAGTCCGGAGACTGTCTGCTCACCGTGGAGGACGACGAGTGCGCGCAGCTCCCCTTCCGTGAGCATTCTGTTGCATAATTACGAATCCAAATATAAATAACTTCGTTATTTCGCAACGAATTGGCGGAATAGGCCCAGCCGTGATATCGCTAGCACCCGTGGTCACCGACAGCGAGGGCAAGGACTTGTCAATCCCCAGGAAACCCGGGAGTGACTCCGATGGCACTAGTCAGCTCACTCGGACTCCCGGACGGCCTCCAGCAAGTACGCCCGCACCGCGTCCGCCGCCAGCGCGCCAGTCACGTGGCCCTTCTCCAGCACCGCGACGGGGAATCCTTCGTAACAGGACCGCTGGACGTCGTACTCGACGATCCGGTCGTAGCGCGCGAGCAACGGTGCGCAGTCGTCGGCCGCCACGGCGCGGAACTGGTCCTCGAAATCGAGCACGTCGCGCAGACGGTCCGGCCGACGCAGGGCCGACTCCGAGACCAGGTGCCGGTAGACCGACGAGACGAACAGTTCGCCCAACGCCGCGCCCGCGAGCAACGGAACGTACCGGTCCGCCGTCCCGAAGCAGGCCCGGTGGAGGTTCGCGGCGAACCCGCCGAGGCTCACCCCCGAGAGGACCACCGGCGCGTCACTCCGCTCGGCCAGGTCTGCTCGGGTTGCCTCGAACAGCGCCGCCGAGGAGGCGCACATCCCGACGAAGTTCCGGAGGTCGCCCAGGGCACGCGCGTACTCCCGCTGCGAGCGGTCGTGGAAGGGTGCCCGCACGCCGACGATATTGACGGGGAGGTCCGCCTCGTGGCCGACGAACAGCCCCTGGAACGAACTCGACGCGAAGCGGCCGAACTCGAAGGGGTGCTCGCCGCTGCCGTGATGGTAGACGACGGTCGGATACTCTGGTCCACGCCACTGCCAGGGCATGTACGCCGCCTCGAACGTCCCGAGCGGCGTGTCGACGTCGACGGCGTGCTGGCCGGCAGTGGTGGCGTTCTCGACTGTGGTTTCGGCATCGGGCGTGACGTCGACGAGTGGTGGGACGTCGAGGCCACGCTCGAAGAGTTTCCGGTCGCGGGTGAGGAGTCCGCTGAGTCGGATCGCGGCGACGTCGACGAATTCGTGGTGGTTCATCGGTCGGTGGGCGGGCAGGTCGAAGTCGCTTCCTTCTCCGTCTGGTCGCGGACTGCCGTGAAACCGTCGGCGGGAACCATCGGTGTTCCTCGCTACGTACTGGCCGGGTATCAGCGTTGGTGAGAAAACGGATCTCGTCGCGTGCCCGCGGCGGTCAAGATTCGATCCACTGGTTGGGCCACGCGGACCGATTCCGTACGGAATGGAGTACGTCGTGGACTGGGCGCCAGTGGGGAGCCTCGTCGGGACCGATCGGTGCAGCAATTTCGCTAGTTTGCCATACTAAAATTTAAGTAGTAACTGGGAGCCACCAACTGCCATGGCCGTCACGCGCGGGACCGAACCGTCGGAGTCGCCGACAGTGCCAGCGCCGATACCACCCGGAGACCCCGACGCCTGGTACGCACCGGACGTGCGGTCCCAGGACGAAGTCTATCCCGGGGTAGTAGTGACAGTCCGGGACAGTCGCCAGGAGTTCGTCTACGACGTCCGCGAACCGGAACTCACACAGCGCGGGAACGAGGCCCGCGAGCGGGTCGAGGACTACTTCGAGAGCGCGCACGTCGAACGACCCCGGACGCGGGAAGGCGCCATCGAACGCATGGAGTCGGGATTCGACCCGAAACATCGGACGGTCATCGACCGTCTCGTCGACTGCTCGCCCGCGGTGCGACGCCGCCTGGACTACCACGCGCTCTGTTCGCTGACCTGCCTCGGCGAGATGACGCCCTACGCGCTCGACGACCGGATCGACGTCGCCGACGTGACTGACGACGCCGTCCTCGTGCACACGGACGACTTCGCACCGGCGCGGACCGACCTCGATCCCGACACGGAGTTTCTCGAACGGTTCGCCAGCGAGCGGATCGAACAACACAGTGTCACGTTTCACGAGTTCGACGTCCCCGTGATCGTCTACCGGGAGAACCTGCTCGGGGAGGACCCCTTCACGACCAAGTACGCCGTCAGAGAACCGGACCTGCTCCCCGGCGACGAGGACCTGATCGAGGACTGCAAGACGCGGGTCTGGGAGGCGAGTATCGACGGCGTCCTCGAAGACGAGGTCGGATTCGTCCGCGACCGGGCGAGAACGCTGCTCTCCCGTCAGCTGACGATCCAGAATACGCGTGCCTGGCTGGACGCTTTGTCCTACCGTGTTCGGACGGCCCTGGCGGAGTACGATCTGACCGTTCCGCCCGTCGACCACCGCTTCGCCGACGACCGACTCGAAGACCTCCTGTACTACGTCCTGCGGGACCTGGTTGGCTACGGAAAGCTCACGATTCCGGTGAGGGACCCCACGCTCGAAGACATCGAGGCGAACCGGGTCGGCGAGCGGATCAAGGTCGTCCCGCGGGCTGACGTCGGCCACAACAGCAGAGTTCCGACGAACCTCGTCTTCGAGGAAGAGCGCTCCTTCGTCAACGTCGTCACCAAGCTGGCTGCCGACGACGGGACGGAACTGAACGCCTCGACCCCCAGCGCGAAGGTGAACCTATCGCCCGATGGCGTCGAGGAAACGATACGGTGTGCCGTAGCACTCCCGACCATCTCGGAGGACGGCCCACACATCTCGATCCGGAAACAGTCCACCGACCCGATGACGCCGGTCGACCTGGTCGACGCCGGTTCGATGTCGACCGAACTCGTCGCCCTGCTCTGGTTGCTGTACGAACACCACGGCGTCGTCCTCTTCTGTGGCCCGACGGGAGTCGGGAAGACGACCCTGATGAACGCTCACATGCCATTTATCCCCTATCGCGACCGACCTATCAGCATCGACGAGGGGTCACGCGAGGTACACATTCCCCACGAGACGGGCGTCTCACTCTCGACTCGCGAGCACGAGCGCGACCACCGCCGCGTGACGATGGCCGACCTGATGACGGAGTGTAACTACCTCAACCCGGACGTCGAGGTCATCGCGGAAGTGAACACGCCAGCCAGTTTCCAGACGTTCGCGGAGACGCTCAACACCGGCCACGGCCTCATCGGGACGACCCACGCCGACGACGTAGAGACGCTCGTAAACAGGATCATCGAACAGGGGTTAGCGGCGTATCTGTTGCAGGAGATCGACCTGCTCGTCTTCCCGAAACGGGTCGGCGACGACCGCTACGTCGGAGAGGTCGTCGAGCTCGTCGACGAAACGACGTACAGGAGCCTCGACCGGGACGACGACAGGCGCGGCACGATCCGCAAGGACGGAACGACGGTATACTGGACGTCCGTCGCCTGGCGAGACCACGACGGTGACTACCAGTTCGCCTACGACCATCCGTCGCTCGACGGTGGAGACGCTGGCGACGGCACCATCGCGACATTCGAGCGATTGGCAGAAGAGATCAACCAACCGGTGGACCAAGTCGAAGCGATGTTCCACCGACGTCATCGATACGTCAGGTACCTCGTCAAGGAAGGGATAGCGGACGTGGACGAGCTATTCACAGTCCTCGCCGACCTGGAAACGAACGAGGCAGCCACTGTCGAGCGGTTACGACGCGAGCTCGTTCTCGACGGACGAACGGAGGGCTCGGATGGGAACGAGTAAACCGCCGCGACAGCTCAACCTGATCGACCGGGGACTCTACGCGCTGTTCGCCCAGCACGCCGACGGGGACCAGCACGACCGGGACCGCGAACGGTACCGGGCGACCGACCTCGATACGGGCTTCGACCTCTATCTGGCGCGAGTCTACGGTCTCGCCTGGGTGAGCAGTTTCGCCCTGGGATTCGTCGTCTTCAGTACGTTCACACTCCTCCCTGACGCCCTCCTGGGTGGGGGCGTCGCGTTTCTGCAGGACGGCATCCCCGTGATCAATCGCATCACCTGGCCCGCAGTCCCACAGGCCACGCTCGCCTTCGGTTCGGGCGTCGTCGTCGCCGTCCTCACCCGATGGGCCCTAATCCGAGCAGGCGGGACCTATCTCGGCTGGGCAGCGTCTGCCCGTCGCGCCGACATCGAAGCGACGCTCCCGGGAGCCGTCCGGTACCTCCGCGTACTCGCTTCCGGCGAACACGACCAGCGAGCGATGTTGCGACGCGTCGCTGACCAGGACGCCTACGGAGAGACGGCCGTCGCGTTTCGGCGGGCCCTCAACCGCGCCGCATTGACTGGGAGTCTCGACGACGGTCTCGAGCGCGTGGCTAGCGAAACGCCGTCACGCGACCTGCTCGCCCCCTTCCTCCTGAAGTTTCGGGAACACGCGAACCAGAGTTCGAATGCGCTCGAAGGGTACCTGGAGATGGAGAGTCGATTGCTCTCTCACCAGCAGTCACGGCGCCAGGAACGGGCGACAGGCTATCTCGAGCTCGTGGCCGAACTGTTCGTCGTCCTGCTCGTCCTGCCAGCGTTGCTGGTTCTCATCGTTACGGTCATGGGCGTCCTCTCTCCTGGGCTCTCGAATCCAGTCGTCACGCCGCTTGGGACGACGACTGTCCGTGGCCTGCTCGTCCTCGGAAGCGCCGTGTTCGTCGTCTCTGCCGGCGCGACGGCATCGTTCGTCGTGACGACGCTCCGTCCGCGAAACGCGAGCCCACCGTCCTACGAACGGCCCGACGAGTTGCTTCCGCTGCTCGAGAGCGTCCCACTGAATCCGGCGAGTGCGACGGTCGTGATGGTACCTATCGGGCTCTGCGTGGCCGTCGGGCTCTGGCTACTCGACTACAGGCTCGAAAACGTCTTTCTCCTCTCGTACGCAGCGTTCGGTCTCCCTATCGGAGTCGTCTCCGTGAGGCGAGCGAGGCTCGACGACGACAAGGACCGCGAAATCCAGGACTTCGTCCACGCCGTCTCGGGTCACGTCAGCCTGGGGCGGCCGTTCAGCGACGCCGTCGAACGCGTCGCGCGCGAGGTGGAACTCGGTGCGCTCCAGAGTGACGTCGACGATCTCGCCTTTACTCTGGGACTGACGTCGAGCCCGGCCGGGGATTCGACAGACGGACGGGCTGCTGCGCTCGACCGGTTCGTCGAGGCCGTCGGCACACCGATGGCCGACCAGACCATCGGGCTCGTCGTCGGTGCGCTGGACGCCGGGAGCGACGCCGAAGACGTCTTCGAGACGCTACAGACTGAAATCGGTACGCTCTATCACGAGCGAAAGGCACTCCGGTCGTCGCTCCTCGTCTACGTCGCTGTCGGGTGGACCACCGCGTTGCTCGTCATCGGCATCGTGGTCGCCGTGAATACGTACGTCCTCGACGGATTCGCGCAGCTATCGACCGTCTCCGGCGGTCAGGGGCTGACCATCGATCCGAACGCCATCGACCCGGCGCGGGACCGCCACCGGTTCTACGTCGTGACGCAGGCCACGATGCTCGCCTGCGGCTGGTTCGCAGGGACGGCGAGCCGGGGATTTTACGAGGCGCTGTTACACTCCGCGTCGCTCGTCACCATCGCCTACGTCGTCTTCGCGGGGGCCGGGATGATATGACGCGGAAAGCGAGGTGCCGACGGCCACGTACCTCGGCCCAGCCACTCGGAACCGGAGACCGCGGGCAGTCACACGTCGTCGGCGTCGTCCTCCTCCTCGGGCTGACTGCCATCGCCCTGGGCGGCCTGACCGCGAGCATCGGAGCCATCATCCAGGACCAGACGGCTCACGCCGACGCGGCGAGCGTCGCCGCCGACTTCGACTCGTCACTCCGTCCGATCGAGACGACCGGGTCGAGGCGGGGGCGAGTGACGTTCACCGAAGGGACGGTCTCGACCGTCACCCGCGAGATACGCGTTCTCGACGAGACCGGGGTGAGACAGACGGTAGACGCCGACGCTCTCGTATACGAGTCGGCAGACCGGCGAGTGGCGTTCCTCGGTGGGGCGATCATCCGAGGGCAGGAGGGGAACGCCTGGCTGGAACGCGAGCCGCCCGTGACGAGCGGGTCGGACGTACTGATCGTCGGCGTGCCACGACTCAACGGGAGCGGCGGGGTCAGCGGCACCGGTGGCGTCGCGACACCGATCGAGACGAACGTCACCCACACACGCCACTCGCTCGGGGACGGCGACTACAGCGTCGCAATCGAGACGGAGACGCCCAGTGCCTTCGAGGAGTACGCCGCCGAACAGAACGCGACCACGACGGTGCGCGACCTCGATAGCGACGGCGTCCCGAGCGTCGTCGTCGATTTCGGCGGCGACCGAACCGGCTACGTGGTCGTTCACGACATGCGACTGGAGGTCGGCCATGGATAGCCGCGCGGTCACGCCCGTCGTCGAGAAGACGATAACGATGGGTATCGTCGTGCTTTTCGTCGGCGGTATGACGACCGCGATGTTCGGGACGGCCGTCCCGACGTACCGGGACGCGGTCGGCACCGAGATGAGCGAACGCGTACTCGCGATGGCGAGTGAGGAGATCGAACGAACGGTTCCGCCGAACACGACGACCGTTCAATCCGACCGGACCGTCGACCTGCCCGCCACGATTCGGGGTTCAGCCTACAGGATCAGGGTCGACGGCCGGTCGCTCGTCCTCGTACATCCAGACATTCCGACACGGCGGAGTCGGCCGGCACTTCCGCCGATGGTGACTGGTTTCAGTGGCGAGTGGCAGAGCGGAGCGAACACCATCGTCACCGTTCGGAGCGTCTCCGGCGGTCTCGCCGTCGAACTCCGGGAGGGAGCGCCGTGAACCGAGCGCAGACGGGGCTGCCGGCCCTCGCGATCGCGCTCCTGGTCCTGACCGTCCTCACCGGCCTCGGGCTCGCTATCGCCGACGGAGCGCTCGCGAGCGCCGACCGGAACGCCGACGAGCGACGCGTCGCCTCGTCACTGGCCGAACGCTTCGTGGCGGCCGAGTCGCCGCTCACCGAACGCGCGAACGTCCTCAATGCGACGCGGCTGCGTCGACTCGACGCAAGCGGGGTAGAGCGGTCGTTTCCTGTCGCGGACGGGCGGAGCTTTCGCCTCCGGGCGAACGGCACGACCGTCGCCACGACGGACGACGTCGAAGACGGGACGACCTTTCGACGGCTCGTCGTCGCCGAGCGTCAACAGACGAGAACCCTACGGCCTGATCTCAGACCGAACCGGGCGATTACGCTCCCCCGTCGAACGACGAAGGCGACCGTCGACCTCTCACCGCCGGCGAACACGACGCTCACGACCGTCAGGGCCAACGACCGGGTACTGCTGCGGAACACGAGCGGACTGTCCGGACGGTTCGAGGTCGCGCTTTCGCGGTTCGAGACCACGCGACTCCGGTTCGAAGGGGCCGGAAGCCTGCCAGAGGGGAGCGTGACGATAACGTACCGTGCACCGGAGACGACGAAGACGACGCTGGTGGTGACAGTCGATGGATAGAGCCCAGCTCCCGCTCTCGCTGCTGGAAGTGGCCATCGGGATAGTGTTCGTCCTCGGTGTGACACTCGGGTTCGCCCTCGGCGTGCCCTCACCGAACACGCGAGAACCCCAGCTCGACGCCTATGCCCACGACACCGCGACGATCCTATCGAACGAACAGCCGCGCCACGGTGGCGCGACCAGACTCGCGGAGGTCGTCGAGTCCGACGCGGCGTTCCAGCGCGAACGCGACGCGTTGCGCGAGCGCGTCGACCGCATCCTCACCGACAACCTGCTGTTTCGGGTCGAGACACCCCACGGCGCCGTCGGCTACCACACGCCTCACGGCGTCGCGACTGGGCGTTCGACCGTCACGACCCGCGCCGGCCCGGTAACGATACGAGTGTGGTACGTATGAGACGGCGCGGACAGCTCGTCCTCGTCGCGGCGGTGATCATCGCCGTCGCGATGATTCCCATGGTACTCGCGTACCTGCAACTGGGGTACCACGCCGACGTTCGCGCCAGCGGCGCGCACGACGACCCGTCGACCGAAGCCCGATCGGTGCTTGTCCGGAGCGTCCACAGTGCGAGCGTGGACGTCCCCGGAACGTTCCGATGGAGCAGTCGCGACGCCGCCGTGAACGCGGTCCGATCCGACCTCGACCCACGACTCTCGACTGTCGAAACCGCCCGCGTCGACGAGGGAATCCACCGCAACGTCACCTACAACCAGACTCTCGCCAGCCGGTGGTCGAGCGCCAACTGTCCGACCGGCCCAGACCGACAGTTCGGCTCCTGTGAAGCCATCGACGGCGTCGTCGTCCAGGAACGAGCGGGCTGGACCCACGTCCTCGCCGTCGCGTTCGACCTGGTGACGGATACCCGTCGGCAACACACGGAACTGTCGACAGTCGTTCGGGCTGGGTACGAATAGCCGAAACGCGACCAGAGGGGCTGACGAACGCAACTAGCCGGTTCAGACGTATACGGGGTGTAACTGGAATCCGTCGTGACTATTTCCGGGTGTTCCGCATCGACTGGCCGGACTCAGAGCACGAATCGCCGCGTCCGGACCGGGCCAGACGATGAGAAAGTACTTGTCGGTGACAGAACCAGGGCAGTCCATGTCGACCGACTGGTCCCGGCGCGCCCTTCTCGGCACGGTCGCGACGGTTCTGGCCGGCTGTTCGGCCGATTCAGAGACGGCGGCAACGGCCACCGAGTCGTCGCCGACGGCCAGTGAGACGGGGACGGAGGCCGGCGAGTTCGAATCGCTACGGACCGACGACCCGGTGCTCATCTGGGCAGTAGCCCTCCCGGAAGCTGTCGTGACGCCTCCTGCGCTGGATCCAGGGGCAGACCGCCTGTACGTCGGAGCGGGAAAGCACTACGGTGAGACGCCGACGCCGACGGACCAGCGAGAATCCTCGAATGGTGCGCTCTATAGCCTTCGGACGGTGGACGGACAGAAGGAGTGGGGAACCGCGACGCCGGGACCGATAGCGGCACAGCCACTCGTCCACGACGAGCGAATACACGCAGTTGCGGGCATCGGCGGCCCACTGGAACCATCGATCGGTGAGCCGGAGATTGTCGCCTACGGCGCCGACGGCGAACAGCTGTGGACGGCAGCCCCAGGAGGTCCGGAATTGTCGCTCCTCGGTGCAGACGGCGGACGGGTGTTCGGTGGGTCGAGGGACGACCAACTCGTCGGAACCGAAAACAGATCGCTGTTCGCGCTCGGCGACGACGGGGCGGTAGTCTGGGAACGCGATGCGAGCGACGCCATGGGAGGCGCAGTAGCAGGTGCCCACCTCTTGCACTGGGACGGGACCGAGGAACTTGCCGCCTATAGCCTCGAAACCGGCACGGAGGCCTGGCAAGTTTCCGAAGCGCCGATACTGACGTCGAACGAAAATCCCGAGCTACGGTCGGCGTTGGAGCCGGTGGTGTTCGACGGTCTCTGCTTTACGAAGTCGAGCGAGGCGGCCGATGGGAGTCAGTCGCTCGTCGCGCGGTCGGTGGCGGATGGATCCGAACGGTGGCGGTACGAGCCACCCGACGGCGGCACGTTCCGCCCGACGGGCGTCGCTACCAGCACCGGCGTAGCCGACGGACACCACGAGGACCCCTCGATCGTGGGAACGGGAGACGACGGCACCGTATTCTCGCTGTCCGACGACGGAACCGAGCGGTGGAGGACGACCGTCGGTGGCGTTCGACGGGGTAGTCCGCTCGTCGGCGACCGAATCTATGTTCACGGGAACGGGACGATATACGCCCTGGACCCGACAGAGGGGCCCGAGCGTTGGCGAGCGTCGGTACCGGGGAACGGTACGCTCCGTCTGATCTCCAATGGCGTCGTTGCGCTTTCGAACCGTGAGAACGACAGCGTCGTCGCATCCTTCCGGTCCGATGGGAGCGAACGGTGGCGATACGAGACGTCGAAGGACCTGACGCAGCCAGCAGTCCACGGGAACCGGGTGTACGTCGGTACAGCGGACGGGACCGTCCTGGCCTTCGCTGCCGAGTGACGTGTGGGAGTGAGTCGAGATGAGTGCTCGGCGTTCGACCGCCGGACGACGACCGAGCACGAGCGGACCGAACTGTCGACCGTGGTCCGGCCAGTGGGCGACCGCGAGCCCTGACTCCTGCGCTCTGCCCGACAGCGCGCGAGCGAACGGGGACGCACGCCGCCCCGAGATAGCATCGTTCAAGTAGCGGACCGAGAGACAGAGGGCAGATGCTGCATCGATCGGTCCGGACGCGGTGGCTGCTCGTCCTCGTCGCGGCCGCCGGGATGGGCGCCGCCGGGTCCTACCAGTTCGTCTGGTCGTCGCTCCGACCAGCGCTCGGCATGCGACTCGGGGCGAGCGAGGCGGCGCTGGGGACGGTGTACACCGTCTACCTCGTCGCCCAGACCCTCTCCCAGTTCCCGGCGGGCTGGTTCCGGGACCGCTACGGGCCGCGCCTGCCGGTGGCCGTCGGCGCGGTGCTCCTCGCCGTTGGCTACCTGGGAACCGGGGTCGCGACGGCGACGTGGCAGGTCACGCTGTGGTACGCCGTCGGCGGCGTCGGCGCGGGCACGCTCTACACCATCGCGGTGAACACGCCGGTCAAGTGGTTCACCGAGCGCCGCGGGCTGGCGACGGGCATCGTGACGATGGCCTACGGCGGCCTGAGCGTGCTGTTCATCCCGTTCGTTCGCGACGGGCTTGCGACGGACTTCTTCGGAACGGTCGCGACGCTCGGACTCGTCACCGGCGCCATCGCGTTCGCCGGTGCGCTCGTGCTCCGGGACCCCTCCCCGAGTTCCGACGACGGGGACGAGAGCGAGGGAGACGAGAGCCCCGACGCCGTGAGCGACCAGACCGCGACAGCCGACGAGACCTACACCTGGCGCGAGGCGGCCCGGACCTGGCAGTTCTGGTTGCTGTACGCGATGCTGGTCGTCGTCAACGCCGTCGGGCTGATGCTCATCGGCAAGGCGGTGGCCTTCGCCGACCAGTTCGGGATGCCCGCGGCGGTGCTGACGGCGGCGGCGTCGGTCGTCGCGCTTGCGGACAGCGCCGGCCTGCTGGCCATCGGCGGCCTGTCGGACCGGCTCGGCCGCGAGCGAACCGCGGCGGCGACGGTGACGCTCTCCGGTGTCGCCGTCGCCCTGGCGGTGTGGACCGGTGCGACCCAGCGGGCGCTCCCGTTCGTCGTCCTGCTCGGCGCGGCGGCGTTCTTCCGGAGCCCAGTGTTCTCCATCGTCCCGTCGCTGGTCGGGGAGTACTACGGCCAGGCGCGGTCCTCGGAGAACTACGCCATCCTCTACACCGCGAAGGTGTGGGGCGGCATCGGCGGCGGCGTCGTCGCGAGCCTGCTGATCACCCGCGTCGGCTGGTCGACGGCGTTCCTCCTGGGGGCCGTGGCGTTGAGCGCCGTCGGGCTGTCGCTGACCCGGTTGCGGCCCGTGGCGTCGGATTCCTCCCACGGCTGAAGCCGTGGGCACTCACTATCAGTCTGTAATTTCCGCGTCAGTCGACTGTCCGTGGATCGAGGGCGTTCCCTACATGCACCGGCTGAGGTCGTCCTGCCTGGGATAGTCGAACGCTTCACCGAGCCCGCGCGTGACTGGCGTCTGTGGTCGACGGAATCGCCTTTCGATAGTTCCCCGTACTCGATATCGCCACTGGGCACCCGAGTCAGCGGATTTCAACTGGCAACTGATTTTGATTATCGGTCGTCGCCCGTTACGTCGATGGCGACCAGTTCACCCATCACTCCGGCGTAGAGTTGTCCATCCGATACGAGTATACACGAGGTGGGGTATTCGGTCTCCACGTACCACCGCTCGGTGCCGTCGTGTGAGAACGCATAGACCCCATCGTCGGTCCCGGCATACACCCCGCTCGCGTCAGCTAGCGGGCTCGCGAAATCGGAATCCCTGACAGTGTAATCCCAGCGCATCTCACCGCTATCCTGGTCGTATGCAACGAGCCGGCCGTCGTCATTCTCGTCTGGGTACGTTCCGACGTAGACCTGTTCGTCTCCTGTGGTTATTCCGGAGGGGCTGATAGCCGGTGTCTCGGCGGTCCAGTTGACGGATCCGGTCGAGCGATCGAGAGCCACCAGACGGCCAATTTCTTGGTCGCGGCCAGTTGCTGCATACACAGTGTCGGCGGCGACGACCGGTGGACGACCCTCCCACTCGAGGTCGTGTTGCCAGCGCGACGTTCCATCAGCGTCCATGCAGTGGACCACGCCAGCAGCCTCGTTACAGGCGACGACGCCGTCGTCAGTCGGAGCGAGGAACAGTTCCTCTCGGGCGCCGATCGCTGTCTGCCACTCTTCCGTCTCGGAACTGGCGGAGACAGAAATGAGATCTGACCCCCCAGCGTAGACGTGGCTTCCCGTGGCGACCACGGAGGACATCCCAGCCGAACCTGCTGTCCACAGGTCGGATCCGTCTTTCAGGGAAAGCGCACGCACGCCGTCGCAGCTGGGTACGTACAAGCGCTCGCCGTCTGAAGCGACCACCTCCCGCAAACAAGTGGTTTCGTCAGAGTGGAGATTCGGTTCGTCCTCGACGTGTCGAGACCAGATCTCCTCGCCGGTCTCCGTCTCGATCGAGTACAGGTCTGTACCTGTGGAGAAGTATAGTGCTTCGTCGACGATTGCAATATCGTAGGAAACAGGCGAGCGGTACCAGATGATTCGGTCGTGGGACAGCGTCGCCTGTGGACTACTCGAAAACGAACATCCCGCCAGCAACGAACCGACTGTGGCGCCTGTAGCGCCGAGTAGTTTCCGCCGTTCAAACGAGCTAGCCATCGCTAAGGGATGTGATCTCGGCCAGGAAATACATTCCGTTTAACACCCATCTGGAAAAAGAAAATTTCTTCGTGTGAAAATTTGCCGATATGGAACCAAGAGTTAGAGCTCAGTTCGAAGGACAGACACCGGTCTACACGTCACATGCACCGTCCGACGCCGTCCTGCCTGGGATAGTCGAACGCTTCACCGAGCCCGCGCGTGACTGGCGTCTGTGGTCGACGGAATCGCCTTTCGCTAGTTCCCCGTACTCGATATCGCCACTGGACACTCGAGCTAGCGGACGATAGCCGACAACTTGGTTAGATTACTGGTCGTCGCCCGTTGCATCGATCGCGATCAGTTGACCCGTCACTCCGCCATAGAGCGTCCCGTCCGAAACGGTGGAACACCTGGAGGAGTATCCAGTTTCGATGGACCACCGTTCGGTTCCGTCGTGGGAAAACGCCTTGATACCGTCGTACGTCCCAGAATACACTCCATTGGCGTCGACGACCGGCTCTGAAAACTCGGATTCGGCAACGGTGTGTTCCCATCGCTTCTCGCCGCCGTCCTGCTCGTATGCGACGAGATGACCGATGTCGTTCTCGTCCCAATAACTCGCAACGTAGACCTGTTCGTCTCCAGCGGCCAACCCGCTCCGACGGATAGATGGCGTCTCAGTAGTCCAATTGACGGATCCGGTCGATAGATCGAGCGCCACGAGGCGGCTAACTTCGTATTCGCGAACGCTCGCTGCGTACACGGTATCGCCCGCGACTACCGGACGACGTCCCTCCAAGTCGAGATCGTGCTGCCACCGCAGCGTTCCATCCGCATTCACGCAGTGGACGACGTTAGCAGCCTCGTCACAGGCGACCACACCGTCGTTGATCGGAACGAGGTGCAGTTCCTCGTTGGCGCCGATCTCGGTCTCCCACTCAACCGTCTCGGAACGTGGGCCGATAGAGAAGAGATCGGTTCCGCCAGCATAGACCTCATTTCCTGTGGCCACCGCAGAGGACAGCCCGGCCGACCCCGCCGTCCACAGGTCAGAACCATCTTGTAGGGAAACTGCATGAAGGCCATCGCAGCCGGGGACGTACATCCGCTCGCTGTCCGCGGCGGCCATCCCACTCAAGCAGATGGTTTCGTCTGAGTGGAGGGGCGGTTCGTCTTCGACGTGCCGAGTCCATTTCTCCTCGCCGCCCGCTGCCCCAACTGCGTACAGGTCCGTGCCAGTGGAGAAGTACAGCGTCCCGTCGACAACGGCAATCTCAGAAATATATGGCGAACGGTGCCACATGATGCGATGGTGGGAAAGCGCCGGTTCCGGTTCTGGACTACTCGAATACGAACACCCCGCCAGCAACGAACAGACTGTGGCACCTGCAGTGCCGAGTAGTTCCCGCCGTTCAAACGAGCCAGCCATCGCTAAAGTATGTGAGCTCGGCGTGAAAAGTAATTTCATTTGTTCTTGCTCTCAAAAAGCAAGACTATTCAAATGAGAATTTTCTTAGACGAAACCGGAAATTAGAACCGGGTTCGACAGGCACCCAACGGTATTCGCGTCACGTGCACCGGCCGGCCTCGTCGTGTCTGGGATAGCCGAACGCCTCGCCGAGGCGGTCGGCAGGGTCCCACTCGGGGGAATAACGGCCTTCGTCGTTCAACACGTAGTACCGGACGTGCGTCTCTCCGTAGCTGGTGAACCGCGGATGGTCGGCGACGATGTACGTGGGCTTGGTGTCACTACTGAGGGTCACAGTGGCTTCGTCTTCCGGGGTTTCGAAGTCCCCCACGAGCGTGGAATTGAGGACCGTTCCGTTTGCGTCGTAGAAGCACAACATCACGTCCTCGAACGTGGTCGATTCGAGCGAGTCGTCGAGCGGTGCTCTGAAGTCGACCCTGACGTCCATTCGGTGCGTCCCGTTACTGTCGTCGTATTCGTCGGCGTAGAGCCTGACGACGCCGAACGGGGCAGTGCCGTCCGACCCACCGCCAGTCGGCGTCGTGGTCTCGTCCGAATTTCCGTCGAACGGGCCCGCAAGTGGACCGCTACAGCCCGCTACGAGGAGAAGCAGGCAGACTGCGACGGTTGTTCGCGTGCGCCCGTTCATCTAGTTAGCGTCCCGTCAGTGTCGGTGAAGAGTGCTTCGAGGCTGACGGCGGTGTACCGCGTCCCGGTCGGAGGGCGAGGAGTGCGAGACTACGAAAGCGTACCATACCAGCCCAACACTCAAGCCCGCGCTCTCTGACACGAACGGCATGAACGATCCGGACCGGGAGAATCGGAAACTGTGGGACGAGTGGAGCGACGAGTTCCAGGCGCTCTGGAACGCGGACACCGACGAGGGCGGGCTTCCCCCAGTGTACACCCCGCTACCGGACCCCGAGGACCTGGCGAAGTGGCAGGCCGAGCGACTCCCCGACCGCGAGGACCTGGATTTCGTGGAACTGGGCTGTGGCGGTGGACAGGGAACGGTCGGGACAGCCAGCGAGGGCGTGGGCACCGCCGTCGGCGTCGACTTCTCGTTCCAGCAACTCCGCCACGCGACCCGCGTCAGGAACGTCTACGGCGCCGACGCCGAGTTCGTCACCGGCGACGTGGCGGACCTGCCGCTGGCCAACGGCGCGTTCGACCTGGCCTACTCGGGATACGTCTACTTCATGGTCGAAGACGTCGACGCGGCGCTCGCGGAGGCGAGGCGCGTGCTCCGGGACGGCGGCCTCCTCACGTTCCAGGTCCCCCACCCCTTTCACGAGCAGTTCGACCCGGCGACCGTGGAACTGGCGCGGAGCTATCACGACACCGGCCCGCGACGCGAGAAGTTCGACGATATCCTCCACGACGACATCGTCGTCTTCGACCGGACGGTCGGCGACCTCCACACCGCGCTCGTCGACGCCGGATTCACGGTCCGGGAGCTGTTCGAAACCCCGAGCAGCGACGACCCGGACGACTACGACGACGGGGACGCCAGCACGTCGCCGGAACTGCAGGCGATGGTGCCGCGGACGCTGGGCTTCTGGGCGGTCGCCGAGTAGCGCGCGGTCCGGCGGCGAGTACTACGGCCAGGCCCGGTCCTCGGAGAACGACGCCGTCCTCTACACCGCGAAGGTGTGGGGCGGCATCGGCGGTGGCGTCACGAGCCTGCTGATCACCCCCGTCGGCTGGTCGACGGCGTTCCTGCTGGGTAACGGCGCGCTGAGTGCCGACGGGCTGTCGCTCACCAGACTCCGGCCCGTGGCGGCCGATTCCTCCGACCTTCGCGAGACGGAGCGCCTCGCGTAGTCCTGACCAGGCACGTGATCCGGACGACAGTGATAGTCGCTCGAAGCCGAGGTCGGATCGCTCTTCCCCCGAACTGGGCCTGTTCATCGCTGGACGTGCCCACCAGCTCCTGAAGTGAGGAAGGACAGTTCCTCCCCGGCCGGTCGAAACATCTATATTAGCAAGCGCTCATATTACCATTCACTGAAATGGACTCGAACGCTACCGAGACGGCTTCCCAGTCCGGTCGACCCGACGATTCGGCCGAGAGCGCGTGTTGTGCGGAGATTCCCGAGGTCGAGGAGGACGCGCTGGTCGCGGACGTCCAGTTGCTCTCGGCGCTCGGCAACGACACCAGGTACGAACTGGTGCGCCGCATCGGCGCCGCGGAGGGCAGCGTCTGCGTCTGCGACCTCGAAGCGGCCGTCGGAATCAGCCAGAGCGGCGTCAGCCAGGCCCTGTCGCGGCTCTACTCGGCGGGGCTGGTCACGCGACGGAAGGAGGGGTCCTGGCGGTACTACGGACTGACCGACGACGCCGAACAGATCCTGGAGACGCTCGACGCCCTGGGTGACGACGATGAGTGACGTGCCACAGGACTCGTCGCTCGACCGCGACGCGGACGAACAGCGCCGGATCGTCAGGGAACGCTACGCCGACATCGCCACCGGTGACGGCGGGAATTCCTGCTGTGACGACGGGACCGGCGATGGGGAGAGCCGTCGTGAGGACGGGACTGGCGGCGGGGAGGGCTGTTGCGACGACGGCACTGGCACGGACAGCGAACGACTCGGCTACTCACAGGACGACATCGAGGCAGTGGCAAGCGGCGCGGACCTGGGCCTCGGGTGCGGGAACCCCAAGGCGATGGCTGACCTCGACCGGGGCGAGACGGTGCTCGACCTGGGCTCCGGTGCCGGTTTCGACTGCTTCCTCGCCGCGAACGAGGTCGGTGACAGAGGACAGGTCATCGGGGTCGACATGACGCCCGAGATGGTCGAGAAGGCCCGCGAGAACGTCGCAGCGAACGACGCGCGAAACGTCGAGTTCCGCCTCGGCGAGATCGAACACCTGCCCGTGGCGGACGCCAGAATCGACGTCGTCATCTCGAACTGCGTCGTCAACCTCTCGCCGGCGAAAGACCGGGTGTTCGCGGAGGCGTTCCGCGTCCTCGTCCCGGGCGGTCGACTCGCCGTCTCGGACGTCGTGTTGACCGCGTCGCTGCCCGACTCCCTGGAAGCAGACCCGGACTCGGTCGCGGCCTGCGTCGCCGGCGCGTCGCCCGTCCCGGAGATCGAACGGCTGCTCGCCGACGCCGGGTTCGTCGACGTCCGGGTCGAGCCGAAAGACGACAGTTCGGAGTTCATCAGCGAGTGGGACGACCGGCTCGACCCGAGCGAGTACGTCGTCGCGGCGACGATCGAAGCGCGGAAACCGGCGGCCGAGCGGGACTGAGCGTCGCGACCGATGGCGGGGCACGCGGACCGGTCCAGTGACGGGTGGATCGACCGACCGGACGTCCGGATGCTGGCGGTCGTCAGCGCGACACTGTTGCTGTCGGCGTTGCTCTGGTTCAACTACTCGGCGGTCCTGCCGACCGTCGTCGATCGCTGGGGGCTCAGTGGCCTCCAGGCCGGCGTCGTCTACGGAGCCTTCCAGGCCGGCTACCTCCTGGGCGTGATCCCGTTCGGGGCGCTCGCCGACCGGTACGCGCCGCGGCCGGTCATCGCAGTGGGCGCGACGGTCGCGGCGATCGGGAGCCTCGCGTTCGGCGCGGTGGCGGACGGATTCCTCGTCGGAACCGCGCTCCGCTTTCTCAGCGGCGTCGGGATGGCGGCCGTATACGTCCCGGGGATGCGATTCGTCAGCGAGTGGTTCGACCCCGGCGGCCGCGGGACGGCGATGGGCGTCTACGTCGGGACCTTCTCGATCAGCAGCGGGCTGTCGTTCGTGGTGACCTCGTCGATCGCCGCGAGCGCCGGCTGGCGGACCGGCATCGTCGTGACGAGCCTGCTCGCGCTCGGTGCCGGCCCGCTCGTCTATCTCCTGGGGCGGGACAGTCCCGACCGGGCGTCGAACGGTGGGGGGTTCGACCGCTCGCTGCTGACCGACCGGGCGTTCCTCGCCGGCGTCGGCGTCTACGCCGCGCACAACTGGGAGCTGTACGGGATTCGCAACTGGCTGCCGGCCTTTCTGGTCTCGACGGCGGCCGTCGGGGCGACCGCCGCACCGGTCGCCACCGCGGGGCTCCTGGCCGGCGTCGTCACGGCCGTCGGCGGCGCGGGGAACCTCGCCGGCGGCTGGCTGAGTGACCGCATCGGGCGTTTCCGGGTGATAGCAGTCGCGCTCGCGTGTAGCGGCACGGGAACGCTCGTGCTCGCCGGGTTCGCGTGGGAGTCGCTGGCGGTGCTGGCTGCGGTCGTGATCGGGTACGGGTTCGTGCTCACGATGGACAGCGCACCGACCTCGACGACGATCACGCTCGTCGTCGACGACGACCAAGTCGGAACCGCGCTGTCGGTCCAGGCCTTCCTCGGGACGCTCCCGGGAATCGTCTCGCCCGTCCTGTTCGGTGCGGCGCTCGACGCCGGCGGTCACGCGCTCGCGATGCCGACCCTCGGTGCGGGGGCACTGCTCGGCGTCGGGGGTGTCTACCTCTTCTGGAGTGCTACCGGGACCAGGACGCGGGCCGAAGAGACCGTCGACGTCGCGGATTGACCGCCTGCACGGCCAGGGCCCCTCCGGTAGCGGGTGAAATCACGGAAGGACCGGGCGCCGGGATCATCCCGGTCCGTGGTCGGGAGTCGACTGCAAGGAGAACGGCCGACGCTCGCGACGTCTCAGCGGTCGTCCACCTCCCCCCGAGAGACCTGCTGGATGCTGATGTTCGCCACGTTCGCCCCGTACTCGGCGGTTCGCTGCAGGCTATCGAGGAGGAGGCCGGCGGTGTGGGCCTCGCCGGGGACGTCGTGGTCGTAGAGCTCCCGGTCGAGCGTCTCGATGTCGGCGACCAGGTCGTCGCGGTGTTCGAGCGCGAGGTGGGCGGCCTCGATCCCGGCGTCCGCGAGGACGACGTCCGCCGCCTGGTCGACGATCTGGCGCGCGTCCTTGCCGAGCGAGACGATCCGGTCACCGAAGTCGGCCGGCAGGCCCGCGTCAGGGTCGAGGGCGAAGCGGGCTATCTTCTCCGCGTGGTCGGCGATGCGCTCGAACTGCCGGCACGTGTAGTAGTACTCGAAGAGGTCGTCGCGGCCGTGGTCGAGCTTCTCTACCTCGTGGAGGTCGGTGAGCGCCCGCCGGAAGTGCCTGGTCACCATGGCGAACAGTTTGTCCGCCTCGGCGTCCCTGCCGACGACGCGCTCGGCGAGGCCCTCGTCGCCGTTCACGACGGCAGTAACGGCGTCGCGATGCATCGCGAGCGTCACCAGACGCAGTCGGAGTGCGCTCTTCCGGACCTCGACGTTCTCCGCGTCGATGAGGTTCGTCAGCCGGATGCGGGTGTCGGTGACTTCGAGCAGCTCGAAGCCGGAGAGTTCCTCGACGGTCCGTCCGACGACCTGCCGCCTGTCCGCGTCGTGCCCGCCCTGGTCGACGAGCGTCACCTCGTCGAATCCGACCGCGTGGAGCGCGTGGACGCGCTGTTTGACGGCGTTGGCCCCGCTGGTGGAGACGTCGACCGTCGCCGTCCGGCGGTCTTTCGACCGGTCTGGCGACGCCTCGACGAGGAGGGATCCGTCGCCGTTCGGGTGGAGTGAGAGGACTGAACCGGCGTCGATCCCGTTCTCGGTCGCCCAGGCTTTCGGTAACGAGACCGTGTACGTCGTCCCCCCAGAGAGTTGCACTTTCCGAGTCTCCATATGGAGCGTTCTCACGGAGACCCTATCTGAGAGTTTATATGAGGGGAACGTGCCAGTTCCGTCCGATATATATCCGTACCGTCGGTACGGAGGTGCGGATCGAACCGCCGACGGGAGCCGGAGCGATGGAGCCTATATAGCCGTCCAGACAGTCTGTGGGATAGCCCTATAGCGAGCACACGAGCCCGGGGACGTATGTCCCGCAAAACGTGGCATCGGCCGAGAGACGCGACGAGGCACGGTCGGGACGCCACCCTCTCCCAGGTAATCGAAGCCGTCGACCGAACGGCGCCGGCGACGAAAGCGGACCTGGCCGACGCGGTCGGCATCTCCGAACAGTACGTCTCCGAACTGCTCCAGGAACTGAAACGTGACGGCGTCGTCAGGAAAGCCTACGTCGTCGACGACGCGGCCGTCTTCGACGCCGCAGACAGCGTCTCGGAGTTCTTCGAGACGGCCGCGGACGCCGCCTCCGAGAACGGGCGTCGTGCGACCGGCACCGACAGGGGGACGACCGTCCTCGAGCTCCTCGAACGGCTCGACGACGTGACCTCGACGCAGTACGAGGCGGCGCGACTCGCCTTCGTCGGCGACTCGCCGGACCACCCGGCCGACGGACTCGAATCGCTCACCAACGAGCGCTACTTCGCCGTGCTCGGGGAACTCAAGTCGTACACGCTGACGACCGACTGGCCGGGCAACCGCGTCGCCTCGGACCTGGCGACGATCGCGACGAACCTCGAGATCGTCGGCGACCGGTCGTGTTTCATCGCCGACGTCGTCGACCGACAGGACACCGAGACGACCGGCGTCGTCGAGGAACGCATCCTCGACGTCTTCGAGGCGGGCAGCCGGATCAACGGCTATCTCGTGGACGTCCTCTTCGAGGGCGATCTGGAGGCCTACGACGCCTTACACGCCGAGGAGGAGACGGTCCACCGCGACCTCGACGAACTGTTCGAACTCGTCACCGCCTACGATCCGGAGCTGTACGGCCACCTCGTGACGGTGACGCGAGCGCTCGAACGGGCGATCTACTACTGGGTCGACGCCGCCGAAATCGCCGTCCGGCTGCACTCCGGAATCGAGGCCGACCACGCGATGATCTGAGTGAGCGGGGTGTCTCCTGCCTGTTCACCGGTGCTGGGCGCAGTCGGCGAAAAGAAACCACAGAGCCGTTACGGTTCTACAGAACGAGCCTCGGGGAGAGTTTTAAAGGCATCGGGGTCAAAAAGATCCTACCATGGCCACCAATACGGTCGTTTGTCCCTATTGCGGCGTGGAAACCAATGTCACTACACCCCGTGGTGCAGCGATTACCGAGGTGCTCAAAGAGCGATCGACTGACGATCGTGGTAGCGATGCCGGCTGTCCAAACGGCCATCAGTTCGCGGTTACCTTTTCGATCCCGCAGTGACGGTCAGTTCAGGGTATCGAGTATCGGATCGTCCGTGGCGCTTGTTTCCATCGCTCGTTCGATCGTACACGCAGATTCAATCTCGAAGTCGTTCAGGCACGCAAACCGCTTGACGAACCTGTCTCCGAGTTCGCTGTCGTACACGAGATACAATTCAACGGCTATGCGGCCGTTCCAATTCCTCGCGCTCACTTCACGCACGCAATCACGGAAAGGCCGTCGTGACTGTCCACCGGCTGACTGTTCTATTTCGATGGTTCCACGATATGGCTCCCTCTCGTCCGATCCGGACTCGTCCGTGCGAGAAAGCGGTACGACGACCGGACGCAACTCCGGGTCGATAAATTCCCAGGCGGGCTGGTATCCCTCCTCGACCGCCGCCAAGTACGGTTGACAGCACACGCGAAAGTTCTTCGCACGTCCTCGTCCAGCGTTCTTCACGACGATTTCGATCGTATCACCAGCCGCCGAGACGGACTCTACGGTAATGTCCGGTTTGAAGGACGCGGCCATGAGCTTGGTCTGCCGGTCCATGATGTCGGACTGCGTGCGCTGAACCTCGTTTTGGCTCTGCTGTTCGCGGTACATTCGCCAGTAGAGAAGGGCAAGAAGACCCGAGAGGCCGAGTGAACCGACAACTCGAAGCGCCTCCAGCACCCAGGCCACCGATTGGCCGATCTGGCTACCCTGAAAGAAGAGTGTCGTACTTGACATAGAATATACCGCCGCAGTTGGTGCAACCACACCGTTCTTCTCGGTCATCGCCCGTCGTCCGGCGGTGTGCTGGACCTACGCTTGCATCAACCGGTATCATAGCGAAGGTCTCTCTACCGCAATACGGACACCCGACGTTCACCACCTGCATTGATTCACTCGTTACTCTTCCGAGATACTATTTTAATCCACGGCCACGCGTGAGGATATCGTGTCGTAGCTACTGGTTCGCGATCGTTCGGTACCGTCGCGGACGTGCAGGGACCAAGAGTCGCAAAACAGACTCCTCACGTGCGTCTGTAAACGCGCACACCGGGACGACAGCCCGAATTACTCCACTACTCCGGTCGTCTCGGGCGCGTATCGCTCCAGAAACACGTTGAGGTCGCGGAAGGCGTCGAGCCGGTCGGCGAGCGTCTCGTGGTCCCACTCCCACCACTCCGTCGCCTCGATCCGCTCGGCGACGTCTTCGGGGAATCGACGCCGAATCGGTTCGGCCGGGACGCCCGCGACCACCGTGTATGGGTCGACGTCGCGGGCAACGACCGCGCCGGCCCCGACGACCGCACCGTTGCCGATTTCGACGCCGGGGAGGACGATGGCGCCGTGGCCGATCCAGGCGTCGTGGCCGACGGTGACGGGCTGGTCGGCGCGCCACGCGAAGATAGAGTCGTCGTCTTCGTCGGCGAGGTCGTACATCGACGAACGATACGTGAAGTGGTGGGCCGACGGTCGGTCGATGGGATGGTTCGTCGGACCGAGACGGGCGTCAGAGGCGACGTTACCGAACTTCCCGATAGTCGTGTAGTCCAGCTGGACACGCTCCATCAGGTAGGTGTAGTCGCCGATCGTCGCCTCGTTGACCCGTGATCCGGCGCGCACCTCCGTCCACTCGCCAAGCGTGCTCTCCGTGATCTGGACGGGATCGTGGAGCGTCGGTTCGGGCGAGAGGCCACCGACGCGGTCCTCGCCGTACGACTCGACGACGTATCCCTCCTCGCGGCGCTCGAAGTGCGTCGTCATCCGGTCACCGCCTCCCCCCAGCCGACTCGACGATCTTTCGCGGGGCGGTGACGAACGCCTCGAGCACGCCGGTCTTCTCGACGTCGTCCTCGTCGCGCAGGTACGATCGCACGCGCTGGCTCGCCAGTTCGACGGAGCCGGCGAGGACGACGACCAGGATGATGCAGGCCATCATCTCGGTGTAGTTGAACGTCTGCTTCTGGATGTTGAGTTCGAGGCCGAGCCCACCGGCGCCGATGAGGCCGAGGGTGATGGCGACGCGGACGTTGTGTTCGAGGTCGAAGGCGATCCAGGCGATGAACTGACGGAACACCTGGCTCAGCATACCGAACGAGATGACCTGGCGCGACCCCGCGCCGGTGCTCTCGACGCCCTCGATGGGGCCGTCGGCTATCTCTTCGAGTTCGTCGGTGAACAGTCGGCCCAGGTAGCCCGTGGTGTCGACCATGATCGCCAGCACGCCGGTGAAGGGCGAGACGCCGCCGAGCGGGATGAAGATGAGCGCCCAGACCAGCGCCGGGATGGCGCGGATCAGGCTCATCGTCCCCCTGAAGAGGAAGTTGAACGGGTACGGGACGACCCGCTCGCTCGCGAGGATGCCGAACAACAGCGCGCCCGGGAGGCCGAGCACGGTCCCGGCGAACGCGATGGCCATCGTCACCTGCGAGGCCTGGAACAGCTCCGCCTCGACCATGAAGTTCCAGTACTGGCCGACGTCGACGAACGGGACGCCGAAGTAGGTTGTCGGCGGGAAGTACTCCGTGAGCGCGTCGACGAAGAAGGGGAACTGGGTCGTCAGCTGTGCGAGCGTGAACTCCGCAGTCTGGAGGCTCAGCAGGAACAGCCACCCCCCGACGACGACGCCGAGCACGGTCCAGAGCCGCCGGACCGTCTTTCGCCGTTTGAGTTCCGTGAGCTTCCGGTCGACGTCGGAGGTGCCGGTCTCCGCGAACCCGAAGTAGGCGCGGAGCCCCCCGCCCGGCGGTGACTCCGAACTCACGCCTCGACCCTCCAGTCGTCGCCGTCAACCGGGGGCGACTCGCCGTTTGCGTCGACTGCGACGGGGTCGTCGGCCAGTCCGACCGTCTCGACGTCGCCGTAGAGGTCGTCGATGAGGTCGCCGGTGAGTTCGTCGCTCCCGACGTCGAACAGCAACTGGCCGTCGCGCAGCCCGATGAACCGCTCGCCGAAGTGGGCCGCGATGTTCACCTGGTGGAGGCTCACGAGCGCCGTCACCTGGTGGACCGTCGCGGCCTTCTTCAGGTAGCCCATCACCGTCTCGGCGCTGGACGGGTCGAGGCTCGCGACGGGTTCGTCGGCGAGCAGGAGTGACGGGTCCTGGACTAGCGCCCTGGCGATGCCAACGCGCTGTTGCTGGCCGCCGCTCATCTGCGTAACGCGCTGGTGTGCTTCGTCGAGGAGGCCGACGGTCTCGAGCGCTTCCAGGGCCCGTCGCTTGTCCTCGCGGTCTTGCCACTGGAACAGGCTCTCGACGAACCCGGCTCGTTCGAGCGAGCCGGTGAGTGCGTTCAGGTACGCCGAGACGCCCTCGACGAGGTTGTGCTGCTGGAAGATCATCCCGACCGACGGCTGGGACCCTTCGAGGGGTTCGCCGTCGAGGTAGACGCCGCCGCTGGTCGGCTCGGTCAGCCCGTTCACGCAACGCAGTAGCGTCGACTTGCCGGCGCCGGACTCGCCCAGCAGGACGACGAACTCGTCCTCGATCTCGAAGGAGACGTCCTCGACCGCCGTGACGTCGCCGTACTCCTTGGTCAGGTTCTCTACGGTGAGTGTACTCATGATTGGAAAATTGGATGGCCGACGGCCCTAGCCGAGGTCGATGCCGAGGTCGTTGAGCCGTTTGATCACGGGTTCGTAGTTGTCCATCGTCGTCTCCTCGAGCGTCGTGAACGGCAGGTCGTTCTCGTTGTAGTCCTCCGGAAGATACTCCTGTATCAACGACTCGTCGGACGCGATCAGTTGCTCGCGGATCTTCGCTTTCATCGGTGAATCCCACGACTGGCGGGCGTAGATCGGCTGTTTGGGGATCGGGAACGACCACCAGAACGGCCGGAGCGCCGTGCCTTCCTGACCGCGGTTCCCGATGAACGAGTCCTCCTCTGCGACGCGGTCGGGAAGTTCCTGGTCCTCGGCGAGGTAGGCCATTCCGTTCCCGGACCAGGTGGTGCATGCGTCGGCCTCGTCGTTCAGCACGCGCTGGACGGCGTCACCGTGGTTGGACCACGTCCCCTCGAAGTCGACCGGGTCCCCGTCCGGGGCGTCGCCGACGTCCAGGCCGGCCTCCTTGAGCGCGTAGACGGCGAAGATAGACCCGCTCGTCGAGAGCCGGTCGGCGAAGGCCATGTTCTTCCCCTCGATGTCCGTCCGCTCGTCGATGTCCGAGTCTGGCTTCGTGAGCATCATCGAGAAGTAGAAGGCCGTTCCGCCCGTGACGGCGGTCCCGAACAGGTCCATCATGTCGGGCTTCGAGATGAGCGTCACGTCGTCCATCCCGATTTCGGCCTGTTCACTCTCCAGGGCGGTGCGGACGGCGGAGTAGTCCTGGGGAACCTCCATCTCCAGGTCGAGTCCATCGATCTCCCCCTCGAGCATGTCGTGAACCGGGGCGTACTGCGGCCGCACGTCCGACGGCGTGTCCGGCGTCAGCAGCATCGTTATCGGCTCACTTCCGCCGCCACCGAGCACGCCCGAACATCCCGCGAGGCCGGTCAGTGCGGTGGTCCCCGCTGCGCCGCCGACGATGAACCCCCGCCGGCTCACCCGTCGCGAGTCCATCCCGTCTGTCCGTTTCCGTCCAACCGATCCGTCGGTACTGGTCTCGTCCAACATCACCTGAACGGCCCGGAGTGGGTAGAATAACCGTTTGCTGCGTAAAGTCCGGAGAGACCTGTCCACCCGACTCCCTCTCTGTCTCGATCAGCGATTCTGGAACACGGGTCCATACTAGTCCGGACCGCTCGATCGAGGGGATGGATCGAACCGGCCCACGCTGGCAGCGATGGAGAGTACGCAGTGAAGGCTTATCGGGTTCATTCGGGTGGGTCCGCTCGATCACATGGACGATCCACACGACCGGTCGGACCGCTTCGAACTGATCGCCGCCTGCGACGGCGACGCCCTCGAATCCGTCGCCGACCAGGTGCTCGCCGGCGACCCGACGCTCGACGTACTCCAGGAACCGCGGCCACAGCTCGTGATGCAGCGCGTCGTCGAACCCGTCGAGCGTCGGCCGTTCAACCTCGGCGAGGTCGTCGTCACGCCCGCGGAGGTCTCCCTCGACGGCGAGCGAGGATTCGCGATGGTTCCGGGCAAAGCCGAGCGCGCAGCACTCTCCGGGGCCATCGTCGATGCCGCCGTCGCCGACGGCCACCCGATCGCCGACGAGGCCGTCGCCGTCCTCGAACAGGCAGGCGAGGAGTACCAACACGAGCGCGAACAGACGTGGGCGGAGAGTCGCCACACGACCGTCGAGTTCGAGACGATGGAGGACGACCTGTGAGAGCGCTCGGCATCGACCCCGTTCACGATACGCGGGCCACGTTTCGCGCTCTGTGCGACGCGACGAGTCGGCCCGGGACCGTCGCCGACGTCGGGACGACGCCCGCAGGTCACGCGATCCTCGCCACGGTCGTCGACCACGAAGTCAGAACCTGGACCGACGACGATGCACTCCGGTCGGCACTGGAGAGTCGGGGTCGGTTCGACCCGGCCGAGCCGGCCGAGGCCGACCTGCTTCACACCCACGGCCAGCCCGACTGGGACGTCCGCGAGTGCAGCCGTGGGTCGCTTGTCGAACCGAGCGACGGTGCGACCGTCGTCTATCGGGTCGACGGACTCGAAGCGGGCTCGGACAGCGCGCTCACGATTGTCGAACTGACCGGACCTGGCGTCGACGGGACGCGCCGGCTTAGCGTCGGCCTCCCTGCCGGCGAACTCGAACGGCTCCGGGAGGCCCAGTCGACCTATCCCCGCGGCGTCGACGCCTACCTGGCGAGTGAGAGGCGCGTGGCGGCGATTCCGCGGTCGAACGAGCTGGAGGTGGTGTAAGTGGGCTACGTTGCCGTCACGGCCGGCGAGGAGATCATCGAACGCGCCGAGGACCTCTTCGAGAAGCAGCGCCTCGACGCGGACGAACCGTCGCTCTCCGTCGACCAGGTCGACGGCCAGCTCTCGCGACTCACTTCCCAGGCGATGAGCGAGGGCGGGCTGTACGCGCCGCGACTCGCTGCGCTCGCGGTGATCCAGGCACAGGGCGACACCGTCGAGGCGTCGTTCCTCCTGCAGGCCTATCGCTCGACGCTGGAGCGGTGGGACGAGACAGACCCGGTCGACCCGTCGGAGCTGTTCGCGACGCGCCGAGTATCGCCGGCGTACAAGGACGTCCCCGGCGGCCAGATACTCGGCCCGACCAAGGACTACACCCAGCGCCTGCTCGACTTCGACATCGACGGTGCGGACGAGACCGACCCGACCGCGGACTGGGACCTCCCTGACGCGGAGCCGACCACGGTACAGAACGTCATGGACGTCCTCCGGTCCGAAGGGCTCGTTCACGAGCCAGCGGCCGACGCAGACGAGTTCGACGAGCCGACCGACACGACGCGCGAACCGGTCACCCACCCCGCGGACCGGGACGAGGTGCTCCAGGAACTCGCCCGCGGCGAGACCGGCGCCGTCACCGCGCTGGGCTACTCGGCCATGCGCGGCTACGGCCAGGTCCACCCGACGCTCGCCGAGGTCCGGGTCGGGAAGCTCCCCGTCCGGATCACCCACCCATACACCGGCGACGACGTCCGGGTCACCGACGTCGAGGTGAGCGAGTCCGAGGCCGTCGTGCCCGTGTACGCCAAGCGCGACGACCCGCAGTTCGCCTTCGGCTACGGCCTCACCTTCGGCCGGAACGAGCGCAAGACCATCGCGATGACCATCCTCGACGCGTCGATCCAGCTCGATAGCGAAGCGGAGCCCGCCGAGAACGCCGAGTTCGTCCTCGACGCCGTCGACGGGCTGGACTCCTTTGGCTTCATCGAGCACCTCAAACTCCCCCACTACGTCACCTTCCAGAGCATCCTCGACCGCATCCGCGCCGTCCGGGAGGGCCGTGGGCTCGACGCGGGAGCCGAGACGGCGGACGAGTCCCCCGCCGATGAGAGAGACGAACCGGCAGCCGACGACGCCGTGGCCGCCCCGGAGGTGAGCGACGATGACTGACACGGAAGCGGACGCGGCCGACGGGACCGATCCGGCAGCCGCCACCGAGAGCGGGACGGCGGTCGCGGCGTCGTCCGTCGCGGACGCCGTCGACGACCTCTCCGGCGAGGGGCTCTCGGGGTACAACTACGCCTACCTCGACGAGCACACCAAGCGCGAGGTCCGGCGAGCCATCCTGAAGGGCATCGCCATCCCGGGCCACCAGGTGCCCTTCGCGTCCCGGCCGATGCCACTCGCTCGCGGGTGGGGCACCGGCGGCATCCAGGCGTCGCTCTCCCTCCTCGGGCCCGACGACGCGTTCAAGGTCATCGACCAGGGGAGCGACGAGAGCGTCAACGCCGCCAACGTCCGCCGCCTCGCGGAGACGACCGCCGAGGTCGAGACGACGACCGACACGACGGAGGCCGACGTGATCCAGACCCGTCACCGGATCCCAGAGGAAGTCCTGGACGAGGACCAGATCCTCGTCCTCCAGGTACCCATCACCGACGCGCTCCGGAAGGTCGACTCCTCCGACGCGGCGAACCGCCGGCGTCACGCCCACGCGAACTACGGCAAGATGTGGGTCCACCTCTACGAGAACGTCGTCGAGTGGGGCGAGATCCAGATCGCGGCCCGGTACCCGACGATGGTCGCCGGGCGCTACCTGATGGACCCATCGCCCATCCCGCGCTGGGACGTGCCGAAACTGGACGACGCGGACAACCTGTTCGTCTTCGCGGCCGGTCGCGAGGCCCGCATCTACGCGGTGCCGCCCCACACCGACGTCGAGCCTCTGGCGTTCGCAGACAAATCGTTCCAGGTCGAGCGGTTCCCCGACCAGGCGTGTCGCTCCTGCGGGTCGACGGACACGTACCTCACCGAGATCGAGACCGGGGAAGGCGACCGGCTGTACGTCTGCAACGACACCAGCTTCTGCCTGAAACGGCAGGACGAGCCCGGCCTGGCCAAGGACCACCACCTCGACCGCGACGGGGTGGACTGGGGGCCAGGGACGCCGGGCGGGCCGACGGCTGATGAGATGGCTACGAACGGAGGTGACGACGCGTGACGCTCCTGGACGCCAGCGGCCTGCGGCGGGTCTACGGCGACTCCTGTGGCGACTGCGTCGAACTAACCGGCGACGACGCGGGGACGAACCAGTGTCCCGAATGCGGCGCCGTGGTGGCCTGTGCCGACGTCTCGCTCGACGTCGAGCCCGGCAAGGTGCTGGGCGTCGTCGGCGAGTCCGGCTCGGGGAAGTCCAGCGTCGCGGAGCTACTCGCGCTCGAACGCGCGGCCGATGGGCAGGCCAGCGGTGACGTCCGACTCGACGGCCACGACGGCAACCTCCTGGACGCCGACTACGAGACGCGTCACCGGCTCCGGAACGGCGCGGTCGGCCTCGTCCACCAGCACGTCCGCGACGGGCTGAACCTGTCGTTCACCGGCGGCGGCAACGTCGCCGAGAAGCTGCTCGCCGCCGGCTGGCGCAACTACGGGGACGTCCGCGACCGCGTCCGCGACCTCTTCGAAGAGACGGAGGTCCCGGTCGAGCGGATGGACGACCCGACGGAGACGTACAGCGGTGGGATGCAACGGCGCGTCCAGATCGCTCGCGCGCTGGCCACCGACCCGGACGTGGTGATCCTGGACGAACCGACGACCGGGCTCGACGTCAGCGTCCAGGCCCGCGTCCTGGACATGTTCCGGCGCATCCAGCGCGAGCAGGACGTGGCCGCCGTCGTCGTCAGCCACGACCTCGGCGTCGTCAGGCTGCTGGCCGACCGGACGCTCGTGATGCGCCACGGGCGCGTCGTCGAGACCGGCTTGACGGACCGCGTCATGGAGGACCCGCACCACGAGTACACGCAGACCCTCATCAACTCAGTCATATGACCGACGTTCTCACCGTCGAGGGGCTCACCAAGACCTTCGACATGCACGCGCTCGGCGACAAACAGGTCGTCGGGCTCGACGACGTATCGTTCACCGTCCGCGGCGGCGAGTTCCTCGCCGTCGTGGGCGAGTCCGGCAGCGGCAAGTCCTCGCTGCTGAAGTGTCTCTACCGGACGTACGAACCGACGGCCGGGTCGACGGTCTACCACCCCGCGGACGTCGACCTGGCGACCTGTGACGACCGCACAGTGATGGCCATCCGGAACTCGACGCTCGGCTACGCGTCGCAGTTCCTCGACGAGATTCCGCGCGTCCCCGCCGTCGACGTCGTCGCGCGGCCGCTCCTGGAGCGCGGAGTGTCGGCGGCCGACGCCCGCGAACGCGCCCGCGAGCTACTGGACGCCCTCGGCCTCCCGGAAGAGCTGTGGGAGGCCTACCCGGCGACGTTCTCGGGCGGCGAGCGCCAGCGGGTGAACCTCGCGCAGGCGCTCGCGCCGGAACCGGAGCTCCTCCTGCTCGACGAGCCGACCAGTGCGCTCGACCCCGAGACGCGGACGGCGGCCATCGAGTTGCTATCCGAATCAACGGACGCGGAGACGACGGTCGTCGGCGTCTTCCACGACCGCGACGTCGTCGAACGGGTCGCCGACCGCGTGGCCGTGCTCGACGGGGGCGAACTGCAACGCGTGGTCCCGGTCGAGGCGTTCGCCGAGGAGGGGGAGGTGGTCGCGTGAGCGAACAGCGTGAAGCGAACGAGGCCTCGGAAGAGCGACGCTCTTCCGGTGGTCGCGTGAGCCAGCGACCGCAGTCCACCGGTGAACTGCCGACCGATTCCGCGTCGGCCGTCGCCGTGACGAACGCGACCGTCGTCACGCCCGACGCGGTCGTCGAGGGCGGCGTCCGCATCGAGGGCGACCGCATCGTCGGCGTCGGTGACGTGGACGAGAACGGGGCCGTGACCGTCGACGCCGACGGCCAGTACGTCCTGCCGGGGCTGGTCGACCTCCACGGCGACGACATCGAATCGCACCTGCACCCGCGTGCGGGGGCGCGCATGGACACCCACATGGCGCTGGCGGCGGCGGACCGGGCGAACCTCGCGGCGGGCATCACGACGAAGTTCCACGCCATCTCCTTCGAGATCGACCCCGACGCCGACCGGTCGCCCGAACTCGGCGCCGAGCTGACCGACGCCATCGAGTCGACGGACGACCTGCTGGCCGACCACCGCCTCCACGCGCGCTGTGAAGTCACCCAGCCCGAGTGCGTCGACGCCGTCGTCGACGTGACCGAGGCCGGCAACGCCGACCTCGTCTCGGTCATGAGCCACGTCCCCGGCAAGGGGCAGTTCCGGGACGAGGAGGCGTTCCTCCAGTACTACCGGGATTCGCACGACCACACCGTCGAGGAGGCCGAACAGATGATCGCCGAGCGCGGCGACGTCTCGATGGCGACCATCCGCGAGCGGATCGAACGCGTCGTCGACTGTGCCCACGCGAACGGCGCCGTCACGGCGTCCCACGACGACGAGGACCCCGCAGAGGTCGAACGCCTCGCCGAAGCGGGCGTCGACATCTCGGAGTACCCCATCACGATGGCGACGGCCGAACGGGCCCACGAGCTCGGGATGACCGTGACGATGGGCGCACCGAACCTCGTCCGCGGGGAGAGTCAGTGGGGGAACCTCGCCACCGCGGACGCCATCGAGGCCGGGGTCGTCGACGCGCTGGTCGCCGACTACCACCCGCTCTCGCTCCTGGCCGGGACGTTCGTCGAGACCGACGAGCCGCTCCCCGAGCGAGTCGCGAGAGTGACGGCGAACCCGGCGAGTGCGGCCGGGCTCCCGGACCGCGGCCGTATCGAGACGGGCGCGCGCGCCGACCTCGTCGTCGTGGACCGGGAGCCGACGCCGACGGTGTCGCGGGCGTTCGTCGCCGGCGAGCCAGTCTACCGGGCGGAGGGGACGCGATGACGTCGGTTGGCGCCGCGATGGACGTCCGCTTCGGCGTCTCTGTCGAGCAGTTCGTCGAGTACGTCACCGAGCTCGGGCTCTCCCACGTCGAGCTCAAGCGCGAGTACCTCCACGGCCATCCCGACGCGCCCTCGCCGGCGGAACTCGGCACTATTGCCGACCGGTACGGCGTGTCCGTCACGTATCACGCACCGTTCCGCGACTGGAACATGGGAAGTTTCAACGACGCCGTCCGGGAAGCGTCCGTCGACCAGGTGAAGCAGACGCTCGACGATGCAGCGGCGGCCGGGGCGGGCGCCGTCGTCGTCCACGGCGGTGCCGTCCCGCATCGCTATCCCTCGTGGGTCAGGGAGAAGGCCGCCGAAAACGCCCGCCGGTCGCTGCGAGAGTGCGCAGAGTACGCCCAGTTCGTCGGCGTCCCGCTCTGCCTGGAGAACCAGCCCGTCAGCGACGAGAAGCAGCGCTGCACGACGACGCCAGACGACCTGGAATCCTCGCTCCGAGCGGCGAACGTCCTGCCCGAATACCTTGGCGTCACACTCGACGTCGGACACGCCAAGGTGAGCGGCTACCACTGGCGCGACTTCGTCGACCGCTTCGGTGACCGCATCCAGGTCTGCCACCTCCACGACAACGACGGCACGGCCGACGACCACGAGCCGCTCACCGACTATGGTCAGATCGTCGACGCCGTCCCGGCCGACTACTTCGTCTTCGAGACGAAGTCGGTTGCCGACGTCGCCCGGTGTCTGGGCGTCGACGAAGACGACATCGAAACCCCGCCGACCCGTTTCGGGTGATTCCGCCCCGGTACGCGATGCCGTTACTCGACCGTTCCACTATCGACGCTGCTTCTGTTCGTCCGTTTTCCTCCAGCCGAGAATCTCGATAACACGGCACCGAATCGTCGTTCCCCTTCCACGCCCTCGAAGGATCGCTAGCAGGTCGTTACCAGTCACTACCAAAAATATCAGACTATAGATGTCATATAAACGGTGATTAGCTCACTGGTCCCTGGTTCAGACGATGTCACGGGATACCGAGGGGCGGACGAAGCACGTATCGCGACGAGGCGTTCTCAAGACCACTGGAGCGATGCTGGGCACTGCGGCGCTCAGCGGGACGGCATCGGCGTCCAGAAACTGGGGGCGGGGCCGAGGCCGAAACGACGACCTCGCCATCACGGCCCACCGCGGATTCAGGGACGTCTATCCGCAGAACACGGTCGCCGCCATCGAGGGGTCGTGTCGCCTCGGTGCCGACCGTATCGAGATCGACGTCGAAGCGACTGCGGACGGCGAGATCGTCGTCTTCCACGACGCGGCGCTCGACGACCTCACCGACGAGGAGGGACTCGTCGCCGAAACGCCGTCCGAGACGGTACTGGAAGCGGAAGTCCTGGAGTCGGGCGAGACGATCCCGACGCTCGCCGAGACGCTCGACGCGGCGTGGCCCAGGGTGACGATGAACATCGAGTTCAAGGATTCCGGCCCGCTCTCCTGGACCGAGTTCGCCGAGCGAACACTCGAGATCGCGTCGCAGTATCGTGGCGAGTACTACGCCTCCTCGTTCGACCCGGACGCGCTCAGGGCAGTCCGGGACGTCGACCCGAACGTCGCGGTGGCCCCGATATTCGGGGGGAACAAGGACGAGAACCTGGCGATCGCCCGCGAACTCGACGCGGAAGCGGTCAACCCGTCGACCGGGGTCCTGGACCAGGACCTCGTCGAAACCGCACACGAGGACGGCCGGGACGTCAACGTCTGGACGATCGATAGCTGGCGAGAAGCGAGGACGCCCGTCGAACTCGGCGTCGACGGGCTGATCGCTGACTACCCCCACATGGCCAGCTTCGCGACCCGCGAGAGTCGTGGTGACCGGCCAGGCCGGGGCCGTCGAGGGCACTAAACGAGCGTCGCGCCGTCGCGAGTTGGGACGGCCGCCGGCCGCAGCCGGTCGGCCGGTTCCACTAGCTCGAAGGTCATCGCGACGTGCGCTCCATACAGTTCCCCGCAGCCATTATTTTGCCTCGCTCATTCGCCGTTCCACGGTTCGACGGCGGTTCGTGATACACTCGCCCAGGTCGGCAATCGTCGAGAGGACGGGATACGTCTCGTCGAGCCCCTGGTATACGTACGCGGGGACGTCCGGTGCAGACCGGGGAACCCAGAGCTGGCGATGCTGGCGGCGGATGGCTGCCTGTCTGTCCGCGGCCACCTCGTCGCACTCTGCTTGCAGGTTTTGCAGCGTCGACCGGCGCCCCTCGAGCGCGCTGAACGACGGCTTCCCGTCCTCGTCGTCGACCGTTCCCTCGACCCGGTCCAGGATGGTGTGGATCCGTTCTTCGGTGTCGGCCAGCGACTCCCGCTCGGCGTCGAGCGTCGACAGAAATCGCTCCCGCTCGTCCAGCGCCTGTTCGGTCTTCGCGAGCACCGACTGCTTGCAGTACTCGCCGAAGTGGCCCTGGACGAGCGCCGCTGCGACGTCCGCTCCGAACTCGGCCTCGAGGCTCTCTACGTAACTGTCGCCGTACTCCTCGTCGTAGTGGGGGACGCTCATCACAGTCTCCACGTACGCGTCGCGGACGGTGGCCACACCCGTCGTCTGAGGTGTCTGGATCTTTCGTCTCGGGCCCTGCACGGGCGTCGGTTCGACGACGTCCACGTTCCGTACCCGTTCGAGGAAGGACGCGAGTGCGTCGCGCTCGTCGGTCGTTCGCTGGCGTTCGACGGTCAGGGCGCGCCGCGCGGCCCCAAGGGGGCCGTCCGGCGCTGGGTCCAGGTGGGCCGGGTCGGCTGTCATCAGCCGAAACTCGTCTAATCCACGCATAAGGCGTTATAATACGTCTACCGATCGGTCTGGTCGGATCAGAGCGGTACGTAGTCGGTCGCGAGTCCACGGCAGCGCTACTGGTTTTGCCCGTCAGCAGCGGCCGTCGTCATGCCCGACGTACATCCCATAAATATATAGAAATCATATAAAATCTTTATATCTTGTCTGACATCTGTATGCCTGACGGCAGACAACCTGCCAGCCGGTCCAGCCAGCCACCATGTCATCAACAGACGAACCCACCCAGGATCGAAACGCCCGGTCGAACCTCCCCTGTTGGACCTGTCGCCAGTGTGGCCACTCGTACAACGTCACGCCGCGTCGGTGCCGGCATTGCCGCGGGACCACGTTCGCTCCCTGAAAGTGGTACGTACGTCGCAATAGAACTACTAGAAGATTCCTTGTACCCCACTCGGCCTTTCCGTACCATGCCACGGGCCGTGTTGCGACGGTGCTTAGTCCCAGTCCGCGAGGCCGTCTCCGCGTGCGGGGGAACGACGGACGACGCGTCCAACGAGAGAGTGTTGGAACGGGCGACCGATGGTGACCGCTGCAAGTCTCGTACAGCCCGCCGGTCGCTCGCCGCTGCAGCGTGGATCGATGAGTGAAGGAGACCTGACCGATCCCGACTACTACCTCAACCGGGAACTCTCGGAACTCGCCTTCCAGGAGCGCGTCTTGCGCGAGGGGATCGACGAGCGGAATCCGCCCCTCGAACGGCTCCGATTTCTCGCCTTCTTCACCAAGAACACGGACGAGTTCTTCATGAAGCGCGTCGGTGGACTGAAACAGCAGATCAAGGCCGGTGTCACCAGAACGACGCCGGACGGGCGGACCCCGAAACAGCAGTGGCGTGAGATACTCGACGCCGCCCGTCCCCTCTTCCGGGAACAGTCGGAGTACTGGGAACGGACGCTGAAGCCGACGCTGGCCGAGAACGGGATCGAGATCCGCGAGCCGGACGAGCTACCGGTCGACAAGCGCGAGCAGTTGCAAGTCTACTACGAGGAGTCGATCCTCCCGACCCTGACGCCGCTCGCCTTCGACCCGGCCCACCCGTTCCCGTTCATCTCGAACCTGTCGCTGTCACTGGCGGTGCTCTCCGCCGACGGAAACGGCGGGACGCAGTTCACGCGCGTCAAGATCCCGTCGAACCAGCCGCGACTGATAGCGGTCCCCGGGAGCGGGGACCAGTACGTGCTCATCGAGGACCTGATCGAGGCCACCCTCGACCTCCTGTTGCCCGACCTCGAGATCCTGGACGTCTCGAAGTTCAAGGTGACCCGGAACGCCGAGGTCCGGCGCAACGAGGAGGTCGCCGAAGACCTCATCGACATGGTCGAAGAGGTCCTGGAGGAACGTCGGTTCGCCACGGTCGTCAGGCTGGAGGTCGACGCCGACATGCCCGAGGAGTCGGTGTCCATCCTCAAAGACCAGCTCGACGTCCAGGAGCGGGAGGTGTTCTACCGGGACGGACCGATCGACTTCGAGGACTTCTTCGAACTCGTCGACCTGGAGTATCCGGACCTCAAACGACCGGACTGGACGCCGAAAGCCCATCCCCGGCTGGCGTCGGTCACGAGCGACGCCGGCGACGGGGCGACGGACATCTTCGCCGAGATTCGGGATGGTGACATCCTCGCCCACCACCCGTATCACTCCTTCGAGGGGACGATACAGCGGTTCCTGGACGCGGCGGCGAACGACCCGGACGTCCTCGCCGTGAAGGCAGCCATCTATCGCACGGCGAGCGATTCCAAGGTGATACAGAGTCTCATCGACGCCGCCGACAACGGCAAACAGGTGGCGGTGATGGTCGAACTCAAGGCCCGCTTCGACGAGCAGAACAACCTCGAATGGGTGCGACAGCTCGAAGAGGAGGGGATCCACGTCGCGTACGGGACCGTGGGTCTAAAGACGCACACGAAGACTGCCCTGGTCGTGCGCCAGGAGGACGACGGCGTCCAGCTGTACTCCCACGTCGGCACCGGAAACTACCACTCCGAGACGGCGAAGGGCTACTCCGACCTCGGGTTACTGACGGCCGACCGCGACGTCGGCCACGACCTCACGAAGGTGTTCAACTTCTTCACGGGGCCGACGCTCGACGACAGCTTCCGGAAGCTCCTCATCGCGCCCGTGACGATGCGCGAGCGGTTCACGGCCATGATCGAGCGCGAAATCGAGCACGCGGAGGCCGGTCGACGGGCGCGGATCGTCGTCAAGGTGAACGGCCTCGAAGACCCGGCGATGGTCGCGGCGCTGTATCGCGCCTCGATGGCCGGCGTCGATATCGACCTGATCGTCCGGGACATCTGCCGGCTCCGCCCGGGCATCGAGGGGCTGAGCGAAAATATCACCGTCCACTCCATCGTCGGCCGGTTCCTCGAACACGCCCGGATCTTCTACTTCGAGAACGCTGGCGAGCCCGAGTGGTACATCGGGTCGGCCGACTGGATGACCCGGAACCTCGACCACCGGGTGGAGGCAGTCGCGCCCGTGGAGAACCGCCAGCTTCGGGAACAGCTCCGGTTCGTCCTGGAAGCGTCGCTGCTGGACAACCGTCGACGGTGGGTGATGCAGAGCGACGGCCACTACGAGCAGGTCACGCCGGGCGACGAACCGGAACGGGATATCCAGGAGATACTGATGGTGGCGACGCGAGCCGCCGTCGACCGTGGTCACGGACCCGGACTGGAAGTCGATACGGACCTCGTCGAGGGCGACCTCCTGGTCGACGACGTGCCGGAGCCGGCGGTGGACAGTGGGTCCGCGGAGCCGGACGCCGCATCCACCGACGGCGACGACGTCGCGGCGGCCGACGGGGTGAAAGCGGCGAAATCGGACGGCGGCAGTACATCTCTCTTCGACGTCCACGCCGACCGCTGGTACCACCCCGATAGCGAGACGTACGACTGGGCGGTGCGAACTGCCGATGGCGAGCGTCGGTACTTCAAGACCCGTGATGGTGCCCGAGAACGGCTTCGAGCCGAGTACAAGTAATCCGCTCGGGGGGCGCGGCTCAGACCACGGAGACGATTTTCGCGTCGTCGCGCTGCTCGTGGGTCGTCGTCTGCTCGATCGTAACGCAGTCGTCGTTCCGGTAGTCGTAGGCGGTGAGCATCCCGCCGTAGACGCAGCCGGTGTCCAGGCCGACGGCGTACTCCCGTTCCACGGGGCTGTCGTGGACAGTGTGGCCGAAGAAGACGCGGTGGGGCCCGTCGTAGTCGTCGTACCAGAACGGCCCGTCGTAGCCGTCACCGTCGGGCGCACGCATGGTCAGCAGTTCATCGACGGTGTGGTCGTCCAGCGGTCGACCGGGGTCGACGCCGCCGTGGACGACCAGTGCGTCGTCGAAGGAGATCACGACGGGAAGCGACTCGAAGTACGCCCGGTCGCCGTCTCTGAGCCAGTCGGGGTCCTTGTCGCCGCGGACGACCTTCTGTTCGTTGTTCCCGCGGACGCTGACGAGTCGGTCGTCGTCGCGGACGAGGTCGACGACGCCGGGGCTGTCCGGTCCCTTTCGCACCAGGTCGCCCACGAAGACGAGCCGGTCGTCGTCGGCCGGGTCGAGCTCGGCCAGGAGCCGCTCCAGGGCGGCCCGGCTTCCGTGGACGTCGCCGACGACGTACACCGCTCCGTAGTCGTCGACGTCGAGTCGTTCGTGGCGTGATTCGACGGTGTCACTGAACTGTGGGATGGGAGTCATTAGGGGAGCGTCGGATCGACCGGAGTGTTTCGTCGCCGTACGGAGAGAGTCGCCGCGATCGGACCAAGACGGTTACTAATAGTGGTCTGTACGACTATGTACCTCCTCGGCCCGATTCACTGCACGATGCGGGTAACTCCCGTGTCGGTCAGCGCGGCTGGTCGGTGACTGCCCGAATCTGCGTGGGCTCACCGGTGGGACTGGCGACCGACGAATCGCAGAGTACTGCGCGTTCCACCGACGAATCGAGCGTTCCCTCGACCTGACAGTTCTGGAACACCCGGATCCAGCTCGGAAAATCATTTAACTACACCAGTTGTAATTACAGCTGGTTCCGCACGCCTGTACTGACCATGCGTGTGATGCGGAGCCCCAGGCTGCCCTTCACGCCCGAATCGTCACGCGACGTGCTCAGCCCGGGCGTGAAGCACTCCCACCCACCGTTTCTGTGATGCGCGCTCCGACGTCGTCTGACCGCCGTGGCCGATCCCGCCCGCGGCGCCGGAGACGAACGCCACCTCGTCATCGAAGTCGAGCTTCCCGCTCGTGGGGACCTCAGGCTCCGACATGCACCATGACCTTGATCGCCTCCCGCTGGTCCATCGCCTCGTAGCCGTCCGGGACGCCGTCGAGGTCGACGGTCTTCGTGAATATCGGCGACGGGTCGAGGGTCCCCTGGAGCACGTCGACCATGAGTTCCTCGGCGTACTGTCGTACCGGCGCGGGACCACCGGTGAACGAAGCGTTCCTGAAGAACAGCTGTTCGACGAACTCGGCGCTCTCGACGTGGGGGACACCGACGTACCCGACGTGTCCACCGGGGCGGACCACCTTCGCGGCAGTCTCCAGCGCCGCTTCGGCGCCGACGCACTCGAGGACGTGATTCGCGCCGCCGTACGTGAGTTCCCGGGCCTCCTCGATTGCCTCCTCGCCGCGGGCGGAGACGACCTCTGTCGCGCCGAACTCCCGGGCGAGTTCGAGGCGGTCCTCGTGGTGGCCCATGGCGACGATACGCTCGGCGCCGAGGCGTTTCGCGGCGAGCACGCCACAGAGGCCGACCGCGCCGTCGCCGACCACGACGGCCGTGTCGCCGGCCTCGACGTTCGCACAGACCGCGGCGTGGTGGCCCGTTCCCATGACGTCCGTCAGCGGGAGCAGGGATTCGAGGGCGTCCTCGTCGTCGGCGTACCGGTCGGGAACGCGGACGAGCGTGCCGTTGGCGTGGGGCGAGCGAACGTACTCGCCCTGTGCACCGCCGTTGTCCTCGTCCCAGGAGGCGCCGTTGGCACACGACGTGTGGAGTCCCTTGCGACAGAACTCGCACTCGCCGCAACTGATCGCGAACGGCGCGAACACTCGATCGCCCGGTTCGACGTGGCGGACCTCGTCGCCCACCTCCTCGACGACCCCCATCGGTTCGTGGCCGACGGGTGCGCCATCGGCCCTGTCCTCCTCGCCGCGGTAGAACCAGAGGTCAGACCCGCAGATCGCCGTGTGGGTGACGCGAACGATGGCGTCCGTCGGGTCCTCGATTTCGGGCCTGTCTCGCTCTTCGATACTGATGTCACCTGGGCCGCGATACACTGCTGCCTTCATCGTTCACTGCAGAGTGCGTGACCGATCGGCAAGTGTCCGACGCTATACTGACGGCGTGTTCAAATGACACTCCGTGTCGAGCGGGGCCGACACGATCTAGCGTTCGGACCGGCCGACCCCGAAAGTTCGAAACGCTGATTCGCCCGTTTCCCGTCTCCAGAGGTGGATGGTCGATTACGACCGGCTGTTCGGGCTCTGGCGGCGGACCGTCTCGCTGTCCTGGCCGATCAGCGTCCAGCAGGCGCTGACGACGCTGATGCGGACGGTCGACGTCGTCGTCGCGGGGCTGTTCGCGCCGGCGTACGTCACCGCCATCGGGCTCGCCGACCTGTACGCCCAGGTCCCGTTGCGGATCGGACTCGGGCTGGGGACGGGCGCCATCGCCCTGTCGAGCCAGGACACTGGCCGGGCGGCCACGGCGACCCGTGACCGGGCGATCACCCAGGCGTTCCTGATCGGCGCACTGGCGGGTCTGCCGCTCATCGTCCTCGGACTCCTGTTCTCGGACGTCTTCATCGCCGTCCTCGGCGCCGAGGCCGAGGTCGTCAGGCTCGGTGCGCAGTACCTCACGCTCGTGTTCGCCGCCGCGCCGATGCGCATCGTCGGCCTGGTCGGCGCCCGGTCGCTCCAGGGCACCGGCGACACGGTCACGCCGATGATCGTCAACGGCGGCGCCAACCTCTGCAACGCGGTCGCGACGGTCGTGCTCGCGCTCGGGCTCGGGCCGGTCCCGGGGTTCGGCATCGTCGGCATCGGGCTGGCGACGTTGCTGGCGCGGACCGTCGAGGCCCTGGCGATAACGGGCGCCATCGCGAGCGCCCGGACCGACCTCTCGTTCGCCCGGCCGCGGTCGCTCACGATCACCCGCCAGATCGTCGGCGTCAGCCTCCCGAACCTGGCCGAGGGGATGAGTGCGTCGCTCGCGAACTTCCCGTTCAACGCGCTGTTGCTCGTGTTCGGGACGGAGGTCAACGCCGCCTACCACATCGGACGCCGCATCTACCAGCAGCTCGCGGGGCCGATCTACCGGGCCGTCAACACCGCCGCGAGCATCACCGTCGGCCAGTCGCTGGGCGAGGGTGACCCAGCGGGCGCGCGCTACGCCGGGTTCGCCATCGCGGCGCTGAGTATCCTCACGATGGGTGCCGCGGGCGTCGTCCTGGTCGCCGGCGCCGACCCCATCGCGTCGGTGTTCACCGACGACCCGGAGACGCTCGGGTACGCGGCCGCGTTCACCCGCGTGTTCGGCGTCTCGATGCTGTTCTTCGGGGTCTTCTTCCCCTTCGCCGGCAGCCTGCGCGGTGCCGGCGACACCCGGACGCCGTTCTACGCGCGAGCCACCGGGACGTTCGTCTTCATGCTCGGCGGGTCGTACCTGCTCGCGATTCCGCTGGGCTGGGGCCTGTCCGGCGTCTACGTCGGACTTATCCTGAGTTACATCTGCTGGGCGGTCATCGCCGTCGCCGGCTTCGTCTGGGGCGACTGGGCCGACCGCGCCGCCGGGATGATGGCCGAGCGGGCCGAGGTCTCCGACTGATAGTGCCGGTCGTACCGACGGTCGCCGTGCCTCACTCCAGCTTCGCGGCCCGCTCGGCGTCGTCGAGTCGAACCGACGTCCCGCGCTCGCTGGACTCGTAGACGGCGTCGATGATGCACGAGCAACACAACCGGTTCTCAACGCCGTCTCACGCAGAGCCATGAACGATTCTTTCAGAGACCGAAACACTAAACCAGACGGCGAATTATATTCTATGTAAAGATAGTGGCTATGAGTGCGACAAAAACCTCAAGAAGTAAACGCGGCGGGCTCTCGGCTCGGGAGAGTCGCCTCCTCTCGCGGCTCGCCGCGGAGGGACACCAGATAATTACCCTCGACGACGTCGAAGCGACGCTAGAGGTTGCCCCCGAGACGGCCAGAGAGATCGCTTCCCGACTCGCGAAGAAAGGCTGGTTGGACCGGCTGCTCCCCGGAACGTACCTCATCATCCCGCTCGCCGCCGGCGAAGAGTCGATGTACACCGTCCACGAGTACCTCATCGCGACGCACGTGGCCGAGCCGATGTACGTCGGCTACTACAGCGCGCTGGACCATCACGGCCTGACCGAACAGGTGCCGCGGACGGTCTCCGTCGTGACGCCGACCAGGGCGCAGAGCCGTGAAATCCACGGCGTTCCCTATCGCGTGACGACAGTCACCGAGCGGAAGTTCTTCGGCTCAGAACCGACGTCTATCGAGGGAACGACGGTCCACGTCAGCGACCTCGAGAAGACGCTCGTCGACTGCGCGGACCATCCCGAGTTCTGCGGTGGGATCCATCAGATCGCATCGGCGATGGTCGCTGCCGACGAACAGGGGTGTTCGTGGGCGACCGTAGGGGAGTACCTCCAGCGACTCGGCAACGGTGCCGCGACCAAACGACTCGTCTATATCGCCGACGTCCTCGGGATCGATCTCCCCACTCGTGACGCACTCGTCGATTCGTTCACGAGCGGCTACTCCTTGCTGGACCCGACCCAACCCGAGTCGGGATCCCATGACAGCGAGTACCGCCTCCGGATCAACGTCGAACCGGACGCGCTCGAACCGGCGGAATCCTGATCGCGATGATCAGCCGCGATCGTCTCCGCGTCCTCGCTCGCGAACTGGGCGTCCGACAGGGGTACGCCGAGAAGAACTACGTCAACTCGTGGCTCCTCTGGGGGATCTTCACGAGCCAGTACGGCGATAATCTCCTGTTCAAGGGCGGGACCGCCCTGAGCAAACTCTACTTTCCGCAGTCCTGGCGGTTCTCGGAAGACCTCGATTTCGGCGTCGCAGGTCAGTATCAGGGATCAGCGGACGAACTCCGAGCGGTTCTCGAAAGGATCACCGCACGGTCGGGTATCGAGTTCTCGATCGGAGAGCACCACGAGTCTCGACAGGACCACTACCCGACGCACTACGTCGACATCAGCATCCAGTACCGGGCCGTCCTGAACCACCCGAACACGACCAGCGTCGACGTAATGGTCGACGAGCACGTCGCGTTCGACCCGGTTGGCCGAAGCCACGAGTACGAGGACGTCCCGACGTTCGATCTGCAGGCGTACTCCGTCGAGGAGATTTTCGCAGAGAAACTTCGTGCGATCTACCAGCGCGGCGTCGCTCGTGACTACTACGACCTCTATCAACTCCTCGAAACCGAGACGGTGGGGATCGACTTCGCTGCGGTACGCCCCGCGTTCGAAGCAAAGTGCGAACACGATGGGCTCAGAATCGAACTGGCTTCGGGGCTTCCGGACGAGCAGCGAGATGGAGTCCGGAGACAGTGGGAGACGACGCTCCCGGACCTCACGGGCGACCTGCCAGCGTTTCAGACGGTATGGGGGCGACTCGACAGCGCGATTTCCGAACACGAGTCGGAGTAGGGTTCGCACCGGGGTGCAGCTGTACGCTCTGACTATCACTCCAGCTTTGCGGCTCGATCCTGTCCGCTCGCTCACTCAGCTTAGTCCAGCCGAACCGACGTCGCACGCTCGCTGGACTCGTAGACGGTGTAAATGACGCGCTGGAGAGCAGGCCTCCACGACTGATCTGTGAAGTGGCCCGGAACGGCTCCCATATCAACATGCATTTGTAATTAGTATTACACCCACGTTGCACGATGAAATCTGAAGGGGTGAGTCGGCGACGGATGCTGCGAGCTGTCGGGGGGGTCGTCGGCGGCGGGGCGCTCACGTCCGTGGCGAGTCGACCTACGCGTGCCCAGTCCGGCGAGGCGTGGTCCCAGTTCGGCTACGACGACGCGAACACGCGGCACGCGCCCGAGAACACGGGCCCCGTCACAGACATCTCCCAGCAGTGGGCCGTCGAAACGGGCAGCAGGGTGTGGTCGTCACCGGCAGTAGCAGACGGCACTGTTTACGTCGGAAGTTACGACAACAGTGTGTACGCCCTGGATGCGACCGATGGCGCCGAGCAGTGGACTTTCGACACGAGTGGAATGTTGGAATCATCGCCGGCAGTGGCCAACGGCACCGTCTACGTCGGGAGTAATGACAACAGCGTGTACGCCCTGAATGCGGCCGATGGCAGTGAGCAGTGGGCCTTCGAGACCGGCGACTCGGTGCGGTCGTCGCCGACAGCGGTCGACGGCACCGTCTATATCGGGAGTACTGATAATACGGTGTACGCGCTGGACGCGGCCGACGGCAGCGAGCAGTGGGCCGTCGAGACTGGCGACAAAGTGTCCTCATCACCGGCAGTGACCAACGATACCGTCTACATCGGAAGTAACGACGACAACGTGTACGCCCTGGACGCGGCCGATGGCACCGAGCAGTGGGCCTCCGACACAGGCAATCCAGTGTTCGACTGTTCACCGGCAGTGGCTGACGGTACCGTCTACGTCGGAAGTCTTAGCAGACTCTACGCGCTGGACGCGGCCGACGGTACTACGCAGTGGACCTTCCAGATGTCCAACGACGTCGGCTCGGCGCCGGCAGTGGCCGACGGGACTGTCTACGTCGGAAGGGGCAACCACACCGTGTACGCGCTGGACGCGGCCGACGGCACCGAGCAATGGGCCTTCGACACAGGGTTCGACGTGTACTCGGCGCCGGCAGTCGCCGATGGCGTCGTCTACATCGGAAGTTACGACAACAACGTGTACGCACTGAAAGCGGCCGACGGTACCGAGCAGTGGGCATTTGAGACGGGCGATAGTGTGTACTCGTCACCGGCAGTCGCCGACGGCATCGTCTACGTCGGAAGCTTCGACAACTCGGTGTACGCAATACAGGGCTCCCCGGGGACGCCGAAGAGCGAGCCCACGGACGACTCCGGGCCGGGGTTCGGACTTCTCAGTGCAGCGGCCGGCGCGGGGATGGCTGGCCTCTCCAGGGCAGTCGCAACCGAGCAGGATATGGACGAGTGAACGGAGTGCTACTCACTCCAGCTTCGCGGCCCGCTCGTCCTCGCTCACACCCTCGGCGTCGTCCAGCCGAACCGACGTCCCGCGCTCGCTGGACTCGTAGACGGCGTCGATGACGCGCTGGACCAGCAGGCCCTCCTCGACGTGGTTGATGGCGGGACGCTCACCCGCGCGGACGCCGTCGAGGAACGTGGCGGCCTCCTCCACGTACCGGTCCCGGTCCGGGTCGCCCGAGAGCGTCGTGTCCCGGTGGTGGTCGAGGGCGCGGTCGTCCGAGCCCAGCACCTGGAGTTCGTCGCCGCCGATGGCGAGGCGAGCACCGCCCTCGGTGCCGCGGACGTGGAACTCGTGGTCGGGTTCGCGGTTCGTGGCCCACGCGACCTCCAGCGAGATGGTGGTGTCGTCGGCACAGCGCAACAGGAGGGTCGCCGAGTCCTCGACGTCGCGCTCGCCTTCGGTGGCGTCCCAGCCGCCGGCGAAGTCGTCGGGGTCGACGTACGCGTCGCCGCTGATGAACGTGTCCCGGGTGACGCCGGAGACCTCGACGACGTCGGGGAAGCCAGCCAGGTAGAGCGCGTAGTCGATGGCGTGGACGCCGATGTCGATGAGCGCGCCGCCACCCGAGAGGTCGCGGTTCGTGAACCACGAGTCGAGGCCGGGGATGCCGCGGCGGCGGACGAACGCGCCCTCGACGGCCTCGACGTCGCCGAACTCGCCGTCGGCCTGGTAGGCCCTGAACAGCGACGGCGCGGCGGCGAAGCGGTTGCTGAACCCGACCATGCAGAAGGCGTCGGAGGCCTCGTCCGCGGCGACGATTCGCTCGGCGTCGGGGAGCGAGTCGGCCAGTGGCTTCTCACAGAGGACGTGGACGTCGCGTTCGAGGGCGGCCGTCGCGGCCGGTTCGTGGAAGGCGTTGGGCGTCGTGATGACGACGGCGTCCAGGTCGAGTTCGTCGTACATCGCCTCGTGGTCGTCGAAGGTCACCGCGTCGAAGGCGGCGGCGAACTCGTCGCGGGCCTCGGTGACGACGTCCGAGCCGCCGACCACGTCGGCGCCGAGTGCAGTGAGGTTGCTGGCGTGCTGGGTGCCCATCCCGCCGAGACCGACGATGCCGACGGCAGGGGAATCGGACATTGACATTACGTATCCGTCTCTCGTCCACCAACATGAATCCATCTTATATCGCGATTGAGAGGACGTGCCGACCAGCTCGACGCCAATCGGTTACGTCCCGCCGCGACGGGGCGGGTGCGTCGGGAACTGTCCTTTCGCCAGGCGTTTATTGGCGGATGCCCTCTCCTGGAACCATGGGACCATCGGGCTCGGCGCCGGACGTCACGCGGGAGGACGCCCTCGGCGTCTTTTCGGGGCTGGCTGAGCCACACACACCGCTCACGACGGGGGACGTCGCCAGCACGCTGGAGTGTAGCGAACAGGCCGCGGAACGACGGCTGCGAGCGCTCGCCGACGACGGCGCCGTTCGGACGCGACAGGTCGGCGATGGCCTGCGGGTTTGGTGGCGGCCGGCCGACGCGGACCTGGCGACCAGTCGTCGGTCGACGCTGGCGGAGTTCGGGGCGTTCGTGCGCGCGGTCGAGGATTACGCCATCTTCACGCTCGAAGCTGACGGCACCGTCGCGAGCTGGAACGACGGCGCCGAACGCATCAAGGGGTACGCCGCCGACGAGATCGTCGGTGAGCACTTCTCGACGTTCTACACTGACGAGGACGTCGCGGCGGGCGTCCCCGAGGCCAACCTCGAAACCGCCGCCGAACGGGGACGGGTCGAGGACGAGGGGTGGCGCGTCCGTGCGGACGGGACGCGGTTCTGGGCGGACGTCGTCGTCACGGCCATCCGCGACGACGACGGCGACCTCGTCGGCTTCACGAAGGTCACCCGTGACAGGACTGAACAGCGAGAGTACGAACAGCAACTGCGCCGGGAACGCGACCTGACCGAACAGATCCTGGAGACGGTCCCGCTGAGTATCTCCCTGGTGGAAGCCGACGGCCAGTTCGTCCGGGCCAACGAGCAGACGCTGGACCGGTTGGGACTCGACGAAGACGAGCTGATGGACGCGAACGTCGACGCGTGGGACCTGTACGACGCCGACGGCGACCCGATACCGGTCGCCGAGCGGCCGTGGAAGCGAGCGCTCGAGGCCGGGGAACCGGTCACCGGGTTCGAGTGTCAGATCGACCTGCCGTCGCTCGGACGGCGGTGGCTCTCGGTCAACGCCGCGCCGCTCGGGGACGGCGGCGACGGGGAAGTCGCGGGCGACGACCGGGTCGTGGTCACCGTCGAGGACGTGACCGACCAGAAGGAACGCGAACGACAGCTGCGGCGCGAGCGCGACCAGACCGAGCAGCTGTTGCGGACCGTCCCGGTGGGCATCGCCGTCCAGAACGCCGACCGCGAGACGTTGCGAACCAACGAACACGTCCAGGCGGAGATGGGGCTCACAGAGCAGGAGTTCCGCGAACAGCCGGTCGACGAGGGAGAGTGGCAGATATACGACGTCGACGGCGACCCGCTCGGCCCCGAGGAGACGCCGTCGGCGCGCGCCATCGAACAGGAGGCGGCGGTGTTCGACGAGGAAATCGTCATGGAGTCGCCCGACGGCGACCGGACCCACTACCGGATAAACGCCGCGCCGCTGTTCGACGACGACGGGGTGGTCGAACGGGTCGTCCTCGCCGGCGAGGACATCACGGAGCTGAAAACCCAGCAGCGACAGCTCGAGCGCCAGAAGTCGGAGCTGGAGACCGAACTCGGCGAGATATTCGAGCGAATCTCGGACGCGTTCTACGCCCTCGACGACGAGTGGCGGTTCACGCACGTCAACGAGCGGGCCGCCGAGATCGTCGGCCACTCGCCCGACGAGTTGCTCGGACAGGTCGCCTGGGACCAGATCCCGGGCGGCCGGGACGGCGCGCTGGGTGAGCGGTTCCGGACGGCGATGGACACCCAGGAGCCGATCACCTTCGAGGAGTACGTCCCCGTCTCCGACGTGTGGCTGGAGTTCAACGTCTATCCGTCGGAGTCGGGGCTCTCGACGTACTTCCGGGACGTCACCGAGCGCAAGGAGCGCGAACGGGAACTCGAGGAGTCCGAACGCCGCTACCGCGCGCTCGTCGAGAACTTCCCGAACGGGGTGGTCGCGCTCGTCGACGAGGACCTTCGCTACCAGACCGTCGGCGGGAGCCCCACCGACGTCGTCGACCGAACCATCGACCAGGTGGAAGGCGAGTACGTCGGCGACGCCCTGCCCGACGAACTGGCCGACGAACTCGTTCCGTACTACGAGGCCGCAATCCGTGGCGAACGCGGCGAGTTCGAGGCCGACGTCGGCGAGCGCGTCTTCCAGTTCCAGGTCGTCCCCGTCCGCGACGCCGCGGGCGACATCTTCGCGGCGCTGGGCATGTCCCAGGACGTCACCGACCAGAAGCGACGGGAACGGGAACTGACGAAGTACGAAACCATCGTCGAGACGGTCAACGACGGTATCTACGTGAAAGACGACGACGGCTACTTCACGATGGTCAACGACGCCTACGCGGAGTTGACCGGCTACGACCGGGAGGAACTCGTCGGCGCCCACTCCTCGCTCGTGGTCGACGAGGCGGCCATCGAACAGTCACGCGAACTGGAAGCGGCGATGGAACGGGGTGACAACCCGACGATGGAGGCGACCATCCAGACGGCCGGCGACGAAGCGGTCCCGGCGGAGGCGACGTTCACCACGTTCGAGACGAGCGACGGCGAGCGGAATCACGTCGGCGTCGTCCGGGACATCTCCGAGCGCCTGGCACAGCGGCGCCGGCTCGAAGAGTCCGAGCGCCGGCACCGCACCCTCGTGGAGAACTTCCCGGACGGCGCCGTGGGCCTGTTCGACGAAGACCTGGAGTACACCGCCGTCGGGGGCCAGTTGCTCGACGCGGCGGGAGTCGGCAAAGAAGACCGAGTCGGAAGCACTGTCTCGGACGTGTACCCGGACCACCTCGTCGAGACTGTCGAACCGTACTTCGAGTCAGCCCTCGACGGCGAGTCGAACTCCTTCGAGGCCGAGTTCCACGACCGTCACCTGCTGGCGCACACGCTCCCCGTCACGAACGCCGACGACGAGGTGTTCGCCGGGATGTTGGTGGTCCAGGACGTCACCGAACAGGTCGAGCGCGAGCAGCGCCTCGAAGAACTCGTCGACCGCCTGGAGGCGTCCAACGAACGCCTCGAACAGTTCGCCTACGCCGCCTCCCACGACCTCCAGGAGCCGTTGCGGATGGTGTCGAGCTACCTGCGCCTGATCGAACAGCGCTACGCCGACGAACTCGACGACGACGGGCGGGAGTTCATCGAGTACGCCGTCGACGGCGCCGACCGCATGCGCGACATGATCGAAGGACTGCTTCAGTACTCCCGGGTCGACACGCGCGGTGACCCGTTCGGCCCGGTGGACCTGAACGCGGTCCTCGCCGACGTTCGCGACGACCTGCAGGTGCGCATCGACGAGACCGACGCCGACGTCGACGCCGAGGACTTGCCCGTCGTCGAGGGCGACGGGGGACAGTTGCGCCAGGTGTTCCAGAACCTGCTGGACAACGCCATCGAGTACAGCGGCGACGCCCCGCCCGAGATCCGCCTGAGCGCCCAGCGGCGCGGCGTCCGCGCGAGCGACCCGAGCGAGGGCTCGTCGGACGAGTGGCCCGAGTCCGACGGCGACTGGTGGGAGATCTCGGTCACCGACCAGGGGATCGGCATCGACCCTGCCGACGCCGACCGGGTCTTCGAGGTGTTCCAGCGCCTCCACGCGCCCGACGACCACTCGGGGACGGGCATCGGCCTGGCGCTGTGTGAACGCATCGTCGAGCGCCACGGGGGCGACATCTGGGTCGACTCCGAACCCGGCGAGGGGGCGACGTTCACGTTCACCCTCCCGGCAGCAGGTGAGCGCGATGCGTGACGGACGCGCGGCGAGCGGTCCGTCGGACATCCTGCTCGTCGAGGACAACCCCGGCGACGTTCGCCTCACCCAGGAGGCCCTCGACGCCGGCCGCTTCCACAACACGCTCCACGTCGTGACCGACGGCGTCGACGCGCTGGACTTTCTCAACCGGCGCGGCGAGTACGGCGACGCGCCCCGGCCCGACGTCGTCCTCCTGGACCTGAACCTCCCGCGGATGGACGGCGACGAGGTGCTCGCGGCGATTCGCGACGACGAGACCCTCCAGTCGCTCCCCGTCGTCGTCCTGACGAGTTCGCAGGCCGACGAGGACGTCCGGCGGTCCTACGAGCTACAGGCCAACGCCTACCTGACCAAACCAGTCGACCCCGACGAGTTCGTCGACGTGATGCGGTCGTTCCAGGAGTTCTGGCTCTCGGTGGTGCGCCTCCCCGGGCAGGGGGACTAGCCCGCACGGGCGCCGAACGGCGGCGCAGTCGACGGGCGCCGAGCGGAGGGTTGATTCGACGTGACCCGTTTGTCTCTCGTAGCCAGATGGACCTCTCTATCGTCGACATCGCCCCCGTCCGGAGCGGAGAGACGGCGACCGAGGCCTACGAGGACACCGTGGAACTCGCACAGGCCGCCGAACGCCTCGGCTACTCGCGGTTCTGGGTTGCCGAACACCACGGCGTCTCGGACGCCATCGCGAGCGCGACGCCCGAGGTGCTGATCGCCCACCTCGCGGCGAAGACCGACGACATCCGCGTCGGGTCGGGGACGGTGCTCCTGAACCACTACAGTCCCTTCAAGGTGGCCGAGACGTTCGCCTCGCTCGACGCGCTCGCCCCTGGCCGCGTCGACCTCGGCCTGGGCCGGGCGACCGGGATGCCCGCGGTCGACCGCGCGCTGGGCTCCGGCGGTCCTCGACAGTCCGCGGGCGACGACCACGCCGCGAAGATAGAGGAAACAGCGCGGCACGTCTACGACGCCTACCCCGACGACCACCCCTACGCCGACATCCGGATCCCCCGGTCGGCCGACGGCGTCCCCGAGGTGTGGGTACTCGGCTCCAGCCCGTCGAGTGCGAAGATCGCCGCCGACCTCGGCCTCCCCTACGCCTTCGCGGCGTTCATCCGCCCGACCGTCGCCGCGACGGCCCTCGACACCTACCGCGAGCGCTTCCAGCCCTCCGAGTTCGACGAGGGCCTGGATGAACCCCACAGCATGCTCGCGGCCAACGTCGCCTGCGCCGAGACCGACCACGAGGCCGCGCGCCTCCGCGCCTCCTCCGAGGCGGCCTACCAGCGCATGGCCCGTGGTGCCTTCGGCCCGCCCCCGACCGTCGAGGAAGCCGTCGACGAGATCGGCGGCGTCCCGGAGCCGACGTCGACCTCGCTGGCTCCCAGTGAGTGGCCCCGCGCCATCTCCGGCAGTCCCGAGACCGTGGGGACGCTACTGGAGGAGATGACCGCCCAGGTCGGCGCCGACGAGGTGGTCGTCCAGAACCTCATCGAGGACCCGGAGGCCCGGATCCGCTCGCACGAACTCATCGCCGAGGGCGTCGGCATCGACGGCCGGTGAGAAAACGACTTTGGATCCGTGAAAAACCCACTCACTGCCTCCCTCGACTTCGCTATGAAAGCATTGGACCCGGAACGACCGTCTGGGAGCATGCTTATTCATCAAAGGTCCATTTGTTCGTTCGTCAGTGAGTTACCGTTGGGATCAGAATAAGAGTATATGAAACGTCGTCGCTATCTTGAAATCCTATCGACTACGTCTATAGGGATGACAGCAGGTTGCGTGAGTGAGAACTCGTCCGAACGATCAACGTGTTCCAATGAAGATAGCTGGTCTCCGAGTGTCACAGCAGAGATTCTGACCCTTTCTCCCGGAACTTCGACTGAAATCGACATTCAGATAGATGGTATCACCAGATTCCAACTATTCGGACACTTAGTGCATGATACAGACGCTATTGAACTAAGTTTTGATGAAGATATGGTCTCTCCTGCACCCGATCAAGCATTGGATTCTTCACCGCCTGTCTGGGGGTGGGAGAATTGTTCCAATGTTGAGATTACTCTCCCAGTCTCTGCTGCCTCCGATGCTTCACCCGGTGAATACGAATGGGGGTTCAGTATCTCAGAGGCAATCGGTGAGCCACACTCGAACGACTTCTACTACCCGATTACCGTAAACAGAGAGTAGAATTGCTGGGACGACTACTCTCTATTCCATCTACACTGTTCACACCGCCTCGACTCGCCCGAAGAGGTAGGTTCCGGCGGCGACCATGACGACCGACGAAAAGAGGAGCGCCCCCAGATCCACCGCGAACGGATACGCGGAGGTCCCGACCAGCACCGCCCTGAGCCCGTCGACGCCGTAGGTCAGGGGATTGAGAAGCGCGAGAAACTGGACCGGGCCGGGGAGGCTCGAAATCGGGTAGATCGCTCCCGAGAGGAAAAAGATCGGGAAGATGACGAACTGGACGACGAGGTTGAACCCCTCGCTGTCGCTGAACTGGGAGGCCAGGGCGACGCCGAATCCCACGAACGTCACCGCGATCAGGACGAGGAAGACGAACGCCAGCGGGAGCGAGAGGAGACTCACCGGCCGGAACCCCAGCGGGATGGAGAGCAGGAGGATCAGGACGGCCTGGACGAGCGCCGTCGTGGACCCGCCGGCGATGCGGCCCAGGACGATGGAGGTGCGGCTGATCGGGGCGACGAGGATCTCCTTGAGGAAGCCGACCTCCTGGTCCGAGAGGATGGAGAGGCCGGCGAAGGAAGCCCCGAACAGCATCGTGAACCCGATCATCCCCGGAACCAGGAACTGGAGGTAGTCGACGCCCTCGGGGAGCCCGGGGATCGCCGCGCCGCTGAAGCCGAACGCCAGGAAGACGAGGAAGAGCAGCGGCATCGCGATGGAGCCGATGATTCGCGAGGGCGCCCGGAGGAATCGCGTGACGTCGCGGCGCCAGAGCGCGTAGACACCGAGCGGGTCGACGAGGTTCATCGCTCGGCCTCCGTCGCAACCGGGCGTTCGGCGTCGCCGGCCTCGCGTTCCTCGATGGTCGCACCGGTCAGGGAGAGGAAGACGGTTTCGAGGTTCGGGCGGCGCAGGTCGACCGACGTGATGGTGACGCCGGCGTCGTCGGCCAGGCGGACCAGGTCGGCGATACGCGCCTCGCCGCGTTCGACCGTGACGGTGACGCCCTCGTCGGTCCTGGTGTATTCGGTGACCCACGACTGGTCGTCGAGCCGGTCGGTGAGGGCTCCAGTCGGCCCCTCGACGGCGAGGGTCACGACGTCGCCGCCGAGCGACGCCGTGAGGGCGGCCGGGGTGTCGATGGCGGCGATCTCCCCGTCGTCGACGACCGCGACGCGGTCGCAGAGGTGTTCGGCCTCCTCGATGTAGTGGGTGGTCAGCACGATGGTCACCCCTGCCTCGCGGTTCATCCGCTGGATGTACTCCCAGGTGTCCCGGCGTGTCCGCGCATCCAGCCCGACCGTCGGCTCGTCGAGGAAGAGCACCGCGGGCTCGTGGAGGAGGCCGCGACCGATCTCCAGGCGGCGCTTCATTCCGCCGGAGTACGTCCCGACGGGGTCGTCGCGTTCGTCGGCGAGGCCGACGAGGTCGAGTATCTCGTCGATCCGCTCTGTCCGCTCGCGGCGGTCCATCCCGTACAGCCGTGCGTGGAACGCCAGGTTCTCCGCGCCGGTCAGCTCCTCGTCGAGCGCCGGCTCCTGGAAGACGATGCCGAGGCTGTCGCGGACAGCGGCCGTCTCCGATTCGACGTCGTGGCCGTCGACGGTCGCGGTCCCGGCGGTCGGCCGGAGGAGCGTGACGAGCACGTTGATGAGCGTCGACTTGCCCGCACCGTTCGGGCCGAGCAGGCCGAATATCTCCCCGTCCTCGACGGTGAACGAGAGGTCGTCAACCGCCGTCACGTCGCCGAACGTTCTCGTCAATCCGTCGACGGCGATGGCTACCATCGGCGACTCCTCCCGGATTCGACTGATCGTTCAGTAAGGTCGACCGAACTACCAGTCTGAGGGCACGACATCGTTTCTCTGCCAGGACGGTTGCGACCCTCGGCACCTGAAACTTACCATTCAATTAGCTGTCAACCAGCACCATCACTTATCCCACCCGAGCAACGATGGTCGGTAGAATCCCGTGCCAGCCATACAGATCGACGACCTCACCAGGGCGTACGGAGACGTGACCGCGGTCGAGGAGCTCTCGCTCACCGTCGCCGAGGGGGAACTGTTCGGCCTCCTCGGACCGAACGGGGCGGGCAAGACCACCACGATGGAGGTGCTCACCGGCCAGATAGTGCCGGATAGCGGTCGCGTCAGGGTGCTCGGCGTCGACCCGGTCACCGAACCCACGGCGGTCCGGGAACTGGTCGGCGTCCTCCCCGAGAAGGAGTCGCCGCCGAGTTTCATGACGCCGCGGGAGTACTTCGACTTCGTCGGCGCAGTCAGAGGACTCGACGACGAGGCGGTCGACGAGCGGACCGACACGTGGGCCGAGCGCCTCGGGTTCGCCGAGAAGCTCGACACCATGGCGACGGACCTCTCCCGGGGCCAGCAACAGAAGGTGATGATCGCCGGCGCGTTCTTCCACGAGCCGGCGGTCGTGTTCATCGACGAGCCGCTGGCCAACCTCGACCCCATCGTTCAGGAGCGCGTCAAGCGCTTCCTGCGCGAGTACCGCGAGGCCGGCAACACGATCATCATCACGACCCACGACGTCGACGTGGCCGCCGAACTGTGTTCCCGCGTCGGCGTCGTCCACGGCGGCGGCCTCGTCGCGGACGTGCGCCCAGCGGAGCTGTCGGCCGAGGAGACGCTGCTGGACGTGTTCCTCGACCGCGTCGACGCGACCGTCGAGGGGGGTGTCGCCGCGGATGACTGACGGGCGGACCCGCCGGGTCTTCGTCGAGATGCTCCGCGAAGAGTGGCGCATGCACAGCCACCTCTTCCGCGGCGGTCACTTCGCCCTCTTTCCCGTCCTGATCGCCGCCCTCACCGCGGGTGCGGCGTGGCTGCTCGTCACCACGGGGACCGGGCCGGGGACCGTCTTCGCCGGCCTCCACGCGCTCGCGTTCGTCTTCGGCCTCCACACCGGCTCGATCGGCTTCGTCGGCCGCGACGCGCTCCGGAACCTGCTGGGCGACCTGACGCTGCTGGTCTTTACCGCCCGGACGCTCCCGCTCTCCCAGGACCGGCTGCTCGGTATCTTCGTCGTCAAGGACCTGGTCTACTACGCCATCCTGTTCCTGCTCCCGATGGGGCTCGGGACGGCCGCCGCGGTCGCAGTCGCCAGTGGGGGCAGTGGCGTCGCCGGCGGGGGCGGACTCGCGGCCCTGCTCCCCGCGGCCGGCACCGCGCTCGGGCTCTGGGCCACGCTCACGCTGACGTTCGTCCTCGGCATGGGCGCGACCATCGCCGCACTGGGGATCACTCGGCGGGGGGTGCCGGGCTGGACGCTCCTCGTCGCGCTCGGCGCGGCGGTCGGCGTCGCCGTGGCCGGGAACCTCGACGTGGTCGCCTACACGCCGTACGGCGTCTTTCTCGACGCGACGCTGCCGCGAGTCGGGGCGTCGCTCGCCCTCGTGGGGGTGGTCTTCCTGGTCGGCGCGTTCACCTTCGACGCGAGCGCGCGCCCGGCGGCCCGCAGCGTCGACCCCGCGTTCCGCCGGTGGCGCGACCGCGTCGGCGACCCCGTCGCTACCAAGACGCTGCTTGACGTCCACCGCAGTTCCGGCGGGTTCGGCAAGGTGCTGTTCTCGGCGGCCGTGCTCCTCGGCGTCACCGTCAGCCTGGTCGACCTGGCCGGTCAGATAACGGGCGTCTCACCCTCGGTCGGGGTCTCCGTCGGCGCTATCCTCGGCCTCTCCGGGTTCACGACGTACAACTGGCTCACCCAGTCCGACGACGTCGACTCGTATCTCGCGCACCCGCTGTCGGTCGCGGACGTCTTCGCCGCGAAGTTCCGGGCGTTCCTCCTGCTCGGCCCGCTCGTCGGCCTCGCCTTCTACGCCGTCGCGCTCGCCTGGCGCGGAACGCCGGTGCTCGAAGCGCTGGTCGGCGCCGTGCTGCTCGTCGGCGTCGCCTGCTACATCTTCGGGACGACGGTCTACCTCACCGGGCTCTCGCCCAACGAGTTCCTCTTCGACACCGGGCTGTTCGCGGTGTTCGGACTCGCGATGGTCCTGCCCCTCGTTCCCATCCTCGTCGTCGGCTTCGCCCTCGCGCCAGTCTCCACGGGGCTGCTCGCCGCGCTGGGCGCCGGCGGCGTCGTCCTCGCGCTCGCGGGCGTGGGTCTCTATCGCCGGTCGCTGGCGAAGTGGCCGGCTCGATACCGGGAGCGATGACTGCAGTTCGGGTCAGAAAATCGTGACCGCGCCGCCGATCAGGCCGATGGTGACGACGAGCCGGCCGAGACTCCCGACGAACGTCGCGGCGGCGAAGCGGACGTAGTCCCGTTCGAGGACGGCGAAGGCGTATATCGAGATGGTGTCCGGGAAGAACGGGACACAGAGTGCGCCAGCGAGGCCGGCGTAGCCGTACTGCTGTGCGAGCTGGACGGACTGGTTCTCAGACCACTCCATGACGTCCCACCGCGACCGGCGGAGCCAGCGGACGACCGGGCCGGCCTGCTTGACCTCCTGGCCGACGTGGAACGCGAGGACGCTGCCGGCGGCCTTGCCGGTCGCACTGACGAGCATGATCACGCCGAGGCGGCCCGTCTGCGACAGGCCGAGATCCAGCGGCGCCGCGAGCACGATCTCGCTCGGGCCGGGCAGGACGAAGGCGATGAGGAACGAGTAGACGAAGACGATACCCACGCCGGGCCAGCCGGTCGCCGACTCGACGAGCGCCTCGAACCCCCCGGCGAGCGTGGCGACGATCGTCTCGAACGAGAGCGACAGGACCAGTGGCGCCGCCCCTGTCATCGTCCCACCGTCCGCCGTGGGGTGTGGTCGACGAGTGGCTCGCCAGTACAGGCGCGTCGCGTCGACGGAGACCGGGATGGCAACGCGGTGGAGAGCACGGACGAGCGGACGGTCGTCATTTCGGTAGGGATCACTCCACGGACCGGATAGATGAGTCCGGCGATATCGGCCACGGTCTGTCCCGTCGGCGTCGTCGGTCTCCGCCGGGCGAGGACAGTCGCAGCCCGGTGACTTCGTCCCCGGGAGCGTGCCGCTGACCGGCCTCCTGGCGCCGAGCGCCCGGTCACGTGTCCTCGCGGAGGACGGCGTCCACGTATTCGTCGGCCGCGCGTCGCGCAGTCTCGAGCGCGTCGAGGTCGTCCAGGACGACCGCGCGCGTCCGGGCGCCGTCGACGATGGTCATGAGCGCCGACGCCGCGTGCTCGGCGTCGACGTCGACGAACACGCCCGCCCCGATCCCGTCGTCGATCACCGTCCGGAGCATGTACCGGACGTACTCGTCGTTCTGCCGGAACCGCTCGGCGAAGGCCGCTTCGTACGGCGCCTGGCTCCGCATCTCCAGGAGCGCGATCGACAGGTCGTAGTGGTCCTCCGGGGCGAGCAGGAGCTGGTCGAGCAGTAACTCCAGGCGCCGTTCCGGGTTGGTCGTCTCCACCTCGTGGATGGTCTGGACGAACTGGTCGAGGATGAAGTCGAGAAACGCCGCGAGCAGTTCCTCCTTCGTGTCGTAGTGGTAGTGCACCGCGGCGGTCGACTTCCCGTACTCGTCGGCGATCTGTTTGATCGTGAGGTCGGCGTAGCCGTGCTCGCGAAGCGCCCGGTAGGTCGCGCCCATGATCTCCTCGTCGGGATCCGAGGCGGACCGTTCCGGCGGGTCGGACATTGGTAGTACGTTCGTCCCCGTCGGGAAAACAGTTGTGACCCGCCCGTCAGGTACCCCGACTGCCCCTAGACTCTGTCATACTCCCTCTGGTCGCGCATTCAGTCCATCAGACCCCATCGCTGCCACCTTCCGAAGGGCTTTTGACTAACTAGTCAGTAAGTTTCTCATCGACCGACATGGACGACACTCTCCCTGCCGATATGCCGGATGCGACGTGCCCTCCCCCGTCGAGTCGCGACGACGGCTCCCGTGCGCCCGATAGCGGAACGACGGCCGCGAACCGGCCGACTGGCGCGGTTTCCGAGTCGCGTCACTGCGCCGAACCGACGGAGGGCGGTCGCTGATGGGAGTCCGCAGTCGCATCGGAGCCCTGTTCAGGGGGCCCGAGGAGTTCGACCTCACGTCCGGGAGCATCGGCAAGCCCCTGTTCTTCCTCTCGATGCCCATCGTGGTCACGAACCTCTTCCAGACCGCCTACAACCTCGCGGACACGTTCTGGCTCGGCCAGTACAGCACGGACGCGCTGGCGGCGATCAGCTTCGCGTTCCCGATGGTGTTCCTGCTCATCTCGCTGGGGATGGGCATCTCCGTCGCCGGGAGCGTGCTGGTCGCCCAGTACACGGGTGCGGGCGAGGAACGCGAGGCCGAGTACGCCGCCTCCCAGACGATGACCTTCGCCGTCGTCGCGTCGGTTCTCCTCGGGGTTACCGGCTACTTCCTCGTCGAAGCGTTCCTCGCGGTGATGGGTGCCTCGCGGGACGTCCTGCCGATGGCGACCGGTTACATGGAAGTCATCTCGCTGGGACTGCTGTTCATGTTCGGGTTCGCCGTCTTCGTCGCGCTGATGCGCGGCTACGGCGACACCATCACGCCGATGCTCGTGATGTTCGGCTCCGTCGTGTTGAACATCGTCCTCGACCCGTTCCTCATCTTCGGCTGGTGGGTGTTTCCCGAACTCGGCATCGAGGGCGCCGCCTACGCGACGGTCTTCTCGCGCGCGCTCGCCCTCGTCGTCGGCCTCGTCATCATGTTCCGCGGGACACACGGCGTCGAGATCCACCTCAGGGACATGGCGCCCGACACGACGTACCTGCGCCGCCTCGTCAGGATCGGTCTGCCCGCCTCCGTCGAGGGCACCGGTCGGGCGCTGTCGATGAACCTCCTGTTGTTCATCGTCGCCCTGTTCCCGGACACCGTCGTCGCGGCCTACGGCATCGGAACGCGCGTGTTCTCGGTGATCGTCCTGCCGGCTATCGCCGTCGCTCGCGGCGTCGAGACGATGACCGGCCAGAACATCGGGGCCGACAAACCGGATCGGGCCGCGGAGGCGGCGGGGCTGGCCGCGAAGCTGCTGTTCGGCATCCTCACCGCGGCCGGCGTCGTCGTCTGGTTCCTCGCTGCCCCCATCGCCGCCGTCTTCACGACGGACCCTGCGGTGGTCGGCGTCGCCACCCAGTTCCTGCGCTACGTCGCGCTGACGTTCGGGTTCATCGGGATCACGCGGGCCTACACCGGGAGCTTCCGCGGGGCCGGCAAGACGCTCACCGCAGCGGCCATCTCGGTGCTGATGCTCGGCGTCGTCAGGTTCCCCATCGCGTGGGTAGCCGCGGGCGAGATCGGCGAGACCGGCATCTGGCTGTCGTTCGCCCTCTCCAACGTCGCCGGCGCGGCCATCGCCTACGCCTGGTATCGCCGCGGCACCTGGCGCGACGGCGACCTCACCGAACCGGCCGTCGACGTCGACGACCACGGCATCGAGGCCGTGTCGACAGACGACTGACGACTGACGATGGCGACCGGAAACCGGCGAAGCGGCCCGCGTTCCGTCCGCCTGCGCCGGCTGACCGATCCGGAACGCGGAAGCGTCACCAGCCCATGTACTAGACCAGAAACCGAGATGACACACCGATATGCGGACCGACGCTCCGGCGAGACCGACCGGGCAGTCCGTACGCCCCCGTCCGTCGCGGCCGAGACCCGTCACCGACCACATTACATTAGTAGCGAGGGACTCAAACGGTGACCAGAGGATGACGTCCGTATCACCCGTCGAACCGGATCTCGAGTGGTGTCACGACGCGGTCCAGGGCGTGTCGCGCACGTTCGCTCTGACCGTCGACGTCCTGGAAGAGCCGATGTCGTCGCACGTCTGCCTGGGGTATCTCCTCTGTCGCGTCGCCGACACCGTCGAGGACGCCGGGCACATTCCGCCGGACGCACAGGTTCGACTGCTACGGACGTACGACGCCGCGCTCGACCCGGACGACGACGTGACGATGACCGAGTTCCGGTCGGACGTCGACGAGTGGCTGCCAGCGCCCGAGGAGCGTAACGACGACTGGGCGGTCGTCGCCGAGTCACCCACCATCTGGGCGACCTTCGCCGACCAGCCCCAGCCGGTCCACGACGCCGTGATCCCGCCGGTCCGGGAGATGGTCGACGGGATGGCCATGTTCGTCGACCGCCACGCCGACGTCGGCGGGCTCCGCATCGACGACCGCTCCGAGCTCGAAGAGTACTGTTACTACGCCGCCGGCACCGTCGGCACCCTCATCACGAACCTGCTCACGCGCGGGGAGATATCCCGGGAGCGCGCCCGGACGCTCCGGGAGACCGCCGAGGAGTTCGGCCTCCTCCTGCAACTGGTCAACGTCTCGAAGGACGTCTACGACGACTACACCGAGGAGAACAACGTCTACCTCCCCGCCGAGTGGCTCGCCGACGAGGGGATCGATCAGGACGCGATCGTCGACCCGGACAACCGGAAACCCGCCGCCCGCGTCGTTCACCGGACCGCGTCCCACGCCTCGACCTTCCTCGACGACGCCCAGGCCTACCTGGAGGCGATGCCGCTGGCCCACGGCAACACCGTCTCGGCGTGGTCGGTGCCGTACCTGCTCGGCGTCGGCACGCTCCGCGAACTCCGCTCGCGGCCGGAAGACGCGCTGACGGAGGCCGGCGTCTCGGTCTCTCGGCAGGAAGTGATGGCGCTGATGGGCGCCGCCAGCAAGACCGGTCGCGACTCGCTTGCGGATCTGCGCGAGACCGTCGCCCGGAAGCCGTACCACCACACGGTCGACTGAGCGGCGCTTCTGTGGACCGAATCGAGAGGGATAACCGTCTTCCGCCCGCCACCTGATCCGTGGACGAACGGTTCACGACAGTCGGGCTGTTCGCTGTTCTCGCCACGCTCTGGGGACTGTCCTTCCTGGCAATAGCCGTCGGCCTGGAGTCGCTAGAGCCAGTGCTGTTCGCGGCCTACCGCTACGACGTCGCCGCGGTCCTCCTGCTCGGCTACGCCCTCGCCCGGACGACGGACTGGCGACCGGTGGGCGCGGCCAACCTCGGTGCCATCCTGGGCGGCGGCCTCTTCCTCGTCGCGGGGAACGCCTTCCTCTTCGTCGGCCAGCAGACCGTCCCCAGCGGCGTGGCGGCCATCATGCAGAGTCTGGTCCCCATCGTCACCTCTCTCTGGGCGCTCGGACTCCTGCCCGAGGAGCGCGTCTCGGCGACCGGCGCGGTCGGCATCCTGCTGGGCTTTCTGGGCGTCGGTCTCATCGTCAGGCCGGACCCGTCGAACCTGCTCGGGAGCGACGTCGTCGGCCGCGTCCTCGTGTTCCTCCAGGTCGCGAGCGTCGCGCTCGGTGGCGTCCTCGTCCAGCGCGCGAAGCCGACGCTGGGCAACGCCGCGCTCTCCGGGTGGTCGATGCTGCTGGGCGCAATCATCCTGCACGTGACCAGTCTCGCCCTCGGCGAGCCGTTCGCGCTCCCGACGAGTCCGAGCGCGGGCGCGGCGGTCGCCTACCTCGGCGTGTTCGCCACCGCCATCGCCTTCTTCATCTACTTCACGTTGCTGGAGGTCCGCGGCGCCCTGGAGACGTCGCTGGTCGCCTACCTCGTCCCAGTCGTCGCCACCGTCGTCGGCGTCCTCGTCCTCGACGAGGAGATAACGGCGCTGACCGTCGTCGGCTTCCTCGTCGTCTTCGCCGGCTTCCTCGTCCTCAAGCGCCGGGCCATCGCCGGACTGGTCGACGAGGTACAGGGCTCGGTCGGGCAAGCCGGCGACTGACGGGGCTCGCGAGCGGACGACACTGGCTACCTGCCCGGCTCAGAGAAGTACCGTCAGCACCGCGAGGGCGACCACGACGGCGGCGAGTACGTTCGCACCGCGGGTCAGCCGGGGGCCGTGGGCCGAGGTGACGGCCCGGGCCCAGATCCGCGCCGACAGCGCGAGGCCGGCGACGAACAGCCACGCACGGACGTCGAGGACGCCGCTGCCGTCGAAGTACGCGGGCGGCCGGCCCTCGACGAACGCGAGCGAGTGACCGCCGAGCGCGGCCGCGAGCGTGGCGTCCGTCGTCGCGGCGATGGCGGCCGCGATGACCACGCTGGCGCCGTAGACGAACAGCCAGGGGACCCCACACCAGGCGACGGCGGCCAGCGTCTGGCGGGGGGTGCCCGTCCCGCCGGCCAGTCGGGCGCCGGCGTGGGTGACCGCGGCCAGGGCGAGCCACGGCGCGAACGCGGCACCGACGTTCACCGCGAGGTTGAACGGCGCGGCACTCTGGACCGCCAGGAGTCCGTCGCCGGTCGCGAACTGGAGCGAGTGAGCGGAGGCGTCGCCGAGCGCGAGAGCCATCAGCGGCACCGACTGGACGGCCACGACGACGCCGAGCGCGAAGACGACGAGGCCTGGCGTCAGGAGCGACGGGCGGTCGGGCACCTCCGCGAACGCGTCGCCGGGGCGGACGAACAGGGAACGGAGCCGAACCGTCATCGGCCTGTCAGTCGAACGGTGCCGACTTAACCGCCACGATCAGCCGAGGACGAACAGGTAGTACGTCGTCAACTCGATGGCGAGCGCCGGGAGGACGGCCAGCGCCGCCTGCCGCGTCGTAACGCCGCGGCCGACCGCAGTGGCGAGGACCCATAGCCCGAACGCGACCACCGCGGCGACGGGGTAGAGCACGTCGACGGCCGCCATCGCCGGGCCGGACTGGACGGCCTCGATCCACGCGGCGTTCCCCGATGGGGCCGCAGGCGGCGCCCTGGTGGTCGCGTTGGCGACCAGCGCGCTCAACCAGAACAGCTGGACGGCCAGCCCTGGAGCCAGCCCCCAGGCGAACAGCGTGGCGTAGCGGGTGTAGGACCCCTCGCCGCCGAAGCGGGCGGTTATCCCGTAGGCGATACCGGTGTACAGCAGCCAGAAGAAGAAAGGCGTCGCGAAGCCGAGGACGACGCTGGCCACCGCGAGCGCCGGCGCCTCCACGACGCCGGCGCCCGTCGCCAGCGCGACGACCGGCTGGTCGCCCCGGGGCATCCGCGCCGAGAGCACCAGGTTCGCCACGAGCGGCGTGCAGGCGATGGCCGCGACGACCGCCAGCCCGCGCCAGCGCGGGCGCTGGCGTTCGGCCTCGAAGAACGCGCGAACGGGTCCGACGAGCATGCCTGTCAGGGGACAGGTTCGGAAACGTCCCGGATTACGATGTCGGTTCGACGATGGGCGACGGCCCGTGGCGGGCGCGATCGGACCGGAACAGACCGCAGCGACCACGCGTACCGGAGCGGGGGCGTATACGGAGGGAAGAGGCGTCAGCGGGGCGTCGGTGGGAGAGCGTCAGCGGGGGAAGGTGCGTCAGCGGGAAGGGGGTTCAGTCCCGGAGCGCCTCGACTGGGCGGGCGTTGGCGGCCTTCCAGGCGGGGTAGAGCCCGCTGAGGAAGCTCGCCAGCGTCCCGAAGACGAAGCCCATGACCGCGTACTGGAGGGCCTCGGTGGTGAAGGCCAGTGGGTCCGACAGCAGTTCGGCGTTGATGGCCATCCCCAGCAGGACGCTGAGGACGACCCCGACGAACGCGCCGCCGAGCCCCAGCAAGATCGCCTCGGCGAGCATCAGTCGCAGGACGTCGAGGCGGTGGTACCCGACCGCGCGGAGGACGCCGATCTCCTCCTTGCGCTCGATGGCCGACATCAACATCACGTTGAAGATGCTGACCGAGGCGACCACCAGCGAGATGCCACCGATAGCGAGCAGGAACGTGTTGATCGTGGCCATCTGCTGGTTGAACTGGTCGATCAGCTGTTCGGCGTCGTTGACCTCGTAGCGTTCGTCGCGTCCCGGATTGAGCGACCCATCCAGATCCTCCGAGGTCTCGAAGGCCTCGTTCGGGCTGTCCGTCCGGACCATCAGGAGGTCGTAGGTCGACCGGTCGAACTGGGACGGTGGCAACAGGACGGCGTTGTCTGTCCGGACGAACGACGACTGCGGGGTGGGTTCGAGGACGGCGAGGATCCGGTGCCGTTCGCCGTCGACGACGACGCTGTCGCCCGTCTGAACGTCGAGGCTGTCCGCCAGATCGGGCCCGACCAGCGCGCCGGAGCGCCAGTTGTCCGGAATCTGCCCGGTGTCCGCCGTCGCGAACTCGCCCGGGTGCGAGAACCCGTATATCGTCGCCCCGGTACTGGCCTTCTTCGCCTCGACGCCGGCGCTCTCCTGTTGCATCGTGTACACGGGATGGTCCACGTACTGCCGGACTTCCTCGAGGTGTCGCTCCTCGAAGGCCGCAAAGTCCGCGTCCTCGCCGGGCGTCAGCCAGACGCTCTGGGTGACGGTGTCGGCACCCTGCAGGATCGACTGCTGGAAGGCGACGCCGCCCATGCCCAGCGACGCGATGGCGAGGACGCCGATGGTGATGCCGGCCATCGCGAGGGCCGTCCGGGCGCGCGCTCGGGAGAGGTTGTTCCGGGCGAACGCAAGCATCGGGAACCGCCGCCCGAGCCAGTTGTCGATCACGACTCGATCCTCCCGTTGACGAGTTCGACGACCCGGTCTGCGTACTCGGTGACCTGCGGGTCGTGGGTCACCGTGGCGATGGCCACGTCGTCTTCGGCGGCGATGCGGCCGAACACGTCGAGCACCTGGTCGCTGGTGTCCTGGTCGAGGTTGCCGGTCGGCTCGTCGGCCAGCAGGATGTCGGGCTCGTTGACGAGCGAGCGGGCGACGGCGACGCGCTGTTTCTGGCCGCCCGACAGTTCGTTGGGGTAGTGGTTCAGCCGGTCGCCCAGCCCGACGCGTTCGAGCAGGGTCTCTGCCCTGTCCTGGAGGGCCGAGCGGTCGCCGTGGACGAGCCCCGGGACGGTGACGTTGTCGCGAGCCGTTAGCGTCGGTATCAGGAAGAAGCTCTGGAAGACGAAGCCGACGGTGTCACGCCGGAGGTTCGTCCGCTCGCGCTTCGACAGCTCGGAGAGCCGCTCGCCGGCCACCGTCACGGCCCCTTCGGTGGGGACGTCGAGCATCCCCAGCAGGTTCAACAGCGTGGACTTGCCGCTCCCGCTGGGGCCGACGACGGCGACGAACTCGCCGGGGTCGACCGACACGTCGACGCCCTTGAGGGCCCGGAGCGTCTTCGACCCGGACTCGTACTCCTTGACCGCGTTCGCGGCGCTGATCACAGCCATCGTGACCACCTACCGGAACCGCCGCCAGCCGAGGCCACCGACGACGGCCACGACGACGAGGCCGCCGAGCGCGGGCACGAGCAGGCCGGAGTTGCGCTGGGTCGACTGGTCCGGCGTCGTCCGCGGCGTGTACTCGACGTCGATGGTCCGCGTCACCTGGTCGCCGTCGACGGTGTAGCTGAGCTGGAGCGGGATGGTGACGGTCTCGTTGGTCTCCTCGGTGAGGCGGCCGTGGACCTCGAAGGAGGAGTAGTCGCTCGCGGCGACCTCGCCGACGAAGAACGACGCCTGGTTCTGGGCCGGCGCGACGCGGTCGCCGCCCTGGACGGCCACCTTCACGCTGGAGGCGTTGGTCGAGCCGACGTTACTCGCGCTGCCGCGGACGACAACCTGGTCGCCTTCCTGCGTCACGTGCTTGCCGGTGACGTCGATCTCGGCCGGCTGGCCCTGGTCCTCGACGGTGGCCGAGAGGGTCTGGGTCACGCTACGGGACTCGCCGTCGGCGGTCAGGTAGGTCAGCTCCGCCTCGACGGTCTTGGTCCCGGTCGAGACGTTCCGGACGGGGACGTCGACAACGGCCTCGTTCCCGGGCTGGAGCGACGAGACGACGTGGCGCTCTTCCAGGAGCGTGACGTCGTCGCTCGCGAGTTCGACCGTGACGCCGCGGACCTCCTTGGGCAGGCCGTTCGCCACCGTCAGCGAGAGGTCGGTCTTCCCGGTGGCGCTGGCCTGCCCGGCCGACAGCGACGTCGCCGGGTGAGACTGGCCGATAGAGACGGTCACGGGCCGCACCATCTCGACCACGTCGCCGGTGCTGGAGACGAACCGGAGGTGGACGTAGCGGTCGAACTCACCGGTCTGGTCGAACTCCTCGGTGAGGTTCACGGTGACCGAATCGCCGCCCTGGACGAACTGCGAGGGGTTCTCGCTGTCCACCGCATCGTCGCTGCCGTTCCTGGTCTCCTGGAGCTCCACCCGCTGGAGCTTGTAGGGCTGGCCGTCGTCGTGCATGCTCTCGACGGTGGTCGAGACGGTGACCTCGCTCCCCGGCGGGGCCGGGTCCGGCGTCGCCTCGACGTCGACGCTGATGAACGCCGCACCCGCTGCGGCCGCGGAACCCGCGCCGACCGTCACGGCACTCGCGAGGACGAGCGCGGCGAGTGCGAGGGTGGCAGCGCGCTTCATACGATCACCCCCGGCGGGCGCGTCCGGACCGGTGGGAGGGCGATACTACGGAGTGCTGGGGGTCGCGTCGTCATTGCGTCCTGACTGAAACACCCGTACAAGAAAACCAGCCTCGCACAGTTTCCGGGCCGGAAACCGTGACGCGCGCTTTTTTATACCCAGGCCGAACACTCGCAGGTGAATCGTGTCTCTAGACCGTCCATCGACTCGGGGTCGCCGGCTGTAACCGCGAGCGATGAGCGAGGAAACCGAGCTGGCGACGGTCGTCGAACTGCTCGACGACGAGTACGCCCGGGCCATCCTCGCGGCCACGAGCATCGAGCCAATGTCGGCCTCAGAACTGGCCGAGCGGTGTGACGCCTCGCCGCCGACCGTCTACCGACGGCTCGACCGCCTCCGCGAGCAGGACCTGGTCGAGGCCGCCCAGCAACTGGACCCGGAGGGCCACCACTACGAAGTGTTCAGCGCCCGCCTCGCCCGGCTGGAGGTCGAACTGGACGACGGGGACTACCAGATAGAGATCGAGCGCCGCGAGCGCGACGCGGCGGACCGCTTTACCGAACTGTTCGAGGGGCTCAAATGACCGGGCTCGTGCTCCAGTCGACGGCCGGATCCGCCACGATGCTGAGCCTCCTGACGTTCCTGGGCATCCTGGTGTCCGTCGTCCTCTCCGTCGTCATCCTCGTTAAGGGAATCCAGGGGTACAGCCAGACGGGCGACGTCGCCCTGCCCGGTCTGGCCGCCGGCATCCTCCTCCTCAGCGGCGCACCCCTGCTCCTGAACGTCCTCCTCACCTCGCTGACCGGGACGGGCCTCGGGACGGTGACGGTCCTGACCAACCTGACCCAGTTGCTCGGGCTCGCGCTGATCACCTACGTCATCTACCATACCTGACCATGAGCCGAACCACTGCCGCCGACCGCACATCCACAGCCACCCACGGAGGCGACCGGCCGTGACCGGGCTCTCGCTCGGGATCGTCGCCCTCCAGTCCGTCGGCGTCGGCCTCTCGACGGTCACCGCGACGGTCACGGCGCTGGCCGGCGCGTTCGTCGCCTACCAGGGGTACCGTGGCTACCGGCGCAACGACAGCCGGCCGATGCTGTACCTCGCGGTTGGCATCCTGCTGCTCACGACCGTCTCCTTCCTCGTCCAGCAAGCCGTCGGGCTCGCCGCCGGCGGTGCGGCAACCGCGCAGTTCGCGGCGCTCACCGTCAGCATCGCGGGCCTGCTGGCGGTGCTGTACTCCTTTACCGGCGCCTAGTCCCCAGAGTCAGTCCTCCCCGTCCTCGGTCACCAGGTACCGGTCGACCTCCTCGTCGCGCTTCCACTCGCCCAGTTCCTTGGGGTCGACGTGGACGAACGCGTCGTCGACCTCCGGCAGGTCTTCGATGGCCTGGACGACGGCCGACTCGATGGCGTGGGCCTCCCGCAGCGTCTTGTCGCCCTCGACCTCGACGTGGAGGCTGACGTCGATCTCCGGGCCGACGTAGTGGGCGATGGCGTCGTGGGCCCCCTCGACGTCGGGGTGGTCGAGCGCGCGCTGGATGATCTCGCCCCGGAGGTCCTCGGGCGGGGCGGCGCCGACGAGGTAGTCGACGTTGTCCCGAACCACCTCGTAGCCGGTGTAGACGATGCCGACCGCGACGACGATGGCGGCGATGGGGTCGAGGACCGGGAAGCCGGCCGAGGCGCCGACGACGCCGACCAGCGCGGCCGCGGCCGTCAGGATGTCGTTGCGGTTGTCCTTGGCCGTCGCGACGACGGCCGGGGAGTTGCGTTCGGTGCCGATAGAGAGGCAGTAGCGGTACAGTGCGTACTTCAGCGCGGCCGAGAACAGCAGGACCGCGACCGCGGCCGGCCCGCGTGAGACGGTGACGTCGCCGCTCAAAAGCGACTGGGCGGCCTGCCAGACGATGGCGCCGCCCGCGGCGAAGATGCCGACGGCGACGAACAGCGAGACGAAGGGCTCGATACGCTCGTGGCCGTGGGGGTGCTCGAAGTCCGGGGGCTGGGTCGTCAGGTAGATGCCCGCGACGATGACCAGGCTGTAGGTCGCGTCGGCGAGGCTGTTGACCGCCTCGGACCCGACGGCGAGGCTGCCGGTCGCCTGCCAGACCAGGCCCTTGAGGACGACGAGCAGGACGTTGGCTGCCAGGATGACGAGGGCGACCCGGCGAAGCGCGGCCCGGCGCGACATGGGACTGAGTGTTTCGTGTCCCCCGACAAAGCCGCTTCGACAGCGCCATCGCGACGAAGCCGCTTCGGAAGCGTAGCCTCGACAGCGCCACCTCGACACCGCCGCTACGACGCCGATCCGTCAGGGCTCGGGCCGGGGCCTGGCCGCGAACGTGAGCAGTCGCGGGCTGAACGGGTCGTACACCGACTGGTGGCACTGGCAGTACACCTTGTTCTCGGCGCCGAACTTCGCGCTCCCGCTGGCCTTGAACGACGGGACACAGCAGAAGTGAGTGCACTTGTCGAGCCAGGCGACGAATCCGTTCGCCGTGGCGGCGTCGAGGAACGTACGGACCGACTCGGAGAGGTTCGCGTACTTGCCCTCGCCAGCGATCATCTTCGGCACCTCCGGGCTCCGCATCACGATGACCGGGATGTCCGTCACGTCCTCGCCCTCGGAGCGCCAGTAGGCCTTCGCGGGCTTTCCGAGTCCGGCCGTCCCGACGCCGTTGCCCCACTCCTCGTAGTCGTCGAAGTGCTCGACGCGGAGTACCTCGCGGGAGTCGAGTTCCCCCTGCCAGCTGTAGGTGCCGCCCGCGCGGAGGAAGTCGTCCTGGTCGGCAGTCGGCTGGATCCCTGCTGCGCGCTCGACGCCGCAGAACTGGAACCACCTGACGGAGTAGGTGAGCCCGCCCAGTTCCTCCTCGGCGCTCTGGTAGGTGCTCCCGTCCTCCGTTTCCTTCTCGACGGTCTCGGGATACCGGCCCTTCACCTCGCCGTCGTCGATTTCGATCGGGATCAGCGGCATCCCGCGCGGGGCCGGCCCGGCGGTGTTGGCGATGCCGACGAACCGGGTCGACCCGGCGTCGATACCCGACTCGTTCGTGGTCACGTCCGCGACGACGCTACCGCCCGTGGCGCCCGCGGAGGCGACGCCGCTGCCGACCATTCCCTTGACGAACCGCCGCCGACCCGACTGTGGAGGGTATTTGTCGCTCATTGGCACAGTGCTGAGGACGGACAGGTGACCAAAAGATCCGGCCGGTGATTTCCAGATCCTGGAAATCGGCCCGGTTCGAACGCTCCGTCGGGCGATCAGTCGAACGCGACGGCCGTGTCCTCGTCCGCGACGACGGCGCCGTCCTGCCCGGCGAAGGCCTCGTGCAGGCGCTCGTAGGTGTCCGCGATGGCCTCGACGATGACCTGCGTGTCGCTGACGACGGGCATGAAGTTGGTGTCACCCTCCCATCGCGGGACGACGTGGGTGTGGAGGTGGTCGTCGATGGACCCGCCCGCAGCGCCACCGCCGAGGTTGAGCCCCGCGTTGAACGCGTCCGGGCCGAGGGCCGCTTCCAGTGCGTCGAAGGTCCGCTGCTTCAGTCGCGCGTGGCCGAGCAGCGTGGTCTCGTCCAGGTCTCGATAGTCGCCAGTGTGGTCGAACGGGATGACCATCGCGTGGCCCGGGTTGTACGGGTAGTTGTTCAACAGCACGTAGGCGTGGTCGTTGCGCGCGACGACGCGGTTCTCCCGGTCGTCCTCTCGGGCCGGCAGGTCACAGAAGACGCACTCCACGTCGACGTCCGGGTCGTCACGTTCGACCCACTCGATGCGCCACGGCGCGAACACCTGATCCATACACGGGGGTGCAGCGGGGGCCGTTAAACGGCTTCGGCGTCAGGCCAGCAACCCCCTATAAAAACCCACCGGCCGTTCACCAGCTACTCTGGAGATCTGGACGATTAGAACGCGACCTGAACAGTCTCGGCGCCACTGAACCAGTCGTTTGCCAGAATCGGCCCCCGTCCCTCGATAAACCGTCTGAACGGCGCATAACGGTTCCCCCTTTTTATGCTACTATCTGGCCTCTAATCGGACAGGATGGCAGCGACAAACAGCGCACCGGACATGACGGAGCCGTGTTCCAACTGTGAGCGGACGACGCCACACGACGTCTCCGTCGAGATACTGACCGAGAGTGCCCAGCCCGAGAACGCGGAATTCTCCCGCGAACCGTATCGGGTGAGCGAGTGCATGGTCTGCGGTACGACCACCAGCACCCGCATGAACAACGCGTAGGCCATCCCGCAGGCGATCTCACCGCCACATCCCCACACCCACACCCACACCCCTTACCGTGGCGTCGACGGCACCCTGCCGTCCGTGAGTCACCCTGTTTCTCGAAAGAGCGAAACCGAACAGTCGAGAGTCGTACGTCCGAGACAGTCACTTCTGCCTGGAGACCGTGAAAGTACAGCGAACGCATCGTCTCTAGCGTCGTCGATCTGTCCCGCTCGGCGTGAAACTGCCCTCACCAGTTCAGATCGCGTTCGGCCCCCTTCTAGCGCGCCAGTGGCATCGAGTAGCCCGTCTCTCGGTCCATCACGACCTCCCAGGTCCGCTCGCACTCGCACTCGACCTGATCGAAGACGGTCGGGTCCTGGCGCAGGTCGAAGTCCTTGATCGCTCGCTGGGCACGGTCGTCGCAGTCGCCACAGTTGTGCGGGCCGCGGTCGCTACCGTGGCCGACGGGGTCCGAGACGACGATGACGTCGGCGTCGGCCGTCGACTCCAGCACGTCACAGACCGACCAGAGCCACGGCGGGCGGTAGCCGCCGTCGTGATAGAGTTCGGCGACCATCGTGTAGTTCTGGACGTTGCAGGGGTTCATCGAGACGGTGTGGCACCCCTCGACGTCGGCACAGCGGCGGACGGACCGCTTCATGTCTTCGACGGCTTCGGACTCGCTGAGGAAGGGCGGCTTCATCAGGAGGTAGGCCTTCACGCCGCCGCCGGCGCGCTGGGCGGCCGCGGCCGCGTCCTCGAAGTCCGCGAACTCGAAGTACTTGTTCACGCAGTCCCGGCGAACTCTGTCGGTGGCGGTCTCCAGGCCGACGGCGACGTCGGTTTCGAGGCCGTTGTCCACGAAGTCGGCGACCTTCTCCTCGGAGACGAAGTCGGGGAGCGACTCGACGACGATTCGATCCCTGTCAGCGAACGTCTCGGCGATCGCTTTCCGGGTCTCGGCGGGCACCTCGCGCTCGTCGAGGAAGCTCCCGGAGGTGTAGATCTTGATGAGGCCGGCCTGCTCGTCGGCGTTCTCCGCTTCGTGGTCGAGGCAGTGCCGGACCTGGGCCATCAGGTCCTCGTGAGCGACGCTACCGCCCTCGACGCTCTCGGCGACGTAACCACACATCGTGCAGCCGCCGGCGCGGGCCCACCGGCAACCGCCGGTGTTGAGGATGATCGTCAGGCTCTGGTAGACGCCGTCGGGCGTGTTGTCCTCGTCCAGCCAGACGCGCGTGGGCTCGCGGGGGTCGTAGGACGCGTCGTTGCGCGAGCGGAACTCCCGCATCGCCTGGTTGTGGGCGTCCATGCCCTTGCCCTGCTCGTAGACTTCGGGACTGGGCGTACTCATTGGCAGGTTCTGGGCACCGCACGCGTAAAACCGGCCCGGTCCGGCGGCTCGTCGCTACTCGCTTGTCACTCTGGCCTCTGTCGGTCGGACTGTCGTCGCCTTCGGGACTGCGTGAGTTTCACTGACTACGCCCCACTGCAAGAAGGTACACTAACATTCTAGCATTCTAACGTTATCACATAAGTTTAAGTTGTGTCTAATTATAATCAAATCCGATGGTAGATAACAACCAGGAGACAGATGATGGAGTTGGAATCGGATCGAGCACACGACGCGGCGCACTCGCTACCTTCGGAACGGCTGCTGGTGTGCTGCTCGGAACGAGCGGCATGGCAAGTGCGCAGTCAGGTGGGCTGTCTATCTCCGTCGACCCCGACCCGCCGACCGTCGGCGAGGAAACGACGTTCACCGGGAACGCGGCCTTCGTCGACGAGTGGCGGTGGTTCATCGCGCGACCCGACGGGACGATGGTGCGGAAATCGGGGCAGTCAGTGACGGTCACGTTCGAGCAGACCGGGACCTACTCGGCGGGCCTCTTCGCGAAGTTCAGTGACGGCGAGGTCGAGGACGTCGCGAAAGAAGGGACGATCGAGGGAAGCGGTGATGACAGTGGTGGCGAGACCGGTGACCCGGTGGCGAACATCGAGTACTCCCCACAGGACCCGGTCGCCAATCCTATCTCGTTCGACGGGAGTGGTTCGAGTACGCCGGAAGGAGAGATAGAGAGCTACGAATGGTATCACAAGCAAGGGGAGCCGGACTCCGACGGGATGTTCGAATACGTCCTGGAATCCGAAACGTACGAGGATAGTTTCGAGTCGGGCACGACCTGGTCGGTCAAACTCGAAGTGACGAACTCTGCCGGCAACACGGCCACGGAGACGGTCACGTTCACGCCCGTCGAAACCGAACCGGTCGCAAATATAGAGTACTCTCCGCAGGATCCGGTTTATAACCCGATCACGTTCGACGCGAGTGGATCAAGTGTGGCTGGCGGAGAAATCGTCAGCTACGATTGGTATCTCAAAGAGGACGAGGAATACACGGATAACACGACACCGCTATTCGAACAGAACAGGCCGAGTGCTACGGGTGAAACGTACGAGGAGAGTTTCTCCAACAATCCGTGGACAGTCGGTCTGGAAGTGACAGATGCAAACGGCAATACGGACCGGGATTCTGTCACGGTCTCGCCTATCGATGCCACGCCAAACGCTGTCGCTAACGTCTACCCCGAAGAGATCTCGCCGCCGAATCCAATCACACTCGACGCCAGCGAGTCGACGACGCCGGTGGGCAGCATCGAAAGCTACGAGTGGGAGATACGGAAGTACAATTACGACGACGAAAAAGTCGATACACTTCACCGTACGGGTGAAGTCGTGGAAGAGAACTGGGATACTCCCTATGTTTACACGTTCGACCTGATCGTGACGAACGACGTCGGCGAGCACGATCAATATTATGACAGCTTCAAACCAGAAGCGTAAACCTCCCGTCTCGTAACTAAATCTCGCGATTTATACTCTCCTCTTCCACCTTACCAGGTCAGTCCCTCGTACGTAATTCCATCTCGCCGCTCGACGATATGCCGACCGTCCACCACCACGGGCTCGGCCATCGCGTCGAACTCATGGTCGAGGGCGGCGAACTCGTCCCAGTCGGTGGCGACGACGGCCCCGTGGGCGCCCTCCAGCGCCTCGGCGGCGCTGTCGGCGGCCTCGAACTCCACCTCGGGCGCGTACTCGCGCAGCGACTCCACGGCGACGGGGTCGTAGGCGACGACGTCGGCGCCGCGCTCGCGCAGGCCCTCGATGACCGGAATCGCGCGCGTGCCCCGAACGTCGTCGGTGCCGGGCTTGAACGAGAGGCCGAGGACGGCCACGCGCTTCCCGGCGACGTCGACGTGGTCGTCGAGCAGGGAGAGCAGGCGCTCGGGCTGGGCGTCGTTGACCTCGACGGCGGCGTCGAGGACCGCAGGCTCGTACCCTACGTCCCGCGCAGCGGCTCTGATGGCGTCGACGTCTTTTGGAAAGCAGCTTCCTCCCCACCCCAGACCGGAGCGGAGGAATCGTTCGCCGATGCGGTCGTCGAGGCCGATGGCGTCGGCCACCTCGTAGGCGTCGACGTCGTACTCCTTGCAGACGTTCCCCAGGTCGTTGACGAGGCTGACCTTCGAGGCGAGGAAGGCGTTGTTGGCGTACTTGATCATCTCCGCCTCGCGGATGCCGGTCCGGACGACGGGGGCGCCGGTCTGCTCGACGAGGGGCTCGTAGACGGCGTCGAGGGCGTCGTACGCGCTCTCCTCGTCGGCGCCGAAGACGATCTTGTCGGGGTCGGTGAAGTCGTCGACGGCGGTGCCCATCCGGAGGAACTCGGGGTTCATCGCGACTTCGAACTCCTCGCCGCGGGTGAGGTCGCCGCCGGCCTCGATGGCCGGGACGACGCTCTCGTCGGTGCTGCCCGGGATAACCGTGCTCTTGACGACGACGAGGTGTCCGTCTTTGTCGTCCAAGACCTCCCCGAGCGATTCGGCGGCAGCCTCCATGATCGACAGATCGATACTGCCGTCCTCGCGCGAGGGCGTGGGCAGCGCGAGAAAGGTGACGTCCGTCTCGCGGATGGCGTCGTAGTCCGTCGTCGCCCGGAGTCGGTCGCCGGCGCACTCTTCGAGCAGTTCGTCGAGGCCGGGCTCGTGGATCGGTGCCTCGCCGTCGTTGATGGTGGCGACGACGTCCTCGTCGACGTCGACGTTGACGACCTCGTGCCCCAGGTCGGCGAGACAGGCCGCGAGTGTCGTGCCGACGTACCCGCTCCCGACGATGCTGACGTTCATGGGCGGTGGTTGACAGGGACCGGACTTGATAATTCGGTTTGTACTGCCGACTGCGCTCGCGTCGGCCGCCTGCGACCGGCCGTCGGCGGTGCCGACGGGACAGAGCATCGACAAGAGTTTTACCGGCTTGCGGTCCACTGTGGGAACATGCAAGCTGTGGTCCTCGCCGCGGGGGAAGGCACTCGCCTGCGCCCGCTCACGGAAGACAAGCCGAAGGGGATGGTCGAAGTCGACGGAAAGCCCATCCTAACCCACTGTTTCGAACAGCTCGTCGATCTGGGCGCCGACGAACTCCTCGTCGTCGTCGGCTACAAGAAAGAGGTCATCATCAGCCACTACGACGACGAGTTCCAGGGCGTGCCCATCACCTACGCCCACCAGCGCGAACAGAAGGGGCTGGCCCACGCCCTGCTCACCGTCGAGGAGCACATCGACGGCGACTTCATGCTGATGCTGGGCGACAACATCTTCGAGGCGAACCTCCAGGACGTCCTGAATCGCCAGCGCGAGGACCGCGCCGACGCCGCCTTCCTCGTCGAGGAAGTGCCGTGGGACGAGGCCTCGCGCTACGGGGTCTGTGACACCAACAAGTACGGCGAGATCGTCGACGTCGTCGAGAAGCCCGAGGACCCGCCGTCGAACCTGGTGATGACGGGCTTCTACACGTTCACGCCGGCGATCCTCCACGCCTGCCACCTCGTCCAGCCGTCGAACCGGGGCGAGTACGAGATTTCGGACGCCGTCGACCTCCTGATCAAGAGCGGACGCACCATCGACGCCATCCGGATGGACGGCTGGCGGATGGACGTCGGCTACCCCGAGGACCGGGACCGGGCCGAGGAACTGCTCGGCGACGTCGAGGGGGGCGCCGACGAGACCGACGGGGCCGCCGCGGCGGACGGCGCGGAGTGAGGGCCCGACATCGGGCTTCGGAACTATCGCGGACGGCGTGGCCGGGACCTCTTGGTCGTTCCACCACATGCGGGCGGCGAGCGTCTCCCGAGTGAGACCCACTGCTGTAACTAGGCAGTTCTCTGCTGCGAAGAGGAACACTCATTATCTCAACATCGCACGTCACGGTAGCTACTGTGAAGGGATCGCTGGATCCGCGAACGACTCGCGCACTCCTCGCGAGTGGCGTCTTCGGTATGCTCGGAATCCCGTTCGATATCGTGTACCTCACGTTTGTCCCCGGGCTGGTTACTGTTTCGGTCGCCGTTACGGGATTTCTCGCTTGGTACGTCGCTGTCAATACTCCCGAACTGGTGACGGTCCGGCAAGGTGCCATCGTCGGTGCGCTCGTCGGTTTCTTTTCACACTTCACAAACGGCCTCTTGAACGTCGTCTGGGCGGTGCTGATCCAGATCCACTTGTTCGTCGAATTGAATATCGAACCAGGGGCTGACGGAGTCGCACTGACCGAACTGATGGATCTCGACGCCGCCCTGACCCAAGGGTTGTTTGTCACGATAATGGGACTTCTCTTCGCTGGTGTCGTCTCCACCCCTCTTGCCGCCGTTGCCGGTGCCGGAACGGCGTGGCTGCAGGACAAGTGGCTATAGGTTTCGTCCGTGGTCACGACAGCTGGATCTGATTATCCGGTGGTCGATTCGAGTATCCGGAACCTGTCCTCTGTCGCTACTTTTCCTCGCCGTGGCGCACCTCGCAGGCGACGCCGCGCGTCGATTCGGCCATCTCCGGGCCGGACATCTCGGCGCGGCCGACGGCGAAGGCGGAGGGGCCCTCGACGACCACGTCGTCGCCGACGCGGATGTCGTCGCTGGCGTCGACGACGCCCGGCGCCAGCACGCTGCCGTGAGGGACGAAGTCGTCGATCTCGACGCGCTTGACCGGAACGTCCGAATCGACCCACCGCCGTGCACCCTCGATACCGAACGCGAGGACGCCGTACTCCTGGGCGAGCGCGGCGAGTTGCTCGCCCTCGGAATCGTGGGCCCGGAGCTGTGGATAGCGACCCTCGGTCGTCAGGACGTCTTCGGGGAAGAGCGCGTCGCCGGCGCCCTCGCCGAACTGGTAGTCGGCGACGGCGCGGATCGTGTTGTGCTCGCGCTCGCGTTTCATGTACTTCGGGTAGCCGTCCATCGCCTCGGCGAGGTTGGAGAGCGACTCGCTCGTCGTCGGGTGGTCGACGGCGGTGTAGGTGAACTCCACGCCCAGCGACTCCTCCACGCGCTCGCAGATTTCGCGGTACCCCTCGCCGGGGACGTGGACGACGACCTCGGGGTAGTCGTTGCGTTCGAGGTACCGCTCCAGCACGTCGCTGACGAACTCGATCTCGTTGGCGCTCCAGCGCCCGGTGACGACCGAATCGTAGTGCTGGGCGGGGTAGGTGAGTTCGAGTTCCTGGGGGACGACGCCGATGGGCGAGGTCATCGAAAGCATGTGCCCGCGGAACTGGATGGCGTCGTGGAGCTGTTTGTGACTCTGGGAATCGCTGTAGGGTTTGCGGGCCGAACAGGGGACAATGACGAGGGGTTGCTCGTCGAACCGGCACCGATAGCGGGTGGTGACGCGCTCGGCGAAGCGCTGGATCTCGACGCGGCGCAGGGTGTCCTCGGTGGCGGCGGTGATCTCTTCGCGACGGAGGACCGGGGTGCGCTGTTCGAGGTAGCCGTACTGCTGGTCGAGCCGTCGCATCGTCGCGGTGAGCCACTGGTCCTGCCGGACCTGCCCTTCGATGTAGTCCCGCAGACGCCCGTCCCGGATTCGTCGGCGGACGCGCTTGAGTTCGGCTTCCAGCGCGTTGACGTTGTGCTCGACGCAGGCCTCGCGGTCGAACTCCTCGCGGGGGACCTGACACGCCGGACACGAGCAGGGGAGTTCGTCCAGGTCTTCGAGGAAGTACGCCTCGTCGGTCGTGAGGTAGCGGCCCTGGGTCCCGCGCACGACGGCGCGGTCCGTATCGACCAAGTCGACGCCGGCGTACACGAGGGTGGCGACGTTCCGGGGCGTGGCGACGCCGGGAAGATAGAGCGCGGTGTCGGCTGGCGTCGCCTCGCGCGTCTGGACGACGGCGTCGACGAACGCGCTCGCGTGGCCGACGTAGCCCGTCGCGCCAGAGAGGACGTAGGCGTCGGTTTGGTGGTCCGCTGCGGAGTCAGGCGAGACGACGGCGGCGCTGGGGAAGTCGACGTCCGGGTAGTCGACGGCGAAAGCCTCCTCGACCTCGTCGGGCGTTCCCGCAGGGAGGCCGCGGTGCGGCAGGACGGTGAGGACGGAATCGTCACCCTCGGGGACGTTGCGACCTTCGGGCCAGAGACTGCCCGCGTCCGCGACGACGTCGTCCGCGAGGCGGGGCGTGACGTGCGAGTCGGCCAGGCGGAGTTCGCCCACCCGCGCGGCCCCGTCGCGCTCGTGGACTTCGAAGTGGTCGGTCATGGTCGGTCTGGGGCGCGGGGCGGCAACTATCTTGTTATCCTCAGCCGGGACCTCACCGGTGGCTGCTCTCCAGTTCGTTGCCACCGCGATGGCTCTCACTAGTCGACCGCGTTCGGTGGTGGTCCACACCGCTCCGGCCACTCCCCGAGCGTCCCTGTCAGCGCTCCAGCTGTCGGTTATTTCGGCTTACGAGTCGCTTTCGTGTGATACGTTCACGTTTCTCTTCCGGTCGCCGCCGGAGTGGTGTGGACCACGCCGTTGGTCGCTCCCGGAAAATCCGCCACAGTCTGTCGGTTCCGGCGTTCACGCGTCCGGTTCGCGGTACGCTGCGTTTTCTTTTGGAACTCGGGGACGACGGTGGGACGAGGCATGACTCCGGAAGACACACCCGACGAAGACGACCGAGGACAGGCGGAACCGGACGCACGGACGTCGCGACGGCGGTTCCTGGCCGCGACGGGGCTGACTGGGCTGGCGGGCGTGGGCGGGTTCGCCTACGCACAGCAATCGTCGACCACTTTCGAGTTCGGCGGCGAGGTCGCCGGCTGGCAGGGCCGGTCGCCCGCTGCCATCGAGGGCGAGACCAACCCGACGCTGGAACTCGAGGCCGGCACGGAGTACGAGGTGGTCTGGGAGAACCTCGACGGCGCGCCACACGACTTCGTCATCCAGGACGCCGACGGCGAGCGGATCGTCGGGACCGAAGTCGTCGACGAACAGGGCGCGACCCTGTCGCTGACGTTTACCGCGACCGCGGAGATGGCCCAGTATATCTGTACCATCCACCCGTCCTCGATGGTCGGCGACGTGCAGGTTGCGGGCGGCGAGACGGCGACGCCGACGGCGGAGACAGGGACGGCCACGCCGGGGACGGGCGGATTCGTCCCCGAGGGCCCGACCGTCGGCGCCGAACTGGTGGCCGACGGTCCGCTGACGAACCCCGTGGCGCTCGAGTCGGTTCCCGGACAGAACGGGGCCCACGTCGTCGTCGACCAGACTGGCCAGCTCTACCTCCTGGCGGACGGCGAGTTACGGGCCGACCCGTTGCTCGATATCGGCCCCACGCTCGCCATCGGGATGGAGGGCGGTTTCGACGAGCGCGGACTGCTCGGCCTGGCCTTCCACCCCGAGTTCACCGAGAACGGTCGACTCTTCCTCCGGTACAGCGCTGACGGCCCGTACTACGACGACGGCCTCGTCGGGCCGGGCGACCGCGAGTTCCCCGACGACTGGGACCACGTCGAGGTGCTCTCGGAGTTCCGGGCTGTCGGCTCCGGGTCGCAACTGGGGATCGACCGGAACTCGGAGCGGGTGCTCCTCGAGGTCCCCAGCCCGCAGTTCAACCACAACGGCGGCGCGGTGACGTTCGGCCCCGACGGCTATCTCTACACCACCGTCGGCGACGGCGGCAACGCCAACGACGTCGGCCTCGGCCACGTCGAGGACTGGTACGACGGGAACGAGGGCGGCAACGCCCAGAACGTGCGGGCGAACCTGCTCGGGAAAGTCCTCCGGCTGGACGTGGACGCGGGCGCGCCGGCGACCGACGACGGACGGCCCGGCGCGACGCCCTACGCCGTCCCCGACGACAACCCCTTCGTCGGCACCGGTGGGATGGACGAGATCTACGCCTACGGGCTGCGCAATCCCTGGCGGATGTCGTTCGACGGCGACACCCTGATCGCGGCCGACGTCGGCCAGGACCTCTTCGAGGAGGTCGACGTGATCGAGTCGGGCGGCAACTACGGCTGGAACGTCCGCGAGGGGTTCCACTGCTTCGACGCCGCGAACCCGACGGAACCGCCCGCGCAGTGCCCGACGACGGCGCCCGCCGCTCCGCCCCACGACGGCCGGCCGCTCCGCGACCCCGTCCTGGAATACCCCCATACGTACCAGGGGACGAGCGTCGGCATCTCGGTCACCGGCGGCTACGTCTACCGGAACGAGGCGCTCTCCGACCTCGCCGGCCGGTACGTCTTCGGCGACTGGTCGAGGAGCTTCGCGGAGCCCCAGGGACGGATCTTCGTCGCGTCGATGGACGGCGGGCAGGCCGCCGGGACCGAGACAGGCGCCGGGAGCCCGACGGCGACGGCGACCGCGAGTCCGGCGGGCGAAGGAGGGGCGGCGACGCCAGGAAGCGGCGGGGACGATCAGTTGCTCCCGGACGAACAGCCCTGGCCCTTCGAGGAGGTGCTGATCCAGGGCGGCGAGGGCGAGCGACTGAACCGGTTCATCAACGCCTTCGGCCGCGACGCCGACGGAAACCTCTACGTGCTGGCCAGCCGCACGGGACGGATCATCGGCGACGGCGGCGAGGTCTACCGGCTCGTCCCTGCCGGCGAAGGGGACGAGATCAGTCAGCCCCAGGTCGAGACGCCGACACCGGGTGGCGGCGACGGCGGCGGCGGTGGCGGCGCTGGCGAGAGCACGGGGAACGAAACGACCACCGAGTCGGCGGGCGCCGAGACGGCGAACGAGACGACGGCCACCGAGACGGCGAACGGGACGACAGAAACCGAGACGATCGCGACCGACCAGACGCGGACGACGGAGGGGATCTAGCCGGAGGGGTTCTCGTCCCGTCGCTCGGCGAGGTTCCGCACGTCGACCCGGTCGGGCACCCGGTCCAGCGCCGACGCCGGCCAGCGATCGTGACCGAGCGTGAACGCGGCGTCGGGGTTCAGTTCGACGAGGCGGGCCAGGCCGTCGGCCGCCGCCTCGTAGGCCTGCGGTTCGAGATTCTCGGGAACCTCCGCCGTGAAGGGGTACGTCTCGCTCAGTTCGCGCGGATAGGGGCCGAAGGGCGCGGCGATGCGCCAGTTCTCGTCGAACTCGTCGCTCCGGCTTCCCTCGGTGACGAACACGTCGCCCGAGAGGTCGAACCGGTCGAGGCGCCGGTGGTGGCGCACGACCTCGGGCCGGCGGGCGCTCTCCGTCGAGAGGTAGAAGAACGTGTCCTTGGAGACGGGGTCCGTCTCCTCCAGCTGGTCAGCGTGGTCCAGCAGAGTCCGGTACCCATCGAGCATGTCCGGGTGGGCGCGAGCGCGCGACTCGACGAGTTCCAGCAGGTCGCCGTCGCGGATGGCCTGCTTGATAGTGCGGATTTCGCCGTAGGTGACGTGGAGGTTATGGCGGGCGAGCAGTTCCTCGGTCTCGCGGTCGGTCATCCCCCGCAGGGCCTCGGGCGTGTACTCCGCACAGACCGGACAGTGACACGGGAAGTACTCCATGTCGTCGAGGTGTTCGGTGCCCCGGACCGTCAGGTAGCGGCCGTCGCGGGCATAGAGGGCGTATGCGGCCGAGTCGAACAGGTCACAGCCTAGCGCGACGGCCAGCGCGAACATCATCGGGTGGCCCGCGCCGAAGAGGTGCACCGGTCGATTCTCGCCGAGGCCGCGCTTGCAGGCGGCGACGACGTCGACCAGGTCGGCGTAGCGGTACTCGTTCATCAGCGGCACGACCGCACCCAGCGGGAAGACGTCGAGCGAGGTGCCGTCGGCGTGTTCGGCGGCGGCCTCCCGGAGGTCGGGGTAGGTCGACCCCTGGACCGGCGCGGTGACGAGCATCTCGCCGACGTCGACGGTCTCGGCGAGTTCGAGGCGCTCCTGCGTGGTCGCGAGCTCTTCCTCCGCCTGCTCGCGCTCGACGTCCGGCGGCGTGGGGATGTCCACGGGCGTCCCGATGTCGCTCCCGATGTCGTGCTGGAACTGGAGGATCTCCTCGGTGGTGACGGTGATGTCGCCGTACTCGGCGAGCTGGAACGAGCCGGAGTCGGTCATGATGGCGCCCGAGAACTCCAGCAGGTCGTGGAGGCCCTGCTCCAGCGCGGGCTCTCGCAGGTCGTCGCTCCCGTGGAGGACGTAGCTGTTGGTGATCAGGATCTCGGCGCCGAACTCGGATTCGAGGGTCGCCGGCGACACGGTCTGGACGTGCGGGTTGACGACCGGGAGGAGCGCGGGGGTCTCGACCGTGACGCCGCGGCGGGGCACGGTGAGTTCGCCCAGCCGCCCCGCGGCGTCGTAGTGGCGGACCTCGAAGTGACTCATTGGATAGAGTGGGGGCGAGTGGACGCCTAAGGATTGCGTTCTCGGCCCCGCCCGAGGGAAAAGTACTTGCCACTGGCGTGTTACTCACGATTTGAGTAACTAATGACGATCCTCGTCACTGGCGGCGACGGCTACGTCGGGTGGCCCGCCGCACTGCGAATCGCGGACCGGACGGACGACCGAGTGCTGCTCGTGGACAACTTCGGCCGACGGGAGTGGGTCGAGGAGACGGGCGCGACGAGCGCGACGCCAGTCGCCAGTATCGACGAGCGCCTGGAGGCCGCACGCGAGGTCCACGGCCTCGACAACATCTCCTTCGTCGAGGGCGACCTCGTCGAGAAGAGCTTCGTCGACGAACTGCTCCAGGTTCACGAACCGGAGACGATCATCCACGCCGCGGCCCAGCCCTCGGCGCCCTACTCCCAGATCAACGGCGAGCGGGCGAACTACACCCAGCACAACAACATGCAGGCCACGCGGAACCTGCTGTGGGGCCTCGAAGAGCACGACCTCACCGACACCCACTTCGTCGAGACGACGACGACGGGCGTCTACGGCGCCCCCGAGTTCCCCATCCCCGAGGGCGGCGCGACGATGGAGAACCAGGGCGAGCGCGACGACGTGCCGTTCCCGGCGATGGCGGGGAGCTGGTACCACCTCACCAAGTCCCACGACGCGGCCAACATGCGGCTGGCCCACAAGCAGTTCGACATTCCCGTCTCGGACGTCCGGACCGCCATCGTCTACGGGACCGAGACCGCGGAGACCCGCGAGGACGACCGCCTGAAGACGCGCTTCGACTTCGACTACTACTTCGGGACGGTCACGCACCGCTTCTGCGCCCAGGCCGTCGCCGGCTACCCCGTGACGGTGTACGGGAAGGGCGAACAGCGCAAGCCGTTCGTCTCGCTGGAGGACGCCGTCGAGGGCCTCGCCCAGCTCGCCGTCGCGGACCTCGACGACCGCCCGGAGGGGCTCACCGTCTACAACCAGGTCACGCGCGCGATCAGCATCGTCGAGATCGCCGAGACCATCGCCGACGTCGGGTCGGAGTTCGACCTCGACGTCGCCGTCGAGCACTTCGAGAACCCCCGTGACGAGGACGAGACCCACAAGATGGAGATCGAGGACGACCGCTACGCCGACCTGATCGGCGAGCAGGCCCAGACCTTCGAGGACGGGGTCCAGGACATCTTCGAGACGCTCACCCGCTACGCCGACACCATCGAGGCCCACGAGGACCGGTTCCTCCCGGGCGTTCTCGAAGAGTCGGAGGACTGAACGGCCGATGGACGTCCTGGTCACCGGCGCCTGCGGCTACATCGGGAGCGCGCTCGTCCCGCTCCTGCAGGACGACGAGCGCGTCGACCGGATCGTGCTCCTGGACAACCTCTCGGATGGGGCGCCCCGCTCCTTGCTGGGGGCGGTCGGTGACTCCCTAGAGTTTCGCCGGGGCGACGTCCGGGAGTACGGCGACGTCGAGAGCGCGACCAGAGACGTCGACGCCGTCGTCCACCTCGCGGCCATCACCGGCGCCGCGAGCACCCACGACCGACGGGACGAGACCTTCGCGGTCAACTACGAGGGCACGGAGAACGTGCTGACCGCCGCGGGCAAGTTCGGCGTCGACGACGTCGTGCTCGCCTCCTCCTGTAACGTCTACGGCCGGGCGACCAGCCGGGACATCGACGAGACGACCGAGGCCGACCCGATCAACCCCTACGCCGAGACGAAGCTGCAGTCCGAGGAGTTGCTCGCGGAGTACTGCGAGGAGTTCGGGATGGACGGGACGGCCCTGCGGATGGCGACCAACTACGGCTACTCCCCCGCCGTCCGGTTCAACCTCGTCGTGAACTACTTCGTCTTCCGTGCACTGACCGGCCGCTCGCTGACGGTCTACGGCGACGGCTCGAACTGGCGCCCCTTCATCCACGTCGAAGACGCCGCTCGCGCGTACGCTCACGCCGCGCTCGAACCCGACCGCTGGGACCACCGCGTCTACAACGTCGGGACCAACGACGGTAACTTCCAGATCGCCGACGTCGCCGAACTCGTCCGCGAGGAGGTCGGCCCGGTCGACGTCACCTACCTCGAAGACGAACACCCCGGCCCGTCCTACCACGTCAACTTCGACCGCCTCGCGGAGACGGGCTTCGAACCGTCGTGGACGCTCCGCGAGGGCGTCCGCGACCTGCAACGACGGTTCGCCGACGGCCCGGCGAGCCAGCAATGACCGACACACCAGACGAAACCAATGACTGACGAACCACACATCGCGATAACCGGCGCCGCGGGCTACATCGGCTCTCGCGTCGCCAGAGAGATACAGGAAGCACATCCCGACTGGGAACTGACCGCCATCGATAACTTCTACCTCGCCAAGGTCCGCTCCATCGGCGACCTCGACGTCGACCACGTCGACATCCGAAACCGGGACCGCCTGGAGGCCGCACTGGAGGGCGCCGATATCGTCCTCCACCTCGCCGCCGTCAGCGGCGTCGACGACTGCGAGGAGAACCAGGACCTGGCCTACGACGTCAACGTCCAGGGCACCAACAACGTCGCCTGGTTCTGCCGAAAATCGGGCGCCGGCCTGGTGTTCCCGTTCAGCATGGCCGTGCTGGGCGACCCCGAATCGTTCCCCATCACCGTCGACCAGCCCCGCGGCCCCATGAACTGGTACGGCCGGACCAAGCTCCTCAGCGAGCGCGCCATCGACACGTTCGCCGAGGGCGCCTTCCCGGCCCACCAGTACATGATCTCGAACCTCTACGGGTCCCACGACGTCGACGGGACCACCGTCTCCAAGGGGACCGTCATCAACTTCTTCGTCTCCCGCGCGAAAGCCGGCGAGCCGCTGACGGTGTACGAACCGGGGACCCAGTCGCGCAACTACGTCCACGTCGTCGACGTCGCCCGCGCGTACGTCCGCAGCTGCGAGCGCCTGCTCGACCAGCTCGAGGCCGGCGAGACGGGCGTCGAGAAGTACGAGGTCGCCAGCGACGAGGACCCCAGCGTCGAGACGGTGGCCAACCTCGTCGCCGACGTCGCCGCCGAACACGCGGGCGAGCGGCCCGAGGTCACACTCGTCGAGAACCCGCGGGCCGACGACGAGACGCTGACGGACACCTTCGAAGTCGACACCTCACGCGCTCGGGAGAAACTCGGCTGGTCTGCCGAACGCGACATCGAGTCGGTCGTCCGGGAGATCTTCGCCGACGAGTGAGTGAGTTCGAGATCGGCGTTTCGGAAGTTCCGGTCCCGGCCGATACGGTGTGTGCAGTGAGCGATCAGTGGAGTTCGGCGTTTCAGCAGTGAGCATGAGTTCAAACACCCCGAAAGCCATCCGCACGCTCTCTGCAGACAGAATCGAGACCGTCAACAAAGGAAAGCCCTCGGCCCGCTGAACTCGCGCGGACCGCACTGCGCTCCTCGCTTCGCTGCGGTGCTTATGGGTCCGTGCTTCGTTCACCGAGCCTCGCCCTTTCAATCCTCCAGGATCAGCATCGCTCGCGCCACGGAGGTGCTCGCGGTTGCCTCCCCACACCTCCCCGGATTCGCGCCGTCCGGCGCGAATCACACTTCCTGGCAGCCCGCAACCGCCCGGCCGGGAGCGCGTTTCATCGCGCGACCAGGGGAAGGGCAGGGCTGTGGTGCTGTGCCGTCCTGGAGGACTGAAAGGGCGAGGCGGGGTCGGGGAAGCCGGGACCCCTTAGCACCGCAACGGAGTGAGGAGCGCAAGGTGGTCCCCGCGACCCGAGCGCGCCGAGGGCTTTCTGATTGTTTGCGGTCTCGATTCTGGCTCCAGAGAGCGCGTCGAGGGCTTTCTGGGTGTTAACAGTCTCATTTCTTCCAGCACCCTCTCACCAAATCACCCGTTAAATTCACATACTCACTCACCACACGAGCGCGGCCAGTCGGCATACATATCATACGGGGGCAGTGTGACGCAACGTATGATCCACGACGAACTGCCCGGTGCCGCGCTCCACAACGTCGCCGAGACGGCCGCGGCGCCGTGGAGTCCCGGGGGCCACCGGCTGCGTCGCGCTCCCGGCGGCCTCGGGCGCGAACTCAACGTCGACGCCCGCGAGCGGATGGGCCACCCGACGAACAGCGAACTCCGGTTCGTCCCGGAGGCGGACGACGCGACGGTCCGGGTGACGGTCTCGGCGCAGGGGAGAACCGTGCTCCGCCCGTTCTGGGGTGACTTCCAGGGCGAGGAGCCCGTGGAGTTCGGCCCTGTCCCGAAGACGGTACGACTGACAGTGCCGGACCGAATCAGCGCGCTCGACGACGAAGTAGCGACGGGCGCGTTCGACCCGCGCGTCTGTCGCCTGCGGTTCGACGCCTGGGAACCCGTCGCCGTCCACGACGTCGCGGGGGCGTGCCGCCCGCCGACGGACGAGGAACTCCCGGACACGCGGTACCTCGCCCACGGGACCTCTATCACCGAGGGCGCCGCCGCCTCGGCCAGTCACCTCACGTACGTCTCGCGAGTCGCCCGCCGCCTGGGCGTCGACCCGGTCAACCTCGGGGCGTCGGGGTCGGCCTTCTGCGAACCGGCGATGGCAGAGTACCTCGCGAACCGCGACGACTGGGACGTGGCGACGCTCGCGCTGTCGGTGAACATGGCAAACAGGGGGTTCACCGAGGCGCAGTTCGACGAGCGCGTCCGCGCCTTCGTCCGGACCGTCGTCGAATCCAACCCCGGGAAGCCGGTCGTCTGCGTGACGCTGTTCCCCTACCACGAGGATCTCGTCCGGGACGGCGACCGTGAGCGCGCGGCGGCGTTCCGGTCGTCGCTCCGGTCGGCCGTCGAAAGTTGCGCGACGGACAACGTCCACCTCGTCGAGGGCCCCGACCTGCTGGACGCCACCGGCCTGACGACCGACCTGCTCCACCCCGGCGACGCGGGGATGGAAGCCATCGGTGCGGGGCTTGCGGACGAAGTTCGTTCGCTGCTCGACTGACGGAGTCTCACTACTCGTCGCCGCGCTGGCGACCACTCAGCGACCGATCGTTCCCTGCCGGGTGACGGGCGCGTCCGGGTCGATCAGGAAGGCCACGACCAGCGCGTCCTCCCGTGCCGTGAGTGTCAGCCCGTCGTCGTCGACGAGCAGCCCGCTCTCTCCCTCCTCGAAGCGCGCGTCGGCGGCCTCTACTGTGCCCTCGAAGATGTAGAAGTACGCGTCCCGCCCGGCAATCTGGGGGAGGTCGTCGCTGGCCCCCTCCTCGAGGTGGGCGTCGTAGAAGTCCACCTCGTTGCGCACCGAAAGAGGCGCGTCCGAGTCCTCGGGCCCGAAGAGGTGTCGCCACTCGTCGGCGACGGGGTCCGGGACGGGTTCGTGCTGGATCTGCGGCTGGAGGTCGAGGCTGTGCGGGCGCACGAAGATCTGGAGCATCCGGAGCGGCGGGTCCTCGGCGAGCGTGCGCTCCTCGTGCCAGAACTCGGTGCCCGCACCCATCACCATCAGGTGGTCCGCGTCGGTGACGAGCTTGTTCCCCTCGCCGTCGTCGTGGCGCATGACGCCGTCGGGCACCCACGAGATTATCTCCTCGTTCCGGTGGGGATGCATCCCGATGAGCGTGTCCGGGTCCATGAACGACTCGACGACGGTCGCCAGCGGGCCGTAGCCGTGGTCGTCGTGGTCCGGCAGGTTTCGGCCGGGAAAGTTGAAGTGCGTCCTGAACTGCCCTTGATCCTGTATCACGTCCGTTCGGGGCGCTTTGTAGAGTGTCTCTCGGGCGGTGGCTTCCATAGTGGTCCCCGGTACGCGCTCGACGCCTTTGACGACACCGGCGGCTCCAGTGCAAGCAGGCGACGTCGATGTCGCCCGAATCGAACTCCGTTGTCATATCGAGCACGGTCCCACAGGTGCGTCTCGTCACGACCGACGTGGATCGCCGATCAGGTCGGCGGTCATCGACAGAATCGCCACCCCTGAACTTATTTCGCTCGACGGAGACTCCGGATTATATGGTCCCCGACGGAAGCGGTGACGGCACTGCGCACAGCGGGCCGGTAGCGGACGGCGGAGCGGCCGCCGAAATCGACGAGGCCGTCCTCTACACCGTCGTCAGGAAGGCCGTCGAGGACGCCATCCTCGGCGTTATCGGCACCGTCCTCCTGGTGGGCGTCGCCTTCGTGATCGCGTACGTCGGGTTACTCGGCGTGGTGGCCTCGGCCGGGTCCACCGGAGCCGGGTTGGCCGGCGTCGCAGTCAGCGTCGCGCTGATCGCCGTCGGCCTCTACCTCGCCGCGGCGACGCTCGAACTGATCCCGCCGATCCGTGAATGGGGCGGTGAGTGACGGACGTTCGCCAGAAACTGCCGGTCGGCGTTGACTCGCACCGACTCCTCACCCCCAGACGTCGTCGGCGCTCCTCCCCTCGTGGACGACGCCGTTCAGTGCCTCGACGACCGCCTGGGGGTCCTCGGTCTGCCAGACGGAGCGGCCGATGACTGGGCCGCGCGCACCACAGCCGACGGCTTCCTCGATGTCCCCGAGCATCGCCCGCGTCGACCCGGAGGCGGGCCCGCCGAGGACGGTGACCGGGACCGGCGAGGCGTCAACGAGGTCGGCGTAGGTGTCCGGTTCGCCGGTGTAGGGCGCCTTGAGAACGTCGGCGCCGATCTCCCAGGCGATGCGGCAGGCGTCGGCGACGTACTCCGGGTCGGTCTCCAGGGGCTCCGGGACGCGTTTTCCCCAGCCGACCGGTTCGACGATGAGCGGGACGCCGGTGCCCCGGAGTCGCTCGGCGAGGTCTGCGACGGCCTCGATGTTCTCCTGGAACAGCTCGCGGTCCTCCCGACCGAAGACGAGGACGGTCTTGACGCCGACGGGGTCGAGATCCAGCAGCGAGTCGACGTCGAAGGGCTGGGTCCAGATGTCCATCGCCTCGTCGTGGCCCGGTCGGGTGGAGAACGTCGCGACGTCCGCCGTGACCAGCAGGTCGGCGTCCGAGTCGTCGAATCGGTCAGCATACCGTCGGGCGAAGTGCGGCCCGACGAGGACGCCGTCGGGATTACCCGCGAGGACGGCATCCAGCGTCGCGCCGGCGTCCTCGAACCCCTCCAGCGCGCCCATCCCGAGGCCGTGATCCAGTGCGACGACGACTGCGTTGCCGGACTCCGTGTCGAAGAGGTCGTAGCTCATGGGCGTGGACAGGGACGGCACGGGAAGTAAGGTATCGGTTTCTGGACGAGGATGGCGGGAAGCTACGTGGCGTCCCGGTCCTGAAACCACTGCGCGACCGCTTGCTGAAACTGTTCGAACCAGTGAACATCGCTGTGGAGTACGTCGTACACGATGTCGTGGTCAACGTCACCGTACCGATGCGCGAGGATGTTCCGGAATCCCACTGCCTCCTCCATCCGTGCCTGTGTCTCGTCAGAGATGATCCCCGCATCCCCGAGGGCTTCGATTTCCTTCTTCGAGGTTCCACTCGGTGAGAGATTCTCGGCCGCTCGAATGTGTTGAGCGAGGTCGATACAGGACTGTATGAGGTTCATCAACGTCCGTTCGACGGCCCGTTGAATCACGACGTCGTTCACGTATTTGTCCTTTGACATTCCGCGCATCTGCTTCAGGTCCTCGGTGTACTCGTTGATGTGCCGGAGTTTGTCGACGACGATCTCCTCGTCCACCATCTAGATCTCTCCCCGGGCGAGTCGCTCGATGAAGGCTTCGTCGTCGGCTTTCCGTGCGGCTGACGAGGACTCGTATTCGGTCTGGACCTGGGTCCGGTATTCGTCGATGGTCTGCTCGTCGCCGACGAGACGGACGCCGTCTCGAAGGGCAGCGTGCGCGACCGGGATCGGCAACGAACTGATGTCACTGACGTCGACGAACCCGTCGGCGTACTCCTGCAGTGCTGCGTCGATACGGTTGCGTCGGCGGAACCGCTCGTGTGCGTCCATCTCGCCGGGGAATCGAAGCGCGACGTCGACGTCCGACGAGGCGTCGGCGGTTCCGCGCGCGTGCGAGCCGAACAGGAGTGCGAACACGACTTCTTCACCGGCGAGATACTCGCGCATCCCCTCGACGTCTACCTCGTCGATGGCTGGCTCCCCAGGCTCGTCCATACGTCTGAATTGAGGCTCCCCGGTAATATATATTGCAGCGTCAGTCTGTCATCGCTGCGACGATCCGTCCTCGAACAGCGCGTAGTGGAGGACGGCGAACGCGGACCGGCCGTCCTGGAGGTCGCCCGTACGCACGTCCTCGACCAGTTCGTCGAACGTCGTCGTCTCGACCCGAATGGACTCGTTGTGGTCGAGTCGCTGTTCGGCCGTCGGTTCACACCCGTGAGCGACGAAGTAGTGGAAGTACGAGTCCGCGAAGCCGTTGGCCGGTTCGACGCTGGTGAGGTGGTCGACCACGCTGGCCTCGTGGCCGGTCTCCTCGACGAGTTCGCGGTGGGCGGCGGCGACGGGGTCGTCGTCTTCGGGTTCGATACTCCCCGCGGGCAGGCCGCGGTTGACGCGGTCGACCGCCTGGCGCCACTCGTCGATGACGACGACGTCGCCGTCGGGCGTGAACGGGAGGACGACGACGGCTTCGCTCTCCGAGAGGTAGTCGAACTCCGACTCGGTGCCGTCCGGGAGTCGAACCGACTGGTTGACCACGTCGAACCCGTCGCAGCTGTAGGCGGTGCTGGCGTCGAGCGTCTCCCAGGCGAGGTCGTCGCCGGTCGGCCCGTCTGCGGCGTTGCGGTCGGTCATGCGCGCATCTGGCCGGCCCAGGAGGTTAAGCGTCGAGGATCCGCAACGGGTGTGTTCAGTCCGACCCGGTCCGGCCCACGTCGACCACGTTGTCGGCGCCCGTCTGGGCGACGACGGCGTAGTCGTCGACGGCGGGGTTCTTGACGGTGTAAGCCAGCAGGCTGGAGAAGCCGTTCGGACCGGGGTGGAGACCGATGCCGCTCCCGGCGCCGACGAGTCCCGGCGGCTCCGAATCGAGCGTCTCGCGCCACCACTCCCGGTCGAAGAAGAGGTCGGCCATGTCCATGTGCTTGGCCTCGTGGGTGAAACAGCGGCTGTCGTTCCGGAGCACGGGCCAGAGGTGTTCGAGGGCCGTCTCCGCGGACGTCCGGAGGCCGACGTCGAGGAAGGCGGCGACGCAGGGCTCGTCGAACCCCGGCATCGTCTCGTCGAAGTAGCCCGGGTGGAACACCACGGCGCCGGGGTCGCCGTAGGCGACGACGTTGGCCTCCACCTCGGCGACGGTCGCCTCCCAGGAGTTCTCCTCGTAGGAGTGGACCCGCTCGGAGTCGACGACCAGGTGCGTCTCGTCGTCCGCCGTGGGTTCGGGCATCCCCTCGAAGGAGTCGAACACGTGGAGGGTGCGGTCACACAGCCCCGCCACGAGCGACAGGTTGGCGGTGCTACCGCCCTTGAAGCAGCCGCACTCGACGACGCAGCCGTCGACCTCCGGGGGAACCTTGAGGATGGCGGCTGCCATCACCAGGTGTTCGACGAAGCTCGATCCGGTCGGGATCTGCCAGTTGTTCCGTACCATCCGCGCCGCGAGGACGAGTTTCGACGCGAGGCCGACGTCGTAGGCCGCGCCGGTGTCCGGGTCGAAGTAGTCGGCGAGGACGATCGGCAGTGCCGCGGCGGCGATCGCGAGGCGGTACGCGCGGGCCACCGCGCGACGCGCGTCTGACGTCTCGAACATGCACCGAGAGACCCGGCCCCATCAGTTTGTTATACGTTCGAAACCGTTCGTAAGAAGGTCATACTTCGGCGCGCGTCGCCGTCACGTGGTGTCGCGCTCGACGAACGTCCCCGTCCAGTTCGCCGGATCGTCGATCGGGCGCCCGTCCAGCGTCCACGACGAGGCCGAGAGCCGCATGGGCCGGACCGCGAGGGTCTTGGACCGGTCGCGCACCCACGAGAGCGGTGGCCGGTCGTCCGGCCTGAACCCGTGCCGTTCGAGGGCCGCCGAACGGATCGGGCCCGTGATTGCGGCGATAAGCGTCGACTCCGCGTGGTCCCGGACCACCGGTCCCAGGAGGGTCGTGGCGGCCCCCCGCTCGTACTCGTCGCCGGCCATCGGCAGGACGTCCGCTATCTGGGTTACGGTGACGCCGTCGGCGAGTGTCCGGGTCCGCGCGACCAGCGCCGCGACGGCGGTGCCGTCGCGTCTCGCGAGATACGTCCGTCGGGACCAGACGGGGCTCCCGAACCGCCACGCGAGGAGCGCCTCGTCGCGGAGCGCGTGGAACCTGCGGGGGACACTGCCTTCGTAGAGCGACGCGAGCGTCGCGTGCGGAACCCCGCGCTGGGACGCGACGTCGACGTCCGCACGCCGGGGCAGTCGGCTGGGAGGACGACGGACCGCGCGGACCAGCGGCCGGACCGTCCGGCGGACGAGCGGCTCCGCCGCAGCGTCGAACCGGGCCGAGAGGAGCCGTGCGGGGTCCTGAATCCGGTAGAACGTCACCTGCGGTCCGACCGTCCGCCAGCCGAGTTTCTCGTACCCGGGCCGGGCGGCGTCGTTCGGGTAGTTGAACAGCAAGCTGGGCTCCTCGTCGGCGTAGGCCGCTATCGCTCGCCGCGTCATGCGGGTGAAGAGGCCGCGTCGCCGGTGATCCGGGTGGACCATGGTGTCGCTCGGCTGCAGTGCGTCGACGACCGTCTCGCCGGTGCGTATCCGGAAGGCCATGAACGGACGCGCCCCGACGATTTGGCCGTCACGCTCGACCACGAACACCGGGACGTCGTCGACGAACGGGTTCGACTCGTACTTCCACCGGAACCAGTCGGGGCCCCGGTCACGGTCCCAGACGATCCGATCGAGCGCTATCACGCCGTCCCTGTCCTCGGGACGGAATCGACGGACCGTGTACGGGTCCGTCGCCCCGCGTTCCCGGTCCGGATCGGTGGCACCAGTCATCGGTGCCCGGACCTCCGCCTCCCACCAGTTTCAATATATATTGCACAATACACCGACAGGTTCGTGTTACTCAGTTAGGTCTGTGGTACCTCCTGGGTAGTGGGCGCCATTGCCGGGTGGAGGCAGAAGGCAACGACCCGTCGACCGGTAACGGCCCGTTGCGAGCGGTGCAGACATCGGCTCGAAGCGATTCTCGGCGTCCCAGTGGCGGACGTCAGGAACCTTCGAACAGCTAGCGCGGCCCGGCGGCGATTCCTGGCCGCTCGGGACCGCCGTCGAGTCGATTGACGCTTTTCCGTCGGCGGTTCCAAACGAACGTATGACCGGGGCAGCGGCGGACGGCGAGGCGGTGACGACCGACGCCGACGGGGACGTCGTCGTCGACGTCGGGCTGCTGGTCGCCCACTCTCCGCGGAGCGACGGCGTCGACCTCGCGGCCTTCGCCGACCGGGCGGCCCACGACGTCGTCGGCGAACTGGCGTCGGCGACGGACGCGAGCTGGCGGTTCCACGCGGAAGAGCCCGAGGAGCTGACAGACTACGACGCGCGGTACCCCTCCGAGTTCCTGGAGGAGGCGGCGCTGCGGATGGTCGAGGGCCCCTACGACCTGGTCGTTGTCGTCACCGACGTCCCGCTGCTCTCCCGGCGCGAGCGTCGCGTGCCCGGGCTGGCGTCGCCGCTGGGACGCGTCGCCGTCGTCTCGACGCGAACCCTGCGGCTATCGCCCCGTGACCAGCCCCGGCGGTCCCTCGAGGACGCGGCGGTGCGCTGGAACGGCGCGGCACTGCTGCTCCACCAGGTCGGCCACGTCCTCGGCGCCGGCCACGACGCGGGGGGTGACTCCGCGATGGCGCCGTTCACGTTCGACGCCGAACGGGACGGCGTCCCGCGGTTCGACACGACGCTGAGCAGACAGTTCCGCCGCGAGGCGAGCCGGATCCCCGAGGAGGAGACGGACGCCCGTGGCCCCCTCGGACGGCTGTGGTTCTACCTCGCCAGCGTCGCCCGGAACCCGGGGGAGGTGGCCGCCGCAGTGGTCAGGAGCCGCGCACTCGCGCTCCCGCTGTCGCTGCCGAAGCTATCGACGGCGGCGCTGGTGCCGACGCTCGTCGTCGTCTTTAGCGCCGAGACGTGGGACGTCGGGCTGAACATCACCGACGGCACCGCCGCGCTGTTCGCCGTCGGCTCCATCCTGCTCGCGGCAGTCTACCTGCTGTTCTCGCACAATCTGCTGTTTCCCCGCGGGCGCCAGCAAGTCCTCACCGAACACGTCGCGCTGGTGAACGTCGCCGTCTTCTGCATCCTCGTGCTCGCCATGGTCGGCCTCTACCTGCTGGTCGGGGGGATCATGCTCACCATCGAGTACGTCGTCTTCCCGCCGAACCTGATGACGAACTGGCCCAGCCTGGAGGACCCGACCGTCGGCGTCGTCGAACTCGTCCGCATCGCGGGCTTTATCGCCACCATCGGCGTCCTCTCGGGCGCCCTCGGCGGCGGCCTGGAGAAACGGACGATTCTCAGGCACCTCGTCCTGTTCAACGACCGGCCGTGAGGTGATTTTCGTCGTAGGAGTCGTCGTTCGTTCATGGCTAGTACAGTGTGTAGAGGTCTCGTTTGGTAGGTTTCGAACTGGTGACGTGGCTGGAAACGACACTACCTCGAAAGCCCTCGGCGCGCTCGACTCGCGCGGCTCGCTGCGCGCCTCACTTCGTTCGGTGCTTGCGTCGCCGTGCTTCGTCGAGCGCTCCTCGCCCTTTCAGTCCCCCAGGGACAGCCGTCGCTCGCGCGATAAAACGCGCTCACGGGTCGCTTCGCTCCCCGTTCGCTCGTTCGGAGGCCCCTCCCTCCGGTCGGCGCCTCCCTGCGCTCGCGATTGGCTCCGCCACCCCTCCCCGGTCGCGCCTAGCGGCGCGACACGCGTCCTGACCGCCCCGCAACCGCGCGCCGGTCGGCCGGGAGCGCGTTTCATCGCGCGACCAAGGGAAGGGCAGGGCTGCGATGCCTGGCGGAATGAAAGGGCGAGGCGGGGTCCGGGAACCCGGGCGCAGCAAGCGACCGCGAGAGCGTAGCTCTCGCGTAGTCCTCAGCTTTCGCTGAGGGCACCGGAACGAAGTGAGGAGCGCAGCAAGCCCCGGGACCGGAGCGCGCCGAGGGCTTTCTGGCTGTTGGCGGTGTCGCTTCTTCCAGCGCAATTCAGACGAACTATCCGTGCAACTCACAGACACGCCCAGCAGTCACAGCATCGACAGCCAGAGCACAATCAACCGACTGTGAATCGGCCACTGACACCCGCTCGCCACGGGTCCACAGCTACTCTCAGCCGACCTCGTCCCAGCTACTTCACTTTGTTCCGGAGGCCCTGGAGGAAGGGCCCGGGGTCGTCGAGGTTGAGGTAGTCGAAGTGGGGCTCCGAGAGGCAGGAGGCCGCTATCTCCCAGGCGGTCCCGGCGAGCGACGGCCGCTGGACGAGCGGCGAGTCGTCGGTGAGGATGCTCAGGAGGTAGCCGACTTCGCCGTGGAGCAGGTGGCTCCCGACGCCGATCTCGTAGTCCGGGTCGATCTCGTCGGTCCGGTCCGTCGCCTGGAGCCAGTAGTAGTGGGGGAAGTCGACGCCGGCGCGGACAGTCGAGGGCAGGGACTGCCACATCCGGGGGTTGATCTCCGTGAGGACGAACTCGCCGGTGCGCTCGTCGCGCATGTACTCGATGCAGGCCAGGCCGTGCCACTCCAGGTGGGACAGCAGGTCGTCGGCGACGCGGTCGAGTTCGGGGATGTCGGTCGACTGGCGGTAGACGCCGCCGCCGCCGGTGTAGGAGGTGCCCCGGACCTGGTGGTGCTGGAAGGTGGCCAGCGCCTCGCCGTGGTCGTACAGCCCGGCGAACATGTACTCCTCGTCGTAGGGGACGAACGCCTGGACGATCGGGTCGTGGCGGTACGCCTCGCGGATCGCGTCGGGGTCCGGTTCGGTTCCCGGCTGGAGGTGTTTGACCGCCTTGACGACGGCGGACTCGCCCGGGTCGAGGTGGTCGACGTAGTCGTCGACGACGAGGTTGTACCGGGACTTGACGATGCGTTCGGGGCCCCAGTCGTCGACGTCGGCGAGCCGGCGCGTCTCTGGCACCGGCACGCCCGCCGCCTCGGCCGCCTCGGCGAGGCGCAGGCGGTCGTGGACGGTTCGTAGCTGGTCGAACGACGGGACGGGCAGGGAGACGTGCGCCTCGAACGACTCGCGGAAACGAGAGAGGACGTAGCCGTCCTCCGGCCGGACTGGAAGTATCGTCTCGACGGTCTCCCGCTCGGCCAGTTCGAGCAGGGCGTCCCGGTAGGCCAGCAGGTCCTCTTTCGGCGGCGGCAGGTCGACGGACTCGTCGCAGTACCGAGACGCCGCCGCCGGAACCCCCTCCTTCTCCGAGGCGACGATAGTCCGGACGCCCTGCTCCGAGAGCGACCTGACACAGACGTACCCCTGGGCCTCGTGCCCTGTCGGAATGACGACGGCGTTCACGCTTCGGTTCTCCTCATGTCGGCGTTAAAGCTCCGTATGGGGATTAGTATGATCGGCTGAACGTTCGCCGGCGACGCCTAGGGCCGTCTTACTGCCACGCTAGATACATTCACGACGGCCCGCAGTCTGTGGTTCGCTGACGCGCTGTCAGTAAGTGGTGTACCCGTCGGTGTCGAGGTAGTTGTGCGCGACGGCGATGGCGTGGTCTGCGTGGATGGCCTTGGGCCCCAGGGAGAGCCGCCGGTCGGCGACGTCGTCGAGGAGCGCGCGCTCGCCGTCGGAGAAGTCGTGGTGGTCCGAGAGGACGAACAACGGGTCGGTCGGCGGGTCGACCTCCACCGCGGGGTCGCCATTCTCGTGGAGCTGGACGACGGTCTCGGCCGCCTTCGCTGCCGTCTCCACGGTCGCCTCGAAGCCCATCCGGGAGAGCGAGACGCCCGGCGACGTCTCGACCGGGACGTGACCGATGGCCTCCTCGCGCTCTTCGAGGGCGTTCCGGACCCGCGCCGCCGTCGAGCGCTCGTCGGGGTTGAAGTTCCGGAGCGCGCTCCCGTCGAAGGTGACGGTGTACTCGTCGGCGAGGACGAGGTGGACGCGGACGTCCTCGCGGAGGCCGTGGGAGAGCACGAGCGCGCTCGTGACACAGCGCGCCAGCAGGTCGAGGCGTCCCGCGCCGCCGGGGAGGTCGTCCAGGGAGAACTCCGGGGTCGTCGGGACGTCGTGGCCGGTGACGACGAACTGTCGCATGCCTCCTGGTTGGCGTGGACTGGCTTATACCGTTGGTTCCACGGTGACCTGCGGGCGGTCGATTCGGTCTGCCTGTTCTATCAGGACGTGTGCGACGTGTCACCAGTTTTGATGGTAGGGAGAGCTTTCCGACCGGGGCCGCCGACCTGTCGCGCGACGGCAATTTTCCAGACGGAGCCAGCGCGACGCCGAAGATAATCCCGCGTTAGTCGCGTAAGGGCACTCTATAACTAACCACGAAGTTCCCAATAGGGGCCTACGGGCTTGCGGTTTCGTCTGCGAACTCGGTTGGCTTAACGAGGGTGGATACACGAGGGAGCGCCAGATGATCTACACCGACACACCGCCGTCACTATGAAACGGGAAACAGGCGCGTGGCTCGCGGTCGCCCTCCTCTCTATCAGCGCGATGGGCGTCTCGGCCACGACGCTGGAGTCGACGATGTCGACGGACGCCAACGACGTCATCGACCTGGACTACGACCAGGTGCCCATCGGGCAGGACACCGCCTCGAACGTGATGGACGAGATCGAGGGGGACGAGCGGGAGGGAGAGCCCGCGAGCGCAATGAGTTCGAACCCGGGGGACCAGCGTGAGTCGACGAGCAGCCAGCCGGCGGAGAGCCAGTCCCAGCAACGGCAACAGCAACAGCAGCGGGAGCAACAGCAGCGGGAGCAACAGCAGGACGAGAGCGGCGAGCAGGGCCTGGAACCGATGTCACTGCTCGACCGCCTGCTGGCCCTGCTGATGGCCCTGTTGCCCTACTTGCTGGTCCTCGCCGCCGTGCTCGGTGCGGGCGGCCTGGCGTATCGGTACCGGGAGCGGTTACTTGCCGCGTTCGCGGATCCGGACGACGAGGAAGACGCCGAAGGCCCTGCCCCGGCAGCCGAGGCAGACCCGCGGGAGGGCTCGCCCGCCCATGCCGTCGAACGCGCGTGGCTCGGGATGGTCCGCCACCTCGACCTCGATCGTCCAGGAACGATGACGACGAGCGAGTGCGCGAGCGCGGCCATCGAGGCCGGGCTGGACAGGGAGGCCGTGAAGCGACTCACCGAGACGTACGAGGAAGTCCGCTACGGCGGCCGTCCCGTCACTGCCCAGCGCGAAGAGACCGCCCGCCAGAGTCGGGACCGACTCGACGCCGGAGGTGGCACCTGATGGCGCTCACGCGCAAAGCGCCGGCCGCCGCGGGAATCGTCCTGCTGGTTCTCGGCATCCTTGCCGTCCTCTCGCCCGCCGTCGCGGGACTGATCCCCATCGGCGCGGCCCTGGCGCTCGCCGGCAACGACTACGTGCTCGTGGCCGTCCTGGCCGTGCCCGCGCTCGCCACCGTCGCCGGACTCGTCCTCTCGCGGACGACGACGGGCGTCTCGGAGGCGACGCCGCCCCCCGTCGAGGGGACGGACCCAGCCTCGCCCGGCCGCGACGTCGACGACGCGCTCGACTCGCTCCCGTTCCTGCGCGTGAGCGATACGCACCGGCACGTCCACGCACGCGTCCGGGCCGCCGCCGTCGAGGCCGTCGCCGAAGCGGACCGGTGTTCCCGACCGGCCGCCCGCGAGCGCATCGAATCGGGCGAGTGGACCGACGACCAGGCCGCCGCGGCGTTCGTCGCAGACGACGAACTCGACCCGCCCGGACTCGCGGGGCGCCTCGCAACACGTCTCCACCGGGACGACTGGTTCCACCGGCGCGTCGACGCCACGGTGTCCGCACTCGAATCGATGGAGGGCGAGTCGGCGTGAGCGACGTCCGCACCACCGGTCGCTGGCGCGGCGTCGTCGCACTCTCGCTGTTCGCGGGCGCGGTGGGCCTCCTCGCCCAGCGCCCCAGCCTGTTGCTACTCGCCTCGGTCGGCGTCGGCTACGCCGTCTACCCGCGACTCGTCCCGGTGCCGCCCGAACCCGACCTCGCCGTCGAGCGGACGATATCGGAGCGGACGCCCGCACACGGGGAGTCGGTCGACGTCGCGGTCACGGTCCGCAACGAGGGCGACCGGTGGCTCACCGACCTCCGTATCGTCGACGGCGTGCCCGCGCTACTCCCCGTCGTCGACGGGACGCCCCGGCGCGCCACGGCGCTGGGCCCCGGCGAGGAGACGACCATCGAGTACGCCGTCGAGGGCCGCGAGGGAAAACACCGGTTCGAACCGACGATCGTCCTCTCCAGGGACCTCAGCGGCGCGACGGAACGGACGACGACCGTCCAGGAGTCGACGGTGATCGACTGCGGCGTCTCGGTCCCCCAGGCCGCCCTGCGGGACCTGACCCGCCGGCGGACCGGCGAACTCGTCACCGACGAGGGCGGGAGCGGCCTGGAGTTCCACCGCATGCGCGAGTACCGCCGCGGCGACCCGGTGAAACGGATCGACTGGCGGCGCTACGCCAGCGGTGGCGACCTGACGACCGTCGAGTTCCGGGAGGAACGGGCCGCCGCGGTCGTGCTCTGCGTCGACGTCGGGACGGACGTCCCAGCCGACGAACCGGGGGCGACACCGACCGCCCACGCCGTCGCCCGGAGCGTCGCCGCGGCCGACCGCCTGGCCGCCGCGCTCGCCGACGCAAACCACGAGTTCGGCCTCGCCGCGCTCGGCCCGGAGCCCTGTTGGCTCCCGCTCGGCGTCGGCCGGAGCCACCTGGCCCACCTTCGCCAGTTGCTCGACGCCGACCCCGCGTTCGCGCCGTCGACGGTCGCCGGCAGCCAGGACGGCCCTGCCGACCGGGTCGTCTCGCCCGAGTTCGACAGCAGGGACGTTGCGCCCGAGGTGAACGACTCCCCGGAGGGACCCACGGTGGACCAGCCCGGCTCCACCGGCGCGGAAGCAGCGCTCTCCGATGGCGGCCGGCTGGTGGACGGCGCGACGAGCGGTCGCGACCGCCAGACCGCCGAACTCCGTGAGCGACTCGGCGGCAACACCCAGATTACGCTGCTGAGCCCGCTCGCCGACGACGACATCCTGGGGACCGTGCGGACCCTGGAGGCCGCCGGCCACCCAGTCACCGTCGTCAGCCCGGACACGACGGCCGGGGAGACGGTCGGGAACCGCCTGGCCGCGCGCGAACGGACGACGCGGATCCAGGCGCTCCGCCGCCTCGGCGTCCCCGTCGTCGACTGGCAGACCGGTGACCACCTCGGCAACGCCCTCGAACGGACCATGGAGCGATACCGATGACGTCGCCGACTGCCTCGCGTGACCTGCTCGACCGACCGACTGCGCCCGGCGCGCTGCTGGCGATGGTGGCCGGCGTCGCCACCGTCGCGCTCCTCATCGAGGGTGCCGGCCAGTGGCAGGCGCTCGTCGCCGAGATCGCTGGACTGGGACTCTGTGTCGGCGGCTACGTCGCCTGGCAGCGCGGCCAGAAGGCCCCAGGGTCGCTCGCGGCGCTCGCGGGCGGCGTGCTCGTTCTCGTGGCACTCGGCCTCGCCGTCTCCCGGCCGGAGGCAGTGACGGACCGACTGGAGCTACTACCTGGATTGCTCGGCCTCGCGGTGCTGCTGGCAGGGCTGGTGCCCGTCCGCTCGGGCTGGGAGCGCAGGCTCGTGACCGCCGGCGCCGCGCTCCTGTTCGTCGGCGTCGTGACGAGCGGCGTGGTGCGAGGGGCGTCGGAGATGCAGTTGCTGGTCGCCGGCGTCGCGTCGGTGCTCGCCTGGGATCTCGGTGAGCAATCCGTCTCGCTGGGCGGCCAGGTCGGGCGTCGTGCGCAGACCCACCGGGCCGAGTTGGTCCACGCCGGTGGGAGTCTACTCGCTGGAGTCGCGATTCTGGGCGTGACGCTCGGCGTGGCTGCGATGGACGTCCAGGGACTCTCGCTGGCCGGCTTTGCGGTGTTGCTGGTCGCCGGCTTCGCGCTCGTCGTGGCGATGCGACAGTGAGAAACGAACGCCCTGTCCCGATTCAGAGCGCGTTCGCGTTCCGGGCCTGTTCGGCCCGCCGGTTCGCCTGTTCCTGGCGGTTCTCGGCCGCGTTCACGAGCGACTCCGGCAAGTCGTCGCTCGCCTCTGCGAGGCGCTGTTCCGCCCGTTCGAGCCGGTCGGCGACCGCTTCGAGCTGCTTGTCCGCGTTCCCGCGGTCACCCTCACGGGCCCGCGCTGCCGCTCGCTCCGCCGCGTCGACGACCGCGGCGAGCGCCCGTTCGAGACCCTGGATGGCGTTCGACGACCCGTCCGAGCCACCGGTCCCGGAGCCGCCAGAGCCGTCGGTTTCGGTCTCCGTCCCGCCGTCGCTATCCCCGTCGTCGCTCCCGCCGTCATCGCTATCTCCGCCGTCGCTGCCACCGTCGTCGCTGCCACTGTCGTCGCTATCCCCGCCGTCGTCTGCGTCCATCTCCGCCGCCACCGCCGCCCGCGTCTCCTCGCTGACGTCGGCGAGGTACTCGGCGAGCGGCGCCTTGCCCGTCTCCGGGTTGTCGATGCGAACGCCCGCGTCCGAGTTCCGGTCCGGATTGACTCGATAGGCGCCGACCTCGTCGTCGCTGTCCCGGACCTCCGTCGTGTACGCGCCCCCGGCGTGGACGTAGACGGCCTCGTCGCCGTCGTCGTCTCCGACCGGTGACTCGTAGAGGCGACCCGCGAAGTCGTCTTCGAGGGCCACGGTGGCGACGTCCACGTCGGCGTTCGCCGTCCCGACCTCGAGTTTCCTCGCGTCGCGGTTGGCGACGAGCGGGATCTCGCCGTCGACGCCGGCGGCGGTCACCGCGCCGGCGTTCCCGTCCCCGCCCCCGGCTACCGACACCCGCTCGCTGTGGGGGGCCTGCCCCGCGCCGTTGACCGTCAGCCGGTGGTCACCGGCCGGGACGTCCCGGACGACGGCGACGCCGCCGAACGTCGGGACCGCCTCGGGGTCGCTCTCCAGCAGGGCGACGGACTCGACGGTCGCGTCCGTCGTCGTCAGCCCCTCGTCCTCGGGCGCGTCGTCGGTCGTGACCGCCTCCGTGACGCGGGTGACGACGGTGTTGATCGGCGCCGGCTCGCCGATGGCGTCGTAGCGGTCGGCCAGCGCCGCGCGGTGGTTCGGGTCCGTGACGTCCGCGGCCGGGTTCTCGTAGCGGGGCTGGTCCCACGGCGCACCCGTCGTCGTGATGTGGCCCGCGACGGCGTCCTCGACGGCCTGTGGGACGGCGAACTCGAAGCTCAACTGCGGCCCCGTGAAGTCCGTGATGTGTTCGAGTTCGCTCGACGGGACGAGGTCGTACTCGACGTCGGCCTCGTCGGCCGTCTCCTCGCGCTCTTCGTGTTCGAACACGAGCCCGGTCTCGCGTCCGGGGAGGTCCGTCGGTGGTGAGGTCAGTTCGTCGAACGCTCGCACCGTCAGCTCCTCGGTGACGAGCGAGTCGGCCGTCACCGACGGAAGCCGGTCGTGGTCGTACAGCGGCGCGCCCTCGTACGCCGGGACGACGTAGGGCAGCCGGGACCCCTCGTCCCGCGGGAGGCCGTAGGCCAGCGGGATCTCGGCCAGGTCCTCGACGCCCTCGATGGCCCGGTTGGTGACGTCCGCGAACAGGTCACCCTCGGCCAGGCGCTGGAACCGGTCCGCGTCGTCGTTGACCGACAGCGCCGTCGAGTGCGAGCCCAGCTCCGCGAGCATCCGCGGGACTGTCTCCGGGTCCGGGTCGAGGAACTCGTTGTTGGGCACCTTCCGGGAGTGCGAGCTGGCGACGTACAGCTGCGGGTCGCCCGTGTCGGTGTCGACGAAGACGTGCAACACCTCCCAGTCGTGCCAGTGGAAGTTCGTCGTGAACTGGTCGAACGCCGAGTAGAGCCAGAACTGGACGACCGCTAGCGGCGACTCGGCGTACTCGACGGCGTTGTAGAACACCGTCGGGTTCGGCGGGTCGCCCTCGCTGTAGCGCTCGTGATAGCCGTCGAACGCGTCGAAGCCGTCGACAACGGTCTCCCCGTCGTCCTCGCTGGCGTACGGGCGGGGGTCCGTCGGGAACCACGGCTCGTGCTCGTCGAAGTACAGCGTCGGCGCGAAGCGCGTCGCGAGTTCGCGGGCGAGGTCGTCGTCGGCCGCCGTGGCCTCGCTGTCGCTCTCTGCCTGGAGTGCCGAACAGCCAGCGAGCGAGGTGGCTCCCGCGGCTGCGAGCGCGCCGAGGAGGGTTCGGCGGTCGAGGTGCTGTTCACTCATCGGCAGAGAGCTGATGGGAGGGAGAATCAATCGCGGGTGATTGCATTACCTAACGACGGCTAGACGCGGGGAAAGGTCTTCTGGCAGTCGGGGCAGTGGGGCGATTCTGGTCACTGGGACAAGGCACGTGAACGACAACGCGGGCATCCGGGCCCGGCCCGACGAGTGACGCGGACGGCCCGACCGCGTCACGTCGGCGGTCGCTCGCGCCGGACCTCGGTCACCTCGTAGCCGAACGTCGTGAACCCGACGGCGGCGACCGCCATGGCGCCCACCAGCAGGACGCTCCGGAACTCGCTGCCCGTGGCGTTCAGCTGCCCCGTGCCGGCGGGGACCGACAGGACCGCCGTCAGGATCACGGACAGGAGCATCACGGCGACGAGGACAAGCACCTCCACACGTATCGCCCAGACGAACGACTGCGTCGCGCCCCGGCCGGTGGCGTTCGCGGCGCCGCCGTGCGGGAGGCGGGAGAGCAGTCGACGGCCGGCCGTCCGACGGCGACAGGCCGCGGGCTGGAGTCGGGACAACAGGAGCAAGCGGTTGACCCCGCCGAGGCCCGCGGCGGCGAGCGCGAACGCCACCTTCACCGCGAGGACGACGCCGTAGGCGGAGGTCCGCACCGTCGTCGGCCCCGGGAGGTGCCAGACGGCGATGAGCAGGCCGGCGACGCTGGCCAGCGTGACGCCGCCGACGGCGATGGGCGAGAACGACCGGATCGCTCGCGCCACCGCCCGACGTCTCGCGTCCTCGTCGACCGCCCGGAGCACCGGCGGACAGACCGTCGTGAGCGCGACGAGGCCACCGGTCCAGACCGCCGCACCGGCCATGTGCCCGAACTTGAGCGCGATCGCGACGCGGGCGTCGGGAACGACGGTCGAGTACCCCGATACACAGACGGCCAGCAGGACGAGGACGCCGCCGGCGGTGGCACCCCTGAGCCACCATCGACGCGGCACCACGACGAGGCCCAGGATGCCGACGACCGCGACCAGCCCGAGCCCCAGGGTGACCGCCGTCTGGGCGACCCAGACCGGCCCCCACTCGGTCGCCAGGAGCGCACGTCCCCCGGTAACCGAGAGCGGGAGCCCGCCGGTGCTCGTCGCGAGCAACAGTGCGGTGGCAGCGGCGAACGCGGTCAGCGCCGGGACGCCGACGAGCAGCAGAACCATACGGTCGACGACGGTCGCCCTGACGTCTTCCGCGTCGGCCAGCGGGTACACCACCAGCTCCGCCGTCGGTGGTCCCCCCACCAGGACGACGACTGCGAGCAACAGCGTTCCACGGAGTGGCGCGGTGAGTTCCATCGTGGTGTCCGGTTCGCCTTCTTCGCGCGGCCCGGTCTCGACGGCGTGGCCGCGATCGACGACGGCGCACGTCCTGAACCGCTGTCGGCGTCGTCGCGGTGGGCGGTGCCACGGGTGATGACCAGACGTCACGTGACGCTAAAGAGCCGTTCGAACGCCGACAACTGGCCGTCGCGCGTAGTGCTCCCCCGTCGGTGTACGGTAACCGTCGCGCGCCACGTCCGCGATTCGAGCGGGCCGGCTCTGGCTTCCGGAGTATCTTTCGAGCCAAGTAGAAATTAAAGTTATGAAAATTAGAGACTATATAACCGCTATTTCTGAAGGAGAGCAAATGATGCCGGTGTAGCCTCGCTGGACGTGCAGTGGCTGTCGATGGCTGTATTCGCGATGCTGATCGTCGCCGGGTTAGCGCTGGTCGTTGCGATGCGGCACTGAGCGTAGTCCGGGGAGACCTCGTGGTTGATTCGTGGATGCTGTTCTCTTTGCCGGTGGTTCGCTTCGGAATGTAGACGTTTTTAGGAGCGCCGATATTCACAATCGGTTACCTTCCGGCGATTTTGTACCTCAAACCGATCGTTCATTCTGCCACTTCCGTGGGCATCGGTGCTGTTCTCTCACCGCGTTTAGTCGCACCGCCAGTTTTCATACTCGGTGTCAGTGGCCGAGCGCGACCGAGCCCGCCTATCGGGCGGCCTGCGGCGCTCGTTTGCCGTTCACGAACTGCTCGAACGTCCGCTAGAAGCGGTGCCGACCCGGCTGATATCGGATCTAGGAAATTGACTCGGCGGCCGTACTGAGGATCACAGACTGGACATAGCTGTCTACGATGGCGACAGGAATAGGACCTATTACCAGGATTGTCCAGTCCCTCGTTTTAGGCCAAGAAACTGCCCGTACGACCCGATTTCGATTCACCGCGTTCTCGGACCAACCTGGAAGTATACTCGCGTACGAGCGACGTGGGCATCGAGAACGGGGATTCGATACGTATTGAAACCGGCAGACGGGAACCGATTGTGAAGATTTTAGCCGGTAAGATTTCGATGTCGTCCGGTCACGGACTGAATGAGATCAGCTGTGAAATCGCCTCTATACCCGAATTAGCACGTGTGGCTGTGGTTTATCGGTTCGTTCGGCTAGTTCCTAGTTCCGTTTCGTATGTTATACGAAGGCCACTTGCGGACGTTTTGGCCGAATGTGAATCTACGATACCGGAAGGACATTGAATATGGGCGCTTCTACCGGCTTCTAAAAGGCTGACATCGATTTTGGGTTGTGATGGTCGGTGGGGCTGTTGCGACGAGACGGTTATCGGTGGAGATGCGAGATTTGCAGAGGGTAATGCATGCTACCAGGCTTTCGTGCATGCAATCTCTTGCTCGAAATGGGCCCGATGGAGTGACCTGTAGCTCGTGGGCTTGATTGCGACAGGAAATGGGCCGGCGCAGATTCGAACACGGGAAGACATTCCTGCTCGCTTCGCTGCGCGGGCTGTGACTTCCTTGCTCGAATCTGCGTGCCCACTTCCACCAACGGATACTCGTCGCTGACGCTCCTCGTATTGCGTTGCGAGAGAAGTGGGCCGGCGCAGATTCGAACTGCGGTTACGGCCACCCGAAGGCCGAAGGATACCAAGCTACCCCACCGGCCCGTGTGGTAGCAAATAGAGAAATGGCAGGCCGAGTTTTAACCGTTGCGGAACGGTCTACTGTTCGGCCGTACTTCTCACTCGCACCCGCTATTGATTCGCGAGATTGGTAACCGCTCACTTCTCGAACGAGTCGAGCTTGCCGACGATGCGGGTGTATACGTCGGGCGCACAGAACCAGCCAGCGTCTATCATCTTGTCGATGATATCCCGGCCTTCCTGAACGCTGATCGTCCCATCGGATACCGCAGACAAGACGAGGTAGGCAGTTCCTCGCGTGTCGATCCCCTCGGTCGCCGCGACGTCGCGACCGTAGGCTTCGTCCATCACTGCGACGGCGTCCCGTTCGGCTGCACAGACGAGCACGGCGACGTCTGCTTCGCTGAGGCTGTCGTTGTCTTCGAGTCGTGTTGCGAGACTCGTCTCGGGAACAGCGGCAACTTCGAAGACGCCGTCGTCGACCTGTCGTTCGATCCGACGCGCGCCGGGATATCCCGCTTCGAGACCGGCGTCGACGACTTCGCCGTACACAGGTTCTGGAACGAGACGGGGGTCGTCAAGGAACTCAACAACGTCGAGCCGATTCACTTTCGCGAGGTAGATGAGCGGCGTCGCGTCGAAGACCCACATTCACAGGTCCTCGAGGTCGTCGCCGACGTGGTCGCCCGACACCCACGTGATGTCGCGTTCCTTCGCCAACCGGGCGAAGTCCCAGACCGACATGTCGGCGACCTCTGCCGCCCTGCTAAACGTGATGCGACCGTCGGCGAGCCGTTCGAGCGCTCGTTCGCGACGCCACTCTTCGAGCCCTTCCGTGAGGAGCTTCCGGACGGCCGTACTCCTGTCGAGGTGCTCGTCTTCGAGGTACTCCTCGAGATCAGATTCGAGTTCATCGGGCACCCGGGCGGAGATCGTTCCCATGGCGTATGCTTTGTGTGCGATGTATACAAGCGTTTTGCCAGTGCAGTCTGGCTATCCGAAACCTGAGCGTAACGAAACTCGCGAAGATGCATTCGGCTTCGTTCGAGGTCCTCGATGACGTCGCGATCCGATTGGGCCGGACAGATAGAAGGTCGTGGGCGCTCATCGCTTTCGTTCCCGATCGGGCTCACGAGAATTCGTCGCGGAGTCGACGGGCTTCGGCTGCGACTCGGTTCCTCGCAGTTCGACTGTCGGCGGGTCACCGCCATCGACTCGCCCGTCAGAAGAGCTCCATCAGATCCTGGACCGAAAGCAGGTGGACGTCGTCGCGTTCTGCCGCCACGTCCCGTAAGTCCGGGGTAAATCCAGACTTGGAGAAGAGCGCGTAGCTGACCGAACGTTCGCTTCCGTGCCAGCGGACGTTCGGTTCTGTCGCCTCCAGGTCGGCGAGCAGCCCGCGGCCCACAGCGTCTGCGGTCCACTTGCACTCGCCGAGCAGCAGCGTCTCGTCCCGTTCGTTCACGCCCGCCACGTCGACCTCCATCTCATTGTACCACCAGCGGCCGACCCGCGAACACCGCACCGGAAACGCCGGCGTTCGAACCGCCTGTCGGCAGACGTCTTCGAACGTCCAGCTAACGTGCGTGGGAAAGGTCTCCTCGACCGCTCTGCGGACCGGTGTCGTGTGTCCCTGTTCGAGCGTGGCTCGGTTCGGCAGGACGTAGCGAAACCAGAACCGGAGAAAGTGATCGCTCAGTCGATACATCCCCCGACCGTCGGGGTCCGTAACCGGCGTCTCTCGCTCGACGAGTGCGAGTCCGTCGAGGTTTGCGAGGTATCTGGACAGCCCACTCGCGTCCTTCCCGATTTCGTTCGCGATTTCGGTGACTCGACTCGCGCCGCCCGCGATCGCTTCGAGGATAGCCATGTACGTCGCGGGTTCCCTGAGTTCCTGGCGAAGCAGAAATTCCGGTTCCTCGTAGAGGAATGCCCCTTTCGAGAGGACGTGTCTTTCGACGTTCGTCAGCAGGTCCGCGTCGGCGTCGAACTGTGCGAGGTACGCCGGGATCCCGCCGACGACGCCATAGGTGCGGACCAGTGCTTCGGCGTCGTATTCCGGAAAGAACCCCGCCGCCTGTCCCGCTGTCATCGGTTCCAGCCGCCACTGCCCGGTTCGACGGCCATAGAGCGGACTCTCGTAGCTCAGAACCCCCTCCTCCATCATCGAAATTGACGACCCGAGCAGGACGAGCGAGATCTCGGTCCCGTCGAGGACGTCGTCGACGATGGTCTGGAACACCGACGGGACGCTCTCGTCTTCCGCCACGAGATACGAGAACTCGTCGAGTGCGACGACGAATGGCCCGTCGACGCGCCTGGCGAGGTACCGGAACGCGTCCACGAAGCCGTCGACGGCCGGTGGGACGTCGTCGAGCGCGTCCGCACACTGCTCGGCGAACGCGCGTGCGTTCGGCTCCGTGCCTCGCTGATCACAGAGATAGTATACCGACTGTGTGTCGGACTGTTCGAGGACGTGCGTGACGAGCGTCGTCTTCCCGACGCGGCGTCGGCCATAGAGAACCAGGAGCTGACGGTCGTCCCTCTCGAGGTGTGAGGTGGCCCACTCCCGTTCTGCCTCCCTGTCGATCATTATGCGTGCGATAATATTATCGCGGTCATAATGGGTATTCCGGTCGACGTGAGTTGTGGCACTGCAAACACGTCGAAAGCCCTCGGCGCGCTCGCGCGCCCTGAGCGGGATATCCTCGCTCCTCCGTCGCTCGGATAGGGCCCGGCTCAGCCCCCGCGACCGGCCTCGCCCTTTCAGTCCACCAGGAGACTCGCTTTGCTCGTCTCCTGAGCCTTCGTTCGCTTCGCTCACGAAGACTCCAGGGACAGCTATCGCTCGCGCGGCCTTCGGCACGCGCTCTCGAATGAATTCCCCACCCCCCTTCCCGAACCCGCCGCGTCCGCGGCGGGTCACGCTTCCTTGCCGCTCAGCAACCGCCCGGCCGGGTAGGGCTTCCACTTCGCCAGCGCTCATCGATTCGACGGCCGTCTCACGTGGACTGGAATATGCCATCGTGACAGGAGAAAGACTCCAGCGGGGTTACAGGTGCCCGTAGCCCTTCCGTTCGAGTTCCGCGTCCAGTTCGACGTGCATCGACTCGACGGTCTCCTCGTCGAAGTGCTGGCCCGTCATCGCCCCCGAGATCTCCGCGATTTCGGCGTGCCAGTCGCGCACCGCCGACGCGAGGTCGGCCAAGAGGTTCTCTTCCGTTTCGTTGCCCCCGTCGACGTCCGCGACGACCTGCCAGCCGGGCTGGAAATTTTCGAGGACGTACCCGTGGTCCTCGAACTGGATGGCGAAGCGCTCGCAGACGGCGCCGAACCCGGTTTCGACGGAGAGCAGCGGGATGACGTGGACGACGTCGTCCCGGTCTTCTAACGCGCGGAGATCCGCGACGGGCACGGCGGTCTCGGGGAGCACCGAATCGAGGGGGTCCGGCAGGGCTTCGTCGTCAGCGCTTTCGCTTGGGCTCGTCCGTTCGTACTGGTCAATGGAGTCGCCCTTCGCTTTCACGACCGTCGGCTCCGCGTCGTTCGGCTCGTCGCTCAGTATCTCTTTGAGGATGCCGTAGAAGCGCCACTCGTCCCCGTAGTCGTAGAGGTAGCTAATCCGGTCGTACTGTTCGAGCCCGAGCTGTCGGGTCAGCTCACCAATGGTTACGGGGCCCGCGTTCTCACTCTGCCCGAGGTCCGGCAACGGGCTGGGACTGGGTTATTCTTCGTACTCTCGTGGATTCTGGCAGGCGACGTCGCTGTTCCAGTAGTTTTCGTCGGTCCCGACGAACCACAGGTGATCTTGGTCGAGTCCGACCGCGGCGTTAATTTCTGTTTGTAACTCAGCGATGGTCCTTTCCGCGCCGACGACGATGTCCCGCCACAGCGACGTCGGCTCACAGTCATACTTGACCCGGAACCGATAGGCGGCCATACGCGAACAGTTGGATAATCCACACATATTTGTTTTGGCGTGGTGTCAATGTTGGTTTGTCTGAACCCTTTCCACCCTAGAGATCGACACACATCTTTGCAGGAGTTAAAGACTACAAGATTGGCGATTAATCGTGCGTAGAACAAATCGGTGCCGCCCTTGAGATTTCACCTACCACGAATAATCAAGCGACTTAGTTGCACCATCGCAAACGCCACACTTTTAAGCAAACCGTATAAAATGTCCAGAGTGCCCATGAAATCCTTCGTTCTATGAATCGAATACTCCTTCAACTTCTAGTTGTGGTGGTGCTCAATACTAGTGCTCAGTTGTTACTTAAACTGGGGGCTGATTCCATTCCTTCATTTTCTCAAGTTAGTCCTGTTTCTTTCGCTACCTCTATCCCAATACCACTCGTTGCTGGAATCTTGCTGTATGGATTCAGTTTAGTTCTCTATGTCGTTACACTGACGGAAACCAATCTCTCAGTTGCGTTCCCATTTTTAGGGCTTACCTATGCTCTGGTGGTTTTGACGAGTGCGTTTCTGCTCGGCGAACAAGTAGACACAATGACATTCGTGGGAACGTTTCTCATATTCGTCGGTGTTTCATTGGTCGGTGTGGACGTTGGCTCTTGAGCAGTAAGATGTTAAACAAATTGAACTCGGCTTACTCATTGCCCATTCCAGCAGAATTTTAGTGGGCCAACTCTCACCTTAATTTCGTCGTGTGGTACTCCCGTAGAATTGTTCGCATCAACCGCATTCCATCGATAAACGTCGATAACTCTGGTTCGCCTCCGATTCGTTCTGGCTCGTGGGTCGGGATCTCACAGATAGAATATCCATCATTGAGTGCCCGCATCGTCATTTGCACTTCGATGTCGAAGTGATCAGCATCTGTATCTATTGATTCCATGCAGTCTCGCCGGATAGCTCGGAATCCATTAACCGCATCCATTAGCGACCCGCCGAATAGTGAATTAATTGTCACTGTAAACAGCCTATTGCCGAACCAGTGCAACGGCGTAGCATCATCTGTCTCAGCCCCTGAAGCGAATCGTGATGCGATGGCCATATCGTACCCGTCTTTGACTCGATCGACGAGTTTCGGTATATCTTCTGGGACTTCGTTCCCGTCGGGGCTGAAAAAGACGATAATGTCGCCGGACGTTTTCGCAAGCCCCTCCCTAAAGGCGTTCCCTCGTCCTGGTTTAGACTGTTGGACTACTTGGTAACCACTTTCTCTGGCGAATTCGACCGTACCGTCGGTGGACCCACCATCCACAAAGAGAATTTCGTTCGCCCATTCATCTTGAATACGTGGAAGAATCTCTTTGACTCCTTCGTACTCATTGAGCGTTAAGATGACTATAGATACATCCATTGCTAGGAAAACGAAAATCGAATACATTAACTCTTCTGGAGGTAGTCGCGATACTGATGATTTGTCTAGACTAGTATTGAGGGCTGGTAGTGCTTGCCGCCACTGTCTTATTTACGTGAATGATACGTATCGTCCCACGGCCGTTACCGACACTGGTTACGTTGTCGACGTAGCCGTACTGGTTGACGGAATCCAGTGCCTGCTCAGAGATAATAGTGTTGCCGTACACCGGAATTAAAACAACATCCGCTTCTCGCTTGACGATAACGTCTGCTAAATCGGCCTCTGATTCGACCTTACTATCTGGCGTGATAGCAAGTATTGATCGTCCCATCCCGGATTTTCGCAGATAAAACCTGTGTGGTGGGCAACATGCCTGATGGAGCGAGATCACGACTTGGTCCTCTGCAACAGTCGAGTCAACGTATTGGAAAGCGAGATCGTATCTGTACTCCGCTATAACATCTCTGGGCGTGTCCGATTGGTCCGAGACCGTATACATCGATCCCGAGATAGCCGGCGGAATCGCGAGCTGGGAGAGAATGACCAGTATGACGAGACCACCGACAGCGTAGTTCAGCTGCTGGGTGCCGACTGAACGTTTGACGACTGAAATTGCGGAAACCGCGATGACGATCACGAATGGAAGGTACGGTAACACGAACCGGTGCACTCCTAACCAGGCGTCTGACGTGAAGAAGACGTAGAAAATTCCGATTATTCCGATGGAATAGGCGGTGAACGCGTCTCTCTCGGAGTACACCGCTACTGGAAGCCCTACCAGAAAGAGCGCAGACACGAATACAGTGACTTGGCCAGGAAGGGCAAACAGATACGTGAAAGCTGATTCACTGAGCCAATTTCCCGGTGTGAAATCGTAGCTCCGCCAGACGTATTTGTTGCTGACGTAGAGCCACGGTATCATCGGTGCAGTTCCGAGATACACACCAGTAAGATCTCGAATCGTGATAGTCCAGTTATGTCGGTTCAAGTAGACGACAGACAACAAGAGAAGGGGTGTAGCGACGATTGCAGGCCGTTTGAAAAGGAAGGCGGCCGACAGGAGGATAGAGGCCAACACTAGTTCTGAGACCTCTTTGGATTGTACGTATTGGAATAAATAATACGTAGACAACAGCATGAAGAACGTCATCGCTGGCTCAATATACGTGAGATGGCCGTAAAAGATCGATATCGGTGAGAAGAGAAACACCACTGCCGCACCAAGCGCGACCGTCTCGCCGCGATACTGTCTGGCGAGATTGTACAGGACAATCGACGACAGAATGAAGAAAACGCTCTGGATCCCCAGAATAACCGGTTCGCTGTAGCCGAACAGGGCAGTCGAGAAGATGTAAATCAGAGCGGCAAACGGGGGGAATCGAACGACGTTGGAGATGAAGTAGTCGGGCATGCTGGCCCTCATCTGTTCACCAGTAGTCATATCATAGCGGAGAGCAAGCAGGCCAACAACGAAGACACCACCAAGTAGGAGAGCGGGGTTGACTTGGTCAACTGTTGAGATACAATACAGTAGTGCCAGCAGGATCAGCAGAACTGCTGCTACTTTCACAACCGCCGGGGTTCCAAACAACCCGGCGTTGTTGATATGTCTGTGGAAGATGAAGTTTATCGTCGCGTGTGACGCGACATCGCCACCAGTGGGGATGACCCTCGGCATTGCGACGGCCTGAAGAAGGAGATATCCCAGGGCCGCCAGCGTCAGCCATCTGTTCGGTTCGAGCGGTGATGGTATTCGAAATGCTACAGGTTTGAGATCGTAATACCGGGCGAAGGCGTAGAACCCGGAAAGATGCAACAATACGAAGAGTATAATCAAGACGTGCTCTAGCGTGGTCTCGAATGCCAGATACGTCGGATACAGAGAATAAACAATCAGATACAGCAGTGCGAGCAAGATAACGAGATCGAAATGCCGTTCGTTGAATCCTTTGACGTCCATGGTGAGCCGGTCTCTCATTCTCTCGCCCTACGGTTACAGAGGGATAGATGTATCTCCGCTAACAGCTCGATTTCTGTTCCGCTCATGGGTCCAGCCCCGTACGTCACAGATAGTCTAGACCGACTTCACCCTCGGTTTCAACCTTGTCGACGTCGTTCTGGACCATCCGTTCGACCAGCCCGTCGAGCGACGTTTCGGCTTTCCAGCCGAGTTCGGTCTCTGCCCTGGTCGGATCGCCGATGAGAGTGTCGACCTCGTTGGGCCTGAAGTACCGGGGATCGACTTCGACCAGCTTCTCGCCCGTTGAACTGTCGATCCCCCGTTCGTCGACGCCATCGCCTTCCCACGTGATGTCAATTCCAATCACCTCGAAGGCCTTCGTCGCGAACTCGCGGACGGTATTCGTCTCGCCCGTGGCGAGGACGTAATCGTCCGGATCATCCTGATTCACGATCTGCCACATCCCTTCGACATACTCGGGAGCGTATCCCCAGTCGCGCTTCGCGTCGAGGTTGCCAAGATACAGTTTGTCCTGGTAGCCGGCGTTGATCTTCGCAACAGCGCGGGTAATCTTTCGCGTCACGAATCGCTTCCCGCGTCGAGGCGATTCGTGATTGAAGCAGATCCCGTTGCTAGCGTGGAGGCCGTACGACTGCCGGTAGTTGATAGTGATCCAGTGGGCGTACAGTTTCGAACAGGCGTACGGGCTACGCGGCCGGAACGGAGACTGTTCGTTCAACGGCTCACTCGTTTGACCGCCGTAGAGTTCGCTGGTAGAAGCGTGATAGAACCGAGTATCGATTCTGGATTCACGGATCGCATCCAGAACTCGAAGTGTCCCGAGAGCGTTGGTGTCCGTAGTGTACTGGGGCTGGTCAAACGAAACTGCGACGTTGCTCTGTGCGGCGAGATTGTAGATTTCGTCAGGCTCGATATCCTCGATCAATCGACTGATATTGCTCGCATCGGTCATCTCACCGTAGTGCGTATGAAACGGGATCTGGTCGTCGTGGGGATCCTGAAAGATATGGTCGATACGCTGTGTGTTGAACGTAGATCCGCGTCGAATGGTTCCGTGGACTTCGTATCCCTTATCTAGTAGAATCTCTGCCAGATAAGAACCGTCCTGTCCGGTGACGCCAGTTATGAGTGCTCTCTTAGACATGTGATATGCCTACGCAGTTTCCCTCAGTTAAATCGTTTTGCGTTACTCAATCAGGTCGATCCTGTTGTCACGATACCACTCGATCGTTTCCGAAAGGCCATCGTCGAATTCCGTCGCCGCTTCCCAATTCAGGTGCTCTCTCGCACGGGAGACGTCGAGACACCGACGCGGTTGTCCGTCAGGTTTCGACCTGTCCCAGACGATCTCCCCGTCGAATCCCATCGTGTCAATGATCATGTTCACCAGTTCCCGGATCGAAATCTCTTCGCTGGACCCGAGATTCATCGGTAAAGGTTCGTCGTATGATATCGTCGCCTCGACGATAGCCTCGGCGGCGTCCTCCACGTAGAGGAACTCACGGGTGGGTTCACCGGTTCCCCAGGCCGTGATCGTATCGTTGCCGCGACGCATCGCCTCGTCTACTTTCCGGATGATCGAGGGAATGACGTGCGACGTCTCGGGGTCGAAATCGTCTCTGGGACCGTACAGATTGACGGGTAGCAGATAGATCCCGTCGAACCCGTACTGCTGTCGGTAAGCCTGGCTCTGTACGAGCGGGAGTTTCTTCGCGATCCCGTACGGCGCGTGCGTCTCTTCCGGGTATCCGTCCCACAGCGACTCCTCGTCGAACGGGACCGAGGTGTGTTTCGGGTACGCACACACCGACCCGATCGAAACGAACTTCTCGACGTCTGCCCGCCGCGCAGCCTCGAGCAGCTCGATACCCATAATAGCGTTATCGTAGAATATCTCACCCGGCTTTTCGTCCATCACGCCGATTCCACCGACTGTGCCAGCGAGGTGGATCACGACGTCCGGGCTCTCGTCGTCGAACAGAGACTGGATGTCGTCGGGGTCACGCAGGTCGTACTGATCGCTTCTCGGGACCGTGATGTGAGAGTACCCACGCGACTCCAACTCTTCGACGACGTGGGAGCCGAGGAACCCAGCACCGCCCGTGACGACGATTCGTTTTCCCTGAAGGTCCATGAACGCTCGTTCGTATCGCTACCTATATGGATACTGGTTCAAGTTTGTGACTCGACATATTCCTCGACGATTGATACGATGTAGTCGATCATCTCGTCGTCGAGCCGGTGGTGATTGCCGATGAACAGCCCTGTGTCGTGAATCTGCTGTGCTCCACTTAGAGCACCCGATACCCGATGGTCGATTTCTTCGAGGATCGGTTGGCGTGCGAGGTTCCCGGCTAGGATCGGCCGCGTTTCGATGTTGTTCTCCTCGAGGTAGCGCTGGAAATCGTCGCGTGAGAACGGTGCGCTTTCCCGGACCTGGAAGGGATACGCGAACCAGGAACAGTACGCACGTTCGTCCTCTTCGAAGAACCTGAATACGTCGTCGTATTCGGAGAGCCTGCTCGTGATCTCCGCGGCGTTCTGACGCCGCTGCTTCACGAACTGGTCCAGTTTGTCGACCTGGTGGATACCGAACGCGCCTTGAATCTCGGTCGGCCGGAGGTTGTAGCCATGGCTCGCAAAGAGGAACCGGGGATCGATGTCGGGGTGCGCCTCGGTCACGTCTTCGGTATCGTCGAGTTCGCGGATCCAGCCGTGAGCTCGCGCCATTCGGACTCGTTCGCTGATCGTCTCGTCGTCCGTGATTACCATCCCGCCCTCAATCGTCGAGATGTGATGGGAGAAGAAGAAGCTGTAGGTGCCGACGTCCCCGAACGTCCCGACGTCTTGCCCGTCGTATCTGGCACCGTGTGCCTCACAGCAGTCCTCGACGATGGTAATGTCGTGAGCGTCGCAGATATCGACGATAGAGTCCAGATCGCACGGGTTCCCGAGCAGGTGGACAAGTACCACGGCCTCAGTCCTGTCGGAGATCGCATTCTCGAAGGCCTCTGGATCGATGGTGTACGTCTCCGGGTCGATGTCGACGAGGACTGGTGCCGCTCCGATGTCAACGATGGGGAACAGACTCGTCGACCACGCGACGGCCGGAACGATGACCTCGTCACCCGGTTCGATCACGTCTCCCTGCAGTGCCTTCAGTGCTAACAGGTTCGCTGACGACCCTGAATTCACCATGTGGGAGTACCGGGTATCGACGTAGTCCGACCACTTCTCTTCGAACTGATCGACTTTCTCGCCCATCGTGACGAACGTCGAGAGGAGCGATTCGACGGCCTCAGTCACCTCGTCGGGCCCGAACGTCGGCCGACTGAGCTGTATCGTACTCTCTCCCGGCACGAAGTCGTCGTCTTTCCTTTCGAAGTGTTCCTCGACCAGAGGACGGATCGCGTCGATGGCCTTTTCGGATGTCACACGTGTTTCTTCTCCTCCTCGCATCTATAGCTATTGCATGGACCGACGACAAAGTTTAGTTTGACGCGAAAAGTGATGTGGGGGAATATCCTTGGTTATCAATGCCGGAAGCCGATCGCCAGTGTGGGGGTAAAGACGGACTAATCAATGTATTTTGGAGTGCGATTTGAACCCTCGCCGTCGATAGCACTGGGTATTCAATCGTTCGTTGTGGACCTCTTGATGTCGAGTTTCGGCAAATTGCCCGCCGGATAGGCCCTTACCAAGAGATCTCTATAAGATCTGCAGCATAAACATAGTGTCGAAACCGCTAGATTTGTCGCTGACGACGCTCATGTGCTCCAAACTGCACTGCAACGTCCTGGGCTCCGATTTCAGATGTCTCGCCACAGAAATCGAACGCTGTCGAACGAATCTTTTGAGAACTGAAGCGTCGAACCTCGTTGTTCTCGAATTGCTTCAGTCAAGTCGAACCAGAAACCGCCGAATCATGGCTTCAAACCTTCGTTCGCTGGCACAATGCCACTAACTTATCACTATCCAAAGAGGGACGTAATCCTTATAGCGAATGTCACTCAAAGGCTGATGTGTCAACAGGATATTTTCCAGATTATATAACAGATACAAGCCGGGACACCCTCTTGTTGACAGGAGTTCTACTCGCAACATTTCTCCTCGGGTTTGCCATCCGGGGTCCGCTCTATCAGTTCGGACTCAACGACCACAACGAACAGTTGATCGTAGTCTACCGTTTTATCGATTCGAGTTACCTCGCTACCGACTTCGTCTTGAATCAGAAGACGCGACCCGCGAGCCCGCGGTATCTGTTCGGCTTCCTCGTCGGTACTATTTCGTCCGGGCTAGGGGTGAAATTAGCATACTTCGTCTTACATCTGCTTTCGACAGTGGGAATACTGTCGTCGGTTTTCTACCTCGGCAGGGAGATATTTGACGATTGGATCGTCGGGACGGCTATGGTCGGCACACTACTCCTCCCGGTCACTGGCGACGTATCTCTGGGGGGCAACTCCCTCGTCGGCCGCTATCTCTTGCCCTCGCACCTGGCAGACGCGATGGCCCTTCTGGGGATTATCTGTGCTTACAAACGAAAGTATTTCTGGGGCTTTGCGATTCTGGGCCTGACATCAATCATTCACGCGTCGATCGGTAGCTGGATCACCGGTATCGTCATTGTGGCAATCACTGCCCGGGAGTACGACTGCCTCGACGGATTTGAAGGCCTTCGCAGGAAGGTACGCGCGCTGATCGTCCAACTCCCGTGGCAGCCACTCCTCCTCTACGTACTGATCGCGTTCGCTGGTCTATACAGAGTCATCGCGAGCAATCTCGATACGACTGTTTCCGCGGACACCGTCTGGATACTGGCGTACTTCCGCCATCCTCACCATTACGTGCCGAGTTCCTGGCCACTAGTCGAGATCGTCGAGTACGTCTCCGTAGTTGCCCTGGCATTAGCACTCTACACCGTGGCACGGAGGAATGAACGTCGCTTGTTCGGAGACCGTGAGTCAGAAGTGTTTGCCCTCACGTTCTTTGTTACGGCTATCTCTGTGATGGGCGTCGGCGGGTTCTTGTTCACTGAGGTCGTTCGACTCGACTTCGTCGTCAAACTCCAGCCGTTCCACATCGATTACTATCCGAAGGTTTTGGCCTTCGGACTCCTCGTGGCCGGCATTCGGCTGTCCATCGATCGAGTCGTGTCGTCGACGGTCTCAACGAACGCCGCCCTCGCTGTTCTTTTTCTCTTGTCTGCGTCACTCGTCGGCACTCATGTTGCTTCTCACGGCGTGAACGGGCAGATGGTTGTCGACGGTCCGACGTATTCAGAAGAGAGTGGAAGCTACGAGTGGATTCGTGAGAACACGCCCGAGGAGAGCACCATTATTACGCCGCCGTCGATCAGGACCGCACGACTAGGGACCGATAGAGCGATCGTCGCGGATTACAAGACGTTCGTCTTCACGCCGGAGGGTATCGCCGGATGGAAAGACCGGCTTGATGCCCTCTGTGGTACGGAATTGCAGTCGTTCGGCGAGTGTGAGTACGACCAGCTCTCCAGCGAGGAGATTGTCGGCATATCACAGAAGTACGGTGCGTGCTACCTAATGGTCTCCTCTGAGAGATTGTACGAAAAGTTCGACCTCCGGTACGAAGACGAAGAGTACAGAGTTTATTACGTCTCTGGGAGTGAAGCCTGCGACTAGCAGGTTTCGGTGCAGTCCGACGAGTCCAGCGCCGTTTCGGAAATGATATTGTTCGTGGTTATCGAAGTACGCGGTGTGAATCGTCTTCGGCGTGAATTTCTGTCTCTTCCGGCAGTAGCGTTCCTCGCTGGCTGTCTCGGGGGCCGCAGTGAGAGTGGATCAGAAACGAGAACGGACCGACAGGGACGCGATTACGATATTATCGAGGGCAAATATTTCGCCGCGAACGGCGCGGGAATGCCTTTCTACGACATCATCCAACCGCAGGGGTTGTACGTCGACACTACTCACTCAACCTACGTCGTCTGGCAAGGCAAGGGGATTGCTTCGTACATCTGTGAATACAGCCACAAGGACAAGAGTTGGGGATCATCCGTAAAGATCAGAGACCATCCCGCAGAAGCAGACTATCACGGTGGTCCCTCTCTCGTCCGTGATCAGGATGGGTATATTCATGTCTTCTACGGCAGTCACGGGTCGAACCAACTGTACTCCAGGTCGAAGTCCCCGGACGATATCACGGCCTGGGAGCACCGGGCATCCTTCGAGGGCGGATTCACCTATCCAAAGCCGGTGGTTGTTGATGGACGGCTCCACCTTTTTATGCGCCGGAACGAAGGCGGCCCCTACAACGTCGAAACCCACTATCGGTCCAAAGACAACGGTGAAAACTGGCAGGGCGGGGAGGTGATCATAGACCACGGTGAGGGATGGACTGTTTACACGGGCGGGATCGCCACCCGCGGTGACGAGATCCATCTTGGCTGGGTCGCACACGATCACGAGACGGGCAAGCGGTTGAACGTATACCATGCTCGTCTGAATCCCGCTACCGGCAACCTGAGAGCGGCCGACGGGACGGATATCGGTTCACGGGTTTCGGCAGATGAGGCAGAGGCAGTCTGCAAAGTGTTCGATTCCGGCGAGTCTCAGTGTTCCACGGTTCGATGTAAGTTCGACCGGAAGGGGGCTCTATACCTGTTTTTCAAGCATAATGACCCGAGTGAAGGGTGGGTTCTGAAGTGGACGAAGTGGGACGGGTCGTCTTGGAGAACCCCGCAGACAATCACGTCGGTCGGCCACAAATACAACTCACATGAGGAGATCGTGTCGACTGCCTCGGATATCAAGGCGTACGTCACGTGTTCGGATAGAGGCCGACGGAGTGGCAAATTACAGCGATTGGAGTACGACGGGAGTGAGTGGTCGCTAATCGAGCAGTTCCGTAGCAGTGACGACGGTGTCGGAATCAATAACCCACAAATAGTCCGGAACCACGTGAACGAACTGGAAGTTGTCTTCGCAGAGGAGGATTACGAGGACATAGAGAACGGCGATCTTAGGACGTTTGCGTACGGAGAGGGCGGATTCGTCTAGTAGAACTCGAGCGGTCCACCTGATCCTCGTCTACTCGTACTCGTACTTGATATGGAACCGTCACCATCTTTCCCGTCGAGGTGTTTTTCGACCAGCGGATTGGTCGCGTCGATGGTACCGTCCTGCTTTACAGGTGAGGATCCGTGTCTGATCGTCACTGTTGTACAGACGAACAAGTGATGATTGTCGAGTGCAACCGGGTAGGATTGAATGTACTCGCGTCTACTTCTAAAACCGGGAACAATCGACTGCAATGAAGACTTTATCGACATAAAGGGCTCCATGGGCAATTTGATCGTTCGACCGAAAGGTGATGAATCAAGCTTTAGTACGTCCTCTTCCAGATATATGGCATGACTGCCATTGCATTTCTCGGTAGTCACTCCCTGGGAGAGGCCTGCCTCCATCGACTCGAAGACCACCCAGATCTCGACATCCCCGTATAGTCACGTACCCGCAAGACGACGATCACTGGTGGGACGGTTCAATGGACGAGCTCTCTTGAGCATGATGTCCTGACGATCGACGAGGAGTAATCCCTGTTCGACTACGAGTTCGACTGGTTCCTGTCCGTATACTACCCCAATATCCTGGGCGAGGAACTGCTCGCCCACCCCACAGAGGGCGCTCTCAATTTTCACCAGGCGGAACTCCCCCGGTACTGGGAGTAACGTGTTCAGTCACGCGATCATGCACGCGCGGGACGACAACCACTGGAAGCACGGAACGACGCTGCACTTCATGGCACCGGAAGTTGACGCCGTCGGCGTCGTCGCGCGACGGTTCGCGGAGATCAGCGAGGACGACACCGCGCGGACGCTCTACGATAAGGTCTGCTCGGAGTCGATATCGCTGTTCGAGGACAACTGCCGAACATCGTCGACGGGACCGTCCACGAACGTAGAACGCCGCAGGAGGAGTTCGACGGCGAGCGGTACTTCTACACGAAAGAGAGCCTAGACGGATTAAAGGAGATCCCGCCCGAGGCCCTGGCCGATCGAGAATGGGGAACGGACCTCTACGACAGGATTCGCGCGCTGGACTTCCCGCCACACGAACCCGCCTGGACCGATTTGAACGGCGAGAAGATCTACCTGACAAAGCAGGGACACCAGCGGTTCGACTGACCCCGGGACGACGTCAGGAAAGCTCTAACGTCTCGTTTCGTGCTGCAGTCCGTAAGTCCTCAACCCCCTCTGCTGAAGGTGCCGTATCCTTCGCCTTCGCAGGTCATCGATCCCTGGCCCTGTGCTCGCCGGGCAGCGCGCTCGGAAGCCATCGGCGTCCTGCATCGTTCGCTCGGCGTCGGCCAAGCGGTCTTGCGGTTACCACGTCACCTCCCATCCTCCGGTTAGAGTATTGCATGACGGTGATCAGCGACGGCTACGCGTAGACGATACGACACCAAGAGCCGCTCTGACAGCATCAACAGTTCGGCTGGCGCAGCCGTCTCTCCATCGTCACTCTCGGTAGAGTCTGTGCTAATTCGATTCACAGCTATATCGTACATGAACGAACCATTAATGCGATGCACGGATAACAGTGTCCACGATGGGCAATTGGCACGCGCGACAATCAGCGATAATCAGCGATTGCGATATCGGCGAGGGGACAGAAGTGTCGGATTTCACGATTCTAGATGGTTGTGAAATAGGAGAAGACTGCAAGATATGGCGGTTCGTGAACCTCTACGGGTGCGAACTTGGCGACGAATGCATGGCGGGCTCGAACGTAGAAATTCAGGACGGTGTAACGGTTGGGGATCGGTGCCGGATTCAGTCTCACGCGTTCATATGCTCACGTGTGACGATCGAAGACGACGTCTTTGTGAGTCACGGGGCGAAGTTCGTAAACGACAGGTATCCCCCAAGCGGAGACGCAGACGAGTGGGAAGAAACTATCGTGCGAGAAGGCGCGTCTATCGGTACGAATGCGACCCTACTGCCGGTCGAAGTCGGGGAAAACGCGATCGTCGGTGCCGGTGCTGTGGTCGTCGACGACGTACCACCGAATGCAATTGTAGCCGGAAATCCAGCAGAGGTAATCAGCTATCAGGACGCGGGAGCGGCGTCCCATTGATCGTTCTGCCGCCTGAAATCCGAGAAGCCCGTCTCTGTGCTTGTAAATGATGTCTAGATTGACGATTGTTACAGTTCGATCGTCTCGTTCCGTTCCGCGGACTCCTCCGCACGCTCTAAGAGTTCGACGGTCTTCGCTCCGATTTCGCCGTTGGCGAGCGGATCGAGTCCCTCGTGAGACGCCGTCAGGAAGTCCTCGATTTCCTGCTTGAGGGGCTCGTATCCGTTCACCTCATAAGTCGTCGAACCCTCGTCCTGTGCCCGCAGGGCATCGCCCTCTCGGACGACGCTGGCGTCGTGGATCGTCAGTTCGGTGTCGGCCAGGTAATCGAGGTGTGCAGTGCGCTCGGATCCGACGACGACGAGGTCGCGTCGCTTCCCGAAGACCGGGATCTGCCAGGATTCGTTGATGACGCCGGTGACGTCTCCGTACCCCAGAACGAGCGTAGCCGTTTCGTTGATGTCGTCCCTGACGTGCCGGTCGAGCCGGCAGAAGAGGTGGTCGGGCGTCCCCTCGAGCAACATGTTGTAGATGTCGACGTCGTGGACGGCGAGTGAGTACAGCGCGCCGGTCGTCGCTCTCGGCGCCCGGAAGGTCGATCGGGTGGTCGTCAGGTACTTGATCTGTCCGAGTTCACCGCGGCCGATCCGGCGTTCGAGCTCTCGGAGTGCCGGATGGTACCTGAAGATGTGCCCGACGCCGAGGGTCCGGCCGTTCTCTGAAGCGGTATTGACGATGTCCCACGCGTCGTCGCTCGACAGGGCGAGGGGCTTCTCGACGAGGCAATCGATACCGGATTCCAGAAGCGTGGTAGCGATCTCTCTGTGGGTCGTCGACGGCGTCGCGATCACGGCCGTATCGACCCCGAGTTCTTCGAGCTGGGCGTAGTCAGTGACGGATTCCAACCCGTAATCTGCCGCGAGGTCCCGCACTCTCGTCTCGTCAATGTCGCACAGGACGACGTCGTCGAGGACACCGGCCTCCTCGAGTTCCGACGCCACGCGGACGTGGTTCGATCCCCAGTACCCGGTCCCGATTACTGCGTGTGTCGTCACGCGTCCACCTCGAACGATTCGATCGCGTCGACTACGTGATCGATTTCCTCCGTCGAGAGCCGCGGATGCATCGGCAGCGAGACGGTCCGGCGACAATACTCTTCGGCAACGGGTACGTCAACCAAACCGACGCGGTCGCGGACGGCAGGCTGCTCGTGGACTGCCCGTTCGTAGTGAATACCAGTGTCGACGCCGTAATCGTCCAGATGGGCGCGGAACGCCGACCGTTTGTCGGCTGGGACCTGGACGGGATAGTGATGATAAACGTGCTCGGCGTTCCCGTACGTCGTCGGTGTGACGACCCAGTCGACGTCCATCAATCGCTCGTCGTACGCTGAAGCGGCCCGCTGACGTCCTGCCGACCAGTCCGGCAGCGCGTCGAGCTGGTGGCGCCCGACCGCGGCCTTGATCTCGTCGAGCCGGTAGTTGAGTCCGAGGACGACGTGCTCGCCCTTCTCGTTCCGGCCGTGGTTCCGGAGCGCACGCGCCTCGTCTGCGATCGCCGGGTCGTCAGTGGTGATCATGCCGCCGTCGCCGCCGACGGTCATGTTCTTCGTCGGATAGAACGAGAAGCACCCGACGTCACCGATACTACCGACCATCTCACCGTCGTACTCCGCGAGGTGGGCCTGCGCGGCGTCTTCCACGACGGGAAGGTCGTACTCGGCTGCGACGTCGGTGATGGGATCCATATCGGCCGGCTGTCCGTGCATGTGCGTGACGACGATTGTAGCGGGGTCCTCCGCTGCCTGGATCGCCTCTCGCAGCAGGGCCGGGTCCATCGTGTACCGGTCGGGATCGATGTCGACGAAGCGAGGCGTCGCACCGAGTTCGAGAACGGGTGAAACAGTAGCGAAATAGGTGTGTGCCGGCGCGAGCACTTCGTCGCCCGATCCGACCCCGATCGCTTTCATCGCAAGTAAAAGCGCGGCAGTCCCGTTCGAGACGCCGACTGCGTGGTCGACCTCGGAGGCCGCCGCAAACTCACTCTCGAACTGCTCTAGGACGGGCCCTTTCACGTAACGTCCGCTCTCCAGGACGTCAGCCACGTCGTCGACGGTCTCTTGATCCATGTGGATATCTGTAAACGGAACGTGATCTACCATTCTCTCTGAGTGGCCTTCGTCGTTCAGGTGTGAAGTAACCTTCCATCGATTCAGAGATATCGACAGTACTCGGACCAGTCAGTAGGGTGTCATTCGGCGGATGCGTCTGACCAGACGACAGCAGCCGCGGACTGTGTACCCAACTCGTTGCTTTCAGGCATCCAAACGGATTCAGGAACAGGTCTGAGACGGCTACCGCGCTTCGGTCGGGATACGCCCCAGACGAGGCTGTCAGAACACACGATCGCGCCGGAGTGGGTAGCTGCCTCTTTGAGAGAGCTACGGGGAATAGTTGCGTTGATTAGCCTCCGGCGAGTCCTTCGGGGTATGTCACAGAGCCAGAATGGCTCGTCGATCACTTACTCGGTGGTCGTCCCAGTCTACAAGGAAGAAGACACGATATCCCAGTGTCTCGATTCCGTACTACAGACTGGCCTCGCTCATCCCCAACTCGAAATCCTAGTCGTCGACGGTATGAGCGAAGATCGAACCCCAGAGATTGTCACCGAGTACGCTGCCGAACACGAGTCCATCCAGTTACTCGAAAACCCGGATCGCACTACCCCATCGGGGCTGAATCTCGGCTTTCGGGAGAGCAGCAACGACGTTATTGTAATGCTCAGCGGCCACAGCCGCATCAACTCCGAGTTCTTCCATCATCTGGACGAGACTTTCACGGACATAGCCCCTGACGCCGGCGTTGTCGGCGGGCGAATGGCGCCAGTTGGGGACACATACACAGAGCGGGCTATTGCGGCCTCGTTGTCGACACCAATCGGTTCCAGCAGTCAACGGTTCGAACCTGTGGAAGGGTACGTCGAGACAGTCAACTTCGGAGCGTATCGGCGTCGTGTGGTTGAGGACGTCGGCCTACTAGACGAGGAGCTGCCTCGGGCCCAAGACTACGAGTACAACAGGCGCGTTCGGGACGCTGGATATAAAATTTACCAAAACCCTTCGATCAAGGCATACTACTCGCCAAGGTCTAGCTACATGGCGCTCTCGAGACAGTACTACGGAAATGGGATTTGGAAGGCGAACGTTCATCGAACGTTCGGGGACTACCCGCTGCCACCGGAACTGTTACTCTTAGGCCTCGTACTAGCAGGTGGAATTGGGTTGAGTATGACTGCAGTTCTGATACCTGTGTTTGCCGTCGGAGTGTTCGCCTATTTATTGCTACTCTGGTGCACAGGTGTGAAGACGCTCCAACAGCGGAACGATACAATGACGCTTCTCCCAGGCGTCGTGGCAGCACTGATCGTAATCCACGCTTCGTTCGGTACCGGTTTTCTCCTGGGGACTGTGCGCGGTGTGATGCAGTAGATCAATTCATCAGATTCCGGTGGCAAGTAGACAGCCTAGAATGCCTAACGTGGGATTGAAGGTGTCAAGAGGCCGATTAATCCCCCGCATAGCGCTGAACTGATTACAGAGAAAGGCCACGAAAGCAAGATTCGGTCGACACAGTATCTGAGCAGGTGCCGAAACTGAGCGGTAGTACGAATGGTGGCAGCACGTTGCTTCCGAAACTACTCGCCACCCCGTGGTAGTTAACCAATCCAGACAAAATAAAGCCCTGGGCATAGTTCGTGAGTATTGATGGCAAGTCAGCCGAACGTCTACGTTCTTTCAGTCGACTCACTTCGGTATTCGTCGTTCGAGATGGCAAGTGAGTCGCTCGCAGCTCGGATCGATGGCATAAATTTCATCAACGCCGTCGGCGGTGTTCAAATAAGCCGGTTCCATGCGAAGGCGAACGCTCGGAGCCACTCGTCGGCGGTTGTTGCGGCGGCGTGACTGAAACAGTTCGAGAAAGATGACGTTCGTCGTTTTATCTCTTGGAAGACACGTTCGACACTGTTCCGATCTCCACTGCGTTCGTATCTAAAATCGAGGCCCTGTCGAGCGCACGCATTTTGGAGTGGTGACGCTCCATCAACAAGGAACGTCGCCTCTTCGACATCGTGTCCCTCGTGAAGTTCGGCGAAGAACGTGTACGCGATAACGTTCGTTCTCGTCGGTTCGAGCTTCGTATGGAGTAATTCATTCGTATTGGGGTCGACCGCAACATATAGCCAATACTGTTCGTCGTTGAGTCGGATCACCGTCTCATCAACCGCGACGAGATCCGTACTCTGACCCTCCGCTGGCTGTAGATCGGTTTTGTGAACCCAGTTATGAACGGTTGAACGTGCGCGATCAACACCGAATACATCAAGAAACGAAACAGTATTCGAAAGTGATATCCTGCCAAATGTAGCTGAATACTGAGCTTCATCAACAGCTCCGGTGTTGCTTCTCGCTCCACAAAGTCCAAGTCGATCCGGCCGATAATCCAGTGAGGCCGGTGGTTTCGGGCATGAACACTTCGAAATTGCCGCGCCTCACCTTTCAATCCTAATCTGAACACTGCCGCGCTCACGGGAAAATCATCTATAAGGATGGATAGTTCTCGGTATAAAAATGGATAATCTATGATTAAATGTGTGGCGCAAATAGGGCCTACGAGGTTATCAATACGCCCGCTGTTAAATAGTGTAATCTCACTCGAGATGATGCGAACGGCGAGACGCTTAGGCAATTGATTCATATAACTGGAGTAGTCGCTCTTCTTCGGCTTCCCAACTGAACCTTGCTTGAACGCGTTGCCGCCCGTTCGTACCCGTTCGTGATTCGTCAGCAGGATCGGCTTCGAGGAGTTCGGCCACCGCTTCGATTTGTTGTTGCTCGTCGTCGAACTGCACCCGTACTCCGCAGTCGTCGGGAAGGTAGCGTTGGGTGCCCTCTATATCGGAGGCGACGACGGGAACGTTCACGTACATGTACTCGAACAGTTTCGTCGGGATCAAACCTTCGCTGTCTTCAGGGTCTAGCAGCGCGAGGCCGACGTCGGCGGCGTCGAGATACCCGAAGATGTCTTCGTAGTCGATCCATCCAAACGACTGCACGTCTTCGGTGAGGCCGTAGGCGTCGACGTACTGGCGGAAGGCGCGTTCGTCTCGATCAGGACCCGGCGGACCGAGGATCCAGAGGCAGACGTCGAATCCCCGCTCGCGAAGGCCGCGCAGTATCGCCGCCATCTTAAGCAGTCCGCGCTTCCGGGTGCGATTGCCGACGTACACGAGGACGTGCTCGTGCGTTCGTTCAACGGGGGGGTCAGAGGGGAGAGATATCGATCTGGTTCTTGGAAAGTTTCGCACGGTAACGACGCGTTCGAGGCCACTCTCTTGGAACGACTCGGCTATCCACTCAGTGGCAGCGACGACGGCGTCGAATCGGCGAGCGACCGCATTCTGGATTGTGGGGAACGCGCGAGCGAGCGGTGATCGAATCGGTCGAGGGATCCAGTCGCGACTGAGAATCTTCCGGCCGTAGTTCTCGTGTGCGTCGTACACGACAGCTGCGTCGGTCCGGAGGGAAAGAGCCAGGCCGACGGGAATGAGTTCCGGGTCGTGGAAATGGTACACGTCCGCCTCGTGCCCGACTGCCATTCTGTAGAGTCGGGGAATACTCCGCCATCGTTCAATTCGCGTATCGGCAGTTCCTAGAGACTGGATTCTTATCTCGTCTCTCCATTCGTTTGCATCAGTATGAACAAAATAGGAGACGTCGTATCCAGCTTCAGCGAGGGAGTGAGCTTCTTTGTGAAATATTCGCGGATCGCCCACCTGGTGAACCGTAGAGATATGAGCCACGGGGGTGGAGTTGAATGGCATGAGGACATCACTGATTTCGAGCGGCAAATAATATCTAGTTATGCTTGCCTCGAGTCGAAACGCTCCGGCTTGGTCTCATGAATAGATAGGTATAACTGGCATAAGGAGAACACCAAATACACAGCTCGACGTTTAATTGAATCAGCTCTTTATCAACGAACTCAATTGATGCCTATATTTGCAATTCGCGAAATCTGATAATATGACGGAATTGACTCTCAGGCGACCACGACTCGCCGAATTACGCGCATACGGTCTGCTCGTTATCACGCTCTCAACGTTTTATGTTGGTTTCGTGGCCCTAATCTTTACGAGTAGCGGATTTACAGCTACATTTGATCTGTATCGACTGTCAGATGCCATATTCTTACTCTCTTTGAGTTATCTCGTTCTCCCAAAGAGCGGGACTAAACCCTCTACATCTACGGTTCAAATGATTATGGTTTTTCTGATAACTCCTACTATCCTTTATTACGCGTTCAATGGGGGCGCTCGCGCCTACATCTATACTGCAGTACTCGGCTTCATTCTGACGTGCATAGTAATTCGCATCCCTCCTGACCGGAAGATCAAACAATTATCCATATCTAGGTGGCAGTTCGGATTATTCATCTTTGCGGTCAGTGGAATCGTGTATGTCGCGCTGCTGTTCGGAAATGGTCTACCCACGCTAACAGCCATCGATATACGTGATGTTTACGAAGTCCGGGGTTCAGTGACGGTCATCCATCCAGTTCTCAATTATCTGGTGCCATGGCAAGCGAACGTGATCAATCCCTTTTTGATCGGAAAGTCAATCATTGAGAAGAGATACAAACTGTTAGTGATTGCCTGCGGTCTTCAACTATACTTATACCTGCTTTTTGCACATAAAATGTTCCTTTTTATGCCTCTTCTTCTCATTGTGTCACTTCTCCTGATCGCAAATAGGAACTTTCTCAGTGGTATTTGCAGAGGAATATCCCTTGGTTCGGTATTCGCATGGTTAGTTTACTTTTCAACTGGTTTGTTAATTGTTCCATCGATACTCATTCGCCGTTTATTCTTTGTTCAACCACGTAACCAGTTTTATTATTTTGAGTACTTCTCTCGGAATCCTTTCGCGTATTATTCGAATTCGAAAGTGGGTATTCTGTTCCAGGACGTGTATTCTACCCCACTCCCTCTGATCATCGGCGAGGAATACACGGGGGCGTTCGCTAATGTCGGGTACATTGCAGGTTCGTACGCTCAACTTGGACTGACTGGCATTATTGTGGGCTCAGTCGCTTTAGGCGCTCTGCTGTGGCTCACAGACGTGCTAACCTGGAAATACGATCCGCTTTCTGTAAGTATTATTGTGACTTCGTTTTTCAACATTATAAACAGCAGTTTGACGACATCGATTCTGACCCACGGAATCGCATTCTCGCTATTCCTCGTTTACTTGCATCAATCTGCTGAGGCGGACCACTCATACAACCATCTAGTTTTAACCAGTAGTAGAAACCGGAAAGCCAGCGCTTGAAACCCTCTCTATTACGACTCTGATCTTCTATTCCTGATATCCAAGCTCTTGAAGACGGTTTTCCACATCCGACGAGACCTCCGGTCGAGAGACTGAATCCGTACTCTCCTCGACGAATGTAATGTGCCCTACCACCTCGTCTAAAAATTGTCCGACTACGCCCTCGTTTCGTTCAGATACGTCTTTACTTTCCTGAGGATCGCCCTCGATATCGAATAAACTAACATCCTCCATTTCAGTGTCGGTGGTCAGTTTCCACCCGCCTTCTACGGCCATAACATTGCCACCATCGGGTTGTCCTGCCACGGCAAATACGATCCTGTCCTCCTTGGGAACTTGGAAGGCCGATATGCCGTTCAACGTCCGATCGTAATCGATAGACGCTTCGTCCAACAGGGTGGGAAGAATATCGACTCCCGAGACTGGTGAGGAGATGCAGTTCGAATCGCGTTCGGGTGTGTGGATTGCGAAAGGAACTCGCGTGACCTCGTCGTAGAGAATATCCGAATGACCGAACTCTTCGTGTTCACCAAACGCCTCTCCGTGATCAGCAGCGAGCAATATCACGGTGTCGTCCATATCCCAATATCGCTCTAATTCGTCTAGGAGTTCGCCGATGCAAATATCCGTGTATTCTATTTCACCTCGGTACAACTCTTTTAGCGTACTAATGCCCTCTTCACTGAGCGTTTCCGGGGATTCGATCATCTTCTGCCGTAACCTGATCGCACGCTGTTTTTCGATACCGGCGCTGGCCGTGTCTTCGTGGGGCACGTAGGGGTGATGAACGTCCATGTAGTGGACCCAGCAAAATGCCGGGTCGGTGTTCTCAGCTAGCCAGTCAAACACCTGTTCGTTCAACCGTTCCCCGGAAATGTACGGCATACCGATACTCATACCGGTTGTCTCCTCCCCCCTCTTGTACGCCCATCTCAAAGATCGGTAGAGGACCGAATCCTTCGGGAGGGTCCTCGTAACGTATCGGCGGATCTGCCCGAGCAACGAATTTTCTGCCTGACCATCGAAAAACCGGTCGAAAGCACGGTCGTACCCGAACTCCGCGCTGAGGTAGGGATTTGAATGAAATGCAGCGGTAGTATAACCCGCCTGCGAAAACGCCTCGGCCATATATGGGCGGTCAGCGGTTAATCGCGCATATCCGCCGTACATCCACGGATGTGTACCCGAAACCATCGCTGGAACAGAAGCCCGGGTATAGGGCCCGCTTGCGTAGGCCCGCGAAAAATCAACCCCGTTATCTCGGATCGAATCGAAGTTCGGTGTCGAAACAGTATCGTCAGTAACTGTATCGTATCTGAGTGAGTCGACAGTCAACAGCAAAACGTTCGGACGACAAGTCATGGGCTTGTGTCGGTTACTGGGTCAATTCAAGGTTCTGGTTCACTTGGCATCCTCGTCGTACAAATTGGTCCACTGTCTGGTCCCAACTAGTCAGTAATATTTCGCCTATAGACCCTTGTTATCCCGTTTCCGAGTCGCCGGTTCGATCGACATCGACCGTGCATAGACTGGATTTACAGGCTGATATTTCGGACGAGACATTCGGCGCGAAGGGAACGTATATTACTTAGGTCCGGAAATGGCGAGACATACTGCTACACCGAAATCGTCCGATCGGTTTCCGGAGATGTGATGCCTTCCCGGTGGACTCGTCTGACTTCGCCACGAAACAGTTTCGGAGGCGATTGCGGTTCGAGAACTCACGATAACGGTAATCCCTCGAAGAATGAAACTCGAACAAACAACTCTGGTCCACTTTTCGTCGAAGTTCATCGCCGTCTTCGTTGGCTTTCTGGGTACCGTATACTTTGCCCGTGAGGTCGGCGCTCAAATCCTGGGCACGTACTTTCTGATTCTGGGACTGCTGACGTTGATGAAGAAGATGGGAAGTATCGGCGTGAGAACTGCGACGACTAAATACCTCAGCGAAAACCAGGATCCAGCGTATATCACGTCGGGTTTCGCCGTCCAGCTATTCATATTCGCATTTTTATCAGTTCTCGTCTTCCTGCTGGAACCTTTTGTCAACCGTTACGTCGGCGCTGAGGTAGCGTTGCTACTAATCTTTATACTTTTTATCCGACTGACGTTGTCGTTCCTCTACGGTGTTCTTGACGGGGAACAATCTGTACACGTCTCGTCTGTATTAGAATCGACGGAGACGATCCTCCGGACCTCTATTCAGGCAGCAGGGATACTAGTCGGGTTCAAACTGGGTGCTCTGGTTTTCGGATACATCGGTGCCGTCCTCGTCGTGATCGTCCTCAGCGCATATTTCGTCTCGGCGGGGTTTCGAATGCCTGACAAGTCGCATCTATCTGATATCACGTCTTATGTGAAGTACTCTTGGCTCGGAGGGGCTAGGTCAGTCTCTTTCGCGTGGATGGACACACTCGTCCTGGGATTATTCGTCGCGAACGATGTAATAGGGGTGTACGAGATCGCTTGGATGGCCTCTAGTGTGCTTGCGATCTTCGGCACCTCGGTGAGCAGGGCGGTGTTCCCTGAAATAAGTAATATCAGCCAACAGAAGGGCGATCAAGCTGTTTCTAAACTCACATCAAAGAGTATTGCTTACGCAGGTTTACTGTTAATTCCCGGGATAATCGGATTCTACCTTTTGGGGGAACCGTTACTGTTGATATACGGTGGGGAATTCGTTATCGGTTCAACCGTTTTGGTCATTCTCGCAATCGCACGACTCTTATACGCGTATCAGCAGCAGTTTCTGACGTCTTTGAATGCGATAAACCGGCCCGATCTTGCCTTTCGAATCAGTGCTGTATTCACTATCGCGAACGTTGGTTTGAACTTCGTTCTAATCTATTTAATCGGTTGGACTGGAGCCGCCATTGCGACGGCTTTCTCATCTGGGCTTGGATTGGTCCTCAGTGCATCGTATTTGTCGAGAACTATCTCAGTCAACTTTCCGTATCAGTTTATTTTACAGCAGGCTATCGCCGCTGGTCTGATGGGCCTCGGGATTATCGGTGCCCAGTCGCTCATAGGGACGTCTATACTGAATTCATTACTTCTTGTTATATTGGGCATTATTGTTTACTTTTCTACACTGTCAGCAGTTTCGCCGGACTTCAGGGCCGCATTCATGCGGAATATCTTAAGCATCTGATTACATACAGGAAATTTTGAGAAAGACGATCTATTGACACGGACGGACCGAAACATCACATGGGCGTCTGCTATCACGAACACGCTTATGTCTCTATGGTTGTAACAAAAAAACTATGAACCGTCGGAATAGGGGTGTCAACGATAGAGCGAAACGTGTGATCGAGGTATTGACAAGTGTGCCAAGCTATCGTTCCTTGACCACATCGTTGATCAGGCGCGCGAGCAAGAAGTATTTTCGCGTGAGGACGTACCGACGGAAGAGAGGGTCTGGGCGGCGTTTTTGTACCATTCAGGGCTTTCGTATCTGAAGGTCGGTCTCGCGCTCAATCATTCGCACGAGGCCGTCCATCAGTGGTATCATCAGATCGCAGAGTTGTTCGATCCAGAATCTGATAGGCATGGAGTTATAGCAGTCGACGAAACCAAAGTTGCGACCGAGGATGAAGAGATCTACGTGTGGGCTGCCGTCAACGTGGATATGTTCGAAACCGTCCACGTCGAAGTTTCACTCGACCGTTCAGACCTCGATGCGCTCGTCTTTCTCAAAACCGTACTAGCGCGTTTCCATGGTGAACCCGTCGTTCTCGCCGATCGCGGTCCGTGGTACGACTGGCCACTGAACGACTTCGACTTACCGTGTCGATCCCGGCGTGAAACCTGGGGAGAGCGCTCGCTCGTCGAAGCCTGGTTCTTCGTGTTCAAGTACCGAACCATGCTGTTTTTGGCCCGGTTACCGTACCCCAGTTCGTGGCAATCTGCTGATCGCTGGGCGAAAGCATTCGCAACCTTTCACAATGCACTCCGCTAACGTTGACCCCATTACGCCATGCTCCCACAGCGCTTATTACCTCGGTTCGACCTGAATACACCAATGGGAACGGGCTTGCGGTACCGGATCTTCGCCATCGTCGGTACGCTAGCGCTCACTGGCATTGCAGTCACCATCGCTAACCATCCTACCGTCCAGGCCCTGACCACTGCTGTTCCCGTCCTTGACAATCTTCAACGGGCCACCAAAACCAACGGTGACCTCGTCGACGAAATTCTGACAACGACAATCATCGTCTTCGCCGCTCTTTGGCCGCTGTACAAGCCCCAACCTCGTCGCATTCTCGACGTCATCGCGTTGACGCACAAGCGCACCTTCCTCGCCGCGACGGCGCTGGCGACGATCGGGTACTTCGACTGGTCGACACGACTCCCGCGAACTACTCTTATCGCAACTGTCGCCATCCTCGGCCTCGTTCTCCCCATCTGGTTCGTTTCGATACGCCGGCGTCCCCTCTCGCCCACACGCGCCGTCATCGTCGGTGACGACCACTCGACCATCAAACGACTCTACGACGCGGCCGAGATGTCCATTCTCGGATATGTCTCTCCTGCGAGTGTCACACCGGATAACAACCCAATGATTAACGCCCGCATCACAGACGGTGGTGTCACGACCGACACCGCCCCGGCCCGGTCCAGACTCGGCGGTCTGTCTAAGCTGGGCGACGTGCTCATTGAGCACGACGTCGATACCGTACTCTTGGCCTTCGACAAACCCGACCGCGAGGAGTTCTTCGGGACGCTCTCGACCTGCCACCGACATGGTGTCCGGGCTCTCGTCCACCGCGACCACGCGGAGAGCGTCCTCGTCGCCGATGCGACCGGCGACGAACTCGTCGACACCGATCTGGAGCCGTGGGATTGGCAGGACTACATGGTCAAGCGGGTCTTCGACTTCGCGTTCGCAGCCGTTGGTTTGCTCGCGCTCTCGCCATTCATCGCACTGATCGCCATCGGTATCAAGCTCGACTCGCCGGGACCGGTGCTCTACAGCCAGCGGCGGACCGCTGAGTTTGGTGAGACCTTCACGATCTACAAGTTCCGGAGCATGGTCGCCCATGCAGAATCCAAAACAGGTGCGGTCCTCAGCCAGGAAGACGCCGGTGGGGTCGACCCGCGCGTCACGCGAATGGGGAAGATCCTTCGCAAGACCCATCTCGACGAAATCCCGCAGCTCTGGTCCGTACTCGTCGGGGACATGAGCGTCGTCGGCCCACGCCCGGAACGACCGGAACTCGAAGAGAACATCGAATCCGACGTCGATGAGTGGCGGAGCCGCTGGTTCGTCAAGCCAGGTCTCACCGGCCTTGCCCAGATCAACGGCATCACAGGCCACGATCCCGAACGAAAACTCCGCTACGACATCGAGTACATCCGCCAGCAGTCGTTCTGGTTCGACCTGAAGATAGTCACCCGCCAGATCTACGGCGTCGTCGTCGACGCCGCATCAATCATCTTCGGGTTGGAGGACGGCGACGAGGCGTAACGGCAACGCGCTATGTAAACGGGGCCGAAACAGGGCTTTCCGCCGAGTAACAGCTAGTCGACGTAAGGAACCCCTGGTGGACTGAAAGGGCGAGGCGGGCTTCGGGAACCCCGGACCCGCAAGCGACCGCGAGAGCGGAGCTCTCGCGTAGTCCTCAGCTTCGCTGAGGGCACCGGAACGGAGTGAGGAGCACAGCGGATCCGCGGGAGCGAAGCACGCCGAGGGCTTTCGAGGTGTTTGCAGTACTGCTAACGACTGTGATTCTTCTTGCTACACTACTCACACCGATCCTCGAACACAACGACTTTCACAGGCTACTCCAACCAAACCCATAATGGATATCATCGACGAGAAGGGGCGCCTGTTCGGCGTCGTCAACGTCGTCGACGCCCTGGTCGTGTTGCTGGTCCTCGCCCTCGTGGCTGCGGGCGTCGCACTCGTTCTGGGTTCTGATTCCGACCCCGCCCAGTCAGACGAACTGGACAACGCGAGCACGCACGCGACGCTCGACCTGGGCACCCAGCCCGAGTACATCCTCGCCCAACTCGAGGAGGGCGACACGTACTCGCCGGGCGAGGACGACAACCTGACCGTCACGGACGTGCACCTCGAACCGCGAGCGAACGGCGACGCGGCGGCGCTCCTCCGCGTTCGACTCGAAGGAGACCCAGCGAGCGAGTCGTTCCAGTACGACGGCGCGCCGCCGCGGCTCGGCCGCGAACTCCAGGTCGTCACCGACCAGTACCAGGTGAACGGCGTCGTGACGGGGACCGGTGAGGCCGACGCCGTCGAGACGACGGAGCGCGGGGTGCTCGTCGCGGGGACCGTCCCCGCCGACACCGCCTCCGAGATCAGAGAAGGTGACGCCTTTACACTCCGCGAGCGGACGGTCGCGACGGTCGAGTCCGTCGAGGTCTTCGGGACTGACGAGCCCGACCGCAAGCGCGTCCGCCTCGGGCTCACCCTCGACGCGCGCCAGACGAGCGAGGGCACCCAGTTCGCCGGAGAGCGACTGGCAGAGGGCGCGGAGATCCCCTTCCGGACGGACGACTACGGGCTTTCACTCGCGGTCCAGCGCGTCGGGGCGACGGAGCCCCGCGGTGAGCCCGCAACGCGGACCGTTACCCTCCAGATAGAAGACGCGGATCCCGGCCTCGCGACCGCTATCGAGGCGGGCATGACCGAGTCGGTGAACGACCGGACGGTCGCGACACTCACCGACGTCCAGCGCGAGCGCTCGACGGTGATCCTCGTGAGCGAGGACGGCGACGTCTACGAGCGCGACCACCCCCGGAACCTCGACGTGACGATGACGGCCGACCTGTCGGTCCGGGAGACCGGGGGCGGCCTCACGTTCAAAGGCGAGTCGCTCCAGTACGGGAGCACCGTCACGCTCGACCTGGGAAGCGTGACCGTCGAGGCGACCGTCGCGTCACTCTGACCATGGCCGAACACAGTTCCATCACGGAGACGAGCCGCGTCGCCGCGATGGGCGAACGCGCGCTCGACAACTCCCGCGTCGTCGCAGCCCTCCACGCCCCGTTCCGAGATGGATCGCGTCCCGTCAGGGCCGCACAGTGGTCCGCCGGCGTCGTCAGAGACTCGTACCTCGTCCGCTGGCTCACCGCCGAGCCCGAGCCCGATGTCGTCGTCATCGACCTGCGGGAGACGTGGACCGTCGGCCCCGTTATCGCCGTCCTCGACTGGCTGGCGCCCCACGGTCTCCGGATGTGGCACGGATCGATAGCCAGACGGGTCCTCAACCGGACCACGACAGCCTTCCGTGACGCGCCCGTCAAGCTGACGAGCGTAGTCGTCCTAGGCGTCGCCCTCGCCCGACTCGCGCTCTCCCTGGGAAGCACGGGCACCGTCTCGTTTGTCGCCCACCTCGTCGTCGCCGCCCTCGCCGTCGCCGGCCTGCGCGTCGACTGGACGTGGGAGGAGCTCAGGGAAAGCAGGTTCGGCCGGCTGGCGGCGGCGCTGTTCGTCCCGCCCGAGCCGCCTGACGAGAACTGAGTTCCAGCCGGAGGTCGTGATGGTAACCTCACTCTCATCGAGGGACGTAGGACGAGAGAGCGAGAAGTCTCAGCAGAAACGATTATTCGGTCGGTAGGCGACAACCTCAGTGTGACCGACGACGTCGAATATCCCTCGGTCGAACTCGTCCTCGACCTCCACGAGCAGGTCGTCGCGGAAGGCGAGACTACGGAATCCGGTGTTCGATCAGCGGACTCTATCGAATCTGCGCTACAGTACGTATCGGAGGGATTCTTCGGCGAAGTGCCGGCAACGGTCCACGAGAAGGCCGTCCATCTAGTGCGACTCCTCGTCGCGGATCATCCGTTCGTCGACGGAAACAAGCGAACTGCGCTTCGAACGGTGGTCGTTCTCTGCATGCTGAACGGACATACGTTCGAATACGGCGACGAAATGCGGGCACTACTCCATCGATTCGCGACCGAGGAAGCCGAAGTCGACGTCGAGATGGCAGTGATCTACTTCCGTGCCTGTGCTCGCCACAATGAAGAAATAGACCCGTCTGCTACCTCTCGATCGGCAATGGTGTCCAACACCAATTCCTCGACGGCGGTCGACGACGAGGTCCGCCAGCTGTACGAGCGGTATCTGTCCGCCGAGAGCGACGAGGAACGACACGAGATCGCCCTCGAGATTGGCAAACTCGATGGACGACGTCACGCGGCTATCTACGCAGCGCTCGAAGACGAGTAGCTTTCTCCGCCACTGGCGACTTTTTGATGCAACGAAGGTACTCTAGAGGGCCCACTGGAGCACGGAACCCGATGACTTTATTCGGCCGAGCGGACAGCACACGCACATGACAGACGCGGGCGGCCCGGCCGAACTCCTGGACGAGCGTCCGGACCTGGCCGACCCGCTCGAAGCCGTCCTCGCCGTCGACGACCGCGAGGACACCTGGTCGTTCGACGACGTCCCCGTCGACTCGGGCCCGTTCGGCGAACTCGTCTCGCGCGGCGTGGTCGTGAGCGCCGGCGACGACTACCGAGTCGCCGACCCCGCCGCCGCCCGTGCGGCCCTGAACGGCGATGCGGGCGCGGTCACTACAGACTCCGATGACCCGTCGAACCGCTCCGCCCCCTCGTTCGAACTTCCGACCACCACTATCGACCGGACGTCGGCCGCCATCGTCGCCGCGGCCATCGCCTTCGTCGGGCTCGTCCGCGCGCACCCGATCCAGTCCGTCTACCGCGACGGGAACGTCGTCCTCTCGGGGAACGACCCGTACTACTACCGCTACTGGGTCGAGCAGGCGCTGGCCTCCGGCGAGAACATCCTCGACCTGAGCGCGCTGGCGACGCTCCCCGACGCCGTCCAGAAGGGCGAACCGCTCACGGTGGCGACGCTGTGGTGGGTCTCCGAACTCCTGGGCGGCACCCCCGACGTCGCCGGCCACGTCCTCGCGTGGTATCCCGTCGTCTCGGCCGTCGTCACGGCCGCGATGGTCTACCTCGTCGCGGTGTGGGTGACCGAGGACAGGCGCGTCGGCGTCGCTGCCGTCCTCGTCTTCGCCCTGATTCCGGGCCACGCGCTGCGGACGAGCCTGGGCTTCGCCGACCACCACGCCTTCGACTTCCCGTGGCTCGCCGCGACGGCGCTCTGCCTCGTCGCGCTCGTGCGTACGGAGAGACCGGAACTCCGCGCACCGCGAACGTGGGCCGTGAGCGCGGCACTGGGCGTCGCTATCGCCGCCCAGACGCTGGCCTGGGAGGCTGGCCCGCTGCTCATCCTCGCGGTCGGCCTCGTCGTCGTCGCGAAGGCGCTCGCCAACGTCCACGCGGGCCGCTCACCGCTCCGTCAGGCTGCTCCAGTGGCCGTCGGGATACTCACCGGGGCCGCACTCGCCGCGGCCGTACACGTCGTCGTGGGCTGGCATACGCAGCAAGTCGCGTTCGCACCGGCACTCCTCTTCGCCGGGGCCATCGGCGCGCTCTTGGCTGCCGAAGCCGTCCACCGGACCACCGGCGACGTCCGTCACCTCGCGGCCGTCGACGCGGTCGGCGCCGTCGTCGGCTTCTTCCTCTTCCGTGCCCTCCTCCCAGAGTACTGGACGCGGCTCCAGACCGAACTGGACCGACTCTTCAGGAGCGACAGTATCGCCGAGACGGCCGGCCTGCTCTCGCCGGACTCGTTCGGCTTCCTCTACCTGTTCGGCTTCGCGCTCGCGCTCGCGCTCCCGTTCATGGTGATGGGTGCCTGGCGCGCGGTCGACGACGACCGCTGGCTCGTTGCGACCGTCTACGGCTGGTACTTCTTCCTGCTGGCGACGTTCCAGGTCCGCTTCGTCGGCGAACTGGCGCCCTTCGCCGCCGTGTTCGCGGGCTACGGGTTCGTCTGGGTCGCCGCGTGGATCGACGCCGCGGGCCCGCTCGGTGAGCGCGTCGAGCGCTTGCGCGTGCCGGACCGGACCCAGCTCGGGACCCTCGTCTTGCTCTTCGTCCTCGTCGCCAGCCTTGGCATCATACAAGTTCCGGTCAAGACGAGCCAGGTGACCATCACCGACGATACGTATCGGACCTCCCAGTTCCTCGCCGAGCACTCGGCCGACCTCGACCAGGAGTACCCCGACAACTACGTCCTCAGCGAGTGGGGGCAGAACCGCCACTACAACTACTTCGTCAGCGGCGAGTCCCGTAGTTACGCATACGCGCAGTCCAATTACGACCGATTCATCGGGAGTCCGAACCCCGACGAGTCCTACGACCGCCTGGAGGGACGCGTCGGCTACGTCGTTCTGGAGACGGGCCGGCCGACCAGCGGCGAGGGAACGACGTACCAGCAGTTGACCGAGACGTACGGCAGCCGGGCCGAGGGGACGCCCGGCCTCGCGCACTACCGGGCCCTCTACGTCGCGCCGGGCGAGTCGCGCATCGCCTACGCCGTCGTCCCCGGCGCGACGGTGACGGGGAACGCCTCGGCCAACGCGACGGTCTCGCTCGCGACGGACGTCGCCATCCCGAACGCCGAGTTCACATACGAGCGCCAGACGACGGCGAACGCCGACGGGACATACAACGTCGCGGTGGCGCACCCTGGTACGTATCGAGTGGAGATCGACGGCGAGACGCGCGAGGTGACGGTGAACGAATCGGCAGTGCGGAACGGGGCGACTGTGTCGACCTAAAAACGCCGACCGCGAAACGACGATGACAAAACGGCGACGACGGGAGAACTATTACTCCACGGTGACGCTCTTGGCCAGGTTCCGCGGCTTGTCGATGGAGCGCCCCAGGAAGTTCGCGGTGTGGTAGGCCGCAAGCTGGAGCTGGACGTTCGCGAGCACCGCGGCGGCCCGCGGGTGTGTCTCCGGGATGGTGAGGACGTGGTCGGCGTACCGTTCGATGTCGGACTGGCCGTCGGTGACGGCGACGACGGGCGCGTCGCGAGCCTCGACCTCCTTGACGTTGCCGACGGTCTTGGTCGCCTGCTCGCCGTCGCCGACGGTCGTGGCGAAGACGGGCGTGTCCTCGGTGACCAGCGCGAGGGTGCCGTGTTTCAGTTCGCCGGCGGCGAAGCCCTCGGCGTGTTTGTAGGTGATCTCCTTCATCTTCAGCGCGCCCTCGAGGGCGACCGGGTGCATGTGACCCCGGCCGATGAAGAAGTACGACTTGGCGTCCTGGTAGTGCTCGGCGACTTCCTTCGCGTCGGAGTCGTCGATGAGTTCCTGGACCTGGCCGGGGAGGTCGCGCAGCGCGGCGATGATGTCCCGGGCCTCGTCGGAGCGCGTCGTCGCCAGTGCGAGCAGGTTGAGCGCGCCGAGCTGGCTGGAGAACGTCTTCGAGGCGGCGACGCCGATCTCGGGGCCGGCGCGGATGTACAGCGCGTGGTCGCACTCGCGGGCCGCGGTCGAGCCGACGACGTTGGTGACCGCGAGCGTGCGCGCGCCGCGGTGGCGCGCCTCGCGGAGCGCGGAGAGGGTGTCGGCGGTCTCGCCGCTCTGGGTGACGCCGACGACGAGCGCGTCGCCGATGGGCGGCGGGCTGGTGGCGTACTCCGACGCGAGGAACGCCTGGGCGGGGATGCCCGCGGACTGGAACAGCTGTGCGGCGTAGAAGGCGGCGTGGTAGCTCGTCCCGCAGGCGACGAACTGGATGCCCGTGGGCGACAGATCCCCGAGGTCGCCGATGTCGACGGAGGCGGAGAGTTCGTCGACGCGCCCGCGCAGGCACTGGCGGAGCGCGCGGGGTTGCTCGTGAATCTCCTTGAGCATGTAGTGGTCGTAGCCGCTCTTGCCCGTCTCCTCGGGGTCCCAGGAGACGGTGTCGACCTCCTTCTCGACGACGGTGCCGTCGACGTCGGAGACTTCCCAGCCCTCGGGACTGATGCGGGCGTACTCGCCGTCGTCGAGGTAGACGACCTGGTCGGTGAAATCACGGAACGCGGGGACGTCGCTGGCGAAGAAGGTCGCGTCGTCACCGAGACCGAGCACGAGCGGAGAGTCGTTGCGCGCGACGAACACCGACTCGGTGCCGGCGACGGTCAGCGCGACGGCGTAGCTCCCCTCGAGTTGCCCCACGGCCTGTCGGAAGGCGGCCTCGGGGTCCAGCCCGTCGTTCAGCGCGTCTTCGACGAGGTGGGGGACGACCTCCGTGTCCGTGTCGGAGTGGAAGGTGTGGCCCGCGGCGACGAGCTCGTCGCGCAGGGACTGGTAGTTCTCGATGATGCCGTTGTGGACGACGGCCACGTTCCCGGTGCAGTCCTGGTGGGGGTGGGCGTTCTCGTCGGTCGGCGGGCCGTGCGTGCTCCAGCGGGTGTGACCCATCCCGACGGTGCCCTCGACGGTCATGCCGGAGAGGTGCTCGCGCAGGTCCTCGATCTCGCCAGCGCACTTGCGCACGTCGAGGCTCTCGTCGGCCAGCGCGACGCCGGCCGAGTCGTAGCCCCGGTACTCCAGCTTCGAGAGACCGTGGACGAGCGTGTCCAGCGTGTCCTCGCCGCGGCCGGCACAGCCGATGATCCCGCACATTATCGCACCACCTCCACGCCCTCGCCGACGTGGCCGTAGGCGTGCACGCCGGAGTGGAGCGTCGCCTTCGGGCCGACGAGCGTGCCGGGCGACAGCGAGACGTTGCCACGGGCCCGCACGCGGTCGGCGAGGACGGCGCCGAGGCGCTGGTCCTCGTAGACGTCGGTACCGACCTGGACGTCCGCGGGGCCACCAGGGATGGTGGTGTTCGCGCCCAGCGTGGTGTCCTGGCCGACGACGGCGTCGATGATGGTCGAGCCCGCGTCGACGCGCGCGTCCACGTCGAGCACCGAGTTCCGTATCGTCGCGTTCGCGCCGACGGTCACGTTGTCGCCCAGCGCGGTGTTCGATCCGACGACGGCGTTGGGGCCGACCTCGCAATCGGGGCCGACGACGACGGGGCCCTGGAGGGTGGCGTCCTCGTGGACCGTCGCGGAGTCGTCGACCCAGACGCCGTCGGCCCGTTCGTCTTCGACGACGCGCCCGCGGGCGAGCACCTCGCGCGCGACGGCGAGCAGGTCCCACGGGTAGGTCGCGTCGACCCACATTCCGTCGGTCATGATCGCCCGGACGCGGCCGCGCTCGATGAGCCGGGCGATGGTGTCGGTCAGGGCGAGTTCACCGTCCGAACGCGGCGTCTCGTCGATGGCGCCGAAGATACTCTCCGGGAAGGCGTAGATCCCCCCGTTGATCAGTCTGTACTGATTGGAGTCGGGTTTCTCGACGATGGAGACGAGGTCGCCGTCCCGCAGGTCGACCGCGCCGTAGCGCTGTGCGTCGGCGCGCTCGATCACCGCGAGCGCGGGCGTGTCCTGGTCCTCCTCGAAGTGGTCGACGACGGAGGCGACGGTCGCGCCGTCGATGAGGCGGTCGCCGTTGACGACGAGGACGGGCCCGTCGACGACGGAGCGGGCCTGGAGGAGGGCGTGGCCGCTACCGAGCTGTTTTGCCTGGGTGACGTAGGAGATCGGGACGTCGCGGTACGTGGGACCGAAGTAGTCCTTGACGCGGTCGCGCTTGTAGCCGACGACGGCGACGATTCGGCTGATACCGGCGTCGATCAGCGCGTCGAAGACGTACTCGAGGATAGGGCGGTTCGCCGCCGGCAACATCGGCTTGGGGCGGTTGCGCGTCATCGGACGCAACCTGGTCCCCTCGCCTGCCGCGAGGACGACGGCCGTTCGAACGCTCATACACCAGTAGACTGCGGGAGGCACTTTCAACGTTGTGTCCCTACTACCGTTCGCGAGAACGCTAGACGGTGGCTAATCCGCCCGTTCGTCCAGTTTTCTGTGGAACGCGCTCGCTACTGATCGGGAATTCTTCGGAGCGGAACACCCGGTACACCATTGCGTCTCATCGGCCCGGCTGGTTCACGTGAATCCGACTGGCAAAACTGGCTAGCGTCGCCAACGACAAACCATTAGGCCCGCAGTCTCGAAACTCCGGCCATGACAGACGTGGACCTGGAGTCGGAGCAGTACGAGAAACACCGCGAAGCCGGGCGAATTCTGGCCGACGTGCGCGACGAGGCCGCGGAGATGGTCGAGGTCGGCGTCTCGCACCTCGAAGTCGCCGAGTGGGCCGAAGAAGAGATCCGCGAACTCGGCGGCGAGCCGGCGTTCCCGGTGAACATCAGCATCGACCACGAGGCCGCCCACGCGACGCCGGGCAAGGACGACGAGACGACCTTCGGCGAGGAGATGGTGAACCTCGACATCGGGGTCCACGTCGACGGCTGGCTGGCCGACACCGCCGTCACCGTGGACCTCTCGGGCAACGACGACCTCGCACAGGCCCCCGCGGACGCGCTGGAGGCCGCCATCGACACCGTCGCGCCGGGCGTCAGCACCGGCGAGGTCGGCGCCGCCATCGAGGAGCAGATCGAGGGCCACGGCTTCAACCCCGTCGTCAACCTCACCGGCCACGGCCTGGGCCACTGGGAGCAACACACGAAGCCGAACATCCCGAACCGCGAGATTGCCCAGGGCGCCACCTTCGACGTCGGCGACGTCGTCGCCGTCGAACCGTTCGCGACCACCGGCGGCGGCAAGGTCAACGAGGGCACCGACGAGGAGATCTTCGCGCTCGAGCGCGAGGGCACGGTGCGCAACCGCGCCGCCCGGCAGGTCCTCGAACAGATAACCGAGGAGTTCAAGACGCTCCCATTCGCGGCCCGGTGGCTCGACTCGCCGCGCGCGAAGATGGCGCTCCGCCGGCTCAAGCAAAACGACATCGTCCACGGCTACCCGGTCCTGCAGGAAGCCCAGGGCGAACTCGTGAGCCAGAAGGAACACACCCTCATCGTCACCGAGGACGGCTGCGAAGTGACCACGCGGTCGCGGTAGGTTTCGGAATCCAGCTTTCTGTGCCTGCTCCCGCCGAGTGCGAGGTGAGTGGGCGCTGTCTCGAGAGCGACGGCGCTCGTGAAGTGACCTCTCACGACCGTGTCGTGTGGCCTATACAGGAGGTTTCACTCATCGTTTAATGGCGATACTGGTGACAGCAGTCCCGGCTACCGCGAGAAGGAATCCCACTCCAGAAAGGGCATCGATTGATTCGCCCACTATGAGAAAGACGATCGCGAGCAACGTCATTTGTACCCCCGCAAACATGGCTTTCACGTTCGGTTCATCTCCAGTCATACCGAACAACGACATGTAGGACTGCTAAATTGTTACCGGTCACTTCACACGCCAACTGACCAGAGAGTTCGGCAGAACGAATCTGCAACCAGAACCGGCTCCATCCGCGGTGCTAGATGTCGTCCGTCGGCTCGTGTTCGTCGCGCATCCGTTCGACTTCGGTGGCGTACCGCTCCCGAGTCTCCGCGTCCTCGACGGCACCGAGGTTCGAACGGGGGACCAGTAACGATGCGCTCGTCCCGCGCGAGTCGCTGAAACTCGTGAGCGCGCGCTCCTTCCGGTAGTCACGGCGGCCGTCGGGCGTCGCGTAGGTGAGGATGATCAGATTCTGTTCGTCGTCGGAGTACGTCCGCTCGACGAGCCAGACGCGTTCATCGTCGCTCGCCGCCGGTTCGGCCTCGTCCACCGAGTTCGCGACCATACGCGTTCTACGGACGCCTGCCGTTTCCACGTTTCTCCCAGTTCGGGCGTGATACTGTCCCCAGTCTGGGCGTGATACTGACCCCAGTCAGGGCGTGATACTGTCCCAGACGCCGCTTTCACTTTCGCCCCGGTATCCACACGTTTTTTAGTTCAGCAGATATTTTATACAATTAGGGGTCAGGGCTAAAGTCACACGCTCCATGACCCCGTTCCCATCCTCTCGACGTCGACGCCGGACAGCTGCTGGACTACCGGGAGACCAAACGTCGGACTACCGCTGGACGAGGTCGAAGAGCCGGTCGAACCAGCCGGCGCGACCAGTGATCGGTCTGTCGGAGTCGAACAGTCGGACAGTCAGGTAGATCATCCCGGCGGCGAAGACGAGTTCGTAGGCGAGCCCGGCCACGACCAGCTCCGTCCCGCCGAACAGCAACTGCTTGGGCGCGATGACGGGGTGGGTGAAGGGGATCAGGAACAGGACTGCCTGCATCGGGAGCGACAGCGACGTGAAGTCGGCGAACATCGTCATGAAAAAGGGCACCATCGTCAGCCCGACCAGGGGAAGGAGTAGCATCTGGGCGCCCTGCTGACTGTCCGCGAAGATACCGAGCGAGAGGGCGAGCGCCAGCGTCCCGACGAGCGCCAGGAACAGCGAGAGGCCGATCAGAACGTATTCCAGCCCGCCGAGCGTGAGCGCACTGGTCGTCCCACCCGCGAAGTCGCCGCCGACCTGGAGGAAGCTCAGACCGACCATGTAGACCGCGGTGGCGAACAGGCCGATGGCCGAGCCGCCGACCAGTTTCGCGGCGACGATGGTGCGGCGCGGCACCGGCATCGTCAACAGCGTCTCCAGCGTGCGATTCTCCGTCTCGCTGGCCATCGAGTTCATCACCATCTGACCGGAGAAGAGGATGGTCACGGTGATCACCGCCGGGACGAAGAAGAACTGGCCGGCGAGCGTCGCCGACAACTGGGCCGGCGACGTATCGATCCGCTCGCCGCGGACGATAGTCGTGTACGAGTGGCCGATGGGGTCGAGTTCGGGCCGCGTCGCGCCCGTCTTCGCCACGGTGACGTTCGTCGCGGCGCGCTGGAGCACTCGCTCTACGTCGGCAGAGGACACGGCGCCGAACAGACTGACGGTGTCGGTGACCGTGTACACGTGGATAGTCCCGCGCTCACCGTTCTCGATCCGCTCCGAGAAGTTCTCGGGTATCACCACCACGGACTCGCCGTCGGCGGCCCGCGTCTCACGAATGGCGGCCTCCCGGTCCGTCCCTTCGTAGCTCACGTTCGCGTCCGACCGGAGCGTCTCGGCGACAACGGTCCCGTACTCCCCGTCGTCGTTGTCGACGACGCCGACGATGGGGTCGCCCGCGCCCGAATCAGCCACCGCGCCGATCCCCTGCCCCATGCCGACGAACAGCACCGGAATCAGCAGTATCGGCAGGATGTACTGGGGTCGGAGGAGTTCGCGGGCCTCCTTCCAGACGAGCCTGAGGAAGGGCCTCACGAGACCACCTCCGGACCGACGGTCCGGCGTCGTCGCGTTCGCTCTCGACGGTCGCTCACGCGACCACCTCCATGAAGACGTCCTCGAGGTTGGCCACGTCGTAGCGCTCCAGCAGTTCCGCGGGCGACCCCTGGGCGACGATCTGTCCGTCGTTGAGCAGGCCCACCCGGTCACAGAGATACTCCACTTCGAGCATGTCGTGGGAGGACAGCAGAACCGAACGGTCCTCGTCGGGGTATGACTTGATGATCTCCCGGACCTTGCGGGAGTTGCGCACGTCCAGGCCCGACGTCGGTTCGTCGAGGATGACCAGGTCGGGGTCGGTCATCAGCGCGCTGGCCAGCAGTAGCTTGCGGGTCATCCCCTTGCTGTACTCGCCCGCGGCGTCGTCGATGCGCTCGCCCAGGTCGGCCATCTCGACGCCCCGGTCCAGACACTCGTCGGCGTCCCCGTAGAAGTCCGCGACGAACCGGAGGTTCTTCCGCCCCGAGATGGACTCGTAGGCCCCCGCCTCGTCGGGCAGGTACCGGATCGACTCCCGGACGTCGATCGCCTCCTGCTCGACGTCGTGGCCGCAAACGGTGACGTCGCCGTCGTCGACGTGCAACAGCGTCGCCAGCGTCCGAAGGGTCGTCGACTTGCCCGCGCCGTTCGGGCCGACGAGGCCGAATATCTCCCCGCGTCGGACCTCGAAGGAGACGCTGTCCAGCGCCTGCACGTCGCCGTAACGCTTCGCCAGTTCGTCGACGGAGACCGATGGCCGCGACATCTCGTATCTTGCCGACACGTCCGGAGGAACGGGTTTGAACGTACCGGTACGCGGTCGAAAACTACTCCGCGAAGCCCTGCAGGACGCCCTGGCCGTCGACCGGCCCGACGTCGGGGAGCGACGCCCGCTCGGGGTGGGGCATCATCACTGCGACCGTCCCGCGCTCGCCGACGATTCCGGCGACGTTGTGCTTCGACCCGTTGGGGTTCGACTCGGGCGTCACCTCGCCCTCGGCATCGCAGTACTTGAACAGGATCCGGTCCTCAGACTCCAGTTCGTCGAGACGGTTGTCGTCGATCTCGTAGCGACCCTCGCCGTGGGCGATGGGAAACTCGACGACCTCGCCTTCCTCGTACGCGCTGGTCCACGGCGTGTCGGCGTTCTCCACCCGGAGGTGGACGTGCTCGCACTGGAACCGTGCGCTCTCGTTGGTCGTGAACACCCCCGGCGTCAGTCGCGACTCACAGCCCACCTGCGCGCCATTGCAGACGCCCAGCACCGGAACGCCCTCGTCCGCGGCCTCGCGGACTTCGGCCATGATCGGCGACCGGGCTGCCATCGCTCCCGCGCGGAGGTAGTCACCGTACGAGAACCCGCCGGGGAGCATGATCCCCGAGACGTCCGCCGGCAGGCCGTCCTCGTGCCAGACGATTTCGGCGTCGATGCCCAGATGTTCGAGGGCTTGCACGGAGTCGCGGTCGCAGTTCGACCCGCCGAATCGGATGACGGCGACTGTCATTCGGCCTGCTCGACCTCCACGTCGTAGTCGTGGATGGTCGGATTCGCCAGGAGCCGCTCGGCCATCTCGCCGGCCCGCTCGGCGGCGTCGTCGGCGTCCGCGGCGTCGAGGTCGATCTCGTAGCGGTCGGTCGAGCGCAACGCGTCGAGTTCGAAACCCAGCCGGTCGAGCGCGCGCTTGGTGGTCTCGGCTTCGGGGTCCAGCACGCCCCGCTTGAGCCGAACCGTCACCGTGGCGGTGTACGCGGTCATTAGGTGTTGGGCGGTGTGGGCCGGAGAAAACGCTTGTGTTCTGGTGGTCCTCTGAGCTTGTGGAAAGTCTGCGTAAATTAGATTAATAGCGTCACCAGATGAGGATGATTAGTCTTCGTAGTCCGGATTGGCCGGTCCGGGTTCAATCGTATCGTAATACTTGAGAAGATATTTTCTTTCACTCACATCACCTGTTATCATTTTCATTGCGCGATCATAGGTAGTATAGGCAGTCTCATAAATTTCTCCAGCAGGCGTAATAGCAACTACATTAACCCGTTTCGGTACCCAAGATTGGTTGACCTCAGAATTGTTTTTGCTTATGAATCGTTCTACACCAACCACATATCCAAGAGAGATATTTTCTCGTTCCCGACCAGTATATAAGTCACTTTTCGGATTCTTCATTTCATACTTTAAGTATAGTGTACTGTTTGCAGAGTGAATTCTTGTTTCAAGTACATTGACTCCGTTGTTTTCTACTCCTTCAACATAACCGGTTCGGAAAGTGTCATATTTTTCCTTTTGGGTCAGTTCAGGGGTAGATGTTGGGGTAGAGGTCACTCGGCGATCTTCTGTGGGGGTAGGGCTGGTCGCTGGAGATGGAGTTGTGGCATTTTCGGTAGCAGGTGACGAAGGGGGTTCAGTTGGACCAGTACAACCAGCTAAAGGTGCGATTAGTATCACTAATCCAATCACGAGCTTCATCATACTCTTCGAATTTTGTAATATTATCTCATTTGTCATTATATTCTAATCACATGTATCTTCGTGTGGAAGGTGGTATACTGGACTCTATAGGAGGTAGTGAGGAATCTGTCGAATCCGAGTCAGCGGAAGATTCAGATGACGATGTGTCAGAAGAATCGCCATTATCCGACCGGCTCCTTCCTGGGTTTTCAATTTGGTAATCGAAAACAGGGCCGAGTGTGGGAACTAGAGTATTCTCAAAATTTTGATTAACCGTATCACGGGTGAGAGCCCCGTTAGAGTTCTTCTGAAGTTCGTCAACCTCTCCCTCAGTCATCATCTGAACGATTCTTCCCGCGGTATTGTCGTACAAATCCAGCCCCTCCTGCCCGTTCTGTTCCAGCACATGATCCTCGTAGATCATGTCCGCCCCGGATTCGGGCGTACAGCCGATGAACTCGCCGTCGAAGCCGAAGTACGGCGACCCGCCGTCGGGACAGTGCTCGTGGTCACTGTAACCGCCGAGGACAGTACTGGAGTCGACGTAGAGGAGAAGCGACGTCGTTTGCGAGTACCCCCTGCTGTCGACCACAGTCGCGTTGAGCCGGTAGGGCTTCGTCTCGGAGAACGACCGGTTCACCGTCACGGTCTCGTTGTTGCCGGAGAGGTCGACCGTCCGTTCGACCGAGCCGTTCTCGATCCAGTACAACTGGCTGAGGTTGGCGCTGCCGGCCGAGGCGTTGACAACGAACGATGTCTGCGAGTCCGGTGACGTCTCGCCAGGGCCGAGCAGCCCCACCGACGGACCGCTGGCCTCCTCGACGGTGACGTAGAGGGTGTCGGTCCGGGTCGCGCCGTCGTCGTCGGTGACGGTGAGGTTCGCCGTGTAGTTGCCGGTCTCGCTGGGCGTGAACTGCGTCCGGACGCTGGCGTCGTCGGCGGTGTCGACGGGCGTCCCGTTCGGACCGGTGATCTCCCACGACACGGTGGCGAGGGAGCCGTCGGGGTCCACCGAGCCGCCGGCGTCGAGGTACACCGTGGTGCCGTTGTCGACGGTCTGGTCGAGGCCGGCCTCCGCGAGCGGGGGCTCGTTCCCGTCCGCGGCACTGGCGCCGGCGAACAGCGCCGCTATCGCGACGACTACCAGGACGGTGACCCCCAGCCGTGCCATCGTACGTTCAGGTGGCACCGCGACGACATATATAATTGCGGAAAACTGTCCGGGCAATGAAGGTGCAATCTGGTGAACGAAACGTCGACCGCCGACGCCGTCGACGAAACGCGAAGGTTTTTGGCTCGCGCTGTCGGATTCGGGAGCAATGACCGCCGGTAGCGCGACGAGGTGGGCCACATGACGCGCCACCTCACGGAGATAACCGTCGTCGGCGAGGACGACACTGGCCTCATCGCGGAGGTCACCTCGCTGCTGTTCGAGCGGAGCATCAACATCGAGGATCTGGACCAGGCCGTCCGCGAGGGCGTGTTCCGGATGACGATGCACGTCGACACGGAGGGGATGGTCTGCACGGAGGAGAAACTCCGGGAGGACCTCGACGAACTCGGCGACAACCTCGGCGTCGACGTCCAGGTTCGCTTCCCAGCCGAGCGCGAGACCCAGTCGATCGCCGTCCTCGTCACGAAGGAGAGCCACTGCCTGGAGGCGCTGTTCGAGGCGTGGGCCAGCGGCGACCTGGAGGCCGACATCGACGTCGTCATCGGCAACCATCCCGACCTCCAGCCGCTCGCCGAGAAGTACGACGTCCCCTTCCACGACATCGGCGACGAGAAGGGGACCCCCGACGAGGACGAACTGCTGGACCTGCTGGCCGAGTACAACGCCGACCTGATCGTCCTCGCGCGCTACATGCGCATCCTCAGCCCCGACGTCGTCTTCCGGTACGAGAGCCGGATCATCAACGTCCACCCGAGCCTGCTCCCCTCCTTCCCGGGCGCCTCGGCGTACATGCAGGCCATCGAGGAGGGCGTCCGCATCGCCGGCGTCACGGCCCACTACGTGACGACGGACCTCGATCAGGGCCCGATCATCACCCAGCGGGCGTTCAACGTCCCCGACGACGCCAGCGAGGAGGAACTCCAGCAGATCGGCCAGCCCCTGGAGGCCGAGGCGCTGCTGGAGGCCATCAGGCTCCACCTCGCCGACGAGGTCACCGTCCACCGCGGCCGGACCAGGCTCCGTGACGCCGACGACGTCGAGGCCCAGCTGGGCGCCCCCGCTGAACTCGACGATATCAATCCAGACCGACCCATCGACGGACTCGGCGAGATCGTCGCGGGAGCGGACGACGAGGACGCCGAGGTCGAGGCTGATGACTAAGCCACCAAGGACTGCGCGCTAGCGCGTCCGAGGACTTAGGCAGCAGCTTCGCAGAAGCGGACGACTAGGCCAGGGAGGGCCGCTCGCAAGAGCGTGCCCGACCCCGTAGTCGGACGGTTCGCAGAGGCGGACGACTAATCGCCCGAACGCGAGCTCATTCTCCCACGGCGAAGTAGCGGTCCCGGTGGCGCCGGCAGCCGGGATTGAACGCCGCTCCGCACTCGGGGCAGGAGTCGTCGCAGTCGAGGTACGCGTCGACCGACAGCGTCGCGCCACAGCTACCGCAGAGGACTGCGGGCCGGTCGAACCGGTCCGGTGAGATTCGCCCGGGCTCGTGGTCGGTGACCGCTTCGTGGCAGCGAAAACACGGGTAGTAACAGTCACAACAGGCGAACCGGATCGCGACCACGTCGCGGTCTGAGTCGTAGTGGTCACAGCGGGTCGCAGGGTCGACGGCGACGCCGCGAAGTGGAACGGAGAACCGGTCGTCTGCGTCGGGGGGCGCCGTAGTTCGCCGACGAACGCCGTTCTCGGTCGTGTGGTCAGTCATGGATTTCCGTCGTCTCCCTGGAGAAGCGAGAGAGCCGCCGTCGAACTCAGAGGTCGCGGACCTGCTCGACGGCGTCGTCGAGCGACGGCGCGTCGAACACCGCGCGGCCGACGTAGGCGTTCGTCCCGGCACAGTAGAGGTCACGAGCGGCCTGTATCACGCCCGCGTCGAGCGGTTCAGGTGACTCCTCGCACAGCGACTTCCAGTCGGCGAGGCCCTCGGCGTCGGCCCGTTCCTTGGCCTCGGAGACCGCGGCGACCCAGTCTGGCTGGGTCCGCTTGTGGTACTGGCGGACGACTTCCTTCGAAACCTGCTGACCGTCGTAGGCGAAGCGGTTCTCGTCGAAGGTGCCGACGACGTCCGCGACGCGAATCTCGCCCTGGTAGTAGAGACACTCGATCTTGCCGTCCTGGTGGACGAGGTCGGCCTCGGCGGCCTGCTCGGTGACGACGCGATTCACCTCTCGGGCGACGGCTTCGAGGTCGTCGACGTCGGCGACGCCGGCGATTCGGTCGGCCGCCGCCCGGTCGAGATAGCGGTCCTGCTCCTCGTACTTCGTGGAGAACTCGACGATAGGGTCGTCCAGTTCGACGGTCTCGGCGGGCCACTCGTCGAGGTCGAGGCCGTGGTCGGCGGGGTCGGTGCGGGAGCGGAGCGAGGAGCCGACGCCGACCCGGTTCCGGAAGACGATCTCCAGGGGGACCAGGTAGTTCTCGCCGGCGTCGGCGTGGTAGGCGTCGTAGTCGTACGCGCTGGATTCGAAGGGGAGGTCCGGGACCTGCGTGAGTTCGATGGCCATCTCCCGGGGCGCGACGCCGTCGTCGAGGGCCGCGTCGAGCGAGAGGGTCTCGTCTTCCAGCACGACGCCATCGTAGTGCGTCGGGACTCCCTCGGCCTCCAGCAGTTCGAAGTTGAACGCGCCCATGGTGCACAGCGAGGCCCCCTTGTCGGGGATCTCGTCGGGCATCTTCCCCCAGTCGAAGACGGAGTAGTCGTCGGTGAAGACGAACGCGCCCCGGCCGAGGTCGTCGGCGGTGGCGGGTTCGTCCACGCGGAACTCCTTCACAGAGGTCATTGGCGAAGGCTCTCGGGCCCGGACCAAAGACGTTTCTCACTCGCGGTCAGCTCCGTCCATGCGCGCTGGCCGCCGTCCCAAAACAGCTATTCGGCTGGTCTGACCAGTGTGACCCCATGGCTGGATCGACCGCGTTCGCAGCGGGGATCGTCGTGGTCGCGACCGGGGCCGTCTGGCTCGGGAGCGCCTGGCTCGAATCCGCGAGCGAGGATCTCTCGGGGTACTACGGCCTCCCGCAGGTCGTCCAGGGATCCATCGTCGCCGCGGTCGGGTCGAGCTTTCCGGAGCTGGCGACGGTCGTCTTCTCTGCAGTCCTCACGGAGTCGCTGGGGCTCGGTGCCGGCGCCATCGTGGGGTCGGCCATCTTCAACGTCCTCGTCATCCCGGCGGTCGCCGGCATCTCGACCGAGGAGGACATCGAGGCCAACCGGACGCTCGTGTACAAGGAGGCCCAGTTCTACATGCTCGCCGTCTCCGCGCTGGTGATCACCTTCGCGATGGCGGTCATCTACAACCCGGATACGACCGTCGACTACATCGCCGGGACGCTCACCCGGCCGCTGGCGTTGATCCCGCTCGGTCTCTACGGGCTCTACCTGTTCATCCAGGCCCAGGACACGGCCGACTACGTCGCCGATCCGTCCGCCGGCGAGGGGGTCGACGTCGGTCGGCAGTGGGGTTTCCTGCTGGCCGGGCTGGTGGTCATCCTGGTCGCCGTCCACGAACTCGTCGGCGCTGTGGAGACGCTCGGGACGGTCGCCGGCGTCCCCGGGTTCATCATGGGGGTGACCGTCCTCGCGGCCGCGACGAGCCTCCCCGACGCGCTCGTGAGCGTCCGGGCCGCCCGTGACGACCGCGGCGTCGCCTCACTGGCGAACGTCCTCGGGTCGAACACCTTCGACCTGCTGGTCGCCATCCCCGTCGGCGTCCTCATCGTCGGCCACTGGTCGTTCAACTTCGCGCTCGCGATTCCGATGTTCGCCGTCCTCACCCTCGCCACGGTCCTGCTGTTCACCGTCCTCCGGACCGAGCTCGCCCTCTCGACGGCCGAATCGGTCGCCTTGCTGGTCGCTTACGGGCTCTTCGTCGCGTGGGTCGTCCTCGAAACCGCGACGAGCGTCGTCGACTACCTCCCCGCCGGCGGGTGAGCGCGGCCCGGGAAAGCCCTCGTTTGTCCGCTCTAGGGTCGGACAATACTCAGCCCGCTCGCGTTCTCGTTCCCCCTACTCGGCCCGGCTGTGGCGCGTCTCGCACAACGGACCTGTTAACAATAGGCCGATGGCGCCATCCCGGGGTATGGATCGAACGAGATCGACCGTCGTCGCCGTCGCCGTCCTGCTCACGACCGCGATCGCCGCGCCGGCGCTGGTCGGAACCGTCGCCGCACAGGGACAGGGCCAGCAGATCGGCGAGTGTACGACCATCGACGAGTCCGGAACGTACGAACTGAACGGATCCATCGGCGTGAACGACTCGGCGAACGCGAGCGCCGTCAGCGACGACGGATCCACCGACGTCGTCGCCACGTCCGGAGATTCGAACGAGACGTCCCTCCCGAACGAGACCGGGGTCGTCGCAGCCGATGCGAACACGAGCGCCTGTCTCGCCGTCGAAGCCAGCGACGTCACCCTCGACGGGAACGGCTACACCGTCGACGGGAGCGACGCGAGCGCGCTGAACCTCACCGGGAACGGGACGGCCAACGCGACGAACGTGTCGGACAATGCGACCGTCTCCGACGGTGCGAACGCCTCGGCCGACGTCAACGAATCGGTCGTCAACGGCATCGTCGTCCGCCCGGGGACCGAGAACGGCACCGTCTCCAACGTCACCATCAGCAACGTGACTGTCCAGCACTGGTACGTCGGCGTCTACGTCCAGGACGCACAGGACGTGACGCTCGACAACGTGACCCTTGCGAACAACACGGTACCCGGCTTCCGCCTCGACAACTCCACCGGCCTGTCGATCCAGAACGTGAACCGGAACACGACCCGGTGAAACTGACGGAAAACCAGCCGTTTCCGGCTTCCCGCACGTTTTTACCGTGGTCGCCGTAGGAAGCGCCAGATGTCGGACGCCTCACGGTCGCCGAACGTGCCCCGCGACGAGTTCGACTTCCGTCACCGGCCGGAGACGGACCAGTCCTTCGAGAACGCGCTGGCGAAGGCCAGGGACGGCGAGCGCCTCACGGTCGACGACGGCGTCGAACTGCTGACGACTGGCACGGACCACGAGCGAATCGACCCCGTCCGGAAAGAGCAGGTGCTCGAAGCGGCAGACCGCCGCCGCGCCGAGGTGGTCGGCGACGAGGTGACCTTCGTCGCGAACCTGAACAACAACGTCACCACCGCGTGCAACACGGGCTGTCTGTTCTGTAACTTCAAGGACCGCTCCGAGAAGTTCCGCTCCGCCAACGACGAAGAGCACGGCGGCTTCACGAAGACGCCGAAAGAGTCCCGCCGCATCGTCGAGGACGCCCTGGAGACGGGCATCTACGAGGTGACCTCGGTTTCGGGCCTGCACCCCGCCTTCGCGCTCGACGACGAGCACCGCGAGATTATGGAGTCGAGTGAGCGCGACGACCTGAACTACCGCCCGCCCGCGGAGTACGACGTCGACCCGGGCACCTACTGCGAGCAGATGACGGCGATGTCCGTCGGCGGCGTCCACCTCCATTCGATGACGCCCGAGGAGGCGTACCACGCCCGCCGTGGCACCGACTGGAGCTACGAGGAGGTGTACGGCCGCCTGAAAGAGGCGGGACTGAATTCGGTGCCCGGCACTGCCGCCGAGATCCTCGTCGACGAGGTGCGCGCGGAGATCTGCCCCGGCAAGATCCGCACCGACGAGTGGCTGGAGGCGATGGAGGCGGCCGCCAGCGTCGGCCTCCCGATGACCTCCACCATCATGTACGGCCACGTCGAGAACGAGATGCACCGCGTCATGCACCTGGAGCGACTCCGCGACCTCCAGGACCGGACGGGCAACGTCACCGAGTTCGTCCCGCTGTCCTTCATCCACCCGGACACTCCCCTCTTCGAGCGCGGCATGGTCTCCGGCGGCGCGACGACGGCCGAGGACGAACTGATGATCGCCGTCTCCCGCCTGTTCCTCGACAATATCGACCACATCCAGTCCTCGTGGGTGAAATACGGCGACGAGCAGGGCCTGAAGATGCTCGCCTGTGGCGCCGACGACTTCATGGGCACCATCCTCTCCGAGGAGATAACCAAGCGCGCGGGAGGGGGCTACGGCGAGGCACGCTCCTTCGCGGAGTACGTCGAGATGATATCCGCCGTCGGCCGGACGCCCGTCGAGCGCTCGACCGACTACGAGCAACGGCGCCAGATCGACCCCGACGACCCGCCGTTCGGCCCGGAACTCGGCCCGCAGGCCGACGGGACGCCGCTGGTGCCGCGAAGGGAATGATTATCTGACAGGAGCCGGAATCGGCTCCCGATGCCCGACCCCCTCCGCGGTGCCCTCCGGGAACGAACGACGGTGGGCTCCGTTCTCGGCTGGGCGACCATCGCCGCCATATTCTGGCTCATGTTCGACGGTGCGCTGGTCCAGGTCGCACTCCTGGTCGCACTCCTCTTCAGTATCGATTCGATCGACGTCCTGGGCGACGTCTACGGGTTCAGTTCCGCGATCAAGCCGCTCGTCGTCGGCATCGTCGGTCTCTCCGGCATCGGCGCGATACTGTTCCTCGAATCGGTGGCGATGTTCGACGAGCCAGGAGGAATCTGGCAGTTCCTGTTCCTCGCCGCCCTCACCGTCGCCGGCTGCTGGATCCTGTACGACGGCGTTCGGCGACTCCGCCGGGAAGGCGTCTGGGCCGACGCCGCCGGATAGATCTGGACGCGGCCGTCAGCGGTCGAACGCCGCCGGTGCCGCAAACAAAATGACTAATGGACACGAGGGAGAGACCACGATTGATGACGGACGCCCTCCAGGACGCTGACGAATACCGAGAGAAACTCCAGTCAGTACTGGAAGGGCTCGCCGTCGCCGGTGGCATCTACTGGCAAATCCGAACGTCGACACTATCGTTGATCGACGCCGTCGTCGTCATCGCCGTCCCTGTCGTAATTATCGGTCTGGCGGGTTGGCTGATCGAAGCGTACGACCTGCGGTCGGCCGTGAAGTCACTAGCATTCGGCGCGGTCGCGACGACGTACGGCGCCGCGCTGTTCGTCTTCGGCGGGGTCCCGCAAGCGGTCGCCGTCGGATTGTTTGTCGTCGGCGCGTGGTTCCTCTTCCACGCGGTCCAGGTCGTCCGGCACGATGGCCTCTACGCCGACGGGAGCGGTCCCCCAGACCGACCCGGCGTCCCTCGCGACGACGTCGCCCGGCAAGTCGACTACGCGCTGCGCGACAGGCCCAGAACCAGGCGGGAACTCTGCGACGAACTCGACCTGGACGCGGCGGCCGTCGACGACGCCCTGGCGACGCTCGACGAGCGGCGCGTGCTCACCCGCGAGGGGAGCGAACTCAGGACCTGTCGGACGCCAGGCGAAGCGCCGGGTTCCATCGCCAGGATTCAGCGCGCAGTCAAACGGGGCGCCAGCCGCCTGGCGCGTCCGGTCACCGTGGAGTTGCAGGGATGAGTGGAACCGACGGATGCTGACCAGTAACATCGAGTTCTCGCCCGTCCGAAGCACCGACCGGTAGCGATCGGTGCGGACTTTGTCGACCAGATCGGTCGGCACCTCGACGGAAATGATTATTTGACGACACGCCGAACCGCCGTCCGATGGCAGAGACCCTCCGCGGTGCGGTTCGAGAGCGGGCGACCACGCGAGCGCTGGTCGGATGGGTCGTGGTCGTCGCCGCCCTGTACGCGCTTCTCGGATCCTCGCCGCTACAGCTCGCGACGTCGCTCGCGACGGGCGCCGTCGTCGGCGCCGCCCGGCTTCTCGCAGAGGTGTACGACCTCCGGGACGAGGTCGAGACGCTCGCGCTCGGCATGATATCACTGGCCGGCGGCGCCGCGCTGGTCGCCGTCGAGGGCGACAACCAGTCCGTCGGCGTGGCCTTTCTGCTGGTCGGCGCGTGGACGGCCCTCGACGCGGGACAGGTCCTCCGTCACAGAGGGCTCGCCGATCCCTCGAAAGCACGGGACGGGCGCGACGTCTACCGCGACTACCTCGCTCGGCGGGTTCACGAGGCCGTCCGGGACCGACGGCGCACGCCACGCGAACTGCGGGAAGCTCTCGACGCCGAGGGCGAGGAGGTCGACCGGGCCGTCGAGGAACTCCGGGAGCGTGGTGTCCTCCGGCGCGTCGGCGGCGAACTGCGTTCCGTTGACGACGACGAGCGGGCCGACCGCGGAACGCTCGCACGAACGCGGTCCGCAGTGAGGGCGGGGCTCCACCGGCTGGCGCGCCCCATCGCGATAGAGTTCGAGTCGGAGTCGTCTGCGACGGGCGACGTTCGATGAAGTCAGGCAGCGACGGGCGCCCTCAGGCCGGATTCTCGCCCGTCCGGAGCACCGATCGGAAGCGCTCGCCGTGGACGTCGTCCCATTCGATGGCCTCGCGGATCCGGTCGGAGACCCACTCCGCGTCCCCCCTGCTCTCGTCGACGAACCGCTCGTAGACGGGCAGGCGTTCCCGGAGCGGGACGCCGGCCTCGTCGGCGATGTCTTCCAGTTCCCGCAACGCCGGCCAGGCGTAGTCGGGGTTGATGTGGTCGTCGGTGACGGGCGACACCCCGCCCAGGTCGTCGACGCCGCAGTCGAGCAGGTCGCGGGCCGGGGCGAGGTTCGGCGGCACCTGAACAGAAATTTCGTCGGGCAGTCCAGCACGGGCCATCGCCGTCACGCGCCGCATCGTCGCCAGGTCGGGCGTGCCGTCCGTCCAGCGCTCGTTCTCGACGACAGGCTGGACGATGACCTCCTGGATGTGCCCGTAGCGCTCGTGCAGCTCGCGGATGGCCAGGATACTCTCGGCGCGGTCGGCCCAGTCCTCGCCGATGCCGACCAGAATCCCCGTCGTGAACGGGACGGAGAGTTCGCCGGCGTTCCGCAGCGTGTTGAGCCGCTGGCCGGGGTTCTTGGCTCGCGGGCCACCGTGTGCCTGCACGTCCGCCGTCGTCTCCAGCATCACGCCCATCGAGGCGTTGACGTCGGCGACGGTGGCCATCTGCTCGCGGGTCTGGTCGCCGGGGTTGGCGTGGGGGAGCAGGCCCTCCTCCAGCGCGATCTTGCAGGCCTCGCGGAGGTAGGTGTGGATGGAGTCGTGGCCCCACGAGTCGAGCTGGTCGTGAATCGCGTCGTAGCGCTCGTCCGGGTCGTCGCCGAAGGTGAACAGCGCCTCCGTACACCCCGCGTCGGCGCCGCGGGCACAGACGTCGCGTACCTCGTCGGGTGCCATGAGTTCGGCCTGCCCGGGCGGGTCGTAATAGGTGCAGTAGGTGCAGGTGTACCGGCACGCCGTCGTCAGGGGGACGAAGACGTTCCGCGCGAAGGAGAGTTCCGGCGCCGCGTCGACGTCCGCCGGCGTGACCGCCAGGAGGCGGTCGACGCGCTCCTCGTCGACAGTCAGGTCCACGTCGTACTCGGCGGCGCCGGGTATCACTGCTACGGGCTGGGAGCGCCTCGGGCAAAAGGGTTCATAGTGGTGGTTGTAACTTTTTACCGACGTTCGACGGCACCGGCCACGTCGAACGCCGGCAAGGGCTTACAACCACCACTATCAGTATCGGCGAAGCGCGGGCTCAGGACGCGCGCCGACCGGCCAGCACGATGAGCACGGCGACGGCCAGCGGCGGCACCAGGCCGGTGAGCGGCGGACGGCCATAGAGGAACTCGATAAGTGGTGCGAACGGTCCCGTGACGGCCTCTTGCAGTCCGGGCGGTACCGTGATGACGAGCGCGACGAACAGCGATCCCACGAAGACGTAGCCCAGCGCCGCGAGCGTGGCGTCGTAGCGGGCGGACGAGACCCCGCGGCGGTGGCGACGGGCGACGAACAGGATAGGGGCGAGCAGCGGGGCGACGACCGTCAGCCCGACGAAGACGAAGAAGGCCCGCGAGAAGGAGAAGGAGCCGCCGGGGGCGCCGGCCGTCGCCCCGATCAACACGACGACCGAGAGCCCGAACAGCAGCGCGACGGCGAGCGCCAGGAACCCACCCACCAGGGCGTAGCTCTTGAACAGGTAGGACTCGCTCGACCAGAAGGCGTAGGGGAACGCGCCGAACACCCCGGCGTAGGAGTCGTCTTCGGAATCGGACGCGTCGGCCTGGTCGTCCGAATCGCCCCAGTCGTCGGCCGTCGCACGTTCGTCGGCGTCGTCCCCGGGAACGGCGGCGGCGAAGGAGTCGGCGACATCGTCACTGTCGACTGAATCACCGACATCGTCGGTCGCGTCGTCGGCCATTGGCCGGGTGTTACCCCGCTCCGGGGTTAAGCCCGGTGGTTTCACCGGCCCGCGCGGCGACGGAAGTGGCGGGTACTTTTATCGGCCCCAGTCGAGGACCGAACCATGTACGTGGACATCGGAAACGCGCTGGCGTCCGTCGCCGACCCGGGCGTCACGCGGTCCGAACTCGAGGGCATCGACGACCAGGTCGCAGCCGCCCACTCGCGCATCGCCGAGGGACGCGCGGACAACGAGTTCGGCTACGCGGCGCTGAACCTGCCCGCCCTCGTCGACGCCGGGGCCATTCGCCGTGCGGTCGAACCGGTCGCCGACGCCGGAACCGTCGTGACCGTCGGCATCGGCGGGAGCGCGCTCGGTGCGCGAACGATCACCACCGCGCTCACCGACGACGCCGGCGACAGTCACGTCGTCCTCGACAACGTCGACCCCGACGAGGTCGAGGGAGTGCTCGCCGACCTCTCCTTCGAGGACGTCGCCGTCAACGTCGTCTCCAAGTCCGGGACGACGGCCGAGACCCTGGCGAACTTCCTCGTCGTCCGCGAGGCGATGGACGAGGCCGGCGTGGACTGGACCGAGCGGACCGTCGTCACGACCGGCCAGTCAGGCCCCCTCGCAGACCTGGCCGCCGAACACGACCTGCCGACGCTCGCGGTCCCCACCGGGGTTCCCGGCCGGTTCTCGGCGCTCTCGGCCGTCGGCCTCGTGCCGGCGGCGATTCTGGGCTGCGACGTGGAGGCGATCATGGAGGGTGCCTGGGAGGCCGAAGCGACGCTCGGCCCGTCGCTGTTCGACTGCCCGGGCTACGCCTACGGCGCCGTCTCCTACGCGCTGGAGGCCCGCGGCGCGAGCGTCAACGCGTTCATGCCCTACGCCGAGCGCCTGGAACCCTTCGCCGAGTGGTTCGCCCAGCTGTGGGCCGAGAGCCTCGGCAAGGACGGCGGCGGCCAGACCCCCGCGCGAGCCCTCGGTGCCACCGACCAGCACTCCCAGCTCCAGCTCTACCGGGCGGGCCGGCGGAACACGATGGTGAGCTTCCTCACGCCGCGCGAACGACCCGGTGTCGAGGTCCCCGAGCCCGACGCCGAGGCCCTGGCGTACCTCGCCGGGACCGACCTCGGTGAGTTGCTCGACGCCGAACTCCAGGCGACCGAAGCGAGCCTCGCCGAGGCCGGCCGACCCAACGTCCGGATCGAGATCGACCGGCTGGACGCCCACAGTCTCGGGGAGCTGCTGTACGGGATGTGTGCTGCGTGTATCATGGCTGGCGAACTGGCTGGAGTCGACACGTTCACTCAGCCGGCCGTGGAGTGGGGGAAGGAGACCGCCCGCGACCTGCTGCAGGGCGAGGAGACCGAGCGGACGGCCGCCGTCGAGGACAAGACGGAACTCGTCGTCGAGTAACCGGTGCAATCTTGGCTCTCGGTCCCGAACGGTGACCACTAGCTCGCATGGAATCTACTGGTGCTGCCGTCGATCGGGTCGACGAGCGGGTGTTGCTGGTGAGCCTGTTCGGCGCGGTGGCCGTCATCTCCGGCGCGTTCTTGCTGGCGTTGATCTTCCAGTCCGTCGTGGCCCTCGCGCTCGGCGTGCAATCGCCCGAAGCGATTCAGGGCCAGCCCGGCCTCTACACGGTCCTCAGCGCGAGCACGTTCGTCGGGTTTATCGCCGCCGCCGTCGGCTTCCTCTCGCTCCGCGACGAGTGGGACGTCCTGCACGTCCGGCGGCCGACGCTCCGGGACGTGGCGTTCGTCGTCGCCGGCCTCCTCGCCCTCGCAGTAGCGGCGACGGTGACCTCCGCGCTCGTCTCGGCGATCATCGCCGTCCTGGACTCGGTGTTCGGGGTCGACGCGCAGTTCGCGACGAACGAGGTCATCGAGACCGGCCAGCAGAACCCGACGACGTTCCTCTACATGATTCCGGTCGCGATCCTGCTCGTCGGCCCGGGCGAGGAACTCGTCTTCCGCGGCGTCGTCCAGGGCCTGCTCCGGCGGGCCGTCGGCGTCGTCCCGGCGATACTGCTGGCCAGCCTCCTCTTCGGCCTGGGTCACTACCTCGCCATCGCCAGCGGGAACGCCTGGACGTACGTCTTCGTCGCTGGCGCGATGGGTATCGTCCTCGGCGCCATCTACGAGTACACGGAGAACATCGCCGTCCCCGTGGCCATCCACGGCCTGTGGAACGCCGCGATTTTCGCGAACCAGTGGGCCAACGCCACCGGCGCTTCACTGCCGTTCTGAGCCGCGTTGGGCCCCGTCAGACAGCGGTCTGACGGGTTTTTATAACACGAAATCGCATACCTGAATTCCCATGCCAACCCGGTTCGCCGTCGCGTGCGACGAGGAGCAAGCCCAGGCTGTCTCGCGCCTCGCCCACCGGTACGGCATCACCGAAGAGGAGGTCGTCAAACAGCTGATCGACCTCGGCCTGGAGTCGCTGGAAGAGGAGGCCCAGTAACGCGATCAGGCGAGCCGTCCAGTTCGCTATCGCTCCGAGTTCTCGTCGTCCGGTAATCGTTCGATGGCTTTCTCCCAGTCGTACCGCGCGATACCGCCCAGCTCGGCGAAGCGGCCGATGTACTGCTCCCGTGGAACCGGGTGCCACATTGAACCGCTTCCCTCCCAGCCGCGCGACCGCCAGAGCCACAGGCCAGTCAGGCCGATCCACAGCACGCCGAAGATAGCCAGCCCCACGAACCCGTCGGGATACGCGAGGGCGACCCCGACCGCGTCGAGCGCCACCAGGAGCGCCTGTCCGCCGAAGACCAGCCCGAAGCAGACGGCGAACGCGGCGACCAGGAACCGAAGCACCCGCTTCGGCACGCCGGAGACCGATATCGTCCGGGACACGGTCGACGGTAGTCGGGCCACTGACAAGAAGCTAGCCGGTCGCGCGCGACTGTGAGGCGAGTGACCGTCGGTCCGTACCCTACGCCGGGTTCTTCCGCGAGAGGTCGCTGCCACACACCGGACAGCGGTCGTGGTTCTCCTCGAACTCGCGGCCACAGCCCGCACACTGGAAGCGCCAGTCGCGCTGCTCGTCGATGCCCTCCTGTGCGATGACCTCGACGGCGACGTTCAGCTTCTCGGCGACGTTCTGCATCGCGTAGTCGTCGGTGACGAGGCGGGCGTCGAGTTCGAACGAGGCCGCGACGAGACGAACGTCTGTGTCGGAGAGCGTCGCGAGGTCGCCGGTCTCTCGGGCGGCCCGCTCGACGCGCTCGACGGTCTCGGGTTCGGGGATGTGCATGTGCATCCCGGAGCCCTCCAGCGCGTCGAAGCGGAACGCGCTCTCGTCTTCGAGTTCCTCGCGAACGAGCGGGATGGAAGCGATGGGCTCGTCGGTGTGATACTCGTTGATAAACGCGGACGAATCGAGGACGTACATCTAGCGCTTGATGATCATGTGGTCCTTGACCGCCTGGACCCGGTTGACGGGGACGAGGATCCGTCCGGTCTCGTCGCGGTCGAAGCCCGTCTCGCCCACCGACTCGTTGGCGTCGATCACCAGGTCGTGGAGCGCGCCGGACTTGAGGTCCATCGTGATGTTGTACAGGCTACCCAGCTCGGCACCGTCGGTGCCCATGACGTCTTTCCCCGAGAGATTCTCGGCGAGGATCTCTGTCATACTGGGCCCTTCCGAGTGCGCGAATATAAACGCCACGGGCTGTCTGACAGACGTCAGCGGCGCGAGGGGAGCGACGATGCGGGAACGACGCGAGAACGACGGCTCTAATTCGGAGGAGACGCTACGGTCGGTACATGGTTACCGTCGGCGCGCTACGCAGGTCCACGCCCGACGTGACGGCGGTGCAGCGTGACCGGGCCATCCTGGCGCTCACGATCTTCGTCGTGCTGTTCGCGCAGGTGCTGCTGTACCCCGGTGTCACAGACCTGGTCACCGCGCTGGGCGCGGTGGGGGACCTCGACGCGAGCACGTGGTTCCTGGGGTCGGAGTTCGCCGCGTTCGTCCTCTTCGCGGGCCTGTGGGGCGTCGTCAGCGACCGGACCGGGCGGCGCGTCCCGTTCATCGTCGCCGGCGCGATCGGCGGGTCGGCCGGCTACGCCGCCCTCGTCGTCATCGGCGGGACGCCGGGCGCGACCTTCGAGTCGGTGATCGTCGTCCGGTTCCTCCAGGGCGCCGCGACGATCAGCGCGTTCTCGCTGGCGATGACGATGCTGATGGATCTCGAAGGCGGCAACGGACAGAACATGGGCGCGGCCGGCATCGCCATCGGCCTCGGGACGGCGTCGGGCGCCCCGGTCGGCGGCGCCCTCACCGAAATCGGCCCGCTCGTCCCCCTCTGGGTCGCGAGCGGCGCGTTGCTGCTCGCGGGGCTGCTCGCCCTCCTCCTCGTCGACCGGGCGCCGACGGGCCAGCGGGTCGGTCTCCGTAGCGCGGTCCGCCGCCTCCGCGAGACGCCGGCGCTGGGATTCCCCTACGCCTTCGGCTTCATGGACCGGCTCACCGCCGGCTTCTTCGCGCTCGTCGGGACGGTGTACTTCCGGGACGTCTTCGACCTGGACGCGGCCGGGGCCGGGATCATGCTCGGACTCTTCTTCGTCCCCTTCGCGCTCCTCCAGTACCCCTTCGGCGTCCTCTCGGACCGGGTCGGCCGGCAGGTACCGGTCGCGGTGGGCTCGATCTGTTACGGCGGCGCCGTCCTCGCGGTGTACCTCGCGCCGACGGTGTGGCTCGCGGGCGCGACGATGGTACTGCTGGGCGTGCTGGGCGCGCTCATCTCGCCGGCGACGATGGCGCTGGTCTCGGACCTGTCCGGTGACGCGGACCGCGGCGTGGCGATGGGCGGGTTCAACGTCTTCGGCAACCTCGGCTTCCTCGCCGGATTCGTCGTCGGGAGCGTCGTCACCGATTCGTTCGGCTACGGCGCGGCGTTCGCCACCGCGGGACTGCTCGAGGCCGGCATCGTCGTCGTCGCCCTGCCCGCGTTCCTCCGCCTCGACCTCGCCCGGACGGCGACGTTCACCGAGTGAGGACCCGGTTGGAACCCCACGGGGGCGTGGTAGAGAGAGCCATCCCGCCCCACGGCGGCGGCCATTACGATGCACTTATCCGGCACCACCGGCTTCTTTCTGACAACTTCTGGACGGTGACTTCTATGGCAGAAACAGACGCAGACTCCGACGACGGACCGGACGCGGGCGCCCTTCGCACCCCCATCGTCGCGGTTCTCGGGCACGTCGACCACGGCAAGACGAGCCTGCTCGACAAGATCCGCGGCTCCGCAGTGACCGCCGGCGAATCCGGCGCCATCACCCAGCACATCGGCTCGACCGCAGTGCCCCTCGACGTCATCTCGAAGATGGCGGGAGACCTGGTCGACCCGACCGACTTCGACCTCCCCGGCCTCCTGTTCATCGACACGCCGGGCCACCACTCGTTCTCGACGCTGCGCTCGCGCGGGGGCGCGCTGGCCGACATCGCCATCCTCGTCGTCGACGTCAACGACGGGTTCCAGCCCCAGACCCTCGAAGCGGTGGACATCCTCAAGCGCACCGCGACGCCGTTCATCGTCGCCGCGAACAAGGTCGACACCGTCCCCGGGTGGAACCCCAACCCCGACGAACCGATCCAGGTGACCAAGGAGAAACAGTCCGACCGGGCCAGTTCGGACCTCGACGAGAAACTCTACGAGATCATCGGCGAACTCTCCGACAACGGCTTCTCCGCGGACATGTACTGGCGCGTCCAGAACTTCCAGGCCAACGTCGGCGTCGTCCCCGTCTCCGCCGAGACCGGCGAGGGCGTCCCCGACCTCCTGACCGTCCTCATGGGCCTCTCCCAGCGGTATCTCAAAGAGGAGATGTCCGTCGACGTCGGCGGCCCCGGCGTCGGTACGGTCCTCGAAGTGAAGGAAGCGCGCGGGTTCGGCACCACCGTCGACGCCGTCGTCTACGACGGCACCGTCCGCGAGGACGACCAGATCGTCGTCGGGGGCCTCAACGGCCCAATCGTCACGGACGTGCGCGCCCTGCTCAAGCCCAAACCGCTCGCCGAGATCCGGACCGAGCAGGAGTTCGAGCGCGTCGAGGAGGTCGCCGCCGCCGACGGCGTGAAGATCGCCGCGCCGGACCTCGATTCCGCGATGGCCGGTGCCCCCGTCCGCGTCGTTCGCGACCAGGACGTCGACGAGGTCATCGAGGCCGTCGAGGCGGAACTGGCCGACATCGCCGTCTCCACCGCGGAGGAGGGTCTAGTCGTCAAGGCCGACACGCTCGGCTCGCTCGAAGCGCTCTCGGGGACGCTCGAGGAACACGAGATCCCCGTCGTCCGCGCAGAGGTCGGCGACGTCGCCCCGCGCGACGTCCGCGTCGCCGGGACCGCCAACGAACCGACCAACCGCACTATCCTCGCCTTCGGCGTCGACGTGCTGGACGACGCCCGCGACCTGGCCGACCAGGAAGACGTGAACGTCTTCGAGAACGACGTCATCTACCAGCTCATCGAGGACTACGAGGACCACGTCGAGGCCATCGAGACCGCCCAGCAGGACCAGATCTTAGACAACATCACCCGGCCGGCACGCTTCCAGATTTTGCCGGACCACACGTTCCGCCAGTCCGACCCTGCCGTCGTCGGCGTCGAGGTGCTCTCCGGGACCGTCACCCGTAACTCCAACGTCGCGCTGTTCGACGGGGCCGAGCCCGAACGCGTCGGCCGGATGAAATCCATCCAGGACGAGGGCGAAGACGTCGACGAGGCCAGGATGGGCGACCGCGTCGCCGTCTCCATCGACGGCCCCACCGTCGGCCGACAGATCGAGGAGGGCGACGAACTGTGGACCGAACTCCCCGAGAAACACGCCAAGATCCTCGAACAGGAGCTCAAGGAGGACATCCCCGGCGACGAACGGGAAGCCCTCGGCCTCTACCTCGAGAAGCAGCGCAACCGCGACCCCTTCTGGGGCAAGTAGCGGTCCGGTGGCCGTCAGTCGCTAGTTCAGGTGCCCGTGGGCGGGGCCGACCGACCGCTCCGTTTCCCCGTACAGGTCGCGCTTGCCGTAGAGGTAGACCAGCGCGACCGACGATATCGCTAGCCCGAAGACGTTCCCGCCGACGAGGTTGAGCACGACTGCGATCCCGAAACTGATCAGCCCGACCGGCCACGCCCAAGAGTGGAGTTTGAGCAGCCCAACCGCGATGACGAGGTGTGCGACCCCGACGACGATCAGCAGCGGCCCGATCAGGAGGCCGATCAGACCCATCGCGGAGACGGCGAGGCCGTTGGCGATCCCGAGTAACCCGTCGAAGACGGCGAAGACGCCCAATAGAACGATACCGGTCGGCGGGACGTTGGTGCTCATACCCCATCCAGATGGAAGCCGTTGATAGTTCTTTCCGAGGCCTCACGGTTCGAAAGGGTGCGGCCGGCGTCCTCGTCGCCAGCGACGACGCGCCACCGGGCCGCCCTGGGTGACGTAATAACATTTAATTAGAAAACGCCCATCCGTTGAGGTAGCATGTTCCCCACCGTCCCCGTCGCGACGGCGGATCTAGTGCTGGCCGCCGTCGCCCTCCCGATGGTACTCGCGGCGCTCGTCGGACTCTTCTACTCCGTCCAGTTCGCCATCGCGCTCGGCGCGGGGAGCGTCCCCGCCAGTGGCACCATCGGCTACGCGCTGTTCTACGACCCGCCGAGTGACGGATAGCACCAACGGAGAGCGAACGCAGAGAGGAGAGAGAGAAACCGCCGTTACTGGGCGACTGCCGGCGCGTCGCCGCCCATCGCGTTCTTGACCTGGAGCGCCGCCGAGGCCGCGAGTCCGTGGACCAGGTCGTCCAGTTCGTCGTCGTCGATGCGGGCGTCGTCGGACTCGGGCGTGAAGTTCGCGCTCACGACCGCGCCCATCGGCGGCTGGACCGCGATGGTCGCGCGGACGCCCGAGTCGTCGTTCGTGATCTCCGAGCCGACGACGAACTCGGCAGGCAGCACGTCCCGCATGCGCGCCGCCATCGTCGAGAGGTCCTGCCGGAGCAACTGCCGCTGCTCGGCCGTCAGGGAGACAGTTTCGGGCTCTGCACCGAGGGGAGAGTTTCCATACATGAAGGGTTCGACTCCTCTTCGACGAGGGCGGTTAAAAGCCCAGCGGTGCTCGCAGTCGCAGTCCGTTTGCGGCTAGCGCCGCTCGCTCGTTCGCCTGTAAGCCGGCCCCTCCCTTCGGTCGGCGCCGGCCGGCTCGCGTGTCGCTAGCGCTCCCGCTCGCTCGTTCGTCGGCGCTTCACTCCGTTCAGCGCCGACCGCTGCTCACGGGTCACTCCGTTCCCCGTTCGCCTGTAAGCCGGCCCCTCCCTTCGGTCGGCGCCGGCCTACCCTCCCCATATACCGCACACACAACAGCGCCAGCGTACTCGTCCGTCGCCGTCGCCGACTCGACGACGACCTGCTCGTCGACGAAGCGCCAGTCCCGGAGTTCCCGCCCGGCCGCGAGACCCTCCCGGATCTCGGCTTCGACCGATTCGGGGTCGTCGCCGTCGACCTCGTAGAAGATGCCACGTCCCGACTCGCTGCGGGCCCAGCCGACGCCCGCCGCGACGGACTCGCCCGGCGCGGCGACGGCCGAGGACTCGACGACGTGGAGTTCGTCGCCGACGGGGCCGAGGTCCGGGGCGGTCCCGACCACCTCGATGTCGGGCCCAGCGGGGATGACCGACGACAGCGTCACCAGATTGTAGTTGTGGACGCCGGCCTCGGCCAGGGCCGCGTCGAAGGCCGACAGCTCCGTGGGACCCTCTCCTGCGCCCCAGACGAGCCTGATGAGACTCATTATCGGATCTGGACGACCTGCGCGGTAAGGCGTTTCGCTTCCGGGTGTCGCCGGTCTCTCGTCGAGAGCGACGAGAGCGACCGCGTGGGTCAGTTGCGTCGACCGTCCTCCCAGGCGTTGCTTCCCGGCAACAACCCCGAATCCAAACGAGGCCTTACCGCAACAACCCACTTTGCGCAGACTGTCGTTACGTACCCCTACGGATGCGACGGCCACGTCCCGGACTCCTGACCACGGCGCTGATCCTCTGCGTGGCCGTGGTGCCGCTCGCGACCAGCGTCCAGGCCGTCCCCTACGCACAGGCGGTCGCGCCCGACCAGCGCCTGCCGGCCCAGCAGGTCGAAGGTACCGACACCGGGTCGCCGCCAGCCGGCAACGAGACGACGCCGACCGGCACCGACGGCGTCATCCTCTCGGTCGATCTCGCCGAGAACGGGACGGCGGCCTGGGAGATCGAGTACCGGACGCGGCTCGAGGACCGCGACGACAGGACGGCGTTCTCGCGCCTCCAGCGGAACCTGGAGTCGGACGCTCGAAACGCCAGTGGCGGGTTCCACGACCGGATCCGGGGGACCGTGGCGGCCGCCGAGTCGGCGACGGGTCGAGAGATGGCCGCGACGGACTTCGACGTGCGGACCACCGTCCGACGGATCCCCCGCGAGTACGGCGTGGTCGTCTACAGCTTCCAGTGGGAGGGGTTCGCGACCGGCGAAGACGGGAAGCTCTACGCTGGAGACGCCCTCGAGGGCTTCTTCCTCAGTGGCGGCGAGCGCCTCGTCGTTACCTGGCCAGAGGGGTACGAACTCGACGCGGTCGAGCCGACGCCGGACGCACAGCGCGAGCGGACCGTCGTCTGGCGCGGGCCGACGACGTTCGGGGCGGGCGGGCCACAGCTCACCCTCAGCCAGCAGCCACTGGCCGGAACGAGCCCCGTCCCCCTCGCCGCGGCGGTCGGCGTCGTCGCGCTCGCCGCTGGCGCCTGGGCCCTCCGGGGTCGCATCGGGACGCTTCCGGCCCCCTCCCCGGGACGACTGCTCGACGACGGCAGCGGGGGCGACGACGCGGAGCTCCTGAGCAACGAGGAACGCGTCGTCCGCCTGCTGGAGGAACGCGGCGGTCGCGTCAGGCAACAGGAGGTCGCCGACGAACTCGGCTGGACCGAGGCCAAGACCAGCTACGTCGTCTCGAACCTCCGCGAGGAGCAGTGGATCCGGAGCTTCCGGATGGGCCGCGAGAACGTCCTGTCGCTCGCAGACTCCATCGACAGTCAGGGGACAGAGACGTGAGCCTCCACCGCACCACACGATCACACCACGCACGAATTTCGCTACGATCGCACCACGCACGACTTTCGCTACGATGACAGACGACCCCACGTCCGACGCTCGATCGCTCGCGCTCCTCCTGCTGGCAGCTGCGGTCGGGCTCGTCCTCTTCGTCCCGACCGCGTCGGCCCAGGAAGCATCGTGTACCGAGGTACTGGAGAACCAGAGCGACGTCCACAACGGCTCCACCGCTCCCGGCGGGCTGCTCGCCGACGCCATCGGCGACCAGCGCGACGAGATCGGGAACGAACTCGACGAGGACGGATTCGAGGCCCGCCTCGACAACGCGACCTCGACCCGAGAACGGGCCAGGGTGATCGCCGCGGAGGTCGAACGGATCGAGGCGAACGTCTCCACGATCGAGCAATGCTGGGGGACCAACGGGACCGAACCGGTCGCCAACAGGAGCCTCGACGAACTCGACGCGAGTGAGCGCGCGACGCTGGAGAACCACACGGCGTCGCTCTACGATCGCCTCAACGCGACGCGGAACGCGACCGACCGGCTTCCCCGTTCCGTGCGTAGCCGACACGACGTCGACGCCCGGCGGCTGGCGTCGCTGGAACGGCGGGTTCTGGCAGTGCAAAACGCCACGACGAGATCGGAGTCGGCGGCGGCCGACCGGTTCCCCTTCTGACGGATTCGGCGAAGCGACCGTCCCTGCCACGTGTCGAAAAAGACTCCGCGAGACTCACCCGAGGTCGGCGGGATCCACGACCTGGTCGTCGAGCAGCACCACCACGTCGTCGGTCGCCGTCTCGAACGCCGTCACCTCGCCGCTGAACAGGTACTCGTCGACACTGCTCCCGGTCACGCGCCCGGTCACGGCGTCGACCAGGTTCCCGTCCGGGTCGGCCGGGGTCCCGCCGGAGATGGACTCGACGGCGCCCGAGACGGCGAACTCGTAGTCGACCGCCGGACCCTGTGCGTGGACTGAGAGTCGCGTCGGCCCGCCGCGTTCGTCCGGCCCGTCCCGCTGGAGGTCGAGTTCGACCGCGACCTCCCCTTCGACGACTTCGAGGTCGACCATCGGGCCGGAGAAGCGGTAGGCCTCGCGCTCGCCCGCGCCGTCCAGCCGGCAGATGGCGACGTCGTCGTACGACGGTTCCGAGCCGCCCAGCAGGCAGTCCGATCCGATCTCGCCGCCGACCTCGATCCTGACGATGGCTCGGTCCGAACGGGCCTTCAGGACGATTCTGTTCGGCTTCGGGTGGCCGCGGGCCGCGTCTGCGCCGGTCCCGGCGTCGTCGGCCTCGCCTGGTCCGGCCGGGCTGTCCGTGGAGGGCTGTCCGTCGACGCCACCGGTCGCGCGTCCCGCGTCGGCGGCCTGGTCGTTGTGTGACATCACCAGATACCGGGACCGGACACAGTGTCAAGGCCGAATATCGTTCAGTTCGGTTGATGGGATTCGGGGTGAGTTCGACCCGATCAAGGCCGATTCAACCGGACAAGGGGCGCCTTACCGCCAGACGGGGCCGCGATAGCCCCCGGTTTCGGACACGACTGGCACCGGTGACGAGTAACCGCAAGCCACCACTCGACCGGCTCAGCGCGCGGATACAGGCGAACTGCGTCGGAAATAGTCGGGACCGGATCAGGCGAACGCGACCGGGAGGCTGCCGTCCTCCGCCTCGTCTTCGATCTTCTCGAGCGCGTCGTCGAAGTCGACCTTTCGGACCTCGGTGCGCTCGTCGCGGATGGCGAACATCCCCGCCTCCGTGGCGACGGAGGCGATTTCGGCCCCCGAGAGGCCGTCGGTCTGCTGGGCGATCGGGGCCAGGTCCACGTCGTCAGCGAGGTTCATCTCCTGGGTGTGGATCTCCAGGATGCGCTGGCGGCCGTCGAACTCCGGATTGGGCACCTCGATGAGCCGGTCGAAGCGACCGGGCCGCAAAATGGCCCGGTCGAGCATGTCGAAGCGGTTGGTGGCGGCGATGATCCTGATTTCACCGCGCTCGTCGAAGCCGTCCATCTCGGAGAGCAGTTGCATCATCGTCCGCTGGACCTCGGCGTCGCCGGAGGTCTTCGATTCGGTCCGCTTGGCGGCGATGGCGTCGATCTCGTCGATGAAGATGACGGCCGGTTCACGCTCGGAGGCGAGTTCGAACAGGTCCCGCACCAGTCGCGACCCCTCGCCGATGAACTTCCGCACGAGCTCGGAGCCGGCCATCTTGATGAAGGTGGCGTCGGTCTCGTTGGCGACGGCCTTCGCGAGCATCGTCTTGCCAGTCCCCGGCGGCCCGTGGAGCAGGACGCCGCTCGGCGGCTCGATGCCGACCTCGCGGAACTGGTCGGCGTTGATCAGCGGCTCCTCGACGGCCTCGCGGACCTCGCGGATCTGCTCTTCGAGACCGCCGATGTCCTCGTAGGTGACTTCGGGCGAGCCGGTGACCTCCATCGCCTGAGCGCGGGCGTCCGTCTCGGCTTCGAGGATCTGCTTGACGCTGAAGGAGTCGTTGATGGCGACCCGGTCGCCCGCGTCGAGGTTCTCGCGGATGGAGGGGGCGACCTCGGTCAGTACCTCCTGGTTGTTGCCGTGCTGTTTGACGATCACGCCGTCCTCGGTGACCTCCTCGGCCGTGGCGATGTACAGCGACGACGTCTTGAGCATCTCGTTTTCGCGTTCGAGCTGGTCGACGTCGTCGGTCAGGTCGGCCTGTCGGCCGCGGGCGGCCTCGAGTTGCGATTCCAGTTCACGGTGGACCGTCGAGAGCTTGACGAAGTGCTCCCGGAGCGCCTCGAGGCGCTCGTCGGGGGTCATTTCCGGGTCCAGGTCCAGCCGGGGTCTGTCGGGAAGCGAAGGGCTGCGCGACATCGGATATCGGTCGTACGGCATGGAACTACAAAGTGCCTTTGGGTGCGCCAGGGGTCGCCGTCTATCGAAGCCGTCGCTATCGGGCTGTCGTGGAGTTGGGCGACGCAGCCGGCAGCCGGCCGGCTACAGCGTCTCGAACCCGTAGACGAACCCCTCGTCGCTGGGGGCCGCGACGGTGCCGTCGACGACGGCCGGCCTGTCGTGGAGGCCGTGGTACGCGTCGTAGGACTGCCGGATATCGCCGGTTTCCGGGTCGAACCCGTGGAGGCGACCGCCTGCCGTCGCCGCGTACGCCGTGCCGTCCGAAGTCGTCGGCATCGAGATGGGGCCCTGGTCGGCCGAGAACTCCCACAGCGGCGAGCCGTCGGCCAGCGACAGGGCCCGGTAGTGGCTCGCCGGGGACCCGACGGTCCGGGCGACCACGACGCCATCCGATCCCGCGTCAGCGATCACTTCGAGTCCCGTGACGTTGTTCGACAGATCGCGCGTCCACACCGTCGTCCCCTCCTGGTCGACGGCCCGCACGGCGCTCCGCCAGGACGCGACCGCGTGGTCCGATCCGCCGGCGAGCGCGTACACCCGCTGGTCCACCGACCAGCGTTCGGAGCCGTCGGCGGCGTCGTACCCGTGCATGCCGTCGTCGACCTCGGCGACCACCACGTCGCCGGCGACGGCGGGCGTCGAACCCCCGACGTCGATAGATGGCGCACAACGGCCGGCACCGACGGCCCACTGCTCGCTCCCGTCGGCGGCGTCGACGGCGTAGATCGCGCCGCCCTCGTCACCCCAGCCGAAGTAGAGAGTTCCGTCGTGCAGGCGGAGACCGGTCCGCGCCTCGCCAGGGATGCTCGCGCGCCAGGCGACCGAGCCGTCCGCCGGATCGCGGGCGAGGAGGGATAACGACGTGTGAAAGCAGAACTCGTCGTTCGCGACCGGCCGGCCGACGAGGTCGTCGTCATTGACCTCCCAGCGGATCGCGCCCGTCGCGGGTTCGAGCGCGGCCAGGGCGCCGTCGTCGCCCGATGTCGAGGCGGCGTAGACGACGCCGTCCCCCGCGACGGCCACCCGGTCCGGTTCGTCGCCGACTTCGGCTCGCCAGCGGACCCCGTCCGGGCGCTCGTCGATCCGGTAGACGTCGTCGTCGTCGACGACGGCGTACAGGGCGTCTCCCGCCGATACGGTGCGGACCGGTTCCGAACCGACGGTGTCGATGTAGCGACGGGAGAAGCGCCAGCGTTCGGTCCCGTCGGCCGGGTCGAGGGCCGCGACCTCGTCGAGGACGCCCGCCCCGTTCTCCACGACCGACTGCAGCGGCACGTACAGGTGGTCGCCGTCGGCGACGAGCGTGGTACGTCGGTCGGCGATCGCCAGATCGACCGTCCACAGCGTCTCTCCCGTGCCCGCGTCGAGCGCGCGAACGCCCCGGGGGTAGTGCTGGACGAACAGGCGACCGTCCGCGAGGACTGGTGCCGTGTCGACGTTCTCCTCGAACGTTCGCTCCCAGACGAGAGTGCCATCGGCGGGCGAAAACGCGCGGACCGCGTCGTGGGCGGTCACGTAGACGGCGTCCGCGGCGACGGGGGCCGCGTACGGCGACGCGGTGACACGCCAGCGTTCGGTGCCGGCGGCCGGGTCGAGCGAGTACAGGAACTCGCCGTCGGTGAAGTAGACGGCCGACCCGTCCGGGGCGACCGCGGGAGCCTTCCGCGAATCGTTCGCCATCGATATCGACCCGACGTCGTCCGCGAAGCGCCACCGCTCGTCGCCGGTCGCCACGTCGAACGCCAGGAACGCCCCGTTCGCCATCGCGAAGAAAGCGATTCCGTCGGCGACCGTCGGCGTCGACAGTTCCGCGTCGAGGTGGTGTGACCACTTGACCGTGCCGTCGGTCGCGTCGAACGCGTACACGCAGTTCCCGAGGGCCGCGACGAGCGTCCCGTTAGCCAGCGCGAGAGCAGTTTCGTCCCTGTTGCGGTCGATCTCGCCGTCGACCGTCTCGGCCCAGCTGACGGCACCGGTGTCGCGGTCCAGCGCCGTGACCGTCGCCCCAGCCTGAACCGTGAACACGCACTCGCTACCGACGACGGGGCCGCTCGCGTCCCGGTCGAGTTCGGTTCGCCAGGAGTACATCGGGTCTGCCAGCCCGGCCCCGCCGGGATTGTATCCCGTGTTCGCGGGGTCGAACTGGTACGAACCCCAGCCGGAGGGATCAGTCGTCGCGGAGTCGGACTCCGTTTCGCCGGAACCGCGGGACGCGCTCGTGAGGGCGCCGAGACCGAGCGCGCCCGAACCGACGACGCCGAGCGCCTGGAGGACCGTCCGTCGCGAGCGAGGATGCTTCGACATTGTCCGTCTGGACTCGGTCTGGAGACAATCCTATGCAGTAGATAAGGATCGCTTAGAGAGTGTCTAAGCTGGCGAGACCGCCCTCAGACTAGCGCTGACAGTTCGTCCAGGTAGTCGCCGTACGTCGACACCGCGCGCTCGACCGGTTCGGGCGAGGCCATGTCGACGCCGGCGCCCTGCAGGAGTTCGAGCGGGTACTCCCTGGAGCCGTTCGAGAGGAAGTCGACGTAGCGCTCGGCGGCGGGCTCGCCCTCCTCTAAGATACCATCCACGAGCGCGACCGCGGCGGAGATACCGGTCGCGTACTGGTAGACGTAGAACGCGCGGTAGAAGTGCGGGATGCGCATCCACTCGCGGGCGATACGGTCGTCGACGGCGGCCGGTTCGTAATACGTGCCCTTGAGGTCGCGGTAGAGGTCGTCGAGCCGGTCCGGCGTCAGCGGTTCGCCCGCCTCGTCCATCTCGTGGGCGCGGTGTTCGAACTCGGCGAACATCGTCTGGCGATAGAGCGTCGAGCGGAACCGTTCGAGGTACTCGTTGAGGACGTGCTTGCGGAGGCGGTCGTCCTCGACCGTCTCCAGCAGGTGGTGGGTCAGCAGCGTCTCGTTGACCGTCGAGGCGACCTCGGCCACGAATATCTCGTAGCCCGAGTAGACGTAGGGCTGGTGCTCGCTGGTGTACTCCGAGTGCAGCGAGTGGCCCAGTTCGTGGGCCAGCGTGTACATCGACTCGACGTCGTCCTGGTAGTTCATCAGGATGAACGGCTGGGAGTCGTACGTACCGCCGGAGTACGCGCCGGACTGCTTGTTGGCCGTCTCGTAGACGTCGACCCAGCGCGACTCGAGCCCGTCGGCGACGCGGTCCTGGTAGGCCTCGCCCAGCGGCGCCATGGCGTCGACGACGTACTCGCAGGCCTGCTCGTACTCGACGTCGGGGGACTCCTCCTGGACGACCGGGACGTAGAGGTCCCACATCCGCAGCTCGTCCGCGCCGATGGCGTCCCGCTTCAGCTCGGCGTGACGATGCAACTTGTCGAGGTTGTCGTTGACCGTCTCGACGAGGTTGTCGTACACCTCGACGGGGACGTTCGGCCCGTCGAGTGCGGCCTCGCGCGCGGTGTCGTAGTCACGCGCCTGCGCCATCTTCACGTCCGTCTTCACGCTGTTCTTGTACGCGGCGCCGACCGCGTTCCGTACCGTCCCCCACTCGTCGTAGAACGCCTCGTACACCCGCTGGCGGAACTCCCGGTCCGGGTTCTTCTGGAGCGTCGTAAAGTTGTTGAGGGTGATCGGCTGGGGCTCGCCGTCGGAGTCCTCCACGGTGGGGAACTCCATGTCCGCGTTGGCGAGCATGTTGTACACCTCGCCGGGCGCGCCCGTGACCTCGCTCAGTTCCGCCAGCAGGGTCTCCACCTCGGCCGAGCGGGTGTGTTCTTTCATCCGGAGCACGTCGTCGAAATAGTGCTCGTACTCGGCGAGGGCGGGCTCCTCGTCAATCATCGCCTCGACGTCGTCCCACGTCAGCTCCTGGAGGGCCGGTTCGAGGAAGCTCGCCGCGCTCGACGCATCCGACGAGAGTGACTGCGAGCGAGCCGTCAGGGCCTGGTACCTGTCCCGCGTCGTGTCCTCGTCCTTGCGCATCCGAGCGTAGGAGGCGACGTCGGCGACGGTCCGCATCAGCTCTTCGTAGGTCTCCAGCGTCTCGAGGAGCGTGGCGGCGTCGTCGGTCGCCCGCCCCTCGTAGCGCTCCAGGTCCGCGACGAGTTCCTCGGCGTCCTCGTAGGCCGCCTCCCAGGCCTCGTCGTCGGCGAACAGGGACTCGAGATCCCACTTGTGCTCCTCCGCGATCTCCGAGCGTTCGGGCACCGAACTCATTACCCGGGGTTGGGCCGGTCCCCTCCTAAGCCTTTCCTGGCAGTCGTCTCGGCGCGCCACAGCGGCCCCCGTGCAGTCCTCGGACCGCTAGTCCAGTCCGTCGAGAATCGATCCGGCCACGCGCGCGTTCGTCGCGTGCTCGACGCGGCGTTCCGAGAACACCGACCGAGCGCTCGCCGCGGCCTCCGGATCGAGCGCGAACTCGACGTCGTAGGCCACGTCCCACAGCACGAGCGGCGCGGCGGATGCGGTCGGGACGCCGGCCGGTCCGGAGAGTGACTCCTGGGAGAGCACTCGCTGGATCCGCGCCAGTGTCGCCTCGCCGCCGACCACCTCGCGAATCAGCCCGACCGCTCGCCGGACCATGTGGCGCGCGAACCCGCCGGCGCGGAGTCGGATGATCAGGAACTCCCCGTCGCGCTCGACGTCGGTCTCCAGCGTCCGGACGGTGCCCCGCTCGTCGGGCGTCAGGTTGTGGAAGTCGTGCTCGCCGGCGAGGGCGGCTACGGCGTCGCCGGCCAGCGCGTCGTCGGCGTCGGGCGCGTACAGGTGATACAGGTACTCGCGCGCGAGCGCGTCGTGGGTCGCGTGGAAGGAATCGGAGACGTCCGCACTCGCCCAGACGCGCACGTCGGCGGGGAGTTCGCTGTTGAACGCCGCGGGCGTGAGCCACTCGGGGGCGTCGAAGGCGACGGTCTGGGCCAGCGCCGAGACGCCGGCGTCGGTCCGACCCGCCCCGGCGTAGGCCGGCGGTTCGTCGCCGTCGACGGCGCCGAGGCGACCGAGCGCGTCGAACAGCACGTCCTCGACTGTCGGGACGTCCGGCTGGCGCTGGAAGCCGTAGTAGGGCCGGCCGTCGTAGGCGACGCGATAGGCGCGCATGCTCTCTCGTCGCCGGGGGAGACACTTAGCGCGCACGGCTCCGGGCGAGCCCGTCGGACCACCGCCGGACGGATTCCCAGTTTCTCGGAACGGCGTCTGGGGTTTAGATGGCTGGAGGACGTAGGGACGTCCAATGGCAGCCTCCCCACCGACGGCCGACGAGTCCTTCCCGCGTCCACCGCTGTCGTTCGTCGACGGCGACGACCGCCGGATCGCTCTCGAAGCGACCGACGGCGACGACGCGTACGAGGACCTCGTGGCGATGTACGACGACTTCGCCGACGAGGACCTCTCGCAGGGAGTCCCGCCCCGCGACGAGCAGCGCCGACACGAGTGGGTCGAGGAACTGCTGACCAACGGCGTGAACGTACTCGCCCGGCACGAGGACAGCGTCGTCGGTCACGCCGTCCTCGTTCCGTTCGACGACAGGTCGGAACTGGCCATCTTCGTCCACCAGAACTACCAGCACGCTGGCATCGGGTCGAAGCTCATCCGCGCGCTCCTTGGCGAGGGGGAAGCCACCGACATCGACCGCGTCTGGCTCTGCGTCGAGCGCTCGAACGACGTCGCAATCAGCCTCTACCGCTCCGTCGGGTTCGAGACGACGGTCGACCGGATGGAACTGGAGATGGAACTGGACCTGGGTGACGGCTCGGAGACCGAAGACGGACCGTAGTTACTCGACTTCGAGGGGGCGATCTCCCTCGTCCGTTTCCGCGTCGATGTCTTCCTTCGCGAGTAGCCGCTCCAGCTGTTGCTCGAATTCCGGTTCGCCGATTTCGCCGGACACGTACTCCGAACGAAGTTCCGCGACCGGGTCCGTCGGTCCGGGGTCGACCTGATCATCGTCTACGAGATTCCGTCCCTTCGAGAACTCCCGTCCCATCCGTCGCCAGATGCCGGCTCCGTCGCTGTCAGCGACGATCGACAGCGAATCACCCAGGACTGCGACGAGCGGCACGACGAGAAAGAACCCCGTGAAGAAGATACCGCCCATGAGGCGGGGAACGCCCGCACCGAAACCGGCGAGCACCCCCAGTGCGAACGTCGTGACGATTAGCCACGCGAGTAACCGAGTACGCTCCATCGGGAAGAGACGCCCATCGTTCACAGAGGAACGGCCACGAAACAAAAATCTACTCGTCAGGCGAAGTCGTCGTAGGTCGGCCGCTCGCGGTCGCCGGGGAACTCGTCGACCGGTGCGGTCGTCTGGTCGCCCGATTCCATGTCCTTGACCGTCACCTCGTCGTTCTCCAGGTCCTGTTCGCCGACGATGACGACCGTCTCGGCGTTGATGGAGTCGGCGTAGCCCATCTGGGCGCCGAAGCTCCGGCCGGCAACGTCCGTCTCGACGACGTGGCCCGACTCGCGCAGGTCGCGGGCGATGCGGGCGGCGACGGAGCGGGTGTCGCCGACCTGGAGGAGGTAGTAGTCCGTCGACAGTTCCTCTGCGGGCCAGACGCCGGCGCGCTGGAGGAGTAGCGGGAGCGTGGAGTTCATCACGCCCGGCGCGAACCCGACCGCCGGCGTGGGCTGGCCACCGAACCCCTCGATGAGGTCGTCGTATCGCCCGCCGCCGAAGACGGAACGGGAGACCTCGCCAGTGGAGTCGAAGCACTCGAAGACGACGCCTGTGTAGTAGTCCAGCCCGCGGGCCGTCGTCAGCGACACCGTGCAGTACTCGCGCACGCCGAAGTCCTCGGCGGCCGAGAGCACGGCCTCCAGGTTCTCGACCGCGGCCGCGACGTCGTCGGATCCGGTCATCTCCGCCAGCGTCCCGAGTTCGTCCGCGTCGGTGTGGAGCATCTCGTCGAAGTTGTCCGCCTGGCCGTAGTTCAGGCCCGCGTCGGTGAGCAGGTCCATGTACTCCTCCTCGTCGATCTTGGCGCGCTTGTCGACGGCCCGGATGGCGTCCTGGACGTCGACGTCCGCCTCGAACGATTCGAGGAGGCCAGAGAGGATGTCGCGGTGGGAGACCCGGAAGTCGAAGTCGTCGCTCGTCAGCCCCAGGTCCGTGAGCACGTCCACGGCGACGGCCATGACCTCGGCGTCGGCCGACGGGTCGCTGGAGCCGAAGACGTCGATGTTGGTCTGGTAGAACTCCCGGAATCGGCCCTGCTGGGGCTCCTCGTAGCGCCAGAACGGGCGCGTCGAGAACCACTTGATCGGCTTGGGGAGTTCCTGTTGCTTGGCAACGACCATGCGCGCGACGGTCGGCGTGAGTTCGGGGGTCAGCGCCACGTCGCGACCACCCTTGTCCTCGAAGCTGTACAGTTCCTCGACGATCTCCTCACCAGACTTGTCGACGTACATCTCCGTCGGCTCCATCGCCGGCGTGGCTATCTCCCGGAACCCGTAGTTCCGGGCCGTCTCCTCGACGGTGTCGATGACCTCCCTGTGGGCGGCCATCTCCTCGGGATAGAAGTCGCGAAACCCCTTGATCCGGTCGTACATGTCACGCGCTTCGCCGAGCGCACAATTGAAACTGTCCTTCTGTGCGTCGGCGACGCTGGAGGGGACGAACCAGAGTCGGCTATCGCAGGCGACCCGCGGGAGAAAGCGGCGGTCGAAGCCGGGACTCAGCGGCGGAGTGCGCGACGGATCTTGTTTATCGAGCTCTTCGAGCCCTCACTCGTTTTGGATCCGGTTCCCTCGATCGGAATCTTCCGGAAGGACGTCGATTCCTCGCGGCGCGCCTCCGTCCGTCGCTCGTTCCGTTTCGATACGTATCGCGAGTACAGCGCCAGGCCGACGGCGCCGAGGGCAATGGCACCAACCTTGTTCAACAGGCCGCGCTGGACGGCCTGGTTGTAGAGGCTCGTCTCGGAGACGTGGCCCTCCTGGTCGCCGCGCTCCTCGAGCCCGCCGACCGGTTCGTCGACGACGTTCTCTGCGTTCGGTCGGGGCGGCAGGTCACGCTTTTGCTGGTCGAACATCGTCGACTCCATCACTTTGTCCATGAGCCGCGAAGCGGCGCGACCGAGCGCCGACATGCCGGCCCCGCCGCCGCCGACGAACACGTCGCGCTGGGGGTTCTCGGCGGCGTCCAGTATCGCCCGCGCCGCCACCTCCGGCGCGTACAGCGGCGGCGGCAGGTCCGCCTCCCGGTCCATGTAGTTCTTGGCGTGTTCCGGATACGGCGTGTCGATGGCCGCCGGCTTGACGAGCGTCACCGACACGGGCGCGCCTTCCTCATCCAGTTCCATCCGAAGAGCGTCCGTGAACCCCTTGACCGCGTGCTTGGAGGCGGAGTAGCTCCCCTGCAGCGGCATGACCTGGTCGGAGACGACGCTCCCGATGTTGATTATCGCGCCGCCGCGCTCTTTCAGGTGGTCGGCGGCCTCCAGCGAGCCGTACAGCAGCCCCCAGACGTTCGTGTCGAACTGGTCGCGCATGTCCTCGATCGGCGTCTCGTCGAGGCGCCCGTAGATGAACGCGCCCGCGACGTTGATCCACGTGTCGAAGCCACCGTAGGCGTCCTCCGCGGCCGCCGCGATTTCACGGACGTCCTCGCGGTCGCGCACGTCGGCGACGACGTATTCTGCGTCACCGCCTTTGCGCCGTATCTCCTCGGTCAGTTCCCGGAGGTCGTCCTCACTTCGGGCGGCGAGGACGACGCGCGCGCCCCTGTCGGCGGCCATCCGGGCGGTCGCCAGCCCGATGCCGGAGGTCGCGCCAGTGATGACGATCACCTGGTCCGCGACCGGTTTCAGGGTCGCGTTCACGGCGAATCGCCCTCCGTTCCGGCGCGCCAGTCTGGCGAGACCGACCGTAGTTGGCGTCGCTGTGCGTCCGAGTTCGCGGAAGAAGTTCGTGGCAGGATCATCGTTGTCCACTCCGACGCCGTGCCGGGGTTTCTCACTACGACTACCACGTCCATGACCCCGTTGCCTGCATGCTCGTGGCCGGACGCGGGCCGGCAGTCGCCTCGGTCACCGGAGGCCGACGACGCGGGACTGCGTGTGCTCGGGGAAGACATCGTCGACTACGCTCTCCCCGTACTCGTCGGCCATAAGCCCCCGTAGCTCGGTCTCGTAGTCGGCCTTGGGGACCGACTCGCTGGGGCCCGACTCGACGACCAGCCGTTCCTCGACCAGCGTGTCGATGGCACCGCGCCCGAAGCCGGCCAGCGGCGCAACGTACTCCACGCCGAACCGGTCTTCCAGGCTCTGGGCCAGTGGGCGGTCGACCGTCGGCGCCCGGTCGTCCCGGCGCGTCCCGTCCGCGACGGCTTCGAACGCTCCGTCGTCGGCGATCCGCTCCAGGGCGTGTTCGTGGACCAGCTGGATACCCCCACTCGGGTAGCCGTCCGCCACCATCCGTTCGACGGCCGCCTCCGCGACGTCGGCGCCGAGAGTCAGCGGCTCGAAGGGGAGCCCCACCGCCCCGGCCGCGTCGCGACCGTTCTCGACCACGCCCTCGTCGATGCCGAAGCTCCCGCTCACGAGCGTGACGTCGAAGAAGTCGTCCAGCAGGAGCGCGGCGAGCGTGGAGTCCTTGCCGGCGCTGTACAGCAACCCGCAGTCCATCTACCGGCGCCGGATATCGAAGCTCTTCGAGTCCGGCGTCATCTCCTCGAGCAACTGCTTCATCTTCTCGTCGTCGATCTTCCCCTGAACGCGGCCACTTTGGGCGAGAGCGACCATCTGCTGTTCGACCTGCTCGCCGACCTGGGGCTTGGACATCTTCAGCGTGTTCAGCCGCTGGCGCGCGTCGTCGGTGAGGTGCTGGCGCAGGACGGCCTTCTTCTGGGCCTCGGCCCGGTCCTGGGCAGCCTGCTGGGCCTCGGCGTCCTGACCGCCGCCTTCCTGTTGCTCCCGGAGCTGTTCCATCTTCTTCTGGCGCAGTTCGTCGAGCTCTTCCTCGTTGGGTTCCCCACTCATGGCTTACCGTATATACCGACTTCTGGGGGAAAGGAGTTTCGACCCCACCTTTTTCCTGCGGGGGTGTCCTCGCACGGCTTCGCCGTGCTGCGGGCACCCCACTTGCAAAAACGTGGTCCACGCGAGCGAAGCGAGTGTGGGCTCGGGAGAGCTCTGCTCTCCCGGCGGCGAAAAAGTGCTTCTCGCTCGGCTTCGCCTCGCGAGAAGTGAACCAGCTCGCTCCGTTCGCCGGATGCTTGACCGCAACTACCTCAACAACCAATCTAGGTTCCCTGTTTACACTACCGCCGACTCTTGCTTACAATATCCAGAACCCAATGATCAGTTGAGCAGGCGTGAAATTCTCTGGCAAAACTTCTGTATGCGGGAGACACGAGCATACCGCTCGCCGCCGGCGAGCGGTTTCACCGGTCGCGCGGAGCGCGACCGGCCTTTTTCTCCGCCGTCGGAGCGTAGCTCCGACGAGCCCTGCGTTCGCGGAGCGACCCCAGGACGACGTTCGCAAGTGCTCCGCACTTGCGAGCCCATCAGACGCGCTTCGCGCGTCTGAGGGCGTTTTTTGGCGGGGGTTGAGCGCGGCGAAGCCGCGCGAACCCCCCCGTGAAAAAAGGTCGTCTAGGCGTAGCGCTCGAGGTCCGGGCGGTCAAGGTCCCGGAGGACGTCGCCCGCGAGTTCGTCGAGGAACGCGGTGCCCTCGGCGGAGACGCGCCGTCCCTCGCCGCCGGCGGCCTCGATGTAGCCGACTTCCTCGAGCTGCTGGAGCGCGGTCCGGATGACGTTCCCGGAGGCCTGGGCCTTCTGCGGGGGCCGGACCTGGTAGCGGTTGGAGCCGCCCTTCGAATCGCCGTACTCGGTCCGGAGGCTGTTGACGCCGACGGGGCCGTCGACGGCGACCTTGCGCAGGAGGCTGGCGGCGCGGCGCTGCCAGAAGTCGTCCTGTTCGGGGGGCAGTTCGCGGGAGTTGCCAGTCTTGGTGAACTCGGCCCAGTCGGGGGCCTCGATTTCGTCCTCGTCGGCGAGCTCGACCGCGGCGGCCTCGATGAGGTCCTCCGCAGGCACGTCGTAGAGCGTCGTCATTGCAGGATGATTCCCGTCGGCGTCATTTAAGGCCATCGTTAGCGACCGGTGACGTCGCTCCGGTCGGCCCCGAGCGCGCTCGCGACGCCGCCGCCGACGAGCGTCGGGAGCCAGTACGTCGCGCCGCGGTGGATGAGGACAGCGGAGGTCGCGATGGCCGGCGACACGGGCGTGAGCGAGACGAGCAACGTCGCGATGACCGTCTCGATGGCGCCGGACCCCCCAGGGAGCGGCGTCACGCTGGCGATGGAGCCGACGGGGATCACGAGGAGCACCGCCGCGAAGGGGACGTCGATGGCGGGGGCCAGCGAGTACAGTGACAGCCACAGCGACGTCGAGAGGGCGAGCCAGCCGAGCGCGGAGAACCCCAGGGCGCGAAACAGCGTCGAGCGGTCGCCCGCGACCCGGTCGATGGCGAGGAAGAACCGCTCGATGCGCTCCGCGATAGCCGCGGGCGTCGGTGCGGACCGGCCGGGGACGAGTCGCCAGACGGTCCGGACGACCGGGGTGATCACCCGGACGACGGCGGCCTCGAGTTCGTACCGGTACCGCCAGCCAAGGTACGAGCCGACGGGGAGGGCGACGGCCAGTACGGCCACGGCGCCGGCGGCGAACAGGAGGTTCCGGCCCAGTCGCACGGTACCGGCGATGACGAAGGTGAACCCCACCAGCGAGAACCCGATAGTCGGGACGAAGTGGAGCGCGTCGACGCTGGCGATGGCGGCGAGTCCCGTCTCGTACTCGCTGTCGGCGGCCTCCGAGATGAGCAGTGCACTCACCGGTTCGCCGCCGGCCTGGCCGAACGGGGTGACGTTGTTGGAGAACACGGCCGCGGCGTAGACGAGGATCGCAGTCCGGGCCGACACCGGCGAGCCGAGGGCGTCGAGGACGGTCTGTAGCGCGAGCCCCCACGAGGTGAGCCAGACGGCGGCGACGACGATGACGAGCCCGATGACGGGGAGGCTGGCCTGCGTGAGGGCTCGAACGATGTCGTCGACGCCGACGACCCACACCAGGATAGCGAGCACGACCAGCGCCCCCGCGAAGCCGAGTACGGTCGGGAGCCGGTCGCTTTCCATGGCAGTACAGAGGCGTGGCGGCCGTTTCAACCCCACGATGGCGGAGACCGACGGTTTTAGTGTTTCGCCGTCGACCCACGTCCATGGACGAACGGGCGGCCCTCGACGTGCTCGCCGACCGCCTCCCCACCGCCGGCGACGACTGCGCGGTCGTCGACGGGCAGGTGCTCACGACGGACATGCTCCACGCCACGACCGACTTCCCCGAGGGGACGACCCGCTACACCGCCGGCTGGCGCGCCATCGGGGCCTCCCTCTCCGACGTCGCCTCGATGGGGGCCGCGGCGACCGCCACCGTCGCCGTCTACGGCGCCCCCACGTTCGACGAGGACGACCTGCTGGCGTTCGTCGACGGCGCCGCCGACGTCTGCGACGCGGTCGAGGCCGAGTACGTCGGCGGCGACCTCGACAGCACGGACGAACTCACCATCGTATCGACCGCACTCGGCCGGACGGACGACCCGGTGTTGCGCTCCGGTGCCGAAGTCGGCGACGCCGTCTGCGTGACCGGGACACTGGGCCGAAGTGCGGCGGCGTTTCGCCTGTTCGAGCGGGGCGACGTCGAGATAGCCAACGACCTCTACCAGTTCCTCCCGCGCGTGGCCGCGGGCGTCGCGCTCCGCGAACACGCGACGGCGATGATGGACTCTAGCGACGGGCTGGCCCGCTCGCTCCACCAGCTCGCCGAGGCCTCCGGCTGCGGGTTCGCCGTCGAGTCACCGCTCCCCATCGACCCGAGCGTGGACGACGTGGCGACCGACGACGCAGACCGACTCGAACTGGGCGCGTTCTTCGGCGAGGACTTCGAGCTAGTGTGTACGATGCCCGAATCGAATCTATCGCGTGCACGCGAGGAAGTTCCCTGTGAGTTGACCAGGATCGGGACAGTGACCGAGTCAGGCGTTACGCTCGACGGAGATCCGCTCCCCGATCGCGGCTGGACGCACTAACGCTGAGAGGGTGGCGTTCGATTACTGGCTTGCCTCTCCGAGCGGTCTGTACAGTGTGTAGAGGTATCGTTCGATGGGTTTCGAACTGGTGACAGAACTTGAGACGGCAACAAGTCGAAAGCCCTCGGCGCGCTCGCCCTTTCAGTCCACCAGGGACAGCCGTCGCTCGCGCGATAAAACGCGCTCGCGATTGATGCCACCACACCTCCCCGGTCACGCCTGGCGGCGCGACACGCGTCCTGACCGCTCCGCAACCGCGCGGCGGTCGGCCGGGAGCGCGTTTCATCGCGCGACCAGGGGAAGGGAAGGCTCCGGTGCCGTCCTGGTGGACTGAAAGGGCGAGGCGGGCTCCGGGAACCCCGGTCCACCAAGCACCGGAGCGGAGCGAGGAGCGCAGGTGGACCGCGGGACCGGAGCGCGCCGAGGGCTTTCTAAGTGTTGTTGGCGGTCTCCTTTCTTTCAGCATCAACCCAGAAGAATCACCCGCTCAGTACACACAAGCCACACACCAGGAGTCTCTGCGACCGAAGCTAGCACGAAGACCAGCGATCACACCTGGGCGCCGAGTTCGAACGGGATGGGCGTGAAACAGAGGATACCGAGGACGAACGTCAGGATGGCGAGTGCGACGCGCTTGTCGTCGAGCGGCGTATCCCGGATGGGCGTGGCCGGCCCGGCGTAGGCCAGGCCAGTCGCGAGCAGCCCCCACATCACCCAGACGCCGACGGCGTTGGTGACGTCCGAGACGAAGTAGAGGTAGCCGGCGAGGCCGAACAGCGCCGCTGGGACGGCCGCGGCGACGGTCTCCTGGCGCTCGCCGAAGACAGACCGGGCGATGTGGCCGCCGTCGAGCTGGCCGACGGGCAGCAGGTTCAACACCGTGATGAACATCCCGACCCAGCCGCCGAAGACGACCGGGTGGTAGGCGCCCTCGGCGAGTTTCGCCGACGTGCCGGTCGCCGCGGCGATGCCCTGGAGCAGGAGCGGGAAGTTGAACTCGACGATGGTGGCGCCGGGTTCCGGCGTCCCCTGCTGGACGGCGAGGGGGTCCAGTTGCAGGCCGATGGCCGAGACGACGACGGTAGCGACCAGTCCCGCCAGCGGGCCGGACGCGCCGATGTCGAACAGCGCTTTCCGGTTGGGAATGCGCCCCTTCATCCGTATCACCGCGCCCATCGTCCCGATGAGCGTCGGGAAGGGGATGAAGTAGGGCAGACTCGCCTCGACGCCGTGGTAGCGGCTGGCGACGTAGTGGCCGAGTTCGTGGACGGCGAGCACGCCGAGGACGGCGGCGACGAAGGGCCAGGCCCGGAGCAGCGCGAGCGGGTTGCCGGTCGGGTCGATCCGGTACCACTGGACCCCGCCGACGAGGAGCGTCGAGCCGATGGTGAGCAAGAGGAGGACGACGTTCGTCCACGGGACGCCGTCGATACCGGGCGTGCGAGGGCGGGCGACGAGCACCCACCCGTGGGTCGGGATCTGGACGTCCGACTCAGGGTCGTAATCGCGCTCCAGCGAGAGCTCGTACCCCGCGTCGTGGAAGGGTTCCCAGAGGCGCCGTTCGATGGCGTCGGGCGTGGTTCGCGGGTCGCCGACGTACAGCAATCGGTCGCCGTCACGCCGAACCTGGTAGACGTGGAAAACCGGCCTGAGTTGCTCGACAGACGGCGCACCCGCCAGCGAGTCGCCCGCGTCCATTATCGGGAAGGTAGGCCGTGGGCGTGCATAAAACCCCGGACGGGCGACGGTTCACGACTGGGCGACTGGCCGTGAGCAGTTCGCAGGAGTACCTCACAATCCGGGCGAAAGGGGAACGAATGGGGAACGAAAACAGGGTGTGTGGAGGGGACCGCGGGCGGCCTAGACCGATTCGACGCGCCAGGTCGTCGCGCTCGTGTACGACCACTTCTCGACCTCGAGTTCGGCCGAGTCCTTGAGCTTGACCATCAGCGCGCCGATCTCCTTGGGGGAGAGGCCGACTTCGTCGGCGATGAACTTGCTCTTGAAGTACATCTCGCCGTCGGCTGCCTTGTCCTGCAGGAAGGCCTTCAGTCGGTCTTCCTTACTGAGCTGTTCGCGGGAGGGCTGCGCAGTTACGCTCATGTTGTTGACCTCGACTGTCCATTACCCCGGGACGAGTATATAAAGAAAGGAAGCTTCGAGTCACTTCGGGCACTTTCAGGTTGAAACGTCGGCACGCCGATTTTTCACGACGTTTCGAGAGACACTTAGACCTTTTACAATCTTCTCTGAGAGAGTGCTGCGACGATCCAGCCGACGTTTCTGAACGGTTCAGAAAGGGTCGATTGAACGGCAAACGGGGCGTAAAACAAGCATTTATTGCCGATAGTTTCCACCGGTCTGACGGTCGTCTGACGACCAGAGATACCCGGAGGCCCGGGTCTCGAGTCAGTAAGTCGTAGTCCCGGGGCCGGCGTCGTTCGGGGTTGACAACCCTTAAGACCGCCACGGGGGTACGCCGACCCAATGAAGGTAGTCGTCTCCGTCGGCGGGAGCGTCCTCGCGCCGGACCTCGAAGCCGACCGGGTCTCCCAGTACGCGGCAGCGCTCGAAGCGCTCGACGACGAAGGCCACGAACTCGGTGTCGTCGTCGGCGGCGGGCCCACCGCACGCGAGTACATCCAGACCGCCAGGGAGCTGGGCGCCAACGAGATCGAACTCGACGAGATCGGCATCGCCGTGACGCGACTCAACGGTCGATTGCTCATCGCCGCCCTCGACGAGCGGGCCGCGCCCACGCCCTCGGAGACGTACGAGGACGGACGCGAGGCCCTGCGGCGCGGCGACATCCCCGTCCTCGGCGGCACCGTCGCGGCCCAGACCACCGACGCCGTCAGCGCGGCCTTCGCCGAGTACGTCAACGCCGACCTGCTCGTCTACGCGACGAGCGTCCCCGGCGTGTTCAGCGCCGACCCGAACGTCGATTCGGCGGCCGAGAAGTACGAGGAGATGAGCGCCGACGAACTCGTGGACCTGATCGCCGACCTGGAGATGAACGCCGGGTCCAATGCCCCCGTCGACCTGCTGGCCGCGAAGGTCATCCAGCGCGCGGGCATGCGAGCCATCGTCCTCGACGGCAATGACCCCGAGGCCGTCGCACGCGCCATCCGGACCGGCGAGCACGACGGGACCGACGTCCTGCCGAACGGCCACGAGACGGACCCCGCCGACTGGACCGACGCATGAGCGAGAGCGACGCGGACTCGGTGACGACCGATCCGTACGCCGTCGGTGGACGAGAGAGCGGCGATGACGATGGCGCCGACGCACGACACGTCTTCTGGGCCGACGAGGTCGCCGACCGCATCCTCGAACGTGATCCGAGCGAACCCATCGTCGTCAAGGGCGGCATCTCGCCCTCCGGCGTTCCCCACCTCGGCAACGTCAACGAGATCATGCGAGGCTACGTCGTCGCCGAGGTCCTGCGCGAGCGCGGCCACGAGGTCCGGCAGGTGTTCACCACCGACGACCGCGACCCCCTGCGAAAACTACCCCGGAAGCTCGCCGACCTCGACGGCAACGTCGTCGACCTGGGCGAGGTCAACGCCGGCGCGCTGGGGAAGAACCTCGGCCACCCCTACACGGACATCCCGGACCCGTTCGGCTGCTGTGACTCCTACGGCGACCACTTCTCGTCGCTCATCGAGGACTCGGCGAACCTCCTGGGCGTCGACATCGACGTCGTCTCGACGACCGACCTCTACGAAGCGGGCGAGTTCGAGGAACTCACGCGCCACGTCCTCGAACACCAGGACGAGGCCCGCGAGGTCCTCTCCGAGTACCAGGACAAGATCGACGAGGAGTACGTCCCGTTCAACCCCATCTGCGGCGAGTGTGGGAAGATAACCGAGACCGTCACGGCGGTGGACCTCGACTCGGAGACCGTCGACTACGTCTGTACCGACATGGAGGCCGGCGACCAGACCATCCAGGGCTGTGGCCACGAGGGAACGGCCACCTTCCGCGAGGGGAAACTCCCCTGGCGCTTCGAGTGGCCTGCCGGCTGGGACGTTCTGGGCGTCGACTTCGAACCGTTCGGGAAGGACCACGCCGAGGGCTCGTGGCCCTCCGGCGTCGACGTCGCCGAGAACGTCTTCGACATCCAGCCGCCAGTCCCGATGGTGTACGAGTGGTTCACCCTCGACGGACAGCCCTTCTCCTCCTCCGAGGGCCACGTCGTGCTGGTCCACGACCTCCTGAAGATTCTCGAACCCGAGGTTCTCCGGTACTTCTTCACGAAGGACCCCAGCAAGGCCCGGGACTTCAGCGTCGAGCGCCTGGACCAGACCGTCGACGACTTCGACCGCACCGAGGCCATCTACTTCGGCGAGGAGTCGGGGAGCGAGCGCGAGGAGGCCCTCGCCGACCGGACCTATCCGCTCTCGATCCGTCCCACCGTCGCCAACGTGTTCGCCGACCAGTTCGACGAGGTTGGCTGGCAGACCCTGGCCGACGACCCCGAGGTTCGCGTGCGCGTGAACGACCTGCTTGACGACGAGTTCAGCGACCGCGTCCGGATCCCGTACACCTTCGCCGCCGTCCTGGGGATGTTCGACGACCCCGCCCTCCGCGAGCAGGTCGCCCGGAAGGAGGGGCACCTCACCGACGCGACGCCCGCGTGGGCCGTCGACACGGCCCTCGGCCGCGTCGACCTGGCCGCCGAGTGGGCCCGCCGCACCGACAACGAGTTCAACTACGAACTCAAGCGCGCCGAGATCCCCGATGCGGAGTTCGACGAAGCGACCGAGGCCGCGCTGGACGAACTCGCCGACTTCGTCGCCGAGGGTCACGACGGCGAGGAAATCCAGGGCGAAATCTACGAGACCGCCCGGCGCCACGACCTGGAACTGGGTGACTTCTTCGGCGCCGGCTATCGCCTCCTGTTCGACGAGGACGAAGGGCCCCAGCTCGGCCCCTTCATCGCCAAACTCGACCGTGAGTTTGTCGTGAAGCGCCTGCGACGGGAAGCCTGAGTTTCTCGCGGTGAGGCGATTTCCGGGACGGCGACGGCTGCCATCAACCAGAAAACCCAGACCGACTGGTCTGTCAAAACGGGTGGGACTGAAAGGGGCCGCCTCCTCGACGAAGGACGACGACGTAAGCACCGGAGAGAGGGAACGCAGTGACCGATCGAGGAGCGCAACGAGTCGCCCGAGTCGAGGAGGCGGGGGCTTTCCAGTTGTTTGCGGTCGTGGTGAAACCGTCGTCACTGCGGATCGCTTTTCCCGACCTCCATTCCAAACCCTCTTTGTCGGGCGCCGCCAGGATTACGACGAATGGTGAGCACGCTGACGTGGGTCCTCGCCGGCCTCGTCGGATATTCGATACTCGCGATGGCGTTGCGGACCCACGGACTGCTTCCGAAGTCGGTCAAGGTCTCCGGGCCGATCATGACCTTGCACACGAAGCGGGGTCGGGAGTTCCTCGACTGGGCCGCCCAGCCGAAGCGCTTCTGGCGGGCCTGGGGGAACCTCGGCATCGGGATCGGGCTCGTAGTCCTCGCGGGCTCCTTCCTGCTCGTGGTCGTCGGCGCGTTTCAGGCGGTCCAGAACCCACAGCCCTCCGCGTTGAACGAACCGCGGAACGTCCTGGCGATCCCGGGCGTGAACGACTTCCTCCCGCTCTCGGTCGCCCCGGAGATTGTGACCGGGCTCGCGCTCGGCCTCGTCGTCCACGAGGGCGGCCACGGCCTCATGTGTCGCGTCGAGGACATCGACGTCGAATCGGTCGGGCTCGCGTTCCTGACGCTCGTCCCGGTCGGCGCCTTCGTCGAACCCGACGAAGAGGACCTCAGGCTCGCTGATCGCGGCGCCCAGTTGCGGATGTACACGGCCGGGGTGACGAACAACTTCGCGATCGCACTGGTCGCGCTGATCCTCCTGTTCGGCCCAGTGATGGGCGCGTTCGCCGTCGTCGACGGCGCACCGGTCGGCGGCGTCCAGCAGGGAACGCCCGCGGCCTCGGCCGGCATCGAACCGGGAGCTGTCGTCACCGGCGTCGACGGGACGCCGATCTCGGGAAGCGCCGAGCTCTCCGCAGCGCTGGCGAATGCGACGGGCGACACGGCCGAGCTCACGCTCGCGAGTGGTGAGACGGTCACCGTCGACCGCTCAGTCGTGGTAACGAGCGCGTCGCCGCGGGCCCCCGTCGGAGTCAACAGCACCATAACCGCAGTGAACGGGACCGCCGTCAACTCGGAACGGGAGTTCGTGCGCGCCGCCGGGAACCACAGCCTGGCCGAGTTGACGTTCGCGAACGGGGAGACGCGAACCGTACCGCTCGGGGCGCTCGCACGCGTGACGCCAGACGCCCCCCTCGACGAAGCCGGCGCAACGGCGGAGGCGGACCTCGTGGTGACGCACATCGATGGGCAGCGAATCCTCACGCCGAACGACCTGCGGACTGCGCTGGATGGCCGACCAGCCGGTGAACAGGTCACGGTGGCCGGCTACCTCGACGGAAGTCGGGTCAGCTACACGGTCACGATGGCCGAGGGAGGGACCGACGGCGACGGCATCATCGGGGTCGATCGGTTCTCCCGCGGCATCAGCGGCTTCTCGGTGACCGACTTCGGCATCGATCCGTACCCGGCTGGGGCGTTCCTGGAACTGCTCGGTGGCGACGCCGGTGACGACGGGACGCCCACTATCCCGTTCACCCAGCGCGTGTTTACCGTCCTGTTGCTCCCCTTCGCTGGAGCCGGCGTCGGCGCGTTCGGCTACAACTTCGCCGGGTTCACCGGGTTCGCGACGAACTTCTACGAGGTCCAGGGACCGCTGGGCGCCTTCGGTGACGGACCCGCCTTCCTCCTGGCGAACCTGCTGTTCTGGACCGGCTGGATCAACCTCGTCATCGGCCAGTTCAACCTCATCCCGTCGTACCCACTGGACGGCGGCCACATCCTCCGGGCCTGTAGCGAATCGGTCATCGCCCGCCTGCCCGTCGACAACAAGCGGACGCTGACCAGTACAGTGACTGGCGCCGTCACCGTCGCGATGCTGCTCGGACTCGTCGTCATGCTGTTCGGTCCGCAGTACCTGGCCTGACCGGCGTTCGGCAGCTTCCGCGGACGGGGCATTCGTTATTCCTATACCGGCGCCCCTGATAGCGCGAGTATGTTCCTGCAGCTCCGCGCGGAGGTTGAGGACGCCCTGACCGGGGCGCTGGAAGCGCTCGACCTCCCGACAGACGACCTGGGGATCGAAGAGCCGCCGGAGGACGTGCCGGCCGTCGTGGCCTCCAGCGCCTCCTACCGGCTGGCCGGCGAACTGGGCGCGCCGCCGCCGGAAGTCGCGAGCGAGATAGCCAGTGAAATCGACGCCGCCGGCCTCGACTACGTCGAGAGTGTCGAAACCCAGGGCCCCTACGTCAACTTCCTGCCGAGCGACGCCTACTTCGCCGAGACACTGGAAGCCGCGCAGGCCGACGGCTTCGGGCACCTGCCCGAGCGCGACACCAGCGTCGTCGTCGAGCACACCTCCGCGAACCCGACGGGGCCGGTCCACGTCGGCCGGGCGCGCAACCCCATCATCGGCGACGCGCTGGCTCGCGTGCTCGAGTACGCCGGCTACGACGTCGAGACCCACTACTACGTCAACGACGCCGGCCGCCAGATCGCGGTGTTCACCTGGGCCTACGAGACCTTCGACGAGGACGACCTGCCCGAACCCGAACGGGACTCCCCGGAGTACGACATGGTCCGGTACTACCGCAAGGGCAATGCATTCCTCGAAGACGCCGACGCCGACCGCGTCGACGAGGCCGAGAACGAGATTCAGGCGATCCTCCAGGGCCTGGAGGAGGGCGACGAGGAGACCTACGAGCGCGTCGGCGAGGTCGTCGACACGGTGCTGTCGGGGATGACCGACACCCTGGCTCGCTTGCCGGCGGAGTTCGACGAGTTCGTCAAGGAGACCCGCTTCATGCGCGACGGCTCGACCGACGACCTGGTCGACCGGCTCAAGGAACTCGACCAGGCCATCTTCGAGGAGGACGCCTGGCAACTGGAACTCGACGACTACGGCATCGAGAAGAACATGGTGTTCCTCCGCTCGGACGGCACCTCGCTGTACACCACGCGCGACCTGGCCCACCACGAGTGGAAGCTCGCCAACTTCGACGAGGCCGTCACGGTGCTGGGCGAGGACCACAAGCTCCAGGCCGACCAGCTCGACGCCACGCTCGACCTGCTGGGCAACGACACCGACCGCATCCGCTCGATCCACTACTCGTGGGTCAACCTCCCCGAGGGCGGCATGAGTACGCGCGAGGGCACCGGCATCGACCTCGACGACCTGCTGGACGAGGCCGTCTCCCGCGCCCGCGACGAGGTCGAGGAGCGCATGGACGACCGCATCCGCGACGACGACCTGACCGAGGCCGACGTCGAGCGCATCGCCCACCAGGTCGGCGTCGGCGCCGTCCGCTACGACATCGTCGCCAAGCAGCCGACCAAGGGCATCACCTTCGAGTGGGAACGGGCCCTGGACTTCGAGGCCCAGTCCGCCCCCTACGTCCAGTACGTCCACGCGCGCTGCTGTGGGATCCTGGACGAAGTCGGCGGCGAGGTGCCGGACGGCGTCGACTACGGCGCCCTCGACGCCCAGGAGGCCGAAGACCTCCTGCGGGCCATCGCCCGCTTCCCGGCCGTTATCGAGCAGTCGGCCGACGAACTCCGCCCCCACGTCGTCGCGACGTACACCCGGACGCTGGCCGAGCGGTTCAACGCCTTCTACCGCGAGTGCCCGGTGCTCACGGCCGACGAAGCGGAGACCCGCGACGCCCGGCTCGCGCTCGTATCGGCCGCTCGCCACGCTGTCGCGAACTCGCTCGACGCGCTCGGCGTCGAGGCGCCCGACTCGATGTGATCGTCGAGGGGATTTGGTGTTTGGTTCGTCTGTTCGGCCGTTAGCTCCGGTGCAAGGCCTGGTTTGTGAATTGCTCGGGTGATATGGTGAGATAGTGCTGGAAGAAAGGAGACTGCTAACAACCAGAAAGCCCTCGGCGCGCTCCGGTCCCGGGGCTTGCTGCGCTCCTCGCTGCGCTGCGGTGCTTACTGCGCCCGGGTTCCCGGAGCCCGCCTCGCCCTTTCAGTCCGCCAGGCCCGCACAGCACCGCAACCCTGCCCTTCCCCTGGTCGCGCGATAAAACGCGCTCCCGGCCGACCGCCGCGCAGTTGCTGAAGGAAGCGTGATTCGCGCCGGACGGCGCGAATTCGGGGAGGTTTGGTGGCCATAATCGCGAGCGCGTTTCATCGCGCGAGCGAGGCTGATCCTGGCGGAATGAAAGGGCGAGGTGCGGTCGCCGACGTCCGACGAAGTAAGCACCGCAACGAAGTGAGGAGCACAGCGAGTCGCACGAGGCGAGCGCACCGAGGGCTTTCGAGTTGTTCGACTTCGTGCCAAGAGCGACAATCCTGTAACCCACCAATCGATACGTAGCTCACCTGTACTGAACAGATCGAGCAGTCGTTAGCAGTAGAGACGAAGAACACCACGACTCCCGCGGACACATCGCCACCTAGTTGAACAGGCCGAAGACGCCGCCGGACTCCTCTTCTTCCTCGTCCTCGTCGTCCTCGTCGGCGTCGCCGTCGACGAACCACTCCTCCTCGAACACCGTCTCCAGTTCTCCCACGGTCTTGCCGCCGAAGAAGAGGCCGTCGAGGTTGTCGGTCAGCAGCCGGAACGCCTCGGCGGCGGGGCTCTCGGGCGTGTTGACGACGAGGGGTTCCTCGCTGGTCGCCTTCTGGTCGTCGGGGACGACGGCGAGCAACTGGAAGCCAAGGCGGTCCTGGATCTCGGCGACGTCGGTGTGGCGGGTCACCCGGTTGAGGACGGCGCCGATGACGTCGCCGTCGATGCGGTCGGCCAGCTGGGCCGTCTTGACGGTGTCGCCGACGGCGACGTCGTCGGGCGTCGTCACGAGGACGATGCCGTCGGCCAGGCCGAGCGGGACGGCCACCTCGTGGCTCAGCCCCGCACCGGTGTCGATCATGACGACGTCGTAGGCGTTGCGCAGCGTCTTGATCACCTGCCTGAGCTTCGCCGGGTCGGCGTCGGCGAAAGCGTCGAGGCTCTGCTCGCCGGGGATGATCGTCAGCCCGCCCGGCGCGTCGGTCAGTGCCTCGCTCACGGCCGCGTCGCCGGCGAGTATCTCGTGGAGACTGGTCGCGTGGTCGATACCGAGCATGGCCCCCAGATTCGCCATCCCCAGGTCGGCGTCCACCACCACCACGTCGTGGCCCTTCTCCTGCAGCGCGGCACCGACGTTGACCGCGGTGGTGGTCTTGCCGACCCCTCCTTTCCCGCCCGCGATCGTGCAAACGTACCCCGCCATAGTGTGCTAGGTAGGCACAGGAATGGCTATCATATAAAGCCGTCCGTCGCAGCGGCCGGAGAGACCCGTCATACGCCACACAGGTTCTGTGCCCGCGACCCACCGCTTATGACCGACCGAGCCCTGGCCGAGGGTATGACAGCCACGACGCTGGTCGTCGCCGACGACCGCTCGGGCGCCTGCGACACGGGCCACCAGTTCGCCGCCCGCGGCTTCGAGACGGTCGTCGTCGGCCGCGACCACTCGGCCACCGCGGACGTCCTCGTCGTCGACACGGACTCGCGCTACGCCGACGCGACCACCGCCGGCGAGCGAGTACGAGAGGTCGTGACGACCCGGGACCCCGACCTGGTCTACAAGAAGGTCGACTCGACGCTCAGGGGCAACCTCGTCGCGGAGGTCGACGCCGCCATCGCGGCCAGCGGCGCGGACCTGGCCCTGGTCGCCCCCGCGTTCCCCGCCGAAGGCCGGACGACCGTCGGCGGCTACCACCTCGTCGACGGGACCCCCGTCGCCGAGACGGCCGCCGGGTCCGACCCCGACGCACCCGTCGAGACCTCCCACCTGCCGACGCGCTTCGCTGACTCGAACTACCCCGTCGAGCACCTCCCGGTCGACGCCGTCGGGGACGCGTCGACGGTCGCCGACCGACTCGCGGACGCCGCAGGTGAGGATGGCCCGGTGGTCGTCACCTGCGACGCGGCGACAGACGACCACCTCGCCGCCATCGCCGCCGGCGCCCCAGACGCCACCGGCACCGCCGGCGCTGGGCTCGCTGACAGCCCGCTCGACGTGGTGTACGTGGGCAGCGCCGGACTCGCCCGCCACGTCACCGTCGGGCGCGAAACCGACCCGGTCCTCGGCGTCGTCGGCAGCGCCAGTCCCCGGACGTTCGACCAGCTCGACGCGCTCCCCGACGAACAGGTCGTCGTCCTGGACGGCCCCGCCCTGATCGACGACGAGGCGACGGCCGTCGCGGCGGCCGTCGAACAGACCCTCGATCGAATCGAGGACGGAACGGCCGCCGTCGTCACGGCGGCCGAATCGACCGCGGACGTCGAGGCTACCCTCCAGGCCGCCGACGCGGCCGGTCTCTCGGGTTCGGTGGCGCGCGAGCGCGTCGCCTCGGGGCTGGCGGCCGTCGCGGCGCGAGTCACCAGGGCGTCGTCGCCGGGGGGCTACCTGCTCTCCGGCGGGGCCGTCGCCGCGGCGACGCTCGACGCGCTCGACGCCGAGGGCCTCCGCCTCACCGGACGGGCAGTCGAGGACGGAGTCCCAGTCGGCCGAGTGGTCGGCGGCGCCGCGGCCGACCGTCCAGTCGTCACGAAAGCCGGCGCCTTCGGCGACTGGAGGACAATCCGTAACTGCCTCGACGCCCTCGCTGGGTACGATGAGTGAGCACAAGCCGGTCGTCGCCGTGACGATGGGCGACCCCGCCGGCGTCGGCAGCGAAGTGATCGTGAAGGGCCACGCGCGGGCGAGTCGGGACGCGATCCCCGTCGTCGTAGGCGACGCCGACGTCCTCCGGGATGCCGTCGAGGTCAGCGGATCGCCCCTGTCGATTCGAACCGTCGACGACCCCGCCGACGCCCGCGACGACCAGGAGATTATCGACGTGATAGACCTCGACAACGTCTCGGACCTCTCCTACGGCGACCTCCGGGAGGCCTACGGCGCGGCGAGCCTGGAGTACGTCGAGCGGGCCATCGAACTCGCGACGTCGGGGGCCGTCGACGCCATCACGACGGCGCCGATCAACAAGCAGGCCACCCGCATGGCCGGCAGCGAGTACGCCGGCCACACGGGGATGCTCGCCGACTACACCGACACCGACCACTACTCGATGCTGCTCGTCGAGGACGACCTGCGCGTCAGCCACGTCAGTACGCACGTGCCACTCTCGGAGGCCTGCGACCTCGTCACCGAGGAGCGGGTGTTCCAGACCGTCCGCGTCACCGACGACGCCTTGCGCTCTCTCGACGTCGACGCACCGACCGTCGCCGTCGCGGGGCTCAACCCCCACGCCAGCGACGGCGGCCTGCTCGGCGACGCCGAGGCCGAAGAAATCGAGCCAGCTATTGAGCGCGCGCAGAACGAGGGTATCGACGTCGTCGGTCCCGAGTCGCCGGACACCGTCTTCTCGCAGGCCGCCGCGGGCGACGACGTCGACTGCGTCGTCGCCATGTACCACGACCAGGGCCACATCCCCATCAAGATGCTCGGCTTCGAATCAGGGGGCGTCAGCGGCGTCAACGTCACCATCGGCCTCCCCATCGTCCGGACGAGCGTCGACCACGGGACGGCCTTCGACATCGCCGGCGAGGGGATCGCCTCCGAGGAGAGCCTGGTCGACGCGGTCGAACTCGCGGCGCGGATGGCCAGGAATTAGAGCGGCGTCTCCAGCTCGCCGTCGGCGTCGAACGCGAGCGGTTCGAGGTCGCTGACGGCCACCTCGGAGTGGTCGGCGAGTTCGTCGGCGACCGGTTCGGAGACCAGCAGGTCGTCGGGTTCCAGCGTGTTCTCGATGCGCGCGACCCGCAGGTCCGCCGGGTCGCGGACGCCAGTCATCGAGCAGGCGACGAGGAGCGCCGTCGCGTCCGCCGGGACGGTATAGGGCAGGCGCGCCCGCGAGGGCTCGCCGCTCGTGGCGATGTTGACGTACGTGTCGCCCAGGTCGATGGCCTCGAGGACGTCGACGTGGGCGAAGTCGGCCAGCCCGACGCCCACCGCGTTCCCGTGGGACGCCTCGGTGAGCGAGCGGACGTAGACGCGCGTGATATCGGGCTCGTCGGGTTCGGCCTGGCCGTGGAAGTCCACGCGACCGAGGACGTTGGTGTCCATCCCGGTGCCGCTGATCTCCTTGCCCATCTCGTCGACGACCAGCAGGTCCAGGTCGTCGACCGGCAGGGTCGCGAGGAGCTCCTTCGAGCGGTCGAGGAGGTCGGGCTCTTCGTCGAGGATCCGGTCCGCGGGGAGACCGACGATTTCCGCGGCGTGCTCGTGGGCGTTCTCCAGCAGCGCGAGCCCACCGACGACCGGCGCCGCGTCGAGGACGATTTCGGCTCGCTCGCCGATCACCGCGTCGAAGCCGCGCGCCAGCGCGGCGTTGTGGGTCACCTCGGCCCCGCGATGTTTCCCCATCCCGACGACGGCCATCTTCGCCAGACCGCTCTCCAGCCCGCCGCTGTAGTCGGTGTGGGCCTTCACCCGGTTGGCCAGGACGACGCCATCGGCCGCCAGCGCGTCTTCGGCGACGAACACCGGCCGGCCCTCGACGTCGGTCCCGACCTCCTCGACCGCCATCGACGACCGGATCGGACAGCCCACTCGCTCCTCGGTGACCCCCACCGACCGGAGCGTCTCGACCTGCCCCTCCGCGGTCGCCCCACCGTGGCTCCCCATCGACGGGAACACGAACGGCTCGTACCCCCGCAATTCGACCTCGTCGACGACCGCCGCCAGCAGTTCGGGCGCGTCGGCGATGCCCCGACTCCCGGCCGTGATCGCCACTTCGCCGCCGGCCGGGACATCCGAGAAGTCTAGCGCTTCGACCGCGTCCTGCGTCGCCGCGCGGACGTCGTCGACCGCCGGCGGGTCGCGGTGGCGCCTCGCCCGCGCGAACCGCGGCAGGTCCCCAAGGTCGTAGTCGTTGGCTCCCTCCAGGCGTTCCCGGCCGGGGATCGAGAGATCGACCATGTTGGCTACGTGTGAGTGACGCTGATGCTTGATGGTGTCGGCGGGCGGCGTCGGCTGTAGGCCCGCTCGCCATAAGGCGCCCCCTCGCTTCGGTCGTCGCGCGCCTCCCTGCTCACGGCTCCCGCGGGTCGCCGTTCGCACGTTCGTCGGTCCCTCCTTTCAGTCGGGACCGACCGCTGCTCGCGTGTCGCTCACTCCGTTCGCTCCCGCTCGCACGTACGTCGGGCCGCTCGCTTCGCTCGCGCCCCGACCGCTGCTCACGGGTCGCTAGCGCTTCCCGTTCGCCATACGGAGGCCCGCCCTTCGGGCGCGCCTCCCTGTCAACACTTTCTTACGCTCCCTCGGCCAATTCATGCCTAATGAGCGAGCAAGAGCAGGAGCAGACAGACAAACAGAAGTACGAGTTCCGGAAGGTGATAGAGGAACTCAAGGGCTACGATGGGTCCGGGACCCAGCTCGTCTCTATCTACGTTCCCGAGGACAAGCTCGTCAGCGACGTCGTCGCTCACGTCACGCAGGAGCACTCCGAGGCGTCGAACATCAAGTCGAAGGACACCCGAACGAACGTCCAGGACGCCCTGACCAGCATCAAGGACCGGCTGCGCTACTACGACACCCACCCACCGAAGAACGGGACCGTGCTGTTCTCGGGCGCCGTCGACGCCGGCGGCGGCCAGACCGACATGGTCACCGAGGTGCTGGACAGCCCGCCCGAGCCGATCCAGTCGTTCCGCTACCATTGCGATTCGCACTTCCTGACCGAGCCCCTGGAGAACATGCTGGCCGACAGCGGCCTGTTCGGTCTCATCGTGCTCGACCGACGGGAGGCGAACGTCGGCTGGCTCAAGGGCAAGCGCGTCGAACCGGTCAAGTCAGCCTCGTCGCTGGTCCCCGGCAAGCAGCGCAAAGGTGGCCAGTCCGCCCAGCGATTCGCCCGCCTGCGCCTGGAAGCCATCGACAACTTCTACCAGGAGGTCGCCGGGATGGCCAACGACCTGTTCGTCTCGCGGCGCCACGAACTCGACGGCGTGCTCGTCGGCGGCCCCTCGCCGACGAAAGACGAGTTCCTCGACGGCGACTACCTCCACCACGAGCTCCAGGACAGCGTCCTCGGCAAGTTCGACGTCGCCTACACCGACGAGTCGGGGCTGTACGACCTGGTCGACGCCGCCAGCGAGGTGCTCGCCGAGCGCGAGATGCTGGAGGACAAGCAGGCGATGGAGCAGTTCTTCAAGGAGCTCCACGACGGCAACGAGGCCACCTACGGCTTCGAGCCGACCCGCGAGAACCTCATCATGGGCGCCGTCGACCAGCTGCTCATCTCCGAGGACCTGCGCCAGGACGTCGTCACCTACACCTGCGAGAACGGCCACGACGAGCGCGAGATGCTCGACCGCCGGAAGTCGACGCCGGACCACGAGTGCTCGCGCTGTGGTGCCACCGTCGACGCCGACGAGGCCGAGCGCGAGGACGCCATCGACCACCTGATGGACATCGCCGACCAGCGCGGGACCGAGACGCTGTTCATCTCCACGGACTTCGAGAAGGGCGACCAGCTCCTGTCGGCGTTCGGCGGCGTCGCCGGCCTGCTCCGGTACTCGACCGGCGTCTAATCAGTTTCTAACCAGTCGCTCGCGAACGAGCAGAGGCACAAGTGTGGACGCCCCAGAGGGGACGCCCACGATGCGGCAGTCCGGATGGTGGCATGGGACGGGTCGAAGGCGGACCCGGGGACTACGAAATGCCAAACTGTCAGAGGGATGGCTGCGTCCTCGGCATCCGCCGTGCCGTCGTTGCCGCAGCCGTTGGTATACAAGGCTTGCGTAAATCAGTCCTACCTTACTAGTTAGGAGTTCACAGCAATTGGGCCAGTTGACGCCGCCGTCCCCGGAGATCCGTCGCCGGTTCGAGCGCCGGGTCGTCCGCCAATCGGTCGACGACGAGCAACGGATCCGCGCCCGCTCGCTCGACTCGTTCGAGGAGCGCCGATATCTCCTGGCGATAGAGCGCGAGCGACGAGAGGAGACCGAGCAGCAGCGCCATCGGCACCGCTGCGTCGTCGTTCGACGGGAACACGTCGCTGACCGCCGTGAAGTCGGGTATCTCGTCGGGGGGATCCGACACCGGGTGGAGCGTCAGGCACCGCCGACAGATGGCCGCGCCAGGTTCGTCGCCCGGGAGATACTCCCGATAGGCCTGTTCGACGGGGAAGGCGAGCGTCGGCGCACCGCACTCCGGACAGTCCATGGCGCTACTGGACGCGGCACGGGGAAAAAGGACGCGGCGGTGGCACTCGGCCCCCACCCGGAGTCACTGCAGGTAGCCGAGCCGTTCGAGTTGCGCCTTCCGGCGACCGTCGATCGTGACGGCGTCGTCGACGTTCGCGTGTTCGAACGAGTCCAGCCACTCGTCGAGCGTCTCTCCAAGGTCCGCCGCGGTCCTGGGATTCGACGCCGCGACGTCGGTCGTCTCACCCGGGTCCGACCGCAGGTCGTACAGCGACCGCGACCCGTCGGACCCGCGGACGAACGCGTGCGATCTCGTCCGGATCGCACGGAGCGACCGGTCGTGTTTCTCGACGTGGGCAGGCAGGTCGCCGACGTGGTGTTCGAGCGCCGCCATCGACGGCTGGGGAGCCATGTACTCGCTGACGACGAACTCCCGGCTGCGCGCGTGCGTCGCCGGGTGGAACGAGCGCCCCTGGAACGTCGCCCGCGCGTCGTCGGCCCGGACCCCGGCCGCGTCGAGGAGCGTCGGCGCCAGGTCCACCAGGCTCACCAGTTCGGTCAGGTCGCCGTAGCCCGTGAACGCGCCGCCGTGGACGACGAGGGGCACGTGGACCAGCGTGTCGTACAGACAGTACTGGTGGTCCATCAGGCCGTGGTCGCCGACGTTCTCGCCGTGGTCCGCCGTGACGACGAACACCGTGTCCTCCCACTCTCCTGCCTCGCGGAGCGCCTCCCGGATGGCGGCGATCTGTTCGTCGACGGCGGCGATTTCGGCGCGGTAGAGCCCCCGGAGGGCACGCAACTCCCGGTCGCTGAGAGTGACGTTCCCGGCGAGGTACTCCCAGGGCTCCTGTGGGACCGCCATCGCCTCGTCGTAGGTGACGTCCGCCGGCAGGTGCTCCTCGGCGAGTCGCCGTGGCGGCCGGTACTCGAGGTGAGGTTCGATGTAGTTGGCCAGCAGGAAGAACGGCTGGTCACCGGAGCGCCCCTCGAGCCAGTTCTCGATCCACCGCGTCGATCTGGCGGCGCCGTCGTCGTTCCGGTCACGGTTCCGGACGAGAGACTGGTAAAGCGCGTTGACACCGTTGACCAGCGGGCTCCCCTCGAACAGTTCGCGGGCGACGGCGTCGACCCTGCTACCCTCGGTGACCTGCACGATTTCGCCCAGGCTCGTGTCCGACTGGAGGAGCTGCCACATCTGGCGGAACTCGTCGAACCCCCGGTCGAAGCCCGAGGCCGAACTCAGCCACGTGTTGTTCGAGACGCAGACCGTCTCGTAGCCAGCGTCGCCGAGAAGCGCCGGGAGCGTCGGAAGTGACTCGTCCAGCCGTTCGTGACCGGTGTAGGCGCCGTGTTTCGACGGATAGGAGCCAGTGAGCATCGACGCGTGGGCGGGGAGCGTCCACGGCGCCGTCGAGAACGCCCGCGTGGCCCTGGTCCCCGCCTCGGCGAGTTCGGCGAGCGTCGGCGCCACGGCCGAGTCGGAGGCGTCGTCTCTCCGGGTCGTGTCCGTCACCAGCAGAACGACGTTCGGCTTCCCAGCCATTTGACACTCGTTGGGGCCTCGCGGGTAAATTCATTCGGCGCTTACTCGGGCTATCCACAGCTTACCGAAATCGCCAGACGCGGCCGTCGCCACTGCGTGCGTCTCCGTCGAAAGACAGTGGCGAGGAACCAGACCGGAGCGACGTCCCGTGACTGGCCGTCTCTGTAGTCCTCACCATCACTCGGCACTGACCCCCGGAGCGGCGAGAGGGAACGCAACCACAATACGACACCTTACGCTCGCGAGTCGGTGACGAGATCTCTTCCAGCTACGTCCACTTACGTATCAATATTATAAAATTTAACTGCCGATCTGCGCGCGCCAAACGGTATGGATCCACAAGATCCACCCGAACACGACCCGACGGGACAGAACCGACGACAGTTCATGCGACGCACCGGCGCCGCCTCCATCGCAGCCGCCGTGGGCGTCTCCGGTCAGGCGACGGCGATGACCGACGACGGCGAGTTCGAGACAGATCCGTACTCGCTGGGTGTCGCGTCCGGCGATCCGCTCCCGACGGCAGTGGTCATCTGGACGCGGCTCGCACCGGACCCGCGGACGGCCGACAGCGCGATGCCCGACGAGGCGGTGGACGTGACGTGGACGGTCGCGACCGACGAGTCGATGGACGACGTCGTCCAGAGCGGCACCGCGACGGCCGAGCCGTCCTCGGCGCACACGGTCCACGTCGACGTCCGCGACCTGGATCCGAACACGGAGTACTACTACCAGTTCGAGGCCGGCGGGAAGGCCAGCCCGGTCGGTCGAACGAAGACCGCACCGTCACCCGACGCCAGTCCCGAGGAACTCAGCTTCGCGTTCGCCTCCTGCCAGCGCTGGGTCGACGGCTACTACACGGCCTACGAACACATGGCCGAGGAGGAACTCGACCTCGTCGTCCACCTCGGCGACTACATCTACGAGTACGGCATCGGGGCCAACGGCGGGGCCCGCGACGAGTCGGTCCCGACCCAGTACCGGGAAGAGATCACCACGCTCGACGACTACCGCCTGCGCTACGGGCTCTACAAGTCCGACCCGGACCTGAAGGACGCCCACGCCAGCGCGCCGTGGCTGGTCACCCGCGACGACCACGAGGTCGACAACAACTGGGCCGGCGACGTCCCGGAGGACGACCAGTCCACCGAGACGTTCCTCCAGCGCCGGGCGGCGGCGCTCCAGGCCTACTACGAACACATGCCGTTCCGGATGGCCCAGAAGCCCGACGGGCCCGACCAGAAGCTCTACCGGAACTTCTCGTTCGGTGACCTCGTCGAGTTCAACGTCCTCGACACACGCCACTACCGCGACGACCAGGCCTGCGGCGACGTCGGCGCCGCCGTCGACTGCGACGAACGGTTCGAACGCCAGATCCTCGGCGACGCCCAGCGCGAGTGGCTGCTCGACAACCTCGAGAACTCGACGGCCACGTGGGACGTCCTGGCCAACCAACTCCCCATCGCCCGGGTCGACCGCGTCGCGGGCGAGGAGGAGGGGTACCGGACCGACCAGTGGGACGGCTACGTGCCGAGCCAGGAGGCCGTCTTCGGCGCCTTCGAGGAGCACGTCGACAACCCCGTCGTCGTCACGGGCGACGTCCACTCGCACTGGGCCAACGAAATCCGCAGCTTCGACGACCCCGCCAGGCCCATCGGCACCGAGTTCGTCGGCACCTCCATCGCCTCGAACGGCGACGGGAGCGAGACGACCGAGTTCGGACAGATGGTGATAGCAGAGAACGACAACGTCGTCTACCACAGCGCCAAACGGGGCTACGTCAGCTGTACGATCACGCCCGACCAGTGGCAGACCGACTACAGGGTCGTCGACTACGTCACCGAACGCGGCGCACCGATCCGGACCGACGCCCGGTTCGTCGTCGACGAGGGCCAGCCCGGCCTCGAGGGTCAGACGACCGTCGCGCCGACCCCGACCGCGATGGCCAACGGGGAGTCGGCCACCACCCACGTCGTCGCCCGGTGGCTACCCGACGGACTGGCCGGCGGGAAGGTCACCGTCTCCGCCGCGGACCCGGGCGTCGCCACGATCGACGACGTGACGGTCGCGGACGCGTTCGGCGCCCAGACCGTCACCGTCGCCGACGACGGGAGCGAGGCGACGTTCCGGTTCGTCGACCTCGAGGACGAGATCCAGACGATCGGTTCCGAGGGCGAGGTCACCCTCGCCGCCGTGACGCTGTCGGGTACCGGGGCCGGCGGGACCGACCTCGACGTCGCCGTCGACCGGCTGAGCGACGACGACGGTACCGACGTCCCCACCGCCGCCGAGTCCGGGCCCGTCTACGTCGGCCCGCCCAAAGTCGGCGGCAGCACCTCGCCGACCGACCCCGACGACGACGGCCTGTACGAGGACGTCAACGGGAACGGGCGGGTGGACTACGACGACGTGGTCACGTTCTTCGAAGAGCTGGAGTCCGACCCCATCGCCAGCTACCCGAACGCCTACGACTTCAACCAGAACGGTGATATCGACTACGACGACGTCGTCGCGCTCTACCGGGAGATGAACTGAGAGAGACGAAGCGTCGGCGGCGCGGTCGCCGCCGCGTCGAAATAGTGGAGAACGGAGGGGCTCAGTCGTCGTCGGCCGCGACGGTCGCCAGTTCCTCTTCTGCGGCTTCTTCCTCGCGTTCGGCCTTCTCCTCCTCCTCTTTCTTGGCCTTGATCTTCTTCATGCGGAAGATCTCCTCGCGCTCTTGCTCTTCGAGCTTCTGCTCGATGTACTCCTGGTTGTCGTAGAGGTCCGGCAGGAGCTTGAACTCCAGGGCGTTGACGCGGCGCTTGGTGGTCTCGATCTCTTCGAGCATCTTCTTCATCGCCGTCTCGACTTCCGCGGCGAGGATGATGTTCTCGATGAGTCGTTCGTAGGAGTCGGCCGCCTCGTCGATCCGGGCGGAGGTGCCCATCACGCCGTACCCACGCTCGTCCAGGGACTTGCGGACCTTCGAGGACTCGATCTGTGGGACGACGACGCCCATGATGTTCTTCGACTGGGTCGTGATCTCCGGGTGTTCCTTGAGCGCCGCGGCCGCGCCCCGCACCGCGACGTCGCCCTCCATCGCGCGGGCCATGTTGATGGCACGCTGGGCACGCTCGTAGGAGTTGTCGAGGTCCGAGCGGACGTCCTGGGCCTGGTCCAGGATGTCCATGAACTCCATGATGAGCCCGTCGCGTTTCTTTTCGAGGGTGTCGTGGCCACGCTCGGAGAGCTCGATGCGGTCCTCGATCTGCATCAGCTCCTTGCGCGTGGGTTTGACGTCCTTTGCCATTACTGGGGGCTTACGGACCGAGGCAGTTAATCGTTTTCAGTTGTTCGCGGCGGTCTCGGCCGTTCTCCTCAGGCGGACGGGGCAGCTGGCACAGACGTGGCTCGAAGCAGGTCGCGCCGGCGGCGAAAAAGAGCCGGAATCGGACGGGATCCGGACTCACGGAGCGCGATTCCGGGGTGAACGTACGGCTCACGGCTCACTCCGTTCGCCGTTCGCCCGCAAGCCGGCCCCTCCCGGTAGTCGGCGCCGGCCCGACTAGACCGCCACGATCTGCTGGTAGTCGAACTCCTCGGCCATGCGCTGGAGGTCCCGCAGCGCCGACTGCTCGTCCGCCAGGTTCGCCTCGATGGCCTCGATAATCTCCCGGTCCATGTCGGCCTCCTGGGCCCACTGGAGCATGTTCTCGTAGGCGGTGATCTCGTAGCGTTCGGTCTTCTGGGCGGCGCCGATGGCGTAGCGGTTGGCGACCTGCTCGGCCGGCTCTTTCTCCTCGAAGAACTCCTCGGTCTCCTCGATCATCCCCTGGATGCCCTCACACTCCTCGCGTTCGGGTTCCTCACCGAGGGCCTGGAACGCCTGCTCGAGGTTCCGGATGTGTTGTTCCGTCTCCTCCCTGTGTTCCTCGAAGGCCTGCTGGGCTTCCTCCTGCGTCGTCTGCTGGCTCAGTTCGTCGAGCGCGCCCAGCAGGCGGTGTTCGGTGTCGTAGACGTCTTTCAGCTCGATCAGGAACAGGTCTTCGAGTGATTCTGCGGGCATACAGATCGACGGACGGGCGTCCTGCGGGTAGTCGTAGTGCCTGCACTAGCAACCCGGGGACGGCGGCGTGACTGGGGTTGTGCGAGTCGGCAAAACAGAAAACGGAAACCGGGAGCGCGCCGTCAGTCCGCCGCGACTTCTTCGGCTTCCTGTTCCTCGTAGTACTCCTCGATGAGCTCCTCGTCGACACGGTTGAGCTCTTCCTTCGGGAGCATCGAGAGCAGGTCCCAGCCGATGTCCAGCGTCTCGTCGATGGAGAGGTCGGCATCCGACCCCTGGTCGACGAACTCCGCCTCGAAGCGGTCGGCGAAGTCGAGGAAGCGGTTGTCACGCTCCGACAGTGCCTCGCGGCCGACGATGTTCACCAGGTCGCGGAGGTCCTCACCTTCCGCGTAGGCGGCGTACATCTGGTCGGAGACGTCGGCGTGGTCCTCGCGGGTGAGGCCCTCGCCGATCCCGTCGTCCATCAGGCGCGACAGACTCGGCAACACGTTGACGGGGGGCTCGAGCCCCTCGCTGTGCAGGTCACGGTCCATCATGATCTGCCCCTCGGTGATGTACCCCGTCAGGTCGGGGATCGGGTGCGTGTCGTCGTCACCCGGCATCGTGAGGATTGGGATCTGCGTGACAGAGCCCTCGCGGCCCTTGATCCGGCCCGCGCGCTCGTAGAGCTGGGCCAGGTCGGTGTACATGTAACCGGGGTAGCCACGGCGACCCGGGACCTCCTCGCGCGCGGCGCCGATCTCTCGCAGCGCCTCGCAGTAGTTGGTCATGTCCGTCAGGATGACCAGCACGTGGTACCCCTTGTCGAAGGCGAGGTACTCGGCGGTGGTCAGCGCGAGTCGCGGCGTGATCGTCCGCTCGACGGCGGGGTCGTCCGCCAGGTTCGTGAAGACGACGGAGCGTTCCAGCGCACCGGTGCGCTCGAAGTCCGCCATGAACTCGTTTGCCTCCTCCTGGGTGATACCCATGGCGCCGAAGATCACTGCGAACTCGGAGCCTTCGTCGTCCTCACCGCCCGCTTCTTCCTCCGGCACCGTCGCCTGGCGTGCGATCTGCAGCGCCAGGTCGTTGTGCGGCAGGCCGGAAGCCGAGAAGATCGGCAGTTTCTGGCCGCGGACGAGCGTGTTCATGCCGTCGATGGCCGAGACCCCGGTCTGGATGAACTCCTCGGGGTACTCCCGGGAGTAGGGGTTGATGGCCTCGCCGACGATGTCGCGTCGTTCGTCCGGGACGATCTCCGGGCCGCCGTCGATGGGCTGGCCGGAGCCGTCGAGGACCCGCCCGAGCAGGTCCTCGGTGACGGGCATCTTCATCGTCTCGCCGAGGAAGCGAACCGAGGAGTTGCGGTCGATACCCTCGGTCCCCTCGAACACCTGGATGGCGACGTGGTCGCTGGCCGATTCGAGCACCTGGCCGCGGCGCGTCTGGCCGTCGCCGGTCTCGATCTCGACGATCTCGTCGTAGCCGACCGGTTCGTCGGTCTCGACGAACACCAGCGGACCGCTGATTTCGGTGATGGTCTGGTATTCTTTCATCGTTAGTACTTCTCCTGGAGTTCGGACTCGATGTCGTCGACGAGCTCGTCGACGAACTCGTCGTAGTCCTCCTGGACGCCGATGCGGTTGATGCGCGGCGCCGCGTCGATGTCCGTTATCTCCTCCACGGGGACGCCCGCGTCGAGTGCCTCGAAGGCCGCGTCGTTGTACGCGCGGATGGCGCCGAGGATGAGGTAGGTCTTCTCCGGCGGACAGTAGGTGTCGACCGGGTGGAAGCCGTTCTGCTGGAGCCACGCCTCGCGGAGGTAGCGAGCGACCTCGAGGGTCAGCTGCTGGTCCTCCGGCAGCGCGTCCTTGCCGACGAGCTGGACGATCTCCTGCAGTTCCGCCTCCTCGTCGAGCACGTCGATGGCCCACTGGCGCTGCTCTGGCCAGTCGTCCTCGACGTTGTCGACGAACCACGGGTCCAGCTGGTCTCGATAGAGCGAGTACGACTCGTTCCAGTTGATAGCCGGGAAGTGCCGTCGTTCGGCGAGGTCGGCGTCCAGCGCCCAGAACGTCTTGACGATACGCAGCGTGTTCTGGGTGACCGGCTCCGAGAAGTCACCGCCCGGGGGCGAGACCGCGCCGATGACCGACACGGAGCCCTCGGTGCCATTGACGTTCTCGAAGTAGCCGGCCCGCTCGTAGAACTCGGAGAGGCGCGCGGCGAGGTAGGCCGGGTAGCCCTCCTCACCGGGCATCTCTTCGAGGCGCGAGGAAATCTCGCGCATGGCCTCGGCCCACCGCGAGGTGGAGTCGGCCATCAGCGCGACGTCGTAGCCCATGTCACGGAAGTACTCCGCGATGGTGATCCCGGTGTAGACGCAGGATTCACGCGCCGCGACGGGCATGTTCGACGTGTTCGCGATGAGGCAGGTCCGGGCCATCAGCGAGTTGCCGGTGGTCGGGTCCTCGAGCTCCGGGAAGTCCTCGATGACCTCCGTCATCTCGTTGCCGCGCTCGCCGCAGCCGACGTAGACGACGATGTCAGCGTCGGCGTACTTGGCGAGCTGGTGCTGGGTGACCGTCTTCCCGGAGCCGAAGGGGCCCGGAATCGCGGCCGTCCCGCCCTTCGCGATGGGGAACAGGCCGTCGAGGATGCGCTGGCCCGACACGAGCGGCGTGGTCGGGGTCTGCTTCTCCGCGGCCGGGCGCTGCTCGCGCACGGGCCACTCCTGGCGCATCTGAATCTCCTCGCCCGAGTCCAGTTCGACGACCGTCTCCTCGACGGTGAAGTTGCCGGATTCGATCGAGACGACTTCGCCGCCCTCGGAGCCGGGCGGCACCATCACTTTGTGGTCGATACTCGGCGTCTCGGGAACGGTGCCGACGATGTCGCCGGTCTCGACGACGTCGCCTTCCGACACCTCGGGCTCGAACTCCCAGGTCTTCTCCAGGTCGATACCCGGGGCGTCGACGCCACGGTCCAGGTACGGCGACCCCATCTTCTCCTCGAGGACGTCGAGCGGGCGCTGGACGCCGTCGTAGATGGCGTCGAGCATGCCCGGCCCGAGGTCCACGGAGAGGGGCGACCCGGTCCCTTCGACCGGTTCGCCCGGAGCCACGTCGGAGGTCTCCTCGTACACCTGGATGGTGGTGATGTTTCCTTCGATCTCGATGACTTCACCCATCAGCCCTTCGTGACCGACGTACACCACGTCGTTCATCCGGGCGTCGAGGTCGGTCGCGGTGACGACCGGTCCCGAGACGCTCTCGATAACGCCGTCCTCTCGGACGTCAGATTCTGTCGCTTGACTCATGTTAGTCTTCCTCCATCAGGTCGATACCGATCGCTCGCTTGATCTGGTCGCGCAGTCCGCCGCTGCCCGCGCCGCCGCCGAGCGTCACCAGCACCGGTTCGACGCTGGTCTCGGCGTCCTGCCGGACCCCTCGCGAGAGGTGGTCCATGTCGTCGTCGTGCATCACGACGATGCCGACGCCGTCGTCCTCGAGCATCTCCTCGACGGCTGCGTCCATCCGTTCGTCCTTCTCGGCGTCGGGAACGTCGGCGAACTTCCGCACGCCGGCCAGCCGAAAGCCGGTCGTGAACTCCGGGCTCCCGACGACACCGATCTCCTGGCTCATAGTATCACCAGTTCGCGTTCGATCTCGTCCGGTTCGAGTCCCGCCTCGCGACCACGCGCGATGGCGCGAATGTTGTCGACCTCGCGCTCCTTGGCGAGGACGTACGAGAGCACGGGACAGATCGACAGCGGATAGCGGTTAGTCAACTTGTCGGCGTACTCGAGTAGCGCCGCGTCCAGCGCGTGCTCGAACTGGATGAGGTCGTCTGCCTGTTCGAGGTCGTCGAGCGCGTCGTCGATCTCGTCGCCGTAGCGGCTGTCTCGGACCGTCGCGATCAGCTGTTCGCGGTTCGCGACGAGCCCCTCGACGGTCGCCCTGTCGAACAGCTTCCCGCCGTCGATGAAGTACTCCGCCGGGTCGATCTCCGCCCCGCTCCGTGCGAGCCGGAGCGCGTTCCGGAGGTTCCGGAAGTCGATCTCCGCGGTGAGGAACTCCACGTACAGCCCCGTCGGCGAGTCGACCTCCTGTACCTGCGGGAGGCCGCTCAACAGCGGCTCGTAGAACGCGCGGTCGACGGCGTTCTCGAGCGGGACGAGGACGTCGGTCTCCTCGTAGTCCGCGTAGGCCGCCTCGAGCGCGTCACCGAAGACGGTCGGTGCGAGCAGTTCGACGACCGCCTCGATCGTGTCCGCCTGCGCGATGCGGTCGAGCAGGTCTCCCGGTATCTCACCGGCGCGGATGAGGTCGTCCGATATCTCCTCTGCCGTCGCGCCGGAGTAGACCCCGCGGATGACGGTCTTGACGTTCCACACGTCGAACTTGCGCAGGTAGCGGGCGATGAAGTCGTACAGCCGCCCGTCCGACCAGCGCAGCAGGTCCTCGAAGTGCTTGGCGAGGTTCCGGTTGAGCGCGTACTCGATGAGGTCGACGCCGGAGTACCGCGACCCCAGCGCGTTCATCTCCTCGCTGTACTCGGTGTCCTCCATGAAGCGGGCGATCTCGCCCGTCCCCATGCGGACCAGCTTGCGGTAGTCGTCGTCGTCGAACAGCGACGCTCGACGCGACCGGACGCGCGCCGTCACGTACTCGTAGTTTCCGGGACCGCGCCGGTCGTCGACTCCCGTGCTCATTGCTCTTCGAACAATCGCTCGCTGACGTCGCGGAGGTTGTCCTCCCAGACGTCGTCGAGCACCGAGTCGAAGGTGTTGTTCACGCGGATCCGAGAGGCGTCACTCTCGACGACGACCCCGCCGAGGCAGTCGTACTCGCCGGCGTACTCGAAGCCGTCGTAGTCCGCGAGGATCGACTCCAGGAGCTCCTTGTCCTCGGCGCGGCCGAAGACCCGAACCGAGCCGCCGTCGAACTCGTCTGCGGCGTCGTCGAGCAGCTCGCGGGTCAGCGTCTCCCGCTTGTCGCCTTCGAGACCGGCGACGGCCGCCTCGACGTCTTCACGGACCTCCTCGAGGAGGTCACGGCGGGCCTCGAGCCGGCTCTGCTTGGCCTCGAGTTTCGCGCTCGAGAGCGACTGCTCGCGCTCCTGCTCGATCTCGCGTTCGACTTCGGCCGACCGCTCGCTTCGGATCGTTTCGGCCTCGGCTTCGGCGTCCGCGACGATCTCGTCGGCGCGGTCCTCCGCCTCGGCGCGTATTTCCTCCGCACGCGCGCGGGCCTCGTCTCGAATGTCCTCTGCGACTGTGTCTAAACTCATAAATGATGTACGGAAGGAGTTATCCCAGCGTCAGGAACACGACGACCAGTGCCAGGATGACGATGGTCTCCGGCAGGACTGTCAGGATGAGTCCACGGCCGAACATGCTCTCGTCTTCCGCGATAGCACCGACCGCGGCGGCGCCGATACCACGCTCGGCGTAACCGGCCCCGATGGCCGCCAGACCGACCGCGAGGGCGGCGAATGCGAGGGGTGCATTCGGGATCGCCGGAGCGGCGGCACCTTCTGCTTGCAATACAGCGGCCAGGACAGCGCTAATTCCAGTCATGGTTTATGTAATCCGGGTAGCTTTCCGAACAGGCGTATGTGGCCGTAGCGTACTCATAAAGCTTCTCAAAACAGTTGACCGCGGGCCTGATCTGCCGTTTTCGCTCGGCGCTCGGCGTGGTGAACACGGCAGTAACGATGCCCGACCGCGACCCCAGTTCGAGGCCGCGGTCGACCGTCAGCGGTCCGCTCGGGTCGCCCTCAGTCCTCGGTCGTGTACTGGCGGACGTAGCCGAACGGGTCGTAGGCCGTGCCGCCGCCCTCGTAGAATTTGCCGAAGAACTCGACGTACTCGAGGCGGACGGCCTGCAGACCAGCGGACGTGATCCCAAGCACCAGCACGAGCAGGTGGCCGAGGACGAGCAGGATGATGCCGAAGATGCCGCCCACGATCAACATCACGGGGTCGCTGCTGTTGAGGAGCCCCGAGAAGATGACCCAGCTCGGGTCTTCCGGCATCCCGTTGAAGAAGATGAGGTGGAACTCGCCGTTGTGCTGGTACGCACCGAACACCAGCAGGTTCACGGCCAGGGCCATCCCCGCCTTCGCCAGCAGGACGGCCGCGATTCGCGTGTAGGAGACGACGTGGCCGAAACACTGCGTGATCGACTCGATCAGCGCGAGCCCGGGACCCTCCGCGTAGGCGATCATCAGTACGCCCGCGACGAACATGCCGATACCGGCCATCCCGACAGTCGGGGAGAAGCCGGTGAAGCCCAGCGGGAGCGCGGCGCCCTCGCCGCTGCTGAAGACCTCGAACATGAACGGCGGTTTGGCGACGGTCGCCATGGTACTGAACACCCAGAGCCAGAGCCCGACGGTCGCGATGATCCACGAGCCGCTCTCGGTCAGCGCGTCGACGAAGCCGTGCTCGAGGTTCTCGGCGAAGTCGAACGACCAGCCGATCACCATGTGCAGGATGCCGACGACGACGCTCACCAGCAGCCAGGCCTGTGCGTAGTACAGGTAGTGCGGCTGGAGCCCCTTGTGGATCGGCGGGTGGCCGTCCCAGAGGATGCCGCCGAGCTGGTGCAGCCCGAAGAACTCCCCGTAGAGGATACCGAACAGCGCCGTGAAGCCGCCGGCCCAGAGCGCGACGCCACCGAGACTGCGGATCATATCGCTGTCGAAGGACTTCGTCAGCCAGTAGCCGATCCCCATGTAGAGGAGCCCGTATCCGAGGTCCCCGATCATGAACCCGAAGAAGGCCGGGAACGTCAGGAACAGGATGACCGTTGGGTCGAGTTCCGAGTACTTGGGTCGGTTGACGACCTCGACGAGCGACTCGAACGGCCTGACCGGACCGGGGTTGTCCTGGACCGTCGGCGGACCGCCGTGACCCATCCGGACGAGACCACCAGCGCCTGCAGTCGTCGCGCCGGCCGGTCGGCCGCCGTCGGCGACCGCCTCCTGGGAGTCCGAGTCCTCTTCCGCCTGCGGGCGGTCCTCCGCCGGGTGTGCCGACCGTTCGCCGGCCGGCCCTTCGCCACCGGAATCGCCGACTTCTTCGACGGATTCGGCGTGCCCGTGGTCGGTGTAGTCGGCGCGTTCGAGCTCGTCGACGTCGACGGCCTCGCCGGCCGCGGCCTCGACGGCCGAGCGGAACGCACCGAACTCCTCGGTGGGAATCCACCCCTCCGCGATGAACGCGTTCTCCGTCGTCGCGAAGGTCAGCGGTGCTTCGCGCTTCTGGACGTCGATGGCGAGTTGCTCCTCGGCGGCCAGCAGGAAGCCGGCGACCTCGATGCGCTTGTCCTCGAGTTGCTGCTCGACGGTGTCGAGGTTGGCCTCGAGTTCCCGCTCTCGACTGTGAAGCTCGTCGAGATAGGACTCGGGGTCCCGGTCGCTGTCGGGAACGTCGAGTTCCGAGAAGTTCGTGCCGACCAGGACGTCCTGGAGGGTCGCCTCGTCGGTCCGCGCGAACACGGCCATGACCGACTCCTCTGCGAAGACCTCGTACTGGTCGACGTCGCTCGCCGCGAACGTATCGCGGACGTCGTCCGGGTCGCCCTCGCCCACGGCGACGGCGAGCGTGTCGTAGCCCCGGAGCAGGTCCAGGTCGATACCGAGATCGACGAACGGCTCCATCGTGTCGATCTCGTCCTCGACGTCGCGCAGTTCGGCCTCGAGTTCGCCGCGGCGGTCGTCGAGTTCGTTGACGTCCTGGCGAATCTCCTCCAGTTCCCCGTCGATGGCCTCGTCGTCGACGAGCTGGACCGGTCCCGCGTCCTCCTCGGTGACGTCGAGGATGGACTGCAGCGACCGGACGGTGACGAGCTTTTCGGCGGCTTCGTCGGCGCCCTCCACCGGGTCACCGGGCTCGAAGCCCTCCCAGGCACCGTCGTACTCGGTGACGTGCAGCAGGTCGAGGCCGTGGACCGTCTCGATGACGTCGTCCATGACCCGACGTGAGCCCGTCACCGAGACGCGGCTCATCTGCTCAGGTCTGAGCATGTACCGCCTCCTCGAACAGGTCCGTGACGTACTCGACGACCGCCTCGGTCTCGCCGGCGGCCCGGTCCTCGAGTTCCGCACGGGCCTGCTCGCCCTCCTCGAGGATCTGTTCCCGCTCGGCCGCTATCTCCTCGCGAGCGGACTCGAGGCGGTCCTCCGCGGCTGCCTCGGCTTCCTCGCGGGCCTCCTGGCGGATCGCGTCGGCCTCTTCCCGGGCTTCCGCGATGCGTTCCTCGCGGTCGCGCTCGGCCGCTTCGACGATCTCGTCGGCCTCCTGTTCGGCCTCGGTAATCCGATCGAGAACTTCTGGCCGTGGCATTTTCTAATCGGTGTATGGTTGCTCTAGGGGCTATTTGGTAGTTGCGAAGTTGGGTGGGGCTCGAACGAAGTGAGAGGCCCACGAAAAGCGAGCGGGGAGCGACAGCGACCCGCGAGCAGCCTGGTTCTGAGCGGAGCGAAGAACCAGGTTATAGCGAACGGCGACCGGAGGGAGCCGTGAGAAGCTTGGTCGCGAACGGAGCGAAGAACCAGGTTATAGCGAGCGGGGAACGAAGTGACCCGCGAGCAGCCCGAAGCTCGAACGGAGTGAGCGGAGCTGAGAATGAGGCTGTCGAAGCCCGACAGCCCCCAGACCGAAATCCCCGGAGTTAATGCCCGACCCCTCGAAATCGCCCGTAGCAATGGGAGTGCTCGAAGACAAGTCTCGCGCGCGCACGTTCTACAAATATCTCTCGAAGGTGTACGACCGGGTGAACCCGTTCATCTGGAACGAGGAGATGCGCGACGAGGCCATCGGGCTGCTGGGGCTGGAGCCGGACGACGACGTCCTCGACGTGGGGTGTGGCACCGGTTTCGCCACAGAGGGGTTACTCGAACACGTCGACCAGGTCCACGGCCTCGACCAGAGTGAACACCAGCTGGAACGGGCCGTCGGCAAGTTCGGGACGGACGGGCCGGTGGAGTTCTGCCGCGGCGACGCCGAGCGCCTCCCCTTCGACGACGACTCCTTCGACGTCGTCTGGTCCTCGGGCTCCATCGAGTACTGGCCCAACCCCGTCGTCGCGCTGCGGGAGTGCCGGCGCGTGACGCGGCCGGGCGGCCAGGTGCTGATCGTCGGCCCCGACTACCCCAACCAGACGGTGTTCCAGAAGCTCGCCGACGCCATCATGCTGTTCTACGACGAGGAGGAGGCCGACCGGATGTTCCACGAGGCGGGCTTCGACAGCTGGCGCCACCACATCCAGCAGTCTCGACCAGGGAGCCCGCGGGCGATTACGACGCACGCGCAGGTTCCCGAGAACTAACCGGCCCGCGACCGCACGACAACGATAGTCTGCTTCTCCCGCGCGATCCGAGCAGTCACCTGGTCGCCCTCGTCGATCGCCGGTGAGTTCGTCGAGGCGAGCCTGAATCCGGCGGTCTCGCCGGCGCGCCAGCGCGTGTCGCCACCGCTGTTGAACGGTCCCGTCGGACCACTCACGAAGCCCGTCGCTGCGAAGAAGGGGACCGGCGGTTGCTCGGCGAGCGGCGTCCCCTCGACCGTGACCGAGAGGGAGAGGCGACTGACGTTTAGCGTCTCGCCGCCGCGGTGCGTGAAGCGGAAGCGGTCGGTATCGGCGTCGACCGACAGCGACACCGCGGCGCTGGTGGGTTCGTCGGGTGTTTCGAGCAGGAGCGCCGCCGTCCCGACGGCAGAGGCAGCCAGCACAGTAATCGCTAGGAGGAGAGCGACCCCGACGACGGGCGCCACGGCGCGGCCCATGGCGGCGCTGGCGCCCTCATCGTATATGAATGCCCGCCCTCAGTCGGGGAGGTAGACGCTCACGGTTTCGTTGTCCTCGGTAGTAGCGGTGATCCGGTCGGGTCCACGGGGTTCGACGAGCCAGAGACTCCCGTCGGATCCGGTGTGGCCGACCGGTTCGCCGTTGACCGTGACCGTCGCGTTCGCCGGGACGGATGTCTCGTTGTGTGAGAGGTCGACGTGGAGTGGGCCGCTCTCGTAGGTCTTGTTCACGCGCATGTCGAGCGAGTCGTTGTGGGCGGTTATCGTGTTGCTGACCGGCATGGCCGAGAGTTTGTGGCGCTGGGACTCGCGGAACACGTTCGTCGTGCCGCCGTCGATGTACGCGGTCAGTTCACCGTCGGTAAAGTCCGCCGTGAACCGGTAGATGCCGGTCCGTCCTAGTCCCTGGATGGCGGGGGAGAGCGAGTGGTTCGTGACCCACGGGTACAGTTCGTAGCCGCGGAGCCGGGCGGCGTTGCCGCGGGGCACGTCGGCTTCGGTGAAGGCGTCCGTCGCGTTCTCGTCTCGCTCGGCTCCGAGGTACGTCTCGCGCACGTAGGAGTCGTCGGTGACGTAGGCCAGCGTGTACCCCTCACCGGAGGTTTCGGCGTAGATCATCTGGCCGGGCGTCTCCCCGCTCGCGGCCCGGCTGACGTGTTCGCTCGCCGGTCCCTGGAGTACCTCGAGTTCGCCACCGATATCCGCCAGTCTGACGCGCATTCTCGCCGAGGGGGAGTAGTTGTCGTCGGCGCGAGCGACGGTGTCGACGTGCTGGATCGTCGTCCGTAGCTTTGCGGCCGCCCGGTGGATCCGGGCCCGTTCGCGGGTGAACTCGGCCGCGGTCATCGATCCGTTGGCGTACGCGGACACGGCGGCCCTGTCACGGCGTTCGAGGGCCTGCTGGCGGCGTTCCACGCTATCGGCGGCGTTCCGTATCGCAGCAGTCTTCTCGGTATCGTTCGCCGCCGATTCGAACGATCGCTCGAAGGAGATTCTGATGAACTCGCTCTGCATCCCGGTCGTGTCGCCGTCGATAGCGGTCGCGAGTGAGAGACCGTCGACGGTCGTTCCCGTCGTCGTAACTTCGTTCGCCGGGACGGTGAGGTAGTTCGACGTGTTGTCCATCGACACGATCAGCGGACTGGCTTGGGCGGCGTCGTCGGCGCCGGCACCCAGTGGTGCGAAGGCGCCGCCGACGAGGAGGAGGAGGGAGACCAGTAGGACGGAACTTCGACGCATTTGCGAGTGGTTACAGGACGTATCACCAAAAACCCACCTCTTTGTCTACCCCGAGCGGACACCCGAGAGGAGTGAAGACGTTTTAAAACGGCCGCTGACGTTTTATTTGCGGATGGAAAGGGTTTTCCTCCCGGGCACTGGAATCTCCACAGAGAGATGTCCGCCCGGTTCCGTCCCGCCCTCCTCGCCCTCCTCGCGCTCACGGTGGCCGTCGCGCCGCTGGCGGCCGCCGGGGCGTCCCTCCCGTCAGCGACTGGATCCGCCACCGCGACCCAGACGACGGCGACGCCCACGGAGCCGATGCCCCCGGAGACGACCCAGATCGAGATCCGGCTGCAAGCGAACGGTGACGCCGACTGGACGATACGGACGCGCCTCGACGCCACGACCGAGGAAGAGAACGCGACGTTCCGCGACCTGGCGAACCAGTACGAGAGCGGGCAGAAGACCCCGCCGTGGCTCGATACAGTTCGCGCCGCTGCCGCTGCGTCGTCCCAGGCGAGCGGCCGCCAGATGAACGTCACCGACGAACGGTTCACCAGCGACGTCAACAGCTCCACGTTCACTCTTCGCTTCACCTGGACCAACTTCGCGCGCGAGGAAGGTGACCACATGGTCGTCGACGACGCGTTCAACACGACACGGGGCACCTGGCTCGACGGGCTGACCGAGAGCCAGGAACTGGCGATACAGCTACCAGAGGGATACGGGCTCCACAACGCGCCCGACGGCGCCCAGTTCTCTTACGAAGACACGACCAGTCTCCACTGGTACGGGCCGGAACAGTTCGACCCCGGATACATGGAAATCGTCTTCAGCGGAGACGCCTCGCCGGACGGTCCGGGCCCAGAAGGCCCCGAAGCATTCCTCCTGGAAGGGCTCTTCCTCGTCAGTCTCTGCATCATCGCCGTCGGCGCGTACGTCTACACGCGACGGAACGGCGAGTTGCCGTCGCCCACGGTCGGGAACGACGGCGGATCCGAACCGCCATCGGCGGGGCCGCCCACGACGGCGCAGTCCACCGACGACGGCGAGGAGACGGCCACGACGGGCACCGTCGAACCGACCACCGAGGAAACCGAACCGGACGACGACGTCGACGAGGAACTGCTCAGCGACGAGGAGCGCGTCGAACGGCTCCTCGAGGCCAACGGCGGCCGGATGAAACAGGCGAGTATCGTCAAGGAGACGGGCTGGTCGAACGCGAAGGTGTCCCAGTTGCTCTCCACGATGGAGGACGACGGGGCGATAAACAAACTCCGCATCGGTCGCGAGAACCTCATCTCCTTCCCGGACGAGGACGTCACCGAATTCGACCAGGACTGAGACCTGCCGCCGGACGTTCGGGACACGACGGCGGGAAACCGATGTCACGTGGGTGAGAGTTCGGAAACGTTTATTCGCCCGCCGGCCCCACGTCTGGTGTGAAAATTCTTGTCACGGTCAAGGAGGTGACCGTCGTCGACGACGAGTTCGAGATCGACGGGCTCTCGATCGACGACCGGTACGTGACCTACGACCTCAACGAGTGGGACGAGTACGCTGTCGAGGAGGCCGTCACCATCGCCGAGGACGTCGACGACGTGGAGGTGGTGACCGTCACCATCGGCCCGGAGCGCGCCGAGGAGACCATCCGGCAGGCGCTGGCCAAGGGCACCGACCGGGCCGTCCGCGTCTGGGACGACCGACTGGCGGAGGCCAGCATGCTGGACCCGGCGACGAAAGCACGCCTGCTCGGTGCCGTCGCCGAGGAGGAAGACCCCGACCTCGTCCTGACCGGCGTGCAGTCGGGCGACGACAGCCTGGGCGCCACCGGCGTCTCGCTGGCCGAACGGCTCGATATGGGGTGGGCAGCGGTCGTCAACCAGCTGGATCTCAGTGCGGACGAGGGTGTGGCGCACGTCCACCGCGAACTCGAGGGCGGCGTCGACGAGATTACCGACGTCGAGCTCCCGGCGGTGTTGACCATCCAGACCGGTATCAACGACCCGCGGTACGCCAGCCTCCGCGGGATTCGCCAGGCCCAGAGCAAGGACCTCGCCGTGAAATCGCTCGACGACCTCGGGCTGGGTCCCGACGCCCTCGAGAGCCCCATCGAACAGACGGCGCTGTACGAACCCGAGACCGAGGGCGAGGCCGCCCTGTTCGAGGGGAGCGCCGAGGAGACGGCCGGTGAACTCGCTGGCCTCCTCCGGGAGAAGGGGGTGGGCCAGTGACGGTCCTCGCCGTCGCGGAACACCGCCGCGGCGAACTCCGGGACGTGAGCGACCAGCTCGTCGCTGCCGGGTACGACCTCGCGGCCGAGACCGACAGCGAGCTCCACGTAGCCGTCGTCGGCGGCGACACGGCGGAGTACGGCGATCGACTGAACCGACCGGGCGTCGACGTCGTCCACACCGTCGAGGCCGGTGCGGAGTTCAACCACGACGTCTCCGTCCAGGCGGTCGAACAGCTGGTCGACGCCGTCGACCCGACCGTCCTCCTCCTGGCCCACACCGTCAACGGGATGGACTACGCCCCCGCCGTGGCGAGCCGGCTCGACCGACCGCTGGTCACCGACGCGGTCGACCTGGCCGTCGGCGACGACCTGACGGTGACGCGCGAACTGTACGGCTCGAAGGTGGAGACGACCGTCGACGTCCACGCCGACCGCGCCGTCGTGACGGTCCGGCCCGGCGAGTGGCCGCCCGCGGACGGGAACGGCGAGGCCAGCATCGAGGCGTTCGACGCGACGATCGACGAGTCACAGGTCCGTTCGACGGTCACCGGGTTCGAGGAGGCCGTCAGCGGCGACGTCGACATCACTGACGCCGACGTCCTGGTCTCGGTCGGCCGCGGCATCGAGGAAGAGGAGAACCTCGACCTCGTCCGCGACCTGGCCGACGCCCTCGGCGCGACGCTCTCGGCGTCCCGACCGATCGTCGACAACGGCTGGCTCCCCGCCGACCGCCAGGTCGGTCAGTCCGGCAAGGTCGTCACGCCGGACGTCTACCTCGCCATCGGCATCTCCGGGGCCGTCCAGCACGTCGCCGGAATGAAGGGCGCCGACACCATCGTCGCCATCAACACCGACCCGAACGCGCCCATCTTCGACATCGCCGACTACGGCATCGTCGACGACCTCTTCGACGTCGTTCCGGCGCTCACCGAGGAGTTCTCCGGGTAAAGCCCGATCCGCGGCCTTCGACCACCCATCGTGGTGCGAGCCAACACCGTGCGAGGGATAGACGATTGCGATCACCGGCCATAGCGCACCCACGACCGCATCCGTCAGCTACTTGCCCACCTCTCCCAAAGCCACGCCACATGGAATACCTGGAACGGCGCCGGGACCAGGTGGAGGACCGCCTGGTCGAGGTGCTCGACGGCGTCGAGCCCGGCGAGCTCGCCGACCAGGTCCGGCACGTCACGCTCGCGGGCGGCAAGCGCGTTCGCCCGACGGTGACCGTCCTCGTCTGTGAGGCACTGGGCGGCGAGCCGACCGACGCCACAGACTACGCCGTCGGCATCGAACTCGTCCACAACGCCTCGCTCGTCATCGACGACATCATCGACGAGTCCGACGTCCGGCGGGGGACGCCCTCGGCGTGGGCCGAGTACGGCCACGGGCCGGCGATCATCGCCTCCGACGGGCTGCTCGGCGAGGCGTTCGGGCTGTTCTCGGCCGACGAGCGCGCGATGCAGGCCGTCTCCGAGGCGATGGTCGAACTCGGCGAGGGGGAGGCGACGGAACTCGTCGCCCAGCCCGCCTCGGAGGACGAATACATGGAACTGGCCCGCCGGAAGACCGGCGCGCTCTTTCGTGCCGCCGCGGAGCTGGGCGCCATCGCCGCCGACGCCGACGCCTACACCGTCGAGGCCTTCGGCACCTACGCCGAGCGCGTCGGCGTCGCTTTCCAGATCCGCGACGACGTGCTGGACGCGACGGCCGACTCAGAGAAACTCGGCAAACCCGCCGGCCAGGACGCCGAGATGGAACGGCCCTCGTTCGTGGAGGTGACCGGCCTGGCGCCCGAGGAGGCCAACGAGCGGGCCCGCGCCGAGTCCGACGCCGCCCTGGAGGCGCTCTCGACCGTCGACGCGCCGGATTCGCAGGCGATGGAGTACCTCCGTGACCTGGCGGAGTTCGTGGTCGTTCGGGAGAAGTAGGACGCGTCGCGCACGACGCGACGCGTCGGGCTTACGGGGACGCCGGTGGGAGCGACGGCCAGTTCACCCGTGGAACCGGTACAGCGACGTGACGTAGGGGAGCCGGTTGAACATCCAGATAGCGACCGGGAGCCCGACGATGGTTATCGCCAGGAACGACGCGGCGTTTGCCCAGAGCCACGAGAGCCACCAGCCGACGAAGACGAAGTAGACCGCACGCACCGCGAGCGACTGTTGCCCGCGGGCGGAATCGGGGTCCTCGAGCGACCGGGGTTCGGCCAGCGTGAGCGCCGTCGGCACCAGGTTCGTCAGCTTGATCCCGACCGGGATCAGGAGGATCGTCGCGTTGCAGAACCAGGCGACGTTGACGAGTATCGGCGTGAGCCACCAGCCGACGAAGACGAACCAGAGGGCGCGAACCGGGAACGATCGTTGTGCCATAGTGGTGGTACGGCGGCCATCCACAAAGCGTTGGCCGAACGTAGTCCTTAAGCGCGGCGTGGGACAACGAAGTGGCAATGACAGTCATCGCGACGGTCGGCCTGCCCGGCAGCGGCAAGGGCGAGGCCGCGAACGTCGCCGCAGAACTCGACGTCCCCGTCGTGACGATGGGCGACGTCATCCGCGCGGAGTGTCGCGACCGCGACCTCGACCCGGCGACGCACCACGGCCAGGTCGCACAGGCGCTGCGCGAGGAGAACGGCCCGGCGGCCATCGCCGAGCGCTCGCTGCCGCTGATCGAGGACGCACTGGAAGACAGCGACGTCGTCCTCGTCGACGGCGTCCGCTCTGGCGTCGAAGTCGACGAGTTCGAGGCGGCCTTCGACGGGGAGTTCGCGCTCGTCAGCATCGAGGCTCCCTTCGACGTGCGCGCGGACCGCATCGACGAGCGCGGCCGCGACAAGGGTAGCGACGAGGGCGGCGAATCCCTCGAGGAGCGCGACGAGCGCGAACTCGGCTTCGGCATGGGCGAGGCCATCGACCGCGCCGACGTCAGTATCGACAACACCGACAGCCTCGACACCTTCCGTGCCCGGATCCGGACACTATTGACCGAGGGCGTCGCCGCCTACCGGAGCCAGTACAGCCAGTGACAATGACCGCGCTCGATTCAACCACTCGCGCTCTCCAGCAATGACCACCATCTACCAGATCGACGTTCAGATAACGGCCCCCGTCGCCGACACCGAGGTGACCGACCGGGTCGCCGACGCCATCACGAACCTCTTCCCGAACGCCGACCCCGAGTTCCGCCACGGCGAGCTGCTGGCCGAGACCCACGACATGGACCACTTCTCGGAACTCCTCCACCGCTTCGAGATCCTCGACACCGCCCGGTCGGTGTTCTTCGACGAACTGGCGGGCGACACCATCGCCTTCGACCTGAAGAAACAGGCGGCCTTCGAGGAGCGGATCAACTTCGCCGTCGGCGACCCCGCCGAACTGGGCGACATCCACGTCCGCGTGCGCGTGAACGAGCCCTCCGCCGAGGAGTTCATCGACCACGTCGCGCCGCCGACGGAGCAAGGCAAACCGGTCGACCTCGACGGGTGAGCAGCCGCCCTGGCGGCCAGCGCTAACGCTGCTGTCCCGTCCCTGCCCGTCGCAACCCATTTGTCTTCGACTCCCGACCGCCCGGTATGGCCACCGACACCGTCGTCTGTTTCGACCTCGACGGGACCCTGGTCCACTTCGACCGGGCGTACGACCGCATCCTCGCCGAAGCGTTCGATCAGCACCTCTCCGTCACCGACGACGGACACCTCGACGCCTACGACGAGGCCTTCTTCGCGGCGTTCGACGCGCTGGAGGCCGACCCCTACGACACCGGCGTCGCGGCCCTCGCCGACCACCCGGACGTGGAGCCCGAACTGGACCACGACGAACTGGTCGCGACCATCCGCGAAGCAGAGTACGCGGCGTCGTTCGTCCCCGACGCCGCCCGGGCGTGCCTGGCCGAACTCGCCGCGGACGATCACACCACCCTCGCCGTCGTCACCGACGGCGTCGGCGACTGGCAGCGAGCCAAACTGGACCACCACGGGCTGACCGAGTACTTCGACGAAGTGATCGTCTCCTACGACGTCGGCGGCCACAAGACCGACGGCGCGCCCTACGACGAAATTCGGGACCGCCTCGACGCCGACGAGTACGTCATGGTCGGCGACGACTACGAGTCCGACGTCGAGGGCGCGCGTGCGGCCGGGTTCGTCCCGATCCACTACGAGAACGACGACGACGGACCCGAGCTATTTGCGACGCTCCGTGCGATGATGTGACGGGGAGTTGTTTCTGGGTCGTCTCCCGGGACTGCGACTGGGAGTGCGAGCAACCCGAAAGCCCTCGCGGCGCTCGACCACTCCGGGGCTCGCTGCGCTCCAGTAGGTGCTTGCGTCGCCCGGGAGGGTTCGACCGCCGCTCGCCCTTTCATCCACCAGGCACAGCACCGCAGCCCTGCCCTTCCCCTTCCACGCGAGCGAAGCGAGTGTGGGCTCGAAAGACGAGGTGTGCCGAGTCTTTCGGTGGGTCGCGCGATGAAACGCGCTCCCGGCCGAGCCGAACTTCACTCCTCGAACCCGCTCACGAAGATAGCGACGGACTCACTGAAATCACGTCGCCTCGTCGCCCGGACGTCGGTCACCCACTTGACCCACTGGAAGCCGCGCCGGCCGGGCGCGACGAGTCGCATCGGAAAGCCGTGGTCGTGGCTGATCCGTTCGCCGTCGACGTGGGTCGCCAGTAGCGCTTCCCGGGCTTCCTCGACGGGGAGTGACCAGCGGTAGCCCGTCACCGAGCGGAACTGGACCCAGCGAGCGTCGTCGGTCGGTTCCACGGCGTCGAGCAGGTCACCGACGGCCAGGCCGCGCCAGTCGTGGTCGGAGTACCAGCCGCTGGTGCAGTCGAGCACCGCGCGCCGTTCGGCGTCGGTCGCCAGATCGCCCCGCTCGTCGTCGGCCGTCTCGTCACCGAGCCCCAGGTCGTCCACGCCGAGCGTCGCGGGGTCGTCGACGAGTCCGTCGACCCGGAGTTCCCAGTCCTCGACGTCGACGGGGGTCGGGTCGTCGGCGACCCAGCTGGTCACCGGGAAGGCGTTCCCCTCGCCGCTGCCCTCCTCGCGGGAGCCGGTGAACCGCCGGTCCGAACCAGCCGTGTCGAGCAGGTCGTTGGCCGCCCGCTGGCCGCGCCAGGCCAGCGCGCTCAGCCCGACGACGGCGGCGTACTGTAGCGCGGTCCGTCGGCCCTGGTGCGTGGCCCCGGCGGGCGAGTGATAGCGGTGGCGGAGATGCCAGAGCAAAACGACCGGCACCGCGACGCCGAGGGTCATGTGGACCATCAGGAGTCCCCACGGGCCGACCCGGACCGACCCGCCGAACGCCCACCAGAGTCCGGTTCCGAGCGCACCGAGAGCGGTGAGAGCGAGGAGTATAGAGACGAAGCGCACGCGCGTGAGCCTGTTTGGGCGGAGGCGGGTGGCCACCCGGCGAAGCTTGAAGGCCAGCAGGACGACGAGCGCGAAGGCCGCGACGGCGTGGACGTCGAACACCCACGCACCGCTCGGATCGCCGACGACGAGGCTGTAGAGCCCCGTCCCGACGAGGACGGCGATAGTCGCCGCGAGGCTCCAGTCGACGGCTCGCGGCGGTGGTTCGAGGCGGTCGAGCGCGTACACCACGGCACGATCTTTGGTACCCAGACGCATGGATTGTGCGGTCGGCGAGAACTGGGAAGTCAGTCCGGTCAGTACGACTCCCGGGCGACGACGGCCCCGTCCTCGTTCCGCACGGTCACCGCGTCGCCGTCGTTGTTCCAGACGGCGCCGTTCGCGGCCCAGAAGTAAGCGGTCTCGTTGTCGGTCCCGGACCCGGAGTAGAGCCGGACCGAGCCCCCGGCAGCGACCGACGCGCCGTCCGGAAAGGTGTACTCGCGGCCGGCCTCGTCGCCGACCGTCCAGCCGCCGATATCCAGGGACTCGTCACCGTCGTTCGTCAGGACGACGAACTCGCCGTTGAGGTTCTCGTTGTCGTTGCCGGGTGCGTCCGCGACGACGCGGACGTCGAGACCGTCGCTCGCGCTCCGGGACGCGGGGTCGGCGCACTGCCAGACGCCGAGACTGGCCTGCCGGGCATCGGACTCGGCGGCGTAGAACGAATCGGCGCGAGTGAACGAGGTATCGTAGACGCGGGCGTACCCACGGGCGACGAGCTGGTAGTTCAGGTTCGCGTCGTCCCGCACGACGTAGGCGAGCAGGCGGTCGTACTGGTCCCGCGTGTCGGTCTCGGGGTCGACGACGAGGGTGACGTCGGCCCCGTCGACCCACTCGGTCAGGGTGGTGGACGCCCGGTCACCCGCGTCGGCGAGGCAGGCCCGCCCGGACTCGTTGTCGGGCACGCCTTCGAACTCCGCCGGGTTCGTCTCGCCGCGGGTCTCGGGGGCGTCGACGCCGACCAGCCGGACGGCGTCCGTCGAGCCGTCGGGATAGCTGACCTCGACGGTGTCGCCGTCGACGACTCGCGTCACTGTTGCCGCCCGGCTGTCGCCGTCGGCAGGGACGCCCGGATCGCCCGTCGCGTTCGGTGCGGCCGGGCTGGCCGTCACGTCCGGGCCGCTCGGCGGCCCCTCGGTGGGGACCGAAACCGCGCCACAGCCCGACAGCGCGACGGCGAGCGTGACCAGGAGCACCAGCGTGTGGCGGCGCCGTCGGCGGCGTCGGCGGTCCATACCGCACCTGCGCCGCGCCGGCCTACAAACCTGGCGACCCGGTGGCGCGAGTGTCGCGTTGACCGGGGCCGATCGCACAAACAGTCAAATGGGTACCAGTCAACGACTAGACCAGAGATGCTCGTACCGACGCCGGTCCGGGAGATAATGCGGTCGCCCGTCGAACGGATATCGCCAGAAGCGGCCGTCGTCGAGGCGGCAGAACGGCTCCGCGACGGAGACGTCGGATCGCTCGTCGTCGTCCACGGTGGCGAGCCAGTGGGGATCATCACCGAGAGCGACGTGGTCGCAGTGGCGGCGGCCCGCGGAGACACGGACGCACTCACCGTCGGGGACGTGATGTCGGAGGACCTGGTGACCGTCGACCCCGACGCCACCGTGGAAGCGGCCGTCGAGTCCCTGCGGGCCCACGACGTCGAGAAGTTGCCGGTACTCGAAGACGGGGCGCTGGTCGGCATCGTCACGACGACGGACGTCGCCGACTACGTCCCCCGCGGCACCTGGACGGCGGGCGAGTCCGTCCCCCGCCACGATCGCCAACCCTTCACGCGCCCGGACACGGCCTACGAGGACGAGGAGTGGGACTTCGAGAGCTACGGCACCGAGGACGGCATCGACGTCGGCGACCACGTCACGTTCACGAAGACGCTCTCCGAGAGCGACGTCCGGACCTTCGCCGAGGCCTCGGGCGACACGAACCGGCTCCACCTCGACGAAGCGTACGCCGAGGAGACGCGCTTCGGTCGACGCATCGTCCACGGGACGCTCGTCGCCGGCCTCATCAGCGCGGCACTCGCCCGCCTCCCCGGCCTCACCATCTACCTCTCACAGGAGGTGAGCTACCGCGGCCCGGTCGACCTGAACGAACGGGTGACCGCCCGGTGTGAGGTGGTCGAGGAGCTGGGCAACCGCCGCTTCCGGCTGACGACCACGGTGGCGGACGCGGACGGCGAGACGGCCGTCGACGGCAAGGCGGTCGTCATCTCCGACCCCCACCCCGAGGGCGTCTGAGAGCCGTTCCCGCGAACGACCGACCCGGCGCGCCCGTCTGCACCCGAAACGGAGGTTTATGCAGCCTGCTATCGTACACCAATTCACGAATGAGTGACGACGTGTTCACGGACCCCGACGACGCAGACCGGTCGCCGAGTGAGAACGGAACGGATCGCCCGGACGACGAGTGGGTCGACATTCGCATGACCGACCCGGCGGCCGGCGAGTGGAACCTCGACGCCGTCGTCGTCGACGGCCGCGTCGAGTACGTCGACCTGCAGGTCCGCCCGGACGTCCTCGCCGACTTCGTCGACTGCCTCGTCGACGACGTGAGCGCTGAGCGCGCCAGGGAGATCCTGGAGCGCGTCGCTGCCAAGCAGGACGTCGAACTCGCGAGCGAACGCGCCGAGAAGTAACGCTGCGAGCGCGACCGACGAAACCCGCCCGGTTCTCCCACCCCCGCCACATGTCACGCCTCCCCGGCGTCCTGACTGCAGTGTTGACCGTCCTCCGGACCGCGGACGACCACGACGTCAAGTATCCCGCGGCGGCGATGGCCTACTACGCCTTCGTCTCCTTTCTCCCCCTGGCGGTGCTCGTCCTTGCGGTCCTGGGTGAATCACTCGCGAGTGACCTCCAGAGCACGACGCCGCGTTTTCTCACGCCCGAAGCCCAGGCGCTCGTCTACGAGGGGCTGACGGCCGCGTCCGGGCGAGCGGGCGCGGCGGTCTTCGCGGTGGTCGTCATCGCCTGGGGCGGGGCGAACGTCGTCCTGGGCTTCCAGACCGCCGTCGAGCGCGTCGAGGAGCGCGAGGGCGACCCGTTCCGCCACCAGCTGCGGGCCGCGGCCAGCATCCTGGGGTCGCTCGCCATCGCCATCGTCCTCATCGCGCTCACGAGCGTCACCTTCGCGCTGCTTCCCACGGGGTCGCCGTTCGCGTTCGTCGGTCACGCCGTCTTGCTCCTGGCGCTGACCGTGGCCTTCCTTCCGATGTACACCGTCCCCTCCCGGGAGGTGACCCGCTTCGTCGAGGCCGTCCCCGGCGCGTTCATCGGGGCGCTGGGGTGGACGATACTGCTGACGGTCGCCCAGGTCTACGCCGCCAACGCGGCCAGCTACGCGATCTACGGCGTCCTCAGCGGGATCATCCTCATCCTCACGAGTCTCTACCTGGGCGCCATCTCCCTCATGCTCGGCCTCGTCGTCAACGCGATTCGCGCCGACGGGACAGAGATCAGCAGGTAGGGACCCTGGCGCCGACGTGCAGTGCTGCCGTCACGCCAGCAACGCGACCACGGCGATACCGATGAAGACGACCTTCAGCGCGGTGTTGACGGCGATCACCTTCGATCCGAACTCCGCGCCCCAGATGCCGTACTGGAACGGAATCGACCGTTTGAACGTCGACACCGCGAAGGAGACGATGCCGCCGACGAGCATCGTCGCGACGGCCTGTCGCGGGGTGAACACTCCCTGTTCGATCAGCGGCGCGATGACGATGGCGCCGTTGGTCGTCTCGATAGCGAACACCGCGATGACCGGGACGGCGGCGCCGGGCAGCCCGACGAGGCCCGCCAGCGCCTCGACGGGCGCGGCGAGGCCCGGGATCGACACGCCGACCGTGGCCTCAAGGAACGCGGAGACGGCGTCCTGTCTTTCGATCAGGACGGCAACGAGCACGTACACCACGAGGAGCCGGGGCAGTATCGAACGGAGTTTGTCGCCCGTGCTCAATACCGCCTCCCGGACCTTCCCGCGGGCCGTCCTCGGGCCGTCGTCGCCCTCGTCGCCGTCAGTCCCGTTCGGCCCTTCGACGTCCGGAATCGCGGCGGCGTCGACGTTCCCGCCGGAGAGGAGGAGTCGGCCCGCGAGGATGCCCACGAGCGTGATGGCCAGCGCGATGGCCGCCCGGAATCCGACGTACAGCAGGCCGACCTCCAGCCCGAGGATAGGGATCAACACGGGCGCGTAGAAGGTGAAGATGTGCTGGGCGAAGCCGAAGAACGTGTTGATGGTGACGGCCACCAGCGTCGCGCGGTCGTCCAGCACCCCGGACTCGCGGTACTCGGCGAGCATGCCGTAGCCCGCCGTCGGCGACGCCGTCGTCGCGAGGATGGCCGTCCCCACCTCCTTCGGGAGGTTGGCCGGTTCGGTGAGGTACCGCGAGAGCGCGGCGACGCGGTCGACCAGCCCGAACGAGACCGCCAGGTTCGCCAGCAGCACCCCGATAGCGACGAGGACGCCGATACTGGCCACTCTGGGAAGGACAGTCCCGGCCAGCAGGTCAACCAGCCACTCGGTCACTGGCGAGGGTTTCGGCTCCGGCGGCTAATGGCCGTCGTTTTCGGCGAATTTGCGGGCCGCGCTCCCGTCGCTCGCGTGGTTCGTCCCCGCGGCGCGCGAAAGGAAAGGGCTGATAACAGGGGAGCGAAATCTGATTGACATGGCGGCGACCTCGTGGAAACGAGACTTCGCGAGCGGTCTCATCATCCTCCTGCCGATACTCGTCAGTCTGTACGTCCTCGCGTACCTCTACGGTATCCTCGCCGGCGCGCCGTTCTCGCTCGTCATCGATACGGGAACGCTCCGCGACCTGAACCTCCCGTCGATGCTCGTCAACAGCGCCTGGTTCCTCACCTTCGTGCGCGTGATGACGACGCTGTCCGTGTTCATCCTGCTGGTGTTCTCCATCGGCTACCTAATGCGGACGGCGATGGGCGACTACGCCGAGGGCAAACTCGACGAACTGATGAACCAGCTCCCGGGGCTGCGGGTGGTGTACAACGCCTCGAAGATGGCCGTCGAGACGGCCGTCTCGGGGACGGAGGACCTTCAGGCGCCGGTGAAACTCGAGCCCTGGAACGGGATGCGGATGACGGCGTTCAAGACCGGCAAGTCCACGCCGGACGGGCGCGACCTGCTGTTCCTGCCGACCGCCCCGAACATCACCAGCGGCTACGTCATCGAGGTCGAGCCCGAGAACTACGAGGAGATCGAGGAGAGCGTCGAAGACGCGCTAACTCGCATCCTCTCGGCCGGGTTCGGTGACACGGACGACGACACCCCGCCGATGACCATCGGCGTAGGAGCCGACGACGCCGACGACGACTGACGGCGCGGTAGTTGTTTCTCGCGACCGGACTCGAATCGAAGAACTGCTCGCCAGTTAGACGTAGGTGAACCAGTCGTCGTACTGCTCGGGCGCCTCGTCGAGGACGTCGAAGAAGCGGGTCTGGATCTCGTCGGTGACGGGGCCTTTGGTACCCGCACCGATCTCGTTGTCGTCGACGCTGCGGATCGGAGTGACCTCCGCGGCTGTCCCGGAGAAGAACAGTTCGTCGGCGGTGTACAGTTCGCCCCGCGAGATGGTGGCGCCCTCGTGGACGGTGTAGCCCAGGTCCTCGGCCAGGTCGATCACTGACTGGCGGGTGATGCCGTCGAGGATGGACTCGGCGAGGCCGGGGGTGTGGATCTCGCCGTCGCGGACGAGGAAGATGTTCTCGCCCGGACCTTCGGCGACGTTGCCCTCCTTGTTGAGGACGATGGCTTCGGTGTACCCGTTACCCGTCGCCTCCAGGTTGGCGAGGACGCTGTTGACGTACGCGCCCGTCGTCTTCGCGTTCGTCGGGATCTGGCTGGAGGCGTGCTTGCGCCACGAGGAGATGGCGACGTCGACGCCCTCTTCCAGGGCCTCCTCGCCGAGGTAGGCGCCCCAGGGCCACACCGCGATGGCGGTCTCGACGGGCGACTTCGAGGGGTTCAGCCCGAGCGGGCCGTAGCCGTAGTAGGCGATGGGCCGAATGTAACAGGACTGTAGCTCCTCCCGGCGAATGAGTTCCAGCGTCGCCTCGGAGAGCTCCGCCTGTTCGAACGGGATCTCGATGTCGTACACCTTCGCCGAGTCGTAGAGGCGCTGGAGGTGCTCCTCCCAGCGGAAGATAGCCGGGCCGTTGGCCGTGTCGTAACACCGGACGCCCTCGAAGACGCCCGTGCCGTAGTGCAGGCCGTGGGTGAGGACGTGCGTCGTCGCGTCCTCGAAGTCGACGAACTCACCGTCCTGCCAGACGGTGTCGACCCCTTCGAACATCTCCGGGCGCTCGCTCACGCCGTCCACCCCCGGAATGTCTGGGCCGTCGTCATGCGATGCTGTCCCCAGTGAGCCCTCGCGTCACCGTCGTCGAAACTCATATCCTGCCCATTGGACGGCACCGTTAAGAGTGTTGACGGTCCGCGCGTCGACGTGACACACCACCGAAAGGCGAGTGCCGCGCGCTCGTCCGCGCCGCTCATTCCGTCCGTAGCGCTCACTCCGTTCGCGCGGAACGGAGCGACGTCACCCGACGGTAGACGCGCCGTCGGTTGTACACCAGCTCGGCCAGCACCCAGCCGACCGACAGGACGAGCGCGCCCACGAGCGTGACGAACCCCCAGGGCGCCATCCAGACGGGCTTGACCCACTGGGAGACGCCCTCCCAGGTCTCCGCGAACTCGTCGAAGGCGGCTTCACCGGGCCAGCCGGCGGTCGTCCGCTGGATCCACTCGGGGAAGCTCGTCCCCTCGGTCCCGGTGCTGCCGATGCCGGCCGTCGCGTTGGTCGAGTTCGCCTCCTGGAGCCGGAAGCTCCCGTTGACCCCCTGGTCGCGCATCGTCGGGCCGTTGGACTCGGGGCCGTACTTGACCCGCTCGGCGTCGTACGGACCCCACGGCGTCCGGGCCTCCCAGACGACCTCGCCCTGCGGGGTGACCTCGACGACGCGGTGGTTCAGCGAGTCGGTGATCAGCGTGTTGCCGTTCGGCAGGCGGTCGGCGTCACGGGGCCAGTTGAACTGGTCCTCGCCGAGTTCCCAGACCAGATCCCAGTGACACTCCTCCGGCGGCGTGCCGGCGCCGAGGCCCGGGTCGGCGTCGCCGCAGTCGCGCTCGTACTCGACGATGCGGTCGTTGTCGCTGTCGGCGACGAGCATCGTCGGCGTCCCGTCCTCCGACTCCAGGTAGTCGGGGTTGTGTTGCTCCTCGAGGATCGAGTGGTTGCCGTCCTCGCCGAGGCGCATCTCTATCTCCTTCGTCGAGCGGTTGACGACGATTGCCTGGTCGAAGTTACGTGGCGAGACGAGGAAGCGTCCCTCCTCGATCTGGTCGACGTCGTTGACGTGGCTCCAGTCGTCGCTGTTCGCGCCGTTGTCCAGGTCGTGCGGGTAGTGGTCCTTGAAGTACCACTCCCAGACGACCTCGTCCGTGGTGAGGTTGTAGACGAACAGCCGGTCGTTGCTCACCCCGCCGTCCTCGGGGGTGTTGCGCATGTTCGCGACGAGGAGTTCGTGCTCGTTCAGCATCGCCACGTCGTGGGTGTCCTCGGCGTCGAAGCGCTGTTCCCAGACGCGCTCGCCGGTCTCGGGGTTCAGTTCGTAGGCGACGGTGTCGCCGGGGACCGTCGAGGTGACGAGCAGGTTGCCGTCGTCCAGCGGGTCGACGTCGTAGAACCAGTTCACCCCGCGGTCGGTCCCGTTGGCCAGTTCGGTGATCCCGCCGGTCTCGTTGACGCGCAGCAGTCGCGCAGGCTTCTTCTCGCTCCCTTCGCCCTGGAAGTGGAAGCCCTGGACGGCGACTGCGGTCGTGCCGTCCGCCGGGTCCTTGATCGTCCCGGCGCCGAGCTGGGGCGGTTCGTACGCCAGCGTCAGCCCGGCACAGGCCACGAGGAGCGCGACGACGACGACCGCGGCGGTTCCACGGAGAACCGTGCTACGAGGATACGAGTCCATAGTGGAGGGTAGTGAGGGAGAGTTCGGATCGGGAAAGTAAAGGCTTTCCCGTCTCGGTCGGTCGGTTACGCGAACCGCTCGGCGATGGCGGCGCCCTCGACGTACACCAGGCCGTGGCGGTCGGCGTAGGCCCGGGCCGCCGCCGGGGGCAACTCGGCGCCGCTCTCGTCGTCGAGCATCTCGCAGACGACGACGGCGGGGGGCAGGTCGGCAGCGGCAGCGAGCGCGATGCCGAGTTCGGTGTGACCCTGGCGCTCGGCCAGCGACGATGCGGCCCGGAGCAGGTGGACGTGGCCGGGCGCACGGAACGTGGTGGCGAACGCCTCGGCGTCTGGATCTTCGCTCGCGGCAGCCAGCTCGGTGATCGTCAGCGCCCGCTCGGCGTCGGTGATCCCCGTCTCGGTGTCACGGTGGTTGACCGTCAGCGAGAACGACGAGCGGTCGTCGTAGGAGAGCTGGTGGTCGTCGGTGAGCGGGTGGTCGACGGCCGCCTGGACGAACGGGAGGTCGAACGCCTCGCTGACGGCGTCCGACAGAGCGACGCAGACGAGCCCGCCGGCGTCGTTGCGCATGCGAGCCACGGCCTCGGGCGTGACGCTCCCGGCGGGATAGACGAGATCGGTCTCGCCCTCGCGGTCGGCGGCGTCGTGGACCAGCACCGGCTCGCCTCGCCGGAACGCCTCGACGGCGTCGTCGACCGATTCCGCACTGCTCACGTCACTGCTCGTCGACATGGACAGTCACCTCGTCGCCGTCGGCCAGGTCGAGGACCTCGCGGAGTTTCTCCGGCGCGATGACCTCCAGCTGGTCCTCGCCGTGGTGGGTGCGCTCGGGGGCGATGACGTGGGCCGGTTCGTACTCGCCGTCGCCGCCGACGACGCTGGCTGGGTAGCAGTAGGCCGGGCCGTAGGTGCGCTCCTCGTCCTCCCATCCCTCGATAGTGATGGGGTCGAACGCGCTCATTCGGGCGCGCTTGCGCACGCTCTCGTCGAGGAGGTCCACGTTGAGGGTTCCGGCGAACGGTTCGTAGCCCAGTTTCTCGACGAACTGCTCCATGTATCCCGGGAGGGTGATGTAGTGGCGTCCCTCGCCCATCCCGGAGGTGACGATGCCGCCCAGGTCGACGCCGACGCCGCGGTCGAAGATGCGCTGATAGTCGGCGTACTCCCGCTGGAGCGCGGCCTCGCCGACCTCCGTAATCGCGATCTGCTGGCCGTCGCTGACGATGTCGCGTTCGATCAGGTCCGCCTCCTCCAGGCGCTGCAGTCGGCGCGAGGCGGTCTGGTTCGAGGCGTCGAGCCGGTCGGCGATGTCCGCACACGACGCCTTCTCCCGGCCCTCGAGCGCGCCGTCGAGGGCCAGCAGCTTCAACGTCGCGAGTTCGTCGTAGCCGACGGCCCGCGATGTGGTTGCCATGGACGGAAATTTGCGAGAGAACGGGATAAGCATATCGGATGTGGAACTCGTAACGAGTTTGGAAGCGGTGAAAAATGAGTGCGAGAGACAGACCGGGCCAGAACCGTGTCGGTGGTGCGTCCGACACTGTGTTTTCGCGCTCTCAGGTTGTGTGCGTTCGGGGGAAGATGTTCGGTTTCGTGCCTGTTCGTCTCGTCGCTACAGCTTCGCCACGCGCTCGCCGAGAGCGGGAAGGGCCATCGAACGGAACGTGAGTGCGCCCTCCCGTAATCGCTCGCCGGGTCGAGAGCGTGAAATCGCGAGTCCCGACGTAGTACCCGACCACGGATACTTAGTCGAGAGGCGGTGAACCAGTACGTGACAGATGATAGAACACATTCTCGGCGACGACGTCGAACCGTCTGGGCAGTACCTCGCCGAAGTGATCTACGGCGCCAACGACGGGATAGTCACGACGTTCGCCGTCGTCTCGGGCGTGGCCGGAGCCGCGTTGAACCCATCTATCGTGTTGATTCTGGGGGCAGCGAACCTGTTCGCCGACGGGTTCTCCATGGGGATGAGCAACTACCTCAGTCGTCGGTCGGACCTCGATTACCGTCGCTCCGTCCGGGAGAGCGACCGAGTTCCGCCGACGGAACTTGGCGACGGGAAGTCACCGCGACGCACGGCGTCTGTCACGTTTCTCGCCTTCGTCGTCGCTGGATGGGCACCGCTGATCCCGTACCTCTTCGAACTCGGCGCCACCTTTCCCCTCTCGATCGCATTCACCGGATTCGCGTTCTTCGCCGTCGGAGCGAGTCGAAGCCTCGTGACGAGCCGGCGATGGGCCGTCAACGGGGTCGAGATGTTCGTCGTCGGCATGACTGCCGCTGGCGTCGCCTACACCGTCGGGACCCTCCTCGGTGGCGTCGCCTGAGCATCGTTTCCCGGCGCCTTCTCTCTCGACCGAATCGTCGTCCCCGCCCGAATCGCACAAAATCTGGACCAAAAAGCGCTCACTCGCCCCGCTCGTTCGCGACCCAGCTCAGTAACTCACGACTGGGTCCCGCTCCCGAGACCACCTTTTTCTCCTCGGGTTCGCTCGCTGCGCTCGCGAACCACTCGTCCAAAAATCTGGACCAAAAAACGCTCACTCACTTCGTTCGCTCGCGGCCTGACTCAGTAACTCACGACCGGGTCCCGCTCCCGAGACCACCTTTTTCTCCTCGGGTTCGCTCGCTGCGCTCGCGAACCACTCGTCCAAAAATCTGGACCAAAAAACGCTCACTCACTTCGTTCGCTCGCGGTCGGGCTCAGTAACTCACGACCGGATCCCGCTCCCAGAACTCGCTCGACTTCTCCAGTTTGGGCACCCAGGTCTGCTCGTCGCGGGCGAGCACGGCGACGTTGGACGCCTCGACTTCCTTGATGGTGTCGTGGTCGGGCAGGAACTCGCCGACGTCCTTCGTGAACTCTAGCACTTCGTCGTGGCTCGGCATCGACTCGCGGTCCAGTCGCCCTCTGGAGTGGCCGACGTGCATGTACGCCTTCAGCTCGACGAAGTCGGCGTCGGCGCGGTCGCACATCGCCGCGTACCACGCCGGGTAGTGCATGTTGTGGCCCTTGACGAGCGTCGTGCGGATGACGGTCCGGGTGTCCTCCTTCTCGGCGAGGACGTCCAGCGTGTCGATCAGTGACTCCCAGGCGCCGCCCTCGACGGCTTTGACGGTGTCCTCGAACGTCTTGCGGTCGGGGGCGTCGACGGAGACGTACAGTTGCGTGGGGTCACAGCGCTCCAGCACCTCGGGCCGAGTTCCGTTGGAGACGAGGAACGTCGTGATGTCGCGGTCGTGGAACTCCTCGATGAGTTCGGGCAGGTAGGGGTAGAGGGAGGGCTCGCCGTCGAGCGAGATGGCGACGTGGCGGGGTTCCATGGCCTCCTCGAAGCGTTCGCGAGGGACCTTCTCGTTGCCGCCGAACCCCGAGAGGAGTTTCTTCTGGAGTTCGAGGGAGGCGTCCGCGACGGCGGCGGGGTCGTCCCACTCGACGTCGCCGAGTTCGTAGGCGTGGCCGGCGTGGTCGCGCCAGCAGAAGACGCAGCGCTCGTTGCACTTGACGACGGGCGTCATCTGGATGCATCTATGGGACTCGATCCCGTAGAAGATGTACTTGTAACACTTGCCCTCCCCCCGCAGGGCGTTGGCCGTCCAGCCACAGGTCTGGGCGGCCGTGTGGTTCTCGCTGTGGTAGTCGGGGTCCGAGACCTGTTTCGGACCGCCCTCGGAATCGCTCATTAGCGGTGCCAACGGCGCCGGCGCTGAAACATCCTTTCCTCGCGGGCAACGAGAGGCCACCCGCCGAAGTAGTCGTCCGTCGTGGCACCGTGACATACTAATTGTTTTAGGAACACGACTAAGTGATCCTCGATCGTATCGAAGACTGGGTTAGAAATAGACGTATGGATGCCAAAATAGGTGGAAAGAGACCGTATGACAGATCCGTCGAATCGTCGACGTTCATCACCGGAGCGGACGCGCTCGCCGAACTCCGGGCAGCCGTCGTGGCGCACATCGAACGGGCCGTCGACGACGCAGGAGCCGACGGCGTTGTCGTGGGCCTCAGCGGCGGCATCGACTCCACGTTGACGGCGTTCCTGGCCGCGGAAGCCCTCGGGGGTGACAGGGTGCTCGGGATCACCCTGCCCAGCAGGAAGGGCCACCGGCCGGACGCCACCGACGCGAAGACCATCGCCGACGGCATCGGCATCGAGTTCGCGGAGATACCCCTGTGGCGAACCGTCGAGGCCTTCGAGTCGGCGATATCCGACGCGACCGGCGTCGAGGGCGACACGGTCGTCGGGGGCAACCTCGTCGCGCGCCTCCGGATGGCTGCGCTCTACTACGTCGCCAACGCCCGGTCCCGGCTCGTCGTCGGGACGGCGAACCGGTCGGAGCTACTGACCGGCTACTTCACGAAGTACGGGGACGGCGCCGCCGACCTGTACCCGACGGGCGACCTCTACAAGACCGAGGTGCGAGCGCTCGCCCAGCACGTCGGCCTCCCGCGCCGCATCGTCGCGAAGGAGTCGACCGCCGGGTTCTGGAGCGGCCAGACCGACGAGTCCGAACTCGGCGCCCCCTACGAGACCATCGACGCGCTGTTCGTCCGGGTCCTCGACGGGGGAGCGAGCGTCGAGGCGGCCGCCGACGAACTCGACGTCGACCGCGCGATGGCCGAGGAGTTGCTCGCCCGTTACGTCGACACGCAGCACAAGCGCACGACGCCGCCGATACACGCCGTCGGCGGCCGGCGGTCGCCGTCGCGGCCGATTCCGGGCCGGGTCACCGAAGCCATCGCCGACGTCGACGCGGACGCTGACTGATCGAACGCACGGGCGGACATGGGAAGTTTCCTTACCGTCCGCACGCAACCTCCGGACATGACGAGAGAGCCCCCACAGACCGAGGAGGGGTGGTACGCGCTCCACGACCTGCGACGCATCGACTGGGACGCCTGGCGGGAGGCGTCCGCCCGCGACCAGGAACGCGCACTGGTCGACGGCATCGACTTCCTGGAGTACTACGAGGGCGTCGAGGACGCCGAAGAGGGCCAGACGGCCGTCTACACCGTCCAGGGCCACAAGGCCGACCTCATGGTCGTCCACCTGCGGCCGACGATGGCCGACATCGACGCCGCCGAGCGCCAGTTCGAGCAGACCGAGTTCGCCCGCTACACGGACCGCGCGACGTCCTACGTCTCGGTGACGGAGGCTTCGGGGTACACCGACAAGGCCAAGGAGTACTTCGACGGCGAAGTCGACGACGACTCCGGCCTGGCGAAGTACATCCGCTCGCGGCTCCACCCGGACATCCCCGACGACGAGTTCGTCTGCTTCTACCCGATGAGCAAGCGCCGCGACCCGGAGCAGAACTGGTACGACATGCCCTTCGACGAGCGGGCCGAACACATCGAGCGCCACGGCGACATCGGCCGGGGCTACGGCGGCAAAGTCTCACAGATGATCGCCGGCTCCATCGGCTTCGACGACTGGGAGTGGGGGATCACGCTGTGGGCCGACGACATGACCGACGTGAAGGACCTGCTGACCGAGATGCGCTTCGACCCCTCGACCTCGAAGTTCGCCGAGTTCGGCTCCTTCTACGTCGGCCGCCGGTTCCGACCGGGCGACCTCCCGGCCGTCATGGCGGGCGAACGCGTCCCCACCGGCGAGGGCGAGGCGGCCGCGACGGGCGGCGAGCGGGTCGCCCACGCCAGCGCGGGGACCAGTTCGCCGACGGGAGACGGCGACCGGCCGACGGCCGCCACTGCCCGGACGGCGGGCGACGCCGGCGACACCGGGGGTGCTCACCCCGGCAGCGCCGGCGAGGGCGACCATCCACACGCCGGTGACGCGGCCAGCGACGACGGCGGCAGCGCCGCGGAATCGGCGGGCGACGACGGATCGACGGACAGCGGCTCCGCCTCCGGCGGCCCGCCGATGGGCGGCGACGGCGAGTTCGCCGAGGTCGACGATCTCGGCCAGCGCCTCGGCTCGCTGGGCGTCCGCGAGGCCGAGGACTACGACGCCGGCGACTACGGGCTCCTGTTCCACTCAGAGGCAGACGCCGAGGACCTGGCCGAAGAGGTCGAGGGGCTGCGCTCGAACTTCGACCACTACGACCGCCACGTCCTGACGAGCGTCCGCGCCCAGGGCGGCCAGGCCGCCGTCGTCAGCGTCTGGACCGCGAAGGAGGCTGCCGAGACGGCCGCCGGGTTCCTCGGTGACCTCCCAGGCATCGGGGAGCAGTACGGCGGCCACCTCGGCGAAGGGGGCGGGGCCGCCGATGCCGACGCGACCGACGAGTCGGCAGCTGGTGACGCTGGTGGGGACGCCGACGAAGAGGAGTCCATCCGCGAGGAACTGTCCGACCTGGACATCTACGCCGGGAAGCCCCACGGCGAGGACGTCTACGCGCTGGTGCTGTACTCGGAGACCGACCCCGTCGAACTCGCCGCCGAGGTCGGCGGCCTGCGCGAGCACTTCGTCCGCTACGACAGCCACGTCAAGACGGCGGTGTACCGGGACGCCCCAGCCGAGACCGTCGCCGTCGTCAGCCTCTGGAAGACGCGGGACGCCGCCGACACCGCCAGCGAGCACCTGGCGGACCTCCCCGGCGTCGTCGGCCGCCCGGAGCACGAAGACGGCTTCGGGACGATGGGGATGTTCTACACCGTCAAGCCCGAGCACCGCGAGGAGTTCGTCGAGACGTTCGGCGAGGTCGGCGGCCTGCTCGCGGAGATGGACGGCCACCGCGAGACGACGCTACTGGCCAACCGCGAGGACGAGAACGACATGTTCATCGCCAGCCAGTGGGACGCCAGGGAGGACGCGATGGAATTCTTCCGCTCGGACGCCTTCGCTGAGACCGTCGAGTGGGGCCGCGACGTGCTTGCCGACCGGCCGCGGCACGTCTTCCTGGCCTGATCTGCGACGTACTTCGTTCCCGACCGAAACGGCAGGGTGACGATTCTCGGCGACCCGGGAGAGAGCCACCGGATAGACACCGTCTTCTACCGGAAGCGGTGACGGACTGCCCCATCGAGGGTCCTCGCGAAAGCACAGGGCGTTTACCGCTCGCGTCGGAAGGAAACTCACATGAACGCGGTGGAGATCTGGATCCGCCTGCTCGCCGGGGTCGGACTGATCCTCGCGAACGGCTTCTTCGTGGCCATCGAGTTCGCCCTGACCAGGGTTCGCCAGTACCCCGAGTCGGAGTTCGACGAATCGGGACTTCGACGGGCCTGGGAGATGACCCACGAACTGGAGATATACCTCACCAGCTGTCAGGTGGGGATCACGGCGTCCAGCATCGCCGTCGGGATCGTCGCCGAACCGGCGCTCGCGGCGATCTTCGAACCCGTCTTCGCGAACACCGGCCTCGCGTCCGTCGGCGCGGGCGCTATCCTGGCGTTCGTGATCATCAACCTCGTCCACCTCACCCACGGCGAGCAGACGCCGACCTACCTCGGCGTCGAGCGGACGAAGTTCGTCTGCCGGTACGGCGCCACCCCGCTGTACTGGTTCGCCTGGAGCATCCGGCCGGTGATGCGCATCGGCGACACCGTCGCCAAGTGGACGCTCGGCCTGTTCGGCATCGAGATGACCGGCGCGTGGCTGGAGACCGAGGAGGAGATAATCGAGACCAGAGCCGATCTGCGCAACCGGCTCGGGTCGCTGCTCGAACGCGGCGACCTCTCCGAAGAACGCCACGAAGAGGTCCTCAACGCTCTCGAAGTCGGCGGGGTTCCGGTCCGGGAGATCATGGTCGACGTCGAGGACGTCGTCTTCCTCTCGACGGACGCCGACCCCGAGGAGAACTTCGACCGCATGGCGGGCACACCGCACGTCCGCTTCCCACTGATAGCCGACGACGACCCCGAACAGTTCGAGGGTATCGTCTACGCGCCCTCGATCGTCGACAACGTCGACGCGCTCCGCTCGGGGGAGCAGTCCTTCGCCGACGTCGCCGCGCCGCCGATGACCGTCGCCGCGGACACGACCGTCAGCGACGCCGTCGACCAGTTCCAGACCGAGAGCCAGGAGCTCGCACTCGTGATGGAAGGGGGCGAGGTGGTCGGCCTGGTCACCGCGACGGACGCTTTCGAGGCGGTGATGGGCGAACTGGAAGATCCGCTCGACTGAAAACTGGAAACGAGCCGTTACTCCTCGGTGCTCGTCATGTCCAGGTCCTTCTCGCCGAAGTAGATCTCCGCGCCGTCCTGGGCGACCTTCTCGGCCAGCACGGCGCACTTGATCCGCATCGGCGAGATGTCGACGCCGAGCATGTCGACGACGTCGTCCCGGTCCATCGCCTGGAGTTCCTCGACCGTCGTCCCCTGGAGCTTCTCCGAGAGCATGGAGGCCGAGGCCTGCGAGATGGCACAGCCGTCGCCGCGGAAGGCGACGTGTTCGATCGTCTCCTCCGATTCGTCGAGGACGACGTCCATCTCGATTGTGTCACCGCACATCGGGTTCTCGCCGACGTGGGTGAACGTGGGGTCCTCGATCTCCCCGTGGTTGCGGGGATTCTTGTAGTGGTCGAGGATCTGCTGTCGGTACATGTCAGAGCCGCCAATACCCATGTTGGCCGTATTTGGCGAGTGGGCGGCAAAAGGGTTCCGGGGCGGGTGGCGGGAGCGAAGCGAGGGGCACCGGACGAGCGAACGGGGAGCGAAGCGACCCGTGAGCCGGGTGGCGCGAGCGAAGCGAGCATCGTCGAAAGGAGGAGCGGGCCACTGGATGGGCGAGCGGGACCACGGGACCGACCGCGCGCCGGGCCGAGCGACCGCCGACAACCGGCAACACCGACCACCGACGAGTACTGTCGGCGGACCAGCGATTTATTTTCGCAATACAGCTAGCGTCAATTATACTGCCCTGTCAAACTTGATAGTAGATTCCCAACAAAGCTTATTAGCTCCCGACTATGTGAGGAACTAACGGAGTCGGGATGCTCAACAGTATTCAGAGTCTATCTAACCCGTCGGGCACGTCGGCCGCCGGGAGCGATGCAACTGCGACCCTCGGTCCGCTCCTCCAGGAGGGTGAGACGGTCCGATACGTCCTGACGAGTTCGAAGGGAATCGAGCAGACCCAGGACGGGCGGACGACGACCGTCCAGCCGGGTTCGGGCCACGACGCCTACGCCATCGTCACTGACTTCCGGGTGCTCTTTCTCGTCGGGAGCGACGCCGAGGAGCCGTCTATCGACATCGAGTTCGACCTGCCGATGGTCGCGAGTTCGAAGGCACGCAACAGCCTGCTGAGTTCGAGTCTCGTGGTCGCCTCCGAGGAGAAGACGACGGTCAAGTTCACCCCCTCCGGTGGCCCGGACGTCGAGGAGGTCGCCGAGTACATCGACCGTCTCAGCGACTGCTGGGCGGACTTCCACCGCGCCATCGCCGCCACGCGCGAGGCCATCGACGCGTTCGAGGCCACGCTCACGGCCGGCGAAGACGCCCAGGAGGAACTCACGACCGCCCAGTCGCGGCTCTCGAACGCCCACCACCACGCCACGCGCAACGAGGACGGGCCGGTCGAGGCCATGCTGGAGATACTCGAGCCCGTCGAGGACGAACTCGACCAGCTCCAGGTCGAGGCCCGCCTCGACCGGGTGGACGACCTGCTCGCCGACGCCGAGGCAGAAGACGCGTTCGACGACGCCGTCGCCGCGCTCGTCGAGGCCCGTGACCGCCTCGAAGAGGCCCGCGGCGCGCTCGACGAGGAGGCCCTCGCGGGCGAGGGTGCCGCGGAGTCTATCGACGAGCGGGCGGCGGCCATCGACGACTACGCGACGTCCCTGCTCGCCGACGCCGAGGACGCCTGTCACCAGGCGCTCGACGCGGCCGACACCGACGCCGCGGCGGATGCCTGGGAGACTGCACTGGCGCGGTATCGGACGGTCCGCGACGCCGACTGGGACGAACTCGGTGGGGCGAACGAGGACGCGCTGGACTTCCAGATCGCCTGGGTCGTCGGCAACCGCATCGACGCCCTGTGTGCCCGCGGTGCGGAACTGGAAACCGAAGGCGACGACCTCGACGACAGCGGCGACGACGCGACCGAGCGGTTCGAGGCGGCGAAGGCCGCAGTGGAGACGGCCCAGACCCTCGCCGACGAGCATCCCCACACCGACGCCGACCGCTTCGACGAGCGACTCGAGGACCTCCAGGAGAAGATCGAGGTCAGCGAGTGGCAGTGGGGCGACGCCTGAGGGCGACGGTCCACAGTCGGTGAGACGGTCTATACTGTTTTTTCGAAGCCAGGACGTCACGACGTCGCCGTCGAGCCATCGACTGACATCCCGAACCGATACGTCCCGCTACGCTCCGGTGGTACGACGGCCGTTAATGTCACGTTAAGCGCGGCAGCCCCGGAGGTAATTTTCTCCCGATCCAAGGTTATAATTATTCGTGACGCTGTAAATTGTCGATGGGGGTTGGCTGATGTTCAATCGAGTAAGCAAACTATCCAAGCAAGCGTTCGTCGCTGACGCGTCACAGACGCGGGGGAACCTCGACGTCGGGTCATTCGAGTCGTCGCTCGCCGACGCCGAAGCGGTGCAGTACGTCCTCGCCAGCGCGGCGGGCATCGAACAGACGACGGCGGATCGCACGACGACCATCGAACCCGGCCCGGACACCGCCGCCTACGCGGTGGTGTCCAACCGGCGCGTCTACTTTCTGCTCGGCGACGACCTCGCTGAACCGGAGTTGACCGTGGACATGGAGCAGATCTCGAACGTAGAGCTGCGGAACGCCCTGCTCTCCACCACACTCGTCTTCTCGACGACGACGGGCGCGGTCAGGTTCGTCCCGGCCGACACCGAGACGGCAGAGGTCGTCGTCTCCTACGTCTCCCGCGTCGGCAAGGCATGGTCGGACCTGTTCGAGGCCCTGGAGAAGGCCCACCGGTCGCTCGCGAGCGTTGAATCGGCAATCAAGGCCGGCGAGGACCCGGAGAGCGCCATCCAGCAGACGCGGACGCGGCTCTCGAACGCGCACCACTGTGCGACCCACCACGACGACGCGCCGACCGAATTGATGCGGGACCAGATCCAGCCGGTCGAGGACAGGCTCGAGCAGCTCCGCTACGGCTCGCGACTCGACCGGGCGGACGGGCTCATCGACGACGCCCGGCGCGCCCAGCGATCCGGGGCGTTCGCGGACGGCGTGGCCGCCGTCGTCGAGGCGACGGACGTCATCCGCGACGTCGCGTCGGTCCTGCACGACGTCGACGCACCCGGGCTCAGTGACCGGCTGACGTCGCAGGCGAACACGCTCGACACCGTGGCCCAGGCGCTCCTGAACGAGGCCGAGCGTGCCTGTCACCGTGCCCTCCAGGCCGCAGACGACGCAGCCGCTATCGCTGCCTGGCAGGAGGCGCTCGACCGGTACCGCGAGGCCGCCGCCGCCGGCTGGGACGGCCCCGCCGGGGCGAGCCAGGAGGCCCTGCGGTTCCAGCTGGCCTGGGTGGTCGGCAACCTCGTCGACGCGCTCGTCTCCCGTGCCGACGAGCGGGAGGCCGCCGCCGAGGAGTTCGGCGGGACTGGGTCGGACGCCATCGGGCGCTACGAGGAGGCCTGCCGGAACCTGGAACGTGCCCGCGACCTGGCCGAGGACCATCCGGAACTCACTGCGGCCCCGCTCGAAGACCGGATCGGCACGCTGGAAGTGAAGATCGAACGTGCCGAGTGGCAGTGGGGCTCCGCCGACTGAGCTGGACGCCGTGACCCACATCGGTCCCGTCGCCGTGGCCGAGCGACGCGTCGACCCCCGAGCGACTGCGACGGACGCCATCCCTGTTTTCTACTGCAGTTCGTCGTGAGACCATTCAGTTCGTCGAAAAACGCAGTCTGCGTGAACGAAGTGAACGCAGGCTCGTCAGAGCGCAGCGCTGACGGTGGCGAAAAAGCGGCCACTCGCTCCGCTCGTGGCCGTCAGTGACCCGTCAGGCGAACAGCTGCCGCGCATCGTCCATCGCCTCGATCAACACGTCGATTTCTTCTCTGGTGTTGTAGATGTAGAACGACGCGCGGGCGGAGGCCGCGACGCCCAGTTTGTCGTGGAGCGGCTGCGTGCAGTGGTCGCCGGCGCGGATGGCGACGCCGGAGTCGTTGACGATAGAGGCCAGGTCGTGGGCGTGGACGCTCTCGAGGTTGAACGCGACGAGGCCCGAGCGGTCGTCGCCCGGCGGCCCGTAGATCTCGATATCGTCGAACTCGCTCAGGCGGTCGTAGGCGTACTCGGCCATCGCCTCCTCGTGGCGGCGGACCCGATCCATGCCGATGTCCTCGAGGTAGTCGACGGCGGCGGCGAGCGCGATACCCTCGCTGATGGAGGGCGTGCCGGCCTCGAACTTCCAGGGGAGTTCGTTCCAGGTGGAGTCCTCGTAGGTGACCTTCGTGATCATGTCGCCGCCGTAGAGGTACGGCTCCATCTCCTCGAGGACTTCCTCCTTCCCGTACAGCGCGCCGCTGCCGGTCGGCCCGCACATCTTGTGGCCCGAGAACGCGAGGAAGTCGCAGTCGATCTCCTTGACGTCGACGGGGCGGGTGGGCACCGACTGGGCGCCGTCGACGAACGACAGCGCGTCGTGCTCGTGGGCGATGTCGGTGATCTCCGCGACGGGGTTCACAGTTCCGAGCGTGTTGGAGACGTGGACGACGCTGACCATCTCGGTGTCGTCGGTGATCAGCTCGCGCGCGGCGTCCACGTCCAGACGACCCTGGTCGGTGATGGGGATGTACTTCACGTCGGCGCCGGTCTTCTTGCCGATCTGCTGCCAGGTGACCAGCGAGGCGTGGTGTTCCATCTCGGTCAGGACGATCTCGTCGCCGGGACCGAGTTCGTTCAGGCCCCACGCGTAGGCGACGAGGTTCTCGGCCTCTGTCGTGTTCTTGGTGAAGACGACCTCCTCGCGGCCGTCCGCGCCGATGAACTCCGCGACGGTGTCGTGGGCCTCCTCGTAGGCGATGGAAGCCTCCTGGCTCAGCTGGTGGATGCCGCGGTGGACGTTGGCGTTGTAGTTGTAGTAGTAGTCGACGATGGTGTCGACGACCTGTTTGGGCGTCTGGCTCGTCGCCCCGTTGTCGAGGTAGACCAGGGGCTCGTCGCCCACCTCCCGGTCGAGGACGGGAAAGTCCTCGCGGATGGCCGCGACGTCGAGAACGTCGGATTCGGGTTGGCTCATTGTATAACTAGTTTTTCTGGATGGCCAACTTTCCTTCGATCCGGCGGGCAGTCTCGGCTGGTACGGTCGATCGCGACCAGACAAACGTGTCATCGAGGCGTGTAGAATCGAGCGCTGGACGGGATTTAACAGTAATATATTTCGTTGAACGATCGGAATGATTAATTCGTGGTGGGGACGCGTAGGGAACCATGGGGGCTGACGGATCGAGGGGTCAGGAGGTCGTATCGAGTAGAGAGCGCCAGGAGATACAGTACGATCGCAGGAAGACGGACCGAAGCCGGGCGTCGGTCAACGACCGGCCGGGACAGGACCGGCACGAACTGCCGGCGACGATACCCGTCGGCGAGTATCACGCCTACTTCCACCGGAACCGCCACCGTGCCAACGAGCGACCGCTCCGGCGCGTCGGCGGACGCGATCTGGACTGGCTGTCGACCGACCAGTGGCTCGCCTACGAGGTGAACGTCCCCGAGGCCGGGAACTACGACCTGTCGCTACGGGTCGCCGCCGAGAGCGCCTTCGGCGGCGGTGACGTCGGCGTCGTCCTGAACGACGACCCGCTCGCGCGACTGTCGTTCGACCCGACGGGGGGCTGGTACAGCTGGGAGGAGGTCGGCGAGGAGATAGAGCTCCCGGCGGGGGAACACACCATCAGACTGGTGGTCTTCGACGGCGGGTGGAAGCTCGAAGCACTCACGATCGAGTGACGTCGGGGGCGTCACCGTCACTTTCCAGGTCCGCATCCACTACGCTGCCAGCGTCGGCCCTGCCGTCCGCATCCGCCGTGGCGTCCGCGTCCGACGTGCCGTCCGCATCCGCCGTGCAGTCCGCATCGGCCGCATCGCCAGCCTGCTCCATCCGCCGGACGTGTTCGGCGTGGCGGCGCTGGTACTCCTCGAGGCGATAGTTGTCCCACGCCAGGTCCGAGAGGAGGTGAGCGTAGAGGACGACGGCGGTGAAGACGGCGAACGGCTGGTCCCAGAGCCACAGCGCGCCGACCAGTCCGCCGGCGATGACGACGTGGCTGAACAGCCGCTGGATCGCCCAGAGGTCGTCGTCCGCGAAGATACTCGCCGGGTCGGTGAGCGGGAGCAGCGGGTTCCGGAGGAGGCGGGCGAGCGCCGACCAGTCGCCGCTCACCAGGCGCGCGACGAGGAAGTGGTCGAAGTCGATGCCGACGCCGACGGCGAGGGCCCACGCGACGGCGGCCCACCACGGGACGACGTCCGGGAGCGGGAGTGCCCAGACGCCGGTGAGGCCGACGGCCAGCGAGACCAGGGCGTGTTCGCGGGAGTACATCCGCCCGGAGAATGCGGCGGGGAGACCGTAAAGCTACATCCAGAGGAGCTGTGCGTGGCGGGTCCCCTCCAGGTCGAGGACGTTCTCCTCCTCGACGAAGCCGTGTTCGACGGCGAGGGCGACGCTGTCGGTGCCGACGAGGTTGGCGACGCTGCACCGCGCGAGGCTGTCGACGACGGCCTGTTCGTCGGCCTCCTCGCCGTCGTAGAACGCCTCGTCGACGGTGAGGGAGACCTTCCCGTTCTCGAAGGTCTCGCCCAGGACGTCGGGGTCGCAGACGGAGACGAGCAGCCCCTCGTCCGTCTCGCGTTCGTTGAGTAGCATCGATCAGCGACCTCCAGGAACGATCACTCGACCAGTTCCTCCTCGGCTCGTTCGCGCATCTCTTCTGCCTCCTCGGCGATCTCCTGGGCGCGGTCGTACTCGCCGACCTCTTCGAGGGCACGGGCCTTCTCGCCGAGGATCTCGGCGTTGCGAAAGCCCAGGCGGATGGCGTTGTCGAAGGCCTCGACGGCGTCCTCCGCGAGGCCGCGCTCCAGGAGGAAGAAGCCGCGGTTGTACCAGGCTTCGGCGAAGCGCGGGTCCCGCTCGACGGCGCGCTCGGCGTGTTCCAGGGCCTGCTCGGTCTGGCCGGACTCCCAGAGGGCGTAGGCCAGGTTCGTCTCCGCGGTGGCGGTGTGTTCGCTGCTGGGCGCGCCCTGGCTCGCGCGCTCGGGGTCACGCTCGGCGTCCTCCTCGTCGGCGATGGCGATGGCCTCGCGGTAGGCGCCGATGGCGGCGTCCCACTCCTCCATCTCGGCGTGGGCCGCGCCCTTGTTGGCCCAGGCTTCCTGTTCGACGTCGAGGCGGTCGGCGAACATCGCTGCCCGCTCGAACGTGTCGGCGGCCTGCTCGTGGCGGTTGATGTGGACGTACGAGACGCCGACGTCGAGCAGTTCCTCGGCGTCGACCTCCCCCTTCGAGAGGTTGCGCTCGTCGAGCATGTCCGTGACGACCCGGGAGTCGACCGGGTCCACCTTGTCGGGGTCGACGGACAGCTCCGGCGGGTCGAGGTCGAAGGGATCGTACGGGTCGCCGAACCCCTGCCCCTCGGAGAACTCGTGGTCGTCGCGCTCTCGGTCAGTCATAGCCTCCGTTTGGCGAGGCGGAGTGTTAAGGGCTACGTCCCGCAGATATGATGCCCGTCGCGCTGGCCCGTAACGATCGGTCGCCCAACTGCCCGAAGAATCGGTTCGCGGTTCGGTTACGCAACTCAGAACTGGGGCCGGGAGCGCCCCGTCAGTCGGCGCCGTGTCGGGGAACGCGCCCGCAGTCGGTGCACGTCCACGTGCCGACGCGCCGGGCGATCGCGCTCCCGCAGTCGGGACAGGTGTACGTCTCGGTCGTGGTCTGCTGTTGAGTTGCCATTACCGGAGCGAAATCGGCGAGCGACCAAGAGGGTTGTTCTAATATTGGCAGTACTGTCCGGGTGACATATAATCGCATGGTGTCGAGTGCCAACCGCCCCGAGATTCGTCGACTGTCCCGAGATTCGTCGACCGCCCCGGGATTCGTCGACCGCCGCGGGATTTTCCCCGTCGGCGCACGCACCACCGGTATGAGCAAGCGACTGTTCGTCAGCGTCGACCTCGACGGCCTCGCCGAGGAGGTCGCGGCGGTCCAGGACCTGTTCGCGGACGCGAGCGGCCTCAGCCTCACCGACCCCGAGCAGGCACACGTCACCCTGAAGTTCCTCGGCGACACCGACGCGGAGCGCGTCGACGACCTGGTGAGGGAACTGGAGGTCGCCGTCGCGGACAGCGGCGTCGAACCCTTCGAGGCGGAGTTCGGCGGCCTCGGCGTCTTCCCGTCGCTGGAGTACATCAGCGTCGTCTGGCTGGGAACGAGAGCGGGCGGCGACGAACTCACCGCGCTCCACGAGGCCATCGAGGAACGCACCGTCGCTATGGGGTTCGAACCGGAGGACCACGAGTTCACCCCGCACGCCACGCTCGCGCGCATGCAGCACGCTGGCGGCAAGGAACTCGTCCAGGACGTCGTGCAGAATCGCGACCCCGACGTCGGCACGCTCCGGGTCGACGAGGTCCGACTCACGGAGAGCGTACTCACCGGAGAGGGGCCCGACTACTCCACGGTCGAGGCGATCCCGCTTTAGGGCCGCCAAAAACATAACTTTCGTGATAACTATGTAGCTCCGACCCGGCTATATCTATCCATGCCGCTGGTCGAGAATCTGGTGCTCGTGTTCGTCGCCGGGCTGATTACGGCGCTGGCCACCGGGCTCGGGGCGCTCCCATTCTTCGTGGTCGACGACTTCTCAGACAGGTGGAACGTCACCCTCTGGGGACTCGCCTCGGGCATCATGGTCGCGGCGTCGGTGTTCGGCCTGCTCCGGGAGGGACTCGCCTACGGGTCACCGGTGTTGCTCGTCCCCGGGATGGCCGCGGGCGTCGCACTGGTGGTCGTCGGCCACCGCCTCGTCGACGGAATCAAACACAGCCCGAAACAGTACGAGGAGGCCGACTTCCGGAAACTCGTGCTCATCCTGGGTGTGCTGACCGTCCACAGCTTTCCAGAGGGCGTCGCCGTCGGCGTCTCCTTCGGCGAACTCGGCCTGGCCGAGGCGGAGACGGTCGGCGTCCTCGGCTTCGGCCTGCCCGTTCTCGCCGTGTTCATGACCGTCGCCATCTCGATCCACAACGTCCCCGAGGGCGTCGCGGTATCGATCCCGCTGCGGTCGCTGCACGTCAGCGAGTGGCGCATGGTGTGGTGGGCGGTGTTCTCCTCGCTCCCACAGCCCATCGGCGCCGTCGTCGCGTTCTACTTCGTCTCGCTCGCGAAGGAGTTCCTGCCGCTGGGCTTCGGGTTCGCGGCCGGCGCGATGATCTACCTCGTCGCCACGGAGTTCGTCCCGGAGGCACTGGAGTACGGCGCCGACCTCCCCGGGAAAGGCCGTCGCGAACTCGTCGTGGGCGCCCTGGTTGGTGTCCTGATCATGATCCCCCTCGCGTTCGTCTAGGGCGCCTCAGAGGACGTTCCGCTGCTGGACGACTTTCAGGTCGACGAACGCCGAGAGATCCTCGCCGTACTCGTCGACACGGTTCTCCATCCGGTAGTTCGAGTGGTCGACGACGAAGTAGTACGGCCCGGTCGCGTCGAGCGGTTCGCGAGCGCCGCCGTCGGCGGTCGCGGCCTCGAACACGCCCTCGGCGTCGGCCTTCGGGACCGCTGCTTTGCTGAACGAAGCGTGGCCACGTGGCGTCTCCTCGGGTTCGTCGCCGCCGACGAACGCGTCGTAGTGGTCGAACTGCGTCTCGCCGACGAAGAAGTAGACGTCGAAGGCGCGCTGTCTCGACCGGACCGTGTAGGAGACGGCGCCGCCGGGGTCCGAGACGTCCGGTACCTCCCTGACCCAGCCGTCGCCCGCCCCGACGGTGACGCTCTCGGTGACGTTCACGACGACGTTACCACCGGTCCCGAGACAGCCGCTGCCGACCGTCACCGCGCCAACGCCAGCCGTCCGCAGGAACGTCCGTCGTCTCATGTCGATACGCTCTCTGATAGGTCCGCATAACTGTTCGTGGCCGATTCCCGCGGTTGATAACGGCGGTGACGTTCTCCGCCGGTCGTGCGGCGTGGCGGGGCCCCGCCTCCCGCACCCGCCTCCGGTGAAAAGAACACACATTTATGCCCCGGCGCGGAACAGACGGACACTATGAGCAAGAAGTCCAAGGCCAAGAAGCAGCGTCTGGCCAAACTCGACAACCAGAACAGCCGCGTCCCGGCGTGGGTCACCCTCAAGACCGACCGCAACGTCCAGCGCAACCCGAAGCGACGCAACTGGCGCCGTAGCAACACCGACGAATAATGAGCGCGAACGACTTCGAGGAGCGCGTCGTCACCGTCCCGCTCCGAGACGCCAAGGCCGAACCGAAACAGGAGCGTGCCGACCGCGCGATGTCGCTCGTTCGAGAGCACCTCGCCACGCACTTCTCCGTCGACGGCGACGCCGTGCGCCTCGACCCCTCGATCAACGAGGCGGTGTGGGAACGCGGTCGCTCGAAGCCCCCGAGCAAGCTTCGCGTTCGCGCCGCCCGCTTCGACGAGGAGGGCGAGAGCGTCGTCGAAGCAGAGACCGCGGACTGATACCTTGCTCCGCGCGGTCTTCTCCGGCTCGGCGTACGTGGGCGTGTTCGCCCGCGCGACCGACGACTGTCTCCTGGTGCGGCCGGACGTCGAGGACGACCTCCGCGAGGACCTGGGCGAGGAACTCGAGGTGCCCGTTGTCCCGACAACCGTCGCCGGATCGGGGACCGTCGGCGCGCTCGCGACCGGCAACGAGAACGGGCTGCTCGTCTCCAGTCGCGTCACCGAGCGCGAGCGCGACCGGATCGCCGAGGCCACGGACCTGCCGGTCCACGAACTGCCGGGCCGGATCAACGCCGCCGGCAACGTCGTCTGCTGTAACGACTCCGGTGCGTACGTCCACGCCGACCTCTCCCGGGAGGCCGTGCAGGCGGTGAAAGACGCCCTCGAGGTTCCCGTCGAACGCGGCACGCTGGCGACGGTCCAGACCGTCGGCACCGCCGCCGTCGCGAACAACCGCGGCGTGCTCTGTCACCCCAAGTCCACGGACGCCGAACTCGACGCGCTCGAAGACCTGCTCGGTGTCCCCGCCGACATCGGCACGGTCAACTACGGCGGCCCGCTCGTCGGCTCCGGACTCGTCGCCAACGAGAACGGTTACGTCGTCGGCAACGACACCACCGGCCCGGAACTTGGCCGCATCGACGACGCACTGGGCTACATCGACTGAACGGCGATTTCTTCACCGCAGGCACCGGCGGCGTCTCGCTCCCGTCACACCGCCGCCGATCACGACGGATACCGCGCGGCGACCGGACTGCGGTCAGATCACCGACGCGCCGCCGTCGACGGGGACGTTCACGCCGGTCAGGAAGGACGCCTCGTCGGAGGCGAGAAAGCAGATGGCCGCGGCGAGCTCGTCCGGTTTCGCGGCCCGTTCGAGGATGTTCTCGTCGGAACCGCCCCGGGTCGTCTTCTCGTCGACGAACTCCCGGGCCGCCTGCCCCGTCCGGTCGCCGACGTGGTACTCCGTGATGACCCAGCCGGGAGAGACGGCGTTGACCCGGATGTCCTGGTCCGCGTGGTCACAGGCCATGTCGTGCGTCATCGACACGATACCGCCCTTCGTCGCGTCGTACTGCGCCCAGTTCTCCCGGGCCCAGCCGGCACCGACCGACGCGACGTTGACGACGGCGCCACCGCTGCCGTCGTCGATGAGTGGAACGAGGTGTTTGCTGCAGAAGGCCGTCCCCTTGAGATTCACGTCGAGCACGCGGTCCCAGCTCGCTTCGTCGGCTTCGGTCACGGGCTTCGGGTCGACCCTGATCCCGGCGTTGTTGACGAGGGCGTCGACCGCGCCGAACCGTTCGTCGACCCGGTCGGCCATCTCCGCGACTGCACTCTCGTCGCTCACGTCGGTCTCGATCGCGAGGGATTCGGGGCCACCGTCTCGATGGATCGCATCGACGGTCTCCTCGGCCGATTCGCCGTCCCAGTCGACCGCGACCACGTGGGCGCCCTCTCTGGCGAGGCGCCGGCACGTCGCGGCGCCGATCCCCGCACCGCCACCGGTGACGACGGCGACGTCGTTCTGGAATCGCTGGCTCATACGCCCGTATTCGATCCCATCGGGTTACCTCTTTCCGCTACCCCGGCCGCGAACGACCGTCGAGTGCCGAGCGCGGCCACCTTCGACGCCGGGACGCCGGACTCGAAAAGAGGCGGAGACGGAAGATACTTCCCGCTATGACTCGCACCCGCAGACATGAGTGAGTTTACTGTGACGGGTTCGTTCCAGGCCCGCGACGGGATGCAGCAGTTCGAGAAGACTATCGAGGCACCGAACGAGGACGTCGCCGAGGACCGCGCCTACGCGGAGTTCGGCTCCAAGCACGGGCTCAAGCGCACGCAAGTCGAAATCAGCGAGGTGGCGGCATGAGCCTCGGTGGTGGCGGCGGCGGCCAGGCCCAGCAGCTCGCCCAGGAGATCGAACAGATCGAGCAGGAGCAGGAAGCCATCGAGAACGAGATCGAGAACCTCCGCGACGAGCAGACGGAGATCGACGAGGCCATCGAGGCTATTCGTACGCTCGACAGCGGCGACACGGTGCAGGTCCCGCTGGGCGGCGACGCCTACCTCCGCGCGGAGATCGCCGACATCGACGAGGTCATCGTCTCGCTCGGCGGCGGCTACGCCGCGGAGCGCGAGGAGGAGGGCGCAATCGACAGCCTCGAGACCAAGAAGGACACCATCGACGAGCGCATCGAGGAACTGCAGTCCCAGGTCACCGAACTCGAGTCGGAGGCCGAGCAGCTCGAACAGCAGGCCCAGCAGATGCAACAGCAGCAGATGCAGCAGATGATGCAGCAACAGCAGGCCGAGCAGGGCGAGCAGGACGACGAGTAGGGCAGCGATGTTCGACGGACTGAAAGACAAGCTGGGCAGTTTCACGTCCGACGTCGAGGAGGACGTGGACGAGGAGGCCGTCGAGGACGAAGCCGCCGAGGACGAGGCGGCGGACGCCGAGGCCGAAGCCGACCAGCCTGCCGAACCGGACGCGTCCGCGGATGCCGGTGCCGAGACGGAAGACGAGGAATCGGCCGGCGACGCATCCGACGAGGAAGACGCCGAGGAGGAGGGCGAGTCGGCGGCCGAACCCGAGGGCGGGGAAGATGCCGACGGGGAAGCCGAGGAAGCCGCGGACGAGGAAGCCGAAGAAGCCGAGGACGACGGTTCGGGCCGCGGATTCGCCCAGCGCGCGAAGATTCTCGCGTCGGGCAAGTCCGTCATCGACGAGGACGACCTGGACGACCACCTGGACGACCTCGAACTCGCCTTGCTTTCGAGCGACGTCGAGATGGGCGTCGCCGGCGAGATCCTCGAGGGCGTGAAGGAGAACCTCGTCGGCGAGACCCGCCGGCGACTCTCCAGCACGGGCAACCTCGTGCGGGACGCGGTCCGCGAGGCGCTGTACGACGTGATCAGCGTCGGCCAGTTCGACTTCGAGGAGCGCGTTGCCGAGGCCGACAAGCCCGTCGTCATCATCTTCACCGGCGTCAACGGCGTCGGGAAGACGACCACCATCGCGAAGCTCTCCCAGTACCTCGAAGAACGCGGCCTCTCGTCGGTGCTGGCCAACGGGGACACCTACCGCGCCGGCGCGAACGAGCAGCTCCAGAAACACGCCGACAACCTCGACCGGACGCTGATCTCCCACGAGCAAGGCTCCGACCCGGCGGCGGTCGTCTACGACGCCGTCGAGTACGCCGAGGCCAACGACGTCGACGTGGTGCTGGGCGACACCGCCGGTCGCCTGCACACCTCCGACGACCTGATGGCCCAGCTTGAGAAGATCGACCGCGTCGTCGACCCGGACATGACCATCTTCGTCGACGAGGCGGTCGCCGGCCAGGACGCCGTCAACCGCGCGCGCGAGTTCAACGACGCTTCGGCCATCGACGGCGCCATCCTGACGAAGGCCGACGCCGACTCCCAGGGCGGTGCCGCGATTTCGGTCGCCCACGTCACCGGGAAGCCCATCCTCTTCCTCGGGACGGGCCAGGGGTACGACGACATCGAACGGTTTGACCCCGAAGAAGTGGTTGATAGGCTGTTCGAAGAGTAGGTTGGGGCGCGAGCGAAGCGAGCGGCCCAACTATCCTCCGAACGGCGACCAGCGTGAGCCGTGAGGCGTAGGCTGGTTCCGAACGCAGTGCGGAACCAGCGTGAACCCGAGCGGGGAACGGAGTGGGGCAGGGTAGCGGCAATTATTTCCAGCGCCGGTGACGCCCAGACCCGCCGCTAACCACCGGGGGCCGAGTAACCGACCGGGAGCGGCGGGTAGACACGTATTCTCCGAGAGCAGTTCCCTCGATAGCCGGCAACAATCACCGCGTCGGAGTAGGTGAGGGGGTTTTCGCCGTGACGAGTCGCTTGAAGAGCGCACGTGTCAACTAGAAATACGACATGAGTGATCGTGGCCCATCGTCACGGAGGCGAGACAGATGAACTCGGTCGAGCGGTACAAACAGGAGAAACATCCCCTCGACGTCGTCGAGGACGTGAAGGAGTACGCCGAGGAGGGACTGACCTTCGACGAGATCGAAGCGCGCGCGGGCGACGGCGAGTGGGAGCGCCTGAAGTGGGCAGGGATGTACGCCCACGGCCGCCAGCGGGGCTACTTCATGATGCGGACGAAGGTCCCCGGCGGCTATCTCACCCCGGAGCAGGCCGAAGTGATCGGCGAGGTGGCCCAGGAGTACGCCACTGCGCCCGAGGAGTACGGCGGCGAGGAACAGAACTCGATCTGGGGCGATGCCTTCCTCGACATCACGACCAGACAGGACATCCAGAAACACTGGATCGAGGTTGAGGACGTCCCCGAGATCTGGGCGAAATACGACGAGGTCGGCCTGACGACCATCCAGGGGTGTGGCGACTCGGCGCGCAACGTGCTGGGCTGTCCCGCCGCCGGCCTCGACGACCACGAGTGCTTCGACGCCCAGCCCGTGATCGAGGCGGTCTCGGACTTTTTCACCGAGAACCGGGAGTACGCCAACCTGCCCCGGAAGTTCAAGATGACCATCACCGGCTGTGCGCACGACTGCGGGCAGTCACAGATCAACGACGTCGGCCTGACGCCGGCGAAGCGGGAGGTGGCGGGAGAGCCCCACTACGGCTTCCACGTCAAGGTCGGTGGCGGCCTCTCCGACGGTCCGCGGATGGCCTCGCCGCTGGACGTGTTCGTCCTGCCCGAACACGCCGTCGAGTTCTGCCGCGCGGTGGCCCAGACGTTCAAGGAACTGGGCGACCGGAACAACCGGGGCGTCTGCCGGATGCGTTACCTCGTCGAGCAGCTGGGCCCCGAGAAATTCGAGGAAGCGGTCCGCGACCGCTGCCAGGTCGACCTCCCCACGCGCGGGACGGACCTCACCCAGGGGTACCGGGGCGACCACGTCGGCGTCCACGACCAGAAGGACGGCGACCTGAAGTACGTCGGCTTCAACGTCATCGCCGGCCGGATGGGCGGCGACGAGTTCGCCGAGGCCGCCCGCGCGGCGAGGGAGTACGGCACCGAGGACGCCTCGGTCAGACTGGCGACGGACCAGAACTTCCTGATCACCCACGTCCCGCCCGAGAACGTCGGTGACCTGCTGAACGAGCCCTTCGCCCGGAACTACCGACCCGACCCGGGGCCGTTCTCCCGCGGCGCGGTGGGCTGTACCGGTTCGGAGTTCTGCAACTACGGCATCATCGAGACCAAGAATCGGGTCCGCCGCTGGGCCAAGGCACTGGACCGACAGATCGACACGCCCGACGACCTCGACGTCGTCCGGATGCACATGTCGGGCTGTTCGGCCTCCTGCGCCCAGCCCCAGATCGCCGACATCGGTTTCCGCGGCGAGACGGTCAACGTCAACGATCCGGAGGGCACGACCAACGAGGAGGGCGACAACATCGTCGAGGGGATGGACTTCGGCCTCGGCGGGAGCCTCGGCTCGGACAACGAGTTCCTCGACTGGGTGGAAAATGCGGTTCCGGCGGGGAGCGTCATCCCGGCGCTCGAACAGCTGTTCGACGCCTACGCCGACGAACGCGAGGATGGAGAGCGGTTCTACGAGTGGTGTCGCCGGGTGGACAACGACCGCCTGCGCCAGATAATGCAGCGCGCCGACGCCAACGTGGCCGGCGGGGTCGCCCACGACGGGGAGGGGGGTGTCGCCGATGACTGAAGAGCGGGACGCGAGCGGCGAGGGTCGAATGCCAGGCGTTCCGGACGGCCCCGGAACGGACCACAGTGACGTCTCGGGTCCCGAGGCTCACGGAGATCCAGAGGACAGCCATGCTCACGGCCACTCGCACGACCACGCAGACCACAGCGACCACGGCGACCACGGCGATGACGAGGAAAGGTGTGGCTGCGGGAGTTCGTGCGGCTGTGGCGACACCGGTGGTGACTCGACCGCGGTCCCAGACGGAGGAGCCACGCCCGCCAACGTCGACGAGGACGGCAAGCTCGGCGACGTCGAGTTCACGAAGCCCGCAGAGGGCCTCAGCCAGGACGTCGAGGACGGCCGGCCCGACGAGATAGTCAATCCGCCCGACGGCGCGAAACCGGGCACGCCATCGTACGGGATCCGCGCGGAGATGAACGATATCGAGACGCCCGAGGACAAGACCTGGTTCATGGAACTGGACGAGGCGGTCATCGACGAGGGCCGCTGCATCCAGTGTGGGACCTGCGTCGCATCGTGTCCCTCCGACTCCATCGGCATCGGCGAGGACGGCCTGCCGGAACTCGTCAAGATGTGCACCGGCTGCTCGATGTGCTGGGACTTCTGTCCCCGCGGGGGCCTGCGCTATGAGCGCCAGTGGAAGATCACCGGCGGCGACGACAACGTCAAGGGCGCCGGCGACCCCATCACCGAGTTCTCGGCGAAGGTCGAGGAAGACTGGCGTGAGGGCGCCCAGGACGGTGGGCTCGTGACGAGCGTCCTGATCCACCTGCTCGAAGCAGGCGAGATCGACGGGGCACTGGTCGCCACGGAGAGCGACGACGAGCCATGGAAGGCCGAGTCCTTCCTGGCGACCACGCCCGCAGAACTGATCGACAGCGCCGGGAGCATCTACAACCAGACGATGGCGCTGGGGAACCTGGGGCTCGACCAGTGGGAGCACAAACTGCCCGACAAAGACCCAGCAGACATCTCGCTCGCGCTCGTGGGGACACCCTGTGAGATAGAGGGGATCCGCGCGCTGCAGGACTTCGAGTGGGACTACGCGAGCCAGGAGGCCGGCGTCCGCGCCGTCGACTACACCATCGCCCTGATGTGCACGAAGAACTTCAACTACGAGCGCCTGATGGGCGAGCAACTGGTCGAACAGCGCGACATCGACCTCGACGACGTCGGCAAGATGGACGTCCTCGACGGGAAGATGATGGTGTACGACCGCGACGGGGAGTTGATCGTCGACGAGGACGTCGAGGCGTTCCACGGCGCCGCCCTCAAGGGCTGTGACGAGTGCGCGGACTTCACCGGCTACTGCGCCGACCTGACGGTGGGCTCCGTGGGGTCCAGCGACGAGTACTCCTCGGTCATCGTCCGGACCGAGCAGGGCCTGGACGCCTGGGAGCTGACGAAGGACGACCTGGACTACCACGACCTGGAGGACCGCGGCGCCGTCGGCGGGCTCCAGTCCTGGGACAAGAAGAAGGCCTTCGACTCCCTGGAGCGTCCCTTCGACCCCGACGCGCCGCGCTTCATCGACTACGCGGACCACGCCGCAAACTACGGGACCGAACTGAACCCCCACGAAGCCGGGCACTGAGCCACGCGATGCCGGTCCGCGTGTCCTCGTGACGTCGGTGGAGAGGTCACCCCCGGTACTCCCGATACAGGTCGCGACCGACGGCACCGATCCCGAAGAAGCCGACCAGAGTCTGCACGAGGTTGCCCAGGACGGGGATCGCCATCGGGACCGCGAGGGCGAGCGCACCGACTCCAGCGGCCTTCCCGCCGTACCGGTCCGCTCGCCCCCGGAGCGCGGCCCCGATCCAGACGATCGAGACGGCGTTGCCGACGATACCCACGACCGTGAGGACGAACAATCCCGGAATGGTGATGATCAATCCGATGATCGTGAGCGCAACGAGAACGAGGGCGATCGGTACAGCGATCGCGACGATGAGGCCCCAGCCGAACGCTTCGCCCGGATCGCGGCGAATTTCCTCGACCATCCTCGTCGCGTAGCGGGGACCGATCAGCACGAGCCCCCCGCCGAAGACGAGATTGAGCCCGAGGGCGACACAGAAGCGGATCGCGACGGTGGTTCCGAGGCCGAGTTCTGCGCCGGGGGTTGGGGACTGTGCGGCCGCCAGACCGGTGAACGCGAGGAGAACGAGAGCGCTGGCACCTCGTGCGATCGGTCGGATGGAGGGCATCACGCTCGGTCTCTCTCCCCCTCCGCAAATCAGTTTCGAACGGTCGGAAGCGCTATCCCCCCGCTCGGACACCCGGAAGGGAGTACCGTCTCGACGGCTGGACGGCCGAGTAGAGGGTCATTTCGATGGCGTGACACGGACCGCGACGGTCGCTAGCGGCGCGTCACCGCCGACGTGCGGTGGGGCCAGAATCCACGCGCCGCTGCCAGTGGCGGACTGCGCAGTTTGGTCGGGAAACTGCGACGCGAAATCGGATCGGCACCCCCTAACTCGCGCGTACGTTCCGCCACCGCGAGCTATGCGTGACTTTCCCCACGAACACCGGCCATAACAAAGGGTGATTGCCGGCAACAGTCGGGTGCCCTCAGCGTGTCAGTGCGCCCCACGTGACCCCTCGCACGGGCCCCGGGTCGCCGCTCGGCGCGTTCGGTCCCCCTGGCGCGCGGTCACTCCCGTGCCGCTTCGACCGCCGCGACGAAGTCGGCGGCCCGCTCGCGGACCCCGTCCATGTCACCCTCCTCGATGGCCTCGTAGTTCACCAGCGCCGACCCCGCGCCGACGGCCACCGCGTCGGCCTCGAAGTAGTCGGCGACGTTGTCCGCGGAGACCCCGCCCGTCGGCATGATCGGAACGTCACCGAGCGGGCCCTGGAGCGCGCCGATGTGACCCGGCCCGACCGTCGAGGCGGGGAACATCTTCAGGATATCCGCGCCCGCGGCCATCGCCCGGTCGGCCTCCGTCGGCGTCATGACGCCCGGGACGGAGACGACGCCGGCGCGGTTGCACACCTTCAGTACCTCCTCGTTGACGTTGGGCGCGAGGACGAACTCCGCGCCGGCCTCGACGACGTTCCGGGCCGCCGCCGCGTCCATGACCGTGCCCGCACCGATCACCGCGTCGGTGTCCGCGAGTTCCCGGTCGACCGCCGCGATCATCTCGCTGCAGCGCTTGGCGTCGGCCGTCAGTTCGAGCGCCGTGACCCCGCCCTCGTGGATGGCCTTCGCCACGGGGACGATGTCGTCCTCGTCGATCCCGCGAAGCACCGCGACGACGCCGCTCTCGACCAGTTTGTCCTGGACCGCCCGTTTGTTCGTCATGTCTGGTCCTCCGAACGGAGGGGCCAAAAGGATGCCAGTATCGCCGCCAGTGGTGTGCGACCGATCGTCGCCGCCCGGCCCGGTCCGCGATCCCGCTCTCTCACTTCCCGAATCGTGCGCCTGGAGTGCTGTACGCTAGGTATCCGGAAACTACTTGTAAACTGGTCGAGAACTTCCCGGGCGATGTCCGATACCATCCCACTGGAGGAACTGGCGAGCCTCCCCAGCCTCCACCACCTGCGCGTCTCGCCCGACGGCGACCGGGTCGCCTGCTTCTACGACGGCAGCGGTCGCAACGAACTCTGCCTGATCGACCCGGAGACGGGCGATCTGACCCAGGTCAGCGACGGCAACGTCCCGCGGGACGCCAAGTTCCCCATCCAGTGGTCGGCCGACGGCGAGTCGGTGTACTTCCACCGGGACCAGGGCGGCGACGAGCAGAACGACGTCTACGCATTCGACGTCGACGACGGCGAGGCCCGGCCGGTCGTCGAGAACGACGGCCAGACGTTCCTCGTCGACGTCGCCAGCGACGGCCGTCGGTTGCTCTACACGACGGACGCCGGCGATCAGATGAACCTCTATCTCTACGACCACGACGCCGGCGAGTCGACGCAACTGACCCGATACGACCGGCCGGTGTACGGCGGGCAGTTCTCCCCCGACGGCAACCACGTCGCGTACGTGACGAACGAACGCGACGACCTGGAGAACCGCGACGCCTACGTCGCCAGCCTGGCGCCGACAGTCGGGGACAGGGCCGCTGGCGGGAACAGGGCCGCCGGCGGGGGCGGTTCCACCGACGGCGACACCGCCGACGGCTTCGAACCCCGCCGCCTCGACGTGAGTAGCGAAGGTCGAGAGACGTGGGTGAGCGACTGGACGCCCGACGGCGACGCGCTCCTCCTCACCGACAACGAGACGAACTTCCAGCGGTGTGGCCTGTACGACCTCGCGACCGACGAGGTGACCTGGCTGGGCGACGCCGCGGCCGACGAGACGGGTCACTTCGTCCACCCCGACGGGTACGTCTTCGCAGAACGGACGACCGAGGGGACCCAGCGACTCGTCGTCTACGACCGCGACGGCGCCGAACTCGCGACGCCGTTCACCGACGGCGTCGCCTGGTCGGAGGGCGGTCGCCGCGCCGGCGTCTTCCCCGACGGGAGCGTCCTCACCGGGCAGAACGCCCCGACGACGCGGGACACGTACTACCGCTACGACCCGGCGGCCGACGAGGCGACCGTCCTCAGGGAACCCGAGTACGGCGACGTCGACCCGGCCGCGTTCGCCGACGCCGAGTACGTCACCTACGAGTCGACCGACGGCACCGACGTCGGGGCCGTGCTCTACGACAGCGGCGCGCGCCCGTCGCCGGTCGTCGTCGCCGTCCACGGCGGCCCCCGGTACGACGTCAAGAAGGGGTTCGACGAGCGCACGCAGTTCCTGGTCGACCGCGGCTACTCGGTGCTGTGGCCGAACTTCCGGGGCTCGACCGGGCGCGGCCGGGAGTTCAAGAACGCCATCCACGGGGACTGGGGCGGGCAGGAACAGGCGGACGTCGCCGCCGGCGCGCGCTGGATCGCCGAGAAGGAGTGGGTCGACGGGGACAACCTGGCCGTCTTCGGCGGGTCCTTCGGCGGCTACTCGGCGTACTGGCAACTGGTCCGGTACCCCGACCTCTGGGACGCCGGCATCGCCTCCGTCGGCATCACCGACCTCCCGGCGCTGTTCGAGGAGTCGATGGCGCACTTCAAGACGAACCTGCGCGAGCAGATGGGCGATCCGGAGGAAAACGCCGACCTCTGGCGCGAGCGCAGTCCCATCACGCACGTCGAAGCGATCGAAGCGCCCCTCCTGATGCTCCACGGCGTCAACGACCCCCGCTGTCCGATCTCCCAGGCCCGCCTGTTCCGCGATGCGCTGGTGGAACGCCGCGGGTGGACCGAGGGCGAGGAGTTCGAGTACCACGAACTCGGCGACGAGGGACACGCCTCGACCGACGTCGGCTACAAGATCCGCGTCTTCCACGAACTCGCCGACTTCCTCGACGAGCGGTTCCCCGCGGAGTGAGTCACCCTCGCGGAGTGAGTCGCCCCCCGGAGTGAGTCACGGGTCGCCGGTCACCCGTGTCGACGCTCAGCCGTCTTCGCCGTCGTATTCAAGTGCCGGGTCCGTCCGCGGCGACCCGGTCCCGAGCACGACCGCCTCTCCGTCTGCTTCGACGGGGTTGAACGCCCGGTGGGGACTGCCGGGTTCGGCGACGAAGACCTCGTCGGCCTCGACGACGAACTCTCTCTCCGGCGTCTCGACGTGGAGGGTGCCAGCGAGCACGTAGAAGGCCTCCTCGCGCTGTTCGTGGTAGTGGTAAGTCCGGGGTAACTGCTCGCCGGGTTCGATGGCGTACCGCGCGAGGTGGAGCAGGTTCAGGCCGGCGGCGTCGGAAATCGAGCGCCGGTCGCAGGGGTAGTCCGCGGGGGAGTCGAGGTCGTCGGGGTCGACGTGGTGGTAGGGCACGGTGGGTGTGGTCGCGGGACGACCGTAATACCCACTCCTCCGGCCTGCGACGGGAAAACAGCTTACTCGTGGATCGGCTCCTCGAAGAGGCGGTCCCCGGTCTCCTCGCAGGTGACGGCGACGACCTCGTAGGAGCTACAGCAGGACTCCACGGTCTCCTGGCCGAACTCGATGCCGCCCTCGCCGGTGGGACACTCCTCGAGGAAGAGCCGGAGGCCGTTCAGCAAGCTTCCCTTCTCGCGGGTCGAGAGGGCCTCCCAGTCCGACAGCCGGCTCCGGAGCACCGCGGCTCCCGCGGCGTCGGCGATCATCGCCGCCTCGGAGGGCCACTGCCCGATGCGGCCGTCGCCGTCCGTCAGCACGCGGCCGTCGTCGAACGCCTCGATCTCGCAGTCCTCGACGTCGAGGTCGAACTGGGCCACCAGCCGCTCGGCAAGGTCCGTGGACTCCTCGCCGTCGAAATCCGCCATCGCGTCGTCCCATGACTGCTTGAACTCCTCGGTCAGGCACAGGTCCTCGCCGTCATCGCACGCTTCGAGCGCCCCGGCGTTCGACAGGACGATCTCCGGGTCCAGGGCGCCCGCCTCGTCGCGTGCGGCCTCGACCACGCCGCCGTTCGTCGCGGACTCGACGGTGCTGGTACCGTCGCCGTCGTCGGTCGCGCTGTGGCCGTCGTCGGCGCGTCCATCGCCGACGCCGTTCGACGAGGGACCGTCGCTGTCGAGGCCGGCGCCGAGTCCGCTCTGGACGGGCCTGGCCGGTTCCTTCCCGAACAGCCGGAGGACGTCGTCGGGGAGGTACCGCTTCGTGAGTGCGGGCGTCCCGGGGACGAGGTAGCCGCGGAGGTAGATCAGGACCACCGAGGCGACGAAGACGCCGGCACCCGCTTTCCGCGAGCGGCGGCCGGCCACCGCCGCGGCGACGACGGCGATGAGGAGGTTGACGCCCGTGCACGGCAGGCAGCGATTCTCACCGGTGTACTCCGGTTGTTTCAGCTCGTCGATCATCTTGATTCAAGTATGGTAGCCAGTTATATGTGTTTTAGGCTTCAGGACCGAGAGTGGTCGGTCGCCCGTCTCGACGACGGGGTCGTGGACTGCAGCGGGATACCGACCCTGTGGGAACCGGATCGGAACGGCTCCGGCCGACAAAAAGGCTTTACCGCCGCCACAGCGTACCACGCGACAACAATGGTACTCGACGATCTGGGGAGTTCGCTGCGGGGGACCCTCGACAACCTCCGCGGGAAGTCCCGCATCTCCGAGGAGGACATCCAGGACATCGTCAAGGAGATCCAGCGCTCGCTCCTGCAGGCCGACGTCGACGTCTCGCTCGTCCAGGAGCTGTCGGACAACATCAAGACGCGCGCGCTGGAGGAGGAGCCGCCGGGGGGCACCTCGCCGCGGGACTGGGTCCTACGCATCGTCTACGAGGAACTCGTCGACCTGGTCGGCGAGTCCACCGAACTGCCCCTCGAAGAGCAGACGATCATGCTCGCCGGCCTCCAGGGGTCGGGGAAGACGACCACCGCGGCGAAGATGGCGTGGTGGTTCTCCAAGAAGGGGCTCCGACCCGCAGTCATCCAGACCGACACCTTCCGCCCGGGCGCCTACGACCAGGCCAAGCAGATGGCCGAGCGCGCCGAGGTGGAGTTCTACGGCGAGCCCGACTCGGACGACCCCGTCCAGATCGCTCGCGACGGACTCGAAGCGACCGCGGACGCCGACGTCCAGATCGTCGACACCGCCGGTCGCCACGCCCTGGAGGACGACCTGATCGAGGAGCTGGAACAGATCGACCGGACGGTCGAACCGGACCACTCGCTGCTCGTGCTCGACGCCGCCATCGGCCAGGGAGCCAAGGACCAGGCCCAGAAGTTCGACGAGGCCATCGCGGAGGGCGTCGACGGCGTCGTCATCACCAAACTCGACGGGACGGCGAAAGGTGGGGGCGCACTGGCCGCCGTCAACGAGACGGACTCGACCATCGCCTTCCTCGGGGCCGGCGAGACGGTCAAGGACATCGAGCGCTTCGAGCCCTCGGGCTTTATCTCGCGCCTGCTCGGCATGGGCGACCTCAAGCAACTCACCGAGCGCGTCGAGCGCGCGATGGAGGAGACCGGCGCCGAGGACGAGGACTGGGACCCCGAGGACATGCTGGAGGGCCAGTTCACCCTCAAGGACATGCGCAAGCAGATGGAGACGATGAACAAGATGGGCCCCCTCGACCAGGTGATGGACATGATCCCGGGCCTCGGCGGCGGGCTGATGGACCAGTTGCCCGACGACGCCATGGACGTCACCCAGGAACGGATGCGTGACTTCGAGGTGGTCATGGACTCGATGACCGAGGAGGAACTCGAAAATCCGCGCGTCGTCGGCCAGAGCCGAACCGAACGGATCGCGAAGGGGTCGGGCAAGCCCGAGGAGCGCATCCGCGAACTGCTCCAGCAGCACAAGCAGATGGAGCAGATGCTCAAGCAGTTCCAGGGCATGGGCGACGGGGACATGGAGCGCATGATGCAACAGATGCAGGGCGGTGGCGGCGGTGGCGGCGGGATGGGCGGCATGGGTGGCGGCGGCAATCCGTTCGGCGACTGAGCGGCTACGCGCCGCCTCCTGCCGCGTGACGGTCGTTTTTTGAAACTGGCCGCAGAGTCTCCGGTATGACCGTCCGTGAGGTCGCCGTGGAGGCCTACCGGGAGACGCTGCCCGTGCTCCTCCCCAGCGCGGTCGGCGGCCTGTTCGCGGGCGCGGTGCTGGGCGGGATGGAGGCGGAACTGAAGCAGGTCACCGGCCTCATCGTCCTCGTCCCCGCCCTCCTGGCGACCAGGGGGAACGTCTACGGCTCGCTCGGTGCGCGCCTCGGGTCGGCGCTCCACCAGGGGCTCGTCGAACCCGAGTTCACGCTGGGCGACGACCGGCTCAACCGCGCCGTCGCGGCGTCGATGGCCAACGGCGTGCTCGTCAGCGCCTTCGCCGCGACGCTCGCGTTCGCGCTGCTGGTCGCGCTGGGTCGGGACGTCGCGGGCCTCGCGACGCTCGTGGCCATCGCCGTGCTCGCGGGGCTCGTCTCGGGCGTCCTCCTGGCGACCGCCGTCATCTCCGTCGTCTTCCTGGGCTACCGGCGCGGGCTCAACCCCGATACGCTGGCCGGCCCGGTCGTCACGACGACGGGCGACGTCGTCGGCGTCGCGACGATGCTGTTCGCGGCCAGAGTCGTCCTCGCCGCGGGGGGCGGGTAAGATGGCCGGGGCGCGCCAGGAGTGGACGGTCCGGGGTATCATGCGAACGATGCTCCCGATACTGGCGGTCCTGACGGCGGTCGAACTGGGCAGCGGTCTCGTCCTCGACACCTTCGAGGACACCCTGCTGCGGTACCCCTCGCTGCTCGTGCTGGTGCCGGTGACGATCGGGATGGCGGGGAACCTCGGGAGCGTCCTCGCCGCGCGGCTCTCAACGGCGTTCCACCTCGGCCTGCTCTCCTTTTCCCCGACGGACGACCGCCTGGCCGGTAACGCCGTCGCGACCGTCTCGCTGTCGCTGACCATCTTCCCGCTCGTCGGCGCGGGCGCGTGGCTGGTCCAGGGGCTGTTCGGCGCGACGGCGCTCCCGCTCCGGACCGTCGTCCTCGTCGCGCTCCTGAGTGGCCTCGCGCTCGCGGTGCTCGCCGTCGCCGTGACGGTGGTCACCACCTACGCCGCCTACCGCTTCTCGCTCGACCCCGACGAGGTGGTGATTCCGGTCGTGACGAACGTCTGCGACGTGCTCGGGGTGCTGGTCCTCTTTGGCGTCGTGCGGGTGCTGGTGTGAGGTGCGCCTGTCGGGTTTATGGCGCCGCCGCGCCTCGGTTCCGACGATCGAGAGATGGCGACCCAGTACTACACGGCGACGAGTATCGACGGGTACATCGCCGACGAGGACGACTCGCTCGAGTGGCTGTTCCAGTTCGGTGATGTCGAGGGCGTGGACGAGGACTACTCGCGATTCGTCGAGGACGTCGGCGCCGCGGCGATGGGCTCGACGACCTACGAGTGGCTCCTGGAACACGAGGACCTCCGCGAGCGCCCGGACGAGTGGCCCTACGACGTCCCGGTGTGGGTGTTCACCAGTCGCGACCTGCCGGCGGTCGACGGCGCGGACCTCCGGTTCGTCCAGGGTGACGTGGCGCCCGTCCACGCGGACATGGCCTCGGCCGCGGACGGCGGGAACGTCTGGCTCGTCGGCGGCGGCGACCTCGTCGGGCAGTTCCACGACGCCGCGCTCCTCGACGAGATTATTCTCAGCGTCGCCCCCGTCACGCTCGCGTCGGGCGCGCCGGTGTTGCCGCGGCAGATCACCGATCCGCCGCTGAAACTGGTCGACGTGGACCAGTACGGCGACGTCTTCGCCGCGCTGACCTACGAGGTCCAGCGCGACGGCGCGGCCCACGAGTGAGGTCCCGTCGCTACTGCCACCGGGTGCCGCCGCCTCGACGGCGCTCGCCGGCGAGGACGGCGTCCGCGAGCACTGCCGGAACGTTCTCGCCGACCTGGACCTGACGCTCGGGCTGTCGGGCCGGTCGAGCGTCGACGAACTCGACCGCGCCGCGCTCCGCGAGAAACGGTAGTAGTATCGGCAGCACTAGCAGCGCCGCTCGGTCGGTCGTCGCTCTTCACGCCTGCGGCTCCACCGGCCAGCGACGACCCAGTGGAGCGAGGTCAGATCCCCAGCAGCGCCCGCGCCGCGAACAGCGCGTTCTCCTTGCGCTCGGAGACGCGCCGGTAGAAGTACGAGAGCCAGCGCTCGCCGTAGGGGACGTACTGCCAGACTTCGCACTCGTCGGCCAGTTCGAACTGCGCGTCGGGCCGGACGCCCATCAGCATCTGGATCTCGTAGGGCGTCCCGAACTCCTCGTGGAGCGAGTGGGCCAGCGATATCATCTCGGGGTCGTGACTCCCCACCGCGATTCCGTCGTCGAAGTTCGCGAACATGTATCGAAGGTCGTCCCTGAACCGCGCGTCGACGTGGCCCTTCCCCCTGTAGGCGACGGTCGCCGGCGGGTCGTAGGCCCCCTTGACCAGCCGGACCTTCCCCGGCAGGTCGGCGAGCCGTTCGAGGTCGTCGTGGGTGCGCCGGAGGTTGGACTGCAGACAGACGCCGACGCCGCCACCGTGGGCGGTCGTCTCGGCCTCGAAGGCGTCCAGCGTCGCGTCCGTCGTCGTGTGGTCCTCCATGTCCAGCCAGACGAAGACGTCGCGCTCGGCGGCGTGGTCGACGACGCGCGAGAGGTTCTCCCGGAAGACGTCTTCGCCGACGGAGAGGCCGAGCTGGGAAGGTTTGACCGAGACGCACGCGTCCAGACCCATCTGGACGATATCGTCGACGAGCCGCTGGTACGCCTCGGCGTCCGCGTCGGCCGGGTCGCGCGTCTCGTAGTGTTCGCCGAGGTGGTTCAGGATAGCCCCTACCCCCCGGTCGTTCAGCGTCTCCGCGTGGTCCAGCGCCTCGGCGGCCGTCTCGCCGGCGACGAACCGGCGTGCGAGCGGAGGGATCACGTCAGTGTGTTAGTGGCGGCCCGATTAAATGGATGGGGCGTTCGGCGACGAGCGACCGAGAAAGCGTTAAGAGGGAGGCATGAAACCCCCGGACAATGAGCATTCTCGCGACCGTCGCCACTGCGCTCTGGGCGATGTTGCCCGCCTACGTCCCGAACAACGCGGCCGTCCTGGCGGGCGGCGGGCGTCCCATCGACGGCGGCCGGACCTGGAACGGCAAGCGCGTCCTCGGCGACGGGAAGACCTGGCGCGGGACGTTCGCGGGCACCGTCGCCGGCACGGCGCTGGCCCTCCTGCTCAACGCCGTCAACGGGACCGCGAACGACGCACTGGGCATCTCGTCGCTCCCCGAATTTCCGCTGCTCGCCGCCGTCGGCCTCGCCCTCGGTGCGATGCTCGGCGACGTCGGTGCCTCCTTCCTCAAGCGCCGGACCGGCCGCGAGCGCGGCGCCGCCTTCCCCGGCCTCGACCAGCTCGACTTCGTCGTCGGCGCGCTCTTGCTCGCCGCCGTCGCGGACTTCGGGTGGTTCACCGAGACGTTCACCGTCCCCGTGCTGGTCGTCATCCTCGTCGCGACGCCGCTGCTCCACGTCGCGACCAACGCCATCGCCTACTGGCTCGGGCTCAAGGACGAGCCGTGGTGACGTGGACGGGCCGTGGTGACACGGACCGCTGACCCGTCCGGCCCGCACTCAGTGGTCGGCGCGCGCCCGAAGTAGCAGACTTTTCACCGCTGACCGTGGAGTCACAGCTATGACTACGCGAGGGACGCTGCGGCTGGCGACGCGGGGGTCGGACCTGGCGCTCCGCCAGGCCGCCGCCGTCCGGGAGGCCCTGGAGGACCGCCGCTACGACGTCGAGATCGTCGAGGTGGAGACCACCGGCGACCAGATCCGCGACGAGCTGATCCACCGCCTGGGCAAGACCGGCGCGTTCGTCCGCAGCCTGGACGAGCAGGTCCTCGACGGCTCCGTCGACGCCGCCGTCCACTCGATGAAGGACGTCCCGACCGAACAGCCAGACTCGCTCGTCGTCGCCGCCGTCCCCCAGCGCGCCGATCCGTCGGACGTGCTGGTCACCCCCGACGGGGCGACGCTCTCGGAACTGCCGGAGGGTGCCACGGTCGGCACGTCGAGCCTCCGCCGGAAGGCCGAACTCCTGGCCGAGCGTCCCGACCTGGACGTCCAGCCCCTGCGCGGCAACGTCGACACGAGGGTCGAGAAGCTGCTGGCCCCGTCGCTCCAGGCCGAACACGAGGAACGCAGCGAGGAGGAGAAGGAACGCAAGGAGCGACTGGAGGACGACGAGTACGTCTTCCCCTACGACCAGGACGTCGAGGAGTGGTTCGACGGACTCCGGGAGATAGAACGACAGGCGCTGGGCCGTGACGTCGACACGGAGTTCGACGCCATCGTCCTCGCCCGCGCAGGTCTGGAGCGGTCGGGACTGCTGTACAACGTCGAGGCGACGCCGCTGTCGACCGAGACGTTCGTCCCCGCGCCGGGGCAGGGTGCGCTGGCGGTCGCGACCGCCGACGGGGAGGTCGCCGAGGAGATCAACGAAGTGCTCGACCACCCGCGCTCGCGCGCGGAGACGACCGTCGAGCGGGTCATCCTCGAAGAACTCGGCGGTGGCTGCGTCGCGCCGCTGGGCATCCACGCCGTCCTGCAGGGGCGGTCCGTCCGGACGCGCGTCCGGGTGCTCTCCCAGGACGGCACCGAGGAAGTGAGCGCGACGCGGGACATCCCCGTCGACCACCACGTCGACGGTGCGAAGTCCTTCGCCGCGGACCTGGCCGACCAGGGTGCGAAAGACATGATCGAGGCGGCGAAGAAGGAACTCGACGACGGCGGCGAGGCGGACGATGACGCCGCCTCCGCCGTCGAGACCGACGACGAAGGAATCGCCGAGGATGGGGGAGCGACCGAGGAATGACCGGCACCGTCTACCTCGTGGGCTCTGGCCCCGGCGACCCGGAACTGCTGACCGTCAAGGCGAAGCGACTGATCGACGAGGCCGACGTCGTCCTCCACGACAAGCTTCCCGGCCCGGAGATCCTGGAGGCCATCCCCGGCGAGAAGCGCGAAGACGTCGGCAAGCGCGCCAGCGGCGAGTGGACCCCTCAGGAGTACACCAACCGGCGCATGGTCGAACTCGCCGAAGAGGGGAACGACGTCGTTCGGCTCAAGGGCGGCGACCCGACCGTCTTCGGCCGCGGCGGCGAGGAGATGGCCTACCTCGCCGAGCACGAGATCCCCTTCGAGGTCGTGCCGGGCATCACCAGCGCCGTCGCCGGGCCGGAAGTCGCCGGCATCCCGGTGACCCACCGCGACCACGCCTCCTCCGTCTCCTTCGTCACCGGCCACGAGGACCCGACCAAAGAGGAATCGGCTATCGACTGGGGCGCGCTGGCCGCGACGGGCGGCACCATCGTCGTCCTGATGGGCGTCGGCAAGCTCCCGGACTACACCGGCGCGCTCCGGGAGGCCGGGATGGCCCCCGAAACGCCGGTGGCGCTGGTCGAGCGGGCCACCCGGCCCGAACAGCGCGTCGCCGTCGGCACGCTCGATTCGATCGTCGACGTGCGCGACGAGGACGGCATCGAACCGCCGGCCATCACCGTCATCGGCGACGTCGCGGGCGAGCGCGAGCGAGTGAAAGCGTTCCTGCAAAACGAGCGGCTCGACGACGGACAGGAGGCCACCGAGGATGCGTGAGGAACCCCGCCTCCGCGTCGCCGTCTTCCGGCCCGACGACGAGCGCCTGGCCGACGCGGTCGAACTCCTCGAATCGCTCGGCGCCGACCCGGTCGCCGACCCGATGCTCGTCGTCGAACCGACGGGGAACGCCCCGCGTGAGGGCGCGGATTACGTGATTCTCACGAGCAAGACGGGCGTCGAGCTGGCGGCCGAAGCCGGCTGGGAGCCGGGCGACTCGACCGTCTGCGCTATCGGCGCCGCGACGGCCGACGCGCTGGGCGAGGCGGGCTACGACGTCGACCTGGTCCCGGAGGAGTACACGTCGTCGGGGCTGGTCGCGGCGCTCGAAGACGACGTCGACGGGGCCAGCGTCGAGGTCGCCCGGTCCGACCACGGCTCGGCGGTCCTGACCGATGGACTGGCCGACGCGGGCGCCGACGTCCACGAGACCGTCCTCTATCGGCTCGTCCGGCCAAAGGGTGCCGGCGAGTCGGTCGAACTCGCGGCCGACGGCGACCTCGACGCCGCGCTCTTCACGTCCTCGCTCACGGTCGAGCACTTCCTCGACGCCGCCGAGGAGCGGGGGGTTCGCGACGACGCGCTCGCGGGCCTGAACGATGCCGTCGTCGGCGCCATCGGCGACCCGACGCGGGAGACCGCCGAGAGCCACGGCATCGACGTCGACGTCGTGCCGGAGACGGCCGACTTCGAGGTGCTGGCCTGCGCCGTCGTCGAGGACGCCGCCCCGACGCATCGGGAGTGACCGGGTCCGAACGACGAGCGGACCGCCCGACTTCTCGCCGCTTAATCCGATATTAACACCGTCTCGGCCCTGTGAATCCGCGGTTCGAACGCACCCTGCCAGTCCGGGACCACGACAGGTGACAGTCGCTGGACTGTTCGGAGGGAGTGCTTAGCGACTGGATAAATAACACCGGTCGCGACGTACCAGTCCAGCGATAGATGAATGCGAGACTGTTCGCAGTGTGTGGCATCGCCGTGCTCCTCGTCGTCGGGTCGGGTGGCGCCGTGGCGAGTGGGTTCGGATCCGGCCCCGGTCCGGGCTTCGGGCCCGACAACGCTCCTGGTAACGGCGCCGCTCCGGGAGAGGCGCCGGCTTCGCCACCGGATAACGGCGGCGGAGACAGCGGCGGCGACGATGAAACGACCGACGAGCCGGCGTTCACGGTCGTCGCCGACAACACGGAGAAGTGCGGTCGGACCTGTCGCGACGTGATGTCGACGGTCACGAACCAGCAGAACGCGACGGCGGAGGACGTCACCGTCTCGACGCAGATTTTCGCCGGCAAGGAAGGGAACGGCAGGCAGGTCTGGCAGGGGTCGGCCGACGTCGGTACCCTGGCCGGTGGCGAGTCCCACACCGCGACCAAGCGCATCGAGCTCGGGTTCGGTGACGCCGTCGCGGTCACGGGCGCCGGCGGCTGGGTGACCATCGAGACGACGGTGGAGTCGGACGAAGAGACCGTGACGATCACTGAGCGGCGCGACGTCGCGTAAGCGAGGTCGGGCGAGGATTCGATTTCTGGGCCAAATGTTACTTCGCCCCCGTCGCCGGTGAGACCAGGCGGTTCGACGACACGTACTTCGACGAACGCTACGCCGATGCCGGGGATGATCCCTGGGGGCACCAGATCGCCACGGCGTCCTGGCCGGCGCACCGGGGGCGCGTCTCCCGGTACGACACGGATTGAACGACACAAACAGTGGCTAAACGGTGCGAATCCGCGCGTACTATCGAACCGATTGATGTGTGCGAGAGGGATACAGGAGGACGACGATGTTCCGAAACTCACTCCTGACGGCTGGCGTATTCGTCGCTGTGATCTGCTTGTTGACCGGTTCCGTCGCGGCAGCGCCCGCGGCCAGTGCGACCGACGAGACCAGCGGAGCCGTGGGGCCGCCCGGGGACCTGCCCGACCCGGTACCGGAGTTCGTCACGTCCATCCTCGACGCCATCGGCCAGTTCCTCGACGGGACGCTGGGCGGGAACCCAGGTGACGAGGTCAGCGAATCCGCCGGTAACGGGGTCGACGCCTGACGAATGAACGCGAAACTACTCGCAGTCGTCGGCGTCGGAATCCTCCTGGTGGCGGGCGTCGTCGGGGCGCTCGTCACCGGGTTCGGTCCCGCGCCCGGCGGCGACAGCGGGTCTGACGTCGAGTCGTTCCCGACGGAGACGCCGTCGAATACGGGAAGCGACGGCGCAAGCGGTGACGGCGCAAGCGGTGACGGCGGGACCAGCGACGCAACGGCGACTGCGACCGACACGCCGCCGTTCACGTTCGCTATCGGGAACATCGAGGAGTGCGGACGGACCTGCCGCGACGTCACCTCGACCCTCACCAACCGGCGAGATGCGACTGCCGACGACGTCACCGTCTACACGCGTATCTTCGCCGGCAACGGCACCGACGGCGACCAGGTCTGGCAGGGCTCCGAGGACGTCGGCGCGCTCGACGCCGGCGAGTCCTACACCGCGACGAAGCGCGTCGAACTGTCGTACAGCGACGGGTACAAAATCGAGCGGAACGACGGCTGGATAACCGTCCAGACGACGGTCGAGACAGCCGACCAGACCGTGACCTTCACCGAACGGCGCCAGGTCGCGTAGGCCAAGCGAGCGACAGGCCTCCGGACCCAACTTTTTAATTCGCCCCAGCCTCCGGTGAGAGCATGCGGTTCGACGACGAATACTTCGACGAACGCTACGCCGAAGCCGAGGGCGACCCGTGGGGCTACTACGAGAGCGAGTACGAGCGCCGCAAGGGCGAGCGCCCTCTCGCCGCACTTCGCGACCGGAAAGCGCCGGAAGAGGTCGACCGGATCCTCGATCTGGGCTGTGGCAACGGCGCCAAAACGAGACTGGCGACCGAGGCGTATCCCGACGCCGAAGTCGTCGGCGTCGACTGTTCGAAGGAGGCGCTCGACGCCGCCCGCGAGTGGGCCCCTGACGCGTCTTACGAGCGGGCGGACATCGTTGACTGGGTGGCCGAAAGCGAGCGCGCCTTCGACGCCGTCGTCGCCGTCGGATCGCTGTACTACCTCTGTGCAGACTACTCCGTGACTGACCTGTTCGAGTTCGCCGACGACCTGCGTGGCGTCGTCGCCGACGACGGCCTGCTGGTCGCCGCCCACAATCACATGCCACGCGACGACGGACCGGTGTTCGCCCAGGAGCGAACCGTGCGTACCGTGCGGACGATCCTGGAATCGAATTTCGAGACCGTCGAACGGAGCCGGTACGAGGCCGAGAAGCAGGCAGGGATCGACCCCGAGGAACCTGCCGAACAACCCTACGAGGTCTGGGCACTCCGACCAGCGAGTGGGTGAGTCGCTGTCGGAAGCCCGGGACGGTCTCACGTTGCGAGAGGTGTCCGTGTGTGAGATTGCGCCCCCAGCGGCGTTCGCGTTCTCCCGGTCCCAGTCCGATAGTTTATACGCGAGCGGGCACCACCCTCGCTCAGCATGGGACCGGTACCTGACCTGGACGACCGCGCCGCCGCGTGCGCGAATCGACTCCAGCGAGCAGACGAGGTACTGCTCGCGTCCCACATCGACGCCGACGGGCTGACGAGCGCGGCCGTCGCGTCGTCGGCCCTCGAACGCGCGGGCATCGAGTTCGAGACGGTCTTCGAGAAGCAACTCGACCCCGAGGCCATCGCCGGCATCGCGGCCACCGACTACGACACCGTCCTGTTCACCGACTTCGGCTCCGGGCAACTGGACGTCATCAGCGAGCACGCGGCGGCGGGCGATTTCACGCCCGTCGTCGCCGACCACCACCAGCCGTCGGACCCCGAAGATTGCCACCCCGACGCCGTCGTGACGACCGACGGATACGCCGACACGGAGTATCACTGCAACCCGCTGCTGGAGGGGATCAACGGCGCGTCCGAACTGTCTGGTGCGGGGGCGGCCTACGTCCTCGCCCGCGCGCTGGCCGAGACCGCGGACGCCGACGCGGACGTGCCCGACGAGAACCGCGACCTGGCCGGCCTCGCCGTCGTCGGCGCCGTCGGCGACATGCAGGCCGTCGGCGGGGAGTTGATTGGCGCGAACGCGGGCATCGTCGCCGAGGGCGTCGAGGCGGGCGTCCTCGACGAGGGGACCGACCTCACGCTGTACGGCAAACAGACCCGCCCGCTCCCGAAGTTGCTGGAGTACGCCACCGAAGTGCCGATTCCAGGCGTCTCCAACGACCAGGCCGGTGCGATCCGGTTTCTCGACGGCCTGGGACTCGACCTCAAGACGAACGGCGACTGGCGCACCTGGGCGGACCTGACCGACGACGAGCGCCAGACCGTCGCCAGCGCGCTCGTCAAGCGGGCCGTCGAGCGGGGCGTCCCTGCCGGGAAGATCGACTCCCTCGTCGGGACCACCTACACCCTCGCGGACGAACCCGTCGGCACCGAGTTGCGCGACGCCAGTGAGTTCTCGACGCTGCTGAACGCCACCGCCCGCTACGAACGGGCCGACGTCGGCCTGGCGGTCTGCCTGGGCAACCGCGACGGCGCGCTGGACCGGGCCCAGACCCTGCTCGCGAACCACCGGCGCAACCTCTCGGAGGGCCTGACACTGGTCCAGGAGCGCGGCGTCACCCACGAGGAGCACGTCCAGTGGTTCGACGCGGGCGAGGCCATCCGCGAGACCATCGTCGGCATCGTCGCCGGGATGGCGCTCGGCACCGACGGCGTCGACTCCGACAAGCCCATCCTCGCGTTCGCCCGAAAGAACGACGAGGAGACGAAGGTGTCCTCGCGGGGCACCGGCCCACTCGTCGGCCGCGGCCTCGACCTCTCGGCCGTGATGGGCGAAGCATCGCGGTCCGTCGGCGGCGACGGCGGCGGTCACGACATCGCCGCGGGTGCGACGGTACCCGCCGGAAAAGAGCAGGAGTTCGTCGAGGCCGCCGACGCCATCGTCGCCGAACAGCTCGGGTAAGTGGACGTTCGGTAGTGTTCGTTTGCTTCTGTGACGGGTGGTTCTGGTGAGTTGGCGCTGGAAGGAACGAAGAGGGCAACAACTCGAAAGCCCTCGGCGGGCTGGAGTCGCGCGGACCACGCTGTGCGCGCTCGTCCCTCGCGTGCTTGCGGGTCCGTGCTTCCTCCACCCCGCCTCGCCCTTTCAGTCCTCCAGGGTCGGCACAGCACCGCTGCCCTGCCCTGCCCTTCCCCGGGTCGGCCGAAGAAACGGCCTCCCGGCCGACCGCCGCGCGGTTGCTGGGCGGTCAGGAAGCGTGTCGTGCCGCCAGGCACGACCGGGGAGGACTGGTGGTCCTAACCGCGAGCGCCTCTGTGGCGCGAGCGATGCTGTCCTGGTGTCTTGCGCGAACGGAGTGAGCGCAAGGCTCAGGAGAGCTTGCTCTCCTGGTGGACTGAAAGGGCGAGGCGGGCTCCGGGAACCCCAGTCCCGCAAGCACCGGAACGAAGTGAGGAGCGTGGTTCGAGAGAGCTTCGCTCTCTCGTCATCACGAAAATCTCCGATTTTCGGACGACAGCGGGGCCGCGGGACCGGAGCGCGTCGAGGGCTTTCTGAGAGTTGTTGTCGTCTCCTACTCCGTCACAACCCCGAACCCACCAGATCGCTCACTACACACACTACACTGAACGGCAAAAAGAGCTAAGCGTCTGCTCCAGAGAGTACCCACGGAATGCAAGAGCGCGACGTGCTGGACCTGTTCCTCGTCGCCGTCCTGGCCGTCCTCACCTACGTCGAGGCGTTCGGGCTGGCCGACCCCATCGCGACGGTCGACGAGATAGTCGCCATCTTCGCTGGTATCGGCGTCGAGGTGTACCTCGTCCTCGGGGGGCTGTTCGGCATCGTCTTCGTCGGCTACCTCACGGTGTACCTGCCGAAGAAAGACGCCAGCCAGCCCGTCCGCCGGTAATCGAGCGGCAGGCACCGCGGCGGCGAGGGCAGGGGCGACGGGCCGGTCGCGAACGCGGAGAGACCGCGTGACCTTTATCTGGGGGCGCCGATCCGTCTGGCAATGACCGACTTCGACCCCGAACAGTTCGAGGACAAGTACGCGAACTACTTCCCCGAGCTACAGAAGGCGTACAAACAGGCCTTCGAGGAGATGAACGACGCGTACGACTCGGAACTGATCCACGCAATCGACCAGCAGATCCTCAACGAGTCCGAGCCGTTCTACGAGGGGGACGGCGAGTTCCGGATCGACCTGCCAGAGAGTCCCGTCGACCGCATGGACGCTATCGTCGTCGCCGACGAGAAGGTCGAGGCGGTGCTCGAACGCTACGTCCAGGAGCTGGAGCGCCAGCACCGGCGCATCTTCGGCTTCGAGGAGTGACCGCCCACCGTCGTCGGCCCGACCCCCCGTTCCGGACCGCGGGCAACGAACGGGTGAGTCCAAAGGTCTAAGCGCCCGCGGAATCAAAGACAGGATATCATGAGCACCGAAACAGACGAGGCCGCGAACGACGACCTGAAGGAGCGCATCTCCAACTTCCTGCGCCGCAACTTCCCCCAGATCCAGATGCACGGCGGGAACGCGGCCATCGAGAACCTCGACCGCGAGGAAGGCAGCGTCACCATCCAGCTCGGCGGCGCCTGTTCGGGCTGTGGCATCTCGCCGATGACCATCCAGGCCATCAAGACGCGCATGACCAAGGAGATCCCGGAGATCGACACCGTCCACGCGAACACCGGCATGGGCGGCGGTGGCGGCATGGGCGGCGGGTCGGGTCCCTCGATGCCCGGCGACTCCCGCGGCGGCGAGATTGGCGGCGACGACGACGAAGGTCCCGCAGCACCGTTCTAGGGCGCGCGGTTCGTCGGTCGAACGCGGCCATCGGTGGCCGTTTTGACGGTTTGCAGTTTTTCACATCGTTTTCACACCCGCTCCTGGCCCGTAGCGACAGCGGCCAGCCACGGTGACCGTCAGTACGCGTCTCGGACAGGGATGGATCAGGGCGCCAGGTGTAATTGGCACCTTCTATATCATTCCGATGTACTATAAGAAATTAGTCAGAAGAAACGGAAGTAGCTTGTCTGAAGCAGAACCAGACGGCTGAGCGTCGAAACCGCCATATAGGCCACAATTGTCAAGACTATCTTCGAGATCGCGCGAATCGGCCGGTGAATTTGATCCGGGCTGAGACGGCGTTCTGTGTCCGCTCGAAGCGGTTGTGAGTTCTAGTCCGCGAACGACGTTCGACGCCGTACTTCGTAGTACCAAATAAAATAGTATTGCTCAATTCTTATAAGTAGTGCCGAAATCGGGTGTCGCCACGACGGTGGGACACCGAACGCCAGACCGACGACGAAACGCCAGACCGACGACGAGGGACTGGAGCGGGGAGCCGCGAACGAAGGGGGGCTCCGTGGTCACGCCCCCTTCATGCCGCCGCTGGCCAGGCCCTTGACGACCCACTGCTGGACCGCCGCGAACAGGACGATGACCGGAACCATGGTGATCGTCGCCGCCGTGAGCACGAGGTGCCAGGCGACCTGGTTCTGGGACTGGAACAGCTGCAGCCCGTAGGGGAGCGTGCGGGTCGCACCGGTCTGGGAGAGCACCGAGACGAGCAGGAAGTCGTTCCAGGAGATGGTGAACGTGTAGAATCCCGCCACGGCCAGGCCCGGCAGCGACAGCGGGAGGATGACCCGGGCCAGGACGTCCAGTTGCGAACAGCCGTCCATCTTGGCGGCCTCGTCCAGCGACTCGGGGATGTCGTCGAAGTAACCCTTCAGCAGCCAGATCGCCAGTGGCAGGGCGATGACCGAGTGGGCGATGATGATCCCGAGGTGGGAGTTGATGAGGTCCAGCGTGTACATCAACAGGAAGAAGGGGATCAGGATCAGTACGTACGGCAACATCTGAGTCCCGAGGAACGCCAGCAGGAGCGATCCTCGCCCCGGGTAGTCGAACCGGCTCAGCGAGTAGGCGGCGAGGGTGCCGACCGACAGCGTCAGCGCGGTCGTCGCCGTCGCGATGATAGTCGAGTTGACGAAGTACTGCTGGAAGGCGCCCGTCGAGAGGACGTTGACGTAGTTCGCGATCGTTAGACTGGACAGCGACGGGAGCAGCGCCGACGAGTAGAGGAACGTCTGGTTCGTGAACGTCGCCAGTATCATGTACAGGACCGGGAGCAGGAGGAACAGCATGAACACCCCGAGGGCCGCGTACACGGCCAGCGCTCGCCGTGGAGAGACGTCTTCGTCCAGCCACTCGTCGAAGCGCTGGATGGCGCTCGTCGTCCCGGTTCCGCCGTCGATAGCGTCCGTTTCAGTTGCCATGGAATACCTCGCTGTGCATCAGTCGGTGTCCTCCAGTTTCACGTACACTGCGGTGAACGTGAGCATGATGATGAGCATCACGACGCCCATGCTCGCCGCGTAGCCGAGCGCGTACGTCTCGAAGGCCGTCTTGTAGACGTACGTCGCGAGCACTTCGGTGTTGCCGAGCGGTCCCCCGCCGGTCGAGAGGTAGACGATCTCGAAGTTGTTGAACGTGAAGATGACGTGCAACACGATCATTATCATCGACACGTAGGAGATCTGCGGGAGCGTGACGTGGCGGAAGCGCTGGAGTGCGCCCGCGCCGTCGAGGCGCGCGGCCTCGTACTGGGTCTCGGGGATCGAGTTCATCGCCGCCATCAGCGCGATGGCGTAGAACGGGACGTTCCGCCAGACGTGCATCAACACGATGAGCGGGAACGCCATCTCCGGGTCGCCGAACCAGTAGGTCGTCTCCAGGCCGAGCGCGCCGAGGATGATGTTCACGGGGCCGAAGCCGTTCTGGACCATGAACCGGAACAGGATGACCATCACGATGATCGGCAGGACCCACGTCACCATCGAGACGCTCCTGAAAAAGCGCATTCCCGGCACCTTCTCCTTGAGCACCAGCGCCAGCGCCATCCCGAGCAGGTACTGGATCGACACCGCGAGCGCGGTGAGCACCACCGTCTGCCACAGCGCGGTCCGGAACACTGCGTCGTTAGCCATCTCGGCGAAGTTCTCGAGACCGACGAACGACTCCTCTCCGGGCTGGAGCAGCGATACTTCGAGGAACGCCATGTGGATACCCCGGACCGTCGGGTACAGGATGATCGCCGCGACCAGTATCGTCGCCGGCAGGATGAGCGCGTAGCCGAGCCACGTCTCCGAGACGAAGGCCCTGAACTCCTCGAGGAATCGTTCGGCCGGACCCTTACTCGTGTTCGTCGCCATCTGGATTACAGGTCGCCTTCCAGGCTTTTCAGGTTCGAGTGGAGCGTGCTCCCGGCGTCGTAGGGGTCGGTCTCGCCGTAGGCGACCTCCTGCATCAGCGGGTAGAACTCCTGGCGCACCGGGCCCCAGGAGATCTTCGCCAGCGCGCGACCCGTCTCGAACACGTCGGTAAAGGGCATCCAGTTCTCGCTCTCCAGGGTGGTCTCGACGTCCTCGTGGACCGGCGTGACGTAGTTGCCCGGGGAGTGGGACTTCTGCTTTTCCATCACCGTCGGGCTACACCGGGAGGCGACGGCCTCGAATCCCAGGTCCTGGTTCTCCGAGTTGGCGTTGACCATGACCGGTTTGACCTCGAGGTAGGTCCCGCGCTCCCCGCCCTCCGCGTAGGGGAGGTGATCGACGGCCGTGTTCTCGTCCAGAACCTGCGAGGCCGCGTCCTCGTCGTCGATCTCGGGGCCGCTCGTCCAGCCGCGGATCCACGGCCCGCACTCGATCATCGCGAGGTTGCCGTTGATGTACTCGGGGTCGTTGACCTGCCAGCCGGTCCCCAGCTGGTCGGGGTCGGCGATGGGGTCGTCGCTCGCCCACACCTGGTAGTAGTACTTGTCGAAGACGAGGCCGAGCGTGTCCGCGTCGACGTTCAGCGTCCAGCCGTCCCCGTCGGTCGCGTAGAGGTTCTCGGTGTGCTGGTAGACGTGGGACATCCACTCCTGGAACGCGCGGACGCCGCCGTCCTTGGTGCAGTTGTGGAACGGCGTGACGTCGGTCTCTGCCTTGATCAGCCGACCGATCTCGAGGAACTCGTCCGCCGTCTCCGGCGGGTCCTGTCCCAGTTCCTCGAGGATGTCGGTGCGGTAGATCAACGCGCGTCCGTTCCCGGTGTAGGGGAGCGCGTACAGTTCGCCCTGGTACGACATCGCCTCGATCGTGCTCTCGACGTAGCCGTCGTACCACTCCAGGGCCTCGGCCTTGTCCCCGATGGGTTCGATGAGGTCCGCCTCGATGTACTCGGTGAGGTGCGAGAGGACACCCTCTACGGAGTCGGGGTCGCCCGACCGAGCGCCCGTGAGGTACGCCGAGCGCATGTCCTCGTAGGTGTAGTCGGTGATCTGCAGCTGCTCGCCGGTGCGCTCCTCGAAGAAGCTCTGGATGTTCGATAACGCCGTTTCGAGGTCCTCCTCGTTGGAGGGGAGCCCCGCGTCCCAGTGGAGTACGTCGGCGCCGGATCCACCGTCACCGCCGTCACCTCCCCCGGTCTCTGTCCCGAGACTATCCCCGCCACCGTCGCCGTCTCCTTCCAGGCTACCACCGTCTCCGCCGTCGCCACTACACCCGGCCAGGGCGATACCAGCGCCCAGGCCGATGCTCTGTACGAGTTTTCGTCGCCGAAGGCTGTCCGGACTGCTGTCTGGCATTGCTTCGCATTGACAGTCGTGAAGGATAGGTATATATATTTCCATTAATTTCCCGACAATACTCTCCGGAACCGGCGCCCAGTCCCGGACGTCACTGATGGCGGGCCCGCTCGTCCCGGCCACCGGTATATTTATCCAGCGAACGCCACTGTGTCGACGCATGCCGAAGATCACCTTCATCGGTGCGGGTAGCATGGTGTTCGCCACGACGCTCGTCGGCGACGTCCTCTCGTTCGACGAACTGGAGGACAGCGAAATCGCGTTGATGGACATCGACGAGCACCGCCTCGAACAGACCGCGCGGGTCGCGGAGTCGATGGTCGACAACGCCGGCCTGGACGCGACCGTCGAGTCGACCACGGACCGGGTCGAAGCCCTGGAGGGCGCGGACTACGTGCTCAACATGATCAACGTCGGGGACACCGAGCCCTTCGAGAACGAGATCCGCATCCCGGAGAAATACGGCGTGAAGCAGGCCATCGGCGACACCATCGGACCCGGCGGCATCTTCCGGGCCCTGCGGACCATCCCGACGATGCTCGACATCGCGAACGACGTGGAGGAGGTGTGTCCCGACGCGCTCTTCCTGAACTACACCAACCCGATGTCGATCCTCTGCCAGACGCTGTACGACGCCACGGACGTCGAGACGGTGGGCCTCTGTCACAGCGTCCCCCACACCGCCGAGGCAATCTCCAGTTACGTCGACGTCCCGCAGGACGAACTCGACTACTGGGTGGCGGGCATCAACCACGTCGCCTGGTTCCTGACGGCCGAACACGACGGCGAGAGCATCTACCCCGCGCTCCGCGAGGCGATGGACGACCCCGACATCTACGAGCGCGACACCGTCCGCTTCGAGATGATGCGCCACTTCGGCTACTTCCCGACGGAGTCCTCCCATCACATGTCCGAGTACGTGCCCTACTTCCGGACCGACGAGGCGACCATCGAGGAGATGACGGGGACGGACTACGCCGAGCGCATGGAGACCGCCACCTACCTCGAGGGCTGGAAAGAGCGGTCGGCCCATCGCGACGACCCCGACATGGACGTCGACCTCGAGACGGTCGCGCCGGAGCGCTCCGAAGAGTACGCCTCCCGCATCATCCACGCCGTGGAGACCGACACGCCCCGGCGGATGAACCTCAACGTCTCCAACGAGACGAACGCCATCGAGAACCTCCCGAAAGACGTCTGCGTCGAGGTTCCCGTGCTCGTCGACGGGACGGGCGTCAACCCGTGTTCCGTGGGCGAACTGCCCACCGAAATCGCCCACTTCCCGCGCCAGCACGCGTCAATCCACCGCCTCGTCGTCGAGGGCGCACTGGAGCACGACCGCGAGAAGATCCACCAGGCGGTGAAACTGGACCCGCTGACGGCCGCGGCGTGTACGCTCGACGAGATTCACGAGATGACCGAGGAACTGCTCGCGGCGAACGAGGATCACCTCCCGCGACTGGAGTGACGAAGGACCTGCCGCGACTGGAGTGACGACCCCGAGTCCGGAGTGAGAATCGGTTCGCGAGCGTTACTCGGCTATTTCTGCGCCCTGGTCCGTCTCCACGCCGGTGAGCGACCCGAAGTCGTCGACCTCCGGCGGCGTCCGGTTCCTGACGGCCTCGCCCGTGTCGCCGTCGAAGAGGTGGATCTTCTCCTGCGGGAAGGTGACGTGGATGGTCCGGCCGGCCTCCAGTACGATGTCGCCCTCGAGCGTCGCGGTGTACTGCTGGTCGCCGACGTTCAGGTAGACGTAGGTGACGTCACCGAGCGGTTCCGTGACCTCGACCTCTGCCGGTATCGCGTTGCGAGTGTCGGCCGGAACGGCCTCGACGTCCTCCGGTCGGATGCCCAGGGTGAAGCGGTCGCCCGTGCCCTCGACGTCCGCGTAGACGTCGTCGTCGAGTTCGTACTCGAAGGTCTCGTTGACGAGCGTCGGCGACCCCGCCGTGTCCAGTTCCAGCTCGAAGAAGTTCATCGACGGCGAGCCGATGAAACTGGCGACGAAGCGGTTCGCGGGTTCGTGGTAACACTCCAGGGGCGTCCCGAGTTGCTGGAGCTGGCCCCCGTTGAGGACGGCGATGCGGTCGGACATCGTCATCGCCTCGGTCTGGTCGTGGGTGACGTAGACGGTCGTGACGCCGAACTCCTGCTGGAGCGACTGCAACTCGGTGCGCATCTGCGTCCGGAGCTTCGCGTCGAGGTTGGAGAGGGGCTCGTCCATCAGGAACACTTCGGGCTCGCGGACGATGGCCCGGCCGAGCGCGACGCGCTGTTGTTGCCCGCCGGAGAGCTCGTCCGGTTTCTTCCCCAGCAGGTCCTCGATCCCCATCATCGCCGCGACCTCCTCGACCCGCTCGTCGATCTCTTCCTTCGAGAGGTCGGTCGTCATCTTGAGCCCGAAGGCCATGTTGCCCCTGGCGGTCTTGTGGGGATACAGCGCGTAGTTCTGGAACACCATCGCCATGTCGCGGTTCTTCGGCTTGTTGTCCGTGACGTCGTTCCCGTCGACGAGAATGTCGCCCCGGGTCGGCGTCTCCAGGCCGGCGATACAGCGAAGGGTCGTCGACTTCCCACAGCCCGAGGGCCCGACGAGGACGATCAGCTCACCGTCCTCGATCTCCGCCTCGAAGTCGTCGACCGCGACGATGTCGCCACTGTCGTCGTTGAATACCTTCGTCAGGTTGCGAATCTCTAGCTCGCCCATAGTCGATGATGTAGGATGACGATGATAAACCTTTCCGCGGTGGGGCGGAGTAACGCGCCACACCAGGAGCGGGGCCGGGGACCGGTCCGCGACGGCTAGGCCCGCGACAGTTACGTCGGCGAGGAAACGGTGCGGGGCGCCTCGACGAGTTCGTCCGGGAGGTAGTCCGCGTTGGCCGCCAGCAGGTCGTCGACCATGTCGTCTATCTCGTCGAGCGTGCAGGCGGCCGCCGTCAGCGGGTCCAGTTTCACCGCCCGTCGGAGCGCGTCCTGGTCGTGGTCGAGGGCCGCTTTCACCGCGAGGCGCTGCACGCTGGTGTTCGTCCGGTTGAGCGCCACCAGCTGGGCGGGGAGCTCGCCGACGGAGCAGGGGTGGACCCCCTGGCCGTCGACGAGGCAGGGCACCTCGACGCAGGTGTCGTTCCCGAGGTTCGCGATGGCGCCCGCGTCGTTGCGGACGTTGATATTCATCCGCCGGCGCTCGCCCGTCTCCATCGAGTGGATGATGCGCGAGCCGTACTCCTCGGATCGCTCGATCTCCGGGTCGATGTCGTCGGCCGTCATCTCGCGGGCCTCCTGCTGGTACTCGCACCAGTGCTCGAAGTAGTGGCCCGTGGGCATCCAGTCGACGAAGTAGTCCTCGAACTCCTCGTCGACGGTGTACTCCTCGATGGTCGCCTCCTCGGTCCGGAAGTACGGCACGTACTCGGACATGTGGTTGCTCGACTCCGTGACGAACGCGCCGAAGTGGCGGAGAATATCGAAGCGGACGTTGTCACGTTTGTACGTCTCCGGGTCCTCGGCCGCCTCGTACAGCCCCGGATAGATGCTCTCGCCGTCGTGTTCGACCTCGAGGAACCACGCCATGTGGTTGATGCCGGCCACCCAGTAGTCCAGTTCCTCGCGCGGAACGTCTGCGTAATCTGAGACGGCCTCGGCGGTGTGCTGGACGCTGTGGCAGAGGCCGACGACGTCGATATCGGTGGCCTCGTCGACGGCCCAGCACAGCATCGCCATCGGGTTCGTGTAGTTGAGCAAGAGTGCGTCGGGACACAGCTCCTCCATGTCGCGGGCCAGGTCCAGCATGACGGGCGCGGTCCGCAGGAACCGGAAGACGCCGCCGGGACCGAGCGTGTCGCCGACGGCCTGGTTGACGCCGTACTCCTGGGAGATGCGGATCTCGTTCTCGAAGGGCTCCCGGCCGCCGACGTGGATCATGTTTAGCACGTAGTCGGCGCCGTCAAGGGCCTCCCGCCGGTCGGTCGTGGTCTCGATGGTCGCGTCGACGTCGTTGTGTTCGACCATCTCCCGTCCCGCCGTCGCGACCCTGTCGAGTCGCTCCTCGTCGATGTCCATCAGGGTGATCGTGCTCCCCTGCAGCTCCGGGTACGAGAGGACGTCGCCCATCAGGTTGCGAGCGAAGACGATACTGCCGGCGCCAACGAAGGCTATCTTCGGCATACCCGAAGATGTCCTGTCGACCAGATAAATCATGGGGGTGCCTCGCACGGACGGCGCCCCGGTGGCGGGGTGAACGGAAGCGACCGGGACGGAACGCCGGTGTCGGAGCCGAAGGCGGGATCGGATGCAGAACCTAACAGTCGTTCTCGGCACTGACAGCGGGGGTAGTCGCCGCGTACCGCCCGCCTGCCACGGGTGGAAAGGGGTTCGGATCAGCCCGCTTCAGACCGCCTCGAGGACTGCGGCCATCGCCTCGTCCGGGTCGCCAGTGGGCGAGAACTCGCAGCCGACGTAGCCGTCGTAATCGGCGTCGTCGATGGCGTCGAAGACGTTCGCGTAGTTCAGTTCGCCCGTCCCGGGTTCGTGCCGGCCCGGGACGTCGGCGACGTGGATGTGACCGATCTCGTCGACGTGCTCCGTGATCGTATCGATGACGTTGCCCTCCGTTATCTGCTGGTGGTAGACGTCGTAGAGGAGCGCCACGGCATCCGAACCGACTTCGTCGACGATCTCGAACCCTTCCTCGCTCGTGGTCAGGTAGTAACCCGGGTGGTCGACGGTCGTGTTGAGCGGTTCCAGCGCGATAGTGACGCCCGCGTCCTCGGCGTCCGGGGCGACCTGCGAGAGCACCTCGACGACGTTTTGGTGCTGGGTCCGGCGGTCCAGGCCGTCCTGGTCCGGGCCGGTCGTCGCGATCAGCGTGGGGATTCCCAGGTCGGCCGCCGTCTCGATCGACTCGCGGATCGTCGCGACGGCGTCGTCGGCCGCCGCCGGGTCGGTCAGCTCGCCGCCGGCGACGCAGGCGACGACGTCGACGCCCGCCTCGTCCGCCGCTGCCTCGATGGCGTCGAGGTCCTTCTCGCGCCAGTCCCAGAACTCGACGGCGTCGACGCCGGCGTCGGCGGCCCGGTGGACCCGCTCGTGGAACGGCTCGTCGTCGTACACCATCTCGATACAGACCGACAGGTGGACCATCTACTCCTCCCCCGCCGGTGCGGGCGTCAGGTCGCCCGCGTCGAGCATCGCCTGGAGCGGGTTGTCGTCGATGGTCAGCGGGAGGTCCACGCGGCCGCGACGTCGGGACGACTCCCACGTCGCGAAGATGAGTTCGGTCGCGTTGAGCGCGTTCTCGGCGCCGAGTTCCGGCGTCTCCCCCTCGCGGAGACAGCGCACGTTCTCCGCGATGGCGCGGTCGACGAAGGCCCAGTCGTGGAGGCCGTCCTCCGTCTCGACGGTCTCCCAGTCACCGCCGTCGCGGCGGATCCGCAGCGCTGGGAGTTCCTCGCCGTCGTCGCCCTCGGGGCCGACCTCGATGACGCCGTCGGTCCCGATCAGGCGGTTGTGACAGGCGAAGGCGCTGGCGGGACCGCCCGTCCCGGTGCTGTCGGAGGCTGCGACGCCGTGGACGCCGTTCTCGTACTCCCAGTGGACGATCGCCTGGTTCTCGTTGTGTGAGCCGAAGAGGACGTTCTCCTCGGAGTAGTCGATCTGCCCCAGCACCCACTCTCCCGACGTCTCGTCGTTGAAGTAGTTACAGAGGTCGAAGGAGTGGCTGCCGTAGTCGAAGATGCCGACCGGCGCCGCGAACTCCACGCGCCGGAGGTCGCCGATCTCGCCCGCGTCGAGCAGGTTCTTGGCGGTCCGGACGGCGTCGCTGAACCGGCGCTGGTGGTTGAACGTCAGCTGGACGTCGTGGTCTGCGGCCGCCTCGGTCATCTCCCTGGCCCCGCCGTAGGTGTCGGCCATCGGCTTCTCGCAGTGGATGGCGTCGACGACGCCGCTCCGGATGCAGTCGAGCGCGATGGACGCGTGCACCGCCGGGGGGACGCAGATGGAGACGATATCGGGCTCGACGGCCCCGAGCATCGCCTCGTAGTCCGTGAAGACGTTCTCGTCGGCGAGGGCGAACTCGTCGGCGAAGGCCCGCGCGTTCTCCTCGACGACGTCCGCGCAGGCGACGAGTTCGCAGTCGTCGACCTTCTCGTACCCCGTCGCGTGGTGGTACGCCATCGCGTACCCATCGCGGCCGGGGTCGTCCGGTTCCGTACCCGTTCCGATAACTGCGACGCTGTAAGACACGCCAGCAACTGCGCCGGGAGCGAACAAAAGCGTTCGCACGGTACCGGGCTCCGAGTAGCGACCGGCCCGGTCACCCAGCGAATACTTTACGCAGGGCCGGTGTCACGTGGGAGTATGGACGACTGGCTCGACCCACAGACCGTGGGACGCAATCGGCTCGCGCCGCACGTCGACGTACTGCCGTACGAGGACCCCGAGACCGCCCGGGGGCGCGAACGCACACGATCACCGTGGATACGCTCGCTCGACGGCGAGTGGGCCTTCGACCTGGCCGCGACGCCGGCGGACGCGCCCGAGGGGTTCCAGGACCCGGCGTTCGACGCCGGCGACTGGGACGGCATCGACGTGCCGAGAAACTGGCAGACGGCGGGGTACGGCGACCCCCATTACACCAACGTCGTCTACCCGTTCCCGCTCGACCCGCCGAACGTCCCGACGGAGAACCCGACCGCCTCGTACCGTCGCACGTTCCACGTCGACGAGGACTGGGACGGGCGACAGGTCCGCCTGCACTTCGAGGGGGTCGACTCGGCGTTCCACCTGTGGGTCAACGGCGAGCGGGTCGGCTACAGCGAGGGCGCACGGCTCCCCTCGGAGTTCGACGTCACAGAGCACGTCGAACCCGGGGAGAACACGGTCGCCGTGCGCGTGTACAAGTGGACCAACGGGAGCTACGTCGAGGACCAGGACATGTGGTGGCTCAGCGGCATCTTCCGGGAGGTGTACGCCTACGCCGTCCCGGAGACCCACGTCGCCGACGTCGACGTGCGGACGGACCTCGATGCCGAGTACCAGGACGCCCACCTCACGGCCGCCGTCGACGTCGCGAACGTCGGCACAGCGGACGCGACCCGCACCGTGGCGGCGACGCTCCGGGACGAGGACGGCGGCGTCGTCGCCGAGCTGGAGAGTGCTACCGAGGTCGCTGCGGGCGACACCGCGACGGTCACGCTCGAAACCGACGTCGACGACCCGGAGACGTGGACCGCCGAGACGCCGACGTGTTACGCCCTCGAGGTCGCACTGGTGGACGCGTCAGACGAGGGGAACGGCGAGCGGACGGACGGCGAGGTGACGGAAGTCGTCGCGGAGACCGTCGGCTTCCGCGAGGTTGAGATAACGGACGGCCAGTTCCTCGTCAACGGCGAGGCGGTGACGATCCGCGGCGTGAACCGCCACGACTTCCACCCGGACCGGGGCCGCCACGTCCCCGTCGAGTCGATGCGCGAGGACGTGGAGCTGATGAAACGGCACAATATCAACGCCGTCCGGACGGCCCACTACCCCAACGACTCGCGGTTCTACGACCTCTGTGACGAGTACGGCCTCTACGTCGTCGACGAGACGGACCTGGAGTGCCACGGGATGGAGCTTGCCCGCGAGACGCCCCACATCAGCGACGCCGACGAGTGGGAGGACACCTACGTCGACCGGATGGTCCGGATGGTCGAACGCGACAAGAACCACCCGAGCGTCGTCGTCTGGTCGCTCGGCAACGAGTCGGGCTTCGGCTCGAACCACGTCACGATGGCCGAGGAGACCCGCGAGCGGGACCCGACGCGACCGATACACTACGAACCGGACGAGGAGCAGGTCGTCTCGGACGTCGTCGGTCCGATGTACCCGCCGTGGGATCAGCTCGAGGAATGGGCGGCCGAAGACGACTACGACCACCCGGTCATCCTCTGCGAGTACGCCCACGCGATGGGGAACGGCCCCGGCAACCTCCGCGAGTACTGGGACGCGTTCTACGAGCACGACCGCCTGCAGGGCGGGTTCGTCTGGGACTGGCTCGACCAGGGGCTCCGCCAGACCACGGCCGCCGGCGAGGAGTGGTTCGCCTACGGCGGCGACTTCGGCGACGAACCCAACGACGCGAACTTCAACATCAACGGCCTGGTGTTCCCGGACCGGACGCCCTCGCCCGGGCTGACAGAGTACAAGAAGGTCATCGAGCCGGTGACGTTCGAGCCGTCGGACCTCAACGGCGGCGAGGTGGTCGTCGAGAACCGCTACGACTTCCGCGACCTGGACCACCTCCGGGCCACCTGGCGCGTCGAGGCGGACGGGGAACTCCTCGAGAGCGGCGCCGTCGACCTCCCCGACGTCGCCGCCGGCGAGCGCGCGACGCTGCCCGTCCCCGTCGCGCCCGAGCGCCTGGACGACGACGCCGAGAACCTCCTCACGGTCGAGGCCCGACTCGGGGGCGAGACCAGGTGGGCGCCGGCGGGCCACACCGTCGCGACCGGGCAGTTCGAACTCCCCGACGGCGAGCCGTCGGCGCCGTCGCCCGGCGCGTCGGCACCGCTCGGCTGTGAGACGACCGACGACGGGATCGTGGTCTCGAACGGCGAGTTCGAACTGACCTTCGACGACACCCGCGGCGTCGTCGAGTCGCTGTCCTACCGGGGCCGGGAGGTGGTCTCCAGCGGTCCACGCGCGGGTCTCTGGCGGGCACCGACCGACAACGACGAGGGGCTCCCCCTCTCCCGGACGCTGCTCAGCCGGCTTCGAGAGGCCCACGAGAACGGCGAGCGGCTCACGCACGACGACGTCAGGACCATCGGGTTCGCCCAGCTCTGGCGGGAACACGGGCTCGACGACCTCGAGTTCAGGACGGACGAGGTGAGCCACGAGGTCCGCGGTGAGGACGCCGTCGAGATAACTGTCGAGGGGCGCCTCGCCCCGCCCATCTTCGATCACGGCTTCGCGACGGCGCAGGTGTACACCGTCCGTGACACCGGCGCCGTCGAGATCCGGACGCGGATCGAGCCCGAGGGCGACCTGTCGCTGCTCCCGTCGCTCCCCCGCGTCGGTCTGGACCTGACGCTCGACGGCGAGTTCGACCACGTGACCTGGTACGGCCGCGGGCCCGGCGAATCGTACGTCGACAGCAAGGAGGCGGCGCTCGTCGGGCGATACGACGGCGCCGTCGCGGAACTCCACACGCCCTACGTCCGCCCGCAGGCCAACGGCACCCGGACGGACGTCCGCTGGGCGACGTTCACCGACGATGGCGGCGTCGGCATCGCCGTGACCGGCGAGTCGCTCCTCGACGTCACCGCTCACGACTACGCGAGAGCGGACCTGGCGGCCGCGGCCCACGACCACGAACTCCCCACTCGCGACGAAATTTCGGTGTCGCTGGACCACGCCCACTGCGGTCTCGGGACGGGGAGCTGCGGGCCGCCGACGCTCGAACAGTACCGGGTCGACCCCGGCGTCTACGAATTCGGCGTCGAGATTCGACCGTTCGTCGGCTGAGAGCGGGACGAGGCCGGCCGTCTCAGCGACGAAAATCGGAGTAGTCGGCGCGTACTCGCGAACCGCGCTGTCGAACCGCGCTGTCGAAAAATCGGCCCGGACCGGAGTCTCTGGCCCGGGGCTACCACTCGGCGACGCTGCCGTCCTGGTGTCGCCAGACGGGGTTGTGCCAGTTCACCGTCTTCTCTGACTGTTCGCGGACGTGGTCCTCGTTGATCTCGATGCCGAGACCCGGGTTGTCGGGGATCGTCACGTAGCCGTCGTCGTACTCGAAGACGGAGGGGTCGGCGAGGTACTCGAGCACGTCGCCGGTGTCGTTGTAGTGGATGTTCAGGCTCTGCTCCTGGATGAGGGCGTTGGGCGAGCAGGCGTCGACCTGCAGACAGGAGGCGAGCGCGACCGGGCCGAGGGGGCAGTGGGGCGCCAGCGCGACGTCGTAGGCCTCGGCCATCGCCGCGATCTTCTTCACCTCGGTGATACCGCCGGCGTGGGAGAGGTCCGGCTGGATCACGTCGACGGAGCCGTTCTCGAAGATCTCCTTGAAGTCCCAGCGCGAGTACATTCGCTCGCCGGTGGCGATGGGCGTCGTCGTGTGCGCGGCGATCTGCGGGAGCGCGTCGTTGTGTTCGGGGAGGACCGGCTCCTCGACGAACATGGGGTCGTACGGTTCGAGTGCCGCGGCCAGGCGCTTGGCCATCGGCTTCGTGACGCGTCCGTGGAAGTCGACGCCGACGTCGACCTCGTCGCCGACGGCCTCGCGGACCTCGCGCAGGCGGTTGACCGCCGCGTCGACCGTCGCCGGGTCGTCGACGCGCTCGACCTCGGCGGTGGCGTTCATCTTCAGCGCGGTGAAGCCAGCCTCGACCTTGGTCTGGGCCTGGTCGGCTACCTCTGAGGGGCGGTCGCCGCCGATCCACTGGTAGACGCGGATGCGGTCGCGAGCGGGACCGCCCAGCAGGTCGTGAACCGGCGCGCCCAGTTGCTTCCCCTTGATGTCCCAGAGGGCCTGGTCGATGCCCGCGATAGCGCTCATCAGCACCGGCCCGCCGCGGTAGAACCCGCCGCGGTACATCGTCTGCCAGTGGTCTTCGATCCGCGTCGGGTCCTCGCCCAGGAGGTAGGTGTCCATCAGTTCCTCGACGGCCGCACGGACCGTGTGGGCGCGGCCCTCGACGACGGGTTCACCCCAGCCGACAGTGCCGTCGGCCGTTTCGATCCGGAGCATGAGCCACCGTGGCGGCACTTCGAACAGTTCGTAGTCGACGATATGAGTCATTCAGATAGCCTCGTGTCTCCCGTGTTTGCGCCAGGGGTGTTTAATTATTCCTGTCAGGCCGGGACAGGGCGCCCCTGACCGGCGTATTCGCCCCGAGCCGGCCCCGGTGAACAGTGCGCTCCCGTCACGGAGTGTTCACTCACAGTAAACGATTTACGGGCCCCGTTCGTACGCCGGGTATGACCGACGGCGTCCCGCGAGTGAAAGCGACGGAGACCAGCTTCCGGATCATCGAACTCCTGGACGAGCGACAGGGGGCGGGTGTGAGCGAACTCGCCCGCCAGGTCGACATCTCCAAGAGCGCCGTGTACAAGCACGTCAAGACGCTCGAACGGCTCGGCTACCTCGTCAGAGAGGGCGACGACTACTACCTGAGCAACCGGTTCCTCGGCCTCGGACGGGGAGCGCGCGGTCGGCTCCCGGTCGAGGCGATCCGGGAAGTCATCGGGGACCTCGCGGAGACGACCGAGCACACGTCGAGTTTCATCGTCCACGAGGACGACCGCGGCGTCTACGCGCTCCGCGTCGGGTCCGTCGACCCCGACGGCGACGTCAGTGAGGGCGACGTCGCACCGCTCCACGCCACGGCCGGCGGGAAAGCAATCCTCGCGTTCCTCCCGGCCGACGAACGGACGCAGATCGTCGAGAGTACGGGCCTCGAACGCTACACGGAGAAGACGATCACCGACAGCCGCGAACTGGAACGGGAACTGCGGTCGGTCCGCGACCAGCGCGTCGCCTTCGACCGCGAGGAGTTCATCGACGACCACCAGTGCGTCGCCTCGCCCGTCGTCGACGGCGACGGCGAACCCGTCGGTGCGGTCAGCGTCACCGGAAACATCCACCACATGTCCGGCAAACGGCTCGAAGAGGACGTGACGGGGCTGGTGACCAGCGCCGCGAAGTCCATCGAGAACGCCCTCCTCTCCGCGTAGCGTTCTCCGATAGTAAACGGCAGCGCGCGGAGCCGGAGATAATAACAGACCTAACTCCGTTATTCCTCCGGAAGACTCGCCCCTGATATGGCATCACATGACATTCACAGACCGATCGTTAACTATCAGTAAACGCGTCTCAGGAACCCGACCGGTTCGGCCCGTCGTCGGCTCCGAGCACTCCCGACGCGCGAGGAAACAACCCATGCGGGATCGGGGCGGTTCGAACTCACTGGAGTCCGATAATTAATCGATCGTATAAGTATTCGGAGTACTATCGGGCGATTTCACCGAACGGCCCACCGACGAGCAGATCTGGCCGCATCGGTGCCGCAATTCGACGGAACAGCCGGAAATGGGGCGGGATAGCCGGGGGACACTGGCTAGAAGCCACCGCTCCGCCGGTAGCGTGACGAGGGCCACAGAACCGGCCAGTGATCGGCGTTCGTCTCCGCCTTCCCGTGGTTCGATACCGCACTGGACGGCTCGCACGTCCGAGAGTGAGCGCGCCACCGACCCGGTCGTCGAGGACCCGGTTGTCACGGACCGCCGAGAACGGTTGCAGATAATGTCAGAAACATCGTTATTATCCAGAGGTGCTACGTTCGGCGAGAAGACGGTGATCGCGGGCGGACGGGTCGCCGGAGCAGGAGAGAACTGTTAAAGCCGTCCGTCGTCGAAATTCGGACACCCATGAGCGAGACGACGGAGTACGAGGTAGTGGTCGTCGGGGGCGGCCCGGCCGGCCTGTCGGCGGCGCTGTACACCACCCGGCTGGGCCACGCGACGGCGGTCGTCGACCGGGGCGGTGGCCGCGCCGCGATGATGGCCGACACGCACAACGTCATCGGCGTCACCGAGGACATCTCCGGAATGGAACTGCTCGCCACCGCGCGCGAGCAGGTCGAGAGCTACGGCGCCGACTGGTTCGAGGACTACGTCGAGTCGGCCGAGGCGGTGGCGGACGGGGACGAGAACGAAGAGCGGTTCCGCCTGGAGACCGCCGCCGGCGAGGAGATACTGGCCGACCGCGTCGTCCTGGCGACCGGGTTCTCGGACGTCCGGCCCGACCCGCCGCTCCCCCGGACCGGCGCGGGCCTGCACTACTGTCTCCACTGTGACGCCTACATGTTCGTCGACGAGTCGGTGTACGTGATGGGCCACGGGGATTCGGCCGCCTACGTCGCCATGATCATGCTCAACTTCGCCGACAACGTCGACTTGCTCCTCCGGGGCGACGAGCCCACCTGGAGCGAGGAGACGGGCGAACTCCTCCGGGCCCACCCAGTCGACGTCGTCGAATCGGACGTCACGGGCGTGAACAACGGCGAGGACGGCTGGCTGGAGTCCCTGGAGTTCGCAGACGGGAGCGTCCGGGAGTACCGCGGCGGGTTCGCGATGTACGGCTCCGAGTACAACACCGACCTGGCCGAACAGCTGGAGTGTGAGCTGAACGACGACGGCACCGTCGCCGTCGCCGACCACGGCAAGACCAGCGTCGAGGGCGTCTACGCCGTCGGCGACCTCACGCCCGGTCACAACCAGGTTCCCATCGCGATGGCCGAGGGCGCCGAGGCCGGCATCGACGTCCACATGGACATCCGGACCTATCCGATGTCGCTCGAGGATATCGAGGGATCGAGCGTCGACGAGGGAGACGTCCCGGCGGTCCCCGAGCAGATCCGTGAGGCGGCACAGAAGCGGGAGTAACGGCCGCGACGTGGCTCAGTCTCCGACCGCACGCGACAGACGGCACCGCCGGAAAGCGGGCAATTTAACCTCGTGGGCGGAACCCTACTCTGTATGACCGACACGGACGGGACGAACGTGCTCTTCGTCGTCCTCGACACCGTCCGCAAGGACCACCTCTCCGTCTACGGCTACGAGGAGCCGACGACGCCCCACCTCGCCGAGTTCGCCGAGGAGGCCGCGGTCTTCGAGAACGCCGTCGCGCCCGCGCCGTGGACGCTCCCGGTCCACGCCTCGCTCTTTACGGGACTGTACCCCTCCGAACACGGCGCGACCCAGGAGACGCCCTACCTCGAAGGGGCCACGACGCTCGCCGAGTCCCTCTCCGCGGCGGGCTACGACACCGCCTGTTACTCCTCGAACGCCTGGATCACCTCCTACACGAACCTCACCGACGGCTTCGACGACCACGACAACTTCTTCCAGATCATGCCCAGCGAACTGCTCTCCGGCCCGCTGGCGACGCTCTGGAAGACGATGAACGACAACGACACCCTCCGCACCGTCGCCGACCGCATGGTCCAGGTCGGCAACAAGATCCACGAGCACCTCGCCGAGGGCGGTGGGGGCGACACGAAGACGCCCGCCGTCGTCGACAAGACCATCGAGTTCGTGGACGACTCTGACCAGTTCTTCGCCTTTATCAACCTGATGGACGCCCACCTGCCCTACCATCCTCCCGAGGAGTACGCCGAGGAGTTCGCCCCCGGCGTCGACTCCACCGAGGTGTGCCAGAACTCCAAGGAGTACAACTCAGGCGCCCGCGACATCGACGACGAGGAGTGGGAGGCGCTCAACGGCCTCTACGACGCCGAGATCCGCCACATGGACGACCAGCTCGACCGGCTGTTCTCCCACCTGCAGGAGACCGGCCAGTGGGAGGACACGATGGTCGTCGTCTGTGCGGACCACGGGGAATTGCTGGGCGAGCACGACCTCTACGGCCATGAGTTCTGCATCTACGACCCGCTGGTCAACGTCCCGCTGATGGTCAAGCATCCCGACGTCGAACCGGGGCGAGACGAGGAAACGACGGTCGAACTGATCGACCTCTATCACTCCGTGCTCGATGCCACCGGCGTCGAGGGCGACGGCGAGTCGCTGGACGAAGCCCGGTCGCTGCTGCACGCCGACTACCGGGAATTTGCCGGCAGCAGTTCGGGCCGCACCGGCGAACTCGACGGCGTGGACCGGGGGGACGTCGGTTTCGTCGAGTACCACCAGCCCGTCGTCGAGTTGCGCCAGCTCGAAGGGAAGGCCAGCGGTGCCGGCATCGAGCTCGATACGGACTCGCGCTTCTACTCGCGGATGGGCGCTGCCCGCACGCCCGACGCGAAGTACATCCACAACACCCGCATTCCCGACGAGGCCTATCGACTGGACGAGGACGCGGGAGAGATAGACAACGTCGCATCGTCGGCCGACGAAGACGGCGCCATCGCCGCCGTCCGCGACGCGCTGTTCGCGTTCGTCGATTCGATCGACGCCGACTGGCCCGACGAGGCCGACGGCGCGGACGGTGAGGTACTGGACGACATGGACGACGAGGCCAGGGACCGTCTGAAGGACCTTGGCTACATCGACTGAGCCGTGTCCGACCAGGGCGGGGCCCTCCTCGACTACGCCGACCGGAAGACCGTCCTCCAGATATCCGGCGGCTTCGCCGTCGCGGGGCTCGTCCTCGTCCTGCTCGTCGACTTCGTCGGGACGGCCGACGTCGTCGACGGACTCCTCGGGGCCGATCCCGGCTGGATCGCCCTGGGCTGTCTCTCGACGCTGCTGTGTCTGGCCGCCTGGGGCAAGTCCTGGCAGATCGTCCTCGCAGTCTCCGGCGTGAGCGTCCCGTACCGGCGGCTCCTCGTGACGTACTTCGCGGCCACGTTCGCCAACTACGTCACCCCGCTGGGACAGGCCGGCGGCGAACCGTTCATCGCCTACGTCCTCTCCCGGGACACCGAGGCCAGCTACGAGGAGAGCCTCGCCAGCGTGGTCACCGCGGACACGCTGAACCTGCTCCCGTTCTTCACCTTCGCCGGCGTCGGGTTCGCCACGCTGCTGTGGCAGTCCAGCCTCCCCGCATCGGTACGCCCCTTCGCCGGGATGCTCGCCGTCCTCGCGGTGGGACTCCCTATCTTTGGCGTCGTGGGCTGGCGCTTCCGCCGTCGGATCGGCCACGCAGTACACCGGTTGCTCTCCCCCGCCCTCCGGCGGTTGCCCGTGGTGACGCCCGCGGGCGTTCTCCACCGGATGCGGGAGCTGAACGAGGCGTTCCAGCGGATCGCTCGCGACCGCTGGGCGCTCGTCCGCGCCCTCGGGTTCGCCTACGTCGGCTGGGTCTTCTTCGCCCTCCCGCTGTTCGCCGCCGCCGAGGCCGTCGGGGCGACCATCCCGCTGTTGCTCGTCATGTTCATCGTCCCCGCCAGTACGCTCGCGGGACTGGCGCCCTCACCGGGCGGCAGCGGCGCGGTGTCCGGGCTCCTCGTCGTCCTCATCCTCGCGCTGACGACCGTCTCGTCCGGGTCGACGGCGACCACCGTCGCCCTGCTCTACCGCGTCGAGAGCTACGTGTTCGCGCTGGTCGTCGGCGGGGCCGCCGCGGTGTACGTCCTGAAGCGGAACTGAGCGGACGCGTAGCGGCCGCGAAGGTCGATGGACGAGCACCGTGAGTCCATCGGAACTGAGTTCTCGCGAAGCGGCCGCGAAGCGGCCGCGAGGGGATGTGGATCGGTGACAAAGACGGACTAGTCCAGAAAGTACTTGGTGGGTAAACATCAGCTAACTCACATGCAGTGTTCCCGCAGAGACACGATAGCCCTCCTCTCCAGTACAGCCCTCCTCGGAACCGCCGGTTGCATGCAGGGGTCGTCCGACGAACCCGAAACGAACGGGACGGCCGGCGAATCGGGGACGGCGGCGACGGCCGACGGGTCGGAACAGACGCCGGCCAGCGCCCTATTTGCCACCGTCTCGGGACCCGACGGCGAACAGACCTTCTTCCAGAAGGACACCGTGGCGAACGTCGGCGACGTCCGCGAGCAACCGGATTCCGACGGCTACGAACTCGCAGCCACGCTCACCGACGGGGGAACCGACAGCGCGAGCGAGGCGCTCCAGGCGACCGGGGCCGCCGAAGCCCCCGACGACGCCACGATTACGGTGACGGTCGACGGTGAGGAAGCGAGTACGTACGCAGTGGCGCCGAGCCTCGCAGAGAGTGTCACCGAGGACGACTGGGACGGACTCCTCCTCATGCAGTTCGAGGACGAAGAGACCGCGAAAACCGTCAAGACCAAAATCGAGGAAAGCTGAGTCAGCGGCGTCCTCGCACCCAATTCTGGAACGCCCCCACAGACTGAGTGGCCGGTCCGTTCGGGCTGCCGAACGGGACGGCGAGTTCGGGGCTGCGGTCAGCGGAGCCCTCGCTCCCGCTCCCACGCGCGGACGAGCGCGGTCAGCGTCCGGTTGACCGGGACCGCTTCGCCCGCCGCGGCGTCGACGACGTAGCCGTTGATGGCGTCGACCTCCGTCCTGGACCCCGAGTCGACGTCCTGGAGCATCGACGAGCGATTCGCCGCGGTGTCGGCCGCGACGGACGCCACGCGTGAGACGACGGGTTCGTCGGAGAGGTCGACTCCCTGCTCGCGCGCGACGCGAGCGACTTCCCTGGCCGACGCCGCGGCGACGTCGCCACCCGGCCCGTCGACCAGGGCTCCGTTCTCGACGCGAGCCAGCGCCGTGGTCGCGTTGATCCCGGCGTTGACGGCCAGTTTCTCCCAGAGCCGCCGGTGCACGTCGTCGGCGACGACGGTCTCGATGCCGGCGTCGTCGAAGGCCACCCCAACCTCGTCCGCGACGGTCGAGGAGCCGCCCTCGCGCGGGCCGAGTGCGACCTCCCCCACGCCGGTACACGCGACGTGGCCGGGTTCCGCGAGGCGAGCGCCGTAGGTGCACGTCCCCGCGAGGACCGGACACTCCAGCTGCGCGGCGAGCGTCGCCTCGTTACCCATCCCGTTCTGGAGCGAGAGGCAGCTACCGAGGTCGCAGTCGACCAGCGCCGCGGCGGCTTCGGGGGTGTCGTACGCTTTTACGGTGACGACAGCGAGGTCCGCGGCGTCGGGAACGCTGGTCGTCGCCGATGGCGACGTGGTGAACTCGAACGCACCGGAGACGCGAAGTCCGCCCTCCCGAACCGCGGAGACGTGCGGGTCCCGCCCGACGAGCGTGACGTCGTGCTCCCGGGCGAGTAGTCCGCCGACCAGGCTTCCCAGACTTCCTGCGCCGAAGACGACGACGTTCATTGGCGATGTGTGGGCGTGGCCCCGTGAAAAAGGCGCTGCCCGCGTGATGCGTGTGGGTGTGAACTAAGCGGGTGGTTCGTGGGACTTTTGCTGGGAGAAATGACACCGCCAACACCCAGAAAGCCCTCGGCGCGCTCCGGTCCCGCGGACCGACTGCGCGCGCTCGTCCCTCGCGTGCTTATCGGTCCGGGGTTCCCGGACCCCGCCTCGCCCTTTCAGTCCTCCGAGGACAGCACCGCAGCCCTGCCCTTCCCCTGGTCGGCCGACGAGACGGCCTCCCGGCCGGGCGGTTGCGGAGCGGTCAGGAAGCGTGTCGCGCCGCCAGGCGCGACCGGGGAGGGGTGGCGGGGCCAATCGCGAGTGCGTTTTATCGCGCGAGCGACGGCTGTCCCTGGGGGACTGAAAGGGCGAGGTGGGGTCGCGCTGCAAGGCAGTCGCTCAGCGGGCCCTACCCGAACGCACGTGAGGGTATCCCGCTGAGCGACCGCGAGCCCGCCGAGGGCTTTCGAGGTGTTTACGGTCGTGCTCACTCAGGTCGTTTCGGCCGTCACAGATCGATACGTAGCTGATCTGTACTGACCAGCCGTGAAAGTACGGGAAGAGACGACTCGAAGAGCCCGACGTCCCTAGTCCTCCGTCCAGTAGTATATCTCCTCCTTCGGCGCGCCGCAGTTGGGACACTCCTGGGGGATGTCCTCGATTTCGCCCATCTCGCCGCAGTTCCAGCAGCGCCACATCAGTTCGCCTTCGCCGGAGCGGCCGGGGGTGACGTGCTCGCTGGACAGCGCCTCGATGCCGTCCTCCTGGGTGACGTAGAAGCCGTGTTCGTCGAAGCCCCGTATCGTCCCGAGCGCGACGCCGTCCTCGGAGTACACCGTCTCGCCGAAGCCGATGCCCAGTTCCTGAGCGGTTTCGTGGTCGTCTGCCATATCGTGACAGTTCACTGGGAACGCCTATAAAACTGGACCGGCGGGCCCGCCTCAGAGTGCGTCGCCGTCACCGCCCGACTCGACGTCGGAGCGGACGGCTGCACGCTGTTCGGGAATGATGTCGAGGTCCGCGTCGACGTCGCCGAGCACGAGCAGCGCGTAGTAGCGGAGGTACGTCTGGACCGGGACCGTGACCAGCAACGCGACCACGAGGGCGGCCAGAGCGAACAGCAGCCCCGTCACGACGAGCCAGGCGATGCCGACCGGTTCGAGGACCGACAGCAGGCCGATGCCGACCGCGAGGAGGATGCCGAAGGGGACGAACAGGACGGCGACCAGGATGCCGGCCACCACGGCGATCAGGACGCCGCCGACGAGCGAGAGGATCCAGGCCGCGACGGCGTAGGCCAGGTACTGCTTCCACTGGCTTTTGATAGTGGGCCAGAGGCGCCGCCAGCCGTCGACGACGCCGCGGTCCTCGAGTAGCATGATCGGGACGACGAAGTTCGTGGTGAAGCTGTCGACCAGTCCGACGACGATAGCCAGGACGAAGACGACCGGCAGGAGGACCACCAGCGCGAGGACGGGCGCGGCGAAGCCGCCTGTGCCGAGTGCCACGGGCGCGAAGAACAGTGCCATCACGGCGAGGAACGGCGCCAAGAACAGCAGCCCGACGACCAGACGGAAGCCGAACAGACGGAGTCCCTTGCGCCAGTAGCGGCCCCAGTACTCGCGGATCGAGACGTCCTCCGTCCGGAGCGACTCGACGAAGACGAACTCCATCACCGCGGCGACGAAGAACAGCGCCAGCGCGAGGGCCACGAGAACGAGGACGACGGCGCCGACGAGCAGCCAGAAGTCCGGACCGGGGTCGAACGCCGGGAACTCCTCGGCGGGCGGCGCACCCGGTTCCCCGCCGTTGGCCCCCGAGAAACTCGTCCCCGGGAAGTTGGCGCCCGCGCCACCGACGAAGAAGACGATCAGCGCGAGTTTGAGCCACGTCGTGCGGTCGATGCTCGTGAGGAACGCCCGCGTCACCGCGTAGGCGTCGTCGACGTCGTCCAGCGCGTACAGTGCCATACGTGTGCCTACGACGGCAGACCCCTTAGTTCTGTAACAGGAATTTCAGACGCGGAACGTCGAGCGAAGGTTCAGGAGAACAGACTGGTGTGCACCGGGGCGAAGTCGCTCTCGCCCTCCTCCTCGTCGCCAGCAGTGTCCGTTACGGCGTTGCCGGCGACGCCCGCTTCGAGGAAGTCCGCCACCGGCGGGCCGACGTGGTCGGGTTCGACGAGGAAGGCGTCGTGGCCGTGGTCCGAGTCGACGACGTGGTGGGCCGCCTCCACGTCCGCGCTCCGGAGGCTGTCGGCCAGCGACTCGGCCTGCTGGGTGGTGAAGTGCCAGTCGCCGGTAAAGGACATCACCAGCGCCTCGCCCTCGAAGGCGGCCAGCGCGTCGGCGTCGGACTCGAAGCCCGAGGACAGGTCGTAGTTGTCCATCGCGCGCGTCAGGTAGAGGTAGCTGTTGGCGTCGAAGCGCTCGACGAACTTCTCGGCCTGGTAGTCGAGGTAGCTCTCGACGTCCCGGTAGGGGAAGAAGTTCGCGGCCGGGTCGGCGGGGAACGACCGGACGGCGTCCCGGCCGGCGGCGCGGCGGCCGAACTTCCGCTCCATGCTGGCCTTCGAGAGGTACATGACGTGGCCCAGTTGTCGCGCCAGTGCCAGCCCGTCTTTCGGGTTCGGCCGGTCCTCGCCGTAGTAGTCGCCACCGTTCCAGTCCTCGTCGGTGGTGATGGCCCGGCGGGCGACGGCGTCGATGGCGAGACACTGCGTGTCGAGACGGGCCGCCGCGGCGATGGGGACGATGCGCTCGACGTGGTCGGGGTGGCGCGTCGCCCACTCGAGGACGTTCATCCCGCCGACGGACCCGCCAACGACGGCGTGGAGGTGGGGGACGCCGAGTTCGTCCAGCAGCGCGCGCTGGGCCTCGGTCCAGTCGCCGACCGTCACGGGCGGGAAGTCGGTACCGTAGGGCTCGCCCGTCTCGGGGTTCTCGCTCGCGGGCCCGGTCGAGCCGTAACAGGAGCCGGGGACGTTCGCGCAGACGACGTAGTACTCGGTGGTGTCGACGGCCTTCCCGGCGCCGACGATGTCGTCCCACCAGGCGCGGGCCTGGCCGCCGGTGTCGCTGCGGTGAGTACCCGCGACGTGGGCGCTCCCCGTGAGGGCGTGACAGACCAGCACCGCGTTGTCGCCAGTGAACTCGCCGTAGGCCTCGTACTCGATCTCCAGGTCGGGGATCGTCTCCCCGCACTCGAACTCGAACTCGCCGAGCGAGACCGTGTCGTGTTCGACCTCCATCCTATGTCCCCTCCACGTCAGTTCACCCGTCCGATAGCCTGCTCGAAGTCTGCGACGATGTCCTGGGACTCTTCGATGCCGACGCTACATCTGACCAGGTCGGGCGTGACGCCGCTCTCGCGCTGTTCTTCCTCCGACTGCTGGGCGTGCGTGGTCGAGGCCGGGTGGATGACCAGCGTCTTCGCGTCGCCGATGTTCGCGAGGAAGGAGGCCAGTTCGACCTCCTCGCAGAAGCGCCGACTGGCCTCGTAGCCGCCCTCCAGCCCGAAGGTGACGATGCCACCGAACCCCCCGTCGAGGTACTTCCGGGCCGCCTCGTGGGTCTCGTGGTCGTCCAGCCCGGGGTAGGTGACCCAGGCGACGTCTGGGTGGTCCTCGAGGAACTCCGCGACGGCCAGCGCGTTCGAGCAGTGCTGGTCCATCCGGAGCTTCAGGGTCTCCAGTCCCTGCAGCGTCGCCCAGGCGTCGAAGGGCTTCTGGCCGTCGCCGAGGTTGCGCACCGAGCGCTGCTTGGCCGCCATGGCGAACGCCTGGTCGCCGTACTGCTCGGAGAAGTTGACGCCCTGGAAGCCGGGGCTCTCGCCGCCGAGTTCGGGGTACTTCTCGGGGTGGTCGCCCCAGGGGAAACTGCCGCCGTCGACGAGGACGCCGCCCACCGTCGTTCCAGACCCGTGGATCCACTTCGTCGTCGACTCCCAGATGACGTCGACGCCGTAGTCGAGGGGGTTACAGAGATACGGCGTCCCGAAGGTGTTGTCGACGAACACCGGAACGTCGCGCTCGTGGGCGACTTCGACGATCTCCTCGATGGGCGGCACCACGAGCGAGGGGTTGCCGATGGTCTCGAAGTGGACGTAGGCGGTGTCGTCGTCGATGGCCTCGGCGTAGGCCTCGGGGTCGAGCGTGTCGACGAAGCGTGCCTCGATCCCCCGGCGCGCGCCGATGGTCCGCATGTAGCCGTGGGTGCCGCCGTAGATAGACGCCGCCGAGACGATATTGTCGCCCGCGCTCGCGAGGATGGAGGTCCCCGCGTCGAGGGCGGCCATCCCCGCGCCGGTCGCGACGGCGGCCGTCCCTCCTTCGAGGTCGGCGATGCGCTGTTCCAGCATCGCCACGGTCGGGTTGTCGAACCGGGAGTAGACGTTGCCGTCCTCTGCGAGCGAGTACAGGTCCGCCGCGTGCTGGGCGTCCTCGAAGACGTACGAACTCGTCTGGTAGATGGGGGGCGCGCGAGCGCGCGTGGCGGAGTCGGGCTCGGCCTGGCCCGAGTGGACACAGCGCGTCCCGAACCCCTGGGCGTCGTCGTTGGTCATGTACGTCATGCATATATCTCCAGACATCTATAACCAAGAGTTACGGCAATATTCGCTGTGACAGTAGTTGTCGCACGACGTCGGAGAGAGGCAGAGGAAATAATAGAAAATTTATTATTTCCGAGAATAGACAGGGTACTTGCAATGTCAATCGACACACTGTATCCCCCGATTCATCAGAAAGTGAGAAGACAGTACCAGATCCAGGAAACGCGCCAAATCACCCACAAATTGCGTTGGTGGAGAAATGTAGATCTACCGACCACCAAAGCATCAGGAGTAGAAAATCCATTTTGGCGTGCAAACAGTAGAATATATCAGAATAAATTTCTATATTGAAATCTGATTTATTTCGCGAGTCTACCGAGACGTCGCGTCGTCACTCCTCCGACAGTGGGCGCGCTCTACCGACCAGTATCCGGTATTAGCGGAAGTCAGTGGCCAGTGCGACGGGCGGCCTCGACGAACAGACGGGTGATCTACATAACAATATTAGTCCCGTTATTCGAACGGCGGAACCCTGCTCGGACGGGAATACGGATCCGGCGTTCCTGAACGACACGCTGTCGGTTAGCCGATCCCAGGTAGACTACCGGTCGTCTGTCTCTGGCTGTCAACGGTCGAACAGAATCGTCCGGTTCTACCGGACAGATGCGAGACGGCCGGTGGACGGCAGACCTATCGCCGTAGGTGCCTGACAGAACCTGTCTCCCCCGGGGCGCCACGGGAGCGCCCCGGCACGACGAGAGGCCGTGCCGTTCTCTTTCCGGTGATGGCGGATGGGTTGGTGGGGCGCACCCGCCCGGAACGCTCACGGCGCCGCTACCCGACGCGCGAGCGGTTGCACACCGACGCTGCCGGTACTGGTCGTCGACGCGCAGGTCGCAGCCGCTGGAGGCGCGTTGCGACATCCGGTTGGCCGTCCAGCTGTCGAAAAATGGATCCCGACGCACGGGACGAAGTGGTGAGCCGGCGGTCGTCAGACCGGGTCGAAGTACCACTTCTGGTTGTCGCCCTCCCACCAGCCGTACTGGATGACGTTCCCGCCGTCGCTCGTCGAGGAGTCTTCGACGTCGGCCACGTGGCCGCTGTGGCCGTTGACCAGTCGATAGGTCCCGTCACCGTTGTCGACGACGTCCCAGGTCTGACACGCGTGATTCGTGTCCGAGTACTGCCGGACGTTCGCCCCCTGGTCGGTCGAGGCGCTCGCGACTTCCAGGAACAGGCCGCTGTGGCCGTTTGCCAGGGTGTAGGTCCCGTCGTCGTTCTGGCTCACGTCCCAGGTCTGGCACGCGTGACCCGTGTCCGAGTACTGCCGGACGTTGTCGCCGTCACTCGTTCCGGCGCTGGCGACTTCCAGAAACAGGCCGCTGTTGACGTTCGTTATCCGGTAAGTGCCGGTCGAAATCGAACCGCCACCGCTGCCGCCGCTTCCTCCGCTACCACCGTCGCCGCCGCTTCCACCGTCGCCGCCACTGCCACCGCCACCGCAGTAGCCGCCCTGGCCGGGATTGGGCATCTCGAGGGACGGCGTGCCGTCGCAGCCGATCACCGGCCAGCCGTTCTCCCACTGGATCGGGTCCAGGAAGAGCTGGCGCGCGGGCGGCCAGCCGTACTCGCCAGCGAACTCCGGGCCCTGGGTGTCGTAGGCGTGATAGACGAACCACCAGGAGCCGTCGTCCGCGACCGTCACGTCGCCGTGACCCGGCGCGACGAAGCGATCGTTGTCCCCGAGGTGCGTCGGACCCGCGTTCCACTCGTCGCGGTCGAGTATCGGGGTCCCGTTCATGTCGTGGTACGGCCCGAGGAAGTTCTCCGAGCGCCCGACTTCGATCTCGTACGTGCTGTCGAACCCGTCACAGCAGTCGCCGGTCGAGCCGAAGAAGTACCAGTAGTCGCCCCGCTGGAAGATGACCGTCCCCTCGTAGGCGCTCCCGGCGATCTGGTCGAACGTCCCCGAGTGGAAGTCCTGGAGATCGGGGGTGAGTTCCACCACGTAGACGCCGGCGAAGTTGGCCCAGAAGAGGTACGGCGTCCCGTTCTGGTAGACGAAGTACGGGTCGATGGTGTTGCCCGGGTAGGGGTGGTCCGGGTTGGAGAGGATCTCCCCGTGGTCCGTGAATGGGCCGTCGGGCGTGTCGGACGTCGCGACGCCGATGCCTGGCACCTGACTGTCGTCGTCCCCTCGCGGCCAGAGGGAGTAAAACAGCACCCACTGGCCGTCGTGGTAGTGAACGTCCGGCGCCCAGATCGACCCGTACAGCCACCCGGGCCTGGAGTCGAACGCGTCCCCCTCGTCCGTCCAGTTGACCAGGTCCTGCGAGGAGAGGATGGGCACCAGCCGCTCGTCGGCGTCGTCGTTGTAGCTCATGTTCGAAGCGTACGTCCAATAGGTCCCGTCGTCGGCCCGATGGATCGTCGGGTCGGCGAAGTCCGGTCCGTACAGCGGGTTGTGGTAGTGGGTATCGCTCGGGTCTGCCGTCGCCGAACCGGTCGAGACGGCCGCCCCGGCCGCACCGAGTGCCCCTGCGCCGAGTGATTTCAGGACGCTACGTCGCTCTATCTGCGGATCGTCATGACTGTCTGTCATGCGGTTCGGACTAATGCAGACGAACTTGAAATATATTTCCCTCAATATAATTTTAGTAGTGTGGGAGACGTGGAAAGTGAGCGGTTCGGAAGCGAGAACGACCCCAGGCCGAAGTCCCGTCACTGACCGTCACCAACCAGCCGGTTGGACTGAGTGACGTTCGCACTGTCCGCTCTCGAGACGCCCTCGTCGTCGGTGACGCGTCAGGTGGTGACGTCCACCAGGCAGTAGGCGCCACCGTCGACGTCGACAACGGGCCACTGCCGAACGGAACCGCGCCGGACCACACAATTATCATACAACAAATAGGACTTCCAAATACACAGAAATTCTATGCTACTCCGAGAGTCCGCCCCGGGCTGGAAAGAGAGACGACCGCAAGAACGGGCAAGCGAACGGAAAATCCCACAGAGACCGCCCACGCGCTTACTGTCGGCGAACGACCCCCATCAGCACACCGATCGTGAACGTGCGAGGCAGGTCGCCCAGAGTGACGAAGTCGAGACGCATACCAGCCACGAGACCACCTGAGAGAGCAGTATTCACCGGAGTTAGTCAGCGCGTCGTCGGCCGGGAGCGTGTAAGTCGTCTCAGGCACGATCACCATCCGGCAGCTCGCCAGGTACCAGAATTGACAGCGTAAATTTGTACACGTGAATTTGATACTACTGGCCTCGCAGGACCGCTACAGCTCGGCTCATGGCTCGTACCCGTCGACGGACTCCGTCGTCGTCCGGTCGACTGCTGACGTCACCACGCCGGTCTCGGCCCCACCGTCGCCGCGTCCTCGGTCCCGAACCGGTCACTCACAGACGGCTACATTTATTGCCCGCCGAGAACCAAACGAACTATCACGAGTGCAGTCCCCCAACGCCTTCCGTGCGATCCGTCGATTATCATCCCTCTGAGGCATGTCTACTGACGATTCTCCGTTTCCCGACCTCGACGGCTCGCGCGACTACTCGCGAGTGCTTCTCGTCCTGGTCTCGCTGCTCGCCGTGCTGGTCGCGTCCTCGGCCCTCCCGGTGCTCGCACCGGCGGGCACCCAGAGCCCGGTCGAGTCGCTGGTCCCGATTCCCGCCGGCTCCGGCGGCGGGGGCGGCGTCTCGACGGCCGGCCCCGGCGGCGGCAGTATGGGCGCGCTGAGTCCCGGCCAGCAAACGAACGTCGGCGGGTCGCTCGGCGGCCAGAACGCACTGCAGTCCCAGAACGCCGAGATACACTTCGTCGTCCGGAGCACCGACCCAGCGTACTGGCGCACCGGCGCCTACGGCAACTATACGGGCGTCGGCTGGAGACAGGACGGCGAGACCCGACCGTACAACGGGTCCATCGAGACGCGCGGCCCCGACGGCCGCGAGGTGACCTACGAGGTAGAGCTCAACCGCACTGCGAGGTCGCTCCCGACCGTCTGGCGCCCGGAGACGGTCTCGCGTGAGAACCTGCTGGTCACCGACGGCGGCGCCGTCCAGGCCGAGGCGGCGCTCGGCCCCGGGACGACCTATCGTGGCGTGAGCGACCGACCGCCGTCGGACGAGAACCTGCTCCGGACCGCCGGCACCGACTACCCCACCGAGATCGAGGAGCGATACACCCAGTTGCCGGCCAGCACCGAGGGACGCCTCGGGGCGAAGACGAGTCAGATAACAGACGGCGCCTCGACGCCCTACGAACGGGCAACCCGGATCGAGGCCTGGCTGGAGTCGAACAAGGAGTACTCGCTGAACGTGAGCCGACCGCCCGACGACGACGTCGCCAGCGAGTTCGTCTTCGAGATGGACGCGGGCTACTGCGAGTACTTCGCCACCTCGATGGTGGCCATGCTCCGGAGCCAGGACGTCCCGGCCCGCTACGTCGTCGGCTACTCCACCGGCCAGCCCGTCGACGAGGACACCTACACCGTCCGCGGGATGAACGCCCACGCCTGGGTCGAGGTGTACTTCCCCGACGTCGGCTGGGTGCAGTTCGACCCGACGCCGGCCAGCGAGCGACTCCAGCAGGAGCAGGAATCGCTGGAGAACCAGACCGGCGAATCCTTCGAGACGCCGTCGCCCGAGGCGACCCCCACGCCCGGCGCGACGCCGACGCCCGACGATACCGACGGAAGCACCGGCACGGAGACGGCCGACGGTTCAGGACCGGCGACGCCGACCGGGACGCCGACGGACACGCCCACGCCGACTGGGAGCACCGACGGCGAGGGCGACGAGACCGGGCCAGGGAGCGGTGACGGCGAGGGCGGCGGCGACGGGACGGCCGACCGACAGCGCGAGGCCGGCGAGTACTTCGTCACGCTCAACCGCTCGGCCGCCCCCGGCGCGACGGTCGAGGTCACCGTCCGCGACGGCCGGCTCATGCCCGGCGTCACCGTCCTGTTCAACGGCGAGTCTATCGGCCAGACCGGACCGGACGGCACCGTCGTCGGTGAGGTTCCCTACGCCGAGCAGTTGAACGTCTCCGTCGTCGACGCCCAGAATGCCGGGCTCGTCGCACCCGTCGTCCCCCGGGGCGAGGACGGACGCCTCTTCGCCGTCGACGGAGTGCAAGCCAACGCCTCGACGACGTTCACCCTGTCGACGAACGCGACGGTGACGGTGACCGGCGACGCCGTCACCGGCGAGACGGTGACCGTGACGGCGTTCGTCGACGACGTCCCCGTCCGTGACGCCCCGGTCACCCTCGACGGCGAGGAAGTCGCCCGGACTAACCGGGACGGCCGGGCGGACGTGAAGCTCCCGACCGAACCCGGGAACGTGACGCTGGCCGTCGAACGCGGCTCCGTCACCGGCGAGACGACGCTCGACCTGGCGCGACTGAACGTCACCACCGAACCGACCGCCCCGCTCGCGCTGCCCTTTACCGGCGTCGCGGTCGACGCGACCGTGGACGGCGACCCGGCGCCCGGCGCCAACGTCATCGTCGACGGCGAGCGGGTCGCGACGACGGGCGTCGACGGGACGGCCACGGCGACGCTCCCCTTCGCGTCCGGGGCCACCGTCGAAGTCACGAAGTACGGGCAGCGTCGGGGCACGACGTACGACGGCCTGTTCCTGAATCTCGGGCTGGTCGGCCTGGCAGTGGGCCTCCTCGTCGGCGGCGTCGTCGCCGCGGCGGGCAGGTACGACGTCGACCCGAGTAGCGGCCGTCACTGGGCCTGGCTCGCCGGCCAGTGGGTCGTCGGGGCTGTCGTCGCCGTCGGCGGCGCCGCCGACACCGCGCTCGCCCGCCTCGCGGAGCGGGCACGCCTCACCGTCGACCACCTGCGCGCGCTCGTCGAGGGGCGCCGCGACGTCGCGGACCTGCTCGACGCGTTGCGGGCGTGGCTCCGTGACCGGGTCGCGGAAGCACGCACGCCAGTCGAGGACCTGGGCGTCGCCAGCGTCGTCTCCAACGGCGACGACGGCGGGTACGCCGGAGACGCCCACGCGACGATCCGGGAGTCGTGGGGTCGGTTCCTCGACGCCGTCTCGATCCGGCGACCGCACACCCGGACGCCGGGCGAGATAGCCGCCCACGCCGTCGCCGTCGACGGCCTCCCCGAGGCCGAGGTCGAACGGCTCCGGGACGCGTTCCGTGCCGTCGAGTACGGCCAGCGCGACCCGGACGAGCGCGCGCCCGGCGTCGAATCGGCGGCCGAGGCCATCGAGGCTGCGGTCGAGGCTGCCGACGCCGCGGCGGCGAACGACGCAGGCGACGGGGACGCGACTGACGGGGACGGGACTGACGGGGACGCCGAGGCTGATCCCAGCGGAACCGACGCGGGGGTGGCCGACTGATGCGACCGCGGGTCCTCCTCTTCGGCGCGCTCGGTACGCTGGCGACGGTACTGGCGGCCGTCGCGGTGTTCGCCTCCGGCGTCGTCGAGGCCATCGGGCCGCTCGCCGGCCTCGCGAGTGCGCTGGGGGAGGTCGACCGGCGACAGCTGTTGCTCCTGGCGAGCGCCGTCGTCGGGCTGTTCGTGTCGGTGGTGAGCTGGCGAGCGACTGCCTCCGCGAGCGGCGAGGCCGACGCCTTCGACGCGGCGACCGCCGGCCCGCCGGAGTCGGTCACGAGCGGGCGCCAGCGCCTGACGGCGGCGGGAATCGAACGAGATATCGACGCCGCCGTCCGGGGGAACGACGGCGCGAACCGGCACGTCCACGACCGCCTCGGGGAGACCGTGGCCCGCGCCTACGCTCGCTCCGTGGGGTGTTCGGTGGCGGAGGCGCGCACCGCCGTCCGGACCGGCGAGTGGACCGACGACCGGACCGCGGCGGCCACGCTCGCCGACGACGACGGGCCGACTCACTCGCTGTGGTCACGACTGCGCCTCTGGCTCGACCCGGAGGGCGAGCGCCAGCGGCGGTTCGAGTCGGCCGTCCGGGCGGCCGCGCGACTGGTCGGTGACGACCCGGCAGGAGGCGAGCGATGAGCGAGCGCGTCGGCCGCTGGGGCGTCGCGCTCGTCGGCGCGCTGACGCTCGTGAGCGTCGGGCTGCTCGCCGCCGAACCGTTCCTGCTCGCGGCGACGGCCGTCCCGCTCGCCTACGTGCTGTACGGCGCCGTCGCCCGGGTCCCGCCGGGAGCGAGCCTCCGCGCCGAACGCGTCGTCGAGACGGGCAACCCGACGCCGGGAGAGGCCGTCGACGTCGCACTCACGGTGACCAACGACGGCGACGCGGCGCTAACCGACGTCCGCATCGTCGACGGCGTCCCCGGCGAACTCACCGTCGTCGACGGGTCGCCGCGGGCCTGCGAGTCGCTCCGGCCCGGCGACTCCGTCACCGTCCGGTACTCGCTACTGGCCAAGCGCGGCACCTTCGCCTTCGACGACCCGGTCGCCCGTGTGCGGCCGCTGGCGGCGACGGCCGTCGCCACCGCGACGCTCGACGCCGCGGGCGACGCCTCGGTCACCTGCGCCAACGTCGTCTCCGAAGTCCCACTCGCGGACGCGACGCTGCCGCGGGCCGGGACGCTCCCCACCGACAGCGGCGGGAGCGGCCTGGAGTTCCACGCGACGCGCAACTACCAGTCCGGCGACCCCGTCTCCCGCATCGACTGGCGACGCTTCGCCAAGACGAACGAGCTCACGACCGTCCAGTACCGCGAGGAACAGGCCGTCCGCACGGTTCTGGTCGTCGACGCCCGCCCCGTCACGCGGGTCACTCCCGACGCCGGTTACCCGACGGGGGCGGAACTGGGCGCCTACGCCGCCGAACGACTCTTCGACGCGCTGGGCCGGACGAGCGTCGTCGCCAGCGTCGTCGCCGTCGGCCTCGACGCCGACGACGTCGTCGGTGGCCTGGACCCCGACGACCTGGTCTGGGTCGACCCCGGCGGTGACGGCGGCACGGCCGCGCGGGTGTCGCAGGTGTTCGACGGGATACAGGCGGCTGTGGCACGGGGCGAGCGAAGCGAGGCCCGTGGGACGAGCGAACGGGGAGCGGAGCGACCCGCGAGCCGCAGGGAAAGCGGGACCGAAGCGGAAGCCAGCGCCCGGACGGACCCGGAAACCGACTCGCCTCCCTCCCCGGAGACAGACGACGAGACGGTACCCGCTGCAGACGGCGGCGAGGCGCCACACGTCGACGAATCCGCCCGCCGACTGCTGGCGCGCCTGCCGCCGACGGCCCAGGTCGTCCTCTTCTCGCCGTTCGTCGACGACTGGCCGGTCACGCTGACCCAGAGCCTGGCCGCGCGGGGCTACCCGACGACGGTGGTCAGCCCCGACGTCACGCACGGCGGCGGGCTGGGCCAGTCCGTCGTCGGGCTGGAGCGCGACCTGCGCATCCAGTCGGTCGAACTGGCCGGCGCGACGTGCATCGACTGGGACCTGGACGAACCGATCGACATCGCCCTGCGAGCGTCGCTCGCGGACCTCTTCAAAGCATGACCGGACACGACGCCGTCGACGACCCGCAGCCGACCCGCACGAGCACGCTCGTCGTCGTCCTCGCGAGCGTCCTCACCGCCGCGGCGCTCGTCCGCGCCGCGGACGTCGTCTGGCCGGCCCTCCTCGGCGCGATGGGGGCCGTCACGCTCGCCGGCGTCGTCTGGGCGTCGGGCTGGAAGCGCCACGAGGCCGCCGGTAGCGTGCTGGCCAGCGTGCTGGTTCTCCCGGTCGGTATCGGCATCGTGGCCGCGACCGCCGGGACGGTGCTGGTACTCGCCGGCGGGCTCTTCCCGGTCCCGTCTGCCGCCGACGTCCCCGGGACGGTCATCGCGCTCACCGCGCGGGCGGCGGTCGTCACCGGCGCCGTCGCGGCCGTCTTCGGCGCGACGACCGCGACGCGGGGCGTCCTCGACGCCGACACGCTCGAAGACGCGACGACGACGGCAGTCCGGACCGCGGTCGTGCCGTTCTGTCTCGCCATACTGCTCGCCGGCAGCGCCGCGTTGCGCTTCCTCGAATCGAACGACGCCGGTCCGGGGATACAGACCGTCGTCGGCGACGTCCTCCGGGAGATCACGAGCCTGTTCTTCCAGCCCGACCCGCTCGGACCGCACTTGCCCACGTTCGCGGTGATGGCCGGCGCCGCCCTGCTGGCTGCCCACCGGGGAGTCCACGCGCTGCCGATCACCGAGCTCCTCCCCGAGAACGAGACCGGAGACGACTACCGCGAACGCATCGAGGCGGGACAGCGACGACTGCTGTGGGCGGGCCTCGTCGTCCTCGCGGCGGTCCCGATCGCCGCCATCGTCCACCTCGCCGTCCCGCCCCGCCAGCTGCGGGCCGCACTCGGATCGGGACTGTACGACGTCGTGCTCGCCGTCACCGCCAGCCCCGCGCTCCGCTCGCTGGCCTGGTGGGTGATCGTCTGTGGCGTCGCCGTCGCCGGCGTCGTCTGGCTGCTGCGGCGGCTCGTCCAGAGCTCGCCCGACCGCATCGGGAGCGTGCTCGCCCCCTTCGCCGGCGGGGTGGGCGTGGTCGCGCTGGCGTTCGCCGTCTCCGACGACGTCCTGTTCGAGGCCGTCGCGTGGGTCGCCGGACAGCTCCCCGGCCAGTTCTCGACCCAGTTCAGAGAAGTAGTCACTCCCGTGATCAACGTCTACGGCTTCACGACCATCGGCGTCGCCGCCGCGGCAGCGCTGCTCTTCCTCGCGACGGTGGCCGTGAGCGCGCTCTGGGCCGTCCTCGCCACGGGCTACGTCGAGGGGCGGACCGCCGGCGTCACCATCGCCAGCCTGGCGCTGTTCAACACCGCCGCCTTCGCCGGCGTCCTCGACGTCTCGAACCTCCTCGTCCTGGGTGCCCTCGTCGCCGCCGTCCTCGTCTGGGACGCCGGCGAGTTCGGCGTGACGCTGGGCCAGGAGGTCGGCCGCCTGGCGAACACCCGCCGCGCCGAACTCGTCCACGCGACCGGGACTCTCGCCGTCGGTGTAGTCGGCGCCGGCGTCGCGCTGCTCGTCAGCCGGGTCGGCGCCGTCGACGCCGGCACCGGGCCCGTGGCGCTCGGCCTGGTCGCCGTCCTCGGTGGGTTGCTGTTGCTGGTCGTCGCGCTCAGGTGACGGAAGACCGAGAGAAGAAGCGCCTTATTGTGCAACAGCCGGGACTTCGACCTCGCTCACGACGTCGTCGACCACGTCGTGTCGCTCGACGCCACGCACGCTCGCGTCGGCCGTGAGCACCAGCCGGTGGGCGAACACGTCCGCGACCACCGCTTTCACGTCGTCCGGGACGACGTAGTCGCGGCTCTCGATGACGGCCCGTGCGCGCGAGGCCTCGAAGAGGCGCTGGATCCCGCGGGGGGAGACGCCGACGTCGACGCGGTCGTCCTCGCGGGTCGCCCGCCCCAGTTCGACGACGTAGTCCCGGATCTTCCCGTCGACGGTCACCGACTCGGCGACGCGCTGGAGGTCGGGAATCTGCTCGCCGTCGACGATGGCCGTGACGCTGGGTGCCTGGGCGGTGCGGTCAGCCCGGCGGTCGATGAGTTCGCGTTCGCCCTCGAACTCGGGATAGCCCATGGCGGTCTTGACGACGAAGCGGTCGCGCTGGGCCTCCGGGAGGCCGAAGGTCCCCTCCTGCTCGACGGGGTTCTGCGTCGCGATGACGAAGAACGGCTCGGGGAGGGCGTGGGTCTGGCCGTCGACGGTGACCTGCCCCTCGCCCATCGCCTCCAGCAGGGCGGCCTGGGTCTTCGGCGGCGCGCGGTTGATCTCGTCGGCCAGGACGACGTGGGAGAAGATGGGGCCGGGCTGGAACTCGAAGGTGCCCGCGCCCTCGTTGTACACGTTCGAGCCGGTGATGTCCGCTGGCAGGAGGTCCGGCGTGAACTGGATCCGGCGGAAGGACAGGTCGAGCGCGTTCGCGAACGAGCGGGCGGTCAGGGTCTTGCCGGTGCCGGGGACGTCCTCCAGCAGGACGTGCCCGCGGGCGAGGACGCCCGTCAGCACCGCTTCGAGGAAGGCGTCGTCGGCGATGACGGCGCTGCCCACCGCGTCGAGGATCTCGGCGCAGCGGACGGCGGCGGTCTCGTGGTCCATACGGGATGGCCGGCGCGCGGCAAAATAAGTGTGGCTTCAGCGGTCTCAAGATAATCAATCGGGATGACTCAGATCAGGGAATGTGAACGAATAGAAAGCCCCCTCGCGCTCGCCGACTCCGAACGCCACTGCGCGCCTCCCTCCGGTCGGTGCTTGTGGGTTGGTTCGAGAGACCGAAGGTCTCTCGTCATCTGCTCACGGGCGGCTTCGCCGCCCGTTCGCATGGTTCGTGGGACTCGAAGAGTCCCACGCTCATCACGAAAGAGCGAAGCTCTTTCGAACGATATCGTTCGGCGACCGGATGGTCGGCCGTGCCGACCATCTCAAACCTGGCGGCTTCGCCGCCAGGCGCTCGGCCCCTTTCATTCCCACCCGCATCGAATGGGCGAACAGTCTTCATGACGACGGCGCGCCAACTATCGAGACGATGAGCGACACAGATTCCTCCCGCGCTCGTCTCGTCGGCATCAACCACGTCGCGCTGGAAGTCGGCGACGTCGAGGACGCCCTCGACTTCTACGGCGAAATCTTCGAATTCGAGGTGCGCGGCCGAACCGACTCGGCCGCCTTCCTCGACATGGGCGACCAGTTCCTCGCGCTCTCCGAGGTGGACGACCCAGGCGGGGCCGACCAGCACCGTCACTTCGGGCTGGTGGTCGACGACGCCGACGCCGTCGAGCGGCGTCTCGACGCGCTGGACGTCGAGACGCTCACCGGACGAGGACTGGACTTTCTGGACCCCTGGGGTAACCGGATCCAGGTCGTCGACTACGAAGAAATTCAGTTCACGAAGGCCGGCCACGTGCTCCGCGGGATGGGACTGTCGGACCTGGAGAAGTCCGACGACGCGATCGCCGAACTCGCGGAGAAGGGGATGGCGCCCGAGGAGGACTAGCCCGACCACCGAAGTCGTTAATTACCGGGCGGGAGAGTGCGAACACAGATGCCCTCCGACCCGCGCTGTCCGCGCTGCAACGGGAAGGTGAGCGCCAGGGCCGCGTGGTGCATGCACTGCGGCGCGGACATCCAGGTGCCGGGCGAACGGGGCGTCGCCGCGGTGCGGTCCGGCAAGAGCGAGGGGACGCTGGCCCGGCTCGTCAGGAGCTTCGACCGGAACGACGGGACGCGCCAGGTGCTCTCGATTCTCGTCACGGTTCCCGTTCTAATCGTCCTCGTCACCGTCGGGGCGCTCCGTGGCGGCGTCGGGATCGCGCTCGTAGGGGCCGTCGCGCTCGGGGTGTACTTCCGGCTGTGCGGGAGCGCGAGACGGATCGTCGTCCACGGCGCGTACGGCACCGCGGCGCTGATCGGCTGCATCCACCTCGTCGCGACGGATCTCGGTTCCGCGAACCTGCCCGGAGAGCTTTTCCATGGACCGGTGCTCCTGCTCGTCGCACTGCTCCTCGCCGCCGGGTGGTGGACCGACCAGCGCGTCCCAACTCGTCACTGAGCAATCGGGCGTGAGCGAGCGTTCCCGAGCGCTCCATTCCGTGACGGTATCAAAACTACCATACCGTCCGGCCGCAACGGGACCACTACTGAGAGGTGTCCTGCGTGAGCAAAAAACGCGAATACAGAGACGATTACCCCGACAAGACGCTGTACATCCCGGGTCCGACCGAGGTCCGCGAGGACGTCATCGAGGAGATGGCCCAGCCGATGTTCGGCCACCGGATGGACCGGATGACCGACCTCTACACCACCATCGTCGAGGACACGAAGGAGTTCCTCGGCACCGACAACGAGGTCATCGTGCTGACCGGGTCGGGGACCGAGTTCATGGAGAGCTCTATCCTCAACCTCGTCGACGAGAACGTCCTGGTGACGACCTGCGGGAGCTTCAGCGAGCGCCAGGCCAACGTCGCCGAGCGCCTGGGCAAGACAGTCGACACGCTCGAGTACGACTGGGGCCAGGCCGTCAAGCCCGAGGACGTCCGCGAGGCCCTGGAGACGAGCGACAGGGACTACGACGTCGTCACCTGCGTCATGAACGAGTCCTCGACGGGCGTCCGCAACCCCATCGAGGAGATCGGCGACGTCGTCTCGGAGTACCCGGACACCTACTTCGTCGTCGACGCCGTCTCCTCGCTGGGCGGGGACTACGTCGACATCGACGAACACTCGATCGACGTCATCTTCACGTCGGTCCAGAAGGCCTTCGCCATGCCGCCGGGCGTGGCGGTCTGCGTGGTCAGTGACGACGCATACGAGCGCGAGGTCGAGAAGGACTCGGCCTCCTGGTACGGCGGCTTCCAGCGCTCGCTCGACTACTACGACCGGAAGGGCCAGACCCACTCGACGCCGGCCATCCCGGTCATGCTGGCCTACCGCAAGCAGATGAAGCACATGCTGGCCGAGGGTCACCTGGGACGGGACCGGCGCCACGAGGAGATGGCCGAGTACGTCCAGTCGTGGGCCGACGAGCACTTCGCGATGTTCTCCGAGGAGGGGTACCGCTCCCAGACGGTGGGGTGCATCGAGAACACGCGGGGCATCGACGTCGCCGAGACCATCGAGACCGTCTCCGAGGAGTACGACATGGTGTTCTCGAACGGCTACGGCTCTCAGCTCGGCGAACAGACGTTCCGCATCGGCCACATGGGCGAGCACACCGTCGAGAGCGTCAAGGAACTCACCGACGCCATCGAGGACGTCGCCGGGCTGTAGTCGGTACAGGACCGACTCCCTTTCTGATACACCGAGTCCCAAGAGCGAAGAGGCCGCTGTGTGAGTGCCGACTGACGACCCCCCGGCGGGACATATCCAGCTGACGTTTCGGACAGTTTTTCGGTATCAAACGTTATAAATCGGGCCGGAAATCGCCCCATATGTGCCAGTTTCGATTATCAATATTGAATAACGAGAGGCAACCATATCAACGAGGTCGGGGTAGATCCGGACGTGACACAACAGAACGTATCGGCGCGGGTCGCCGGGCGGTACAGCCGCCGGATCGGGGCGGCGCTGGCCGTGACCCTCCTCGTGACGCTGGCATTCGGCGTCCTGTTCGCGGCCAACGCGGCCGCGACCGGCGCCGGACTCCAGAGCGTCGCCGCGACGCTCTTCGTCGTGACCCTGAACCTGGGGCTACTCGGCATCGTCCTCGGCGGCAACGCATCGATCGAACTGCGACGGCTGACGGAGACTGCGGAGGCCATCGAGGCCGGTGACCTCGACGCGAGTCCGGACGTCGACAGGCGCGACGAGTTCGGGCAGCTGGCGACGGCCTTCGACAGCATGCGGCGCTCGCTCGACGAAGCCTTCGAGGAGTCCGAGTCGGCCCGTGACGAGGCCGAACAGGCCCAGCAGCGGGCCGAGGACGCCCGCGAGGAGGCCGAGGCGTTCAACGATCGGCTCCTCGAGCACGCGACGGACATCGGCGACGCCATGACCGCCGCGGCGGACGGCGACTTCACCCGAGAGCTGGAGACGGACGTCGACGTGGACGCCATCGAGCGCATCGCCGTCGCCTACGAGGAGATGGCCGGCGAGCTGTCGGGCACTGTCGGCGAGATCCGCGCGTTCGCCGGGGATGTCGAGCACGCAAGCGACGCCGTCGCGTCGGACGCGGCCGAGGTGGAACGGCTCAACGGATCCCTCGCCGACGACATCCGGGAGCTGGCGGGCGACATCGAGTCACAGGCGAGCCAGCTGGAGACGGCCGTCGGCGAGACGAACGACCTCTCGGCCACTATCGAGGAGGTCGCCTCGACCACCGACGAGGTGGCCAGGCAGGCCGCCGACGCCGCCACTGTGGGCGCCACCGGCGCCGAGCACGCCGAAGCGGCCGTCGAGACCATCGAGGACGTCGAGGCGGCCGTGACCGAACTGGGCGACCTGGTGAGCGAACTCGACGGGCGCATGAGCGACGTCGCGACGACGACCGACATCATCGACGGCATCGCCGAGCAGACGAACATCCTCGCGCTCAACGCCAACATCGAGGCCTCACACGCCGGGAACGGCGGCGAGGGGTTCGCCGTCGTCGCGGACGAGGTGAAGGGCCTCGCCGAAGAGACCCAGTCGGCCATCGACGACATCGAGCGCATCATCGACGGAGCGCGCGCGGACGTCGACGACGTGACCGACGAGATGGACCGCACGCGCGAGCGGATCGACGCCGGCGTGGACACGGTCACCGAGACCGGCGAGACGCTGGCCTCGCTCACGGACACCGTCGACCAGGTCGACGACGCGATGGGCGAGATCGCTCGCGCCACCGACGACGGTGCCGCCGCGACCGAGGAAGTCGCCGCGACGATAACGACCGTCGGCGAGACCGCGAACGAGGTCGCCGGCCGGTCCCACGAGCTCGCCGAGACCGCCGAAGAGACGGCGGCGACGATGAGCGACGTCCGCCAGCGGGCCGACGACCTGGCCGACCGCACCGCCGACCTGATCGACCTCCTGTCGACGTTCGACACCCGGACCGAAACTGGACCGGCGGCCCGCCCGACGGGACCGAACGCCGGCGACGGCGACGCGGGTGTTGCCGATGATTAGCGCGTCACTCGTCTACGCGGCGACGGCGGCCGTCTACGCCCTGACGCTCGTCGGCCTGCTCGCCTGGCTCCCCCGCATCGGCGAATCCAGGCGGCGGTACTGTTACCCGGTCGTCGCCGTCGTCGGTATCGCGACGGTGACGACCGCCCTGTCGGCGCTGGGCGTCGGTGTCCTCACCGTCAACGGGAGCGAACTCGACGTCCCGAGCGTCGCCGACGACCTGATCAGCTACGCCGTGCTGTGGGTGGTCGCGGGCCTCCTCGTCGACGAGTCGCGACGAACGCTCGCGCTCCTGGCCGTGATTCCGGCGGTCCAGGTCGTCGCCTTCAACGTCGCGTCCGTCGGGGGCGGCGCCATCGGCCTCGTCTGCCTGGCCGCCGTCGTCGTCGGCCACGTGGTGATAGCGTACCTGCTGCTCGGCCCGGTCTGGAAGCGCGCCCGGGACGTCCCCGAAGCGCAGCGACTCCTCCACTGGAAGGCGCGGAACCTGCTGTTGTTCCTCATCGGGATGCTCATCGCCTTCGCGCTGCTGTCGGTCGGCGGCGCCTTCGACGAGCTTGGCATCGCGGTCCTCGCCGAGTACGTCGGTCTGCTGATCCGGGTCGGGTTCGCGGGCTTCCTGTTCGCCAACGTCGACGCCATCGCCGTCGACGGGTTCGGAGACGGGGCTGGCGACGGATCCGCCGCCGTCCCCGACGCGGGCGGTGTACCCGGTGCGGACTGAGCGCTGTCGTCGCGCCCTGTACCGGGGCGGCTACTGTTCCAGAAAAGCGAGTTTTGCGGAGCCAACTAGAGCAGCCTCCGACATCGTGCGGACCACACCAGGGAACGAAACCGTCGTCGAATTGGCCGTCCTATCCTCCGATCAATTGCCGCGGGACACGCCGGCCGAGAGACCCGCTGCACCGGCCACTGTGACCAGAAATCCCACGACAGCTAGCACGAGCCACGCGCCGAACAGCGGCGCGAGCGCCCGATAGCCCAGTGTGTTTAGCGCGGTGCCTCGTTCGGTAACGAAGGTGAGACCCATCGCGAGTGGCGGCAGGACCGACGATAATCCCCCAGCCGCTGTGCCAGCCAGGAGCAGCCGCCGTGGCCACCCTTCGGGGTCGGAGCGATTCACTGTCACCGCGAGCAACACCGCCTCGCCGAACGCGACGAGGCTCGTGGTCCCGACGACGAGCGCGAGAGCCACAGCGAAGCCGGCGACGATCCCACCACTCGACGAACCGGCCGGAACGAGTAGATAACCGGCGAAGCCGAGCCCGGTAAGAGAGAGAAGAGCGGAGCCGACAGCGATCGGATGGATGCGGGTGATCGCGCGCATATATTCGGTCCCTCACTGATCAGGTAAACAGTTTTCCACAGGAATATGTCGAAAAGAACGGGGTCGTAGCACCCGGCCGACAGCAGGACCCGTGCCGAGAATGGCGATTTTTTATACGTGCACGGGCAACTCCCGCCAACATGGCCACCGCCGAGGATCTCGCCGACAACCCCTACGTCGATGACCCGCCGACGGACTTCGCGCCGGTCGAGGAACTCGACGAGGACGCCGCGCGCGAACAGGCCGAGCAGTTGCGTGAGGCTATCCGGTACCACGACCACCGCTACTACGTCGAGAACGACCCGACTATCGGCGACCGAACGTACGATGCCCTGTTCGCTCGGCTGCAGAACCTCGAAGGAACCTTCGGCCTCGACACCGACGGGAGTCCGACCCAGCGCGTCGGCGGAGCGGCGCTGGACGAACTCGGCGAGGTCGAACACGTCGCGCCGATGGGTTCGATCGACCAGAGCGGCGAGGTGGCGGACGTCCGCGAGTTCGACGAGCGGGTCCGGCGCGGGCTCGACGTCGACGCCGTGGAGTACTTCTGCGAGCCGAAGTTCGACGGGCTCTCCGTCGAGGTGGTGTACGAGGACGGCGAGTACGTCCGTGCGGCGACGCGGGGCGACGGCACGGTCGGCGAGGACGTCACCGAGAACGTCCGCACTATCGGGAGCGTCCCACAGCGCCTGCGCGGCGACTACCCCGAGTTCCTGGCGGTGCGCGGGGAGGTGTACATGCCACGGGACGCCTTCCAGGCCTACAACCGCGAGCGCGTCGAGGCGGGCGACGACGCCTTCGCCAATCCCCGCAACGCCGCGGCGGGTACACTCCGGCAGCTCGACCCCAAAATTACCGCAGAACGCCCGCTCTCGGTGTTCTTCTTCGGTGTCCTCGACTCCTCGGCGGAGTTCGACTCCCACTGGGAGGTCCACGAGCGCCTCCCCGAGTGGGGGCTGCGAGTGAACGACCGCATCGAAGTGGCCGACGACATCGACGCGGCCATCGACTACCGCGACCGGCAACTCGACGTGCGCGACGACCTGGACTACGAGATCGACGGCGTCGTGTTCAAGGTCAACGACGTGGACGCCTGCCAGGAACTGGGGTCGACCAGCCGCGCGCCCCGGTGGGCCTTCGCCTACAAGTTCCCGGCCCGGAAGGAACAGACCACGCTCCGCGACGTCGTCGTGCAGGTCGGCCGGACCGGCCGACTGACCCCCGTCGCGCTGCTCGACCCCGTCGAGGTGGGCGGCGTGACGGTCTCGCGGGCGTCGCTGCACAACCCCGCGCTCATCGAGGACCTCGGCGTGAACGTCGGCGACGAGGTGCGCGTCCAGCGGGCCGGCGACGTCATCCCCGACGTGGCCGAAGTGGTCGAGAAACACAGCGAGGGCGTCGTCGAATTTCCCGACGAGTGTCCCGTCTGCGGGAGCCCCGTCGAGCGCGACGGCCCGCTGGCGTTCTGTTCGGGCGGCCTGACCTGCCCGGCCCAGCGCGAGCGCGCCATCGAACACTACGCCAGCCGCGACGCGCTGGACGTCGAGGGTCTGGGCGAGAAGGTCGTCGAACAGCTCCTCGACGCCGGCCTCGTCGAGAGCCCCGCCGACCTGTACGAGCTCACGGTCGACGACCTCGTCGACCTGGAGGGGTGGGGTACCAAGAGCGCCCGGAACCTGATCGCGGAGCTGAACGACGCTCGCGAACCGCCGCTCGATCGGTTCCTCGTCGCCCTGGGCATCCACGACGTCGGCCCCGTCACCGCGCGCAACCTCGCCCGCGAGTTCGGCTCCTTCGAGGCCATCCGCGCGGCCGCAGAGGGGCGGACCGACGACGAAGCCGGAGAGGACGACGGGAGTGAGGACGGCGACGCGACCGGCGACGACGGCCAGGTGACCCTCGACGCGCTCGCCGAACGGAGTGAAGACGGCGACGGTGACGGCGACGACGGTGACGGCGACAGCGACGACAACGGTGACGGTGACAGCGACGACCTCCGCGGCGACCGCGAGGCGTTCAAGCGCGTCGACGACGTCGGCCCGGAAGTCGCCGACAGCATCGTCGAGTTCTTCCACAGCGAGGGGAACCGCGCGGTGCTCGACGCGCTCGTCGACCACGTCGACCCGCAGGAGGCCGACGTCGAGGCCGGCGGCGACGAACTCGAGGGACTCACCTTCGTGTTCACCGGGTCGCTGGACGACTTCACCCGCAGCGATGCCCAGGAACTCGTCGAGCGCCACGGCGGGTCGGCGACCAGCAGCGTCTCCGGCAACACCGACTACCTGGTCATCGGTGACAACCCGGGCCAGAACAAGCGCGACGCCGCCGACGACGAGGGCGTGCCAACGCTCGAAGAGGACGAGTTCGTTGAATTGCTGGACGAGCGCGGGATCGAACGGTAGGAAGGGGTGATCGCTCGAGTTCCTTCTCGTGAGTGCTACTCGAACTTCGACGCCCGGACACACAGGAACGTCGGGTGTTTCAGCCGTTTCTCGTAGGATTCGGGCTGCTTCTCCTCGAACGTCTCTCTCGGCTTCGGTTCGACCAGTTCGTCCAGTCGGAACCCGGCGTCGACGAGCGGGTTGACGACCTCGGCGAACGGTCGGCGGTAGAACGGGACCTCGACCGGTTCACCGTCGGCCGACCACGTCATCCGTTCGCGTTGGGTCTCGAAGTAGTTCTCAGCGTCGAACGCCTCGTAGACGTCGAGCGGATGGTGGGTCGAGAACACGAGGAACCCGTCCGGCCCGAGAATACGAGCGAACTCCCCGAAGACTCGCCGCCAGTTTTCGACGTAATGGAGTGCGAGGCCGCTGACGACGCCGTCGAACTCGCCGTCGTCCGCGAATTCGAGGGGCTCTTCGATGTTAGCCCGGTGAATCGCTGCGCGACCGCCGATCCGGTCGTTCGCCCGTTCGAGCATCTCACTGCTCTTGTCGACGGCGACGACATCCGCACCCCGCTCGATCAACCACTCCGTGTACCGACCGCTCCCACAACCCGCATCGAGAACCCGTTTCCCCACGACGTCGGGGACGAGTTCCGTCGTCGCGGGAAATTCCAGGTCGGCACAGTACGGGTCGTCTTCCTGCTCGTCGTACGTCGCCGATAACCTGTCGTAGGCGTCCTCGACGGTGGGTCTCTCATCAGGGGGCATGAATCCACTTTCGTGTCACCACACCGACCGGTAGTTATGATTTCGGTTTCGAGCCGTTGCTCGCACGAAATCACCGCCGGAAACGGCACTGTAGGATCAACCGTCGAAAAGAGACAGTCGCTGCACCGAACGATATCGCGGACGGGGACGAGAGAAAAAGACGGTCGGTCGCTCCTTACAGGTCGTACTGGTTGAAGGTGTAGTAGCTGACGGCGGCGGCCAGGCCGATCCACAGCAGGAGGTAGAACAGTGCGGCGCCGTCGGAGAAGTAGATCGGCATCGACTGGGCGCTCTCCAGACAGTTCGTCCGGGCGATGAAACCCTGTGTCGTGTTGGCGTTGCCGGCGAGAACGTCGTTACAGATAGTGGTCTGTTCGGAGGTGTTGCCGCCGCTGAACATCCTGAACCGGGCCGAGCGCGCTGCGTTCGACCCCTCGCCCAGCATCGAGTTCATGATCGTCTTGTAGGCCTGCGAGGGGTTCAACAGTTTGAGAAAGAGGACGAAGCTCCAGTTCGTCGCGCCAGTGACCCCCAGATAGTCCCACAGGCCGTCACCGATCGAGTTGGCCCAGAGGTTCCAGAAGAAGGTGATGGAGACGAAGAAGGTCATGTTGCCGACGATGGAGTAGAGGCTGTTTTCGACGGCGCCGGAGATACTGACCGCCACGGCCACGATGACGAGGGCGAACACCATCGAGAACAGGGCGAAGGTGACGTACAGGCCTGGCTTGAAGGTGAGTCGCGAGGCCATGAGGAAGAGCGCGTTGACGAGGAAGGCCCCGGCCAGCGGGACCCCGACCACGCCACAGCGGCCGACCACTTTCCCGATGATGACGTCCTTGCGGGAGTGGGGCAGCGAGAGCAACAGCTTCAGCGACCCGCTGGTGCGCTCTTTGCTGATGGCCGCGTAGCCGGCGAAGATGGCCACCAGCGGCAAGAATAGCGTGACGATGTTGAGATAGACGATCTCGATGAGCAGCTGCATACCGACGGCCTGGTCGCCCCGTACCCCGACGTCGAAGTACAGCGCAGCCGCGGCCGGGATGACGAAGAAGGCCGTGAAGACGAGCGAGAGGACCCACAGTCCCTTCGAGCGCAGCGCGTCGCGGAACTCCTTCCTGGCGACGACGTCCCAGCTCATGCGTCTCCCTCCGCGCCGGCAGTGGCGGCACGTGACTGTGGCTGGTCCGTCCCGTCCGTGTAGGCGGCGAACAGCTCTTCGAGCGAGGGCTCGTGGGTGTCGAAGTCCTCGACCTCGACGCCGGCCTCCTCGATGGCGGTGAGGACGTCCATCTTGATGTCGTCCGAGCAGGTGACGACCAGTTCCGACCCGGTCTCGTCGACTGCGGTGACCCCCGGCACGTCGCGGACGGCCGAGACGACCGCGTCGGTCCGCTGGTCCACGCTGACGGTGAGCGTCGTCTCTACGTCCGTCGCCTCCTGGAGGTTCTCGATGGAGTCCTCGGCGACGAGCGTACCGTCCTGGATGATACCGACCCGGTCACAGACCGACTCGACCTGACCGAGGATGTGCGAGGAGAAGAAGACCGTCGCGCCGCGCTCGTTCTCCTCGCGGACGATCTCGCGCATCATGCGCGCGCCGTTCGGGTCCAGCCCTGAGGAGGGCTCGTCGAGGATGAGCAGGTCGGGTTCGCCGACGAGGGCCATCGCGAGCACGAGGCGCTGGGCCATCCCCTTGGAGTAGCCGCCGGCCTTCCGCTGGGCGTCCTCCTCGTCGAGGCCGACGCGGTCCAGCAGTTCCGCCGGGTCGACGTAGGCGTCCTTGGAGTCGATGACGAACTCGAGGTGTTCGCGGCCGGTCAGGCGGTCGTACACGTCGTACCCCTCCGGCAGGACCCCGGTCCGCTCCCGGATCGCCGTCGATTCCTCGCGCACGTCGTGACCCAGGACGCGCGCCGTGCCGTTCGTCGGCCGGACGAAGTCGAGCAGGACGTTGATCGTCGTGGACTTCCCGGCCCCGTTCGGGCCGAGGAAGCCGTATATCTCGCCCTCCTCGACGGTGAGGTCGACCCCTTCGAGGGCCGTCACCCCACCGAACTGTTTGCGTACTCCGTCGAGTTCGATGGCAGCCATACGCGCCGGTTTATCCCCGCCCACGTATAATCTTTCGTGGATTCGACCGACGAGTGCAACAGTCGGCTCAGATCTCGTCTCCGGGGTCGTACTGCTCCATTACCCGCTCTGCCTCCCTGGCGTAGCGCTCGCGGTCCGCGTCGTCCCGCACCGGCTCCAGGTCCTCCTCGGCCACGTCGACAGCGGCCGTGACGGCCTTGTTTCGCAGCATCGCCGAGGACCGCTGGCGCGTCTGCTGGCGCTCCCCGTCCGGCGTCGCGTAGACGAGCGTCACCAGCCCCTTCGTCCCGTACTCGCGCTCGACCAGCCAGCAGCGCGTCTCGCTCATACGATCATTCGTTCGGACTGTAGTGGTCTTGTAGGCTGTGTTCTCTGTTTCACGGACCGGGAAGGGAGCCGAATCCAACAACGGCGGAAAGCCCCTGGCGCTGGACTGGCCGGGCAGAAATGCCCCAGAACGACGCTAATGGGGAGCAACGGACACTCGACGACTGCAGTTCCTGGCCGACCCACCGAATATCACATCTGGATATTTCGGGCGAGGATTCAAGCCGGGCTACCGGGATGGGAGAGTAATGGCACGCTGGCGCACGCGCGTGGACGACCTGCTCTACGACGGGGAGGACGTCGAGACGGACGTCGAAGTCGGCGAGGGGGCCGTCGTCGTCACGAGCCACCGCGTGCTGGCGTTCACGCCCGAGAGCGACGGGGCGAACTACGACTACGTCGACCGGCCGAACGTGACCGGCGTCGAGCGGACGAATCGAGGTACCATCGCTTACCTCTTCCACGCCGTCAAAGCCCTGCTCGTCGGCGGCGTGCTGCTCGCCGCCGGACAGCTCGTCAGCCTCGACGGGATGGTCGACGGCATCGAACTGAGCACGGCCGGCGGGGCGGGGATGGGCCTGGGAGGATTTCTCAGCGTGATGCAGAACCTCCTGAATCTGCTCGCGATGCTCGACGAGATCATGACACTCGCCGGGGCCGGCGCGCTCCTCCTCGGTGCTCTCTCGCTCGGCGCCTACGCGCTGAGCCGCGAGACGCTGCTCGTCGTCGAGGTTGCGGGCGACGACGACGTCGAACTACCTGCGGGCGAGGACGGCGAGGACGACTCCGTCGCCGGCCGGCTGGAGAAAGCTGTCCGTCCCGACGACGGCAGCGAGGACGGGGACGAAGCGCGGGACTCGAACCGGGAGCCGGACCCGCTCGCCTGAGTCGGGGACGGCGCCAGCCTGCTCGCGGGTCGTTCCTCCCCGCTCGCATTTAGCTGGCCCCTCCCTTCGGTCGGGGCCAGCCTAACCGTGCCGCTCAAATTCTCCGAGTGCCAACCCCGGGTAGATGGACGTAACCACCCTCCGCGAGCGTGCCGACGAGTTGCCGCGCGAGCCGGGGGTCTACCACTTTCTGGCCGACGACGGCCGCGTCCTCTACGTCGGGAAGGCCGTCGACCTGCGGAGCCGGGTCCGCTCGTACGCGGACCCGCGGTCGGCCCGCATCGGGAAGATGGTACGCCGGGCCGTCGACGTCGATTTCGCGGTGACCGACACGGAGACGCAGGCGCTCCTGCTGGAGGCGAACTTCATCAAGCGCCACCAGCCGCCGTACAACGTCCGGCTGAAAGACGACAAGTCCTACCCGCTGGTGCAGCTCACCGAGCACCCCGTCCCCCGCATCGAGGTGACCCGTGACCCCGACGAGGGCGCGATCGTCTACGGCCCGTTCACGAACAAGGGGCGCGTCGACACGGTCGTCAAGGCCCTCAGAGAGACCTACGGCCTGCGCGGCTGCTCGGACCACAAGTACTCGAACCGGGACCGGCCGTGTCTCGACTACGAGATGGGTATCTGCACGGCCCCGTGTACCGGCGAAATCGGCGAGGAGGAGTACCTCGCAGACGTCGAGAGCGTCCGTCGGTTCTTCGAGGGCGAGACGGGCGTCCTCGCCGACCCGCTCCGTCAGGCGATGGACGAGGCCGCCCAGGCCACGGAGTTCGAGCGCGCGGCGAACATGCGCGACCGGCTGGCCGCCGTCGAGGCACTGGGCGGCGACAGCGACGCCGCGGTCAGCGACACGGCCGACGAACGGTCCGTCGACGTCCTCGGCGCGGTCCGGGAGGGCGAGCGCGCGACCGTCGCGCGACTCCACTCGGAAGACGGCCAGCTCGTCGAGCGGGACCGCTACCGCCTCGACGCACCCGAGGGCGACGGCGTCGGCGAGGTGCTGGCCGCATTCGTCCCGCAGTTCTACGCCGAACGGGACCTCCCCGACGCCATCCTCTGCTCGGAACACCCCGCCGACGCGGACATCGACGCCTGGCTCGCCGCCGAGAACGTCGACCTCCGGGTGCCCGGTGCCGGCCGGGAGGCGACGCTCGTCGACCTCGCGCTGAAGAACGCACGCCGCGGTGGTCCCGCCAGAGACGACACCGCCGCCCTCGCCGAGGCGCTGGGACTCGACGCCGCCGACCGCATCGAGGGGTTCGACGTCAGCCACGCCCAGGGGAAAGCCGCCGTCGGGTCGAACGTCACCTTCGTCGACGGGAGCCCGGAGAAGGCCCACTACCGGCGGAAGAAGCTCACCGACGAGAACGACGACTACGCTAACATGCGGGCGCTCGTCCGCTGGCGCGCCGAACGCGCCGTCGAGGGCCGCGACGACCGACCGGACCCCGACCTGCTCCTCATCGACGGGGGCCAGGGCCAGCTCGGTGCCGCCCAGGACGCCCTCGCCCTCGTCGGCTGGGACGTCCCGGTCGTCGCGCTGGCGAAGGAAGAAGAGCTGGTGGTCACGCCCGACAGAACCTTCGACTGGGACGACGACGCGCCCCACCTCCACCTGCTCCAGCGGATCCGCGACGAGTCCCATCGCTTCGCCGTCCAGTACCACCAGACCGTCCGGGACACCGTCGACACCGTCCTCGACGAGGTTCCGGGAGTGGGACCGTCGACCCGAAAGCGACTCCTCCGACGGTTCGGCAGCGTCGACAGCGTCCGCGAGGCGTCGCTCGACGAACTGCGGACTGTCGACGGCGTCGGCGACGAGACGGCCGCGACGCTCGACCGGCACCTGAGCTGAGAGCGTCGCCCTCGGCGACGTGCAGGGCGTTCCAGAAACGGGTCAGACGTTCGAGAACGGCGTCACGGGCGCGTACCGGCCAAAAAAGGTCGAACGGGATTCCGTCACCCCTTGGGTGGTGGTGGGTGGTTGATAGGGGGTGTGAGCGCGGTCGGGTCCACGCGGCAAGCGCGTTTCCGCTCTGTGGACCCAGCAGGACAGTAACACGTATACGGGTTCACTATACACCGCATAAGTGTCACCCCTGCGGCCCGCCACCGGATCCGACCATCGAACCGGCGCCGTCCATCGGTTTTCGATCGGATTCGGGTCTGTGCCTGTTTCGAACTGTCGACGCGAACCGGGAACTGTCGACGCGAACCGGGTCCGGGCACCCGTCGATTTCGACGGACGTGACCGGCCCATCGATGGGCGTCCGGACAGACCGAAAACACGAATCAGCGCCCGCCAGTCGAGATTTACCTGGAGCGGAGCCGCCGTGCCGTCGCGACGACGACGACGAGCGCGTGTATCGCGAGCACGGACAGAACCCCGTACGACTGGACGGCGGGGACGACGTACGCCGTCGCACCGAGGACGAGGAGCGTCGCGAGACTCACGAGCGCGTAGTACGAGGTGTACTCGTCGTCGCCGTCACCGGTGGCCTCGACCTGGAGGTGGCGCTCGACCACCGGAAACGCCGGTCCCGGCCCGACGGTCTTCTCCGTGGAGTCGTACCCGACGACGCCGGCGTCGGCGAGTTTCGGGAGGTGATTCTGGCACAGTGAGATGTAGACGCTGTCCCGGATGTCGTCCGGTGACGTCTCCTCGTCGCTCACGCGCGTCGCGACGTCGGTGGCCAGCTCCTGGACTGTAGTCGTTCCTCCGACCGAGGCCAGACACTGGAGACACGACCTGCGACGCTCGTTACCCAGCAGGTCGAACAACCGTTCTTCGCTGAGACCCGCGTCGCCGTGTGACGGCCCCGCTGCCGTCTCGATCCGAGCGCCGTTCATACGATATTCCAGTAGTACTGAATAAAACCTATAGACGGCCTAAGGGTGAATCGTCGGTTCAGTGAGTGTGCCACCGATTACGCGCCCGCCTCGACGATCGATTCGCGATAATAGTACACTCCAGCCAGCACGGCGACCAGTGCGCCGACCGCGACGGCGACGAGCGCAGCCGGTCCCGCCAGGGTCGTCGCCGCGTAGACGCTCGCGACGAGCGCCAGTCCGCCACCGGCAGCGACCAGAGACGGCTGGTTCCAGCCGCCAGCAGTGTCGCTCGCGGAGCTCGCGTCATCTCGGTTCTGATCGACCGGGCCCTGGTCGGCCGGCCCCTCGTTGACCGGGCCGTCGTCGACCGGACCCTCGTCGGTCGTTTCGGACTCGGGCAGGAGCGTCGGTTCGTTGACGAGGTACGGGTCGAACTGAGCGGTCCGCGCCGTTCGCTCGACGACGCCACGGTCCTGTTCGTAGTTGATGATACCGTCACGGTCCATCTTCGGGAGGTGTGACTGATAGAGCGCGATGTACACGCGCTGGCGCTCCTGCGAGCGCAACTGGGCGACCGTCGTATCGTTCTCGACGGCCGCGATCGCCTCCGTGACGTCACGCATGTCTGCGGGCCCGTCGTGTTCCTGCAGGTACTTGAGGACCAGGCGGCGACGTCGACACTGAAGGATGTGGAAGACGTCGTCGCGGTCGAGTCGGTCGGTCGGTGCCTCTGTCTCCGTGATCAACGTGGATCCCTCGTGAGTGGAGGACATGTTCTACACCCACCTCTATCGACCCCGGGACCATATACCGGGTCGAACGTTCCCCCCGTGAAACAGTCTTAACACCGCGTATGACCGTTCCAGACGACGGTTTCACCAGTTTCGCCGACCGTCGGCACTTGGGCCGTGACGTCCGAAGACCCGAGTAATTCACCCGAAAACAGACGACAGCGGGAAGAGATACCGCAACTCGACAGGGGGACGGGGACCCACAGTAGGACGCCAAATGAGGGGATCGTGGCCGGACAGGGGCTCCACAGCGACACGCAGCTTACCGACCGGCGCTGGAACCGCTTCCCCCCGAAACAAGCCGCAGTCTGTCGATTGAAACGACTGAAACAGTCTGGATGGTCGGTTCAGGCGGTGCCAGAGGAGAGTTTCGAGCGGGCTCTACAGGGACACGCCGGAAGCGAGACCTCGGTCAGTCGGCCACGGAGCCACGGAGAATCGTGTGCAGGACCTGTCGCGTCTGCCGTAGCTCCGACGGCACGTGCTGAGCCACGAGACGATGCCCGACGGGCCATCGGTTCGGTGATGCCGTGTCGCGATAGCGCTATCGCTGGGCGGGAATCGGCCCCGAACGGTGGGGACGAGCGGTCGAAGCGGTACGGCGACGCCGTGCTATCCGCCGGTCGCGGTGCTCACGAGACGAGACGACGACACGCCGCCCGGGTCCGTCTGACGGGCGGGCTCGGGCGTCTGTTCGGGGAGGCAGATGAGGTTCTCCCTACCGAGAGACACCTTCACGACGTCTCCCTCGTCGTCCATCCGTGAGAGGAGCCTGCTCACCTTCGCCTTCGACCAGGACGTCGAGTCGACGATCTCGCTCTGTTTCATCTGCCCGCCTTCGGCCTCGAGCATCCGCAAGGTCCGCTCGGCGTCGGTCACCAGCGCGTCCTGGTGGCGCTCGAAGACGTCTCTCGCGGTCGAAGCGTCGGTCACGTCCCCTTCCTCGCCGACGTTACTCGCCGCCTGAACAGACGCTGCGGGCGGTTCACTGACACCGGTGGAGCCCTCGGACGGGGACGGCTTGCCACGACCACGTCGGAAGACGGATCGGGCCCACGCTCGCGGGCTCCGGTCGATGGTCGAGAGGGCGACGCCGATGCCGAGCAGGAATCCGACCAGTCCGCTCCCGTACAGCGCCGGTGTGTACGGGTTCGTCGGGTCGAAGCCGAGCTCGGCTTCCGTGCCGTCAGAGATGTAATCACCGTCCGTGTCGGCCACGGTCGGATCCGCACCCTGCTCTAGCTCCCGGGCATCGTCGAGTCCGTCGTCGTCGGTGTCGGCCACGGTCGGGTCCGTGCCTAGACCAGCCTCTCGTCCGTCGGCGAGTCCGTCGTCGTCGGTGTCGGCCACGGTCGGGTCCGTGCCAGCATCGAGTTCGCGGGCGTCACTGAGCCCGTCGTCGTCAGTATCGACGGCCGTCGGGTCCGTGCCCAGTTCGGCCTCCCGGGCGTCGTCCAGCCCGTCGCCGTCCGTGTCGACCACGGCCGGATCGCTACCGAGTTCGGCCTCCCGGGCGTCGTCCAGCCCGTCGCCGTCCGTGTCGACCTGCGTCACGTTGGCACCGAGTGCGACCTCTCGCCCGTCATCGAGCCCGTCACCGTCCGTATCCGGTACTGTCGCGTTCGCACCGAACGCGAGTTCTCGTTCGTCGTCCAGCCCGTCGCCGTCCGTGTCGACGGCCGTCGGGTCCGTGCCCAGTTCGACCTCGCGGGCGTCGTCCAGTCCATCGCCGTCCGTGTCGACGGCCGTCGGATCCGTGCCCAGTTCGGCCTCCCGGGCGTCGTCCAGCCCGTCGCCGTCCGTGTCGACGGCTGTGGGGTCCGTGCCCAGTTCGATCTCGCGGGCGTCGCCGAGGCCGTCACCGTCCGTATCGGCCAGGACCAGTGAGGTCCCCGCTTCGACCTCTCGCTCGTTGCTGACACCGTCTCTATCGAGGTCGGCGTCAGGCTCGATTCGCCAGACGGTGACCGTCGCGTTATCGACGGTCCCCCCATCACGCGTGTGCCGTAGCGAAACGGTGACAGACGTCCTGTCCGAGGGCTTGCTGACGTTCGTGAATTCGACAGTCTGCTGATCACCGACGTCACGGACCTGTTTGCACGCGCCCGAGCTGAGACAGATCTCGTGGTCCGCAGCTGCCACGGTCGACACCGAGACGTCGACCTGCCCGTCAGTCGTGTTCGCTCCGTCCGCCCACACGAAAGCCATCTCGTCCGTACGGAAGACGGACTCGTTGACGGTGACCTCCGTAATGGCCGGCGTCGCGTCCGATTCGATCGTCTGTTCCCCGTGACCCGTATCGGTGACTGAGCCCCCCTGATGTACACCTCCTGCTGCGGCCGCAGTGAACGGCACGATGCTGACCCCCATCAGCACCAGTAGCAGCAGCGGGAATACAGGGTTCATCACCCCCCTTGGTATTCTCATCGGTCTCAGGTATCAGCACATCACCACATAATATATAGCTTTTTACTCCGTAATCTGATATTAAACCCGCGAGAGTGTTATTAGCACCAACATACGTCCCAGATAGTGCGTCGCCGGCGCTTACAGTGTATCTCCGGCGTTTTTCGCCCAGATTACGCGATCCGGAGATCCGAGAAAACGAGCCGAAAATGCCGAATCGTCGTATATTAATGTTTGGACTGTTTCGTCGAGTTGAGTCGAGTTTCGTATCTGATCGCTTATACAACGGCGGTTAATACGATATTGTCAGCCGGGCGTCTGACGGATCGGCGCGCTGACCGGTCAGGAGTCACCGACGAGGACGGGCGTTCACCGGAACGGCTGACAGCGATCAGCCGGTCAACCAGCCAGTCAGTTCGTGTTCGTCCCGCTTCCCGTCGAGGAGTTCGACCGGACTGACCGGGCAGTGGGCCGTCGCCGAATCGAGCCACGTCGTGATGTCGTTGATCCGGAGCTTCAGCCGCCACGGGAGCTTCTGGACCACCGGGTCCTCGCCGAAGTTCACGCGGTCCAGATCCGTCTGGTCGTAGAGGGCGCCCCGATCCGGCCATGGCCCCTCGTAGCCGGAGACGAACGGGAGTTTTCGGCGAACGAAGTTGGTGATCTGGTTGATGGTGAACGAGTCGGTGGGCCTGTCCGGCGGGCGATGCCGCAACATGTCCTCGTCGAGTTTTCGAAGCGCCTGCAGGAACGTCCGCGTGTTCCGATGCTCGGGGGGCGTCGCGAGGTGCCACTCGATCAGCTCCGCATCGAGCATGACGCAGGATTCGACGAAGTGGTCGGCGAGGTGGTAGCGAAACGACCTGGTCGGCTGGTTCTGGACGCCGATCAGTGCCATCCCGTTGTAGGGGTTGTCGAATCGATCGCCCCACTCCTCGTATAGTTCGCGTATGCGGCGCCGGACGAGCGATTCCCTGGATTCGTCGTACCGGTCGTTCGTCGCCGCCAGGTGCCGACACTCCCCGAGGAACCCGAAGGTCTCGATCAGATGGTCGACAACGTTCGGGTCCTGCGTCAGGCGATAGGGCGGGAACGTGTGGTCGAGGAGGTCGATGCCGTCGACCGGCAGAAAGTGGCCGTGGAGGAGTGAATCGGCCATGGCGCCGTGATAAATCGTCGTGACGTCCATCTGGTCGACGTAACTTGCGTGATGGGCGTGAAGGGATTCCACTATCCCGTAGCCGTACTGGATGTCGTCGATGTCCGTGTTCAGGTACGACTCGTCGGGGACGAGTGTCGCGTGAGAGACGTCGTACTGGTCGGCGAGTGCCGCCGCGACGCCGACCTCCGCGTCGTCCCGCCCCCCGAGGGTGAACGCCGATTCGATGTCGGGGATCCCGGCCAGGACCGCTCGCGAGTCGTAACCGGCACTCAGGAGCATCCCCTTCCGTCCGGGAAGACGAGCGCGTCGGTCGAACGCCCGCTCCAGCCTGTCCGCCAGTTCGCTCACGTAGTCGAACTCGCGTGGTTGGTAGACGAACCGCTGGAGCGTCTCGGTCGACGTTGCCGTGATATAACCGTCGAAGGGGGCCCGCGACAGGCCGTCGAGGGTCGTTCGGTTCTCGAAGACGAAGCCGAGAGCGAGAAACTCGTCCAGGGGCTCGGCGGCCACCTCCGGTGACGGGATCGTCCGCGCGACCGTCGCCGCGTCGGTCCCGAAACAGCGCGTGGCGGACGCGTCCGCGTAGTAACACTCCCAGCTCCGGACGGGATCTGTCCCGACGATCGCCTCACGGTCGACGTGGTCGACGACGGCCAGAAAGGAGCCGTTGAGACCGGCGAGCGCGTCCGTCCCGCGACGGCCGAACGCGTCGAGCAACCACGCGGCGGGGTCGGTCTGGTCGGTGTTCCGGAGGTACACCTCGCCCCAGATGACGCAGACGCCGTCTTCGTCCTCGACGGCCGCCGAGCGCCCGTACATCCCGAGCGCCGGGTCTCGAATGCCGACCGTCACGCTCGGCCCCTCGAGTACCCGGTCGAATGCCGACGGCTGCCGGTGTCGCTCGAACGTCGACCGGGGGCCGAACGTCCCGAACAGTTCCTTGTTCGGGCGCGTGGACCCCTGCGAGTGAGACATCACAGACACACCTCACTCGACGGTGACACTCTTTGCCAGATTACGGGGTTTGTCGATCGAACGACCGAACCTGTCGGCCGTGTGGTAGGCCACGAGCTGGAGCTGGACGTTCGCGAGCAGCCCCTGGCAGACGGGATGGGTATCCGGAACAGTGAGGTGAGCGTCGGAAATCTGCGCACCCGCACAGTCCGGGGGCCCGACGGCGATGATCTCCGCGCCCCGGGTCTGGGCCTCCTGGGCGTTCGTCACCGTCTTCTCCGTCTCCTCGCCGGTGAACAGCGCGAAGATGGGCGTCTCGGGAGTGACGAGCGCGAGCGGGCCGTGTTTGAGCTGACCCGAAGCGAAGCCCTCCGCGTGCTCGTAGGTAATCTCCTTGAACTTGAGTGCCCCTTCGAGGGCGACGGAGCGCGCCAGGCCCCGGCCGATGAAGAAGTACGACTCGTAGTCGAGGATTCGGTCGGCGAGCCGTTCGGCCTGGTCCAGGTCCATCACCTGCTCGACGTCCTCCGGAAGCCGTTCGAGCGCGGCGAGCAGGTCGGCGAGGTCCTCGCGCGGCGAGGCGCCGTCGATCTCACCGGCCACGACCTGGGAGAGGAGCGTCAGCGTGACCGCCTGCGAGGTGAACGTCTTCGTCGCGGCGACCCCGATCTCGGGACCGGCTCTGATGTACAGCGTCTCGTCGGCCTCGCGTGCTGCAGTCGACCCGACGACGTTCGTCACGGCCACCGTGGGTGCGCCGTGAGCGCTGGCCTCTCTGAGCGCCGAGAGGGTGTCCGCGGTCTCGCCGCTCTGGGTCACCGCGACGGTCAGCGTCCCGCCGGCGATCGGACCCGCCGATTCGACGTACTCGCTGGCACGGATAGCTCGCGACGGCACGCCCGCCTCGTTCAGCAGTCGGGACGCGTAGAGGGCAGCGTGGTACGACGTCCCGCAGGCGACGAAGTGGACCTGCGTGACCGGGTCGAGGACGTCGAGGTCGAACTCCTCGAACGTGATCGCCCCGTCACGGGCGTCGACGCGGCCCCGGATGGCGTTCGCGAGCGAGGTCGGCTGTTCGTGGATCTCTTTGAGCATGTAGTGGTCGTAGGCGCCCTTTCCGGCCTCTTCGGGGTCCCACTCGACCGTCTCGACGTCGCGCGAGACCGGCTCGCCGTCGGTGTCGGTCATCGCGACGCTCGTCGGCGTCAGGACCACGACGTCACCGTCCTCCAGGTAGACGACCCTGTCGGTGTGCTCGAGGAAGGCCGGGATGTCGCTGGCGAGGAAGTACTGCTCGTCGCCGACGCCGAGCACGAGCGGGGAGCCCTTCCTGGTCGCGTACACGGCGTCCTCGCCCTCGAACATCGCGGCGATGGCGTAACTCCCCTCGAGTTCGTCGACCGCCCGTCGGAACGCGGCCTCCGGGTCGGCGACCTCGTCGCGGTAGTGGTCGATCAGGTGGGGAACCACTTCCGTGTCGGTCTCGCTCGTGAACTGGTGGCCCGCATCGACGAGCCGTTCCCGGATCGCCCGGTGGTTCTCGATGACGCCGTTGTGGACGACGGCGACGTCACCGGACTGGCTCGTGTGCGGGTGCGCGTTCTCGTCCGTCGGCGGGCCGTGCGTGCTCCAGCGGGTGTGGCCGATCCCGACCTCACCGGTCGGTGCGGCGGACTGGATCTCCGATTTGACCGCCGAGATCTCGCCCGCCTGCTTGTGGACCGACAGGCCCGATCCGTTCTGGATAGCGAGCCCAGCCGAATCGTAGCCGCGGTATTCGAGCCGTTCGAGGCCCGTGACGAGGTGGCCGACAGCGTCGTCGTGGCCGACGCGGGCGATGATCCCACACATCAGCCCGACACCTCCACGTACCGAGTCGGTACGCGCCCCGTCGCTATCGATCGCCTGGCCGTCCGTTCGGCTGCAATAGTATTCTTCGCGCGCGCACGCGAAAGAAATTCCGATTCGCAGTCGCCGTGGTGGGTATGTGTGGTGGCCATTGGTCTCTCAGTGTCGCCTCAAGGGCGGCAGTGTCACAGTTAACATCGTACCGAACCATACCTAATGACGGTCTAATCGGAGGATACGCGCCGTCGACGTGACCGGAGTCAGCCCAGTTCGGGGTGTACTGGCCCAGGCACCGGTGCCACCAGAGGGCGCCCGCCCGGGAGTCCACGCAGCGAGCGGTCCGGGCGACAACCGACCACTGATCGACCGGTGAAACGGTCTTAACACCGTGTTAAACCCGCGATCAACTGTTTCTCGGGCACGCGACCGTTCGCGAGACGAACGAATACCGCAAATATTGGCGTATAGCACCCCCTTCACCGGAAATTCTGGCTTATCCGCTGTATAGGAATGGGTCGGTACGCCTCAGGAAGTAACGAGTTCGGCCCGGCCGCGGACTGCCACGCCGCAACCCAGGCGACGACCGGCGCGGCGACGTGGTCGCGTCCCAGCCGGCCGACGAAGACCAGACACCATGAACTCCCTCTCAGAACCGGACGACGGACTCGAAGGCATCGAAACGGAACGCGAGAACCAGTTGCTCGACCCGACGGCGACCACAGTCGCCGTCGTCGGTCTCGGCTACGTCGGCCTCCCGCTGGCGGTGGGCTTCGACGACACCGGTTTCGACGTCGTCGGCTACGACGTCAGTCAGGAGACCATCGCTGCACTGGAAGCGGGAACGGACACGACGGGTGACCTCGGTGACGAGGCCATCGTGGAGAGCGAGGTGTCGTTCACGACGAGCCCGGACGCCATCTCACGCGCCCAGTACGTCGTCGTCACGGTCCCGACGCCGGTCGACGACGACGACCGCCCGAGCATGGAGTACGTCGTCGCGGCGGGCGAGGAGGTCGGACAGCACATGACCCGCGGGACGACCGCCGTCCTCGAATCGACGGTGTATCCCGGCGCGACGCGCCAGGAGTTCGCGCCGGCGATCGAACGCGGCTCGGGGATGACCTGTGGTGAGGACTTCTTCGTCGGCTACTCACCCGAGCGGGCCAATCCCGGCGACGAGGAACACGGCCTCTCGAACGTCATCAAGGTCGTCAGCGGCCAGGACGAGACCGTCAGAGAGGACGTCGCGGCACTGTACGATCTGCTCGTCGACGCCGGCGTCCACCGGGCACCCTCCATGGAGGTGGCCGAATCCGCGAAAGTCATCGAGAACGTCCAGCGGGACCTGAATATCGCGCTGGTCAACGAACTCGCCACCGTGTTCGAGGAACTCGACGTCGACACGCGCGCCGTCCTCGAGGCCGCGGGGACCAAGTGGAACTTCCACGAGTACGAACCCGGGCTGGTCGGGGGCCACTGCATCCCCGTCGATCCACACTTCCTCGCGTACCGCGCTCGCCAGGCGGGAGCCGAACCCGAACTGATCCAGACCGCCCGCGCGGTCAACGAGTCGATGCCCCACCACGTCGCCGACCTGATGGTGAAGGCGCTGAGCGAGGCGGGACACCCCCTCGGCGAGAGCCGCGTGCTCGTACTCGGGCTCTCGTACAAACCAAACGTGGGCGACCTGCGAAGTTCGAAAGTCGCCGACGTCATCGCCGCGCTCAAGGAGTACGGGATCGACGTCGTCGGCCACGACCCCTACGCCGACGACGAGGCGATCGAGGCGCAGTTCGACGTCGAAGCGCAGCCGACCCTGTCACTGGAGGGATTCGACGGCCTCCTCCTGGCGACGCCCCACGAGGAGTTCCGCGACGTGGACCCGCGCGTCCTGGCCGACCGACTCGACGACGACCCGGCCATCGTCGACGTCGACGGGACGGTCGACCGGTCGCTCCTCCCCGAATCTGTCAGTTACCGGAGGGTGTAGATGTACCGCGACCACACCGTCGGGGTGGTCGTCCCAGCGTACAACGAGGTCGAACACGTCGGAACGGTCATCGAGAAGGTCCCGTCGTTCGTCGACCGGGTCTACGCCGTCGACGACTGCTCGACGGACGGGACCTGGGAAGTCATCTGTGACCACGCGACCTGTGAACCCGCGGCCGAGACTGCGCCGTCCGCGGCGACGGCGACCAGAGCGACGCCCGTAGCCGACGGCGGAACGGCGGCGACAACCGTCGTCCCCATCCGCCACGACCAGAACGCGGGCGCCGGCGGCGCCCTGAAGACCGGCTATCGCCACGCGCTGCTCGACGGCATGGACGTCACCGTCAGCATCGACGCCGACGACCAGATGGATCTCTCCCGGATGGATCGGCTCCTCGACCCGGTCGTCGAGGGAACGGCCGGGTTCGCCAAGGGGAACCGGCTCGCCGACGCGAGCAGCCGCGAGGAGATGCCGACCTTTCGCCTCGTCGGGAACGTGATCCTGACCGGCCTCACCAAGATTTCGAGTGGGTACTGGCGGATGCGGGACCCCCAGAATGGCTACACCGCCATCTCCTACGACGCGCTGGCCGCGATCGACCTCGATTCGGTTCCGGACGGCTGGGGATACCTCAACGACCTGCTCGCGCGGCTGAACGTCGCCGGCGTGGCCGTCGCCGACGTCAGGATGCCCGCCCGGTACGGGGACGAGGAGAGTACTATCGACTTCTGGCAGTACGTTCGGTACACGTCGCTGTCGCTGCTCCGGATGTACCTCTGGCGCCTGCGAGAGACGTACGTGCGACGCGGCGGTGACTCGACGGAGGGCGAATACGGATGAGAGTCGTCGTCACGATACAGCACGCGGGCCACGTCCACTTTTTCAAACACGCCATCGCGGCACTCGAGGACGAGGGCCACGACGTGTTCGTCTTCGCCCGCGAGAACGCCATGTCGACCGCACTGCTCGAACGCTGTGACATCGACTACGAACTACTGGCCGGCGAGTCCGATTCGATCGTCTCGCTGGCACGGGCCCAGTTCGTCTACGAGGCCCGGCTACTCGGTCGCGCACGCGAGATTCAGCCGGACGTGATGACGGCAGTCGGTGGCGTCGCCGTCTCCCACGTCGCCTCGCTCGTCGGCGCGCGGAGCGTCGTCTTCTACGACACCGAGCACGCCTCGATCATCCGGAACCTCTCCTTTCCGTTCGCGGACGTCATCTGCACACCCGAGTGCTTCGAGGCGGACCTGGGCGACAACCACCACCGCTATCCGGGCTACCACGAACTCGCCTACCTCCACCCGGACCGGTTCACGCCGGACCCCGACGTGCGCGAGGCCGTCGGCGTCGCGCCCGAGGACCAGCTCGTCGTCCTTCGCCTGGGCGACTGGGGAGCGTCCCACGACGTCGGCGAGGGCGGCTTCGACGACCACCGGTCCGTCGTCGAGCGACTGGAGGCCGCCGGGGCGACGGTCCGCATCACCGCCGAGGGCGACCTCGACGACGACCTGACGGACTACGAGCTATCGGTCCAGCCCGAACGCCTCCACGACCTGCTCGCCGCCGCCGACCTCTACGTCGGCGAGGGCGCGACGACCGCGGCCGAATGCGCCGTCCTCGGGACGCCGGCCATCTACGTGAACTCGCTCCCACTCGGCTACCTCACCGAACTCGAAGCGGAGTACGGACTCGTCCACGCGTTCACCGACGACGGCCGACACGTCCGTGCGGTCAATCGGGCCACGGCGATTCTGCAGGAAGGCGAAGAGAGCGAGCCGTGGCAGCGCCGGCGCGAGCGCCTGCTCGCCGACAAGTGCGACGTGACGGACGTCGTTCTGGACCAGGTCGGTACGGCGGCACCAGTCGAACCATGAAGGTGCTACAGCTGACGACGACGCCGCGATCGTTCTTCGAGAACCAGGTGACTGCGCTCGAACGACAGGGAGTCGACTGCACGACGCTGGCCATTCCCGGCAGCCATCGCCCGGACTCGCCACGAAGTGTCGGCGACTACCTGCAGTACGCGCCCACGGTCCTCGGCCACTCGCTCGACGGATACGACGTCGTCCACGCCAACTACGGACTGACACTCCCGTTCGCGCTCGCGCAACCGACGCGTCCCGTCGTGTGCACGCTCTGGGGGACCGACCTGATGAGCGACCGCCGGTGGCTCACGGCACTCAGTCGGTTCGGTGCTCGCCGCGCCGACGGGGTCGTGGTCCCCAGCGACGCGATGGCCGCCGAGCTGTCCGTCAACAACGCCGTCGTCCCGTTCGGCATCGACGCGGAGATGTTCCGACCGATTCCCAGGGACGAAGCCCGTGAGCGCGTCGGGTGGGACCCCGACGGAACCTACGTCCTCTTCCCCTACGAGTCGACGCGCCCGGAGAAAGACTACCCACGGGCGAGGCGGATCGTAGAAGGGTGCACCGCGGACGCGGAGTTGAAGCAGGTCAGCGGCGTCGACTACGAAGAGATGCCATACTACATGAACGCGAGCGACGCCCTGCTCGTCACCTCGCAACGCGAGAGCGGGCCGATGGTGGTCAAGGAGGCGGCGGCCTGTAACGTCCCCGTCGTCTCGACGGGCGTGGGGTTCGTCGAGCGAACGCTCACCGACGTCGACAACTCGTTCGTCGCCGACTCGGACGCGACGCTCACTTCCTCCCTCGACGACGTACTCGCGAGCGACGCGCGCTCGAACGGCCGTGCGGTGCTCGACGGACTCGGCCTCGACGCCATGGGCGAGCAGTTGCTCGGTGTCTACGAGCGAGTGCTCGACGAACGAGGGGAACGCGCCGCGCTGCCGTCGCCACGATCGGTCACGCGGTAGCGGTGCGTCGGCGGGGAGCCGTTCTCAGTACTCGGTACCCGTCTCGACGACGTTCGTCGCCCCCCAGTCGCTGACGCCGTCCGGGAACGTATTGTTCTTGAGCCGGACGTCGTTGGCCGTGTCGTACAGTCGGATCGAGTTCACGTCACGCGTGGAGTTGGAGTAACAGTCCTGGATCCAGACTTCGTCACCTTTGACGGTTATGCCGCGACCAGAGGTCTGGATGTCACAGTTGTACACCAGGCTATCCTGGCCGAGCAACGCGATGCCGCGGCGTTGCTCGCCGGCCGTCTGGTCGATCGTGACCGCGCGAAACGACGCGTTGTTGCGTTCACACCGTATCGCGTGGCGCATCAGATTACCCTCAGCGTCGCCGGTGATAGAGACGTCCTCGACACCTATTTCGCCGGCGTCGTCGCCTTCGGCCAAGATGGCACAGTTGCTGTCGTTCATCTCGAACTCGGTGTTGACGATGTAGGTCGGTCCGGCACTGGGATTGATCTCGACACCGAGGTACGCCGGCGTCTCCATTCGTATCGACGAGTTCTTGATGGTCGTCCCGTCGACGTCGTTCTGGATGTGGATCGCTTCGCCGTGGGGCTGGTCCATCTCGATAGTGACGCCGTCCACGATGTGCCAGTCGCCGTACTCCAGCCGGATCCCCTCCTGGTTGATGTCCCAGGGCTGATCGTCGACGAAGACCGTCGCGTTCCTGACGTCACCCCGTCTGGCACCGATACGGATCGACGCGGTTCCGCTGTTGTAGTAGCGGCCGCCTTCGACGATGACGCGACCCGTTCCACCCGACGCGTAGAGCCCGTTGTCCGGAAACGCGCCGAGTTCGCAGTCCACGAACCGTATCGTTCCCGCGTGGCCCTGGTTACAGAGGATGCCGTTCGGGCCGACGTACCCGTCGCCGGGCGAGTTCTCGACGAGTGTCCCGCCATCGTGTGCGCGGAAATCCTTGACGAGCCCGTCGCCGTCGGGGTCCGTGACGACGAACAGTCCGGGCCCCCACGTCCCGCTGTCGTGTCGCCCGACGACGTTGATATTGCGGACTTCCAGGGTGTCCGAGGCGTACGTCTCGAACGCGCGGATACCGGTGTCCTCGGCCGTCTGGTCGACGGTGAAGTGTCCGATGCGGAGGTTCTTCCCGGGGGCGTAGTGCGTACCGAGGCGGAAGAGGCGGTACTGGGGCCCCTCGAAGTCGTACCAGTTCGCCGGCACCAGCGTGGCGTCGTTCCCCCGGAGCCCCAGGTTGTCGAAGTCGGTGAAGCGGACCTGTTCGTCCATGTAGTACCGGCCCGGCGGGAACTGGAGCAGCGTGTCGTCCTCGATGACGTCCCTGATGACTGGCGTGATGGACTCGTTGCCCTCGTTGTCCGCTCCGGCGTCGACCACGTCGACGACGGATCCGTAGTGGTCGGTGCTGACGTCGGCTGCGGCGGTCCCCGTCGTCGCCATCGACGCCGCTGCCGTGGCGGTCACCCCACCTGCGAGCGACGTTAGATACTTCCGTCTGCGAATCCCCCGTGTTGCCTCCTGCTTTGCCATAGTTGAAGCTAACCCCCTGGGGCATATACTATACGGGCCGTAGTCGGATATATTTCGATATTAAGTTCTGGAAAGGCCGGCTATCGGGCCGGCCAGAGGCCGCCAGTCCGGCGGGACTGGTCGTCTGCGTGAGAGCGAATCGGCGACGGTCCGTGATTCCAGCCGCTTCGAAACCCGTTCCGTGACTGTCGATCCATCCGACACACCAGTGCGTACACGAGACGCGGGGTCAATCAGAAGTCAGTATGTTCGTCGAACTCGCCGACGAGGGTCGAAGCTGCGCGGCGTCCGAGGAACGTACACGAGTGGTCCGTATTCGTTCAGTGAGCGGAATCGGAGCGAGTTTAGCAATGTCATAAACCCGCAATCGACCGCCGGAGAGCGGCCCCGTCGCCGGCCCGAACGGGTGGTTAGCAGCTGTGTAGTAAGGGAAGCGCAGAGCGTGAATCCGGTATCCACAGCCGCGCCCATGGCGAAGACGACACAACGACTGTCACGGTCGTCCCGGCGTGGTGCACTAACGGGCCCAGCTGCCTCGACGATCTGTCGTCTCTCTCGTCTGAGGACGTACGCCCGATGGCGAACACGGAGGAGACTTCCACGTGAACAAGGATCATCTGCGACCGACGACTCGCATCGACGGGCCAACCCAGCTGCGGTCGGTTCAGGGGCCAGCGCACCGACTGGCAAGACGCGGCCGCTGGAGGGGCACCGATGAGTAGCGCGCTCCGTCACCGGGTCGCGACGGCGCGATTCGACATCGTCGCCGCGGCCGTCGGACTCCTGATCGCACTCGCCCTGTTCCCGCTTCGCTTCTTCGCCTCGCAGATATACATCCGGACGATACCGATCGTCCTCGGCAGTTCGTGCATCATCTACCTGCTGGCGACGTATCGATCGTCCCCCCGTATCCAGGAGTTACCGACCCTCTCGAAGGGGTTCAGGCGAGCGCTCCCGTCACTGGTGTTTCTGTGCCTCGCCGTTCTGGTCGCGCTCGCGGTCCAGGACGGCCAGCGTTCGCCCCGGTTCCTGGTCGTCGCCGGACTGACCGGGACGCTGATCTTCCTGCAGATAGCGTTCGTTCGCTCCGAGGGGTTCAACAGGACGCGCGTGCTTGTACAGATCGTCGCACTGGCGGCCGTAGTCAGGTTCGCGGCGCTGTACACGACACCGGGACTGATCGGTATCGACATCTGGACGCACATCACCGGGCTGGCAGGAGACGTCTTCGCCGCGGAATCCCTGGAAGCGATCAGCGACAACAAACACTACACCTCACCGCTGTACCACCTGCTCGTCGTCGCGACGGCGCTACTCGGAGACGTCTCGCTTCGCCTCGGCCTCTACCTGTCACTCGGAGTCGTGATGCCGGTCTCCGTGCTCCTGGTCTTCGCGTCGGCGAACCTGCTCGTCGACGAGCGCTGGGCCGCCTTCGCCGCGATGCTGTACTCGGTGGGCGATTACGTCATCGAGTGGGGGATCCACCTCATCCCCACGAGCATGGGGCTGGTGCTGTTTCTCGGGCTCTGCTACTGGCTCGTCCGGACGATGCGGACGGGGCAGGACAGAGTCGCACTGTCGTTCATGTTCGTCCTCAGCGTCGCCATCATCCTCACCCACCAGGTGTCCTCGTTCATCACGCTCGTGATGCTCGGCGGCGCGTTCCTCGCGTATCTCTTCATGGGACTGGACGTGTTCCGGCCCTCCATCCTCGACCCGGACGTGTTCCGCATCAACCAGCCGGTCAACATCGCCGGCCTCATCGCGTTCGACCTCGGCTTCAGCACGTTCCTCTGGTCGATGACTCCCTACAAGGGAGAGACGTTCCTCCTGACGCTCCTGAGTTACCTCCGGCAGACGCTGATCTCGAGCGCGGGCGTGTTGAACCTCGCTGGGCCGAGCTCCGCGGACGGCGCAGCCCCCGAGGGCGCCGACCCGACGCTGATCGACGTCCTCGTTCCGTACATCGACACGCTCGGCTTCCTGCTGCTCCTGTTCGGGACCTTCCTCGGCTGTCTCTACGTCGTCAACCGAACGCGGGCCCGGCAGTCGACGTTCACGCTGCTGTTCAGCGCGGCTATCATGCTCGTGTTCGTCCTCGGACTCCCCATGTTCGGCATCCGGAGCTTCATCCCCCAGCGCTGGTTCGCGTTCCTCTACCTCCCGCTCGTCCTGCTGACCGTCATCGGCCTCCGCCACCTCGAACTGTCTCTCAATCGACGCATCGTCGTCGTCGTCCTGCTTCTCTTCGCGGCCGCGTTTCCGACGGTGATGATGGTGTCGGCGAACGGGACGGTCGACAACCCGGTTTTCGAGGGACAGGGAGCACAGCTCGCCTACAATCAGCAGGAACTGGCCGCCGTCGACACCATCGGGCGGATCACCGGATCGCCGGACAGCGCGAACATCCTCCCGGAACAGTTGCTCTACACCGACCACCCCTACCAGACGGTGTTGAATCGGAACGGGGCGTATCCGTCCCGGACTGCCGGGATCAACGGGACCGACCCGGTCGACCACGAGATGGTCGTCTACCGGCAGGAGCAAGCGAGAGACACGACGTTCTTCGAGAGCAGCCAGGGGTTCGGCGTGAGTCGTGACGTCAACGAATCCGCGGTCTGTCGCCCGGAGATGGCCGTCGTCTACACCAACGACGAAGTCCGTATGTGCACGCAACCGCCAGCGGCGACGACGTGACGGCCCGGGTGTTCACCGGAGGTCCGTCACGGCACCCCTGGACGGCACGCCCGGACAGCCGTCCCGGAACCAGATCCAGGCAGTGAACGACAGCAACAGGAGTTCCAGCGACAGGAACGCCAGCCCGCGGTCCGTCGTGAGGAAGAACAGGAACCGCAGCGCGTAGTACGCGACGTTGTCGAGGAAGCCGCTGCTCGCGGAGGGGGCCGCCTCGACGAGCGGCCAGAAGAACGGGCGGAGTTTGATCTGGCCGTCGAACACCGCCCCGTACACCGCGTCGGCGGGGAGGTGGGAGAGGTAGCCGACGACGAACGCCGCGCCGAGTTTCGGCCGTCCGACCCGACGAGTGAGGGCGACGACGACGGCCGAGAGCGCGACGGCGGTGAACACCGAGTGGGCGACCGAGACGCCGCCCTGGAAAAGGTCCAGCAGCCACCCGAGCGGTTTGTCGACCAGGTCGGGGAACTGCGTCCCGAACGCGACGGCGACGAACGCCGCCGTCGTCGGCGGGTCACCGGACCAGTATCGCGTGAGCGCCGAGTAGAGGAGGTAGCCGACGGCGAGGTGTTCCCAGGGCCACATCCGATTCAGGCACCCCCGGCGTCGGCGTCGGTCGTGACGTCGATCGGGAGCCTGAGGGACCGGTAGGCCGAATCGATAGCGGGATCCGCTGGCGGACTGTCCTCGTACAGCAGGACGACGAGGCGGCGGTCGGTCCCGGTCCCGGTCGGTGAGACCGACAGCGGGAGGACCGTCCGCTCGCCGTGGTCGAGCGACACCGTTCGCCGGTCGAGTTCCGCCTCGGAGCGTACCGACGCGTTCTCGCCGGCGCCGTCCACCCGCTGTTCGAGGACGACCAAGTGGTAGTCGACGGACCGCTGCTCGTGGTTCTCGATACCGACGGGCAACGTCCGGGTCTGTCCGGGCGCGAACTGCGAGGGGTACGTCGACTCCACGTCACCGGAGATGTTCTCGGTCTCGACGTAGAATTCGGTGAATCCCGCCGCCTTGGTCTCCTGTGGCGGATTCACCGCGGCGTAGCCGAGGCTCGTCGCGAACACCAGAATCGAGAGGCCGAGCGCGACGTCGAACATCGTCGAACGGGACTCGTTCCCCCACGACGCGGACGGGCCACCGGAGAACCGGAGTGCGGAGACGAGTCCAAGCGGTCGGGGGACGTATCGCTCCGCTGGGTCGAGCCGAACCCGGCGGACCAGCGCCCCTAGCGTCCACAGCAGCGTCCAGCCGGCGACGCCGAACAGGATCGGGACGACGCTGACGCCCCAGGGAGTGAAGTTCGCGATCAACGCGACCACCGCCACGACGACGACGCTCAGGAGGACCGAGAACGCGAATCGCTCGGCCCCGTCGACGCCGGACTTCGTGGGCATCGGATTCTCGAGCCCGCTCTCGTTCCGGTCGAAGGGATACGTCCGGTGAGTCCCTCCCCGCGGGAACAGGGTGGCGAGGAGCGTGTAGCCGGGAAACAGCGTCACGAACGGGACGATCGCCGCCGCGCGTACCCAGCCAGTCGCGCCCTGTGAGACGAGTGTGACGGTGAAACAGGTCCAGAGTACGACGAACGCCAGATCGAGAAACCAGCCGAACCTTCGGGTCATCGCCCAAAGCTCTGGACCACACGACCGTTATTATCTGTTGGATAAGCCCGCTCGTCCCCGCTCACTCCAGGGATCTGACCGCCGTGACCACGCCGTACAGAACGGCGACCGCCACGAGTCCGACCACGACGGTCGCCGGGGTGGAGGCGCGATGTCGGAACCCGGAGACGCCGGCCCAGGCGAGTCCCGGCCAGTGGCGCGCCGGGACGTCGGCTCGCAGGAGGTGGGCGACGGCTGGCGCGAACTTCCCCTCCTCGAGGAAGCGCATCCCGAGCAGGAGTTCGTGAGCCTGCCGGACGCGGTAACCCTGGGACTCGGCCTCCCTGACGAGCTCGTCGTGCTTGGCCAGGTACTCCTCGTCCGCCCGGCGTATCGTCTCCGCGTCGGGCGTCGCCGTCTCGTAGCGAACCACCAGCGGTTCGTCGACGTAGGCCAGTTCCCCCTCCTGGATGACGCGCAACAGGAACTCCGGGTCCTGGAACCGGTCGAGTTCCTCGTCGAAGCCCCCGATACGGCGGGCGACCCCGGTCTCGACGAGCAGTGTCGACCCCGCCCCGGAGTGGAGGTTGTCTGCGAGGATCTCACCGGCCAGTTCCTTCCCGCCCTCCATGAGGACGTCGCCGTCGGCCCTGGCCAGCAGCGACGCCACCGCCCCGATGACGCGACCGCCCACGCCAGAGTGCGAGCGGTCGGCGTCGCAGTACGCGGCGACGTACTCGCCGTCCCGGACGCGGTCGAGCTGGCGCTCCAGCTTTCGGGGGCGCCACTCGTCGTCGGAGTCGAGGAAGGCGACGTACTCGCCCTCGGCCTCCTGGATGCCCGTGTTTCGCGCCGCGTTGGCCCCCTGGTTCGTCTCGTGTTCGACGACGCGCAGTCGCTCGTCGTCGTACGCTTCGAGGAGGGCGACCGTCCCGTCGGTCGACCCGTCGTCGACGACGAGCAGTTCCAGGTCCGCGACGGTCTGGTCGAGGACGCTCCCGACCGCCCGTGGCAACACGTCGGCCCGGTTGTACGTCGGAATGACGACGCTGACGGTAGTCATAGTACACGAGATACCCCGCTCCTGAATTACTAGTCACCGGGTAAACGGCCAGGTGTCGGCGGGCCTGGGCCGGCGGCTGCGGGCGCGTCCCGGTTAGAAACTCGTCGGGAACCGTACCAGTGAGAGGATCCCGCCCGATCCCGAGTCGTCCGTCGATTCGGTCTCGTCGCCGGACGTCGTGTCTGTCGCCGACCCGTCTGTTTCGGTATCGTCAGTCCCAGTCCCGTCCGTTCCAGTGTCGGTGGTCGTGTCCTCCGGCGTATCGGTCTCGGTATCCGACGCCGTCTCCGTGTCGCTCTCCGTCTCGGTGTCAGTGTCGGTCTCGGTTTCCGTGGCCGTCTCCGTGTCGGTGGCCGTCTCGGTCTCTGTCGGGGTGTCCGTCTCGATCTCCGTGTCCGTCTCCGTGTCGGTGGCCGTCTCGGTCTCCGTCTCAGTCGCCGTCTCGTTCTCCGTCTCCGTGTCGGTATCCGTCTCCGTGTCGGTGTCCGTCTCCGTGTCGGTGTCCGTCTCGGTCTCGGTCGGGGTGTCCGTCTCGTTCTCCGTCTCCGTGTCGGTGTCCGTCTCGGTTTCCGTGTCGTCGGAGTCGTCGGGGTCGTCGGAACCGTCGGACCCACCCGAGGAACCGGACCCGCCCGACCCATCGGAGTCGTCCGAAGAGTCGGACCCGCCGGAGGAGCCGGATCCACCGCCGGATCCGCCGGTGTCGTCGTCTCCGTCGTCCGCGTCGGTCCTGATGTCGATCGGTGTGACGCTATCGCTCTCGCGCTGACCCCGGTCGACCGTTCCCGTCCCGTCCGACGACGACGCAGTGGTCTCGCTGTCCGAGGCTGTCGTCGGACCGGCCGTCGCGTCGGACGGTATCGGGGTCTCGGTGCCGTTGATCGCCGACGACTCGTTGCCGCCGCCGTCCAGCACCGCCGTGGCGAGCGCGAACCCGGTCCCGGCCGCGAACAGCAGGATACCGAGGACGGCGAGCCAGCGCTGGCCGTTGACGACGGCGCGTTTGCTCATCAGCGCCGGCCGGTCGGGGTCGCGGGCGCGGGCGACGAGTCCAGGAACCGGCCCAGGGAACGCCGAGAGGAGGTCCCAGCACTCCTCGACGTCGAGTGCCCCCGTCACGAAGGAGAGTGCGAGGAAGATCGCGAGGCCGACGGGCGGAACGACAGCGATGGCGACCCAGCTGGACAGGACCGTCGGGAGCAGCAAGATGGGGACCGCCGACAGCCCTGCCGTCACGGCGATGCGGGCGAGTCGCGAATCACTCAGCGGGTTGAAACCGAGCTTGCGAGCGCTCCAGACGTGGAAGATGAACATCGACCCGTAGCCGACGCTCGTCGCGACGGCCGCGCCACGCATTCCGGCGACGGGGATCAGTATCGCGTTGAGGACGAAGTTGATCCCCGCCGCAGCCCCCGTCGCGTACAGCGAGTATCGCAGGTTGCCGTGGCCCTCCTCGATGGCGAGCGTCGGCCGGACCGCCGCGAAGCCGAGGGCGCCGGGGAGCAAGAACAGCAGTGGCGTGACCACCGGCGCCGAATCCTGGCCCCAGTATATCGGAACCACGATCTCGGCGAGTGACGCCAGCCCGAGACACATGAGACACGTCAACAGGAGCGTGTACCGGGTCGTCTTCGAGGCGATGTTCGCCACCCGGTCTAACTGCCCCTTCGACCACATCTCGGAGGTCGAGTGGATGTACACCGCCTGGATCGTCGCCGGGACGAACCACAGGAACTCGGCGAGTTTGAGCGCCGCCTTGTAGTGGCCGACCATGTCGCCCCCGCGCAGGTTCTGGAGCATGATGACGTCGACGTGGTACAGCGACAGCATCAGGAACGACAGGCCGATGGCGCTCGTGTTGTAGGTGAATATCTTCTCGCGCGGGAAACCCGGGTGGGGGTTGCGTACGAGTGCACGGACGCCGACCTGTCGGACGACCAGAAGTATCCCACCAATTGCGGCGATCAGCGTCCCGAGCATCTGCCCGGCCAGTGCGCCAACGACGCCGTATCCGAGCGAGACGAATCCAAGCGCGAGAACGCCGAAACCCACCCATTTGACGATCATCAACGGCTCGGAGTGGCGCTCGAGACCGAGACCCATCAGTCCCCGCCGGGCGAACGACCAGGTCTGCGAACTCACGACCGCAGCGATCATGATCAGGAAGTACGTCTCGAACGTCGGGTCGTACAGCCACGCGATCACCCCGAACCGAACGGCCAGGAAGTACACGAGCGCTCCGGCGGTAGCGAGTGCGACTGCGAGACGAAAGTAGAACCCCACGACGTGTGCTTCCCAGTCGGGTAAATAGCGGTCCTCGGCGACGTACTTCTGGACGCCACGCGTGATGCCCGAGCTGACGAAGATCATGAGCAGCGCGTGTGTCGAGAGGACCGTCGCGTACTCCCCGAACTTTGCTGGTCCGAGCATCCGATACAGGAGCGGCGAAGCCACGAGACCGATGACCAGCGTGACCACTTTCGCCGAGACGACCGAGAGGACGCCGCTGACAATATTCCGTGACATATGATATAGCAGCTGCCCGTTTCCGGCTCACCGCATCAGAAGACAGGGAACGCGTCTGTCCCTGCAGTGCGTCGCGGAGAGGCGGACCCCGTCGAATATGGATCGTGGGCGGACAGTTTGAATAGATAGTCGGCCCTCACTGGGATTATTATACACCAGCTATCCGAGCGCACGCTGGCGTTCGGGCCCCGGTGACGGGGATGCCTGCCGCCAGGAGCGACTGAGTAGGCGGTCGAAAAAACCCCGGCATGCGCTCAGATACCGCGCCCGATCGGGCCAGATTCGGCGATAGAGACGTGATTCGCGTGACGTGAACCGGGTTGGACGGCCTCGTGGCAGAGCCGCATACGTCTGCGTCGGCTCCGTCAACCGTTTCGCCGAAACGCGGTGGGGCCATCACGGATGAGAGTCCCGCACTACGGCGTTTTATCACATCCATAACCTTGGCCGGCGGCGTGGTCGGATCCGGTAATGGGATCAGTCGTTATCTCTCTCGACGCCGAGCTCGGGTGGGGGTTCCACCACGAGCGGCCGCTTCCCGCCGCGCGAATCCGTGACGCTCGGTCCGCGTGGACCGACCTCCTCGGACTCTTCGACGAGTACGAGATTCCCGCGACGTGGGCGGTCGTCGGGCACCTGTTTCTCGAAGACTGTGCGGGCGGTCACACCAACCATCCGGCCGGATCGCAGTGTTGCGTCGACGCCCCCGCCGGCATTCCGAGGGACGACGCGTGGTTCGCCAACGGACTGGTCGACCAGGTCGCAGACGCCGACGCCGACCACGAACTGGCGAGTCACGGCTTCAGCCACGTCCACTTCGCCCACGAACGCATGAACCGGGACCTGGCCGAGTCGGAGTGTGCGGCCGCTGCCGAGACGCTCGCACCGTACGGTACCGAACCACGATCGTTCGTTTTTCCGGTGAACGAGGTCGGGTACCGCGAGTTACTCGCGGAACATGGATTCGCCTGCTATCGGGGCTCGGCACCTGCCGATCGGGGGCCCGTCGAGAAGCTCTGGAACGGCCTCAGAACCCGGAACTCTCCCCCGATCGTGAGACCGGCCGTCGACGAGTACGGGCTCGTGAACGTCCCCGCTTCGCTGTATCTATTCTGCTTCGAAGGCCTCGTACGAAGAATCATCGAGGGGGTCCACGACGACCCCATCGTGGATGCCGTCCGCCTGGGGATCGAAGCGCTCCGGGAAACGGACGGTGTCCTCCACCTCTGGCTCCACCCCCACAACGTCGTCGACGAACACGACCGGGAACGGATGAAACGGGTGCTCGCGACCGTCGACCGCGCCCGTCGAGAGACAGACGTGACCGTCGAAACGATGGGGGACGTCGCTCGGCGAGTCAGAAACGACGAACCAGCGAGCAAGCCGTCGATCGTCTAGCGTCGTGGTACGGGTCCGACGCTACTGTGAGGAAAAACCAGTCTAGAACTCGTTGCCGACCAGCTTCAGCCCGGCAGAGCCGGCGTCCCTGATACCGCCCCGGAGGCGATTGTTCTTCAGGTAGACGTCTTCGCTGTCGTCGTGGAGCGCGATGGCCTCGCGGTCGCCGTAGGAGTTGGCGTAGTTGTCCTCGACGTGGGTCCCGGTGCCGGCCTCGAGCAGTGGGTAGTTCGCGGTCCGGACGTTCGACTTGTACACGAGGCAGTCGTCCCCGAGGTTGACCAGGCCGTAGCGCTTCTGGCCCCCGGGCTGGTCGATGGAGACGGCCCTGAAATCGACGTCGTCGCGCGTGTTCCGGATCGCTGCGCGGGCGCCCTCGTCCCCCACGTCACCGACGATGTCCACACTCTCGACGTGGGCAGAGGCCGACGCATCGGGCCCCTCGAAGACGATGCCGTACCCACCGGGTGCGCTCATGTCAATAGTCGAGCTGTACACCGTCGTCTTCCCCGCGTCGGGGGAGACCGAGATCGCCGTGTTGCCGACCGACGAATCGACGGTCACGTCCACGTCTTCGATCCAGACCGTCCCGGCCGAACCGGGAACGTGGATGGCGGTGACCCCCTGGTCGACCCGGACGTCGACCGTCGTCTGCAGAATTTCCGCGTCGGCGGCGTTCTGCAGCCGGATACCGCGCTGGTCGTCGAACCCGACGGCGGGCGTCTCGTCGACCGTCACCGTGACGCCTCGAACGACGGCCTTCGCCCCGCCGACCCGGATGTTCGGCGCGTTGCTGTTCCGGTAGTGACCACCGTCGACGATGATCCGGCCGGACCCGCCGGACGCGTAGAGACCGTTGTCCGGGAAGCCACCGAGTTCGCAGTCCTCGAACCGGAGCGTGCCCGCGGTCATGTTCGCGAGGATACCGGTCGGCCCGCGCCAGATGTTACCGGCGTTGGGCGTCTCGCTCTCCCACTGGCCACCGTCGGGAGCCCTGAACCGTCTGACGAGACCGTCCCCTCCAGCGTCGAGTACGTTGAACCGGCCTGGCCCGAAGGTACCGCTGTCGTGACGTCCGTCGACGTAGACGTCCTCGACGTGCAGGCCGTCGTCGACCACCGCATCGACGACGCGGATTCCGGTGTCCGGCGCGGTCTGGTCGACGGTGAATCCCACCACCAGCAGGTCCGTCCCGGGACTGTAGTGGGTCCCGAGGCGGAAGAGCCGATACTGCGGCCCGTCGAAGTCGTGGAAGTTCGCCGGCACGAGCGTCGCGTCGTCCCCGACCAGTCCGACGTTGTCGAAGTCCGTGAAACGGACCTGCTCGTCCATGTAGTATCGACCAGGGGGGAACGCCAGCAGCGTGTCGTCGTCCAGGTGTTCCTGCAGCACGGACGACACCGGTTCCTGGCCGGAGTTGTCCGCGCCTGCGTCGACGACGTCGACGACGGTCTCGAATCGGTCGGCGTACTGGCTCGGGTCTGCGGCCGCAGCCGCACCAACCAACCCGCCGCGCTGAACGAGGCCACCAGCCAGCCCGGCTGCGCCCAGTCCCCGAAGATAGCTCCGGCGGGAAAATGTCGTAGTACTGTGATCGGTCGGTGCGTCCGTCTCGCGAGTTTCCGAACTCCGGTTGTCTTCCTTCGTCACGGCATGTGACTCTTGTGTACTTTCTCGCAATACCCTTGGCCTGTCCCACTCCAGTGTTTAAGAGGTCATTAAGCCAGGTAGGGATCGATTAGTTACCGATTAATCGTGGAAAACTGACGTGAACTGGAGTGCCTACTGCCCGGGATTATCTTTATATTTTCACGATACCCAACACAATAAAGTCCTGCCGGTAAACTCGCTGCCTTTATCTTCCGACCCCAGTCTCACCAGCTTCGACTGGACGCCGAAAGACTCGCTTCGCTCGTCGTTCGAGCCCGGCCACTCACAGTTCGGTCGGTAGTCAAAACCGAGTCCGGAACCTGGAGGACGCCAGCGTCTCGGCGAGCAACTGGTTCGTCGCGCGACGGATGCGCTGGGAGACGGCCGACGGCGAGATGTCCAGCTGCCTGGCGAGTTCCTCCTGTGTCGCGCCGCGTGGCACCTCGAAGTAGCCCATCTCGTGGGCGGTCGAGAGCGTGTCCCACTGGCTCGCGGTCAACCCGAGGTCGTCACCACGCGTGTGCTGTTCGTCCGCAGAGAGTTTGAAGAGCCGAAGCGTCACTTCGTGACTCGAACAGAAGTTCCGAAAGGACGCGAAGGCCTCGTGCGACGGAAAGCGGACGTGAAACGACCAGCTTCGACCCGCCGTCCGGACGTCGTACAGGAGCGCCCCGAGATCGGCGAACACCGGTGAGAACTGCAACGCCTCGGAGCTAAACCGAACGCGGTACGTGCAGGCGTCGTCGGTTCTCGCCAGGAGTTGCGGGTCGCGGACGGTGTGGTCCGTCGACAGCGCCGCGTCGAACTCGACGATAGATTCGCCTGCGGCAGTAAACACGAGGACGGCGGCGCCGCCGTCGGTCGTCCGGTAGTTCGGTTCGACTGTGACCGACGGCGCAGCACGGATGGCCTCGCCCAGCACGACGTCGCGGTGTGAGACGGCAAGTTTGGCGACGACCGGGTCGTCGTCCCGGGCACTCCCGAGCGAACACAGGACCACCTCCGAGTCGGATGGCTCGTCACGCCGATCGGCGTCGTCTGCCCTGGCGTCGGAATCCATCGGATCGCCGGCAGAGTTCCACATGGGCCCACATGTGGATTCCCTCTAATGGATTTTCTCGCTACACTGTTCGTACCAGAAGCGATCGGTTACGCTAGCATGCTAGCTTCCGAAACGATCGAGCCTTCATGACTGTTCGACGACGAATAGCAGCGACAGCAGCTTGCGCTCGGCGGTCCGGAGGTGGCGACTGAACGTCGGTTGCGAGATGTCCAGCAACTGGGCGACTTCCTCGCCCGTGCTCTCACGGGGCCACTCGAAGTAGCCGCTCAGATACGCCGTCCGGAGCGTCTCCAGTTGCCGGTCGGTGAGGGACTCCTCGAGTTTCGCCCAGACGTGCTGCTCACGGGCGACCGGCCGGGTCCGCTCGCGTCGCGACCGGAGGCCTACCTGGTCGTACCGCCGTTCGAGCGAGTCGACGAACCCCTCGACGTCCGCGTCGGTCGGAAGTGTCAGGACGACACGCGTCCCGTCCGCAGTTGCCTCCACCGACTGGGGAACCGCGCCGGCCTCGACGAAGTGCGACAGGAGCCACTCCTCGCGCAAGAGCACCTCGAGGCAGTCGGCGTCGTCCCGGCGCACCGGTTTCACCGAAGCGACCGCCGGGTCGCCGGCGAGCGTGGACTCGACCGAACCGTCGCCACCGCTGGCGGTCGTCAGAAACAGAACGAGCTGGCCGTTGCTCGTGGTCACCCCGTCGAGTCGGAGGTCGGTCTCCGCCGCCCGTGCGATCCGTCCGAAGACGTCGTCACCGCCGACCAGCTGTAACTCCAGTTCGACGACCGCGTCGGAGAGCAACGCCCGCTTGCGGTCGAGGGACCCGACGGCGTGGGTGACGACCGCTGCGACGTGGTCCAGCGTCCGCCGCCACAGGTCGGTCCCGGCGCTGTCGTCTGCCGAGTACACCGCGAGGACCCCGGCGAACCGGTCGTCGACGGTGAGCGGAACCGCCTGGGCCGACTGCACGTCCCGGGCGAGCGCTTCGCGCCGCCACGACGCCGACCGGCGTCCGCTGGCGACGGTACCGACGGTCGTTGCCTCGCGGTCGCGGGCCGCGACGACTGCGGGCTCGGAGTTCGACGACGTGAGCGTGCGGTCGACCGCATCGAGGTAGCCCCGCTCGCGGCCGGCGGTCGCTGCCGGGACGACCCGTTCGTCGTCCGGACCGACGTGACCGATCCACGCGAAGGCGACGCCCTCGCTCGCCGCGAGCCGTTCACAGACTGCTCGTTCGATGTCCGCCCGGCACGTCGCGGCGGTCACTGCACGTTCGAGCCCGAACACCACGTCGGTCACGTCGTCGAACCGGGCGAGGCGGGCACTATCGCGCTGGCGGTCTCGCGTACACCGGCGAAGCCCACGCTCGCATTCGATCCGTTCGAGTCGGTGCGTGGCGACCGCCGCGAGCGACGTGAGAAGCGTCCTGGATTCACCATCGACGGTGGCCCCACCGGTGACGGAGACGAGGGTGCCGTAGCCGCCGAGCGGTTCGATGGTCGCGCTGGCGGCCGTCCCGCTATCGGTGTTCAGTTCGGTACAGACGACCGGGTCGCCATCCAGGTAGGCGTCCCGGGCGATAGTCCCGATCCCGTCGGCCAGTGACCGGTCGTCCCGGTCGAACGTGCTGGCCGTCTCCCGGAGACTGCCCGCCGTCCCGTCCACCAGGAACGCTGCGGCGCCGTCGATTCCCCGGATGGCAGTCACTACCTCGACGAGCACGTCCGCGACTGCCTGCGGCGAGGCTGCGGCGGAGAGCGCCTCGCTCGCGGCTCGGACGCCGCTCGCACGTCGTCTGGGGGCTTCGTCGCGGTCAAGCATCCTCGATAGCCCGACCGATGTGGCCGCTTTCGGCGCCAGGACGCATCGTCACCGACCCCGGATCACCCCGTCGATTCGACGACGATGCGAACCGAGTCGCCGTCCTTCATCACGTACTCGTCCATATCGACCGGTTCGTCGTTGACGGTGACCTCGACCGTCGTGTCGTCGTCCGCGGGGTCGTACGTCGTTCCGTTGTACTCGACGACGCCGTCCGCCGCGTGGATCCCCTCGAGCGTCGAGAGCGCGTACGAAAGTGTGATCGACGTGGAGTGGGCGTGCCAGATCTCACCGTCCCCGTGCTCGTAGTGGAAGTGCCGGTGGCCCGCCTGGTACTTCTCCTTCGAGAAGTCGAGTTCCTCGCCTTCGACGACGAAGCGCATCTCGCCGTGTGCGTGTTGCTGGGCGGCCTTGATGTAGGTTCCCGGGCCAGACACGTTCGTCTCCGCCGTGGTGACGGTTATCCAGACCATGTCGGCGTCTTCGAGGACGTACGCCTCGGGGTCGACCGACTCGCCGTCGACGCGGTAACTCACCGTCGTCCCCTCGGTCGACTCGGTGTAGCGCTCGCCGTCGACCGCGAGTGTGGACTCGGTTGCGTTCACGTCGAGACCCGACAGGGCTGCCGCGAGCGTCATATCGGAGTCGTTGGCGGTCCAGGTGTGCTCGTCGGACTCGGCGACGCCGAACGCGTCACCGTCTCGGTCCCGGTCCTGGAGGTCGAGTTCGGAGCCGTCGACCGCGATAGTCATCTTCCCGTCCAGTTCTGCCAGCGACGCGTTGGCAGGCGCTGAGTCGGCGTCCGCGTCGTCGCCGGTCTCGTTCCCGGCGTCGTCACCGCCGTGGCTGTGGCCGTCGTGGCTGTGGCCGTCGTGGCTATGCCCGTCGTCCGAGGTCGATTCGCTCTCGGTGGCCGTCGCCTCGGTTCGGTCGTCCGTGACGTTCTCGGCCGTTCCCTCGGTCGATGATGCACCGACGTCGCCGTCACCGAGACCGATCCCGGAACACCCGGCCATGAGGACCAGGGCGCCTGCGAAGACGAGCGTCACGACGGTGCGCGTCGAAGTCGTCTGCATAGTGTTCGCTCACACCCACGCGACCATCGGGGATTACTATCCATCGGGTATGCCCCGCTTACCCCCCGCATAAGTACGGTATCGGCGGCCAATCTGTCGGTTAGATGACCGACGGACGCCGTTCGGACTCCGAGGGGGGCGGGCCCACCGAATCGACGGAAGAGGGGTGGTGGGGCCGTGGGGCGACAGTATCGACGGACCGAACAGGGATCGATGCGGGCCGACGAGGACCGGCCGAGATGGAGCGATGAACCGCGAGCGAGTGGTCGTCGTTCTCTGTGCGGCCTGCTGTTGTTTCGCGCTGGTGACGCTCTCCTCGTCGCTCGACGCCACCGTCTCCGGGAGCCCGGAAGACGAGTTCGACGTCGGCGCGGACGAACTCCCGCTCTCCGACGACGACACCGGCGAACTGAAAGACGCGTACCAGTCCGGCAGCGGAGCGGAGGGAGAGTCGTCGAGCAGCGACCAGAACGGGGAGGGCGCGCCTGCCGCCGCGGAGAGCCAGAATTCGGACACGGGAGAACAGGATGGCGACGCGAGTAGTGACGCCAGTAGCACGCGGACGGCGACGGACCAGGCGGCGGACCGATCGGCGGCCCAGTCGGCCGACGCCAGCGACAGCGACAGTGGATCGAGCCAGTCCGGTGAGGGAACTGGACTGACGACCCAGGACGAGCAACGCGACTGGCTGGCGACGGCACGGGACCTGCTGTCCGGCGTGCTGGGCCTCGGCGTCGTCGGCGCGGTGGGTACCCTCGGGTGGCTCGCGGTCCGTTACCGGGAGCGACTCCTCGGCCGGGTGGTCGGCGACCATGGCGGCGGGGAGCGATTCGGTACCGCCGGGTCGACGGACGGACCGACGTTCGAGCCGCCGGCGAACGAGATCGAACGAGTCTGGGTCGAGATGGCCGAGCGTGGTGACGTCGCCATCGACCCCGGCATGACGCCGAGCGAGTGTGCGGACCGGCTCGAAGCTGACGGGTTCGACCGCGACGCCGTCGAGGAACTCACCGACCTGTTCCAGCGGGTCCGCTACGGCAGCGCCGTCACGACGAGCGACCGCGTCGAGCGGGCCCGCGAGTGCCTGCAACGGTCGGTGCCGACGACGGACGGAGGAGAGCGACAGTGACGGCCGCTCCCTCGCCCGAAAACCGCGTCGCGCCCGTCGGCCGGGTCCTGCTGGGACTCGCCGGGTTGCTCGTCCTCGCCGTGGCCGTCGTCGCCGACGGTCCCGTCCGCGGAACGGTGAACGCGCTCCTGACGCTGTTCGGTAGCGAGTACCTGCTGGTCGCGGTCATCGGCCTGGTGGCGTTCGTCGTCGGCGTCGCCGCGTTCGTCACCAGCCGCGAGGCGGCGACCCAGGCGGCGACGCCCGACCCCGAGCGGGCCGTCGCAGTCCCCGCCCCCGGCGAGTCGTTCGACGAGATGGCGGCCGACTGGCGGTGTCTACTCCCGGGTGCGGGTCGCGACCACCGGGCGGCAGTCCAGGAGCGGCTCCGCCGGACCGCTGTCGAGGCGGTGGCAGTCACCGACGACTGCGACCGGGAGACGGCCGCCCGGCGTGTCGCCGAGGGAACCTGGACGGCCGACGGCGTGGCGGCGGCGTATCTCGCCGAGCAGACGGACGCGACGAATGAGGAGGAGTGGTTCGAACTGCTAGTGGGCCGCCAGACGCCGACGCACTATCGCGCAGAGCGGACCGTCTCGGCCATCGCCGACGTCGCCGGCGTCGGCGGGGAAGACGTGGACGACGGAGCGGGCGAGGAGACCGATCGATGACTGACCCCTCACCGACCCGCCGGTGGCGCGGCGTGCTCGCGGTCACGCTCGTCGCGGGTGGACTCGCTCTGGTCGCAAAGCGGCCCGCACTCCTGTCGAGCGCCGTCGTCGGCGTCGTCTTCGTCGCGTACGCGCGCGTCACGTCGCCACCGTCGCCGGCGGTCGAACTCGACCGGCGCCTCGACGAGGCAAGCCCGAGCCACGGTGATCAGGTAGACGTGCGCACGACCGTCACGAACGTCGGCGACCGGACGCTGTTCGACCTGCGAATCGTGGACGGCGTCCCGCCCGCGCTCGCGGTGGTCGAGGGGGCGCCGCGCCACGGGACGGTGTTGCGGCCGGGTGAGTCGACCACACTCAGCTACACCGTCGCGGCACGGCGTGGTCGGCACCGTTTCGAGCCGGCGACCGTCGTCGCGCGCGACGTCGGCGGGTCCTGGGAAGTAGAGATCGGCGCCGACGACGGGACCACGGTCGACTGTACGACCGACGTCCCGGCGGCGCCGTTACGTGGTCGGACGCTCGAAGCCGTCGGCCGCGTCCTCGCCGACGACAGCGGCGCCGGCACCGAGTTCCACCAGACCCGCGAGTACCGGCGTGGCGACGCGCTCAGCCGGGTCGACTGGAACCGCTACGCGAGCACGGGCGACCTGACGACCATCGAGTTCAGGAAGGAGCAGGCGACCCGCGTTATCCTCGTCGTCGACGCCCGGCCGGTCGCCTACCGGGCGCCCGAGGGAGATCCCCACGCCGTCTCGTACGCCGTCGCCGCCGCCGGCCAACTCGCCAGAGCCATCGTCGACAACCGGAACCACGTCGGTCTCGCGGCCTTCGGCCGGGAGCCCTGCTGGCTCGAGCCGGGAACCGGCCGCAACCACGCGCTCCGCGTCCAGCAACGGCTGGCCGACCACGCCACCTTCGGGGCCCGGCCGCCCGACGACGCACCGCCCGTGGCGGACCAGGCGAAGGCCCTCCAGGCCCGGCTCGAGAACGGCGACCAGTTGCTCGTCCTCTCACCGCTGCTTGACGACGACGTCGTCGAGACCGTTCGCCGGTTCGAAGCGGAGGAGACGCCCGTCAGCGTTCTGTCGCCGGACGTCACCGACGCCGACGGCGGCGGGCGGACGCTGGCCCGTATCGAACGCGACCACCGCCACCGAACGCTCCGCCGTGCCGGCGTTCGCGTCGTCGACTGGGACCCCGACCGGCCGCTGTCGGTCGCGGTCACCGACGCCATGGGGGCCCAGCAGTGAGCGCTCAGCCCGTTCGACGGCGGCCGGCGACATCGAGCGGGACCCTCGCCGTGCTCGTCGCCAGTGGTGTCGCGCTGGTGCTCGGCAGCGGTGCGGTCCGGACCGGGATGGCGATAGAACTGGCCGGACTGGCCGGTATCGCGGCCGGTTTCACTTTGTGGCGTCGGGGACGGAAACGGTGGAGTCTCGTGCTGGCCGGCCTCGGATTCGTGGGCTGCCTCGTCGGCGTCGTCGCCTTCCTCGGCCGGGCACCGGGGCCGAGCGCGGCGATACAGTCCCTCCCCGCCATGCTCGGCGTGCCGGTGCTCGCGGCGGCGCTCGTCCCCGTCCGCGGCAGTGGGTCGCGAACCCTCGTCAAACTCGGCGTGGGATCGGTGTTCCTCACCGTCCTGCTGGCCGGCTTCTTCCGCTCGGCCGCTCCGGCCGTCCTCCTCGGTGCGACGGCGGCCAGCGTCGTGGCCTGGGACGCCGGCGAGCAGGCCATCGGCCTGGGCGAACAGCTGGGCCGGTCGGCGACGACCTGGCGGCTGGAACTCGTCCACGTCGGGGCGACTGGGCTGGTCGCCGTCGCCGCCGTCGGCGGCGTCTACGCCACCCGCACCGTCGCGACCGGAACGCCGTCGTTCGCGGGCTTCACCGCGACGGCGGTCGCCCTGCTCCTGCTCGTCGTCGCGCTCCGTCCGTGACCGTGCGCTCGCCGTACGTGACCGGGTGTGCGTTTTACCCTACCGCTGTCCCTCGGGCGTGGGCCGTGGAACCGTCACCTGCTTCAGGAGGTCGGCGACGACGTCGGACCGCGTCGTGTCCTCCACGGTCGCGTCGGGCGTCAGCACCAGCCGGTGGGTGACGACGGCCGGCGCGACGGCTTTCACGTCGTCGGGCGTCGCGTACTCGCGCCCGTCGAGGGCGGCCCTGGCACGACACACCTCGAACAGCCGCTGACACCCCCGGGGCGAGACGCCGACCGACACCCGCGGGTCCTCGCGCGTCGCCCGGACGAGGTCGACGAGGTACGCCTTGACGTCGTCGGCGACGCGGAGGCGCTCGGGCACCCGCTGGAGCAGGAGGACGTCGTCCCTGCTCAACACCCGACCCGCGGACGGCGTCGGCTGGTCGCGCGCCTCGCGCCGGTCCAGGAGCGACCGCTCGCCCGCCTCGTCCGGGTAGCCCAGGCCGGTCTTCACGAGGAATCGGTCTTTCTGTGCCTCCGGCAGCGGGAAGGTCCCCTCGCCCTGCTCGACCGGGTTCTGGGTCGCGATGACGACGAACGGTTCCGGGAGGTCGTGAGTCGTGCCGTCGACGGTGACCTGGCCCTCCTCCATCGCCTCCAGCAGGGCGGCCTGGGTCTTCGGCGAGGCGCGATTGATCTCGTCGGCCAGGACGACGTTGGCGAACACCGGCCCGCTGTTGAACTCGAACTCCCGTTCGCGCTCGTCGAACACGTACGTCCCTGTCACGTCGGTCGGGAGCAGGTCAGGGGTAAACTGGATCCGGTTGAACGAGAGTCCCAGCGCCGTCGCGAAGCTCCGCGCGGTCAGCGTCTTCCCCGTCCCCGGTACGTCCTCCAGCAACACGTGCCCCCGGGCGACGACTGCGGTCAGGATGGTCCTGAGCACGTCCTCGTCGGCGACGACCGCGGTCGAAACCTCCTCGAGTACCTCTTCCCCCAGTGAACCCGCCGTGGTGACGTCCATGGTGGCCGGCCGTCCACGGACAAGTTAACTATACGACTGGTAGCCGGAGCGCACGTCGGACCGGATAGCGGTGACACCCACTCGCCGCGGGCCACGGTCCCTGCAGTATTGGGTGACGGTTCCAGCCACCCCGAACGCGATCCGTACCGGTCACGGCCTGCGACACCTGCGAGTCGGACCGGGACTTATCCGGTCGATAAGGGGATCGGACGGGCGGGATAGTCACGAGAGGGAACCGAACTGCGACTGGCCCGCTGTTCCGCTGCGACGTGTCGATCCGCCGTAATTACCACCCCGTTAATAAGGACCGCTCCGGCCCGAGTGGGCCACGTATGGGATCACACGCTCATCGAAGGTACGGGATCGCGGTCGTCGTCGCGATACTGGTGGTGATGGCCGGCTGCTCCGGGCCGTTCCAGTCCAGCGACGCGTCCACGAACGATCCGACTGAGACGACCGAATCGACGGTCACGACGACTGCAGCCACGGAAGCCGGCGATGCGGACGACGCGTCCGCGACGAACGAGACCGGGTCGGCGATTACCGGTCGAATGCTCCTCCTCCTCGACGGAAGTGACACGCACGTCGACCCGTGGACGTCGAACCGGGCTGACGGCGTCTGGATGAACGACACCGAGACCCACCGGTGGCACGTCGAGAACGACTCGACGACCCTCGCGGCCGCACTGGGCGGGCTCGGTGTCGAGGCCACGGCCGAGTCGCTGGCCTACGACGGCGAGACGTACAACGAGTCGACGAACGGGACGACGGTGGCCTACCGCGTCGACGGCACCGTCGTCAAGGACCCCAGCGAGTACCAGCTCGAAGACGGCGACGAGGTCCACGTCCTGGTCCACACCGCGAACGTCTCCGTCCCGGGCCGGGAGTACAGTTCGAGCCACCCGCACGCCCACGGCACGCTCGAAGCGAGCATCGAGGGTGAGGAAGTGAACTTCTCGAAGGAACGCTACGTGATGAACGACGACTACTTCCACTTCCACGGGGACGAAGACGGCAGCCGATGGCACGCCCACTCGACCAACCTGACGGTGCGCTACGCCATCTCCTCGTTCGACGAATTCGACGTGACGAACGGCTCGATAACCGTCAACGAGACGACCTACGACGCGGACCAGACCACGTTCCGGGTCAACGGCGAGTCTGTCGACCCCGAGCGGTACGTCCTGAAGGACGGCGACCAGCTCGAACTCGTCGTCGACGAAAGCGGCTGAGCTTTCGGGTACAGCTCGATCAGGGCGACCAGTTTTGCAAACACTTCCGGACCGTCGGCATTCCACGACGATGGTCCGAATTCGAGGTCTCTTCTCGACCCCCGTCCAATCGATCGAACCCGCCCATCGATCGAACCCGCCCAGTACCCGGCAGCATCTGCACGGGTACCACGGCGGCCAGCGGTACCAGTCTCGTTCGAATCGGTCGCTATCTGACCAGCTGTTGAGCACGTGTGTGAGTTGAGTGGGTGGTTCTGTGGGTCTGGTGCTGGAAGAAAGGAAACCGCCAACACCCAGAAAGCCCTCGGCGCGCTCCGGTCCCGGGGCTTGCTGCGCTCCTCGTGGTTCGAGAGAGCTTCGCTCTCTCGTCATCACGAAAGGCGCGAAGCGCCTTTCGAACGACTCCGCTGCGGTGCTTACTGCGCCCGGGTTCCCGGAGCCCGCCTCGCCCTTTCAATCCTCCAGGCCCGCACAGCACCCCAGCCCTGCCCTCCCCCTGGTCGCGGCATGAACGCCGCTCCCGGCCGGGCAGTTGCGTAGCGGTCAGGAAGCGTGTCGCGCCGCGAGGTGGCGCGTCAGCGCCACCTCACCGCGAACGGCGCCAGCCGTGAGCAAGGCGCGACCGGGGAGGGGTGGGGAGTCAATCGCGAGCGCCTCCGTGGCGCGAGCGATGCTGAGCCTGGAGGACTGAAAGGGCGAGGTGCGGTCGGCGAAGTCCGAACCCGTAAGCACGCGAGGAACGAGCGCGCACAGCGGGTTCGCACGAGCCGAGCGCGCCGAGGGCTTTCGAGTTCTTTGACGTCGTGCTAACAGCGACAATCCTGGAAGCCACCGATCGCTAAGTGATTGATCTGTATTGACCGGGGAAGAGAGGTACCGACCGCATCAGACCCGAGAAATCTTAAGAATACCCACTCATCACCAGCCGATCGGAAACATACCTGTCCAAACCCCATCCGATAGGTCATACCATCTCGCAATATCAGTCATTCAAACACACTTGCCCAGTTCTAGCTATCGCATTGGAACCGAGTAGAACCAACCCAACCAATTTCTATATAGCAATATGAAGTTTATTGCCTGATGTCACCGCTATTCGACGGAATCGGATAATTTCGGCCCCAGAAGCCCCCTCGGTAAAAATTTCTAAGCTATGGGACTAAAACTACCTTTGAATTTTTGGAATTATAATCGGCCCTGGCGACAACTGTTATCGAGCGGGATCCGTCGAGAGAAGGGCTCGGCAGGTACACCAGTGAGCTCCCCGAAACAGGGCACCGTCCACTTGGGGAAGATCGTGCACGACGTCGACGGTCGGATTCTACTCCACAGATCCACGACTCCAACCCACACGAAACGTGAAAGCTCGGTCAGGTTTCCGAACGAACGCCATAGACGAACCAGGGACCGATCCAGCCTCGAACGAGACGCACCACTCTAAGAAGCGCTGGAAAGCGTCTGAACCCCAGGTTCGAGACGGGAACACAGCGGTGCAACGAGGAGGAACCGGAACCAGAGACTCGCAGTTCGACGCCACGCCGTCGCGCTGACTCTCGACTCGAAATCCGAATCTGGACTACGAGAGACGGTGCAGGAATCGATCGACGAACGATGCGCCGCCCCATGGTATGCAATAACTCACCAACCCCAACCGCCAGAATTCGGCACGAGAGGCACTCTACCGACAAATTATCGAAGAAGGTAGCCGGCACGACGAATCGCGGTATATCTCATTTCGCGATACGAAATCGAAGATCGCGGCCCGAAAACGGACACAGATCGGGCGACGAAGACGGATCGCAGGGACGAATCGTGTCTCGAACTACGAACAGAAGCGCACGTCCAGAATTCAGGCAGAGGACGGGCCGCTCCTATCACACCCCGACGATACGCCGTCTGCAGTTTGGGGTGCCGTCCGGCGCCGACTACACGCACCCGGATTGCTTTCGTCCGCCCCGGCTAGCGGTTTCCGAGCCCACAGATCCCTTCTCGAAGCAGGGGTTCGTGGCCCGAACGGCGCCCTCCAGGCGCCGTGCAGGTGCCGTTCAGTTAAAATCTAAAAAATGTTAGCATATGACACGCCACATAGACTTCCGGGCAAACAACATCGATCTCCCCAGAGAAATCGCGTAGCGATCTGCCCGGTGTACCAGAAAATCGTGACCGCAGAACGCGGGACGGAGATAGACCGAATCGAGAAACACTTTCCGGAGGTTTAGAAGCCACAGAGGAGATTCGACTGGGCTTCCGCACAACTGGAGAGAACTGGGCCGCCGATTCGACCGGTTAGAGCTGGGGCCTGCGAACATTCGAGAGACAGCGGTTTCCGGCAACCGACGGACCGAGACCTCGAGAATTCGAGACTGCCAGACAAACGAGAACGGCTAAAGGGTTGAATCCGGCCCTGCGGTGCCCTCGGACGGCGGAATCGACTGGCACGAGCACGAGCTCTCGTCGCTCTCGTTCACGCGTGCACGCAATCAGGACCACCCCCATCGTCGACGCGGAGAGATCGGCGTCGAGCCCGTACCCCAGTTCTGGACTGATAGTGGTGGTTTTAAGCCCGGGCGGGCGTTCGACGCGGCAGATGCCGTCGAACGCCGGTACAAAGTTACAACCACCACTATGAGACAGGCCCGGTGACCCACGTCGCGGACGGGAACCGCACCCCGGACGCCCTGGGCGTGATTCGCTACCAGCCCACCTGTTAGCGGGCCAGGACTCAGGACGGCGACGCCTTGCTCCTCGGTACCAATTCAGAGCTTCGAAGCGACCGAGCCCGTCCGACGCGACGTCGAGCGTTCGACGAAGCAGAGTCTCGGCGTATTTAGAGCCAACCTGGAAGTGACCAGAACTGCCGCGAATTCCCAATAGAACCCTTCTCTGGGGGAGATTCTGTGTATTCCACATTTCGAGCGAACAGAGCGGTAAATTGCATTTCGCTATATAGAATGTGGGTCGGTGCTCGAATACTCAGATCGGTTTGACCGTCGAGATCGTTCGATATAGCGCCCAGATCCCCCGATATCGAATTTCCCTTATAAATAAATCCAGCACCAGTCGCCCGGCTAGTGAACCACCGGCGCCGTCGGCACACAAGCACAACCGTTTTGTTTAGGCTGACCTAATCGCCGGTAATCCATGGAACTGACGCGTCGAGACGTGCTCGGAGCGCTCTCCGCGGCCGGCGTCGGTTCCGTCAGCGGCTGCTCGGATCTGCTCGAGGGCGGGGCGGTCGGTGAGAGCCCGACCGACGACGACCCGGTCACGGACCACGACGTCGAGACGCTCGTCGCCCTGGCCGAGGTCGTCTATCCCTCCGGCGTAACGGAGATCGGCTCGTTCGTTCGCGAGTACTCCGTCGCACGAGTCCGGGACGACGCGTCCTACGCCCGCGGCGTCGGCGAGACGGTGGCACGGCTTGACGACTACGTCGCGGAGTGGCACGACGACTCCTACACCGACCTCGCCCCGTCCACCCGTGCGGACGTGCTGGACCAGATGGGCGTGGACGCCGCGGACCCCGACCCCGGGGGTGTCGCGAGCGAGCGGATCCGGTACTACCTCGTAAACGAACTACTGTACGCCTTCTACGCGTCGCCCACCGGCGCAGGGCTAGTAGGCCTGGAGAATCCCCCGGGCCATCCCGGTGGGACGACGTCCTACCAGGAGGGACCACATGAGTAGCCAGGGCGGAGCCGACGTGGACCGGACGCCGGCTGACTCCCGCAGGTCGTCATCCGAGCCCGGTCGAACCGAGTTCGACCGGACGCCCTCGGATCGGGTGGACGTCTGTATCGTCGGCGCTGGGCCGTCCGGCGCGCTGATCGCGGCGGAGCTATCCGCCGCGGGCCACGACGTCGTCGTCCTCGACGCCGGGCCAAGATTCGACCCGGCCGACCGAGAGGACGAGATGGAGAATCACCTCCGGCCGGGGAACCGCGAGCCGCTGTGGGGGATGGGCGGCGAGCGGGACGCCTACACCTCGTCGGGCGACCGCCACTATCCGCTGAACGCGACCCGCGTCAAGGGAATCGGCGGGAGCACGCTCCACTGGCAGGGGATGGTGATGCGGCTCCACGAACAGGACTTCGAACTCGACAGCGCGGTGGGCCTGGGGGCGGACTGGCCGATATCCTACGACGACCTGCGGCCGTACTACGCGGCCGCCGAGGAGGCGTTCTCGGTCGCGGGCGCCTCGGACAACCCCTTCTCGCCGCCCCGCGAGGAGCCCCACCCACTGCCGGCGTTTCCGCCGTCCTACAGCGACTCGCTCTTCGCCGAGGCCTGCGAGTCGCTGGGCATCACCACCCACTCGGTGCCGAACGCGCGCAACTCGGAGGCGACCGACGAGGCCGGCGCCTGCGTCGGCTACGGGACCTGCAAGCCGGTGTGTCCGTCGGGGGCGAAGTACGACGCGACGCGCCACGTCGACGTCGCGGTGGCGAACGGCGCCCGGGTCCTGGACCGTGTTCCGGTCCAGCGCCTCGAACACGACGACTCGGGCGAGCGGGTGACGACGGCCGTGTACGCGAGGCCGGACGGCGAGGAACACCGCCAGGAGGCCCGCGAGTTCGTCCTCGCTGCCGGTGGCGTCGAGACGCCTCGCTTGCTGTTGCTCTCGGAGTCCGAACAGTATCCAGACGGGCTCGCGAACTCCTCGGGACTGGTCGGGCGGTACTTCATGGACCACCTGTTCGCCGGCGTCGGCGGGACGCTCGACCAGCGAACGCGCCAGAAACACGTCGGCTTCAACACGACCGAGAGCCACCAGTTCTACGACCGACCGGACGACTCCCGGACGGCGATCAAGCTGGAGTTCCTGAACTACGCGGGGCCGGCGCCCGCCGACGTGGCGATGGGGTCCGACAACTTCGGCGACGACCTGTTGAACGAGATCCGGTCGGCGTACGGCAACCACGTCGCGATGGGGGCGCTGGTCGAGCAGTTGCCCCGGAAGGAGAACCGGGTGAGACTCGACCGCTCGCGGACCGACGACCACGGCAACCCCGTGCCGGACGTCGTCTGGCGCCTCGACGAGGACACGCGGAGAACTATTCGGCGGGCCAACGAGATACAGCGCTCCGTCCTCGAGGAACTGGGCGCGGAGATAACGTGGACCGTCGGCCCCGAGGACACGGGGCCAGCATTCCACCACATGGGGACCACCCGGATGGGGACCGACCCGTCCGAGAGCGTCGTGGATCCGCAACTGTGCACCCACGACCTGGCGAACCTCACCGTCGCCGGCAGCTCCGTCTTCGTCACCGGCGGCGCGATGAACCCGACGCTGACGATCGCAGCGCTCTCCCTGAAAGCCGCGGACCACCTGAGGGACAGGTTGTGAGCCGTTCACAGTGTTTAGGCTGGCCGAAAGATCGTCACACTTTAGGGGAGCCTAAACGAGGGAGTACCTAATGACTGAGAAACAGGACGTCTGCGTCGTCGTCCCGACGATTCGAGAGTACGAGTGCATGCGAGAGTACGTCGCTAACGCGCGCGAGCACGGGTTCGACACCGATCGGCTGTTCGTCGTCCTCGTCACCGAGGACTTCTGTGACACCGACGAGATGGAGCGGATGCTCGTCGAGGAGGACGTCGACGGCACGGTGTTCGACGGGAGCGCCCGCGAGGAGTGGTTCCGCGCGCAGGGCATCGAGGAGTACAGCCACCTGATCCCCGAGGCGAGCCACGCCCAGACTTCCTTCGGCCTGCTGTACCTCTGGGCCCACGAGCGCTTCGAGTACGGCGTCTTCATCGACGACGACACCCGACCCCACGCCGACCAGGACTTCTTCGGCACCCACATGGCGAACCTCGACCACGAGGGCCCCGTCGAGACCGTCGGGTCCGACGAGTCCTGGGTCAACGTCCTCTACCAGAGCGAGCACGACCTGTACCCGCGCGGGTACCCCTACGCAGCGATGGACGAGAGCGTCGAGACGAGCAGGTCGGAAGTCGACTCCGTCGTCGCCTCCCAGGGCCTGTGGACGAACGTCCCCGACCTCGACGCCGTCCGCATCCTGATGGACGGCGACCTGGAAGGCCAGGCCCAGACCCGGACCGCGGTCGAGGACTTCGACCGGGATTTCGTCGCAGCCGAGGGCCAGTATCTCACCGTCTGCTCGATGAACCTGGCCTTCCGCCGGGAGGTCGTCCCCGCGTTCTACCAGTTCCCCATGGACGACAACCGCTGGGACGTCGGTCGCTTCGACGACATCTGGTCCGGCCTCACGCTCAAGCGGGCCTGCGACGTGCTCGACAGGCAAATCTACAACGGCGGCCCGCTCTGTCACCACGACAAGGCGCCCCGCTCGACGTTCGACGACCTGGCCAACGAAGTGGCGGGCCTCGAACTGAACGAGCACGTCTGGGAGGTGCTCGACGACGCCGCCGCCGACGCCGATTCCTTCGCCGAGGCCTTCGCGGACATGGCCGACGCCCTCGCCGAGGGAGAGTTCGACGAGTGGAACAACGGCGCCTTCCTCAACCACTGCGGCGAGTACATGCGCGACTGGCTCGACTGTCTCGCGGCCATCGACCCGACCGGGATGCCGGTCGACGCCGGTGCCGAGGCCCCGGAGGTGGTCGCCGATGACTGAGCGAGACCAGGATTCGACGCGGGAACGTCTGCGAGGCCGTCGCCGATTCCTCGCCGGCCTCGGAGCCGCCGGTATCGGCGGGCTGGCCGGCTGTACCGGCTTGCTGGGCGAGGACGGGTCGGCCGGCAACGGCAACGGTTCGGGCAACGAGACCAGCGCCAGCGAGGCGGGCTTCGGCGAGTTCCGTGGGTCGGGCCCGCTCGCCGAGGACCGCGAGGAACTGCAGGGTACCCGCATCGCCGACCTCCCCGATCTGTCGGGCGAACTGACGATCTACCTGGGCGGCGGCGAGGGCGGGCTCTACCGCGACCTGCTCGCGCGCTTCCAGGAGATTTACCCCGATTTCACCGTCAATCCCCGCGAGTCGGGGACCGCAGACGCCGCGAACACGATCATCAGCGAAGGCGACGCGACGCCCGCCGACGTGTTCTGGTCCGTCGACGCCGGGTCGCTCTCCGCGGTGGCCAACGAGGGACTCACCGCCTCGCTGCCCTCGGAAGTCGTCGACCCGGTCCCCGAAGAGTTCCACCCCGACGACGCGTGGGTCGGGACCGCCGGACGCGCCCGAGCGGTACCGTACAACACGAACGAGCTCTCGGCCGACGACGTGCCGGACACCGTCATGGACTTCCCGGAGACCGAGGGGATGGCCAGCGCGATGGGGTGGGCCCCGACCTACGGCGCCTTCCAGGCGTTCGTCACCGCGATGCGCCTCATCGAGGGCGAAGACGCCACCCGACAGTGGCTCCAGGACATGGTCGACGCAGGCGTCACCGAGTACAACAACGAGTTCCTAGTGTCGAACGCCGTCGCGGACGGTGAGTTGAACGCCGGCTTCGCGAACCACTACTACGCGCTCCGCGTGCAGGCCTCCCGTCCCGACGCGCCCCTCGACCTGGCGTTCACGAGTGGTGACGCGGGCGCGCTGATCAACGTCGCCGGCGCGGCCGTCCTCGGCGCGAGCGAGAACACAGACCTGGCGAACAACTTCCTGCGCCACCTGCTCTCGGCGGAGGCCCAGGAGTTCTTCGCTACCCGGACCTACGCCTACCCGATGGTCGAGGGCATCCCGCCGGTCGGCGGCCTCCCCTCCATCGACGAGCTGAACCCGCCCTCGATCGACCTCTCGGAGCTCTCGGACCTCCAGCCGACGCTCGAACTGATGCGGGAGGTGGGCGTCCTCTGATGGGCGCCGGGAGCGACCGGGCGGGGACGACACGCGACCGCCTCCGTGGAATCGCGCGCGACGACGACGGCCCGAGCGTCGCGCTCGTCCTGCTCGCGGGCGGCGTCGCCGCGGCCGTCCTCACCCCGCTCCTCTGGCTCCTGTTGCGGGCCTCGACCATCGAACCGGCCGAAGCGCTCTCCCTGCTGACCTCGCCGACGGCGACTGACGTCCTCGTCAACAGCCTGGGTCTCGTCGCCGTCGTCACGGCCGCGTCTGTCGCACTTGGCGTCCCGCTCGCGGTGCTGACGGTCCAGACAGACCTCCCCTTCCGCCGGTTCTGGACCGTCGTCGTCGCGCTGCCGCTCGTCGTCCCGAGCTACATCGGCGCCTTCGCCTACGTCTCAGCGTTCGGCCCGAACGGCGCGCTCGCCGACCTGCTCGCGCCGCTGGGTATTCCGGTCCCGACGGTGTACGGCCTCGGCGGGACGGCGCTGGTGCTGACGCTGTTCGTCTACCCCTACGTCTTCCTCACGACGCGCGCGTCGCTGCTCTCCTTCGACGAGAGCCAGCTCGAGGCCGCCCGCACCCTCAACCACGGCTACCGGGCCGCCTTCCGCCGGGTGATCCTCCCGCAAATAGCGCCCGGCGTCACCGCCGGTGCGCTGCTGGTTGCGCTGTACACGCTCTCTGACTTCGGGACGCCCGCAATCATGCGCTTCGACGTGTTCACCCGCGTCATCTACGTCGAACTGAACAGCTTCGGCATCGGGCGGGCGAACGCGACCCTGTTCTCGCTGGAATTGCTCGCCGTGACGGCGGTGATCCTCGCCCTGGAGTCCCGCGTCGGCGGCGACGGCGGGTCGGGCTACGGCTCGCCGGCGTCGGCGAACGCGGTCGTCCCCCTGGGACGCTATCGCTGGGTCGCGGCGGCGCTCCCCGCGCTCGTGGCGACGTTCACGCTCGTGCTCCCGGTCGGCGTGCTCGCGATGTGGCTCGTCCGCTCCGGCCCGGGCTACGCCGGCGGTGGGCTCGCCTTCCAGCCCGAGTTCGCGTTGAACTCCGTCTACGTGGCGGCGCTGGCGGCCCTGGCGACGGTCCTGTTCGCGCTGCCGGTGGCGTACTACGCCGGCCGGTCGAATACGTGGCTCGCCCGGGCCGCCGAGCGGGCGACGTACCTGGGCTACGCGATGCCCGGCGTCGTCCTCGGCCTGGCGCTGGTGTTCTTCGGCATCCACTACGCGCCCGCGGTGTACCAGACGCTCCCGCTGCTCGTGTTCGCCTACGTCGTCCGCTTCCTCCCGCAGGCGGTCGGGTCGACGCGCTCGTCGGTGCTCGGCGTCGACCCGGAACTGATCGGGGCGGCTCGCGTCCTCGGCGCCCCGCCCAGGCGAGCGTTCCGCCGGGTGACGCTGCCGCTCATCGCGCCGGGGCTGCTCGCCGGGGCCGCGCTCGTGTTCCTGACGACGATGAAGGAACTCGACACGACCCTCATCCTGCATCCGACAGGCTTTACGACCCTAGTAACCTACATCTGGCGAGTACAGGAGGCGGGCTACTACGGCCGGGCGGCGCTGCCGGCGCTCGTGCTGGTCGTCGTCTCCGGCCTCTCGATGATACCGCTGTTACGCCAGCGAGGTGACGATGCATAACGACGTTCGAATCGACGACCCGGCGGCCGAGCGCTTCGAGGCGGCACCAGCCACCGGTACGGACGCGGACGGGGACCCGGGCGACCCGGTCCTCGAACTCGACGGGGTCGGCAAGCGATACGGCCCCGAAACCGCGGTTTCCGAACTGGATCTGACGGTCCGCGACGGTGAGTTGCTCACTCTGCTCGGCCCCTCCGGCTGTGGCAAGACGACGACGCTCCGGATGATCGCCGGCCTCGAAGACCCCAGCGAGGGGACTGTCACCGTCGCCGACGAGACGGTGGCCGGCGACGGGGCTACCGTCCCGCCCGAGGAGCGCGACGTCGGCATGGTGTTCCAGGAGTTCGCGCTCTTCCCACACCTGACCGTCGCCGAGAACGTCGCGTTCGGACTCGAGGACCCCGACAGCGAGGCCGCCGAGGAACGAGTGACGGAACTGCTCGACCTCGTGGGCCTGGGCGAGTACGGCGACCGGACGCCCGGGGACCTCTCGGGCGGCCAGCGCCAGCGGGTCGCACTCGCCCGCTCGCTCGCCCCCGAACCCGACGTTCTGCTGCTGGACGAGCCCTTCTCCAACCTCGACGTCCGCCTCCGGGTCGCCATGCGCGAAGAGGTGCGCCGGATCCTCGACGAGGCTGGCGTCACCGCCGTCTCCGTCACCCACGACCAGGAAGAAGCGCTCTCTATCTCCGACCGCGTCGCCGTCATGCACGACGGCCACGTCGAACAGGTCGGCAGCCCCGCCGAGGTGTTCGAACACCCCGAATCGCGCTTCGTCGCCAGCTTCCTCGGCCAGGCGAGTTTCCTCCCCGCGGCGGTCGGCGATGACTCCGTCGAGACGATCATCGGCTCGTACGACCGGGATCTGCTCGAAGGGCTCACCGAGGAGTACACCGGCGCCGACGTCGATGTCCTCGTCCGCCCGGACGACCTGCGGGCGACGCCGGCCAACGAGTCCGAAGCGGACGGCAACGTCGTCCGTCGCCAGTACACCGGTCCCTCCTTCGTCTACCACGTGGAACTCGCCGACGGCAACGTCGTCCGCTGCCTGCACAACCACGCCGAGGACTTCGACGTCGGCGAACCGGTCGGCGTCACCCTCGTCGCCGACCACACCCTGGCCTGGTACCCCGCCGAGCGATGAGAGAGTGGGATCACGGGAGGAGATTCGACTGGGACGTCCCAGAGGTGGACCGCTACCGCGTCGCGACGCTCCTTCTGGCCGCGGTCGCGGCCCTCGTCGCCGTCCTCGTCGCCACACGCGTCTTTCCGCACCACTCGATCAACCACGACGAGGGGGTGTACCTCCAGCAGGCCCAGATGCTACTGGCGGGCGAGCTCTTTCTCCGGCCGCCCGTCGAGGACGCCTTCCGTCCCTGGTTCTTCGTCGAAGACGGCGACCGGCTCTACCCGAAGTACTCGCCCGTCCCGGCGGCCGTCTTCGCCCTCGGGAAGCTCCTGGGCGGGTTCACCGTAGCCCTCGCCGGCGTCGCCGCGGCCGTCGTCGGCCTCACGGCCGCCCTCGGGCGCGAGCTATTCGACGGGCGGACGGGGCTGCTCGCCGGCGGGCTGGTGCTCGCCTCGCCGCTCTTCCTCGTGCAATCGGGAGTCTACCTCCCCTACGCGCTGACGACGGCGCTGAACCTCGCGTTCGCGCTGGCCTACCTCCGGGCGGAGCGACGGGGCAGCCTCCGGGCCGCGGTGGTGGCCGGCGCCGCCGTCGCCCTCGCCTTCTTCGCCAGGCCGTACACCGCCGTGCTGTTCGCCGCCCCGTTCGTCGCCCACGCCTGCTGGACGCTCGTCCGGTCGGGCGCCTGGAGAACCGCGTTCGGGGCCGACGGTGACGGAAACCGCGCGCTCCTCGAACGACGGGTGGTGACCGCGAGCCTGGGCACCGCCGGCGTCCTCGTCGCGCTGGGGTACAACTGGGTCGTCACCGGCGACCCGCTCGTCTTCCCCTACCAGGCGTTCGCGCCCCACGACGGCGTCGGCTTCGGCCACCGGGAGATCCTCGGCCACGAGGCCGACTACGACCTCGAACTCGCCACGCGGTCCAACGGCCTCGTCCTCCGCCGGCTGTTCACCGACTGGGTCGTCGCCGGGCCTCTGGGAACCGTACTCGCTGCCGCCGGCGTGGCGGTCGCGCTCGCGAAGCGTGGCTCGCCCTCGGCGACCCAGCGGGCGCTTCTCGCCGGTCTCTTCCTCTCGATTCCGCTCGGCAACCTCGCCTTCTGGGGGAACTTCAACGTCCTCGGGGACCTCTCGGTGCAGCGCGACGGGCTGATCCACTTTCTGGGCCCGTACTACCACTTCGACCTGGTGGTCCCGACCGCCATCTTCGCGGCCTACGCGGGGGTCTTCGGCGCAGACCGATTGCGGACGGCCCTCGAGGGCCGGCTCTCGGCCGCTGGCGCCCGGCGCGTGGCCGCGGCCGCCGTGCTGGTGAGCGCCACGGCGTTCGGCGCCGTCGCCGTCGACACCGCCGACGGGCCACTCGAACGTAACTACGACGCCGGGCAGGAACTCGAGGCCGCCTACGAACCGTTCGACGACGGCGCGCCCGGGAACGCCGTCGTCTTCCTCCCCGAACCCTACGGCCCGTGGCTCAATCATCCCATCCAGGGGCTCCGGAACGACCCCTCCTTCGACGGCGCGACGGTGTACGCCCTCGACGGCGACGAACTCCCCGTCGCGGCTGCCTACCCGGACCGGGAGCTGTACCGCTACGTCTACGCCGGGTCGTGGTCGCCCACCGACGGCCAGCGCGTCGACGCCGGACTCCAGCCGGTCGACCGCGTCGCGGGCGAGACGGTCCAGGTGGACGCGACGACGACACTTCCGGCAGGGGCCGACGGAGTCACGCTCCGGCTCTCGACGGACACGGGCTCGACCTACGTCGTCGCGAACGGGACGGAGGAGACGCTGGACCTGACCGTCACCGTCGACGGGGACCGGGCGACCCTCTCGGGCCCGAGCGTGCCGTCGACGGCGAACGCGACCGCCGCCGTCGAACGACGGGACGAAGTGACGCTCGAAGTATTCGTCGCGACGGGCGGCGCGTCCGGCTTCACGTACCGGATCGAGTTCCCCATCGCCGCCGACGACGGACAGATCCGGGCGCTCTCGCCGACGAGCGAACGCTGCCAGGTGCCCACCCGGTGTACGCCGGTGGGCGTCGACGGCGTGGCTGCCGAGAGCATCGAGACGACGGTCCGCGCCGGGAGCAACTGAGAAGAGAAAGGTCGGTCGTCTCAGCCCGTCACAGCAGGTCGCGCTCTTCCAGACACACTTTCACGATTGACTTGGCGATCTCCGCACCACCACTGAACGGATCCAGCTTCGTCTCGCCGAGTCGCTCGTCGTACTCGATGGGCTCCTCCCTGACTCGATAGCCTCGCATCACCGGTCGAAGCAGCAGTTCGGCGGAGAGGCCGGTGTTCTCGGTCCACTGAATGTTTTCGATCAGCTCGCCCCGGTAGGCCCGCATCCCCGTCGTCACGTCGTGGACGCGCTCGGCCATCAGGCCGCTGGCCAGCGCCGCGAAGGCGTGGTTGCCGTACCGGTTGAGCGTCGGCATCGTCCGCGCGCCGTGGTAGAGCCGGTCGCCGCTGACGACGTCGTAGCCGTCGTTGATCAGCCCGAGGAAGTCGGGAATCCGCTCCAGCGGGTACGTGCCGTCGCAATCCGTCGTCACCCGGACCGGGTTTGTCGCCGACAGCAGCGCCTCGCGCACGGCGACGCCGTAGCCCTGTGGCGGCTGTTCGACGACCGTCGCACCGTGGTCCCGGGCCACCTCGGCCGTTCCGTCGGTCGAGCTGTCGACGACGACGACCTCGGCCGCGCCGTCGGTCGCGTCGTCGATCTCCTCGAGCACCGGCCCGATAGCTTCGCGCTCGTTGTATGCACCCATCACCACGCTGACGTCGTCGAGACCGTACTGTCCGTCGGTTTCGCTCATTACCGGGCGTTCGGAACAGAGGTATTTTAGGCTTGCCAAAACCGGACGCTGGCAGGTGCTTCAGCCCACTTCCTCGCCCATTTCAGCCGAGAACAGCTACCCACGCATCGTGGTTCGATCTGTGTCTCGACGATCGTTCGCCACCGCAATTTCGTATAGCGAAATAGAATATACTGGCGTCTGATCGGGGCACAGCGGATCGACAGGAATCGGACGGTTCAGCGGCCAAATCGTCCGATTCCCGGAACGAGAGCGAAGATCCGCGGAGCGACGCTCCCGTTTTGGCGAATACGGGAGTACGGCGTCACGCCTGACGCCCAGCCGCCGGGCATCTGTTTTCGCGTCTCCATTCGCCCGCCATCCGGAGTTCGTCACGTGCGATTATAGGGCGGGCGACGATGCACCGAGCAAACTGGTCCGTACCGAGGGTCGAGCGTTCTCCTCCAGGGGCGATCGCGAACGACGAACCCTGGAGGAGACATCGAAACAGTGTACCTGCGGGTTTCGTGAGCGTGCGACCACAGTAGTCGGGTGCGCCCAGCTATTCGTCGTCGCACCCCCACTCCGTGGACCCTGTGCTATCACCCCACATCTGTCCACCCAGCTGGAGTCGGTTCGGTCAGGGAAGCGGGCTTGCTCCACTCGGTAACTCCGAATTTTCCATCGGCAACCACCAACGGCCGGTTTTCGAGATGGAGACAGAATCGAACCCGTCCAGGCCAGTCAATCCCATTTCGCTATACGAAATCCGATCACACGCCGTCGATCAGACTCGCGACCGGGAGACAGAAGCCGGTCAGTCCCTGGTTCGAGCTGCCAGAGGGGGCAAAAGCGCCGATCCTCACGGCGCCAGCCCGGGAAATCGAACTGTCGCGTAGTGAAATCGAACCCGCGAAAGGAATCGAACGCCGAGAAATCCCACGAGTCACAGAATCGCTGGTCGAGGACAGCCTCGCGGATAGTTTTAGCGTCGCACCTGCCAGCGACGCGGTTCGGTATCGCCGAGACCGAATCGCTCGTCGTGGCGGGGTCGCAGTTGCGAGACACAGACCGCGCATCCTTCTTGCTGAGATCGTCCATCACGCTAGATAGTGTCTAGCAGTCGGCTGGAACATCGTCTTCGGGCCCCACGCCCCCGGTTGGCGTGCGCGTGAACCACCCGTTCGTCCCGCGGGGAGTTCCCCACACAGGATTGGCAACAAACCGATCGACGGAGTGCCCCCACAAAACAGCGCACCGGCACAGATCTGTGCTGACAGAGACTCGGATTCGAGCGGAATTGCCGAAAGACGTGCAGTCTCCCACCGGGCGGCACGTCCGAGTTCAGAGTGGACAGCGGCAGAGTAGTCCTGTCCTGGTCGACCTGCGAAACCAGTTCGAAGTGGGAGAACTACTCGCTGGAGGCAGTTCCGCCTGCGACTGCCGAATCCGCCGGCATTGGCCGCTCTGAGTGAGAACAGTACCCAGACGCACAGAACTCGTCGATCTCGTGTGTCTCGAAAACTGCCGGATAGGTATTTTGTATAGCGAAATGTGGTATGTAGACGGAGATTAGCAGTCAGGCCCGAGAGGAGCGATTTAGACGAATACGGAACAGAGAGCACGCCTAACCGTTCGATTCGAGCGCGGACGTCGGGAACATCGGCCGAACGTCGTACTTGGAGAGACTGTGTGCGCCCATGGTAGCCCTTTCCGCCAAGGAAGCAGATCGAGGAGTGGACGAGACGGTATCGTCCCGGGTTCGAAGACCGAGACGCCCGGTCACGACAGAGCACGTAGTCAGCACAGCGAGTCTGTTCGGTATCGAGATTCGACGCTGAATCAACTGCCAAGAAGAGACGTGGATCTATCGGGTAGATCTTACGTCGTGTGAGTTCTGTCTGAGAAGACGGCACGAAGGTCTCCTAACCAGGTCTCGGCGTGGTCATGACCATAGTACCGGACTTCGTCGGTTCTACGGTCGTGGTCAATCCAGCCTGTGCGAGCCAACTTCGGGAGGTGGGTGTGGACGAGTTTCATTTGAAGCTTATCCGCACTCGTCTCGGGGATCCGACCCAGAAGATGCGAGACAAGTTCATCGACGAACACCGTCTGTGATTCGGTGTAATTCTCGAAGAAGTGAATGATTTCGCGGCGAAGATTGTGGCCCAGTACGTCTAGTAGCCGGCTCACTTGTGGCGCTTTGTCTGGATAACAGGACTGAGATGCCATCTGGACTAATAACATCACCGCTAATACGGCATAGTGTCCAGTGAGCGATTTCTGACTGTGAAAAGACCGTCGCAAATCGCCATACTAGTCAAGCCAGAGATTGTTCAGATGGAATTCGTACTGGTCTCTTTCCCGTAAGAGAGGAACTGGGTTCTGTACTGAGGCGCCAATTCCGTTCTCGCACCGCTCTCGATGTGAGCTGCGTATGCGCGCTCCATTCAAGCGATACGACAGACGCGATCACTACCAGGCAATACTCTCAGTGATCAATTCACGTCCGTACTCACCGCGATTCTCGGGTAGCGTCGTCGACGGCGCGGGCGAGAGACGGACATCGGTGCAGCCCGACAGTGAGGGATTTGCTCGACTACCCAGCTAAAATTCTCGCTTTCTCCAGAGAATATTTTAGACACAGGTCACAGAAGCGGCACATACTCGAGAATAGGGAAATTCGGCCCCTCGACAACGATAAACTGATATTCGCGATATCAAAATGTATGCTACGGACCTCCTACTTTGGCTGGAATCTGACTGCGCAGCTGCTGTCGGCAGTCAAAACACGGAAAACCCGCTCTCGAAGCGAGATCAGCTCAGAACTCGTCGGTTGGCGCGGGAACGCCCTCTTCGTCGTCACCGCCGTGGAGGTCGTACTCCTGGCGGAGCTCCCGGATACGGTCGCGGATGTCAGCGGCGAGTTCGAACTCCAGGTTGCCGGCGGCCTCCTGCATACGTTCCTCTAACTGCTCGATCTGCCGGGCCGCCTCGTCGGCGTCGCTGGCACCGGCCCCGGCCACGTCGGAGGTGTCGGTCTTGGAGCCGGGTAAGGAGGTCTCGCCGATCTCCTTCTCGATAGTCGTCGCCTCGTAGCCGTGTTCCTCGTTGTACTCCTGCTGGATTCGGCGGCGGCGCTGGGTCTCGTCGATGGCGGCCTCCATGGCGCTGGAGCGCTCGTCGGCGTAGAGTACCACTTTCCCGTTGACGTTCCGGGCGGCCCGCCCCATCGTCTGTACGAGGGTGGTCTCGCTGCGGAGGAATCCCTCCTGGTCGGCGTCGAGGATGGCCACCAGGGAGACCTCGGGAATGTCGAGCCCCTCGCGGAGGAGGTTGATCCCGACGAGGACCTGGATCTCGCCCAGGCGGAGCGAGCGGATGAGTTCGTGGCGTTCGAGGGTGTCGGTCTCGTCGTGCATGTAGGCGACGTCGACGCCCGACTCCTCGAGGAACTCGGTGAGGTCCTCGGCCATACGTTTGGTGAGCGTGGTGACGAGGACCCGTTCGTCGTCGGGCATCGAATCGATCCGGTCCATCAGGTCGTCGACCTGGCCGGTGGCCTCGGCGACTTCGACTTTCGGGTCCACGAGGTGGGTAGGACGGACGATCTGCTCGACGATCTGGTCGCTCTCTTCGCGCTCGTAGTCGGCGGGCGTCGCGGAGACGAACAGCGTCTGGCTGGCCTTCTCCTGGAACTCCTCGAAGGTGAGCGGTCGGTTGTCGTAGGCAGTCGGGAGGCGGAAGCCGTTCTCGACGAGGCTGTCCTTGCGTGATTTGTCCCCCGCGTACTGGCCCTTGATCTGGGGGATCGTCTGGTGAGACTCGTCGACGACGGTGAGGAAGTCGTCGGGGAAGTAATCCATCAGCGTGTACGGCGCGTCGCCGGAATCGCGGTCCGAGAGGTGGACGGAGTAGTTCTCGATCCCCGAACAGTAGCCCGTCTCCTTCATCATCTCCAGGTCGAAGGTGGTGCGCTCCTCGATCCGCTGGGCGGCGACCAGGTCACCCTGGCGTTCGAAGTAAGCCACGCGTTCCTCTTTCAGTTTCTCGATCTCTCGGATGGCCTGCTGGAGGGTGTTCTCTGGAATGGAGTAGTGCTCCGCCGGGTGGACGAGGACGGCGGGTTCCGTGCTCTTGACGTCACCCTGCATGGGGTCGACCTTGAGCATGCGGTCGATCTCGTCGCCCCAGAACTCCACCCGGATCGCGAAACGACCGTACATCGGGTAGATCTCGACGGTGTCCCCGCGCACGCGGAAGGTACCCTGGGTGAAGTCGACGTCGTTGCGCTCGTAGTTCAGATCCACGAGCCGTTTCAGGAGTTCGTCGCGGTCGATCGCCTCGCCCTGTTCCAGCCTGAGACTCATGTCGACGTAGTTACGCGGGTCACCCAGCCCGTAGATGGCCGAGACGCTGGCGATGACGATGACGTCGTCACGAGTGAGCAGCGAACGGGTCGCGCTGTGGCGCAGTCGGTCGATCTCGTCGTTGATCGATGCGTCCTTGTCGATGTAGGTGTCCGTCTGTTCGACGTAGGCCTCGGGCTGGTAGTAGTCGTAGTAGGAGACGAAGTACTCGACGGCGTTGTCCGGGAAGAGGCTCCGGAACTCCTCGTAGAGCTGGGCCGCCAGCGTCTTGTTGTGGGCGATAACGAGGGTCGGTTGCTGGATCTCCTCGATCACCCACGAGACGGTGTTGGTCTTGCCCGACCCGGTCACGCCGAGGAGCGTCTGCTTGTCCATACCCTGCCTGTAACCGTTCGCCAGTTGCTCGATGGCGTCGGGCTGGTCGCCCGCCGGGTCGAACGGCGCGTCGACCCGGAACGGGCGGTCGACGTCGGGACGGTCGACGGACAGCGGGCTGCCGGAGTTACTCATTGGGATCAAGTAGGGCTCGACGAACTTGAGAAATGCGTTCTCGGAGTGAGCGAGAATTCGGCCAGCTCCGCCTGCAAATCGCCATAAATCGACGGGAAGAAGCGTTCTTTCGGCCCACCCCAGATAGAAACGAAAGATCGTGTATAAATTGTATATCGCCATATCAAATGACTGCGACTGCGTTCCAGCTGGCTACTATACAATCCGAAATTGAGCGCTTGTCGGTGACTACCGACAGGTATTCGACCGGATACGCACGTAGAACCGTCGTATAGGGCACTGCTCGTCGATTTTGACGAAGTCCGGGGTGAAGGTGTGCCCTCTCGATGTGACGTCGTGACTGTCCGGACGTTCACGTCCTCCGACGAGACAGCCCTTTTACACTATCCACTCGAATGATACGATAGTCGCCAATGCAAGTCATCTGCACCGACGGGACGACGTTCACCTGCAAGGGGTTCGAGCTCACGGAGTACGGCGTCGCCCTCTACGGCCAGAACCTCGCCCAGGAGAAGGAACGGTACGACAACGAACCCGAGCAGACGGGATACGTGCCACACGACCGGCTGTGGTACATCCTCCCCGAAAGCGTCCAGCCAGAGATCCCGCCGCCCGGAGCCTCGCATGGCCAGCCCGGCCGACACCCCCCGAACCCGGATCAGCAGCCGCCGACGGGCCAGTCGCCGACGGGACAACCCTCGACGCCACCGATCCAACAGTTACAGAACCAGCCACACCAGCGGCCACCCGGAGGACAACAGACGAACCAGCGGTAGGGACAGCGGAGAACGCCAAAGAACGACAGCGAACCGATTCTACGCGGCCGTCACGCGGCCGATGGCACGTCGTACCGCGGTGCCCCCGACGAGCGAGCAGACGAAGTACCAGACGGTCCACACCTGGATCGGCCCGAGCAGGCGCGCGGTCCAGACGATGCGGCCGACGAAGGGGAACACCGTCGCCGTCGGCGTGATCGCTGCCGCGGGCGCGACGGCGAGCCAGGTGAGCCAGAGGAACACCGGCGCCGTCAGGAGGACGGTGTATGCCATCGGCCGCAGCATGTCTTTGAACAGAAGCAACTGGTCGCTCATCAGTTCGCGCTGCTCGGCCTCGAGCCGCTCGACGGCCGCCTCGTCGCCCCGGTCGCGGGCGTCGGAGAGCCGGTCCCGGATAGTCCCCATCCGCGCCTTGACGCGGTCGGCCCGTTCGGTGTCGCGGAGACGCCGATTGAGGACGCCGGAGGCCCCACCGACGACGACGGCCAGCAGGGCGACGGTGAGAGCGAATGGTAGCGCCGCCTCGACGGGGCCGAGGAACTGGTGCATCGTACTCCCGACGGCGCCGCGGGCGCTCGGGATCTGGTAGCTCGCCATCAGCGCGAGCGCACCGACGCCCGCGACCTTGTCCTGGAGCGACCAGGACGTGTCACCGGGCTCGTCGGCTCCGGCACCGACGGCATCGGGGTCGGGCTCGACGTCGTCGACCACCTCGCGCGCCGTGGTCGGGTCGTCGACGACGAAACACTCGCCCGCGTCCACGAGCAACCCAGTTTCGAGCAGGCGGCCCCACTGCTCGGCCGGGACGTCGTCGGTGACGCCGGGCCACGTGACGGTGCCGTCCGTGGCTTCCGCGTGGTCGAGCACGGTCGAGAGCGCCGCGGCCAGCGCCTCGTCGTCGCGCACAGTCTCACGTAACTCCGAATCCATACCTCGAAACTGGACGTGGCCGGCGTATGAAGATTACTCACTAGCGTCACGAACCGACGGGAATTAAAGGTCGCTCTCGACGAACGATAGGCATGGAAGCCCTGCGTCAGTTGCGCGACCTCGTCGCAGTCGTCGTCGTCATCGCCGTGGCAGTGATGAGCCAGAGCCTGTTGCTGGGAATCGTCGCCCTGCTGTTGCTCCGGATTCTCGACGTGCTGATCGACATCCGCAATTCGCTCGACGAGCGTCCAGTGAGAGAATCCGCGGGTAGCTGAGTCGTCCGAGAATAGATGGTGATCCGGTCCGAACGGGACGCTCAACAAACCGGTTTGGGGTTGACGCCCAGGTCCTCGAGCGTCTCGAAGTACTCGTCGTAGGCGTCCTGCACGACCGCGTCGGCGGCCTCGCGGGCGGCGTCCCAGTCGTCGTCGGCGAGCGCGTCGAGCGCTTCGTCCCGCACGTCCTCGATTTCGCCGCGGATGGTCCGGAACACCTGCGAGGTTTTGGGGTCGGCCTGGCCGGTGAAGTAGCCGGTGAGCTGGCCGGTGGTCTCGCCGACGACGACGGCCCAGCCGACGAGTCCGCCGAGGCGGGCGGCGGTGCCGTCCAGGTCGGCGAGGGTGTCGTAGATGACCGAGGCGTCGCCTGGCTCGTGGTCGTCGAGCTTGCCGACGATGGTGTCGTAGTGCTCGCGCTCGGCATCGGCTGCGGCGGCGAAGGCGCCGTGGTCGTCGGCCCAGTCGTCGAACGTCTCGGCCGCGTAGTACGTCAGGTCGGCCGCGCGCGCGAGGACGACGTCCTCCTCCATCTCACCCTCCGTCAGTGCGTACAGCGATTTCGAGGAGCCGAGCCGCGAGAGCGCCGTCTCGTTGGCGTCGCGGACCGACTCGGTGAATTCGGATGGGTTCATACCTGCGTGAACGGGGGGCGGGCGTTAGAAAGCATCGGATAGGCTGGGGCCGAGCACAGCGAGGGCCCAGCTATACAGCGAACGGTGAGCGAAGCGAGCCGTGAGCAGGACGGGCCCGACCGTAGGGAGTAGGGAGGTCTGAGCGAAGCGAAGACCTCCGGCAATCCGAACGGCGACCGAACGGGAGCCGTGAGGAGGGGCCGTCGAAAATGCGAGCGGCGGCAGCCGCGAGCAGGCTGGGGCCGAGCACAGCGAGGGCCCAGCTATACGGCGAACGGTGACGGATAACGGTCGAAAGTACCGGACAGCAGGCTGACAGCAGGGCCCATCCTTTTTGGACTGGCCGTTTAGTCAGGACGTATGGAGTACACCACACTCGGCTCGACCGGGATGGAAGTCTCGCAGATCTGTCTGGGATGCATGAGCTTCGGGGACGAGGAGCCATGGATGCTCGACGAGGAGGAGGGACGGGAGATCATCGACCGGGCCATCGACCTGGGGGTCAACTTCTTCGACACGGCCAACGCCTACTCCGACGGTCGCTCGGAGGTGATCCTCGGAAACGCGCTGGCGGAGTACGACCGCGACGAGCAGGTCGTCGCGACGAAGGTACGGTTCCCCGTCGGCGAAGACACGCCCAACGCCTCGGGGCTCTCGCGGAAGACCATCGAGCAGGAACTGGACGACTCGCTGGACCGGCTCGGGCTGGACACCGTCGACCTCTACCAGACCCACCGCGTCGATCCGAACACGCCGCCGGAGACGACGCTGCGGGCGCTGGACGACGCCGTCCGGCGCGGGAAGATTCGCCACGCCGGCACCTCGTCGATGTACGCCCACCACCTCGCCGAGCGCCTGCGGACGAGCGAGCGCGAGGGGCTGGTGAGCTACGAGACGATGCAGAACCACTACCACCTCGCCTACCGCGAGGAGGAACGCGACATGCTGCCGCTGTGTGACCGGAACGATATCGGGGTCATCCCGTGGGGCCCGCTGGGTCAGGGATTCCTGACTCGCCCATTCGAGGAACTGGCCGAGACCGAGCGCGGCGATCCGGACAACTTCCACAACCCCACCTCCGAGTACGAGCGCGGCGGCGGGCGGGAGATCAACGAGCGCATCCAGGAGGTGGCCGAAGACGAGGGCGTCACGATGGCCCAGATCGCGCTGGCCTGGCAGTTCCAGAACGAGTACGTCGACGCGCCGATCGTCGGCACGACGAGCATGGAGCACCTCGAGGACGCCGTCGAAGCCCTGGAGATCGACCTGTCCGACTCGGACGTCGAGTACCTCGAAGAGCCGTACGAACCCCAGCCCGTCGTCGGAATCTGAGGGGCCGACGCGGACCGCGAGCAGCGACGGTCGCCCCGCCCGTCTGAATCTGCGGGGACGAATTCCCGAGTGGACCTTTATTGCGGTCGCGGTTGAGACTCGCTAGCATGCAAGCCGTCCAGTTCACGGAGCACGGCGACGTCGACGTCATCGAGTACGGCGAGTTCCCCGACCCCGAGGTCGGTCGCGAGGACGTCCTGGTGGACGTGAAGGCGGGCGCACTGAACCACCTCGACGTCTGGACGCGGCGCGGGTTGCCCGGGGTCGACCTGGAGATGCCACACGTCCCCGGGAGCGACGCGGCGGGCGTCGTCCAGGAAGTCGGCGAGGACGTCACCCGGTTCGAACCCGGGGACCACGTCGCCGTGCTGGCGGGGGTGAGCGGCGGGGACGACGAGTTCAGCCGCAAGGGCGACCCGACGCTCGCGCCCGACTTCCACATCATCGGCGAGCACGTCCCAGGCGTCCATAGCGAACTCGCCGCCGTCCCGGAGGACAACCTCGCGCCCGTGCCCGACGGCGTCGACTGGGAGACCGCGGCGGCGGCACCCCTCGTCTTCCAGACCGCCTGGCGGATGCTCCGTGACCGCGGCGACCTCAAGGCCGGCGAGAAGGTGCTCGTGCTCGGTGCCTCGGGGGGCGTCGGCCACGCTGCCGTCCAGATCGCCGCCCACGCCGGCGCGGAGGTGTTCGCCACGGCCAGCAGCGACCAGAAGCTCTCCTACGCCGAGGAACTGGGCGCCGACCACACCATCGACTACAGCGAGGAAGATTTCGCCAGCGAGGTCCGCGACCTGACCGACGGCCGCGGCGTGGACATGGTCGTCGACCACGTCGGCGCGGACACCTGGCAGGATTCCCTCGGGAGCCTGGCCAAGGGCGGACGGCTCGTCACCTGCGGCGCGACGACCGGCGGGCGGCCGGAGACTGACATCAACCGGATCTTCTGGAACCAGCTGTCGGTCATCGGATCGACGATGGCGACGCCCGGCCAGGCCGAGGAAGTCCTGGAGCTGGTGTGGGACGGCACGTTCGAGCCGCGCATCCGCGAGACGCTCCCGATGAGCGAGGCGGCCAGGGCCCACGAGCTGCTGGAGAACCGCGAGGGCTTCGGGAAGGTGGTCGTGGTGCCGGACAGCGAACGCTAGCACTCGACCGTCGCCAGACACATCCCGCTCCGGGCCGAATTTTCGGTGATGACCATCGAAACGGACGTCCTCGTCGTCGGCGGTGGTGCGACCGGTGCCGGCGTCGCCCGCGACCTGGCCCTGCGCGGCGTCGACGTGGTCCTGATCGACCGCGGCGGCCTCGCCAGCGGGACTTCCGGCCGTTCACACGGACTCTTGCACAGCGGGGCGCGCTACGCGGAGTTCGACCCCGTCGGCGCCGAGGAGTGCATCGACGAGAACCGGATTCTGCGTGCCATCGCGGGCGAGTGCGTCCGCGAGACGGGTGGCCTGTTCGTCCAGTTGCCGGCGGACGACCCGGACTACTTCGAGGAGAAACGACGGGGGTGTGAGGAAGTCGGCATCCCCGTCGAGACGGTCGACCTCGACGCGGCCCGCAAGCAAGCCCCGGGTCTCTCGACCGACGTCGAGCGGGTGATGGAAGTCCCGGACGGCGTCGTGTACCCCTCACGTCTGGTGGCCGCCAACGCTGCCGACGCCCGCGAGAACGGGGCGGCGATCCACCCGCACGCGCCGCTCGAATCCCTGACCGTGGCGGACGGCCGCGTGGCGGATGCGCGAATCGGTGAGTCGGTCGACGACGTGGTCGAAACGCAGTTCGTCGTCAACGCAGCCGGTGCGTGGGCGGGCGAGGTGGCGGCGATGGCGGGCCTCGACGTCGAGATGCAGCCCACCCGCGGCGTGATGGTCTCGGTCGAGTACGACGACCTCGGACCGGTGCTCAATCGCTGCCGGGACCCCGACGACGGCGACATAATCGTCCCTCACGAGACGGAGGCGGTCCTCGGGACGACCAGCGTCCCCGTCCAGGACCCCGACGAGTACGAACGCGCCGAGTGGGAGGTCGAGCGGACCGTCGAGGAGTGCGCCGCGATGGTCCCCGCCGTCGCCGACGCACCGGTCGTCCGCGAGTGGTGGGGCGTCCGGCCGCTGTACGCGCCCGACGAGGCCGAGAACGAGGGACGGGGCATCTCGCGGGGCTTTTTCCTGCTCGACCACGACGGGGACGGAGTTGCGAACGCGGCGAGCATCGTCGGCGGGAAGCTGACGACCTACCGCCAGATGGCCGAAGCGACGGCCGACCTGGTGTGTGAGAATCTGGGCGTCGACGCCGAGTGTGTGACGGCGGAGCAGCGTCTGCCCGGCGCCGACGACCCGGACCGGCTGGACGAGTTCGTCGACGAGTTCGACGGCCAGGGGCCGACGGACGAGGACGTGGTCGGTGGCTAGGAGTTCGTGACGCGAACCCGGACGGCGTCGGCCACGACGGTGCGATAGCGCGCCGCGAGTTCCTCGAAGACGAGCCGGTCCCGCGGGTCGATCCCCAGCGCGTGGAGGGCACCGGCGTAGGCGACGAGGCCGATCAGTGTTCCGAGCCCCGCCGCCGGGAGGCCGTCGACCACCGTTCGAACGGCGACCATCGCGACGACCGCGACCGCGCCGGCGGCGAGGGGGTCGAGGAACGTCGCGTCGAAGGGCCAGAGCCCCTCGAAGTGCCGGATCAGCAGCACTTGCAGTCCGTTCTGGACGCTGATCGCGAGCGACGTGCCGAGCGCGGCGCCGACGAGCCCGAACTCGACGACGAAGGTGTACGTGAGCACGACGTTCAGCGCGGCGAGGAACCAGTCGAGCGCCATCCGGGCGTACTGATGGTCGGTCATCATCAGGAGCCAGCCGGTCGCGCCGACCGAACTCCCGACGAACACGCCGGCGAGGTAGACCACGAGCGGGACGTACCCCTCGACGTACGTCGGGCCGAACACCGCCAGGAGCTCTCGCCCGAACACAGCCAGTACGGCCAGAATCGGGACCACGGTCGTGAGGATGAGACGTGTCGCCGACGAGTAGACCGCGTTGAGCGTGTCCATCTCGTCCCTGGCGTAGAGGTCGGACGCGACGGGTGGCAACAGCTGATTGAACGACAGCAGCGGGATCCAGGCTATCGACACCAGCACCAGGACGACGTTGTAGATCCCCGCGGCCACCGCCGTCAACAGGGCGCCGACGAGCAAGACGTCGACGCGGTTCTGGAACACCTTCCCGAGGCTGCTCATCGCCACCGGTGCCGCGTACTCGTAGAACCGGCGCACGTCGCCGCGACCGACGCGGAGGGTGGGTCGGATCCCCGTTACGCCGACCGTCCAGGGGAACCCGACGACCACGAGCGCCACGGTACAGGCGACGATGGCTCCGGCGACGCCCACGACGGAGTAGCCGAGCGCCAGCGCTACGACCGCGCCGACCAGTCGGACGCCGGGCCGGAGGAGCTTGTTGAAGAGAACCTCGCCGCGGGCCGAGCCGACTGCTCGAAAGGTGGCAGCGTAGATCATCACGAGCCCGGTGAGCAGGACGAGGACGCCGAACAGCCCCAGCGCGGTCGGAAACGACGGGTACTCGACGGTCGCCTCATCGATCCGCGGCGCCAGGAGCCAGACGGCGGCCGCGATCGCCGCCCCGAATCCCAGTGTGGTAGCGTAGGCCAGCCCCGTCGTTCGTGACTGGGTTTCGGGGTCGTCCTCGGCGGCAGGGAGGTATCGCTGGAGCGCCGGGACGCTGCCGAACGTGACGAGTTGAATCAGCAACTGTGCGATACGCCAGGCGAGCGCGTACACCCCGTAGGCGACGGGACCGAGCCCGCGCGCGAGAAGGAACTCGGTCGTCGTAGTGAGCACCCGCTGGGCGGAGACGCCACCAGACGTCACGACTGCACCGTGTGCGATGGTGACGAGCGCGTCGCGCTCCTCGTCCGGAACCGTGTCGTCGTGCCCTCGACTCATTATCGGCGTTCACCCACGGATTTCCGTTTCGGGCATTAAGTGACCCGATACGCGGGAGGACGACTCTGACGCCGCGTCCGGCGTTGTTTTGACGCTACTGAGACCGGAGAGCGGAGTCAGCGCTGCTCGGGAGTCGTGCCGAAGAAATCGAATCGGTCGAGGGAACCGACCTGGACGAATCGGTTTACTCGCCCTTCTCCACGGGTCGCTGACGCTCCCCGTTCCGATACTCGGGCTCCGTCGCTTCGCTCAGTCGCCCGAGCCTTTCTCGATGGGGACGCCGACGAGGTTCCCCCACTCCGTCCAGGAACCGTCGTAGTTGACGGCGTCGTCGTAGCCCAGCAGCTCGTGCAGGGCGAACCAGGCGACGGAGGAGCGCTCGCCGATGCGGCAGTAGGCGACGGTCGTCTCGTCGCCGTCGATGCCTTCGTCGGCGTAGAGCTCCTGCAGCTCGTCGAAGTCCTTGAACGTGCCGTCGTCGTTGGTGACGGCCGCCCAGGAGATGTTCTGTGCGCCGGGGACGTGGCCGCCGCGCTGGGCCGTCTCCTGCAGTCCCGGGGGCGCGAGCACTTCGCCGGAGAACTCCTCGGGGGAGCGAACGTCGACGAGGGGGAGGTTCTTCTCGATGGCGTTCTCGACGTCGTCGCGGTAGGCGCGGATGGACTCGCGCGGGCCGGAGGCCTCGTACTCGACGGCGGAGAAGTCGGGCTCCTCGTCCGTCGTCGGGTAGTCGTTGTCGACCCAGTACTCGCGGCCGCCGTCGAGGAGTCGGACGTCGTCGTGACCGTAGTACTTGAACTGCCAGTAGGTGTAGGCGGCGAACCAGTTGGAGTTGTCGCCGTACAGGACGACCGTGGAGTCCTCAGAGATACCGTGGCTGCCCAGCAGGTCGGCGAAGTCCTCCTTCGAGAGGATGTCTCGCGTGGTCTGGTCCTGGAGCTGGGTCTCCCAGTTGAAGCCGATGGCGCCCGGCGCGTGGGCCTCGTCGTAGGCTTCAGTGTCCACGTCGACCTCTACGAGGCGATAGTCGGAGTCGTCGTCCTGGAACTGGTCGAGGTGGTCCGCGACCCAGTCGGCGGAGACGAGAACGTCGTTGGCGTACTCACTCATAATCCATTCAGTCCTACACCCCCACCTCTTAAACTACCTCTCTTGACGGCGTTCCCTGCCCCTCCTCCCCTGTCCCGGCAGATTCTGCCCCGACTGGCCGGCGAACCCGTGCGAAACGGTCTCATTCCACCGGACTGCCGGCGGCCACATTCACCCGAGATGGCCGCAAGTCCACTTAAACGGTGACGAACCAGTGGCAACTATCTCCGCTATCTTCGAGTGCGGGCAGCCAGGGGGCGAGAAACACAGGTTCAAACGCCCGGGAGTGAAAGATCCGGCGATGACCGACATCGTCTCGACCGACTGGGTCGCGGACCACCTCGGCGACCTCGGCGTCGTCGACGTCCGCGACGCCTGGGAGTACGACGGCATCGGCCACCTCCCCGGCGCGGTGAATATCCCATTCGACTCGTTCCGGGCCGAGGAACACGCTGCCGAGGGAAGCGGGGGAGCGAACGACGACAGTTCGACCGGCATGCTGCCCGACGCCGAGGACTTCGAGGCCCTGCTCGGCGAAAACGGCATCGCGACCGACGACGAGATCGTCGCCTACGACGACATGCACGGTGTCTTCGCCGCGCGCTTCCTCGTGACGGCGGAGCTTCTGGGCCACGACCCAGAGAAGCTCCACTTGCTCGACGGCGACTTCTCGGCCTGGCAGCGCGAGCACGAGACGACGAGTGACGCGCCCGGCGTCGAAGCCACCGACTACGTCGTCGACCCGCCCGCCGAGTCCGTCCTGGTCGACGCCGACGCGGTCGCGGCCGCCGGTGACGACCCGGAGACGGTCGTCGTCGACACGCGCGAGGACTGGGAGTACGAGGAGGGCCACGTCCCGGGCGCGATCCTGCTCGACTGGAAGGACCTCGTCGACGACGAGAGCCGCGGCATTCTGCCCAGAGATGAGGCCCTGGCGGTGCTGGAAGAGCGGGGCATCACACCGAACAGGCGGGTCGTGCTGTACTGCAACACCGCCCGGCGAATCAGCCACACCTACGTCGTGCTCCGACACCTCGGCTTCGAGGACCTGGCCTTCTACGAGGGGAGCCTCACCGAGTGGGAGGAACAGGACCGTCCGCTCGAAACTGGTTCTTAGGGAGTTGCTAAATTCGGTTCGACGTGGCTCCGGGCGAGGGGCGACTCACTGCACGGCTTTCTGTCGGGGTCCACGCTCGGCGGCGAGCAGGTCCATCGACTCGACGAACAGCGCCACGACGAGCGGGCCGGCGATGAAGCCTACCAGGCCGACCGACAGCACGCCGCCGGTGAAGCCGACGAAGTAGAGGCTGCCCGGGATGCCAGCGGTGTAGGGCGCGAGCTGCGGGCGGACGACGGCGTCGGGGAGGAAGCCGACGAAGACGAGGCCGACGACGGTGAGCGCGATCGCGCCGGGGACGTCGCCCGCGAACACGTCGGTGGCGGCGACGGTGAGGATCACCACGCTCGGGCCGATGATGGGGACGAACTGGAGGATGCCGGCGAGGGCGGCCAGCGCGAACGCGGAGTCGTAGCCCAGCAGCGTGAAGACGACGAAGGCGACGAGGAAGGTGCCCAGCGCCGTCGCACCCTGGAGGACGTAGATGGCATAGAGGGTGTCGCGGATGCGCTCGTGGAGACGTGTGACGACGTCGTGGTAGCTGTCGGGGACGGTGCGGTAGACGACGGTCCGGGTGGCCGTCGGCCGGAGGAGGAGCGCGTAGACGAGCAGCGCGAAGAGGAACAGCTTCAGGCCCAGTTCGGGCGTCTCGCCGGCCACGTCGACGGCGATGGCGGTGACGAACTGCCGGATCGTGACGACGGCACTGGCCAGGTCCACGACGTAGACGGTGTCGAACAGGCCGATCTCGATGGCGTCGGGGAGTGCCCGCAGGAAGGCGAGTAATTCGGCGCGGCGCCGGTAGAGCGACCAGATCACCGGGGCAGCCAGCGCCGCCGCGGCGGCGAAGGCCACCAGGGTGCTGAGCGCCGCCGCGACCCGCCGGTTGACGCCGCGGCCGACGAGAAACTCCCGGAGCGGGTAGAGGACGTACGCGACCGTGATGGCGAAGAAGACGGTCGAGAGCACCCGCGAGAGGATCGCGAGCGTCAGGACACCCGTCACGACCGCGAGGAGGACGAGTAGTTGCTGACGGGTTGGCATACAGTCGGGTTCGTCCCTGTGAGTAAAAGCCTTCCCCGCGCCCGAATCGCCGGACGTGACCAGTGGTTCCCGAGGGTGACAGCCAGGACACGACGGTCACGGTCAGGGAACGACGCCGACGGTCAGGATACGACGGTCACGGTCAGGGCGCGACGCCGACGGTCAGCAGCGTGCCGTACTCGCGGTAGCGCTCGACCATCGCCTCCCGGGTCTCCCAGTCCTCGGTGGGAAAGTCCGTCTCGGGCGGGATTTCGGTCTCCTCGTCGGGGATGCGGTCCTGGCCGGCGACGTGGAAGCCCGCCTCACGGAACGCCGCGCGGTACTCGCGCTCGCTCCACAGCACCATTGGCACTCCAACCAGCTCCTCCCACTCGTGGGAGTAGACGTTCTCCTCCCAGCGGTTGACGGCGCAGTAGAACGTCCCGCCGGGCCGGAGCACCCGCAGCAGTTCCCCGAGGACGGCGTGGGGGTCCTCGGCGTAGTAGAAGGCCTCCATCGAAAAGCAGTGGTCGACGGAGTCGTCGGCGAAGGGGAGGTGTTCGAAGTCGCCGCGCAGGAACCCGGAGTGGCGGTCGTCGGTGTACGAGCGGGCGTTGTGCACCATCTCGGCCGCGGCGTCGATGCCGTACGTCCGGCCCGCGCCGCGAGTCTCGCGGAGCGCCCGCCCGGCGTAGCCGCTCCCGCTGCCGAGGTCCAGCACGGTGTCGCCCTCCTCGACGGGCATCTGCGAGAGTACGTGTTTCGCCGTGTGCCAGTGGCGCTCCTCCATCCCCTGGTCCTTGCCCTGCCGTGCCCACTCGTCGAAGGCGTCGCCGGCGCTCATACTGTGATCGAGCGTCGCCAGCGGCAAATTCAGTTCGGTCCCGGTCCGTTCGAACCGGATCACTCCAACCCACGGACAGCGTTCGCGAACGTGTCGGCGAGAGGTGAAATATATGGTTCTTATCGTCGTGGCATCGGCCATGTCATCGGCCCTGCCGACTGCCCTCCGCCAGTTTGGGACGTCGGCGCCGACAGTCGTGGTCGTGATGGGCGCGGCCAGTGTCGGCCTCCTCGCCTGTCTGTCCCTGCTGTTCGTGTACTGGGTCTACCTTGACGCGGGTGACCGGGGCAGCGACAGGCCTCGTCTCTGGGCGCTCTGTACGCTCGTCGTCCTCCCCGCGAGTGGCCTCTATTTCGTCCTCGCCGGTCGGATCGGCGAGCGCCAGGAGCCAGTAACGGCTCGGAAGCGACTGGTCGAGACGGCGCTGATCGCCGGCTGTGCTGGAGTGTTCCTCACGTTCCTCTTCGCACCACCAGACCCGTTCGTTCAGCTCACTTCCATCCCCGCGTCGCTCGTCCTCACATTTCCCGCCGCGTATCTCCTCTGGTACCGTCGCGGGCTCGGACGGCTCCGTTCAGTCGGCTGAGCCACGTATCCCGTTCCAGCAGTGCGAACGAGCCCGACTGGACGGAAAGAACTACGTACACTAGCTGACACGACGTCAGTGATGGCCCTCCAGCCACCGTTCAGCGACGCCCGGCCCTGGATGCTCGCCGGCTACGCGTTCATAGCATTCATAATCGCCCTCCGGATCCTCGTCGCCTACTGGGTGTACCGCGACGCCAGCGCCCGGGGGAGTTCGAATCCCCGGTCGTGGGGCGTGTGGGTCGTGATCGTCGACCTGGTTCTCCTCTCCTACCTCTACAATCGGTGGCGAAAACTCGGCGAGCGTGAATACCCACGGACTGCGCGTGATCGAGCCGTCGAGACGACTGTCGTCGCCGGATACGGCGCGTTCATCGGTGGCGCGCTCCTCGCACCAGTCGACTTCTTGCTGACGCCGCTGTATACGCTCGGCCTGCTCGCCGTGACCCTCCCGCTGGCGTACCTCCTCGTCTACCGCGGCGGCTGGGCGCGACTGCGAGGTGCGGCCTGAGTCGTCCGGACCACCGAGAACGCCACCGTTTAGGCCCCTGATGCTGGAATAGCTGGCATGGCTCGCGCGCCGCGGTTCAAACTCGCCGACACGGCCCAGCAGATCGTCGGCGGGTTCCTGCTGGCCGGCCCCTTCGTCGTCACCGAGGAGGTGTGGGTGCTCGCGGCCAACATGACCTGGGCCCACACGCTCGCGGTCGTCGGCATCGTCTTCGGCATCGGCTACGGCGCGCTGTACGAGGCCGACGACGACCGGGACCCCGACGCCGAGGCGGAGGTCGCCGGCGTCCCGCTGCGATTCGTCTCCCTGATGGGCGTCTCCTTCGGCTCCGTCGCCTTCCTCGCACTGGCCTTCACCGCACCCCAGACGTTCCTCGTCGAGGCCGGGATCCTCACCGACCCCACGACCACCGAGGTCCTGCTCACCACGCTCAAGGCCATCGCCGTCGGCGCTATCTTCAGCGTCGTCGGCGCCGCGACGGCCGACAGCGTGTTCTGATGGGCGAAACGTTCTGGGAGTGGCCCGTTACCCGCAGAGTTAAAGCGCCTGCCCGCGCCGTATTGTCCGTATGGAGTACACGCTCGCCATCGACGGGGCGCCGGAGACGATTCCGGGCGGCACGGGCGTCCTGTTGTTGCATCCGAGTACGGGCGAGACCGACCGCATCGACACGGACTTTCTGAGTACGGACACCGACAACCTGCTGGCCGTCTCGACGCGGACCTCCGCCCGCGAGGTCGAGCAGAAACTGGAGTACTACGAGGTCGACGAGGACCGGGCGACCATCCTCGACACCATCTCCATCGAACGGGGCTACACCCGCAGGGCCTCTGAGAACCTCCGCTACGTCGCCTCGCCGGACGACTGGGAGGGCATCGTGGACGAAGTCGAGACGTTCCTGGAGAGTCACGACGGCAAACTCCGGATCAGCTTCGACTCGCTGACGGAACTCATCTACTACGCCGACGAGGACCGCGCCGAACGGGCCGTGGAAGAGATTCTGGACCTGCTGGCGACCCACGACGCCGTCGGCCTGTTCCACCTGGCGAAGGGCGTCCACGACGAGGCGACGGTCGACCGGTTCCGCGACCTGTTCGACGGCGTCGTCGAACTCGCCGAGGACGACACGACCACCGCCGACTTCTGACCGGTCCCCGGACCGGAGCGATTCTGCGCCCAGATCGCCCCAGAGAGCCGCCAGAGCCGACTAACAGCACGACGGCGCCGTCGTGGTAGCTCGTGGCACATCACCAATCATTAAGAGGATAGCTGTCCTTACAGTTTCACGTATGCCGGAATGCCAGAACTGCGGCAATTTTGTAACGGCTGACTACGCACGGGTCTTCACGCCCAACGGGGTCGATGCGCCGCGGGTCTGCCCGCAGTGTGAGGACAAGATCCGAGACGGGGCGAGCGTCCGGGAAGCCCGGTCCACGCGTCGCGGATAGCACACGACTACAGCCCGCCGTCCTCGGTCCGTGCGGCCGCCGACACCGCAGGGGGTCAGTCGGTGGCCGTCTCGGACGAGAAACGCCGGGCCGCGCCCGCCCGCGACCGTGGGAGGCGGTCGACGGACGCGGCGCACTTCTCCCACCGCTGTCACTCACGCCTCGCTGGCCAGCAGCCTCACGCGTCATCGACCAGCAGTCAACCGTGGCGCCTGATCGGCCAGCAGCCACCCGTCATAGTGGTGGTTGTAACTTTGTACCGGCGTTCGCCGATACCGTCCACGTCGAACGCCGGCACGGGCTGACAACCACCACTATCAGTCCCGGCTCGCGTCGAGCACCGACCGTGCCCGTTCGAAGGCGTCGTCGGCCCGAGATCGCTCGCGTGCCTCGGCCGTGATTCGGACGAGCGGCTGGGTCCCGCTGGCCCGGAGGAGGAACCACGCGTCGCCAAGGTCGACCCGGACGCCGTCCAGCGTCGACACGTCCTCGAACTCGTCGGCGACGCGGGCGCTGACCCGCTCCATCACGCCAGTCTTGTCGTCGACTTCGACGCTGTCCCGGCGAATGGGGTACTCCGGCACGTCGGCGACCCGGTCGGCCAGCGACCGCTCGGCGTCGAGCGCGACGAGCTTGCAGGCCGCGAGCGGGCCGTCGGGACACAGCGTCTCCTCGGGCCAGATCCAGGCACCACTGGGCTCGCCGCCGAAGGCGACGCCCGGCTCGCTCGCGGCGTCGGCGACGTAGACGTCCCCCACAGGCGTGTAGGTCACGTCGACGTCGCGCTCGGCGAGGTAGTCGGCGACGGCGAGGCTGGTGTCGACCGGGACGGCGACCGCGTCCCCGGGCTCGGCGGCGTCCGCCGCGAAGATTGCCAGTAGTTCGTCGCCAGAGAGGTAGGTGCCGTCCGCGCTCGCGGCGCGGAGCCGGTCGGCGTCGCCGTCGTGGGCGATGCCCAGGCTCGCGTCGGTGTAGCCGACGAGCGTCGACAGCGACTGGCAGTTCTCGGCGGTGGGCTCGCTCGGGCGCCCGGGGAAAGACCCGTCGGGCTGGGCGTTGAGCGTCTCGACGTCACAGCCCAGGCGCGTGAGCGCCTCGACCGTCACCCCGCCGGCGCCGTTACCCAGGTCCACGACGACGGCGGGCGGGTCGGCCAGGGCCACGGCGTCGGTCAGGGCGGCGACGTGGCGCTCGCTGGCGTCGGCCGCCCGGCGCTCACCGACCGCGTCCCAGGCGACCAGTTCGGCCGCCTCCTCGCGTATGCGCCCCGAAATCTGCTCTCGCAGGTCGGCGTCGAACGCCTGGCCGGAGGGCTGCCAGAGCTTGATACCGTTGTCCTGCGGGGGGTTGTGGGAGGCCGTCACCGAGACACCGACGTCGGCCGACTCCCAGGCCACCGCGCGGCCGACCGTCGGCGTGGCCGCCAGCCCCAGGTCGACGACGTCAGTGCCCGACTCGCGCAGGCCGGCCGCGAGCGCGTCTGCGAGGAACTCGCCCGACTCGCGCGGGTCCCGGCCGACGACGACCCTGTCCGCGTCGACGCCGACCGCCCGGCCGACCGAGAGCGCGAGCGACGCGGTGACCTCGTCCCCGACCGGTCCCCTGATTCCGCTGGTCCCGAACATGGTTCCCAGTCAGGGGGCCGGGGGAAAAGTATCCACTGTTTAAATCGGCCGAAGGCGGCCCGAATCAGCGGGATCAGACCTGTGGGGCGGTGGCTGCGCGATCGTCGACGGCCGGCGCTGCAACGTCTCGGGGAGGGTGAACTGCTGGGGCCATCGTCGAGGCAACGATCGTACTCGTGACCATCGAGGGGCGTCGTCCGGTCAAAGTAACGCCCCGAGTACCACCGGACGAGGCGCCGGCTCCGACCGGCGACCGAATCCGGCCGCCACGTCGTTCGATTACGCCGACTGTAGACCCGGCTCAGGACTGGCTGGACCGGGACCACGCTGGACCGGGACTACACAGGACAGGATACACCGGACCGACGGTGACGACCAGCCGTAGCGATTTTCTACCCGCCCGCAGAGGGGACATACATGAAACAGGGCGGATCCGAGGCGGCCAAGCGGCGGGCGGGCGAGTCCGCCGCCGAGCGCGTCGCGGACGGGCAGGTCGTCGGTCTCGGAACCGGGAGCACCGCGGCCCACGCCATCCGCGCCATCGGTCGACGGGTCGATGGGGGGCTTGACGTCACCGGCGTCCCGACCTCCTTCCAGTCGCGCGAACTGGCCCGCGAGGCGGCCATTCCGCTGGCCGAACTGGACGAGGTGTCGGTCGACCTGGCCATCGACGGCGCCGACCAGGTCGCCGACGGACAGCTCGTCAAGGGCGGCGGCGCCGCCCACGCCCGCGAGAAGATCGTGGACGCGGCCGCCGACCGCTTCCTCGTCGTCGCCGACCCGACGAAGGAGGCCGACGTCCTCGACCACCCCGTCCCCGTCGAGGTGTTGCCGAGCGCCCGCACCACAGTCGCCGAGGCAGTCCGCGAGCTAGGCGGCGAGCCCGTCCTCCGCCGGGCCGAACGCAAGGACGGCCCCGTCGTCACCGACAACGGCAACCTCGTGCTCGACTGCGAGTTCGGCGAAATCGACCGACCGGACGAGCTCGCGACCGACCTCTCGGCGCTCCCGGGCGTGGTCGAACACGGCCTCTTCATCGATCTCGCGGACGAACTCCACGTGGGCACCGAGGACGGCGTCACCGTCCGACAGCTCTCGGGCTCCGAGTGAGTGTCGGGAGCCAGGACGACATCGCGAGGCCGTCGCTGGTCGAAGTAACGAAACGGAAAAACCGCGGAGTCAGCCTTACAGGTCGCGGGGCTGGACTGTCTTGCGGTCGTTCGAGTCGGCACGCCGGGCGGCGTCCTGGAGCAGTTCCTCAACTTCCTCGTCGAGCGAGTCGTAGAAGTCGGAGGCTACGTTCATGTCGTTGAGCGCTTCTTTCACGGCGGCTTTGACGATCAGGTCTGCCATACACCTCCGTGTTCCCAGTGGCACCTTATATACTTTCCTGAAGCACGGCCTCCTCGCCGGTACTCACGGGGGTTTGAGCGGTTTTGGCACTGTTTAGTTATATAAAGGAGGGTGTTTCGTCACGTTAGTCCGGTCGAAAACACCCGCCGAACGGTCCGCCAGGGCGAGAAACGGCCGCTCGGTGTCTCGCGCGCGGATTGACTTTCGAGGTGCGCGACCAGGTAGCCGGTTCCTTCGTCGGTACTTTCCCCGGCGAATTTCGTCTGCGCTTCCCCAGACTGGATTTCCTCGGGGCACGAGCGAACCGGTCAGCCTCGGCCTCCCTCGCGGCTCCCGGTGGTCGCTGTATAGCTGGCCCCTCCCTGCGGTCGGCGCCAGCCTAGCTCTCGGCTCCCGCTGGTCGCCGTTCGCTGTGTAGCTGGTCGCTCTGCGAGCGACCAGCCTACCTCACGGGTCGCTTCGCTCCCCGTTCGCATTTAGCCGGGCCCTCCCTTCGGTCGGCCCCGGCCTAGCTCCCAACCCTTACGACCACCCCCACCAGTACAACCACCATGCGCGACATACTCGATGCAGTCGCCGCGGGAGATCTCTCCCCCGCGGAAGCGGAAGCCGCGCTCGCCGGCTACGCGACGGGCGAGGCCGGTCGATACGACGCGGCGCGCGAGGAGCGGGCCGGCGTCCCCGAAGCGATTCTCTCCGAAGGAAAGACGTCCGAAGAGGTGGCGGAGCTGGTCCAGACGGCGCTGACGACGACTGGGCGAGCCATCGCGACGCGGCTGGAAGACGGCGATCCGGCGGCCATCCGCGAACGACTCGCGGAGTCCCATCCCGACGCCACGCTCCGGTGGGACGACCGGTCCCGGTGGCTGGTCGCCCACGGTCCCGACTACGAACCGACGCGGCTCGACGCCAGCGTCGGCGTCGTGACGGCGGGGACCTCAGACGCGGTTCCCGCCGGTGAGGCGGCGATGATCGCCGAGGAGATGGGCGCCGAGGTGTACCGGGTCGACGACGTCGGCGTCGCGTCGCTCACCCGGACGATCGACCGCCTCGACGAACTCCGCGAACAGGACGTGCTGATCGTCGCGGCGGGGCGCGAGGGGGCGCTTCCCACGGTCATCGCCGGCCTCGTCGACGTCCCCCTTATCGGGCTCCCCGTCTCGACCGGCTACGGCCACGGCGGCGAGGGTGAGGCCGCGCTTTCGGGGATGCTCCAGTCCTGTACCGCACTCACGGTGGTCAACGTCGACGCCGGATTCACCGCGGGCACGCAGGCCGGGCTCGTCGCCCGGCGTGTCGCCGACGCACGGCGGGACGACGGAGATACCTGACTAGTGGGTATGAGAGTACTTCTATCGTGGGAACGTATGACAAACTGCCGGCGACACCGCCGGCTATCACGATGTCCAACTGCACTCACTGCGGCGAACACGTCTCCGATCGGTTCGCGCGCGTCTTCGCCGACGCCGACGGCGAAGTCCGCGCGTGCCCGAGTTGCGCCGCGAACGCGGGGATCGCGGAAGTCGCCAAGCGACGCGCGCTCGAAGCCTGATCGGCGTCGCCGTATCGCCCACAGACCACGACACGCGCTCGGCCGGACCCGGCGGTGGGCGACGTGAGTGACGATCACTTCGTCTACGTCCTCCGGTGTGCCGACGAGTCGCTGTACACCGGCTACACGACCGACGTCGAGCGGCGGGTCGACGAACACGACTGCGGCGAGGGCGCGAAGTACACGCGCGGGCGGACGCCCGTCGAACTCGTCCACGTCGAGGCGTTCGGCTCCCGGTCCGCGGCCATGCGCAGGGAGTGGGAGGTCAAACAGCTCTCCCGTGCCGAGAAGGAAGCGCTCGTCGACGGCGACGCCCCCTAGCCCGCCGCGACGGGCACCTGTCGCCGAACCGGACCTTTTTGCTCGCCCGGCGAGCATCGTACTCTATGACCGACGACGAGGCGCGCGCCGACGCCATCGCGTTCGGCACCGACGGCTGGCGCGCGACGCTGGACGAGTTCACCGACGACCGCGTGCGGATGGTCGGCCAGGCGGTCGCGACCTACCTGCGGGACCAGGGAGAGACGGCGCCGGTCGCCGTGGGCTACGACGCCCGCGAGCACTCCCGCGGGTTCGCCGAGGAACTGGCCCGCGTCCTGTGTGCCAACGGCTTCGACGTGGTCCTGCCCGAGCGCGACGCGCCGACGCCGGTGGTCGCCTGGACGGTGCGGGACCGCGACCTGGCCGGCGCGCTGATGATCACCGCCTCCCACAACCCGCCGGAGTACAACGGCGTGAAGTTCGTCCCCGGCGACGGGGCGCCGGCGCTCCCCGACGTCACCGACGACGTCGTGGCGAACCTCGCCGAGCCAGAGAGCCTGCCAGACGAGGAGTGGGGCGACGTCGAGGAGACGGACCTCGTCGGGCCGTACCTCGACCACGCGCTGGCGTTCGTCGACGACCTGCGGGCGGGCGGCCGTGACCTCTCGGGGCTCCGCGTCGCCTACGACGCGATGCACGGCAGCGGCCGCGGCGTCACCGACCGGTTGCTCGAACGGGCCGGCGCCGACGTCGAGCGCCTCCGCTGCGAACAGGACCCCGAGTTCGGCGGCGGCGCGCCCGAACCGGTGGCCGAGCGAGCCGAAGAACTCACGGAGACGGTCACCTCGGGCGACGCCGACCTGGGCGTCATCAACGACGGCGACTCCGACCGGGTCGCCATCGTCACGCCCGAGCGCGGCTTCCTCGACCCGAACCTCTTCTTCGCGTCGGTGTACGACGACCTGTTATCCGGCGCATCCGGCGACGTCGTCCGCACCGTCTCCACGAGCAGCATCGTCGACCGCGTCGCGGAGGCCCACGGCCAGTCCGTCCACGAGACGGCGGTCGGGTTCAAGTGGGTCGCCGCGGCGATGGGCGAGCACGACGCGCTGATGGGCGGCGAGGAGTCCGGTGGCTTCGGCGTCAGTGCCCACCTCCGGAACAAGGACGGCGTCCTCGTCGCGCTGCTGGCCGCGGCCGCCGCGGCCGAGGAGCCCCTGGACGACCGCGTCGACGCGCTGCTTTCCGAACACGGCGAGATTCACCAGGGCCGCGTCAGCGTCGACTGCCCGGACGACCGGAAGGCCACCGTCCTGCAGAAACTCGAAGCCGACCTCCCCGAGTCGGTGGCCGGCGAGGGCGTCGCCGACGTCTCGACGGTGGACGGGTTCAAGATGACGCTGGCCGACGGGACGTGGGTGCTGGTCCGCCCCTCCGGCACCGAGCCGAAGCTCCGGGTGTACGCCGAGGCCGGGAGCGAAGCGCGCGTCGACGAGCTGCTCGACGCCGGGCGCGACGTCGTGGAGCCGCTGGTCTGATCTTAAGGCGCGACGCACCGTCGATCAGGTATGGACACCGACATCGAGTTCGCGTACACGCGCGGACTCGACGACGAGGAGGTAGAGCGGTACCTGCGCGAGACGCCGACCGGCGTGCTCGCACTGGCCGACGGCGACGAGGCCTACGCCGTGCCGCTGGTCCACGAGTACCGGGACGGGTCGCTGTACTTCCACCTGGGCGACCATCCGGGGAGCACGAAGCTGTCGTTCGCCGACGCGACGACCACGGCGACGTACGTCGTCCACGACGCCGAACCCACGGACGACCCCGAGGCGTTGACGTCCTGGAGCGTCCTCGCCAGGGGAGACCTCCGGGAGGTCCCCGACGACGACCCGGCGTGGGACGCGGTCGCGATCAACGAGGCGTTCGAACCGCTCCGGATCTTCGACGAGGCTGTCGAAGACGTGACCGTCGAGCTGTGGGAGTTACAGATAGAGTCGCTCACCGGGCGGACTACCTGAGCGCGGACAGGCGAACGAGGCCGTGAACCACTCGTTCAGCCGTCGGTGCCGACGACGTAGGTGTTCGCGGCCCGGTCGCCGATGCGCTGGCCGTCGTCGCTGAGGAACATGACGGCGGCCTCGATGACGAGCCAGACGGCCATGATGAACGCCGCGAAGACGAAGCCGAGTCCCTGCAGGACGGCGCCGAGGAGCGCCATCAGGGGGAACGGCGCGAGCAGGATACCGGCCCGGATCCAGCGCTGGCGCTTCGACGGTGCGGCGCCGTCGTCGCTGACGACCGCGACGTCCTGGGACCGCTTGCCGAACGTCTGGCCGTCGTCGGCGTAGTAGACGAAGTACCACACCAGTATCGCGCCGATGGCGAGCCAGAGCACGCCGTAGACGACGACGTTGACCGCCATCGTGGCGAGCAGGGACCCGCTAGTGACCGCGGCGGGATCAGCCGCGTCCATCCCCATACCGGCACCGAACGAGAGCACCGAACTGACCACGGCGGCGATGATCCACAGCACGAACGCGGCGCCGCTCAGTAACGCGAAGTCGATGAGATACGCGACGAGCCGGTCCGACGTGGCGTCGGCCGCTCGCTGGGCGATCGTTGCTGACATGAGTTAGCTACCTGGAAGGTGATCTTAGTGTCCAGATATAATCGTTTCGGGTGACACGCCAGTTCAGGGCCGTTCCGGGGTCCACAGGCCCCTGTATCGGTCTGGGTCGGCCGTCGGCTCGACGTCGAACCCCAGCCGTTCGTAGAACGGCCGGACGCCGGCGTCGAACTCGGCGACGAGGCGGTCTCGGCGGGCGGCGGCGGCCTCGACCAGTTCGGTTCCGATCCCCTGCCCGCGACGGTTCCGCCGGACCGCGACGGCGTCGATCCGGTCCCCGTCGAGGACGAGCGCGCCGAGGACGGTGGCGTCCGTTTCAGCCGTATCGTCGCTGCTACTGTCCGTACTCGTCGCCACGAGGACGGCGCCCTGGTCGAGACACTCGCGGAGTAAATCGTGGTCGACCGCTAGCGCGGCGCCGTCGAGGACGTTGCGGACGGCCGCGACCTCGCCGGGATCGGCCTCGCGGACCCGCATCTACCCGCCCTTGATGAGGCGGACGACGCGGACGTGGTCGGCGTCGACCGGCTGGTCCTCCGGGACGGTGTGGCCGTCGACCATCACCGAGACCGCGTGGGGGCTCAGGTCGACGGCGGCGAGCAGGTCTGCGTAGGTGGCGTCGTCGTCGACGGCCACGTCGTGGCTGTCCTCGCCAACGACGTCGACGGTGACGTTCATGGCCGACGATTGGCTGCGACGGCCTTGAGCGTGTCGTCACCCATCAGATCGGGTCGGTGGCGGCGGCCGGCGCGGCCTCGCCCCGGTTCCGGTAGCCCTCCCAGATGCCGAGGACGAGGGCGCCGAACCCGAGCACCAGCACGACGGTCTGGACGAGCTGGCCGAGCAGGGGGACCAGTCCGACCAGCGCGACGACGGCGACGCCGACGACCAGCGCGAGCCAGCGGTTGTCCAGGCCCGCCTGCGACAGCAGCCACTCGCCGAGCGCGTAGCGGCCGTACACCGAGGCGGCCCAGAGCACCACCAGGAAGAGGAGGAGCCCGGCCAGCGACAGCGGGATGCCGATGAACGTGACGAACAGCAGGACGAGCCCGACCACGACCCCGAGCGCGACGAGCATGCCGATACCGCCGGTCCGGACCGGGTCCCCCGCGACGCGGTCCGCGACCTCGGTCGAGAACCGCGGGAAGGCGAACAGCAGGACGGCGCCGAGCAGGAGCGTCGCGAGCGCGCCGTAGACCTGGAACACCGGGCCCGCGAACGACGGGACCGGGCCGCCACCGGTCTGGATACTCTCGTCTCGGGTGACCGTCCCCTCGACCGTCGCGCCGTCGGCCCGCGAGAGGTCGCCGTTGTAGGTGAGGTTCCCCTCGATGCGGGCGTCCGGGCCGAGCGTTATCGTGTCGGCGCCCAGTTCCGCGTCGCCGCCGACGACCCCGTCGACGTAGATGGAGCCCGCGCCGGCCTGGAGCGAGCCGCCGATCCGGCCGGTGTCGGCCAGGCGGACGGAACCACCGCCGGCCTCGACGTCGCCCGTGACGTTGCCCGCGATCTCGATGGAGCCGCCGGACATCTCGACGTCGCCCTCGACGGTGCCCGACTCGGCGATGCGCACGTCCCCGCCCGCGGTCGTCAGGTCGCCCGCGACGGTGCCGCGGACGACGACTGAGCCGGCGAAGGCCTCCAGGTCGTCGTCGACGGTCTCGCCCTCCTCGACGACGACGGTGCCGCCGCTGCGCGTCTCGGCCGCCGCGACCGCCGGGAGGGAGGCGAGCAGTGCGACGAGGACGATCAGCGTGAGCGCTGTGCGAGTCATTCGATCGAATTTTCTCACGGACCCCCTATAAAATCGCGAGCGGAGTTTCCGGCGCTGAAAGCGTGCGCCACGGCGTCGAACCGGCACCGTCGAACCGCGTCCGGTCCTCCGTCAGTCCTCGGTCGCCGTCGGGTAGTCGGTGCCGAGCAGGTCGTCGGCCGAGGCGGACTCGTCCTCGGCCTCGGCGGCCGGGCTCACGCTCCCGGTCTGGTAGCCGTGCAGGTCCAGCGTGACGTGGTCGAAGCCGACGTCGGCGATGTGGTCCCGGGCCGCCCGCACGAAGTCCGGATCCAGCGCCACGTCGAGTTCCTCCTCGCCCACTTCGATGCGGGCGAGGCCGTCGTGGTCGCGCACGCGGAACTGCTCGAAGCCCCAGGTCCGCAGGAGTCGCTCGGCCTTCTCGACGCGGGAGAGGCGGTCCTCGGTGACCTCCAGGCCCGTCGGGATGCGCGAGGAGAGACACGCCATCGAGGGTTTGTCCGCGACCGAGAGGCCGTACTCGCGGGCGATCTCTCGCACTTCCTCCTTGGTGATGTCGTGTTCGAGGAGGGGCGAGTAGGCGTTCAGTTCCTCCACGGCGCGGAGGCCGGGCCGGTGGCCCTCGCCGGGGTCGGAGGCGTTGGTGCCGTCGCAGACGACGTCGATGCCCTGCTCGCGGGCCTCGTCGTACATGGCCGAGAGGCGCATCGACCGGCAGTGGTAACAGCGCTCGTCGTCGTTGGCGACGAACTGCTCGCTGTCGAGTTCGGAGAACTCGACGATCTCGTGGCGGATGCCGATCTCCTCGGCGACGCGGTTGGCGTCCTCGAGTTCGGCCGCCGGGAGCGTCTCGCTCTTGGCGGTGCAGGCGACGGCGTCGTCGCCGAGCGCGTCGTGGGCGATGGCGGCGACGACCGAGGAGTCGACCCCGCCGGAGAAGGCGATCAGGACGGCGTCACGCTCGGCGAGGTCGGCGCGAGCAGCGTCGAGTTTGGCCGCGACGGCAGTCATGGGCTGTCGTTCGGTACGCGGAGAGAAAAGTCCGTTGCGTCTCGCGTCGTGTCTCCGGACGGTTGACACGACGGCGTCCGCCGTGACTACGGCCCCGGTCAGACGGCCGCCAACAGCCGTCTTCTCCCCGCAGATCCCGGCGACGTCCGGCGGTCCGATGACGTGCGTCATACGCACTTTTACAACCGAGAATCGCGAACTCACAGCCCCATGGGGGTCTATACCATCGCGGGCGGCAAGGGCGGCGTCGGCAAGTCCACGACGACGGCGTCGCTCGGCGTCGCGTTGCACGACGCCGGCTTCGACGTCGTCCTGGTCGACGCCGACCTGGCACTGCCGAACCTCGCCGAGGTCCTCGGCGAGCCGACCGAATCGGGAATCCACTCGGTACTGGCGGGCGAGGTGGTCGTCGACGACGTCCTCGTCGCGGTCGACGACGGGCCGGACCTGGTCGCCGGCGGCCAGACCATCGAACACTTCGAGCAGGCCGACCCGGCGAACCTGCAGGCGGTGGTCGACCCGCTCGACGACGAGTACGACGTCGTCCTGGTCGACACCGGCGCGGGGCTGAGCCACGAGGCGCTCGTCGCGACGGGGCTGGCCGACGGGACCGTGCTGGTGACGACGCCACACGAGGAGGCCGTCGACAACGTCGCCAAGACCGCCGAGTTCGTCGACCACGCCGAGGCGACGGTACTGGGCGCCGTGGTGACGCGCACGACTGCGGACACCGACCTCGGCGACGTCGCCGGCCGACTCGGCGTCCCCCTCCTCGGCGCGGTTCCGGAGGACGCCGCCGTCGACGCGGCGCCCGCCACCACCGGCCCGGCGGGTGACGCCTACCGCTCGCTCGCGTCGACGCTCGTGACCTGCCACGACGGCTGGGAAGACAGTGAGGAGGGAGCCGTCGACGCCCCCGCGAGCGTGGCCCTCGACGCCCCCCAGCGACGCGGGGCGACCGGAACCGAGAGCGTCTCGGCGGACTAGTCGCGTCGGCGTCCGGCCGAACTGCGTGAGGCCGGGCTCGGGAGACGAGCGGAGCGAGTCTGCCGGCGTCCACGCGAACGGAGTGAGCGTGGGCTCGACGGACGACCAACGGGAGTCAGCCGGCGTCCGGCCGAACTGCGTGAGGCCGGGCTCGATAGACGAACAAAGTGAGTCTATCGGCGTGCGACCGGACGCGTGAGAGCGACAACCCTTTTGCCGAACGGGCGGGTACCCGGTCACAGTTGATGGACCTCGAATCGGTCTCCGGCGTCGGCAGCAAGACGGCCGACGCGCTCGCCGAACTCGACGACCCGGAGCGCGCGCTCCGCGAGGGGGACGTGGCCGAACTGGCCCGCGCGCCCGGGATCAGCGAGGGGCGGGCTGCCCGCATCGCCCGCGCGGCCATCCGGGACGGCCACGACGACCCCGGCGGCTTCCTGGCGACCGACCGTGCCCGCGAACTCTACCGGGACGCGCTCGACCTGCTCCAGGCGCGGACCGTCACGGACTACGCCGCCAAACGCCTGGAGACGATCTATCCCAGTTCGGTGCCCGCGCGCATCGAGGAGGTCCGCGAGTTCGCCGAACGTGCGATGGACCGCGAACCCGATACCGACGTGCTGGCCGCCCTGGAGGACGTCGAGCCACTCGTCGAACCCGGCGACGTCCGCGTCAGGGACCGGTGTCTCGCGACGAGCGACGCCGAGCGCTACGCCGAAGCCCAGTCCGCGATTCCTGAGATATCGGTCGAAATCGTCGACGACACGCGTCAGCTCGCCGAGCTCGGGCGCAGCTATGCGACGGTGGTCGCGCTCGACGAGTCCTTCGCCGGCGTCGAGGTGGAGGGCGACGTCCGCGTCGAACCGGACGCCCTGGAGACCCCGGCCGACGTCGTTCCCGAGCGCCCGCTGGCCTTCTTCGCACGGAACCGGGACCGGTTGCAGGCGGCGGTGAACGTCCATCGAGCCGCGGGCCTGGACTCGCCCTGCGATCTGGACGCGCTCGAATCCGCACTCGACCGTCTCGACGAGGACGGCGGCGTCCGCGACGACGGCGAACTCGACCGCCTGTCGACGGCCGTCGACGACCTCGACGCCGCGGTGTCGACGGCCGAATCGGTGGCCAACGACCACCTGCGGGAGGCCATCGAGGAACGGGACGTCACCATCGAGGGGACCGACCTGCTGTCGCTGGTCGAACGAGGCGCCGGCGTCGACTCCCTGCTCTCCCGGGAACTGGCCGACGAGTACGACCGCGCCGTCGAGAAGGCCCGCGACCACCTCGTCGACGCGCTCGACCTGCGGGACGCGGAGTCGACGGCGCGGATGGCTGTCCCCGACGAGCCGACCTACCCCGTCGACCGCGACGAGGGCGCGGTGTCGCGCCTGCGCGAGGAGCTGACGACTGCGCGAGACCGCCGGGCGGCCCGCCTCAAGCGCGAGGTGGCCGGCGACCTGGCGGGCCTGCGCGCGGACGCCGAGTCGCTGGTCGACGCCGCCCTCGAACTCGACGTGGAACTGGCCGTCGCCCGGTTCGCCGCGGACTTCGAGTGCGCGATGCCCGCCGTGGGCGGGGTCGACGGGGAGCCCGAGGAAGAACCGGGCTTCGCCATCGAGGGCGGGCGCTCGCCGCTGCTGGACGTCCCCTTCGACGACGTCGACCCGGTCGACTACCGCGTCGAGGGGATGGCCATCCTCTCGGGCGTCAACAGCGGGGGGAAGACCTCCACCCTGGACCTGGTGGCGCTGGTGACCATCCTGGCCCACATGGGCCTGCCCGTCCCCGCCGCGTCGGCCCGCGTCGAACGCGTCGCGGAACTCCACTACCACGCCAAGACCCAGGGCACCCTCGACGCCGGCGCCTTCGAGGCGACGCTGCGGGACTTCAGTGGACTGGTGACGGATATCAGTTCGGACCGACCGATCATGGTGCTCGTCGACGAACTGGAGAGTATCACCGAACCCGGCGCCGCCGCGACAATCATCGCCGGCATCCTCGAAGCGCTGGGCGAGCGCAACGCGACGGGCGTGTTCGTCTCCCACCTCGCGGGCGACGTCATCGACGCCGCCGGCACCGACCTCACCGTCGACGGCATCCAGGCCGAGGGACTGGTCGAGGGCGAACTCCGGGTGAACCGCTCGCCGGTCAAGGGGACGCTCGCGCGCTCGACGCCGGAGCTGATCGTGGAGAAGCTAGCAGACGGCGAGCGAACGGCGGCGAACGGCGGCGAGCCCGAAGCTGGGGCCGGTTTCTACGACGATCTGTTGGCGAAGTTCGAGGAGTAGGACGGTCTGAGCGGAGCGAAGACCGTCGAAACGGCGAACGGGGAGCGAAGCGACCCGTGAGGAGTAGGGTGGTTCCGAACGGAGTGAGGAACCACCTATATGCCGAACGGCGACCGCAGGGAGCCGTGAGGCAGGCCGGGCCCTCGCTTCGTGCTGACCCGGCTCGAGTCCAACCGCAGCGACGCATTCAAAATCGCACGACAGCGATGGATTCGACTATCCCGTCGCCCGCTAGCTTTACGCCAGCAGGCCACCTACGTGTAGTACGTTGCCATCCCACACAGCCATGGACAGACAGCACCGACGACTGGCGGGTGAGTGCGCCGATCTCAGAGAGCGGCTCGCGCAGACGGAGGATCGCGTGGAACAGCTACAGAACACTCTGCAGGCCGTCGCCCGGGAGACCGGCATCGCCTCGGTCACGCATCCCTGTCGGCGGTGCGAACGGAGCCTGCTGCTCGTCCGGGACGGACAGCTCTACTGTCCGAACTGTCGGTACGGCCGGACGGTCTGACCGGGCGCGGCGATGCACCGACCGAAAGGTACCTGTCCGGGGCGGCCCGTTCCACGGGCATGCGACGACGGACACTGCTGGGGACGATAGCCGGGTCTTCGCTCGCGGGGCTCGCGGGCTGTAGTAGCGACGGCGACGACGGGTCGGGCGGTGACGGCGGCGACGGATCGGGCGACGATTCGGGCGACGGCGGCGCCGAAGGGAACGAAGTCGCGGTCGCTCCCGGCGGGTCGCTCACGTTCTCGCCGGAGACGATCAGCGTCTCGACGGGAACGACCGTGACGTGGACGTTCGAGAGCCCCACGCACAACGTCTCCTGTAATCCCGACCACGACAGCGCCGGCGCGGTGTCGCTGCCCGAGGACGCCGAGCCCTTCGCCTCCTACGAGGGGGACGACCGCTTCGCCACGAACGAGGAGGGCGAGACCTTCGAACACACCTTCGAGGTCGAAGGGACGTACGACTACGTCTGCGTGCCCCACGTCACCAGCGGGATGGTCGGGACCGTGGAAGTGGAGTAGTTCGGACGTCGGTTTCTGCGAACGGAGTACGGCTAGCGTGCGATTGTCACGCGTTCCCGCGATCGGCCCCATCGCCCTCTTGCGGTTTCACTTTCACCGTAAGTGGTAAATCGTTAAGTGTCGCCAGCACCCCAGTGAAAGTGATGAGCGACGACCCCGGAGACGATATGCTCGGGTGGGACGAGTCCGTGTTCCGCAACGAGCACGTCTTCGAGATCGACTACCTCCCCGAGACGTTCAAACACCGGGAGACGCAGATGGAGACGCTCAAGTACTCGCTGCGGCCCGCGGTCCGGGGCTCCCGGCCGCTGAACGTCATCGCCCGGGGGCCGCCCGGGACCGGCAAGACGACGGCGACGCAGATACTCTTCGACGAGTTGCGCGCCCAGACGGAGGTCCAGGCGGTGCGGGTCAACTGCCAGGTCGACTCCACCCGCTACGCCGTGTTCTCGCGGCTCTTCGCCGAGATATTCGACTACGAGCCGCCGTCGTCGGGCATCTCCTTCAAGAAGCTCTTTTCGCAGATCACCGACCGCCTCGTCGAGCGCGAGGAAGTGCTCGTGGTCGCGCTGGACGACGTCAACTACCTCTTCTACGAGTCGGAAGCCAGCGACACGCTGTACTCGCTGTTGCGTGCGCACGAGGCCCACTCGGGCGCGAGGATCGGCGTCATCGGCATCTCCTCGGACCTCGACCTGGACGTCATCGACGAACTCGACACGCGCGTCCAGAGCGTCTTCCGCCCCGAGGAGATCTACTTCAACAAGTACGACCAGACCGAGATCGTCGACATCCTCAGAGAGCGCGTCGACCGGGGCTTCCACGAGGGCGCCGTCGGCACGCAGGTGCTGGACCGGGTGGCCGAGTTCACCGAGGAGCAGGGCGGTGACCTCCGGGTCGGCATCGACCTCCTCCGGCGAGCCGGGATGAACGCCGAGATGCGGGCCTCGCGCTCCGTCGAGGCCCAGGACGTCGAGAAGGCCTACGACAAGTCGAAGTACGTCCACCTCTCCCGGCGGCTGGGCGAACTCACCGACTCCGAGAGCGCGCTCGTCGAGGTCATCGCCGAGAACGACGGCGAGCGCGCCGGCGACATCTACGAGGCGTTCAACGACCAGACCGACCTGGGCTACACGCGCTACTCGGAGATCATCAACAAGCTCGACCAGCTGGGTATAATCGAGGCAAGCTACACCAACGTCGAGGGACGCGGCCGCTCCCGGGAGCTGACGTTGCAGTACGATTCGGACGCCGTGCTGGAGCGGCTGTAGCGCCGGCGGTGGCCGGTGTGTGGGGAAGTGCCACGCGACGGCAACCGTTATTCCGCTCGTGTGAGCAGTCGTCGGCATGCCAGGACCTGCGTTTCTCGCCGGCGACCGCCTGACCCTTCGGACGGTGACGCCCGACGACTGCGAATTCATCGCGAGCCAGTGGAACAGCCCGCAGATTCGGCGATACACCAGCCAGCACGACCCCCAGTCCGTGGCCGACGTGCGCGAGATGGTCGAGGAGAGCGACGATAGCTTCGTGGATTTTCTCCCCTGTCGGGACGAGGACCCAATTGGCTACGCCTGGGCGTTCAACGTGAACGACGTGAGCGGTCACGGCGAAATCGGCTACTGGATCGTCGAGTCGGAGCGCGGACAGGGGTACGCCACGGAGGCCGTCGACTTGCTGGCCGAGTGGGCGTTCCACGACCGGCAACTCCACCGGATCCAGGCCCGCGTGTTCGCGGGCAACGAGGCGTCGATGCGCGTCCTGGAGAAGGCCGGGTTCGAACGCGAGGGCACCATGCGGGAGGCCTACCGCGTCGAGGGTGAGTTCGTCGACGCGGCGCTGTTCGGCCTGCTCGCACGCGAGTGGGAGTGATGAATTCTATCTGACAGTGGAGAAGGTACATAAAGGATCGTGCGTAACGAACGGTCGATGAGTAACTCATTCGAACACGACGCGATGGGCGGACACGCGACGCCGTCGCTCAACCTCGGCAAGATCACCGGGATGGCCACGGCGCTGGTCGTCCTCAACGTCGTCCTGATGCTGGTGCTGGCCTACGCGGTGGGCCCCATCGCACAGCTGCTGTTCTCGAACTTCTTCATCGGCATCGCCGTCTTCGTCGTCACCGTCGGGGGCGGGTTCTGGGTCGCCAACAAGGGAGTCCAGAGCGGGAACTACCCGCTGGCCGGCGTCGGCGTGACGATGATTCAGGCCGGCTACGGCCTGTTCGGCGCGGCCATCCTCGCCGCGTTCGGCGGCCAGCAGGGGCTCTGGATCCCGGCGCTTGCCATCACCGCTGTCATCACGGGCCTCATCACGGCGGTCGTCGCCCTCGTCGTGTTCAAGACGGACCACTCCTTCGCCAACTGGCAGAAGTACTCCTGGGGCTTCTTCATCGGCGGATTCGCGCTCGGTGCGGTCGGCTTCTTCATCAACCCGATGCTCATGCTGGTCGCCGGCTTGCTGTTCTTCCTCGGCTTCGTCGTCGACCTGACCTACGAGATCTGGGCCGTCAAAGCCAACCGCTACGAGAGCGACCTGCGCAACGCCCTCGGTATCTACGTCGCCGTCATGGGCGTGTTCGTCCACGTCCTGCAACTCGTCCTGCGCGTGCTCTCGATGCTGGATAACTGATTCCGAGACGGTTTTGCTGGACGCTCGCTAGGAGTCGACGAAAACACCGCAAACAGGGGAAAGCCCTCGGCCCGCTCGCGCCGTTCGCGCAACAGGTGGCGCCTAGCGCCACCCCGTCCGGCGCGAATCACGCTTCCTACCGCACGGCCGCCAGTTCGTCCTTAATCACCGCCTAAGCCATCGCGAACGAACTCGTCGGCGGCCCTGGCGGCCAGTCTCGCCACGCGGAGCGGTTCGGGTCGACCGCCTTCGGGCGTGAACCCACGGACCGCGTCGTTCGCCGCGTCGTCCCCGATGCCGACGTTGCGAACGAAGACGGTCTCGTCGTTGACCGAGAGTCGTCGGCGGTCGGGCTGGTCGTGATAGGTCGCCAGCCGGTCGCGGACGACGTCGGCGTCGTCGAGCGCCTCGCGGATGGCCGGTTCCAGGCCGAGGCTCTCCTCGAAGGCGACCGAGAGCACCGGGAGGTCAGTGGTTTCGTGGATCCGGTGCAGGTCGAGCACGTTGAACCAGGCGGGAGCGATGCCGGCGACGAAGAGGTACTGGACGTCTTCGCGATCGAGGCGGGCGACCAGGTCGCAGACGGCAGCGGTCGCGTCGCTGCCGCCGACGGTACAGCTCCCGAAAACGAAGCCGTCAGTGACCCTGTCCGCTCGCACGACGGTGCCGGCGAGCGTGCTGGTCTGGTCGCGATACGACTCAGCGACGCCGAGGGCGCGAGCCCCGGCCTTCATCACGTGTTCTCGTCGGTCTTGATGTCCTTCAGACGGTCCAGCAACTCGTCGTTCGAGGCCGTGAACTCGTACTCGACCTCGCCTTCGTGGGTGTTCTCGGCCGTGTCGACACCCTCGTCGTCTTCGAAGTCCGTGTCATACTCCTGATTATCTTGTTCCGATTCGTCGTAGCTCCCAAACCCCATACACGAAAGACTATGAGGTTCTTATTGAAAAATCACTCGCCGCAAAAGTTGGCAATCTTACACTACTTCGCCACACTCAAGCGGTGACCGGCCGACCACGTGTCCATGGCGGTCCACACTGTTACCGACGCCGCGGAGTCGTTCACCTGCAACGCCTACCTCGTCGACGGCGAAGTCACGACGCTGGTCGACGCCGGCGCCTACCCTGGCGTCGTCGACGCGATCAGAGACCACGTCGACGGCGTGGAGCGGGTCGTCCTCACCCACCAGCACGGCGACCACGTCGCGGAGCTGGATTCGGTCCTCGACGCCTTCGACGCCGACCTGTACGCCTACGGCGACCACCCGCGACGGGCCCAGAGGATCGAAGACGGCGACTCGGTCCAGATCGGCGACGAGGAATTCGAGGTGGTGTACACGCCGGGCCACGCCGACGACCACGTCTCGTTGGTCTCCGAGTCCGCGCTGTTCTCGGGCGACGTCGTGGTCCACGACGACGGCGCCTTCGACGACGGCAGTTTCGGCCGAACCGACATGGCCGGCCAGTCACGCGACCGGCTCGTCGAGTCTATCCGCCACCTGCTCGACCGCATGCCCCACTCCGTCGAGCAGATGTACTCGGGGCACGGCGGCGTGTTCGAGGGCGACGTCCGCGAGGTCGTCGAGCGCGCGCTCGAGCGGGCGGAGCGCAGAGAGCCGAAGTACCCCGACGAATAGGGAGAAGAGAGCTAGCGCTCGCGACTCGGAGAAGATCCGAACAGTGGCCGCAGAATCAGGTCGACCGCGGTTCGCTCGCTTTCGGCCGAAGCTTCTTGTACCCGCACTTGCGGCACTTCTCGGCACCGCCGGGGTTCCGGGCGTTACAGCGCATGCAGATCTGTTTGTTGAGGAGTCGCTCCGACGCTTGCTCGAACTTGGCCATACCCACCCTTGACGGGCCTGCGTGGTTAAGCGTTTCCGAATCCGCCTCTCGAGTCAATAGACGCGGAAACGACCGGAGAGGGACCTCGAACGACCTGAAAGCCCCACCCGGTAGTCTGATCAGTCGCGGATACTGGTCCCCTGGTCCACCGCCGTTAAGCCCCGGCAGCCCGACGTGCGAGTATGTACGACCGGGTCGCGGACCAGCCACTTACTATCGAAGGGTACGACCTCACCCGGCAGGAGAAGGACACCTCCAGCGGGTTCACACGGGTGACGACCACCGTCACGGTGCGCGGGGAGGGCGTCGAGGGGAAAGGTGAGGACGTCACCTACGACACCGAGGACCACGACGCGTTCGAAGCGTTCGACGCCGACCTGTCCGGCGAGTACACGCTCGACTCGTTCTCCGCGTTTCTCGACGACGTCGACCTGTGGCCCGAACCGCCACAGCGCGAGGCGTCCCGTCACTATCGGCGATGGGCCCTCGAGAGCGCGGCGCTGGACCTGGCCCTGAATCAGGCCGACACGGACCTCGGGAGCGCCCTCGGCCGGGAGTACGACCCGGTGCGGTTCGTCGTCTCGACGCGACTCGCCGAGGACGACGAGGGAACCCCGTCGACAGACCGGGTCGACCACTGGCTCGACGTCGACCCGGCGACGGAGTTCAAACTCGACCCGACGCCGGCGTGGGACGCGGACGTGGTCGCCCACCTGGCCGACACCGACGCCGTCCGCGTGGTGGACCTGAAGGCCCTCTACGAGGACTCGCAGGTCGAGACGCCCGTGGAACCGGCGTTCTATCGCCGTATCGTGACGGGGTTCCCCGACGCCGTCGTCGAGGACCCGGGCGTCACCGAGGAGACTCGCTCGGTGTTCGACGGCCACGAGAATCGGGTGTCGTGGGACTACCCCATCACCGGCGTCGAGAGCGTCGAGACGCTGCCGTTCGACCCCGAGTGGCTCAACTGCAAGCCCTCGCGGTTCGGCACCGTCGAGTCACTGCTCGACTTTCTGGCCTACTGCGAGCGAAACGGGATTTCACTGTACGGCGGCGGCCAGTTCGAACTCGACGTCGGTCGCGGCCAGATCCAGCTCCTGGCGTCGCTGTGCTATCCGGATGGGCCGAACGACGTCGCTCCCGGCGGCTACAACGCGCCGGAACCCCAGAGCGGACTCCCGCGAAGTCCGCTCGATCCGCCGTCCGATCCAGTGGGATTCCGGTGGGAGTAGCGGTCGTAGCGCGTGACGAACTGTCGGTCGAAACCAGCGGTACAGCGACCCATGTGGGACCACCAATAGCCTTTCGGCACAACCCTTTTGCTACCCTTCGGAAATGGGGTAGTATGTCCGACGAGCGGCGGTCGTTAGCCTCTCGGCGCGCGTACCTCGCCGCGAGCCTGGGAGGAGTCACGTCACTCGCCGGGTGTCCGAGTCCGTACGACCGGCGACGCGGCGTGCCGACCGAAACGGAGACGCCAACCGAGACAGCGACGCCGACCGAGACGCCCCAGCCGACGGTGACGGAGCCCGCGACGGTGGGCAAAGACGTGCTCGTCGACCAGGTCGGTTACCGCCCGGGCGACGAGAAGGTCGCCGTCGTCAGGACCCCCGCAGAGGCGTTCGACGTCGTCGACGTCGACAGCCGTTCGGTGGTCGAGAGCGGCGAACTCGGGGACGAGATCGACGACGAGTCCTCCGGTGACACCGTCCGGCAGGCGGACTTCAGCGACCTCTCTACCCCCGGGACGTACGCTCTCAGGACCGCAGACGGTTCGGCGGGGTCGTACACGTTTACCGTCGACGAGGGGGTCTACGGCGAGGCGCTCGCGGCGACGTGTCGCGCCTACACGCTCAGGCGGTCGAACACCGAAATCGACGACGACGTCACGGGGCTCGAACTGCGGCCCGGTCACACGCAGGACAGCGAGGCGAAGCTGTACTTCTCGGACGAGTTCCACGACGAGGGCGAGCAGATCGACGTCGCCGGTGGCTGGTACGACGCGGCCGACTACGGGAAGTACGTCCCCCTGGCAGCGGTGTCCGTCGCCCAGATGCTACTGGCACACGAGCGAAATCCCGCAGTCTTCGAATCGGGCCAACTGGGTATCGACGCGGCGCTGGCCGACGAGACGGCACCCGTCTGGCTGCCGGGCCTCCTCGCAGAGACGAGGTTCGAACTGGAGTGGCTGGAGAAGATGCAACGCGAGGACGGCGCCGTCTACCACAAAGTCGCCGGGACCGAGTGGCCATCGTTCGCCCCGCCGGCGGCGGACACCCAGCAGCGGTACGTGTTCGGCCTGTCGACGTTCGGCACCGCCCAGTTCGCCGGCGCGATGGCGCTCGCCGCCCGCGTCTACGAGGAGTACGACCCGGCGTTCGCTTCTCGCGCTCTCGAGAACGCGGAGGCGGCCTGGTCGTTCCTCCTCGACAACCCCGAGCCGTACTTCCGGCACGACGAGGGGCAGAACGGTGGCTCCAGCAGCTACCGGAATCCCGGCACACTGGGCGACGCCGGAGACCGTTTCTGGGCCGCGGCGGAACTGCTCAAGACGACGGGCGAGTCACAGTACGCCGACTACCTCGAACGCGAACACGCGGACCAGTTCTCGGCCAAACCCTGGCCGGTCGAGTGGTACAGGACGTTCCCGCTCGGTCAATGGGCCTACTACACCGCCGACGCGGCCGCGCCGGACCGGCGCTCGTCCGTCGAGGACGCGATTCTCGCGTACGCTGACAGCCAGGTCCAGCAGATCCGTCGGGACGGGTACAACGTCGCACTGACGGAGGGACAGTACTACTGGGGGTCGACGAGGGTCGCCATCGGCGAGGCGGTCCTCCTCCTCGTGGCGAACGCCGTCGAGGCCGACGAGGCGTACGTCGACGCGGCGCTCGACCAGGTCCACTACGTCCTCGGTCGGACGCCGACCACCAGGTCCTACGTCACGGGCGTCGGCAAGAACCCGCCGGAGCACCCGCACGACCGCATCAGCGCCAGTGCCGACGTCACCATCCCGGGCTACCTCGTCGGCGGCCCCAACAAGGACGGCGGCGACCCGGTGCTCGACGAGTACATCGAGTCCGAGCAACCGCCGCCGGCGAAGGCCTACGTCGACGACCAGGGAGCCTTCGCCGCGAACTCGGTGAGTACCGAGTACTCGGCCCCGCTGGTGTTCGCCCTCTCGCACTTCACTGTCGGCGACGCCGTACGGCCGCAGGCGGACGACGAGTGACGCTCGAGTGACTGGGCCAGTGACCGCGGCCCCGCGGTCGCCGTCAGGAGGATTCGGGTTCCCGGTCCGGGTCGTCCTCGGCGACCAGGTAGTCGTCCTGCACGGCGACGACCTCGCTGCTGTCCGCGCACTCCGCGTAGCGCCGGAGCGGTTCCTCGTTCAGTTCCAGGAAGGTGTGGCCCCAGGTGAACTTCGAGAGGATCTCCTCGGCGTGGTCGCGCTCGCCGAGTATACAGAGCGCGCCGGCGAAGGCCTCGACGGTGTTGAGCTGGAAGGCGGTGCCGTAGTTGACGGGGTTGGCGGCGACGAGGAAGGGGAGTGAACGGTGGATCCCCTCCAGGTCGAAGGCCTCGCGCTGGGCGGTCTCCCAGGAGCAATCGAGCGCGACGAGGCGGTCGTGGCGCTTGCCGTCGCCGGGCCCCGGGGCGTCCGCTGGCGAGAGCGCCTGGTCGGCGAAGGGGTTGAGGACGATGCCTGGCGGCGTCGAGCGGGTCGCCTCGTGTAGCTCTGCCAGGTCGAAGCGCGCGAGTTTTCGCGCGCTGCACTTCTTCGGGTCGTCGTCGCCCTCGTAGCGCACGTGTAGGTCCACGACGACCGGTAGGGGAGAGCGGGCTAAAAGCCCCACGAACGCCGATTCAGCGGCCGAAACGGGGTACTCGCCGAGCACCACGCGTCGTCACCCGTCGAGGGTCACCGACGCGCTCCGGTGAGTGAGGTTCTCCGCGACGAAAATCGACTCGCGCCGGGGATATCGGCCTCCGAATCGGCACGTACGCTTAAGTGCGGGAGCGAGAATGGTTTTGCCAGTGATCCCAGCGGGAACCGACGCACCGGAGTTCGAACTCCCGGGACTGGTCGACGGGGAACACCGCCGCGTCGCCCTCGGGGAGTTCCTCGGTGACGACGTGGTGATACTGGCGTTCTACCCGGCCGACTTCAACCCGGCCTGTGACTTCGACTCCGATCTCGACGAACTCGACCTGTTCACGATGCAGAAGGACGTCGAAGTGCTCGCTATCGGGCCGGACACCCTCTACAGCCACGCGGCCTTCGCCGACGAGTACGACCTGCACATCCCCCTCCTCTCGGATACCAGCCACGACGTCGCCGAGACCTACGGCGTCGACTTCGAGGACGACGTCGGCCAGCGACTGGTCGAACGGGCGGTGTTCGTCGTCGACCACGACGGCGTGATCCAGTACGCCTGGAGCACGCGCGACATGGCGGAACTCCCTCGCAGCGAGGAGATCAAGGACGCCATCGCCGACACCGGCGGCGACGACACCGCCTTCGCCCGCTACCGGGTCGGCCACGCCCACTACACCGAGGGGCGGCGGGCCTTCACCAGCGCGATGGGGTCGTACCGCGACTCGGAGTGGATGGTCGCCCAGTCGGACTTCAGGCGCGCCCGTGAGGAGTTCGAGGAGGCCGCCGACCACCTGGACAGTTCGGCCCGGTTCGTCGACGACGAGACGTTCGAGGCGTACTACGAGCGATCACAGGAGAAGGCGACGGCGCTGTGGCAGGCCGCCGACTGGCTGAGCAAGTCAGCCAGCGAGTACTCCAGCGGCCGCGGCGCGGAGGGCCAGCGCCTGCGCGACGACGCCGAGGGCCCCCTGGAGACCGCCCGCGACCTGGGCGAACCGGTCGACCCCGACGACTGGCCGCCCGACGAGGACGCCGACGACGAACACGATAGCTTCCTTCCCCAGGAAGCGGAGGGCGACAGCGCGCTGGCGGTCGACATCGACGAAGCCGCCGAGAGCGAAGCGGAAGGAGCCGAGGCAGAATTCGCCGGTACGGACGTCGACGGTGACGCCGAGGGGGAGGAGTCCGGCGGCGAAATCGACGACGCGGAACTCCAGGAGATCGAGGCCGAGCTCACCGCGAGTCAGCCCGACAATCCCGAAGGCGAGGAACTCGAGGAGGCGCCCACGAGCATGGTCGACGCGCCGCCCGAGCGGACGGACGAGCGGGTCGACGGGAGTGATGTCGGAGGCGACGACGGCGCCGAGGACGCTGGCGACGACGAGATCGACGACGACGACCTGAAGGAACTCGAGGCGGAGATGCAGGCGAGCCAGTCCGCCGCCGAGGCCGCCAACCGGGCCGCCGCGGACGAGGACCCGTCCGACGACGGCGAACGGGCGCCCCTCGACGACGACGGGGGCGGCGAACTGGACGGGGATGCGGACGGGGCGGACGACGGGGTGGACCCGCTCGCCGAGTCGCCCGACGACGCACCGGCGGACCCAGACGCCGACCTGTCGAGCGGCGGTTCGCCAGCGCCCGGCGCGTCCCGGTCGCTCGAACCCGCGGGAGGCGACGGATCCGGACCCGGCGGCGGCGACCCGCTGGAGCCAGACGGGAGCGACGATGCGCTGGACACCGACGGGCCGGGCGACGACGACGACGTCCTGGACGACGAGCCCCAGGGCGCCAGCGACGAGGACCTGGCCGACATCCCGACGGCCGAGGACCTGGCTGCGGACGAGGACGGGGAGGACGAAGACGGTGGAGACGAGGCTGACGAACCGAGCGACGAGAGCGGCGGTAGTGGCTACTGACCGCCGACGGATGCTGACCGCCGACGGACGCTGACCGCCAACGGACGCTGACCGCCGGATTGTAGTCGCTGGCCTCCGTCGTCGCTCGCATGGACCGGACGGCGATGGCCCGTGCGTACTACGACGCGCTCGACGACCAGACGTACGACCGCCTCGCCGACCTGCTGGCCCCCGACTTCGCCCAGTCACGGCCGGACCGCGCCTTCGAGGGGCGCGACCGTTTTCTCGAGTTCATGCGCGAGGAGCGGCCCCAGACCGACACCTCCCACCCCGTCGACGCCGTGTTCGAACGGTCAGACGGCGTGGCTGTCGAAGGGCGATTGATAGGGAGTGACGGAAACCTGATCGCGGCGTTCGTCGACGTCTTCGCCTTCGACGGCGACCGGATTGCCGAGATCCGCACCTACACACGGTGAGGAGGGGCGCTGGACGGTCGCTGCCGTCGAGCGAAACTGTCGTCCGGACGCGTCGGTCGTCACTGAACCGACCAGTTGTTTTAATTACTCTTCCTGCGCAGTCCGGATTATGCGACAGGTCCTCGCAACGCAGCTCTCCGACAGGCCGGTGATGGGCGCCGACGGCGAACGCCTCGGCACGGTGCACAACGTCACGATGAACACGACGACCGGCGAACTCGTCTCCGTCGTCGTCACTCCCGAGGGGGACCTCCACGGCTTCGACCGGACGGACGACGGACGCGTCCGCCTCCCCGCCTCCAGCATCCAGGGCCTCGACGACTACCTCGTCGTCAACCCCACGCGCGAGACGTGGAAAGGCGGCGAGGCCGAGTCGTGAGCTCGGTCGAGGTGAGGACGCTCCTTAGTCGAGTGCCGTAAGCAGCACCACGGTGAGCGCCGCGACGGCGGCCATGGCGACCGCCCAGCCCAGTCGGCCGGCGAGCCCGTCGGCCATCGACGTCGCGAACGAGACGACGCCGATGCCGACGGCTGTCCCCAGAGCCAGCTTCAGTTCGTCCCGCTCAACCTGCGAGAAATCGAACATCAGGACCGGTACTCGTTGTCGTTATTCCCCGTCGCCCTCGCCGACAGCGGTCTCGCCGATGGGGTCGTGGCCCTCGATGACTTCCTGGCCGCCCATGTAGGGCTGGAGCGCCTCGGGGACGTCGACCGTACCATCGGGGTTCTGGTAGTACTCCAGGATGGCGACGATGACGCGCGGCGCGGCGACGCCGCTGCCGTTGAGCGTGTGGAGGTACTCCGCCGACTCGTGGCGCTCGGGCCGGTAGTGGATGCCGGCGCGGCGGGCCTGGAACTCCTCGAAGTTCGAGACGCTGGAGACTTCGAGCCAGCGCCCGCCCTCCGCGGGGCCCTCGTCCATGTCGTCGCCGGGGGCCCACACCTCGACGTCGTACTTCTTGGCCTGGGTGAAGCCCATGTCGCCGGTGCACATGTCGAGCACGCGGTAGGGGAGTTCCAGGCGGTCGAGGACCTCCGTCGCCTCGTCGAGGAGCCCCTCCAGGCGGTCGTAGCTCTCCTCCGGGCGGACGAAGTTGACGAGTTCGACCTTGTTGAACTGGTGAACGCGGACGTAGCCCCGGGTCTCCGTCCCGTGCTCGCCGGCCTCGCGGCGGAAGTTCGGGCTGAAGGCCTGGTGTTTGACCGGCAGGTCGTCGTCCAGCAGAATCTCGTCGCGGTACATGTTGGTGACCGGCACCTCCGCCGTCGGGAGCAGCCACAGGTCGTCGTCGTCGTAGTCGTCGCCGTGGCGAGCGCCGACGCGGTATGCGTCCTCGTCGAACTTGGGAAGCTGGCCCGTCCCGCTCATCGACGCGCTGTTGACCGGGATGGGCGGGGAGACCTCGACGTACTCCTGCTCGCGGTGGACGTCGAGCATGAACTGGATGAGGGCCCGTTCCAGGCGCGCGCCGTCGCCCTTGACGAACTGGAACCCGCCGCCGGTGACCTTGGCGCCGCGCTCGAAGTCCAGGATGTCCAGTTCCTCGCCCAGGTCGTAGTGGGGCACGACCTCGTCGGGGAGGTCCCGGAGGTCGTCGAACCCCTCGCGATAGCGCTCGACGTTGTCCGACTCGTCCTCGCCGACGGGGACGGAGTCGTGAGGGACGTTGGGAATTTCGAGGAGTCGTTCCTCTAATTCCGCTTCGAGTTCGTCGGCCCGGTCCTCGACGTCCTGGAGTTCTTCCTTGATCTCCGAGGAGCGCTCGATGGCCGCCTGGGCCTGCTCCTCCTCGCCCTCGCGCTTGTACTCGCCGATCTGGCTGGAGACCTCGTTGCGCTGGTGGCGCAGGTCGTCGCCGTGGGCTTTCAGCTCCCGCCACTCCTCGTCGATCTCGAGGATCTCGTCCAGGTCGACGCCGGTGACGCCCTTGTGCTCGATGGCGTCCCGCACGACGTCGGGGTTCTCCCGGACGAACTGCCTGCTCAACATGTCTCGGGATTCTCGGGCGCTCTCCGTATACGTGTCGATGGTGAGTCGGCGTGTGACACAGCAGTACAGAGGGAAGTCGGTGCGATGACGTGCGTATCATAGTGGAACGCCCACTGCCCGCTACCACCGAATAAAAACTTCAGTCGTTTTCTTTGAATCGGGCGGGGTCCAATTCGATCTACTTTGATCTGACGGAGGCAATATCCAAACTTTCGCCATTTTCTTTGGATCTCCCGCCGGCCGGCCCTGCCGACTGTGGGTCCTCGACGGCTGATCCAAACTTTGGACGCTAACTTTGCTTTCGCCGATGGTGGGAAATTTACAGTATAACCCCGTCGACTGCACAGCAGCACTCACGTCAGCACGATTGAGAACCACGTGACCGTTCACCGGACGGCCCGCCGACACCAACGCTTAACCAGCGGCCACCCGGGAGTGCAGACATGGCAATCGGGGACGTCACGCACGCGAGCGAGGTGCACGAGGACCTGTGGTACGTCGACACCGGGATGTACGGCGTCGAGGAGTACGGCTCGGTGTACGTGATCGACGCCGAGCGTCCCGCCGTGGTCGACACGGGCCTGGGGACGAACTACGAGCGCGTGCTCGACGCCGTCGAGGCGGCGGGGATCGACCCGGAGGACGTCGAGGTCATCGCGGCGACCCACGTTCACCTCGACCACGCGGGCGGGGCGGGGTTCCTGGTCGAGGAGTTCGAGGACGCGGCGGTGTACGTCCACGAGAGCGGTGCGCGCCACCTCGTCGACCCCGAGCGGCTCTGGGAGGGGACGAAGGCGGCGGTCGGCGACCAGATCCAGTACTACGTCGAACCCGAGCCCGTGCCGGAGGACTGGATCGTCGAGATCGAGGACGGCGACCGGATCGAACTGGGCGACCACGCGCTGGCGGTCCACCACGCGCCGGGGCACGCGCCCCACCAGGTCGTCTTTCACGACCCCGAAATCGACGGGGTGTTCACGGCCGATGCGGCGGGCATCTACAGCCCGTCGACCGACGAGGTCCACGTCACGAGCCCGCCGTCGAACTTCGACCTGGAACGGGCGCTGGACGACGTCGAGACGCTCGAAGCGATCGACCCCGAATGGCTGCTGTACGGCCACTTCGGACCGGCACGGACGGCCGGTCGCCTCGACACCTACGCCGAGATTCTGTCCGCGTGGGTGGCCGACGTCGAGTCGGCCCGCGACGAACTGGGTGACGACGACGCCGTCATCGAGCGGTTCAGGGAGACGGTCGACACGCCCGACATCTGGGGCGAGGAGAAGTCGGCCGCCGAGGTGGGGATGAACGTCCGCGGCGTGTTGACGTATCTGGACCGCAGGGAGTCCTGAGAGCGGCCCGGTCACCGACGCGGTCAGACGGGTTTTATACGGGAGAGACTGGAAGAGCGTAGTGAAGATGGCCGAGTCGACGCTGTTGTTGCTCGTGGCCGGGATCATCGCCATCGGGGTCGTCGCCCAGATACTGGCAGACCGGCTTCAGGTGCCCGCGATCATCTTCTACATCGTCGTGGGGCTGGTCATCGGTGAACCCGGCCTCGACCTGGTCACCCAGGAGACGTTCGGCGAGGCGCTGCCGACCATCGTCGGGTTCGCCGTCGCGATCATCGTCTTCGAGGGCGCGTTTCACCTGAAGATAGAGCGGATACGCGAGGCCCCCGCGGCGGCCATCCGGCTGGTGACGATAGGTGCCGTCATCGCGCTCGTCGGGACGGCCGCTGCCGTCAAGTTCGTCCTGGACGTTCCCTGGGACCTGTCGCTGGTCATCGGGTCGCTGCTGGTCGCGACCGGTCCCACCGTCGTCACGCCGATCCTGCGGGTCGTCCCGGTCCGGAACCGGGTCGCGGCGGCCCTGGAGACGGAGGGGATCGTCAACGACGTGTCCGCGGCGATCATGGCCGTCGTCTTCTTCAACCGCGTCAACCCGGCGGCCTCCATCGAGAGCCTGGAGCAGGCGTTCGTGACGCGCCTGGGCGTCGGCCTCCTGTTCGGCGTCATCGTCGCCGGCCTCGTCTACTACCTGCTGCGGTACGTCGACCTCTCGCCGGGTGACGCCCCGCGCAACGCCCGGTTGCTCGTCCTCGCTGGCGCACTGGTCGCCTTCGCGGCCGCCAACTACGAGGCGACGGAGGCCGGCGTCGCCGCGGCCGCGACGGCCGGGTTCCTGCTCGGCAACGCCGACATCCCCTACGAACACGACATAGAGAGTTTCAAGGGCGACGTGACGTTGCTCGTGCTCTCGTTCGTCTTCATCGCGCTCGCGTCGCTCGTCAGCATCCGCACCCTGGAGGTGGTCGGGTTCGAGGGGTTGCTGGTCGTCGGCCTCATCGCGCTGGTCGTCCGCCCGGCGCTCGTGTTGCTCTCGACGGCCGGCGACCGGTTCTCGACGGGCGAGCGCCTCTTCATGTCGTTCGTCGGCCCGCGGGGGATCATCCCCGCCTCCGTCGCGACGCTGTTCGCCGTCGAACTCAGGGCGGAGGGCCTGGAGACGCAGGCCGACGTCCTGCTGGGGACCGTCTTCCTGGCGATCTTGCTGACCGCCGTCTTCCAGGGCGGCCTCGCGCGGAAGATCGCCGAATACCTCGAAGTGATACCAATGAGAGTCATCATCGTCGGAGGCGGCAAGGTGGGCCGATCGCTCGCCGAACGCCTCGAAGACCGCGGCGAGAACGTGGTCATCGTCGAAGAGCGGGACCGAGTGGTAGAGAGAGCCCGGAACGAGGGGTACACGGTGCACCAGGGCGACGGCACCGACACCGAGGTGCTCCGGTCGTCGGGCGCCGAGAACGCCAAGACCGTCGTCGCCGCCACCGGGGACGACGACGCCAACCTGCTGGTCGCCCAGCTTGCCAAGTCGAAGTTCGACGTCGAGCGGGTCATCGCGCGGGCGAACAACCCCGACAACGTCGACGCCTTCGAGGACCTCGGGGTCCGGACTATCTCCTCGTCCATGGCGACGGCCTGGGCTATCGACAACCAGATCGAACGGCCCGCCATCGCCCACTGGATGACCGACGTCGGCCGCGTCGGCGACGTCCAGGAGGTCGAGGTGACCAACGACGACATCGTCGGCAAGCCCGTCAGCGAGGTCGGCCCGATGCTTCCGGACGCCTGCCTCATCGCACTCATCACCCGCGACGGGGAGACCGACGTCCCGACCGCCGACTTCGTCGTCGAGCGCGGGGACATGCTGACGCTGCTTGGCCGGAACGACTCGGTCCGCGAGGGGATGGCGTTCGTCAACAGCGACGCCAGCTAGCGGTCGTCGTCCATCCCGTCGTCCGCACCGCCGCCGCCGTCACCGTCGGCGACGTCGGCCTCGCTGTCAGCGTCCTCGGTCCACGGTGACTCCCCGTTCTGTCCGCCGGTCTTGTACACGCCGCGAGCCGTGGCGACGTGGTGGTCGTCCGCATCGTGCACCTCGACGTTCACGACGGCCACGCTCCCGCCGTTGCGGACGACGTCGGCCGTCGCGGTCAGGTCGGCCGTCGCCGGCGCGAGGTAGTCGATGCGCATGTCCACGGTCGGCGCGACGTCACCGGTGAGCGAGACGACGGCCGCGCCGCCGACGGTGTCGGCCAGCGAGTAGGTGACGCCGCCGTGGGCGACGCCGCCGTGCGGATTAGTGGTGTGTTCCTCCCGGAGCGGGAGTCGCCCCTCGGCGTGGCCATTGGCGGCCTCGGTCACCTCGATGCCCAGCGACTCGACGAACGGGATCTCGTTGAAGACGGCTTCGAGACTCATTGCCAGTGAGAGGAGGGTACGCGGGATAAGCCCTCCAGAACGGGAAGGAACGGGCCGCGCGTGGTGAGTGACCCGTCACGCTTTTTCCATCGCCCGACCGACCACCAGCCATGACCGAGATCGAACGCGCCGCACGAGCCGTCGAGGACGGCGACCTCGTCGTCTACCCGACGGAGACGGTGTACGGGCTGGGAGCGGACGCACTGGATCCCGACGCTGTCGAGCGGGTGTTCGCGGCGAAGGGCCGGGACCCCGACGACCCGCTCTCACTCGGCGTCCCGGACGTCGACACCGCCCTCGAGTACACCAACCCCACCGAGCGCGAGGAGCGCTTCATGCGGGCGTTCCTCCCCGGCCCCGTCACCGTCGTCGTCGAGCGGGGCGACCAGGTGCCCGACGAACTGACGGGCGGGCGCGACCGCGTCGGGATCCGGGTACCCGAGCACGAACTGGCCCGTGACCTCCTCGCCGCGGCCGGCCCACTCACCGCGACGAGCGCGAACGTCAGCGGCGAGGGGAGCGTCCGCCGGGTCGCGGACCTCGACGACGAGATTCGCGAGGCGGCGGCGGTCGTCCTCGACGGCGGCGAGACGCTCGGGGCAGAGTCCACGGTCGTCGACGTCGGTGAGGAGGAGATACTGCGGGACGGTGGGATGGTGACGGCCGTCCAGATGTGGCTCCGGAGTAACTAGGCCGGGCCCGACCGACGGGAGGGGCCGACTTATGTGCGAACGGTGAAACCCCGAGCCACCCGGGAATCACGGTTTCAGGATGCTCTTGAGCGACCGCGTTCGCGTGCCACAGGACTCCCGGTACTCGCAGGGTTCGCACTTGGCGCCGTTCGACGTCCGCGGCGGCGGGCCGTCGATGGACTCGGCGGTCCGGAGCGCGCGGCGGTAGTCGCCCGTGCGACGCGTCGTCAGTTCGATCTCGCGAACGACGCCGTAGGCCGGGTACTCGGCGTAGGCGCGGTCGACCTGCCGTTCGCGTTCCCAGGAGAGCGCCTTGGCGGCGGCGACGAGTCGGACGGACTGGGGCTCCCAGACGCCGTCTTCGGGCGGGCGACCGGCGAAGACCAGCGACGGGGCGAGCGGGTCTTCCAGCACCTTGTGGGCGACGCCGCGACAGTCCTTCCCTTCGAGGAACGCGTTCTTCAGCGGCGGGTCGGCGAGTTCGTCCCACGAATCGAGGTCGTCGCTCGCCGTTCGGAGTCGGTCGCGGAACGCGCCGGGCGAGACCTCGATGGGTGCGGCGAGCAGCGCCGCGTCGACGGCCAGCAGGTGCTCGTACTGGAAGGCCAGTGACCGGACGTCGCTGACGTCGGGTATCTCGACGTCGGCGTCGCGGCGGCGGTGGTACAGCTTCCGGGCGCAGTACGCGGCGGTCTCCAGGTCGCGGAAGGCGTGCATGGACCGCTCTGGTCCCGTCTTCACTGATAAAGGGTCGGCCGCGCCGCCGGGGTGGCCGGCGCTAAAAGCTGACGTCCGCGTCCTCTTCGAGCGAGCCGATGTCCTCGGTCGTGTCGTCGAGGCCGTTCTCGGGCATCGCGTCGGTCATCGCCGTGAGGCCGGCGTCGGCGAGGGCCTCCTCGAACTCGGCCTGGAAGCGCTGGCTGACCTGCCGGGCCTCGTTCTGGGCGGTGACGACCCGGCGGTAGTGACGGACCGCCTCGGGCGCGACGTCGAGGTCGTCGGCCAGCGTCGCGACGTCGTCTCCGGCCCGCTTGCGGAGCGGTGCGAGGTCGAACGGCGCGTCGGTGTCAGCGTCGCGGAAGAGGTGGAGATCAAGCCTGGCGTCGAAGACGTCCTCCGGTGCGACGTCCAGGTCGTCGGCGATAGTGGCGTCGTCGTCGCCGTCGTAGAACCCGCGAACGACGGCGGCGAGTCGCTCGTCGTCGAGCCCGGAGTCGAAGTCGTACCGGTCGCGCATGCGTTCGATAACTGCGGCGATGCGGTCGTCCACCCCGTCCTCGTCGGTGGTGAGCGAACCAGGCGACTCCTCCTGGGACTCCGTGACGGTCTCCTCGCCGGCGACGTCGACGAAGATGTCGCGCAGTTCCTCGGTCTTCTCGTCCATCGACCGTGAAAGGGTGGACGGACGGGTAAGTATCTGTCGGGAACGGGCCAAACGGGCGGGAATGCGGCAGATAGCTGGACAGTACGACCGCAGCCAGTGGGGCGTGAACTCTGAACACCGATTCTGTTTCCGACAGACTGCGGCGGGGCCCAGCAAGACTTAAGCGGCAGGACGATGGGTGATATCACATGACATTGCCGCTCCAGGCGGCCACGCGGCCCACCTTCTGGCAGATCAGCCCGCTCGGGAAAGCGATCTTCTACTACCTCTCGGCGGTGGCGATCCTCGTCTTCCTCGTCGGCGTCTACGGGCGATTCTCCCGGTACGCACGCGCGAGCGAGGACCCGTTCCCGCGACTCGACGACCTCCCTGCCCGGGTGGTCACGGCCGCCGGCATCGTCTTGTCGAACCAGAAGCAGTTCGACCGCGACTGGGTCGCTGGCCTGTGGCACTCCTTCGTCTTCTGGGGCTTTCTGACGCTGCTCACCGGGACCACTATCCTGGGGATCGACATGGACCTCTACCGGCCGCTGACCGGCGACTCGTTCTTCGTCGGCGACTTCTACCTCTCCTATTCATTCGTGATGGACCTGATGGGGCTGTTGTTCGTGGTGGGACTGGGAATCGCCATCTGGCGGCGCTACGGCGTCCACATGGACCGGCTCTGGGGTCGCCACACCGACAGTTCCGATCACCTGCTGGTCTGGTCGCTCTTCCTCCTGGGCGTCGGCGGCTACCTCACCGAGGGCGTCCGGATCCTCGGGACGTCGGCGACGCGGGACGTCAGCTTCGAGACGGTGAGCTTCGTCGGCTGGACCGTCGCCCGCGCGTTCGAGGGAGCGGGCGTCACGCCGGAACTCGCGACGGCGGCGTACCCCGCCGTCTGGTGGAGCCACTCGCTGCTGGCGCTGTGGTTCGTCGCCTGGGTCCCCTACGCCAAGCCGTTCCACATGCTCTCGTCGTTCGCCAACGTCCTCACCCGTGACGAGAAGGCCGGGGTGAGACTACCGGGCGTGCCCGCCGACGCCGCCCCGGAGGAGATCGGCCCCAACGAGATAGACGACTTCTCGTGGAAACAGCTGCTCGACCAGGACGCCTGCACCAAGTGCGGCCGGTGCTCGGACGCCTGCCCCGCGAAGGACGTCGGCCGGCCGCTTGACCCACGGGACGTCATCCTCGACCTGAAGCGCTACCGCGAGGAGCGCGACGCCGGGGAGGCGGGAGAGATGCCCATCATCGCCGACGGTGGCACCTCCGTCGTCGACAGCGAGACGATGGAGTCCTGCCTGGCCTGCATGGCCTGCATGGACAGCTGTCCCGTCGAGATCGAACACCTCACCAGCTTCACGGAGATGAACCGCCGCCTGACGGAGTCGGGCCAGATGGACGAACACGCCCAGGACGCCATGATGAACGTCTTCCAGCACGGGAATAGCTTCGGCGACCCCGAGCGCAAACGTCCGGACTGGACCGACGAACTGGACTTCGACGTCCCCGACGCCCGCGAGGAGGCCGTCAAATTCCTCTGGTACGTCGGCGACTACCCCAGCTACGACGGCCGGAACCAGGAGATAGCGAAAGCGCTCGCCCGCGTCTTCGAGGCTGCAGACGTCTCCTACGGCATCCTCTACGAGGACGAACAGAACGCCGGCAACGACGTCCGCCGCGTCGGCGAGGAGGGCCTCTACGAGATGCTCGTCGAGGACAACGCCGCCGCCATCCAGGACTGCGAGTTCGACCGCATCGTCACCACCGACCCCCACGCCTACAACACGTTCATGAACGAGTACCCCGAGTTCGAGGCCTGCGAGTGGGGCGAGGACGACGTCTTCCACTACACCCAGGTCGTGGCGGACCTGGTGGAGACCGGTGCGCTCGACGTGCCGACGACTCTGGACTACACCGTCACCTTCCACGACCCCTGCCACCTGGGCCGCTACAACGGCGAGTTCGAGGCGCCCCGGGAGCTCGTGGACGCGACGGGGTGTGAGCGGGTGGAGATGCCCCGCAACCGGAAAGATTCGTTCTGTTGCGGGGGTGGCGGCGGCGGTCTCTGGATCGAAGTCGAGGAGGAGCGCAAGCCGAGTGAAGAGCGGTTGCGGGAGGCGGTGGAGGATACGAAGGCCGGAAGCGGGGTCGAGAAGTTCGTCGTCGCCTGCCCGATGTGTACCACGATGTTCGAGGACGGCCGCAAGACCGGCGGCTTCGAGGACGAACTGGAGATCGTGGGCGTGACCGAGTTGCTCGCAGAAGCCCTGAACGATGGTGAAGTCGCCGCGTCTGCGTGATCCCGGTCTGCCAGCCCGCAAACCAGGAACGGATCTGCAAACGACAAAGGAAAGCCCTCGGAGCGCTCGACTCGTGCGACCCCGCTGCGCCCTTCACTTCGTTCCAGTGCTTGCGGGGTCGGACTTCGCCGACCGCACCTCGCCCTTTCATTCCTCCAGGACAACACGGCAGCCCTGCCCTTCCCCTGGTCGCGCGATAAAACGCGCTCCCGGCCAGACTGCGTTCGGCTGGAGACAGTCATGGCGCCGGACGGAGAGCAGCGTTCGCAGACTCGCTACCCGTCCCAGGAGACGCCGGGAACGTCCCCGACCGTCGCCGGCGCGTCGGCCAGCGCCGCCCGGAGGTCGGCCACACCGGGCTTGTCGACCCGGTCCGGGTTGACCCGGACTTCCACGGACTGGTGACCGAGTGAGACGAACCCCATATCCAGTTCCTCGGCCGTCGCCCGGAGTGCGAGGCCTGCGTCCGCGTCGCCCGCGGCGACCCGGCGTGCGGGACCCTCGTGGCCGGGCGCCGTCCGTTGCGCGCCGTCGATGGCGTTCACGAGTTCACCGCGCGTCGCGTCCCGTTCGGCGGCCAGGTCGTCGAGCGCCGCGTCGAACGCGTCGCGCAGCCCGGACCGGCCCTGGTTGACGAACCGCCAGTCGCCGTCGACGAGGGCGGCCAGGCCGTCGATTCCCGCGGCCGCCGCCGTGTCGGGTGCGACGACGATTCCCCACTCGCGCGTCCAGCCGCCGAGTGGCGTGCCGGCAGCGCCCTCGTCGTCCCCCGTCACGACGGCGACGTCGGGGACGCCATCGGCGAGTCGGCGGTCGCCCTCGGCCGACCCGACGGCGAGGAAGCGCGTCCGGGGAACGCCGTCGAGCAGGTCCCAGAGAGCCGGGTCGGCCTCGCCGACGCCGAACAGGCGCGGCGGGCGGACGTCGGTGCCGAACAGGGCGACGGTGACGGCCGTACCCGCCTCCAGCAGCGACGTCTCGGCGGCCATCTCCACGATGCCGTCGGCGTTCGTCAGCGTCGTCGTCGCGCCGCTGCCCTTGTCGACCGGGTAGGCGAGCGTCCCGCCCGCGCCGTCGGTGACCAGCCCGACGGGGAGGAGTCGGTGGCGCCCCTCGTCGTAGTGGACGTCCTCGCTGAGTTCGGCCCGGCGCTCGGGTCGCTCCAGCGGCGGGCGCCCGGCCGCCTCGCGGATGGCGGGCGCCACGAGCGTCCGGAACACCGACAGCGCCGACACCGGGTAGCCCGGGAGGCCGACGAACGGCGCCCCGTCAAGGCGGGCGACCAGCGTCGGCTTGCCGGGCTTGATGGCGACGCCGTGGTGCAGTTGCTCGCCGCCGTCCGCGATGACCTCGGAGAGGACGTCCACCGCGCCGGCGCTGGTGGCGCCGGAGGTCGTCACGAGGTCGCAGTCGGCGGCGGCCTCCCGCAGGACCCGTTTCATTTCGGCGGTGTCGTCGCCAACGGTGGGGTACACCGCCGGTTCGCCGCCGGCGTCGCGGACCGCGGCGGCGATGGACTGCCCGTTGACGTCGTATATCTCGCCGCGTTCGGGGTGGAGGTCGTCGCCGAGGGAAACCAGTTCGTCGCCCGTCGAGACGACGGCGACGCGGGGTCGGTCCCGGACCGCGACGGTCTCGCGACCTAGCGCGGCCAGCAGGCCGATCTCCCGGTTCGTCACGACGGTTCCAGGCCCGAGCGCCCGCTCGCCCGGCGCGACGTCGTCGCCGGCCGGCATGACGTGATCGCCAGGGGTGACGGTAGTCCTGATCGCGACGTCCGACTCCCGGCGGCTGGTCCGCTCGACCATCACGACCGCGTCCGCGCCGGCCGGCATCACGGCCCCGGTCGACACCTCGACGGCGGTCATCGGGTCGACGTCGGCGTCCGGTTCCTCGCCGGCGTGGACCTCGTCGACGATCTCGAGGACCGTCGGCGCGGCCTCGCTGGCGCCGACGGTGTCGGTCGCCCGGACGGCGTAGCCGTCCATGCTCGCCCGGTCGAACCCCGGTACGGCCAGGTCCGCGTCGACCCGTTCGGCGAGGACGAGCCCCTGCGCCTCGGCGAGCGGGACGGTCTCGGTGTCGCCGCCCAGGTCGAATTGGGCGATAGTCTCGCGGACCGCGTCGGGGTCGGCCAGCGTCAGGAACTCGGTGCGGTCGCTCATTGCTCGGCCCTCCAGTTCTCGACGGCGACGGTGTGGCCCTCCGGGAACCCCTCCGTCTCCTCGGGGACGACGACCCAGCCGTCCGCCTCGGTGACACTGGAGAGGACGCCCGACCCCCGGGCGCGAATCGGCGTCGCCACGCCGTCGTCGAGGGCGACGCGGGCGTACGTCCTGGTGCCGACGGGGCTGGCGAGTTTGCGGGAGAGCGTCGCCTCGGTGGTCGGCAGATCGGCGAGAGGACGGTTGGCCAGCCGACTGACGGCGGGCCGGACCAGCGCCGTCGCGGCGACCAGACAGCCGACGGGGTAGCCCGGCAGCATGACGACCGGCGTCTCCCCGGCGGTGCCGAAACCGACTGGGTGGCCCGGCTGGAGTGCGACGCCGTGGCCCTCGACGGAGCCGATGGACTCGACCGCACCGGGCACCCGGTCGCGCTCGCCTGCGGAGGTGCCGCCGAGGGTGAGGATCAGGTCCGCGTCGCGCTCCTCGCTCGCCTCGCGCAGGGCCGCCCGGAGCGCCTCGCTGTCGTCGGTGACGGGCTCGAATCGCTCGGTGTCGCCGCCCCAGCGCTCGACGTACCGGCCGACGGTCAGGCTATTCGACTCGACGACCTCACCCGGGTCGGGGTCGGCGCTCACGAGTTCCTCGCCGGTCGGGATGAGGACGACCCTGGGCCGTCGAAAGACGTCGACGGCGTCGAGACCGACCACCTGGAGGAGTCCGAGGTCGGCCGGTGCGAGCCGATGGCCGACGTCGAAGAGTCGCGCGCCGGCTTCGACGTCCTCGCCCTCGGCCCCCACGTTCTCGCCGGGCGCGACCGCCTCGAAGACGAGCACTTCGCCGTCGACCAGCTCGGTCCGTTCGACCATCACGACTGCGTCGGCGCCGGCCGGCATCGCCTCACCGGTGTCGACAGAGACCGCCTGCCCTGGGCCGCCGGCCTCGTCGCCCTCGTTGTCGCCCTCCTCGTCATCGCACTCGGCGAGTGCGAGCCTGACGGGCGCGCGCTCGCCGGCGTCGACGACGTCCGTCGCTCGCACGGCGAAGCCGTCCATCGCGGCGCGGTCGTAGTGCGGGACGGCTCGCGGGGCGTCGATGTCGGTCGCGATGATCCGGTCGTCGGCTTCGGCGACGGGGAGGGATTCGGTCTCCTCGACGGGCGTGATCAGGTCGAGGAGCGCCGCCCGCGCGTCGTCGACCGCCGTCCGCTCGCCGACGGCCGTCATCGTCGGGCCAGCCCCAGGACGTGGTCGATTTCGGGCAACAGTACTTTCTCGACGCCGAGTTCGACGGCGTCGGGGTTCCCCGGGAAGGCGTAGACGGCCGTCCCGTCGGCGACCCCCGCGGTCGCTCGCGAGAGCATCGCCATCGTCCCGACCTGCTCGTGGCTCAGCCGCCGGAAGTACTCGCCGACGCCGGGGAGTTCCTTCTCCAGCAGCGGGCGGAGAGCCTCCACCGTCACGTCGTCGGGCGTCAGCCCCGTCCCGCCGCTGGTGACGACGACGTCGACGTCGCCGAGGAGCGAGTCGATGGTTTCGGCGATCTCGTCCTCGTCGTCCGTGACGATTTCCTGTACTGTGACCTCGTGGCCGGCGCTCTCGATGGCTTCGCGGGCCACCGCCCCGCTCCGGTCGTCGCTCGCCGAGCGCGAGGTCGAGATCGTGAGGACGGCGAACGACCAGGTCTCGTCGGCCCCGTGGTGATGGTGGTCGTGGTGGTTGTGGTCGTGGTGGTCGTCGTGACCGTTGTCTCCGTGATTGCCACGGTCGTGGTGGTCGCTCACGACAGCGCCTCCTTGTGTTTCTCGACGACGCGGACGTCCTCGATGCGGGCCGCGGGGTACTCGCCATCGTCGTCCTTCTCGGCGGATTTCACCATGTCGAAGACGGTGAGCAGCGCTCTGGTGACGCCATTGAGCGCCTCCATCTCGACGCCGGTCTGGCCCGTCGAGGACACCTCCACGGTGCTCTCGACGGCCGCCTCGCCGACGTCGAACTCGACGGTGACGCCGTCGATGGGGATCTGGTGACACAGCGGAATATCGTCCCAGGTACGCTTGACAGCCTGGATGGCCGCGACGCGGGCGGTGGCCAGGACGTTCCCCTTGGCCACCTCACCGGCCTCGATGATCGCCGCCGTCTCGGGCCGGACGGCGATGCGGCCCGTCGCCACCGCGCGGCGGTCGACGGTCGCCTTGTCGCCCACGTCGACCATCTGCACGCGTTCGTCGTCGTCGACGTGACTGAACTCGTCCATACCCTATGGTCCGGGGCGAGCCACTAACCCCTTTCCACGCGAACGACGTTTGCGCCGGTGAGAAACTATACGTACGTCCGGGTCCCGTTCGAAAACGTGTACGTCCTGGGAATCGCCGGTCCCTCCGACGCGGGCAAGACCACGCTCGTCGAGCGCCTGGCGGAGCGCCTCTCGGAGCGCGGGTCCGTCGCGACGGTCAAGCACCTCACCCACTCGCCCGACGTCGACACGGATGGCAAAGACACCGCCCGCCACCGCGCCGCGGGCGCGCAGGCCACCTACGGCATTACCGACGACGAGGGCTGGTTCGCCACGGGCGCCGATCGGACCCTCGTGGACGCGCTGGACGAGCTAGCGCCCGACTACGACTACGCGCTCGTCGAGGGGTTCTCCGATGCCGCGATCCCGACCGTCGCGCTGGGGGGTCGGGACCACGAGGGAGCGCGGGTTACCGCGGCGCCGACCGCCGACGACCTGGCCCTCGATTCGGTGGTCGACGCGCTGCACGAACGAGAGCCCTACGAGACGCTGGGCTCGCTCGCCGCGCGGGTGAAACGATCCGCCCGGCAGGATCGGGCCGGCGCCATCGCCACCTTCACCGGGCGCGTGCGCGAGCGAGACGGCCCCGACGACGACCCGACCGAACACCTGGCCTTCGAGAAGTACGACGGCGTCGCCGAGGAGCGACTGGCGGCGATCCGGAGCGACCTGCTCGACCGCGACGGAATCTTCGAGGTCGCACTCCACCACAAGACGGGCGTCGTCGAGGCCAGCGAGGACATCGTCTTCGTCGTGATCCTGGCCGGCCACCGGGCCGAGGCCTTCGAAGCCGTGGAGGACGGGATAAATCGCCTGAAAGACGAGGTCCCCCTGTTCAAGAAGGAAGTGACCGTCTCCGACGAGTTCTGGGCCCACGAGTCGGAGTAACTGCGGCTGGCAACCCCGTCTCTTGATCTGACTTCGTCATCGGCACCGCAAACAACTCGAAAGCCCCGACCGCCTCAACTCTAGGGACTACCGCTAGCTCGGAATACTTCACCACAAACAGCCAGAAAGCCCTCGGCGCGCTCGGCTCGGGGGACTCGTTGCGCGCGCTCGCGTTGCTCGCGTGCTTACGTCGTCCGCCGTCGCCGACCGCACCTCGCCCTTTCATTCCTCCCAGGACCACAGGCAGCCCCGCGCTCCCGGCCGAGCGGTTGCGTTGAGCCGAGCACCGCGAGGCGATGCTCGTCAGAACGGAGTTCTGACGGTGGAGCGGTCAGGACGCGTGTCGCTCGCCGGACGGCGAGCGACCGGGGAGGTTTGGTGGAGCCATTCGCGAGCGCCTTCATGGCGCGAGCTATGCGATCCCTGGTGGACTGAAAGGGCGAGACGGGGTCGGGGAAGCACGCCGACGCAAGTACCGGAGCGAACGGAAGTGAGCGAGGAACGCAGCGAGGCGCGCGACTCGAGCGCGCCGAGGGCTTTCGACGTGTTTGCGGTAATGCTGTCGACTCCTCGCACGCAATCCTGTAATATTCCACCCACGCCGATCCTCCCATCAGAACCTAAAACACCAACAGTCGGTCCAGAGACCACCGAGTCGAAGGTGATCACATAGACACCCGAACACGTTTCTAGTGTACGATTATGAACGAATACTGTTTTGAAGGTTGAATACGAGGGGGTAAACAAGAGATATTCCCATGGGATTCGAACAAATGCGGCCGAAATATGGGCAAACGTTCGGCAATATTTTCCAGCAGCGGGGTGAGCCATGAGCGACTGGGTGCCGACGACGTGCATGCGGTGTGCCGTCGGCTGTGGCCACCTCCAGCAGGGCGTCGACATCGGCTACGGCGTCGACGTGGTCCGGGGTGACGCGGCCCACCCGGTCAACCAGGGACTTGCGTGCCAGCGCGGCGTCAGGGAGAGTCAGGACCCCGACGGCGAGTGGCTCACGCAGCCCCTCGTTCGCCGCGACGGGGAACTGGTTCCGACGACGTGGGACCTCGCGCTGGCCGAGGTGGTCGGTCACTTCGAGGACACCCTCGACGCTGGCGACGACGTGGCGGTTCTCGGGAGCGGCCAGCAGACCAACGAGGCGGCCTACGCGCTGGGCAAACTCGCCCGCGGCGGGTTCGGGACGCGGTACTACGACGCCAACACCACCCTCTGCATGGCCAGCGCGGTGACGGCCTACTACCAGGCGTTCGGGAGCGACGCGCCGCCGTGTACCTACGACGACATCCCTGAGGCCGAGAGCCACGTCGTCTGGGGGGCGAATCCGGCCGTCGCCCACCCGGTGATGTTTCGGTGGATCCGTCAGGCCGCAAGCGAAGAGGGCTCCGAGATGCTCGTCGTCGACCCCGTCGCCACCCAGACCGCCGAGCACGCCGACGGCCACGTCGCACCCGAACCTGGCAAAGACCTCGCGCTCGCCCGCGCCGTGCTGGCGCGCCTCGTCGAGACCGACCGCGTCGACGAGGCGTTCGTCGAGGAGGCCACCGAGGGGTTCGACGAGTTGCTGGCGACGCTACCAGAGCCCGAGGCGGCGGCCGAGGAAGCGGGCGTCGAGATGGCCGACGTCGACAGACTGGCCGACGCCTTCGACCGGAAAGCCCTCTGTTACTGGGGCATGGGCGTCAACCAGCACGTCCAGGGCACGGAGCTCTCCCGCGCGCTCGTCGACCTCACGCTGGCGACGGGGAACCTCCGGCCCGGCGGCGGCCCGTTCTCGCTGACCGGCCAGGCCAACTCCATGGGGACGCGCGTCTGCTCCTCGAAGGGGAGCTGGCCGGGCCAGCGGCCCTTCGCGGACCCGAACGAGCGCGCGTTCGTCGCCGACGCCTGGGACGTCCCCGTCGAGCGGCTGCCAGACGACCCCGGGCCGGGGCCGGTCGGCGTCGTGGAGGCCGTCGACGACGAGGTGGAGGCGGTCTGGACCGTCGCCACCAATCCGGTCGCCGGGATGCCCGACGCGGGCCCGGCCAGAGAGCGGCTCGAAGACGTCTTCGTCGTCGCCCAGGACGCCTTCCGCTCCGAGACCACGGAACTGGCCGACGTCGTCCTGCCGGCGGCGACCTGGGGCGAGTCCTCGGGGACGACGATGAACATGGAGCGCACCGTCTCGCGCGTGCGCCCGGCGACGGCGGTTCCAAGCGGCGTCCGGAGCGACCTGGAGATCATCGCGACCATCGGCGCGCGCCTCTTCCCTGACCTGTTCCCCGAGAAGTCGCCCGACCCCGAGACCGTCTTCGACGAGTTCCGCGAACTCACCGCGGGGACGAAGGCCGACTGCTCGGGGATCGGCTACGACCGCCTCGACGACGAGAAGGCCGTCCGCTGGCCCGCGCCCGATGCCGACTCGCAGGGCGGCTACCGCTACTACGAGGGCGGTGCTGGTGACGCGGAGGACGGTGCCGACGATGCAGACGACGGCGGCGCCGACGCGGACGACGACGGCACCGAGTCCTGGACGTTTCCCACGGCGTCGGGCAAGGCGCAGTTCTCCACCGGAACCCAGGGGGGCCTCCCGGAACCCGTCGACGACGAGTACTCGCTCACGCTGACGACGGCACGGGAGTCCGATGGGTACAACACCGGGATCCGGTCGCGGTCCGTCGACGACCCCGGCCTGGTAGTCGCGCGGATCAACCCCGAGACGGTCGCCGGCAGCGACGCGGTCGAGGACGACCGGACCGTCGTCGAGTCCCGCCGCGCCGCGGTCCCGGCGACCGTCGAACCGGACCCGGCCGTCCCGGAGGGGATGGTCTGGCTGCCCATCCACCACCCGTCGACGAACCGGCTCACCGTCGACGCGCTGGACCCCCAGTCGAAGGAACCGAACTTCAAGCAGTGCGCCGTCCGCCTGGTCGCGCCTGCCCAGCGCGACGCCGCGAGCCTGTCGGTCCCCGCCGACGACTGATAGTGGTGGTTGTAACTTTTTACCGGCGTTCGCCGGTACCGTCCACGTCGAACGCCGGTAAGGGCTTACAACCACCACTATGAAGGCGGGTAGCGCACCGGGCGCTCCACGCGGGCGCCGCTGGCGCGCTCGCACTACTCCGCCAGTCGTCGGCCTCGTCGGTTCTCGCGCCGGTCGATCGCCCCGTAGCGACGGCATCGTCGTGCGGTCGGCCCCCGTTACGCCGACAGGGCCGCGTCGAGACGGGGCCTGCTGAACCGTGCGAACGGGCAGCAGAACCGGATCGATCGTGATAATATGCATATTACTTCGTTTAATTGTGGCCGGCCGTCCACCGTAGTGCCCATAATTCGAACGATCGGTGTGGCCAGCGTTAATAGGGTCGCAATCTACCAACTATCCGTACATGAAGTCGCCAAACATTACGGGAGGTGGCGGAAAACGATACAAATGGCCAGATTTCCCCGATAACGATCGTGGAGGATCGACGGGGCGTGGCGTGAGCGACCGGGCGGGCAGTCCGGTGGAGGTGGGAGACCGATGGGACTGATCCGGATGACGAAGTGGCGGACGCTCGTGCTCGCCACCGTCGGGTTCAACTTCTCGTTCCTGATCTGGTTCTCCTTCGCCCCCTTCACCGGGCCGATGGCCGAGGAGTTCGGCCTCTCGCTGGCCGAGATCGGGATCCTGGCGAGTTCGGCCATCTGGCTCGCGCCGTTCGGCCGGATCCTGACGGGCTGGCTCTCGGACAAGTTCGGGGCGCCGGCGGTGTTCGCCATCGTGCTGGGCTACGTCGGCGTGTTCTCCATCGCGAGCGCCTTCGCCGAGAGCTACGGCGTGTTCTTCGTCACTCGCCTCATCGTCGCGACGGCGGGCATCACCTTCGTCATCGGCATCCAGCACGTCTCCGAGTGGTTCGAGGAGGGCCAGCTCGGCACCGCGGAGGGCATCTACGCCGGCATCGGGAACGCCGGGGCCGCCGGTGGGGCGCTCGTCCTCCCGCGCGTGTTCGGGCCGGACTGGTCCGGCCCCGTCTTCCAGACGAACTGGCGCGCGGCGTTCTTCTGGACCGGCCTCGTCTCCATCGGCCTCGCCATCGCCTACTACGCGCTCGGCGAGGCAGCGAAATCCGAAGAGAAGCGGGAAGCGACCGCCCAGAGTGCCACCTTCAAGCAGTGGGTCCACACGGCGACCCGCTACGGGACCGTCGTGCTCGCGCTGGCGTACGTGATGACGTTCGGCCTGGAGCTGTCGATGAACGGCTGGCTCGCGACGTACTACAGGGAGGGGTTCGCCACGGACAACCTCGTGCTGGCCTCGACGTTCGCCGCGACGTTCTCCGTCGCGGCGGGCCTCCTTCGACCGATCGGCGGCTACGTCAGCGACCTGCTCGCGCGCAAGGAGAAGGACATCCTCCCGTGGTTCACGGGGCGCTACCGCGAACAGTGGACGTTCCTGACCCTGTGTTTCGTCGTCGTCGCGATGGTCGGGATGACGTTCGCGGGCCTCAGCGGCGAGGTGCTCGTCGCGGTCGGCGCGGGCTTCCTCGTCGGGACAGGCTGTGCCTTCGCGGAGGGCGCCATCTTCGCGCAGGTCCCGGCGATGTTCCCGGACAGCTCCGGGTCCGTCGCGGGCATCGTCGGCGGCATCGGCACGGTGGGCGGCATCGTCTACCCGCTCGTCTACTCGTCGACGCTGCTCCCGAACCTCCACGTCGGCTACGCCATCGTGGGCGCCTCGATGATCCCCATCGTCCTGCTGAACGCGTGGGTCTACCGACCCCACATCGCCCGGCGGGCGACCACCGACGGCTGGCTGGTGGGTTCGTCGGGCACCGAGTCGACGACCCCGGGCGGGGACTGAGGGCGGGCCAGGCCGTCGTTTCACGGCTGCTCCGGGGGAACCTGGCGCGCACCGGTGGCGGTCGCGTCGCCGGGTGGGGCCGCCTTCGAGCGACGGTTTCCGCCCGGTCGTGTGGATACCCGGGCAGTTTCTCCACGCTTTACAACCTTAAACAGAGGGAACACATCCTCATATCGACCGTCCGTCCAGCCGGGCCAGAGATAGGTTGACGAACGTGTTGCACACCATTTAGTCCGCGTGGATACTTCGTATCTCGTAGTGAATACTGCGTGCGTGTAACGGAATTACCGACTTCAGTGGACGGTTGCACGGATCGAGTCTGTCGCGGCCGGTTCCCGCCCGGCTCGCGGCCGAGCGCGGGTCGCTGCCCTCGCCCGGACCGAACCGGGGTGAGTCGATGGGACTGATCCGGATGACCCGGTGGCGGACGCTGGCGCTGGCCACCGCCGGGTTCAACTTCTCCGTGATCGTCTGGTTCTCCTTCGCCCCGTTTACGGGCCCCATCGGGGACGACTTCGGGCTGTCGCTGGCCGACGTGGCCGTGCTGGCCAGTGCCGCAATCTGGATCTCGCCGCCGGGACGGGCCGTCGCCGGCTGGCTCGCCGACCGGTTCGGCGCGTCGAACGTGTTCGGAGCAGTCCTGGCTGTCGTCGGGGTCAGTTCCGTCGCCAGCGCCTACGCGACCGACTACGTGGTGTTCTTCGCCGCGCGCCTCGCGGTGGCGACGGCGGGGCTCACCTTCGTCGTCGGCGTCCAGCACGTCGCACAGTGGTTCCCCGACGAGCAACTGGGGCTCGCCCAGGGCCTCTACGCCGGACTGGGGAACACAGGGGCGGCCGTGGGCGCGCTGGCCCTCCCGCGGCTGTTCGGGACCGACTGGCGGTCGGCGTTCGTCGTCACCGGCGTCGGCGCGCTGGCGATGGGAGCGCTGTACCTCCTCCTGGGGACCGACGCGCCCAGCGAGTCCACCGCGGCGGAGAACGCCGAGAACGCGACGCTGTCGTCGTGGCTCCACATCGCGACGCGCTACGGCGTCGTCGCGCTGGCGCTCGGCTACGCCCTGAGCTTCGGGCTCGAGATCTCGATGAACAGCTGGCTCCCGACGTACTTCCGCGAAGGGTTCGGGACCGACCTGGTCGTCGCCTCGACGTTTGCGGCGGCGTTCCCGCTGGCCTCGGGCCTGCTGCGCCCGATCAGCGGCTACGTCTCGGATCGGCTCGCGCGGGGCGAGACGAACGTCCTCCCGTGGTTCACGGGGCGCTACCGGGAGCAGTGGACGCTGATCTGCGTGTCGACGGTGGTCGCCGCGATGGTCCTCCTCACCGCCGTGGGCCTGACGGGGAACGTCCTCCCGACCGTCGCCGCGGTCGGGCTGGTCGGCCTCTGCTGCGGGTTCACCAACGGCGCCATCTTCGCGCAGGTGCCCGCGATGTTCCCCGACAGGTCGGGGGCGGCGGCGGGCATCGTCGGCGGCGTCGGCACCGTCGGCGGCATCGCCTTCCCCGTCGCCTTCGCCTCGGTCGCGGACGTCTGGACCATCCACGGGGGGTACGCCGTCGTCGCGGTGGTCGTGGTCCCCATCGTGGCCCTGAACGCCTGGGTCGCCCGCCCGGAGATCGCTGCCCGGGCCAACGTCGACGGCTTCGTCTCGGTCGAGTCGGAGGGGCCGCAGGTCGAACCCGGAGGCGACTGAGATGCGCTCGGGACTCGTCCTCGCCGGCGGTCGCTCGACGCGCTTCGGCGAGGCCGACAAATCCTTCGCCGAGGTGGACGGACGGCCGATGATCCGTCGCGTCGCCGACCGTCTGGGAGCGGTGACCGACGAACTCGTCGTGAACTGTCGGGACGACCAGCGGACTGCCGTCGCCGACGCGCTGGAGGGGATCCCCTACCGGGTGGCCGTCGACCCCGTGCCGGACGAGGGGCCGGTCGCCGGCATGCGGACCGGACTGCGGGTCGCGAGCGGGAACGCCGTCGCCGTCGTCGCCTGCGACATGCCGCTCGCCGACCCCGCGCTGTTCGAGCGCCTGTTCGCGGCCGTGGACTCGGCGGCCGTGCCGCGGGCAGACGACCGCCTCCACCCGCTCCACGCGGTCTACGATCGCCACGCCGGCCGCGTCGCCTGTGACCGTACGCTCGCGGCGGGGTCCCGGCGGCTGTACGACGTTCTCGCGCGCGTGGACCCCGTCGTCGTCGACGCCGACGACGTCACCAGGTACCGATCGCCCTTTACGAACGTCAACTCGCGCACCGATCTGGCGGCCGTCACTGGACGGATCGAAAATTGAGGGGCAGTATAAGGCGTTCTAGGTCCTTGTACTTCGACCGTTCGTCCGGATCCAGGCCGTAATTTTTGAAATGTGTGACGATTACCCTTATTGCCGGCGCGTTCGCGTATTCTAGCCGTAGAACAAAGGACGTTCGTGTAGATATGAAGCGCGAATGAGGAAGATCTACAAAGACAGAGTGATACAATGGCCCACAAGAAGGAAGACTGGAAAGGAGAACTGTACGGCGACGACGTCAGGGAGAAGCTAGAGGAGTTCGCCGAGAACGGCTGGGAGTCGATCCCCGAGGAGGAGCGCGAGGAGTGGTTCTCCCGGTTCAAGTTCTGGGGGGTGTTCCACCACCGCGGCGGCCAGGAGAGCTACTTCATGATGCGCCTGACCAACTGCGGCGGCGTTCTGGAGCCCGGCCAGCTCCAGGCCATCGGCGAGGTCGCCCGCGACTACGCCAAGGGGCCGGTCGAGAACCCCGAGTTCGGCAACGGCTGGGTCGACTTCACGACCCGGCAGTCGATCCAGCTCCACTGGCTCAAGCTCGAGGACATTCCCGAGATCTGGGAGAAACTCGAGGCCGTCGGCGTCTCCTCGCGCTCGGCCGGCGGCGACACGATGCGCAACATCTCCGGCTGTCCGGTCGCCGGCAAGGCCGACGAGTACGTCGAGAGCCGCGAACTGCTCGACGAGATCCAGGCGGGCATCCGTGGCGACGACGCGCTGTGCAACATGCCCCGGAAGTTCAACATCTCGGTGTCGGGCTGTCGCCAGGGCTGCGCCCAGGACTCTATCAACGACATCGGGCTCGAACCCGCTCACACCGTCGTCGACGGCGAAGAGGTCAAGGGGTTCAACGTCCGCGTGGGCGGCGGCCTCGGCGGCCGCGAACCGCGCCCCGCCCGCTCGCTGGACGTGTTCGTCCGCCGCGACCAGGCCTACGAGACGGTCCGGACGTTCGTCGAACTGTACCACGAGGAGGGCGACCGGCAGAACCGCTCGAAGAACCGCGCCCGCTTCTTCGTCGACGACTGGGGGACGGAGAAGATCCGCGAGGAGATGGTCGAGCGGCTCTCCTTCGAGCCCGCCCGCGCCGGGACGAACTTCCGCGGCGAGTACACGTACAACGCCGGCAAACCCGCCGAGCGCGGCGCCCACGACCACGTCGGCGTCTACGACCAGCAGGACGACCGGAACTACGTCGGGCTCTCGGTGCCCGTCGGCCGCATGCCCGCCGAGGACGCCATCGAACTGGCGGACCTGGCCGACGCCTACGGCTCCGGCGAGGTGCGGCTGACCCGCCGCCAGAACCCCCTGATCATGAACGTCCCCGACGGGAACCTGAAGAACCTGCTCACCGAGCCGCTGCTCGATACCTACACGCCCGAGCCGAACCCCTTCGAGCAGGGGGCGATGGCCTGCACCGGGACGGAGTTCTGCTCCATCGCGCTGACCGAGACGAAGGCGCGGACCGCGCGCCTGCTGCGCTGGCTCGGCGAGCACGTCGACGTCCCCGACGACGTCGACCGGATCAAGATCCACTACTCGGGCTGTACGGCCGACTGCGGCCAGGCGATGACGGCCGACATCGGCCTCCAGGGGATGCGGGCCCGCAAGGACGGCGAGATGGTGGAGGCGATGGACGTCGGCGTCGGCGGCGGCATCGGCGAGGAGCCCACCTTCATCGACTGGGTCCGCCAGCGCGTCCCCGCCGACGAGGTACCCGGCATGATCGCCAACCTCGTCGAGGCCTACGCCGCACTCCGGGAGGACGGCCAGACGTTCCGCGAGTGGGTCGACGCCACCGGCCACGAGACCATCGTCGAACTCGCCGAACCGGAGGAGGTCGAGGGGTACGAGGACCTCTCGCTCACCGACGCCAAGCAGTCGTGGTACCCCTTCGACGACGGCGAGAGTCCGGCGCCGACCGACGCCGAGGGGGCGCCGATTTCGGCAGATGATTAGGATGGTCCGAGCGAAGCGAACGACTGCCTCAGTTTCGACCGGGCGTCCACCGGTTTAGTTGGCGCGTCGCGGCTGGACGATTCCCTTCCATACGCAGTACAGCGTCATCAGGCCAATTTCCACCGTGTACAGCGAGACCGGCTCGACCGAGCCGTCCGCTATCAGCCGGGACTGAACTGCGACGACGACGACGAGCAGGGCGAGCGCTATCCACCCGCGTCGAGAGACGGTACGGCCCTGGAGCTCCATCTTGTTTGAGATGCCGGCGGATACGAAATCAATCTTTGTACAGTGGCGTCTCGCCGGGCGCTACACACGGTCGCGGAAGGCATCTCGAACGCGCTCGCCGCCGAGGCCGGCGGCCCAGGAGAGCGTCCCGAGGACGACGGCGGCGACGCCGAGGAAGACCAGGCCGTCGGGGGAGAGGAAGGCCACGAGGCGCTCGATCAGTGGGCGGCTCGACAGGCCGAGCAGGTAGTGGTCGGCGTTGGCGCCGAGCAGCGGCATGTAGGCGGCGAGCCAGCCGAAGATCAGGCCGCTTTGCCGGTAGCCCATGGTGGCGGCCGCGATCGTACCCACGATGGCGGCGTCCATCGCGAGGAAGACGACGCCACCGGTGACCTCGAAGAGGCCGACCGCGTACGCCAGGAAGGTGCAAAGGAAGAGCCCGACGGCGAACACCAGGTCGAGGCGACGCTGGAACCGGTGTTCTGGGGGACCGAGGAGGAGCGTCCGGAACGAGGGGACCATACTGACGGTCCCGACGGCATGGGTCAAATTGCTGTGGGTACGTGGCGCCGGGAGTGCGGAGGCGCTCGCCGCCGTTCCCTCGAATTACGACGCGGTCGCCGACGAAGTGGTCCGGTCGGGAACGAGCCACGCGGGAACGACGCGCGTGAGGACGACCATCCCGGTCAGTTCGACGAGGGTCTGGGTCACGACGACGGCCGGCGCGAGTGCGTACTCCGCCGGCAGCGCGAGCGCCAGCGGCAGGACGACCAGCGAGTTCCGGGTGACCGAGGTGAACACGAGCGCCCGGCTCTCGCCGACGTCCATGCCGAGGGCGCCCGCTGCTAGCCGACCCAGCAGCGGCATGACGACGAGAAAGGCGACGTACACCGGGACGACGGCCGCTATCTGGCCGATAGAGTCCTGCACGCGGGGCAGTTGGGAGGCGATGACGACCAGCAGCGTGGCACCCATCATCGGCACCGGTAACCACCCCATCGCCGACTGCCACCGCTCGGCCCGGGGCGAACGCTCGGCCGAGACCTCGGTGAGCCAGGCGAGTGCGAGCGGGCCGGCGATGATGACGAGAAAGGCTTCGAGGAACGGACCGGCCTCGATGGCGCCCGCGACGGCCGGGCCAACGAACAGCCAGAGGTACGCCGGCAAGAGGAGCAACTGGACCACCATCAGCACCGGCGTCGCCGCCGTGACCTGCTCGGCGTCGCCGCCCGCCAGGTCGGTGAAGGAGATGACGTAGTCGATACACGGCGTCAGCAACACCATGAAGGCGCCGACGAGAATCACCGGCTCCGGTGGGAGGAAATGACTGAGTGCCCACGCGACGGGCGGGACGACGAGGAAGTTCATCCCGAGCGCGGCGGCCATGAACCGGCGGTCCCGGAACGCCGCCCGGATGCGGACGAACGGCACCTCCAGGAAGGTGACGTACAGCAGGACCGCTAAGACGGGATTGATCAAGCGTTCCAGCGACCGGGCCGCGCCGGGGCGGCCGACGCCGAGGGCGACGGCGACCAGGACTGCCACGGCGTACACCGCGACCTGGTGGCGCTGGAGAGATCGTTTCGAGATCACGAGTGGGGAGCCACCGTGGAGTTCACCAGACGTCGGCCGGGGTCGAATCCTCCGCGACGTCGGTGTCGAGGTCGATGTCCTGGATGAGGTCGACCAGCGCCTGGAGTTCGGGGAAGGTGTAGACGGTGAGGTCGATGTCGGTGTCTTTGCTCACAATGTGGGAGTCGATGACGAACACGAGGTCGGACCTGGGCCAGCCGCCCATGTCGTCGATGATGGCGGGCGTGCGGTCGAACAGCAACTGAGGCGTGCCCATGTCGATGGTCGTATCGAGCACGTTCGCCCAGCCGTCGATGAACCCGGACGTGAGGATGTTGCCGATCTCCTGGAGCCCGCTGCGTTCCATGTCGGTGAAGCCGTCGCCGTCGTCTCCACTCCCCACGCCACCCATCATCTGCCCCACCAGGTGCCTGGCGTCGGTCGGGTCGAGGACGAACAGGACGTAGCCGCCGGGCGCCTCGGTGAGTTCGACGTAGATACCGACGCGCTCGGCGTCGCCCATGTGGGTCTTCACGTCGCCGATGTCGAGGAAGTTGATCTGGGACGTCCGGACGGCCGCCGGCACCCCGGTCAGCTGTTCGAGGTGGTCGGCGACCGTGCTCGACCCCTCCTTCGCCATCGTGTTGAAGAGGTCGAGCTTCCGGACGTCGACTTCGAGACTCATACGCTGCTGTCCGGAGCGAACGGCTTAACGCCACCGACGGACCGGGGTTCGCGTGTCAGACGGTTCGTACCAGTCGTCTCTCCGTGAGCGGTTCAACTACTGTGTTGATCGATCTGAGCTACGACGGCCACTGGAGTGATAAACGACAGCCCGAAAGCCCCCTCCCGCTCGGGTCGGGGGGCTTGCTGTGCTCCTCGGCTTCGCCTGCGGTGCTTACTGCGCCCGCCTTCCCCGAGCGGTCGGCCCCTTTCAGTCCACCCGAATCGGCCGATCCGTCAGGAGCAAAAGGTGGGACTGAAAGGGGCGACGTGCTGCGGGAACCCCGGCGATGCAAGCACGCGAACGGAGTGAGCGCGCAGCGAGCCGCGGGACCGCAGCACGTCGGGGCTTTCCTTTGTCGTTGGTAACGCCGTCAGTTGTTCGGTCCCAAATTGATCAATCTAGTAGTTCAGTCATTCGCGAACGAAACCGTCGAATCCAGCGTCACACCCGGCAGTCGACACCAGTCGCTACCCAGGTAGAGTGTCGCGAAAAATACGTGATCAGTCGGTTCAGTCGCCGCGGAGCGGCGACAGCGGGTCGTCGGCGACCGTGTCGAGGACGACCGCGGTGGTCACCTCGGCGACGCCCTCGGTGGTGACGAGTTCGCCGACGCGTTCGTTCAGTTCGGCGGTGTCGCGGAACCGGCCGACGGCGACGACGTCGTACTCCCCGGTCACCTCGTAGACCGTGACGTACTGGTCTGCCGTCCGCAGTTCGTCCAGCACCTCGGCCCGCCTGGCGTCGGCGGCGGTCAGCTGGACGACGGCGGTGACGTCGAAGCCGAGTTCGTCGTAGTCGACGCGGGCCTCGTAGCCCGCGATGGCGTCGCGCTTCTCGAGTCCGGTGACTCGCTGTTCGACGACGGGCGGGGAGATGCCCGTCGCGGCCGAGAGGTCGTTCGTCGTCGCCCGACCGTCCTCGGCCAGGGCCGCGAGCAGTTGGCGGTCGGTGTCGTCGACCTCCATTCGCTTAGACGGCGTCGGGGCCGCTGTTGCCAGTGCGGACCTGAACGGCGTCCGTGACCGGGAGGACGAAGATCTTGCCGTCCCCAGGCTCGCCCGTGTGGGCGGCCTCGCGGATGGCGTCGACCACGTCGTCGGCGGGGACGTCGGCGACGACGCACTCGATCTTCACCTTCTGGTGGAGGTCCACGACGTACTCCTCGCCGCGCCACTGGCCCTTCTTCGCGGGCTGGGAGCCGCGGCCGGAGACGTTGGTCACCGTCAGCGACGGGGCGCCGACGTCGGTCAGTGCTTCCTTGACGTCCGCCAGCTTGTCGGGGCGGACGATCGCCGTGATCATCTGGATGTCAGTGTCAGTTGCAGTTTCACTCATTGTCGGTCACCTCGCTGCCCGCAACGCTGCCGTCCGTTCGCACGATGCTTCCTCCATCGGTGGCGACGCCGTCGTCGACCCCGAACTCGGGGTACGTGTCAACGCCGTGTTCGCTGATGTCGAGGCCGTCACGTTCGTGTTCGGGCGTGACGCGGGCCTGTCCGATGGCCTTGAGGACGCCGAACACGAGTGCGGTCGCGGCGATGGTCCAGCCGGCGACGATGACGACGAAGACCACCTGGTCGATGAACGCGCCGACCATCGTGGTTCCTTCGAGGGCGCTCGACGTGGCCACGAAGGGAAACAGCAGGGTCCCGATGACGCCCGCGCTCCCGTGGACCGGGAAGACGGCGCAGACGTCGTCGATCTTCAGGCGCTTCTCGACGAAGCCGAAGACGATGGGGAGCTGGGCGCCGGCGATGCCACCGACCACGAACGCGCCCCACCAGGTGGTGGTGTCCGGGATAGCGGTGATGCCGACGAGGCCCGCGAGCAGGCCGTTGGCGACGTACAGCGTGTCGACCTTCCCGGTCTTGATCAGCGAGACCGCGCTCGCGCCGATGGCACCGCAGGCCATGGCGATGGTCGTCGTCATGGCGACGCGACCGACGTAGCTGAACGCGCCCAGGGTGAGCGCGCCGTCCTCGACGGCGAAGACGGTCGCGGCCGTGCCGACGTTGAAGCCGTACCAGCCGAACGCGAGGATGAGCGTCCCGAGCACGGCGAAGGTCAGCGAGTGGCCGGGGATGACGTTGACGGAGCCGTCCTTGTTGTACCGCCCGATGCGCGGGCCGAGTACCCAGGCCGCGGTGAGACCGGCGATGCCGCCCATCCCGTGGACGATCATCCCGCCCGCGAAGTCCTGGTATCCCAGCGAGGCGATGAAGCCGCCGCCCCAGGTCAGCCCGGTGACGACGGGGTAGATGACTGCGGCCAGCAGGATGGTGTAGGTCACGTACGCGCGGAGCTTCGCGCGGCCGGCGACGGCGCCGGAGACGATGGTCGCCGCGGTCATGGCGAACACCGCGCCGAACAGCCAGCCGACCCAGTCACCCGAGCTGCCGACGAGAGCGGCACTCGCGAAGCCCGAGCCACCGACGAGGCTCGAGATCCCGCTGCCGATCAGGAAGAACATGACGACCCCGACCGACCAGGTCAGGAGGTTCTTCGTGAGCTGGTTCGCCACGTTCTTCGAGCGCACCTGCCCCGCCTCGAGCATGGCGAAGCCGGCGTGCATGAAGAAGATCAGGAACGTTACGACGAGTACCCACATGAGGTTGACACCCTCGGCGAGTACCGCTGGATCGATTTGCAGTGGTGCGAATGACATTATGATGTTCACTTTGGTGGTTTTGGCTGCTTATCGTGATTGAACGTCCAACATTCTCTCGTAAACGCCCGACTTTGTCATGCAGTTCACGGAGGAGGGGTGGGAATCACACTACATAAGGGTTAGCTTGAAGATAACCAGATCCTGTGCTAGATTAATAGACGGCCGTCCAGATTAGGGCACAATATTATGGATATAAGGTGGTTGGCCGTCCAGAAAGGAGACGCCCCACAGCCACCGATTCCGACGTTCGTCCAGGGCGTTTCCGCAAAAATAGCCGAATGTGGCCCGAAATCCTCGCGCGCGCTCCCCTCTCGGAACGGTCAGTCGGACCGCCGAAAGCGACCGTCACACCGGCGGGAGAGTGGTCGTCGTGGACTCACCGGCGGAGTGCGGCGGTCAGGCTGACGGCGCCGAAGAGGATCAGTGCGAGCGCGAGCGGCGGAACCGACCCCCACTCGACCGAGTAGACGAGGTAGAGCGCAACGGCCGGGCCCGCCACCACGGCCGTCGTGCCGGCGAGGTGGGCGAGTTCGAGGTCGCGACTGGGGGCAGTGCCGACGCTCTCGGCCAGGTCGATGGCGGCGTGGGCGAACGTCCACGAAAGGATAATCCCGACGGCCGCGGCCAGCAGCGGACCGGCGGGCGCGCCGCTCGCGGCCGCGAGGACGAGTTCGCCGAACAGCCCGACGCCCGCCAGCGTCGCGAGGACGCGACTCGACCGGCCCAGCGCGGTCAGCAACAGGAGGACGCTCGCGACGCCGACGAGGGTCGCGAGCGTGTCGACGCCGGTCAGGACGAACGCCGAAAGTCCAGCCATCGCGGCGGCACCACCGGTGATCCGGCCTGCGGAGGCGTTCCCGATACCGCTCGCAGAGCCAGTCACGCTGGCCGTCCCTCCGTGCGCGTGAGGAGCCGATCCAGGGATTCGTCGGACTCCCAGTCGTGGACGGCGACGCCGAGCGAGCGCACCGTCCACAGGCGTTCACGGCGTTCGAGAGCGACCAACCGCTGGCCGGTCGTCCCCGCTGCGGTCGGGTCCGGGCTGAGGACGGCGACGGAGAACTCACGGGCCACGAGCCGACGGACGAACGCCGCGGCGTCCCCGTCACAGAGCGGGCTCAGGAAGACGACCGTCGCGTCCCCCGGTGGCTCGGACAGGACGCGTCCGCGACCGTCGTCGCTGGATTCCGAACCGGTGTCCACGGTGTCCGCGGTGTCCGCACTGTCCGCGCCCGACGCCGCGAACGCCGAATGGCCGGCGAGGCGGTCCTGGAGTCGACGGCGATGGGAGGCACCGCGACCGGGCGGCAGCCAGCACGGCGTCGGGCCGAGCGCGGCCAGGCCGGTCCGGTGCCCGGCGTCCCCGAACGTCTCGACGAGCGTCCGTGCAGCGGCGCTGCTGCGTTCGACGGCCGTCTCGCTGTGCTCGCCGGGCGCCAGATTCGCCGCCGGGCGCGAGTCGACGACGACGACGACCGTCGCCGTCCGCTCGCGCTGGAACTCGACGGTCGCGAGGGTACCAGTCCTGGCGAGTCGGTGCCAGTCGACCCTGCCCAGCGGGTCGCCGGGCCGGTGCTCGCGGACGGCGTGGAACGCCAGCCCCTCGCCGGCGTCCCGGGTCACCAGGTCGCCCACCGCACCCAAGCGGCGAGGACTGAGCGGGATCGTCGACGCGTCGGCGTTCGTGGGCCAGGTCAGCGTCTCGGTCGCCGCGGCCACCCGGGCCCGGCGTTCGACGACCCCGGTGACGTCCCGGACGGCGACGTGGGCCGGGTCGAACGCGGTGCGCTCTCGGCCGCCGCGTATCTCGTAGGTGAGCGTCGTCGCCGCCCCAGACCGGAGTGCAGTCGCGAGACGGGCGTCGCCGTCGACGACGCGAACCCCGTCGGGGACGCCGTCCGCGAGTCGCAGGTCCGCGATGGTCCGTTCGCCGACGTTCTCGACGGTGAGTGTGACGGTGACGGACTCGCCGACGCCCGGCTCGGCCGGGTCGAAGCGACGTTCGAGAGCGATCGAGACCGGCGGTGGCGCAGCGACGCGCTCGTAGGCGACAAGTGCCACGCCGACGCCGGCGACCAGCAACAGCCCGGCAGACCGGAGCACCAGTCCCAGCGCGGCGGCCGCCAGCGCCCCGCCGGCCAGCCCGACCCACCGGTTCGTCCGGCGCTCCGACAGTATCTCCACGCGGTCGGCGTCGGTCATCCGTCGACCACCCGGCGGTGGAGTTCGGCCACCGCGTGGTCGGCCCGGCGCTGGAAGGGCGTCTCACCGGTCGCGAGCGCACGCACGTGGTCACTCACAGACGGTTGATCCTCGCCGTCAGACAGGAGCGCCGCGGCCCGCTCGTCGTCGGTCCACGTGCCGTCTCGAAGCCGCTCGCGGGCCTCCGCGGGCGTCCACCCCTCGGTCCGCACGAGTGTGGCGACCGCCGCCCGCTCGATCCGGTCGGCGAGTTCGGCCCGCGTCTCCCCCTCGCGCCACGACACACCGGCGAGGCGTTCGTCGACTCGCTCGCCGGGAATCCGGGCGTTCGCGGTGGTACCGGGGTCTGGCAACGGCTCCGTCGTCGGCCCCTCGGCCGACCGGACGAGAACGGAGAGGGCGGCGATGGCCCCACCGGCGAGGACGGCCATCGCGAACGGGAGCGTGCGCGGGCCGGGCGAGGGCGCGGGTCCGCCGGTCACGACGAGACCGAGGCCGGCGAACGTGGCGAGGACGCCGACGGCCAGCGGCAGGCGGTGGACTCTCACGGACCGTCCTCCGCCGCGGGGTCGCCCGCCCCGGCGTGCTCGGTCCCACCGCGCGCTCGCTCGGCGGCGGACCGTGCCCGTTCGGCGCGTTCGTCGGTCACCTCGGCCCGTCCGTAGCGAACGCGGCGAAAGAGGTCGGTGAGCGTGTCGACGGCTACACCGTTCCAGCCTCGTTCTCTGGCGAGGGCGGCGTACTCGCCGGGCGTCGTCGTCTCCGGGTCGCTCGCGTCGATGGCGTCGGCGACGTCGCGCCAGGCGCGGTAGACCGGGTTCGACGCGGGCGGGTCGTCGGGCGTCCACGCCGCAGTCGACCCGGCGTCGTCGTCGGTGTCGAGGCCCGCATGGTCGTCGGCGACGCCGTCGACGGCCGCGCCAGTGCCACGACCCGCGCGAAGCCAGAGCAAGCCGGTGACGACCGAACCGAGGCCGGCGAGCGCGAGGAGGACAGTTCTGGGGACCGTCGGAAGCAGGCCGGTCGTCGTCAGTTGGATGCCGGTAGCCGGACAGGTCTCGCACGACCCACCCACGGGAGGCGCGTCGTCGGCCGGACCCGCGCCGTAGCGACCTTGCCGGTCGACGAATTCGCCGTCACCGCCGGTCGCGGGGTCCGACGGCCCGAGGGCGTCGTCCAGGGTCGCCGCGCCGACGCCGAACGCGGCGACGGCCGCGGCGGCGACGAGCGCGACGAGGAGGGTCTGTCGGTTCACGGCGGAGGCTGCACAGGGGTCGGAGGAATACGTTACGGAAACTGAAAGTGTCGTCCGTTGTTACGAGTGGCGAGCCCTCGTCGCTCCGGTCAGACCGTCCCGATCGCCCGGTGTCGGCGAACCAGATAGTAGCCCCCCGTGATGGGGAACACGACGGGCGCAAGGACGAAGAAGAAGACGGCGAGATTGAGGTAGTTCCCCGGGTTCGGCCGCCAGCCACTGGAGTTGAGCCGGACGTAGGTCGCGTCGCGATAGATGGCCAGCGGGAACGGGACGGCGGTCAGGATAGCGAGACCAACCAGGAGGAAGGGGACGATGGTGCCACTGTTCGTCCCGACGGAGAAGGCGAGCGCGAGCAAGATGGTCGGGAGGACAGTCCCGGCCGCCACGAACACCCACCACCAGTCGCGCTCGACCCAGTCGACGACGAACTGGTGACGCTTGTAGATGTGGTGGAGCTTCATCAGATACCCGAAGAAGAGGCCGAGAACCGCGTACAGCACCGGACTGGGCTGCCACTCCAGGTCCGCCTCGTTGATCTTCATCGTGTCCAGGTAGAGGACGACCGGCGTCAACAGCCAGGAGACGAAGAAGAGCGCGAGGCCACCGACCCACCACGCGCTCACCGCGGCTACGGCGCCCATGAGCCCCGCTTCGCTCTCGCCGAACCCGAGCAAGATGATACCGACGCCGAGCAGCGCGTAAAGTGCGATCGGTAACAGCAACAGGATCTCGACGCCGCGATACGCCTTCGAGGGGACGTCCTCGACCGTGACCATCCCGGTTCTGGTTCCACCCATGAGTATCTGCACGCACGTGTCGACGGGTCAGATATAATAATTTCGGCTGTTTCGGGCGGGAAAATGTCGCTCTCGGCCGGTCACAGTCCGGGATGGCGGACACGGCAATCGGAGTGGGCGCCATCGCTGCCCCGAACCACCGACGCGACGGGCCGTGAACGCCTCGCCGGTCAGTCCAGCCGACTCGCCAGGTCCTCGGCGAAGTAGGTGAGGATGAGGTCGGCGCCGGCGCGCTTGATGGACAGCAGGGACTCGTAGGCGACTTCCTCCAGGTCGAGCCAGCCCTTCTCGGCGGCAGCGTGGAGCATCGCGTACTCGCCGCTAACGTTGTAGGCTGCGACGGGGTGGTCGTACTCGCGGCGGACCGCGCTGACGACGTCGAGGTACGGCAGGGCGGGCTTGACCATCAGCACGTCCGCGCCCTCCTCCACGTCCAGGGCCACCTCGCGCATCGCCTCGCGACCGTTCGCCGGGTCCATCTGGTAGTGCCGGCGGTCGCCGAACGCCGGAGCGCCGTCCGCCGCGTCGCGGAACGGGCCGTAGAACGCCGAGGCGAACTTCGCCGCGTAGCTCATGATGGGCACCTCGTCGTAGCCGACGTCGTCGAGTCCCGTCCTGATGGCCCCGACCATCCCGTCCATCGCTGCCGAGGGAGCGACCATGTCAGCGCCCGCACGTGCGTGCGAGACGGCCGTCTTCGCGAGCAGGTCGAGCGTCTCGTCGTTGCGGACCGTGAGCGTCGGGTCGTCGGCCGCGTTCTCCTCCACCAGGCCACAGTGCCCGTGGTCAGTGTACTCACAGAGACAGACGTCCGTGACGACGTAGGCGTCGGTCTCCTCGCTGATCCGGCGAACGGCCGCCTGGACGACGCCGTCCTCGGCCCAGGCCCGGGTGCCCCGGTCGTCCTTCGACTCGGGGATGCCAAACACCATGACGGCCTCGACGCCCGTTGCCAGCACCTCCTCGACACGCTCGACCGCTTCGGCGACGGGCACGCGCTCGTGGCCCGGCATCGACTCGATGGGGACCCGTTCGTCGGTCGTCGCGTCGACGAACACCGGTGCGATGAGGTCCGACGCCGAGAGGTCCGTCTCCCGGACGAGCGACCGGACGCCGTCGGCCCGCAGACGACGGGGTCGGCGAGTGGGGTTCATGCTCGCGGGTAGCGTATCGGCGGTGAAAGCCTTACTGCCTCGCCGCGTTCCGAACAGAAGACATTTGCACGCGACGCGATTCACAGACGACTAATGGCCTCCACGCAGTCCTCGCGCTCGCGGCTCCGCGTCTTCGCCGAGGACTACGGACTGCTCGTCATCGCCGCCTCGTTCGCGCTGTTAGCGATCACCGGCGTCGTCCTCTTCTTCGTCGGCGACGCGGCCTTCGCCAAGGAACTCATCGAGACCTACGGCCTGTACGTCCTCTTCCTGATCTTCGTGCTCGAAGGCGCGATGTTGCTCTACTTCGCGCCGAGCGAGGGGATCGTCCCCTTCGCCATCGGCGCGCTCGCGACGACACCGTCGGGGTACGAGCTGGACACCATCGCCCTCATCATGGTCGTGGCCGTCGTCGGCGCGACCATCGGCCAGACGGCGCTGTTCCTGCTCGCCAAGCGCGGCGGTCGGGAGTGGCTGCTCCAGAAGCCGTGGTTCCGCGTCAGCGATTCGAAGCTGGAGCGGTTCGAGGGCTGGTTCGACCGCTGGGGTCGCCCGGCCGTCCTCGTCAGCAACGCGCTGCTGTTCACTCGCGGCATGCTGACCGTCCCGGCAGGGGTCGCCGAGATGGACCTCCGAGAGTTCGTCGTCCTGTCGGCCGCCGGGACGCTGATCTTCGAGTCCTGGCTCGCCGTCGCCGCCTACTACTTCTTCGAGTTCGGCGTGATGGAGCTGTTCTGAGCGCCAGATTGTGTCACAGCCCTGCGGAGAGTACCGACAGGTAGTGTTCGACGATACCGCCGGCCCAGAGCGTCGCGTGGGCCACCGCCGGGACGACGAGGTTCTCCGTTCGCTCGTAGGCGAGGCCGAACACCAGGCCGCCGACGAACGTCTCCACGGCCACTGCGAGCACAGGACCCATCCCCTCGGAGAGGAGCGCCATCGGGACGTGCATCAGCGCGAAACAGCCGGCAGCGAGGACGAGCGCCGGGGCGACGTCGAACGCCTCCCGCAACCGTCCCTGGACGACGCCCCGGAAGAGCAACTCCTCGGCCGGCGCGGCGAACAGGAACCAGACGACGAACGCGACGAGCAGGAGCGTCGGCTGCGTGGCCAGTTCCGGGACGCCCGCCGAACCACCCGAATGCGTGACGACGCCGAGGAACGCCAGCACCGGCCCGACGACGAGCGCGACAGCCTTGAGAAGGGGAAAGACGGCCACAATCCAGAGGGCGTCCCGAAGGGTCGGCCGCCGGAAGCGGGCGTACCGTCCCGGTGCGCCGCAGTAGACGACGTACGCGAGCGCGACGATCAGGAATCCGATCTGGACGCTCTTGTTCAGCAGTATCCGTGCGGCGGCCGCGTCGCTCACGCCAAGCAGTCCGGCGACGGGCCAGGCGACGATCGCGACGGTGATTGCTGCGACGGTGCCGACGACCGTCAGGCCGAGCGCCACAAGGGCGGCGGCGTACGGGCCGTCCCCGGACGCACCGAGCCGGTCCCCGAGCGAGCGGATAGTTGACATATCGGCGCCGACGCGCGGCTCACCTATAGGTCGCCGAGCAGAGTTTCAGAGCCGGAAATCGCGTCGGTCTGGCCAGTTACTGTGATCGCATTCCAGGTCCACGCCACGGCGGCGACCATCCGTCACCGTCGTCCGAACGCTTCCGGATGCCGGCCCCCGGTTGCGACTGCGGCCGTCTGACCGGGTGCGAAATCTCGTCTGGATCTGGTGCTCGGACGAACGTTTATCAGACAGAACGGTCTACTCGCCCCTATGGCGACGTCGGTACCGGTTAGCGACGAGACCAAGGCCCGGCTCGAACAGCTCCAGGCCACTATCGAGCGGGAGACGGGCCAGTCCGTGACCCAGCAGGAGCTGCTGGACCGGATCGTCGAGCGGGAGTTCGAGTCCCGCGACGCGCTGATCGCGTCGTATCGTGACGACTGGGACGGACTGTCCGACGAGGAGAGAGATCAGTGGCTCTCGGGAACGCAGGCTTCCGGCAATCCGGTCGACGAGGGCGACATCGATGCGGTTCTGTACGAAGACGAGGCGCTGAACGAGTGAGTATATTCGTCGATACTGGCGTCTTCTACGCCCACCACGACGAAGATTCACCGCGGCACGACCCAGCGACGGCGGCCATGAGAGCCGCCATCAGCGGCGAGTTCGGTCGGCTTCTGACGAGCGACTACGTCTACGACGAAACGGTCACGCTAGCGCTTTCACGCTTCGAGGACCCCGAAGAGGCCCGCGGTGTCGGGGACCGTATACGAGGCTGTGGTCCGTTCCCCGACGCCGTCGATATGGTGTTCGTCGGGCGTGAAGGTTCGTCGACGGCGTCGAGACGCTCGATCGGTTCGACGACCAGGGACTGAGTTTCACGGACGCGACCACCATCGCACTCGTCGAGCGCCACGACGTCGACCAGGTACTCGCGTTCGACGACGACTTCGACGGCATCGTGCCGCGACTCGACCCGGCGACGTTCTAGTCGTCCACCACTTCGATCTCGTCCCGGAGCCACGCGACGGCAGCCTCGACGGCCTCCGAGTCGGTGCCGGTCACCTTCACCCGCCCCGGATCCCGCCCCTTCACGGGATAGCTCCCCACCGTCACGTCGAACCGGCCGCGGATGTCTTCGAGCGCCGCGTACAGCGCGCCCTCCGGCGCCGGCGTGGTGAGCGTCTCCGAGATGGCGTCGCCGCCGAAGTCCTCGGCCACGAGCGCGAACATGGCCCGGAGTTCCTCGGGAAAGCCCGGGAAGACGTAGACGTTCTCGACGGCACAGCCCGGCGCGAAACTGGCGTCGGTGATCAGCGGTTCCGCGCCCGCGGGCAGGGCCGCCTGCGCGTCCAGGTCGATGTCGAACGCGTAGTCCTCGGCGAGGTCGGGGTTGTCCTCGCGGAACTGCCTGGCCTTCTCGGCGATGGTCTCGCGGACCGACTCCTGGACGACGAGGTCCCGGTCCAGCGCGTCGGCGACCGCCTCTATCGTGACGTCGTCCGGCGTCCCGCCGAGACCACCCGTGACGACGACGGCGTCGAACGCCTCGCTCCACTCGCGGACGTAGTCGGCGATCGTCTCCTCGTCGTCGGGGACGGTGAGGATGCGCCTGGCGGTGGCTCCCCGATCCCTTAGCTGCCGGGCCAGCCACGTCGCGTTGGTGTTCTCGGTGTCCCCCGACAGGATTTCGTCGCCGACGGTGAGGATGGCGACCTCCATTTGTAGTGGTCGATGGTCGCTGGCCGATTAAGCGTTGTTCGATGGGAAGCGGTGTGGCGCTCCGACAGCGGGCAGCCTCCCGCCTAGATACCGCCGGCGGCCATCAAGAACAGGGCGAGCGAGATGACACCGAACAGCACGGCGACGCCCTTCTTGATCGTCTCCGTATCGAGCGCGTTCGACACGTAGGGAGCGATCTGGCCGCCGAGCGCGGCCGCGGGAACGGTGAACACGACCATGTTCCACGGCGTCGTCGCGAGGCTCAGGGAGTGGCCGCCGGGGACGAGACCGCCCCCGAAGACGTGGACGAGCGAGGCGATGATCGCCGTGGTCGCGACGACGACGTGGTTCGTCCCGATGGCCACCCGGACCGGCACGTCCGTCCGGAGCTTGGAGATGATGCCGAGTTCGCCGATGCCGAAGCCGGCCAGCCCCTGGAAGAGCCCGCCGACGGCGTAGTTGGCGAACCGTTCGAGGTAGCCCGACCACGTGTACGTGTAGGTGTCTCCCGAGCGGTCGACGCGCGTCACCATTCCCGCGTCGTCGATGCCGACGCCCGCGGGGCCCAGCTTCCCGTCGTCGTCCGGCAGGCCCGCGTCGGTCCCGCCGTCCGTCGCCACGTCGGCGCCGCCGCCCCCACCTGGCTCCTCGTGGCCGAGGTCCGCCGTGAACATGAGATACGCAGCGGCGACGAGCGCCAGCGCGAGCAGTGCGTGAAACAGCGGCTCGGGAATGACGAACGACAGCAGGGCGCCCCCGACGACGAAGGGGAGCGCGCCGAGGACGAGCGTGAGCCCCAGCCGCCGGTCGACGAGGCCGTACTGGATGAACGCCAGCGCCGAACTCGACAGCCCGAAGGACTCGCTGATCAGCCCGACCTTCACGAGCGTCTCCGGTTCGAGCGGGTGGGCCAGCAGCGGGAAGATGAAGATCAGGAACGGCACGAACAGTGCGGACCCGCTGATCCCGACGGTGTTGACGATGGTCGCCCCCAGCAGGAAAAAGGGGAACAGCCACCAGTAGTCGAGCCAGTACGACAGTCCGACCCCCTCGGGCGTCGGTGCGGCCAGGACGACCGCCGCGACGAACACCAGGGGCGCGGCGAAGACGAACAGGTGCTGGCGCCGCAGGAACTCCCGCTGGACCAGCTGGGCAGAACTCGCAGACATCGTGGTTCAGGGCAGGCAACGCGCGACTCGTGGCTCGTCCCCGCCACGCCGGCCGAACTGACCAGCGCGCGATTGCCGGGTAGCTTCCCCGGGCGACTGAGTAGTGTTCGATCGATCACGACCGTGCTCGTCGACGCTACCGACCATTGGCGGCGCTGTTGGATTGGACTTTGAAAAGATCTGTGTGTGAGGTTCCGTGTGGTGTGTCTCCCCAAATGGAACCGCGACCGAATCGACCGTTCCCGGCGGGTTCGCTCGCCGTTCGCTGTATAGCTGGTGGGTCGCTTCGCTCGGCACCGACCTGCCGTGGCTCACGGCTCGTTTCACTCGCCGCTTGCCGTTTCGTCGGCCCCTCGCTGCGCTCGGCGCCGACCTACCTCGGCTCGCTTGTCGCTGGCGCTCCCGCTCGCCATTTAGTTGGTGCTCGCTGCTCGCGGCTACCGCCGCTCGCGCGTTCGGAGGCGCTCACTCCGTTCGCGCCTCCCGTCGCTCGCACCAACCTACCTCGGCTCACGGGTCACTTCGTTCCCCGTTCGCCGTTTCGCCGGGCCCTCCCTCCGGTCGGCCCCGACCTACCTCGGCTCGCGTGTCGCTGGCGCTCCCGCTCGCCATATAGCTGGCCCCTCACTTCGTTCGGCGCCAGCCTACCTCGCGGGGTTTAAGCCCACCCACACCCACCCTTCGTCCATGAGCGAGGCCGAGGCCGAAGCGGTCGGGCGCGAGGAAGTCTGGATCGAAAAGTACCGCCCGACGTCGTTCGACGACATCGTCGGCCACGAGGACATCGTGGAGCGGCTGCGGAGCTACGTCTCCCGCAACGAGCTGAGCCACATGCTGTTCTCCGGGCCGGCGGGGACGGGCAAGACCACCAGCGCCGTCACCATCGCCCACGAACTGTACGGCGAGGACTGGCAGGAGCACTTCCTGGAGCTGAACGCCTCCGACGAGCGGGGGATCGACGTGGTCCGGGACCGGATCAAGAGCTTCGCGCGCACGAGTTTCGGCGGCGTCGACTACCGCATCATCTTCCTGGACGAGGCCGACGCCCTGACCAGCGACGCCCAGTCGGCGCTCCGCCGGACGATGGAGCAGTTCTCCAACAACGTCCGCTTTATCCTCTCGTGTAACTACTCCAGCCAGATCATCGACCCGATCCAGTCCCGGTGTGCCGTGTTCCGCTTCTCGCCACTCTCCGACGAGGCGGTCGAGGAGGAGATCCGCCACATCGCGGACGTCGAGGGGATCGAACTGACCGAGGACGGCGTCGACGCGCTGGTCTACGCCGCCGACGGCGACATGCGGAAGGCGATCAACGGGCTGCAGGCGGCCTCGATTACGGGGAGCGTCGTCGACGAGGAAGCGGTCTTCGAGATAACCTCGACGGCGCGCCCAGAGGAGATTCAGACCATGGTCGAGTCCGCGCTGAGCGGCGACTTCACCGCCTCGCGGTCCAAGCTCGACGAGCTGCTCACCGACGAGGGCATCGCCGGCGGCGACGTCATCAACCAGATCCACCGGTCGGTGTGGGAGTTCGGCCTCGACGACGAGCAGGCCGTCCGCGTGCTCGACCGCGTCGGCGAGACCGACTACCGCATCACCCAGGGCGCAAACGAGCGCGTCCAGCTCGAGGCGATGCTGGCGTCGCTGGCGCTCGAGAAGTAGGTCGCTGGGCCCCGCGAGGTTCGCGTCGTCTCACGCTCGAAGGCGGGACAAGTGTCTTGTGACTGCACTGACCAGTCGACCTGGTGGTGTGGGCGCCCGACCGCGTGGCCGCCAAGGCCCGTGATTGGCTGCCGTCTCCCGGTTTCGCCTATCGTCGGCCGACCCCTTCGGAACAGTTTTAGGCGCTGGTCGGCCAAGAATACCGCAATGAGCGACCTCGCCGACGAATACCGACTAGACTACTTCGAGGAGGAGGGGTTCGTCCGCCGGGAGTGTTCCGAGTGCGGGGCCCACTTCTGGACGCGCGACGAGTCCCGCGAGACCTGCGGCGAACCGCCCTGTGCGGAGTACGGCTTCATCGACGACCCCGGCTTCGACGAGGCGTACACGCTGGAGGAGATGCGCGAGGCCTTCCTCTCGTTCTTCGAGGACCACGGCCACGAACGCATCGACCCCTACCCCGTCGCCGCGAACCGGTGGCGCGACGACGCCCTGCTGACCCAGGCCTCTATCTACGACTTCCAGCCGCTGGTCACCTCGGGGTCGACGCCGCCGCCGGCCAACCCGCTGACCATCAGCCAGCCCTGTATCCGGATGCAGGACATCGACAACGTGGGCAAGACCGGCCGGCACACGATGGCCTTCGAGATGATGGCCCACCACGCGTTCAACGCCCGCGAAGACATCGAGAACCCCGAGCAGTACGCCTACCAGGGCGAGGTGTACTGGAAAGAGGAGACCGTCGAGTACTGCGACGAACTGTTCGAATCACTGGGCGCTGACCTCGACGAACTCGTCTACATCGAGGACCCCTGGGTCGGCGGCGGCAACGCCGGCCCCGCCCTCGAAGTCATCTACGAGGGCGCCGAGCTGGCGACGCTGGTCTTCATGTCGATGGAGCAGGACCCCGAGGGCGAGTACGAACTGAAGGACGGCAACACGTACGCCCCGATGGACACGTACGTCGTCGACACGGGCTACGGGCTCGAACGGTGGACGTGGATGTCCCAGGGGACCCCGACGGTGTACGAGGCGATCTACCCCGACATGATCGCCTTCCTGAAGGACAACGCTGGCGTCGAGATGACCGACGAGGAGGCCGAAATCGTCCACCGCGCCGCCAAGCTCGCCGGCCACATGGACATCGACGAGGCCGAGGACATCGAGGCCGCCCGGGACACCATCGCCGACCAGGTGGGCGTCTCGACCGACGAGCTGCTCGACCTGATGGAGCCACTGGAGAACATCTACGCCATCGCGGACCACTGCCGGACGCTGGCGTACATGCTGGGCGACGAGATCGTCCCCTCCAACGTCGGCACGGGCTACCTCGCCCGGATGGTCCTTCGCCGGACGAAACGGCTCTGTGACACCGTCGGCGTCGACGCGCCGCTGGACGAACTCGTCGACATGCAGGCCGAGCGGCTGGGCTACGAGAACCGCGACCACGTCCGCGACGTCGTCCGCACCGAGGTCGAGAAGTACCGCGAGACGCTGGACCGGGGCGGCCGTCGCGTCCGGCAACTGGCCGACGAGTACGCCGAGAAAGGCGAGGCCATCCCGGTCGACGAGCTCATCGAGCTGTACGACTCCCACGGCATCCAGCCGGACATGGTCGAGGAGATCGCCGCCGAGAAGGACGTCGACGTCGAGGTCCCCGACGACTTCTACGCGCTCGTCGCCGGCCGCCACGAGGGCGGCCAGGCCTTCGAGGACGAGACGGGCGTCCCCTACGCCGACCGCATCGCCGAACTGCCCGACACCGAGCGACTCTACTACGAGGACCAGAACCGCATGGAGTTCGAGGCCGTCGTCCTCGAGGTGTTCGACCGCGAGGACGGCGACTTCGACGTCGTCCTGGACCAGACGATGTTCTACCCCGAAGGCGGTGGCCAGCCCGCGGACCACGGGACGCTGGCGACGGACGACGTCACCGGCGAGGTGACAGACGTCCAGCTCCACGACGGCGTCATCGTCCACACCACCAGCGAAGACCCCGGGAAGGGCGAGTTCGTCCGCGGCCAGATCGACGCGACGCGACGCCGGCGCCTGATGCGCCACCACACCGCGACCCACCTCGTCGTCCACGCCGCCCGGCAGGTGCTGGGCGACCACATCCGGCAGGCCGGCGCCCAGAAGGGCACCGAGAGCGCCCGCATCGACGTCAGCCACTACGAGTCCATCTCGCGCGAGCAGGTCGAGGCCATCGAGGACCTCGCCAACGAGATCGTCCGGAACAACGTGCCGGTCACCCAGGAGTGGCCCGACCGCCACGACGCCGAGGCCGAACACGGCTTCGACCTCTACCAGGGCGGCATCCCGCCGGGCGAGCAGATCCGGCTGATCCACGTCGCAGAGGACGTCCAGGCCTGCGGCGGCACCCACGTCGCCCGCACGGGAGACGTCGGGACGATCAAGGTTCTGGGCACCGAGCGCGTCCAGGACGGCGTCATCCGGCTCACGTTCGCCGCCGGCGACGCCGCCATCGATGCGACCCAGCGGACCGAGAACGCGCTGAACGAAGCCGCCGACATACTCGACGTCAGCCCGCAGGACGTCCCGGAGACCGCCGAGCGGTTCTTCTCGGAGTGGAAGGCCCGCGGCAAGGAGATAGAGGAGCTCAAATCCCAGCTCGCCGAGGCCCGCGCCAGCGGTGGGGCGGACGCAGAAGAGGTCGACGTCGGCGAGGCGACGGCCGTGATCCAGCGCATCGACGCCGACATGGACGAACTCCGCGCCCAGGCCAACGCCGTCGTCGAACAGGGGAACATCGCCGTGCTCGGCTCGGGTGCCGACGGGGCCCAGTTCGTCGTCGCCGTCCCGGACGACGTCGACGTCAACGCCGGCCAGGTCGTCGGCGAACTGGCGGGGATGGTCGGCGGCGGCGGTGGCGGCCCCGCCGACTTCGCCCAGGGCGGCGGCCCCGACGCCGACGCGCTGGAGGATGCGCTCGAGGACGCCCCCGACGTGCTCCGCCGCGTCGCGAACGCCTGAGTTCCCGATTCATTTCTCGCGACTCGACCGACGCTCGCCAGCGACTGCGCTCGTGCTCCCGGATTCGGCTCGGGACCGCGCGGTTCGCCCTCCGGCGTAAACGTCCGGATCGGTTCACCGCCTGTCGAACCGCTGTCGGCCAGTTTCACTTTCACTCCCCTGTTAACGGGGGTTTATATCCCCCCACGCATAAGGGAAATCCATGGCAGCACAGGAAGAACTCGAAGACCTGCCGGGCGTCGGACCGGCGACAGCAGAGAAGCTCAAGGAGAACGGATTCGACAACTACCAGGGCATCGCCGTCGCCAGTCCGGGAGAGCTCTCCAACACCGCCGACGTGGGCGAGTCCTCCGCCGCCGACATCATCCAGGCCGCCCGGAAGGCCGCCGACATCGGCGGCTTCGAGACCGGTGCCACAGTGCTGGAGCGTCGTGAACAGATCGGCAAGCTCACCTGGGGCGTCGACGAGGTCGACGAACTCCTCGGCGGCGGCGTCGAGACCCAGTCGATCACCGAGGTGTACGGCGAGTTCGGGGCCGGCAAGTCCCAGGTGACCCACCAGCTCTCCGTCACCGTCCAGCTTCCCTCCGAGCACGGTGGCCTGGAGGGCTCCACCATCTTCGTCGACTCCGAGGACACCTTCCGCCCGGAGCGTATCGACCAGATGGTCCGCGGCCTGGACGACGAGGTCCTCGCGGACACGATGGAACTCCACGGCGTCGTGGGCGAGGAGGAGACGGCGGACCCGACCGACGAGAGCAACCTCGAGGCGCTCGTCGAGTCGGTGCTGGACAAGATCCACGTCGCGAAGGCGTTCAACTCCAACCACCAGATCCTGCTCGCCGAGAAGGCCCAGGAGATCGCCAGCGAGAGCCAGGACGAGGAGTTCCCCGTCCGCCTGCTCTGCGTCGACTCGCTGACCGCCCACTTCCGCGCCGAGTACGTCGGCCGTGGCGAACTCGCCGACCGACAGCAGAAGCTCAACAAGCACCTCCACGACCTGATGCGCGTCGGTGACCTGAACAACACCGCGGTCCTCGTCACCAACCAGGTCGCCTCGAACCCCGATTCCTTCTTCGGTGACCCGACACAGCCCATCGGTGGCAACATCCTGGGGCACACGTCGACGTTCCGTATCTACCTCCGCAAGTCCAAGGGGACCAAGCGGATCGTCAAGCTCGTCGACGCGCCGAACCTCCCCGACGGGGAGGCAGTCATGCGCGTCGAACAGGACGGTCTGCTGAACGAATAGAAGGGCGACGCGACCGACGGGAGCGGGTCCTTCTCACACCCGAACGGTCCTGCGGAGCGGGAACACGTTCGGCGGTCGATTCTCGCGGTCGATAATCGACGAACGGCCTTATACTCACACACCACGTACTAACGGCATCGTGACCGATTCACGCCGACGCGTCGAGGCGGACGAACTCCGGTCGCTCGCCTTCGACGCCATGCCAAGCGAGGTGGCCGTCCTCGACGCGGACGGAACCATCCTGGAGACGAACGGGTGCTGGACGACCTTCGCGGAGGACAACGGCATCGCGTTCCACCCGGACATGATCGGCCAGAACTATCTCGACACGTGTGACGCCGCAGAGGGCGACGAAACGGCGACAGAGGCCGCGAGCGGTATCCGGTCCATCATCGACGGCGAACGGGAGTCGTTTCAGTTCGAGTACCCCTGTCACTCGCCCGACGAGCGCCGGTGGTTCATGATGCGGGCGCTCCCGTTCGAGTACCAGGGGAGCCGCTGTGTCCTCGTCGTCCACACGGACATCACCGACCGCCGGGAGGCCGAACTCGCCGTCGAGGAGCGCAACGACCAGCTCACGCTCCTGACCGACGTGCTGAGCCACGACCTCCGGAACCCGCTGAACGTCGCGCTCGGCCGGGCCGAACTGCTCGACGGCGACGACGAACAGGTCGCGGCCGTCCGGTCCTCGCTCGAACGGATGAACACGATCGTCGAGGACGCGCTCGTGCTCGCTCGCAAGACCGACGTGGAACAGCTCTCGGCCGTGGACCTCCCCACGGTCGTCCGCGACGCCTGGTCGCACGTCGCCACCGCGGACGCGACGCTGACCGTCGAGCCGATCGATCGCATCGAGGCCGACGAGAGCCTCCTCAGTCAGCTCCTGGAGAACCTCTTTCGCAACGCCGTGGAGCATAGCTCCACGAGCCCACCCTCGCACGCTCGGGAGGACGCCGTCGAACACGCCGGCAGTGACGTAACCGTCGTCGTCGGCCCCCTCGACGACGCGTCGGGCTTCTTCGTCGCGGACGACGGTCCCGGCGTCCCGGCACCAGACAGGGACGAGGTGTTCGAACCCGGCTACACGACCAACGCGGACGAGGGCGGCACCGGCCTCGGCCTCGCCATCGTCGACCGCATCGCCGACGCCCACGGCTGGTCGGTGCGCGTGACCGACGGCGACGACGGGGGCGCCCGGTTCGAGTTCTCCGGCGTGACGTCAGCGTCCTGAGAGGCGTCTGACGCCGGACCGGATCTGTCGTGGTATATTGTACCAATCGCAGGCCGGCAACTGATTTCGAGCCGAAGCGATCGGGTTGGGATCGAGTCACGGGGCGAGAGACCTCTCGGAGAAGAGAGAGGACGGCGTCGATGATCAGCGTCGAACCCCCTCGGTTCGAGTCGAACCGACCGCCGTCTCGCGTCTGACGGCCGTCTGACCCCGGAGCGAAAGTCGAACGACGGACGGAGAAATCGAGAGATGGCGAAGGGATTCGACGGGAAACGGAGGGGTTCCAGCGTCCTCCAGGCGAAATCCGGCTCCCTCAGTCGCCCACCTCCGACGGTCAACTGACGACCACGCACGACGAGAGGCGTGGGTGTGGTCAGTCGCCCGCCTTCGACGGTCAACCGACGACCACCCACGACGAGACGTGCGTGTGGTCAGTCGCCCGCCGACTTCATCCCGGTCCCCTCGAGGTCAGCCCCGTCGACCGAAGAGCGAAGCGCGTCCATCCCGTCGTCGCGGTCGATCCCGAAGTTGTCCGCGTAGAGGGCCTGCACGCGCTCGAACTCTGCGTCGGAGAGCGGCGGCGTGTCGGAGGCGCCCGCCCACTCGTCGACGTCGTCGGTGGTTCGGAACGTCGGCGTGACGCTCGCCACCTCGTCGTGGGCCAGCAGCCACTGGATCGCCGCCTGGCCCATCGTACGGGTGCCGTCGGCGTGGTCCGGGTCCGCTCGCGGCTCGTCGCCGCTCGCGCCGTCGCCGGAACTTCGTTCCGGCCGTTCGAGGAAGCGCAGCGTCTCTACCTTCTCCCAGCCCGTCTCGTACCACTCCTCGGGCCGGAACCCACGGTGGTCGCCCTCGTCGAGTTCCGTCTCGGGGGTGACCTGTTCGTTCAGCAGGCCCGAGGAGTGCGGAACGCGGGGCAGGACGCTCGTGTCGGCGTCGAGTTCCCGGATGGTGTCGATGAAGTGCTGGCCGGGGGTCTGCTCGAACAGGTTGAACACGACCTGAACGGCGTCGAACTCGTTCTCGATGGCGGCGTCGCCCTCGGCGAGCCAGCCGATGGAGGGGCCCAGCGCCCAGCCGATGGCCTCGACCTTCCCCTCCTCGCGGAGTTCGTCGAGGAGTTCGAGGACGTCCGGCGTCACCTCGTCGACGTTGGCGTTGTGGAGCATCAGCAGGTCCACGTAGTCGGTGTCCAGGCGCTCCAGGGAGCGGTCGAACGCCGTGCGGAGGTAGTCGGCGTCCATCTCCTTGGGGAGTTCGCCGTGGCCGGCCTGCGGGTTGTTGTAGAAGTCGTACCCCACCTTCGTCGAGAGGGTGACCTCGTCGCGGTGTTCGGCCAGCGCCTCGCCGACGAGTTCCTCGGAGTTCCCGTGGCCGTAGACGTCGCCCGTGTCGAAGAACGTCACGCCCTCGTCGAGGGCGTGCTGGACCATGCCGATCGCCTGCTCGCGCGTGCGGTCCCCCCACCAGTCGGTGCCGACGACCCAGGCGCCGAAGCCGACCTCCGACACCTCCACGCCGGAGTTGCCGAGCTCGCGGTAGTGCATGATCGGATCTATTGAGCGCGTCTACTTAGGCGGTGTGGAACCCGCCTTTCGGCGAGACAGTTACGCCGTCCCGTCCCCGCCGCCAGCGAGGCGTCGCTTCAGCAGGTAGCCGCCAGCGCCGAGGGCGGCGAGCGCGCCACCGACGGCCAGTCCGGGCCCGAACCCGTCTACAGGCCCCGAAGACGACCGGGCCCAGAACTGTTCGCCGTAGGTGGCGTCGTCCGCGAACGCGTCGGTGAGTGGCGTCTCCCCGCCGACGACGGGCATCTCGACGGCGCTCTCCGAGAGCGATAGCGTCACCGTCGCGTTCCCCGGCGGGCGGAGGGTGAACTCCCTGTCGGTCGCGTAGACGACCAGTCCGATCCGGGACCCCTCCTCGAAGACGTGGTCGGTCGCCTGGAGCGGGAACTCGACTGTCACCGGCTCGTCCGCATCGAGCGGGCGTGACTCTCGCAAAGACTGCTTGTACGCGACCGGCGAGTCGTACTCGCGATAGCTCGGCCGGTTCAGGGGATCGGCCCAGCCGCGAGTCACGACGTCGGCCCCGGAGGGCCCGTACTCGACGAGCGCCACGCTCACGACCGTCGGATCGTCGAAGGAAAGCGAGAGGCTGGGGACGACGCGCCCGCTGACGTGGACCGACGTCTCGAGGGGCGGCGTCCCGTAGCGGAGCCGGTGGCCCGATTCCGTGGCCACGGCGTGTTCGCGGACCGGAATCGACGGGTCGTCGACGAACGACTCCGCTGCCGGGTCGGGGTCGCCGACGGACGCCTCGCCCGCCGTCGCTCCGCCGGTCCGGAACCGGAGCGTCACCGGTTCGGCGCCCGGGACCGGCCACTCCTGATACGTCTCTCGTGACCCTCCGAGCACTGGCTTCCCGCCCCGGACGACCGTCACCGGGTCCTCGTCCATGACGCCGTTGTCGACATCCTTGAGCCAGTAGGCCCACCAGCGGTCGAGTAAGGTTTCCCACCGCTGCCCCCGAGGCGATCTGTGACCCCCCTCGTGTAACCAGAGCTTCAGCGGGACGTCGGCCGCGTCGAGCGCCTCGTACCAGTCCGCGACGTTGTTCGGCTTGACGATGGGGTCGTCGACCGCGTGAGTCAACAACACCGCGGCGTCGACGGCGTCGGCGTCGGGGAGGAACTCGCGCTCGTGCCAGAAGTCGTTGTAGTCGCCAGTGGCGGTGTCCTGTCCCGTCTCGATCCGCTCCGTCCAGTGGTCACACGCCGGTCGCCTGGCGTTCCCTGCCTGGACCCACGTCCCGAGGTCGGTCATCCCCGCCGACTCGTCCGGTACGACGGATATCGGCGTCCCGTTCGCGCGGAACAGCGAGTACTGGCCGTTGTTGGCGGACTGTGGGACGACGGCTTCGAGCCCGTCGACCCCGGTCGTCGCCAGGGCGTTCGCGAGTTCACCGTTCGCGGACGCCCCGATCAGCCCCGTCGTCCCGGTCGTCCAGTCGGCCTCGACAGTGGCCCCGCCCGTCGGGGAGTCGTACGCCGTCGCGCGGCCGTTGAACCAGTCCACGACGGCCACGAGCGCCTCGATCGTCGGCGGACCGGCGGCCGTGTAGCAGCCGGTTGATCGGTGGGTCCCGAGCGACGACACCTGTGCCACCACGTACCCCTTCGACACGTACCGACGCTGGAGAGCGCGTGCGTCGGGCAGCGAACTCGCGTGGGCCGGCCGGTGGTCGGGGCTTCTGCGGTCCGTCCGACGACTACTGTCGGTCGCGTCAACCGTCGCCCTGGCGGAATCGCCGTCCTCGCTCGCGGAGAGTTCGACTGCGCGGTCGTACAGCATCTCCGGGGTCGAATCGCTGTGGGTCTGTTCACCGTAGTAGGGGCTCGCGGTCGCGATGACGGGCAACTGGTCCCCGTTCGCCGTCGACGCCGGCCGCGACACCCTGACGTAGATCCGGTCGACATCCCCGCTGCCGTCCGTGTCGACGACCGTCTCGACCCACGCCTCCTCCTCGATTCGCTCGTCGTCGGAACCCTGTGCGTCCGCGGCGGCCAGTCCCGCACGGTTCGGCGTGGCGACCGTTCGCCCGGTGAGGCCGCTGGCCCCGACCGCCGCGGCAGAGCCAGCGGCCAGCAGTCGCCGGCGGGAGAGCGAACCTGCAGACCTCGAACGGGAACGGTCACCGGCGTCTCCCCTCTGAGAGTCAGCCATCACTCGCGAGTCAAACTGCTGCCATATCTTCCTTCCGGACCGTGTTATTTGTATACTACCTGGACCAGTCCGCTCACAGTAGTAGTTGTAAGCCCGTACCGGCGTCCACGCGAACGGAGTGAGCGTGGGCTCGGGTGACGACCAACGGGAGTCAGCCGGCGTCCAGTCGAACTGTGTGAGACTGGGCTCGGGAGACGAGTGCAGCGAGTCAGCCGGCGTCCGGCCGAACTGTGTGAGACTGGGCTCGAGAGACGAGTGCAGCGAGTCTCCCGGCGTTCGACGTGGCCGGTACCGGCGAACGCCGGTACAACGTTACAACTACCACTATCAGTCCGCCCCGCCGCCCGCAGTCCGTCGCGGCTCCCCGTCGGAAGCCCCTTCGTCGCGCGAGTTCCGCAGGTCCGGGACGGCGACGCCGGTGGGGAACCAGTCCGTGGCGCCGCTCCGGCGGACCCACCACCAGGTGAGGCCGATGGCGAGGGCCAGCGCCACGTAGACGACGAGACCGGCCTCGGGGCCGAACGAGCCACCAGTGACCAACGGATCGCCGGTCTGGCGGACGTCGAGGACCGTCGCCGGCGTCGTCAGTCCGCTGACGGGGAAGCCGTACACCGACGACAGCGAGAAGTTCCAGGTGATATGGACGCCGATGGCGATGCCCAGGTCTTCGGTCACGATGTACGTCCACGCGAGGAAGACGCCGACGACGGTGATGTTGAACGCGGAGACCAGCGTCGCGTTCGGGTTGGCGATGTGGACGATTCCGAAGATGGCCGAGGTGGCCACGGCAGCGATACCGAGGGCGGTCCGGGGACCGATCGGGCCGAGCCCGTTCAGCCCCTCGGCGACGTTCGTCATCAGGTAGCCACGGAACAGCACCTCCTCGCCGACGCCGACGGCGACGAACATGAGGACGGTGAGGACGAACGCGACGGGGAACGATTCGTCGATACCGAGCCCGGGCCTGCTGAGGAACAGCTGTTCGACCGTGATCAGCCCGGCGGCGAGTTCGACGGCGAAGACGGCCGTCGTCATCGCCAGGCCGAGGAGGAGGCCGAAGCCGAGGTTTGGCCACCAGCGCCGGCCGCCGAGCCCCACGTCGGGGAGCGTCCGGCGGTCGACGAACCACGCGGCGACCACGAGCACGCCCGTGATGAGGACGTTCGACGCGGTCTGGGCCACGAGTGTCGAGGCGAGGATTCCGCCGACGACCAGCGGGCCGGCGAACGACAGGATCGCCTGGGCGTAGTCGACGGCGAGGAACAGCGCCAGCGACGCGAGGACGAGAATGAACGTCGCAGCGATCAACCGCCACCCGGCCCGGAGTCGCCGTTCACGTCCGTTCACGAACACGCGTCTGCTCAGTGACCGGTCGCCCGGCTCTGTCATGGCTGATCCGTCTCGAAGCCGGAACTTAGTTCTGGGTGAAAGATACCTATTCACCGCCTAACACGCCTGCGTCGGGTGGTTACACTCGGGTAACGGAAACCCCTTTGTCCGCCCACTGTGTTGAGCAGTGTATGACCAAGCGTCACGTCTCGTTACCGCCGCTCGCGGAGGAGGGGCTGCGGGCGTTCATCTCCGACGTCGACGAGCGCCTCTCGGGGGAGGAGGACACCTGCGACGTCGTCGAGGACGTGCTGATCGACCTCCACGGGGACCGGGCCGCCTACGAGCGCTGGCAGGCCGGGGACAGCGTCTCGCCCGCCGAACGGGTGCGCCTCCAGGGATACGACCCGTGCAACGCGACCCTGGAGAGCGAGTACTACGCCGAGAAGGACGAGGAGCGGTTCACCCGGTCGAAACACCTCCAGTGGCTCTGGCGCCAGTTCGACGCGACACCGATGGCCGACAACGTCGAGTTCGCGCTGCGCTTCCGGCAGATGATCGCCGAGCACCTCTTCGAGTCGGTGGGGGAGAACTGCCGCTTCTTCAAGGGGATCTCGTTCACCTACGGCCACAACATCTCCGTGGGCGACAACGTCGTGATCCACGACGACGTCCACCTCGACGACCGCGGCAAACTCACCGTCGGCGACCGTGTCTCTATCTCCGACGACGCCCACGTGTACAGCCACGACCACGACGTCAACGACCAGACCGCCATCGAGAACTATCACACTATCATCGAGGACGACGTCCGGGTGACCTACGACTCGATGGTCCGCGCCGGCGTCCGTCTCGGGGAGAACAGCGTCCTCGCCGCCAAGTCTATCGCCGCCCGCGACGTCCCGGCCCACCACATCGCCGCCGGGACACCGGCCGAGAGCGTCAAAGTCAAACCGGGCTGGGAGTCGGTCGCCGAGCCCATCGAGGGCGCCAACGTCGACCGCCGCGACGAACGGGAACTCGACTACGCGGTCCCCGACGACGTGGAGACGTTCGACGAGTTCGGGCGCGACCGGACCCCGCCGGACGCCTGACCGGGACAGGGATCGCGGCCACCAGCGTCGCAGACACCTGCATCGCGGCCACCAGCGTCGCAGACACCAGCATCGCGGCCCTCGCCGCCACGTAGCAGTCACCAGATACGGACCGGGAGACGGCCAGATCCCCGCGGACTCGCTTCTCGCCCCAAAATGTCCAAGTATCTTGCCAACGTATGACACAGCATGGAAGCGCTGGGCTGGCTCGTCGCGTACGTCCTCGGGTTCGCGCTCGTCCAGCTCTTGCTCTACCGCTACATCCAGCGGGACGACGCCTCACCGGACGCCGCCCCCGGCTCCGTCGACCGCTCCGCACGCCGGTCGATGGAACAGCCGTCCGCCCGACCCGGAGCGGGTGACGGCGACGGCGAGGAGGGAATCCACTGTCGCCACTGCGGGACCCTCAACGACCACGAACAGCAGTTCTCCTACTGCCGGGAGTGCGTCCAGCCGCTCCAGTGACCGCTGTCGGCCCGCTCCAGTGACCGCTGTCGGCGACGGCTCGTCGGGGCTCGAATTCCCAGGAACTCCCCCGCGGCCACCTGCCCGACCAGTCGGTTATCAGCCCTGAAAACCGAGCGCAAACACCTATACCGGGAGTTGGCATTGCAGGCAGTATGCGCGTTTCGAGCGGCGTTCCGGGATTCGATCAGCTCGTCGAGGGTGGGCTTCTCGAGGACCGACTGTACGTCATCAGCGGCCCGCCAGGGAGCGGCAAGACCACGTTCTGTGCGCAGTTCATCACCCAGGGCGCGAAGAAGGGCGAGGACTGCCTCTACGTGACGATGCACGAGACTCAGACCGAGCTGATGCAGGACATGTCGGGCTACGAGTTCGGCTTCGACCGGGCGATGCAGTCCGACGCCATCCAGTTCCTGAACCTGGTGACCGAGAGTGGCAAGCGGACCATCTCACAGTTCGGCACCGAGAGCGGGCTGACGAACCGGCTCATCGCCTTCATCGAGCAGAACGGTGTCGACCGCGTCGTCGTCGACTCGACGATGCTGCTCCAGCACTTCCTCACCGACGTCTCCCAGGAGATTACGGGCTTCCTCTCGGCGCTCAAGCAGACCGACGCCACCATCCTGCTCATCTCGGAGATGACCGATCCGTCCTCCTACAGCGACGAACACTACCTCGCCCACGGCGTCATCTTCTTCCACAACTTCCTCGACCGCGGCAGCATGACTCGCGGGATGCAGGTGATCAAGATGCGCGGCACCGCCATCGACTGCGACATCCGCCAGATCGACTTCTCCAACCAGGGCCTGCAGGTGTATCCGGACGAGAAAATCGAGTCATGAGCCTCTACGAGCGCGAGTACGGGACCGACTGGGACGCCCTGGACAAGGACGAGGCCACCGAACGGGCCTACGCCATCGGCGTGGCCGAGAAACTCGGCGAGTACAACCGCGACGAACTGGAGGCCGTCTACGACGAGATGGACACCTCCTACAACAAGAGCCTGGTCGAACTCGCCTACCGCGAGGGGCGCCAGGAGGCCACCGAGGCCGCCGAGCGGGCCAACGCCGACGGCGACGCGGTCTGGGCCGAGCTCGTCGAGGGCGAGACGGTCACCGTCGACCCGGACGACCGCCCGACCGGCGGCCGCGACGGCCTCCCCGAGGCACTGGAGACCAGCGACGTGCTCGACCGCCAGGAGGTCGATAGCACCGACATCGTCGACCGACCCGAGTTCCTGGACCGGTAGTTCGACGTCGGATTTTCGGAGTGAGTGGTAATGTTTGCTCAGTACAAGTGAGCTACGTATCGATCTGTGACGGCCGAAACGACCTGAGTGAGCACGACCGTAAACACCTCGAAAGCCCTCGGCGGGCTCGCGGTCGCTCAGCGGGATACCCTCACGTGCGTTCGGGTAGGGCCCGCTGAGCGACTGCCTTGCAGCGCGACCCCACCTCGCCCTTTCAGTCCCCCAGGGACAGCCGTCGCTCGCGCTGCCTCACTCCGTTCGGCACGCACTCGCGATTGGCTCCGCCACCCCTCCCCGGTCGCGCCTGGCGGCGCGACACGCTTCCTGACCGCTCCGCAACCGCCCGGCCGGGAGGCCGTCTCGTCGGCCGACCAGGGGAAGGGCAGGGCTGCGGTGCTGTGCCTGGTGGATGAAAGGGCGAGGCGGGGTCCGGGAACCCCGGACCTTCAAGCACCGGAGCGTAGCGAGGAGCACAGGAGGTCCGCGGGACCGGAGCGCGCCGAGGGCTTTCTGGCTGTTGGTAGTCTTGTTTTTTCCAGCGCAATTCCGACGAACCACCGGTTCAACTCACAGGCTGCAAGAGCGGCTGGTCAGAGGTCGACTGGTCTGGTCTCCGGGTCTACGAAGGGTGATCAGACGGGGATCTACACCCAGAAACGCTCCCCGCAGGAAACGGAGCCCTAAATCGAGAGCTGGTCGGGGCCGTCCTCGCTGATGGAGACCGGGTCGCGGTCGGAGTAGCCCACGCGGCCGATGCCCTTCGAGGAGACGGCGCTGTACATCGCCAGGCGCGCCTGGTCGGCTGACTCGTACGTCTCCGGCGTGAGTCGTTCGAGCACGTCGCCGAGGGACTCCGTGCCGTTCGGGAGGTCGAGTTGCACGTCGCCGTAGGCCTCGATGAGGTCGCTGGTCGTCGCGGGGTAGTCGTGGTCGTTCATCGGCGTCGTCGCGCTGTCGAGCAGTCGCATGCACCAGCATTCTTCATGGTCGTTAATAAACCTTCACTATTAATCATACAATGCCATCAAGGGCGTATAAGGTGCACACCGGAACCGGCATAGGGTGAGCGGGCGAGGGTCGAGTCGAGATGGTCGTCGCCGACCTGCACGTCCACACCACGAACTCCGACGGGACGCTGACGCTCCCGGAAGTGCCCGGTATCGCTCGTGAGGCAGGGCTGGACGCCGTGGCCATCACGGACCACGACCGCCTTCATCCCGACCTCGACGGGCCCGTCGTCGAGCGCGACGGGATGCTGGTGATCCACGGAATCGAACTCCGGGTCGACGCCGGCGACCAGCGCGTCGACCTGCTGGGCTACGGCGCCCGACCGACCAACGCGCTCGTCTCGGAGTGCGACCGAATACAGGCGAACCGCGAGGAACGCGGCGCCGCCATCGTCGACTGCGTCGAGGACCGCCTGGGTGTCTCGTTGCCCGTCGAGCCCCGACCCGGGCTGGGTCGCCCCCACGTCGCACGCGCCATCGCCGAGGTGAGCGAGTACGACGTCCAGGGAGCCTTCGACGACCTGATCGGCGACGACTGCCCGTGTTACGTCCCCCGCGAGGTGCCCTCGTTCGAGCGCGGGCGCGACCTCCTCGCCGAGGCCTGCGGGCTGGTCGGCCTGGCGCATCCGCTGCGGTACCCCGACCCCGACGCCGCGCTCGCCCTGTGTGACTCGCTCGACGCCGTCGAGCGCTGGTACCCCTACGACGACGCGGTCGACACGGCACCCGTCGACCGGGCCGTCGAACGATACGACCTGCTCGAAACCGGCGGGAGCGACGCCCACGGAGAGGTTCTCGGCGTGGCCGGCCTCGACGACGCTGCCTTCGAGCGCATCCGCCGGGCCCTCGACGTCTGATAGTGATAGGTGTAATCCATTACAACCGGCCGTCTGACGCCTGGCATACGAGAGCGGAGGGTTCAATGCCCCCCAGTCCATAGCGCCTGCCATGCAGTGCCACTACTGCGAGAACGAGGCCGACGTCGCCGTCGAAAAGGACGCGGTGAAGGTCGGCGTCTGCCAGGTGCACTTCCGCGAGCAACTGGAGGAGCTCGAGGAAGCCGAGTGGCTCTCGGACGTGGACGAAGAGCTCGACATCGACCGGTCCGAGTGAGCCCCGCCGCCCACACGCGCCCGTAGTTCTACGACAGCGGTCGGACGCCGGGAGACTCGCTGCACTCGTCTCCCGAGCCCAGTCTCACACAGTTCGACTGGACGCCGGCTGACTCCCGTTGGTCGTCACCCGAGCCCGGCCTCACACAGTTCCGCCGGACGCCGGGAGACTCGCTGCACTCGTCTCCCGAGCCCAGTCTCACACAGTTCGACTGGACGCCGGCTGACTCCCGTTTCTTCGCGATACCGTGCCCGACCAGCAGCGGCTCCGCCCCGCACGCCCAGTACCTTTACTCGCTGGCCGCCCAATCGTCAGACATGGAGAAGGTCACTCTCGACGCCGTCGACTCGCGGATGGGTCCCGCCGACGTCAAGCGCCCGCTCTCGAACGCGCTCGACACCGACGACGTCGCGGTGAACTACTACGAGCTCGCCCCCGGCGACAGCTTCGGCTTCGGCTACCACCGCCACGCCGACCAGGAGGAGGTATTTCACGTCCAGCGCGGCACCGTCACGTTCGAGACGGAGGACGGTGACGTCGACGTGGCTGCTGGCGAGTTCATCCGCTTCGCCCCCGGCGAGTGGCAACTCGGCACTAACCGGGGTGACGAGCGGGTGGTGGCGCTCGCCATGGGCGCACCCGCCGACGCCGGCGCGACGGAGATGCTCCGGGAGTGTACGGACTGCGGCGGCCGCACCGAGAACCGCATCGAGATGACCGACGACCGCGACGCACTCGTGACGGTCTGCGAGGAGTGCGACGCGGAGACAGGCCGGTTCACATGATGTCGACTGCACACACCGCACAGACCGCCGCTGCCCCGCCACGGCTCGTCTACGACGACCAGTGTGGCTTCTGTACCTGGTCGGTCGAGCTCGCACTCCGTCACGGGGAGTTCGAGCCAGTGGGTTTCTCGGAGCTCTCGCCCGACCAGCGCGCCCGACTGCCCGAGTCCTACGACCGGTGCATGCACCTCCTGACCGACGACGCGGCCTACTCGTGTGGCGCCGCCGCCGAGCGAACCATCGAACTGGCGCTCCCGGCGACGCGGCCACTGTTCGGCGCCCTCAGGCAGGTCCCCGGCTACGCCCGGTTCCGGGAGGGACTCTACCGCTGGATCGGCGACCGACGCACGATCTGGGGGCGCTACCGGAGCGCCTCCCCGCCGGCGAGTCGGTGACACCCAGACAGTCACGCCGATGACACCCAGGCAGTCACGCCGGTGACACCTGGGACAGTCGACGACAGTCGTCTCTCCATCAGTCGCGGATATTCAGTGTACAGACACACATAATCTAAATTTTCAGTCTGTGCATCACTTCTGTCGCCGTCTGTCGCTTTCCACATCCCTCGGGAAAGTGATACGACGGTGCGAGGTACTGGAGTCGGTCCCCCGATCGCCCGACGTAGGTGCGTCTGACAAACGATTAAGTGGGTAGAACGAGCAACAGTAACACATCAATGGGCAACAAGAACAAGACCATCTCGTTCAGGGTGAGCCAGGAGAAGTTCGAGACGCTCCGGGACATCGCAGAGGAACGTGACATCTCGCTGTCTGCAGTCTTCCGTGACTACGTCGACATGCTCGTCGCCCACGACGGCCAGGTCGAGGTCGTCCCCGAACACGAAGTCGGCGAGTCCGAGAGCACCACCGAGAGCTTCCCGCCCAAGGTCGAGGTTCCCAAGAGCTTCGTCCGGGAACACGAGCGCCTCGAACTGGAGGCCGACCACCTGCGCGAACAGCTCGAAGAGCACAAGCGCTACGTCACCAAACTCCGCCAGCAACTCGACCAGAACGACGACGAAGACGTCGTCCAGCTCGAGGACCTCGACGGCGACGACGAGGAGGAGACCTCCTACCGCATCGGGAGCTTCGAAGACGCCTAGCTGAACTCGGCCCGGCCCTTCTCTGCGGCGTCTCTCCCCTTCAACAGCGAGAGAGTCACGCCGTTCACGGCATCCTCAGAACGCTGAGCGTTCTGATGGGCATCGCTAAACCTTCGGTTTGTTCAATGGGCGTGAATAGCGTACGCTCCGCTGAGAAACCGCCGTGGAACTGCTCATCCCGAGTCTCCACCAGCTTTACTTTCGCCCAGAAGGACTGTAATTTATGTTCCAAGCGCTCCTTCCATCAGTTGGCAGATGAAGCGAACCAACACATTCGCCGTCCGACCACTCTCCGAGAGTGGAGAGCAACTGCTGGTGGACCTGTTGGACGCTTCCGCCGCTCTCTGGAACGAAGTCAACTACGAACGCCTCATGCGGTACAACGACGAAGAGGGGTTCGAGGGCGGCGTCTGGGACGCCGACACCGGCAGTCTCGAAGGTCAGTATAAAGGCGTGCTTGGTGCATCAACCGCGCAACAGGTGATACGGACAAACAGCGAAGCGTGGCGCGGGTTCTTTCGTCTGAAAGACCAGTATCACGGCGAGTCGAACACATTAGTCACGGAACACCCGGAACCACCGGGCTTCCGTGGGAACGAAGATGACGGCCGGCAACTCAAGACCGTCATTCGCAATACGTCGTACACGGTCGAATGGGGCGAGCGCTCCCGACTTGAAATACTCGTTGGGAGCGAGTTGAAAGACCGATACGACCACACTGGACGACTCCGGCTCGAAATCGCTGGCGACCCGAACTGGCCTGAGTACGAAAAACAGGGTCGGTTGGACCTGTGGTACGACGAGACTGATAGCACCGTCCGAGCTTCGCAACCCGTCACTGTTTCTGAGGACGTCCGGGACACTCCACTGGCTGACGAGACGGCCGCTCTGGACATCGGTGCGAACAACCTCGTCGCCTGCACTACCACGACCGGCAAGCAATATCTGTACGAGGGCCGCGAGTTATTCCAGCGGTTCCGCGAGACGACGCGAGAGATTGCCCGATTACAGTCGAAACTCGAAGATGGCCGATACAGTAGCAAACGCATCCGGCGACTATACCGGAAACGAACCCGTCGCCGCGAGCACGCTCAAGAAGCGCTGTGCCGTGACCTGCTGGAGCGGCTCTACGAGGACGGCGTGAACACGGTGTATATCGGTGGATTGACCGACGTACTGGAGACGTACTGGTCTGTCGAGACTAACGCCAAGACCCACAACTTCTGGGCGTTCAAGCAGTTCACCGAACGATTAGCCTGTACTGCCGAAGAGTACGGAATTGCAATCGAAGTTCGGTCGGAAGCGTGGACGAGTCAAGCGTGCCCGCAGTGTGGTTCGACAGACCGAACGACACGGCATCAGGACACACTCACGTGTCCGTGTGGGTTCGAGGGACACGCCGACCTTGCAGCATCAGAGACGTTCCTGAAGCGGCACACGAGCAACGCAGTCAGGCCGATGGCACGGCCCGTGCGGTTCGAGTGGGACGACCACACCTGGTCGGAGTCACCACGCTCTCACCGTCCCAAAGAACAGCGCACAGACCAGAGTACCGTCCCTCGTGACGGGAATGTTGCCTCCGGGGAGTCGCAGGCAGTCTGAGACTCCCACGCCGGAGAGGAGATCCCGGTGTTCACACCGGGGAGGATGTCAAACCAGGTCGTCCCGTTTCTGGCGCGCCTTCGCTGCGACGTCTCCCTGCCCGTCGACTTCCGCCAGCGCCTCGACCGCCTCCAGCGTCCGGATCGAGTCGTCGAGGAAGTTCCGCACGTCGCCGGGATAGGCGTACAGCATGTAGTCGTCGCCCATCACGTCGACGACGCCCTGAGGCCCCAGGCCCTGCTCGCGGAGTTCCAGCAGGTAGCGGGTGAACTTCCGCTCGGCACAGCCGCAGTGGGGGTTGGCCTGGCAGTCACAGTCCAGGAAGTCCTCGGCGAACTCGAGGACCCGGTCGCGACTGGCCTCGTTGAGCTTCGCCAGCCCCTCGCCCTGGAACAGGATGTCCAGGGTCGCGCCCTTGAACGCACCCTTGGGGAACGACGTCTCCAGCTGTGAGGCGAGCTGGCGGTGGTTCTTGACGTATATCTTGTCCGTGATGGCCACGCTTGCACGGGGAAAGGCGGTCCGGGTGCAAAAGCCTCTCGAAGCGGGGGTGGAGTCGTAACGTATATTTATCTCAGCCGGTTATCCTCATATGCTTCAACGTGTCCGGGTTGGGGTAGTGGCATCCTACAGCCCTGTGGCGGCTGTGAGGCGGGTTCAATTCCCGCACCTGGACCTAGACAACTTTTGCCGCTAAGTTTCCGGCGAGGTTTCCCCCGCACCGTTTTACTTTCACCGCGCTTGGGGAGTTTTTAATTTCTCGAAGGTATGCTGGAATAATATGGCGGAACACACGTGTCCGACCTGTGGTGATCAGTTCGATAGCAGGCGTGGACTGGGCGTCCATCACAGCGCTTCGCACGACGAGCGCCTACCGAATCGTGAGTGTGAGGAGTGTGGTGTCTCGTTCTACAGCGACTACGCGAAGAAGTACTGCTCGTCTGAGTGCCACGATAGAGCAGTCTCGTACGATGGTGAGAACAATCCGAACTACCGGGGTGGGAAGGAAACCACGGCGTGTGAGATCTGTGGGGCTGACTTCGAGTACTACCCCAGTGAGAAACCGGGGAAGTTCTGCTCGACGTGTGTCGAAAGTGAGTCGTGGCGAACGACGCCCCATCTCGAAGGCGATGCGAATCCACGCTGGAAAGGGGGGAAACGACAGTACACGTGCGACGTCTGCGATGTGTCGTTCGAACGGTACCCGAGTGGCGTCTATGGCGAGGCGACGCTCTGCTGTCGTGACTGTCTCGCAGAGTGGATTTCCGAGGAATTTACGGGAGAGGGACATCCAAACTGGCGTGGCGGTGGGAACGAAGCGTATGGATCAGGCTGGGACCAGGTTCGCAGTCAGGCGCTCGAACGGGACGAATACGCCTGCGTTATTTGCGGAGCCGACGCTGAAACGCTGGGCCGTAATCCGGACGTTCATCACATCATTCCGGTTCGAGTCTTCGTCGAGTCGCCAGTGTTTTCGATGGCAGACGCCCACACCCTCGACAACGTCGTCTCCCTCTGCATCGCCTGTCACCGCCGCGCCGAGTTCGGCCACTACTCGCGGGCGGAACTCCGGTGGCGGGCAGGCGTCCTGCGCGAGCGGAGGGAGCGCAGGGCTCGATAGACGAGCGGAGTGAGTCTATCGGCGTCCGAGCGACACCGTGCTGAGAGGCGGAGTACGGATCAGATACGTACCAGTTGTTGATAATTTCGGCATCCAGTGGCAGTGAGACCGCAGTACTGCGGCGATATTGTCCTCCCCGCCACACCTATAGAAATCCAGATAGTTACCACCCGGAGTTAAGGTGGACGAGAGTAATCACCGTCTGTGCAGTCACAGACACGAGTCGCGGTACTGCAGTCGATTTTGCTGGTCGTCACGCTGTCGCTCGTCGGGGTGCCGGCCCTCGCGGGGACCGCTGCGCAGTCACCCGAGATGGACGGGACTGTCGCCGCGAACGCGGAGGCGAACGCGACGGACGGTGGCAACGAGTCGCTGGCCGGCGAGACGGTCACGCTCCACGTATCGGGCGGTGAGGGGACTGAACGGGTGTTCTCCTTCCACGTGAACGAGAGCGGGGGGATCGAGGGGCTCGAACGCGGCGCGCGCGAAGACGCGACGGTGACGCTGCGGACCGACGAGAAGACGTTCGAGCGAATCGCGCACGCATCGGACCCGGAGCGAGCGTTCAGAACGGCCATCGAACGGGGTGACGTCGAGACGCGGATCGCCGACGACGCGGCCGACGCCGAGTGGGACGTCTTCGAGAGCGTCGAGGAACTCGCCCGGTCGCTTGGCCTCTGAGCGCGGGCAGTAGCTGTTTTCGCCGCCGTCGCCTCCCTCAGGACTGGGGTCGGAAGACGGCGGCGTCGCTCTCCTCGGCGCCGTTCTGGTAGTTCGGACTCGATTTGATGATCGTCAGCGCGGTCATGATGTCGGTCCGGGTGAGCAGGCCGAGGAATCGGTCGTCGTCGAGGACGAGCAGGCGACCGACCTCGTTGTCGTCGAGTTCCGTGAGCGCCGTCATCACGTCGTCGTCGGGCGAGACGGTGAACAGCTCGGTGGTCATGACGTCCCTGACGCGGTAGGCGTCGCGCTCGACGTCGCGCACGGCGCGGGCGTCGTCGAGCGTCACGAGGCCGACGACGTCGTCGCCGACGGCGACGGGGTAGCCGGTGTGGCGCTCGCGGAACATCGTCCGGATCAGTTCGCTGACGCTCGTCTCGGGGTCGACGGTGGTGACCCGTTCGGCGGGCGTCATCACGTCGCGGACGGTGACGCCCTCGAAGGCGGCCCGCATCACCGTCTGGCGGGACTCGCTTTCGGCGCCGATGTAGATGAAGAATGCCAGCCCGATGAGCAGCGGGTTAAAGGGCGGAATCAGGCCGAAGAGACCCAGCAGGATGGCGAACCACTTCCCCACCTCGGCGGCGAGTTCGGTCGCCCTGGCGAACGGACGGTTGCGGGCCAGCAGCGCCCGGAGGACTCTGCCGCCGTCCATCGGGAACCCGGGGAGGAGGTTGAACGCGGCGAGTGCGACGTTCATCAGCGCGAGGTAGCCCAGCACGAAGCGGGCGGCCTGGAACCCCGTCTCCGCCGACCCGGGGACGACGACGAAGGCGACGTACGAGAGGACGCCCAGCACGACGCTGACGATGGGCCCGGCGATGGCGATAGTGAGTTCCTGGCGCCAGTCCTCGGGCATCTCGGTCAACTGGGCGATGCCGCCGAACAGCCACAGCGTGATGGAGTCGATGGGGTAGCCGTAGCGCCGGGCCACCAGCGAGTGGCCCAGTTCGTGCAGGACGACGCCGGCGAACAATCCGACGGCGGCGGCGACGCCCAGGACCCACGGGAGCGAGCCAGTGGTGAGCACCGCCGCGTCGAGACCGGCGCCGGCCCGGTTGAGCAGGTCGACGGTCTGGGTGACCTGCGACCCGATGATCCACGCGAAGATGGGAAGGACGAGCAGGAAGGTGAGATCGAGCTGGATGGGGATCCCGAACGCGCTCCCGATACGGAACCGTCGCATGCGCGAGGCTAGAGCGGGGACGGTCTTAAGCCCCCTGTAGAGGACAGATTCCGGCCGGTCGAGGACGCCGGTCGATACGCCTTTCGGGCCCGGAGGCGAACAGGCGTGCATGAGCGACCCACTCGTTCGCCGCGCGGAGGACGTCGAGTACGAGGACGTCGGCGCCGCCGACGGGATGGCCAAGGGCGTGCTGGTGGGGGAGGATCAGGGCGCCCCGAACCTGGCGATCCGCCGGTTCACGCTCGAACCCGGCGGGTCGGTCCCGAAACACACCAACGAGATCGAACACGAACAGCACGTCCTGGCCGGGAAGTACACCGTCGGAATCGAGGGCGAGGAGTACGAGGTGGAGGCCGGCGACAGCCTCCACATCCCCGCCGGCGCGGTGCACTGGTACCGCAACGACGGCGACGAGGAGGGTGCGTTCCTCTGTGCGGTCCCGGCCGGCGACGACGCCATCGAACTGGTGGAGGAGTAGGCCGCCGGTCGAGCAAGACTCCCCCGTGTGTGGGCGCGCGGTAACGACGTTATTATACGATCAGGTCGCGGTGGAATCTAGCCGAGGCGACGGCTCACCCGGTTCGACCTGCAATGACATCGAAGAACCCCGCGATTGAGATCGTCACGACGGGATGTGGACTCTTCGTCAGTCTCGGGCTCGTGACCGACGGCTACCAGGAGTTCGAACGGGGCGCCCCGATGGCCGAGTGGGTCCCGCTGCTGTCGCTGGGTCTGATCGTCGGACTGTTTCTGGTCGCGATGGGAGTCGCATCGCGCGTCGGCGAGGACCCCGAGACGACTGAGGGCTTCCCACTCGCTCTCCAGGCCGCGACCGGGACCTTCGTCCTGACCACTGCGGCCGGCGTAGCGTACGTGACTGCCAATTTCACGGCTATCCTGAGCTGGGGGCACGTGGTCATCGGGTTCGGCGGGCTGCTGGTGATGGGCTGGGCGTGGCTCCGAACGGCCTCGTGAACGATGGGGTGTCCGCTCATTCCGCCGGCCCGAACGCGTAGAGGCCGTCGACGGCGTTGACGAAGAGTGCGCCGTCGGCGACGACCGGCTGGGACTCGACGCCGCCCATCACCTGGTCGCCGCCGACGACTTTGTCCGGGAAGTCGTGACGCCAGCGCTCGCTGCCGTCGGTCGGGTCGAGGACGACCAGGGGCGCATCGAGGCCGATGGTCCCGGCGTAGACGGCGTCGGTACCGACCGCCACCGACTGGACGGACTCGCTCTCCGAAGCGGGGACGACCTGCCAGTCGACGCTGCCGTCGCTCGCTGCCAGGGCTGCCAGGGAGCGCCCCGCGCCGACGTAGACGGTCTCGCCGTCGACGGCGAGACCACGAGGCCGGCCCTCGAAGTCGCGCCGCCACCGCTCCGACCCGTCGGCCAGTTCGAGCGCCTGGACGTAGTCGTCGCTACTCGCCACGTACGCCGTGCCGTCCACCGCAACGGGCGTCGTGAAGGCGTCCCCCGCTACCTCGGTCCGCCACCGTTCGCTCCCGTCCGCGAGCGACAGGCCGAGGACGACGCCCGTACCGTCCCAGCCGCCGGAGGCGACCGCGACGGTCCCGTCGGCGACAGCGACGCCGTTCTGGCGCTTCGGCGGTTCGACCGACCACCGTTCCTCGCCGTCGTCGAGCGCGTAGGCGCGGACCGAGGGGCGACGGACGTACTCGCCGGACTGGCCGTCGACGGAGCCGGAGAACGGAACGACGACGGCGTCGTCGACGACGGTGGGATCGGTCGGGCTGTCGTCGCCGACGTCGACGCGCCAGGCGGGGCTGCCATCCGCGACGTCGAACGCAGCGACCTGCCCTTTCACGCAGGTTATCACCCGTCCGTCGGCGAGGGCCGGCCAGCCGCGGCTCGCGTTCGGTAGCGACTGCGTCCACTCGATCCGGCCGTCGCTGGCGTCGCGAGCCACGAGTGCGGGCGGGCCGTCGACTCTGTGGACGAGCGTGTCCTCCTCGGGGGTCGGCGTCAGCGTGGGTCGGTCACTGGTGTCCTCGCCGAGTTCCGCGTAGTGGAACAGCCGCCCGTCGGCCAGCACCGGTGGGCCGCTGCGGATCCGCCGGAGGTGCCAGTACGGTTCGCCGTCCTCGGGGAGGCCAGTGGCGGCCGTGACGCCCGTGTGGCCCGCTTCGGCGCCGAACTGCGGCCAGGTGCCGGCGGCGTCGAGAGGCTTCGGGGAGCGTTCCGTCGCCGTCGGTCTGTCCTCCTCGTCGGTCGGCGCCGTCGTGGTTTCGTCGGTGTCGGGGCCGTCGGTGGGAGTACCGGGCGCGTCGCGGTCGCTACAGCCGGCGAGTGCGAGCGGGGCCGCTGCCGCGACGGCGCGGAGGGCACGCCGTCGGGGCCAGGGGTCGGGCATGTGTCTCGACGCAGAGGTCTACTGTCGGAGGGTAAGTGCTTTCCGTGCGCTCAGGCCAGTTTTTCACCGTTCGGCCACACACAGGGCAGTTGTGAGCGAGCGGGGCTGCAGTGTGTTCCCCGTGATCGTCCCACATAGCCAGTCCGAACATCTCAAGTAGCGCAGCCTCCTCGATACGGCTGTGTCTCAGCAGGTCGCGCAGGTGGACACGCTGTTCCTCCACGAGCGAGGGGACGACTACCGGGTGGCCGTCCAGCGGGACGGCGATCGCGTGTTCCACGGCGTGCTCGAATGCAAGCAAACCGACGCCGGGCCCCGTCCCCGGCGGCTGCGGATCAAGGACGGGTCCAGCGAGGAGCTGCGCAGCCCGGACCAGTTCGTCGAACTGGCCCGCCGAGCGGAGCGCATCCACGTCTCCCAGCAGACCTCACCTGCGGGTCGCGAGGAGATTCGCGAGATGCTGGCGGGCTACCAGCTGGAGTGTACCGTCGTGCGGACCTGTCGCTTCTGTGCCTCCAGCGGCGAGTACTCGCCGATAACTTCGAATACTGCGATCGACGCCGACGGCGAGTCCATCTGTCCGGACTGCGCGAAGGCCGAACTCGACCGGGAACTGGCCTTCAGCGGCGGGATCACTAGCGACGCCAGGGACCGCCTGGAGGACCTGCTGCTTGAGGTGCAGGATCTAGAGCGCATCTCGAACCTCCTGAAGGGGAACCTCGACCCCGATCTCACGAAATTCGACGAGATTTCGGCGACGACGGACGACGTCGACCCGGTCCGCGTCGACTCGCTGGACCTGCACCCCGGTATCCAGCAGCACCTGGAGGGACGGTTCGAGCACCTCCTGCCCGTCCAGAGCCTCGCCGTCGAACACGGCGCCACCGACGGCGAGGACCAGCTCGTCGTCTCGGCGACGGCGACGGGGAAGACCCTCATCGGCGAGATGGCCGGGCTCGACAGGGTCCTGAATGGGAAGGGGAAGATGCTCTTCCTCGTGCCGCTCGTGGCCCTGGCCAACCAGAAGTACGAGAAGTTCCAGGAGCGCTACGGCGACATGGTCGACGTGACGCTCCGGGTGGGCTCGTCCCGCGTCGGCGGCGACGGCAACCGCTTCGACCCCTCCGCCGACGTCATCGTCGGCACCTACGAGGGCATCGACCACGCGCTCCGGACGGGGAAGAACCTCGGTGACATCGGTACCGTCGTCATCGACGAGGTCCACACGCTGGGCGAGGAGGAGCGCGGGCACCGCCTCGACGGGCTGATTTCCCGATTGAAGTACTACTGCGAAGAGAACCCCGGCGCGGACGGCACCCAGTGGATCTACCTCTCGGCGACCGTCGGCAACCCCGGCCAGCTGGGCGACCAGCTCGGCGCCAAGCTCATCGAGTTCGAGGAGCGGCCGGTGCCCATCGAACGCCACGTCACCTTCGCCGACGGCCAGGAGAAGACCGACATCGAGAACAAGCTGGTGAGGCGGGCCTTCGACAGCAAGTCGAGCAAGGGCTATCGCGGCCAGACGATCATCTTCACCAACTCGCGGCGGCGCTGTCACCAGATCTCCCGGAAGCTGGCGTACGATTCGGCCCCCTACCACGCCGGGCTGGACAACCGCAAGCGCAACCGGGTCGAGCGCCAGTTCGCCGACCAGGAGATCGCCGCCGTCGTGACGACGGCCGCGCTCGCGGCCGGGGTCGACTTCCCCGCCTCCCAGGTCGTCTTCGACTCGCTGGCGATGGGTATCGAGTGGCTCACCGTCCAGGACTTCTCCCAGATGCTGGGTCGGGCGGGTCGGCCGGACTACCACGACAAGGGGACGGTGTACCTCCTCGTCGAGCCCGACTGCTCGTACCACAACAGCATGGAGATGACCGAGGACGAGGTGGCGTTCAAGCTCCTCAAGGGCGAGATGGAACCCGTCATCACCACCTACGACGAGTCCGCCGCCGTCGAGGAGACGCTCGCGAACGTGACCGTCGGCGGGAAGGCCGCCAAGCGGCTCAACGACCGCATGGTCGGCGAAGTCCCGACCAAGCACGCGCTGGGCAAGTTGCTGGAGTACGACTTCATCGACGGGCTGCGGCCGACGCCGCTCGGCCGCGCCGTGACGCGATTCTTCCTCGCCCCGGACGAGGCGTTCGCGATTCTCGACGGGGTTCGGAAGGGCGATCACCCCTACGACGTCGTCGCCGACATGGAACTCCGTGACGAGTACGAGTGACTCTCTGTTTAGTCCGGGAACGTTTTCGGGTGATCGCTAGGCGTTGGTGATCTGGCTGAGAGTAGTGGAAAGTCATCGATCCGCGCTCTCGGCGTCAGTGCCAATACCGCAAACAGTGGAAAGCCCTCGGCGGGCTCCAGTCCCGGGGCTTGCTGCGCTCCTCACTGCGTTGCGGTGCTTACTGCGCCCGGGTTCCCGGAGCCCGCCTCGCCCTTTCAGTCCGCCAGGCCCGCTACCGCAGCCCTGCCCTTCCCCTGGTCGCGCGATAAAACGCGCTCCCGGCCGGGCAGTTGCGGAGCGGTCGGGAAGCGTGATTCGCGCCGGACGGCGCGAATTCGGGGAGGAGTGGTGGTTCCAATCGCGAGCGCCTTCATGGCGCGAGCAATGCTGACACTGGTGGACTGAAAGGGCGAGGTACGGTCGACGATGCCGGACGAAGCAAGCACCGCAGCGGAGCGAGGAGCGCAGCGAGTCCCGCGAGTCGAGCGGACCGAGGGCTTTCGAGGTGTTTACGGTTCCTATCCAGACGCTTGCAACCGGGCCGAGGGATTTCCTCAATTTGTAGCTTCAATGTCGGCGATTAGCAGTCGAACCGATGTCGCGCCATCGTTCGCAGCAGATCGCTGTACAGACCACTAGCCTAGATTTCATATCCGAGAAATCGGGAGATAGTTTCTTGTGTGCCGATGAAATGGGGGAGATATGGGCGTGTTCGACTTTCTCCCCGGTCGGGGTGGGGACGGCGAGGGGGCATCGTCGTCCGAAGATGCCGCGACCAACGGAGAGGGGACCGGGGGAACCGACCGAATCGAAGACCTGACGCCGGCGGACTTTCGCGAGCGTGCCGAGACGCTGGCGAAGCGTTCGGACGTGCCGACGCTGGATTTCACCGTCGACTCGCTGGCGGCGCTCGACGACCTGGCGACCGGGTCGGTGGGCGGCATCGGCGAGGTCGCCTACGGCAGTTACCTCGGCGAGACCATCGTCCGCGAGTACGGCGGCGAGTGGACCGACGAGGACGGCTGGCAGGTGGCCGTCGCGCTGGCCGACGACCGGACGACCGTCGCCGTCTTCGACGCCGCACGGATGTCCATCGAAGGCGACCCCGTCTTCAGCAAGGTCACGGCCCGACTGGAGGCCGAGGGCGCGGTGCGGATGCCCGACGTCCCCGGAAACCCGCCGGACCCCGAGGAGGCAGCCCCGAAACGGGACGTGAGGACCGACTCGACGGCGAGCGATGCGGGCAGCGAACCCGCGACCGAAACCGCTGTCACCGACGACCCGGCGGGCGACGAAGCGGACGGTGGGACGGCCAGGGACGAAGACGGCGGTACGGCCGACGAGGACGCCACGGTCGTGACCGACGGCACCGCCGAGGACAGCACCGCTGTCGAGGCCGACGCCGGAGCTGGCGACGTCGGTGGGCCCGAGACGGACGTCGGGGCCGACATCGGGGACGACGCGGACTCGACGGGAATCGACGGCGTCGGTTCGGACGACGTGGCGTTCGGCATCGACGACGGCACGGCCGGCGACGACGATGACGACACCGACGACCGAACCAGCGTCCTGCCCTTCGGCGGGTCGAGCGACGCGACGGGATCCGACACCGAGGACGACTCCGAAGCGTCGATGACGACCGACGACGGCCCGTCGGGACTGGCGACCGACGACGAGACCGGTGCCTCAGCGGGGCTCGCGGACGAAGTGGCCAGCCAGGTAGCCAGTGACTCGGCCGTCGGCGACGTGGCGCCGGAAGGCGACGAGGAGTCGTCGAGCGACGACGCGGCGGGCATCGACGTGGGCGCTTCGAGCACCACCACGGCCGACGCGACCGACGAGAGCGGACCAGTCGGGAGCAATCCAATCGAGAACAGTCCAGACGGGGACAGTCCAGACGGCAACAGTCCAGCCGGGAACAGTTCAGCCGACAACAGTCCAACCGGGGACAGTGCAGCCGGGAACAGTCCAGACGAGAACAGTCCAGCCGGGAGCGATCTGGGTGGCGCCACCTCCGCGAACGCCGACGCGCCCCGTGGCGACACCGACGGGGAGGACGAGCCGACGGCGCCGAAACGGTACGTCCTCCGTGAGGCCGCGGAGGAACTCGCGGACGGCTGGCCGTCGCGGGACCTCGATTTCACCCCGGCGTCGCTGCCCCGGCTCGACACCTTCGTCGAGGACCAGTGGGACGGTCGGTTCCGCGCGAGTAGCCTGGCCGACCGGACCGTCGACCACGAGGACACCGGCGACCCGCTCGCCCAGCTCGGCACCTACTACGCCGAGGTGCTCGTCCGGTGGCTCGACGGCGAGTGGGTCGCCACCGACGACGGCGAGGGCGCCATCGAGGTGCCCGACGTCGGCGAGAAGGTCGAACGGGTCGCCGTCTTCGACGTCGCCCGGGAGTGTCTGATCCCGCCGTCGACGTTCGCCTACCGCTACGACGCGCTGGTCAACCGACTGTACGCCGACGAGGAGCCCGTCAGCGACGGCCGCGCCGACGTGTTCGACGACGACCGCGCCTCGCTCACCTCCTCGGACGTGATCACGCAGTTCGCCGACACGGCCGACGAGTTCGTCGAGTCCTGGCCGAAGTACCCGCTCGATTACTCGCCGCGGTCGGTCCGGGCGCTGGACGAGATTGCCCAGCGCCAGACCAGGGACTGGGACCCGGCCGGCGTCCCCCTGGGCGACGGCACGGACCCCGAGTCACTGCGCCTGACCGCGCGGGCGACCGCGGCCGGCGCCTACTTCGCGGCCGTCCTGGTCAGGCACAGAGACGCCCAGTGGCGGATCGACGGCGACGACGTCGAACTCGTCGTCGCCCGGCCCGCCGGCGAGCGAACGGTCGACCCCGTCGCCACCGCCGCCGACGCGCTTCGCGGCCGAGACAGTTTCCTCGACACGTACGCGAGCCTCGACGACTGACTGGCACACGCGGTCCCGTCGAGGTACACGCGGTCCCGTCGAGGTACACGCAGTCCCGTCGAGGTACACGCAGTCCCGTCGAGGCACACGCAGTCCCGTGGATAGCCCGAATCCCCACCTTTTTCGTCGCTGCGGGCGCCTCATCTGACGTGCCACTCGCAGCCGTCACGCCGGAGATGGCCTTCGTCTTCGCGCTCGTGGTGGCCTCGCTCGTCCTCTTCGCCACGGAAGTCGTCCCCGTCGACGTCACCGCCATCGGCGTGATGGTCGCGCTGTTGCTCGCCGAGCCCGTCACCGTCATGCTGGCCGACGCTGGCCTGATCGCCGGGCCGCTGTACGTCCTCCACCAGCCCGGCGACGGCCTCTCGCCCGTCAGTCAGGGCCTGTCGGGCTTCGCCTCGTCGGCGACTATCACGGTGCTTGCGATGTTCATCCTCTCGGCCGGCGTCCAGCGCACCGGCGTCATCCAGATGCTGGGTGCGATGATCGCCCGGTTCACCGGTGACGACGAGACCCGTCAGCTCGGGGCCACCATCGGCCTGGTGGGCCCCATCTCGGGCTTTATCAACAACACCGCCGCCGTCGCCATCCTGCTGCCGATGGTCACCGACCTGGCCCACGAGGGCCGCACCTCGCCGTCGAAGCTCCTCTTGCCCCTCTCGTACGCCTCGATGTTCGGCGGGACGCTCACCCTCATCGGGACGTCGACGAACATCCTCGCGAGCGAACTCGCCGGCAACCTGGCACGGCAGAACCCGGCCCGCTACGGCGCGCTCCGCGAGTTCACCATGTTCGAGTTCACCCAGCTCGGCGTCGTCGTCCTCGTCGTCGGCACCATCTACCTCATGACGGTCGGCCGGTGGCTGACGCCCGCCCGCATCAAGCCCGAATCCGACCTCACCGAGGAGTTCGAGATGGCCGACTACCTCACCGAGGTGGTCGTCCGCGCGGACTCGCCGCTGGTCGGCGACACCGTCCGCGACGCGCTCATGGCGACCGACCTCGACGTCGACCTCGTCCAGCTGATCCGCGACGAGGAGGTGTTCCTCGAACCGCTCGGTCCGAGGGTCATCCGGGCCGGCGACGTGTTCGCGCTCCGGACCGACCGCGACACCCTCGTCGAGTTACTCGACACCGAGGGGCTGGACGTCGTCCCCGACGCCATCCTCGACGAGGACGACCTCGAGGCCGCCGAGGAGCGCCAGAACCTCGTCGAGGTGGTCGTCTCCCCCGGCTCGTCGCTCGTCGGTAACTCGCTGGTCTCCGCCAGCTTCCGCCAGCGCTACGACGTCTCCGTCCTCGCCCTGCGACGGGGCGGCGAGCTCATCCGCCGCCGGATGGACGAGGCCGTCCTCCGCGTCGGTGACACGCTGCTGGTCCAGGGGACCGCCGACAGCATCGACCGGCTGAACAACAACCCCAACTTCATCGTCGCCCAGGAGGTCGAGCGACCGGACTTCCGGCAGTCGAAGATTCCCGTCGCCGTCGGCATTGTGGCGCTGGTCGTCGGCCTCGCCGCGGTGACGCCCATCCCCATCGTCGTCTCCGCACTCGCCGGCGCGCTCGCGATGGTGCTGACCGGCACCCTCCGGGCGACCGAGCTGTACGACTCCATCCAGTGGGACGTCATCTTCCTCCTCGCAGGTGTGATTCCCCTTGGCCTGGCGCTCCGGGAGACCGGCGGCGCCGGCCTGATCGCCGACATGCTGGTGCTGGCCGCCCCCGCCCTGCCCGCTCTGGTCGTCCTCGGCCTGGTGTACGTCGTCACCGCGCTGTTGACCAACGTCATCTCCAACAACGCCAGCGTCGTCCTGATGATCCCGGTGGCGGCGGAGGCCGCAGTGCAACTGGGCGCCAACGCCTTCGCGTTCATCCTGGCCGTGACCTTCGCCGCATCGACGGCGTTCATGACGCCCGTGGGCTACCAGACCAACCTCTTCGTCTACGGCCCCGGTGGCTACCGGTTCATGGACTACGTGAAGGTCGGCGCGCCGCTGCAGGCGGTCTTTGCGGTGGTGACGACTGTGGGAATCGCCTTCTTCTGGGGCCTGACTCCGTAGGAGAATTTGGGTGATTGACCGCCTCTACTGCTGGTGCCAACAACAAAGGAAAGCCCCCGGCCGTCTGGACGAACCCCGGTCCAATGAGCACCGCAGGCGAAGCCGAGGAGCGCAGTTGTGGCCGCGGGAGTCCAGACGGCCGCCCCTTTCATTCCCGCCCGGCGTGGATCGTGTCGGTCGGTATCGTGGACTGATCTGCAACGAAACGCTTTACCTTGCGAAGGATGGACGTGTTAGTGCGGGACCATGGGTTAGTGGTATACTTCGAGCCTTGGGTGCTCGTGACCCCGGTTCGAATCCGGGTGGTCCCATTCGATTTTGCGACGAACGGACGTGAGGAGTAAATCGATCAAGAGCCGCCGGATTCGAACCCTGGAAGTCGCAGCGGCCGAACGGAGTGAGGCCGACCGTCTTCCTCTGGTGAGAATCCGGGTGGTCCCACTGAACTTTTCACGGCACTCACGTTCGAACGGCGCGTATGCGCCATTCACACACTACGATATCGGGACGACCGTGAAGGCTGCAGAAGCTGCGGAGTGTGGGCTGGGCGAGACGATGGGCGCATTCATCGCGTGGGCCGCCTGCCACGTTGTCGACGTGAACGACGACCATGAGGCCCAGATGACGCTCCGCTTTGATGGGACGAAGACGGTCACGAAGGCCGGCGAGTCACTCCGCAAGGGATTCCGGGTGTGGACAGACGCCGGACTGCCAGAAGAACGGTTCCGACAGGCAACCGTACGGTTCCCTGACGGGAGTGTCGGCCAGGCTTGGCGGTTCCTGAACACCGGGTTGCGCCGGGTCAGGATAGAGGCATCACTGTTCTACACACCGAACACACCACTATTTTCGCCTCTTTCTCGCCGTCCCAGCCACGGTGACGATCTCGAGGAGCATGGACTGGCCACTGAGCCAAGAGCCTGGCCGCTTTGAATCCAACCCGGTGGGTTGTATTCCGCTTTAGAGGTGTGGCTAAGGCCACGAATTTAAAATACTACCCCACAAACAAACGGCAGGTACCCAGAACAACCAGCTATGACATGGAATTTCGTCCGGCGCTTCAAGGATATTGATTTCAGATCTTTCACAGACCTGAATGTGTCTTATTTGTCATTCATCTTAACTACATTGGCAATAACTACTATAGCAGTTTTACTTTCAATCGGCGGATACCATTGGCTGGACTGGACTGCGGACACTACCCAATTGTATCTTCGTGCTGCTGGAACACTTGCAACAGTATTACTTGTCGCCGCCAACCTCGCCGTTCTCAGACATAGTTTGAGAGTTGACAAAAGAGAGCGCTACCAGGATATTGCTGAGGATATCATCTCAGATCATTTGGTTCCTATGAAATCAGCACTGGTATCTAATCTAAATTCTCTTCACGACAGTACTGTGCGATGGGATAATACCTCTACCCCGGAACCATTCCAGAATCCATTTGATGCAGGGACTGCATCACATTCGCTGAGCCATATATTTTCCCAAGCCTACCCAGAATTCACTACAGAGATTCGCGAATTGTACTCTGACTTTGTTTCATACAGTATAGATGCTAGAAGGGTTTCAGATGATCTGGAGCCAGTGATTAAAAGGATATTACGACAGACTGAGATTCAAACAACCGGTGTCCCTTATGATGCAGATGAGGAACCCCCGTATCATGAAATCCAAGATCGCGACGGGTTAATTGTGAATATAACCTCTGGGGATGACGCCCCTGAATTTGATACCGATGATCTTATATCGAATCTAATTGCGGGGAACACTCCCAGGCAAAATGAATATGCTCTAGCCTTTTGGTTATCATTCACCTCCCACTTTAGAGATCAAATGCATGAGAACCATCCTGAGTTACTGGAAAGATTTGATGAAATGAAGGGAGAACAGGAGGAGCTAACCACTGAAACCGACGATCTTATTCGAGAACTTGATGGGACAATTCAGTATATAAGAACAAATCCTGATTATATTTCCCCCGAAACAAGCTAGTCATTTTCCATCCGCATTTGTTTAATCATATCATCGTAGAGTTGACTTTCCAAATATGTCTGCAATGGGGAGCTTGCTTTGGTGGCATTCCGGTGCGCTCCACCGCCATGCCAATTGAGTTTAGGAAGCCTTGATGAATGGCGCATTTCCATACATACTACCTGTATGCCCCTTCCCCGGATTCGATAGACGGCAAATACGTACCAACCCTTTTCTCGCCTGAGTTTTTGGTAATAGGTCGAATAGAGCTTGAAAGTCCCGGGTTGCCTATCTGCGTGCCGATACATCGTGCTCTTGATCTCGATAGGTGCCCCATCACCGCGGCGCGCATCATGCCAACTAGATCGGTCAAGTTTGAGTCCATATCACTCGGCTGCTTTCCGTTCGCAGAGCGTCCCGTAGTGGTTCGCTTTGTGTGACCGACTCATTGGAGATCGCGCGCTCGTCGCGCGTCATATATATCACTCCTCCGGCCGTCTTCGGGCGATTGCCCATGGCTGGCGCACGCTCGCCTCCGGCGAGCGTGCCATGGGCCTGCACTTTCCAGTACGCCGGGGGTGGTGCAACGTGCAACGCCGTGCGTCGTACTCCAATCATGCGATTAGGTTCTCCACTCGTTGCACCGCATCGACGTACTTGCCGTCCTCCTTGTACCGCTTCCACCGGCGAGAGCAGGTAGAGGGTCCCACAGCGTCTTTTTCGCCAGTTACCGGTACGCAACGGGGCCCTCTTGCTCGCGCTCATTGACGATGGTCCACATCGCGACGTCCTCGACGGCGTCGTCGTACTCGACGTCCTCTCCGGACCAGCTCCACGACGTCGGTTCCTTTTCGTCGTACCGCCAGTCGTTCTCGGGAATCCCGGTGACCGACATGATCGGCCGGTGGCCGCGACGGTTTCGGACGTCCTGGTAGAATGTGGCTTCCTTGAGTCCCTCCTTGTGGATGGCCGTCCCGAGTTCCCGAATCAGTGGGTGGACGTCCTTGCCGTCGTGGCCGATGACGATGAGCGACCCGCCGTATTTGCGAATCTTGTATGCCAGCGGCCCCAAGATATTCGCAGATACTGTGCTGGTCCACATAGTGACAATTGGAGACAAAGGGTTGAGATAGATGATCAGAAATGGATTTAACTTAGCTAGTAGAGCAAGAGAGATATATATCTGATAGCTATGTCATCCTTCGCTTAGTTCCGAAGATAGTTTGTTAATAACCCGTTCAAACCTCTGTTCTGTTTCTTCGTACTCTCTGTCTCCTTCTCTAAGGGCAGTTCGGAGAGTGGAGGTGATATTGGTTGATAATTCCTTTTTAAAAGCATCTATGTCTAGATCTTCGTCATCGAGTTCATCATCAAGAATATCCATGATGGGCTGCTCTGTGACGTCTGCACGCTGAAGAATCAAGCTTTCATCTAAAATTCCCCCAACTATATCGTTGAGAGAGGATACAAGCAGTTCCGTTTCGATTAAATCTTCTACTTCAATAGGATAATCAACTTCCAAGTCCTCCCATTCTATGTCTCGATAATACAGAGTCCGATCCTCCATCCAATCGTCGAATTCTTGGCTAGCCTTGTCATCATCTAACAATAATACATGTTCTACTTCTTCAGCATTTAATATCCGTGACAAAAATGCGATTCGATCCCCGCCACCTACGACAAATCTAACCTGTTCATCGAGGTGTTCCCTGTCTTCCTGGAAACTGAAGAATTGATTGAAAACTTCCAAATATAGCTTATCGCTCTGACCTTCAACTAGAATTGTTTTCTTTCCGCCAAACAATGAGTCCGAAAGTGTCCAACCCAATGCATCTCGCGCGGTCGAAAGTAAATCTATCTGAGATTCCTCGTCTCTTGCAGAGCCCAAATCAGTCGTTACAGATGTTCCAGTTTCCCCACTATACTTGACGATCCGGAGCTGTTGTGGATTTCTTTGATCAACTAATACCGGTGAATGGGTGCTATAGATAATCTGTGCTTCTGGAACAACGTAATATAAGGCACGGTACAATTTCTTCTCAGCCTCTGGATGGAGATGAATGCCGGGGTCGTCAAGTAAGATAATTCCACGCTTGTCAGTTGCGTTGCCCTCTGCAAGAACGGACAAAAGAAAAGTTAAAATCCATCGCATACCGTCGCTCCGCTGGTCTAAAGGCACAGGCTCCTCATCACCCTCGCCCAATCGCAGTTCCACGGTGGTGCTTGTTAAATTGTAGCTGACTGAATATGGAGCGTCAGAAACCGCAGGCAATTCATCAATTCCTTCTCGCCTTGAATAATCAAAAGCCCAGAAAGCATTGAGATAACGCTCTAACTCATCGCATGCGTATTCCAGATCGTCTTTCAGTTGATCTGATTCAAATGAATTGTAACTATCCAAGGCGATAGAGCCGAGTCGAAATAGCCCGTGTAAAACAGGGGATTGTCGGTCTTCAAGAATATCATATTTTGGTCTGGCAAGGGATATTTCCATTTGGTCAATTATAACAGGCAGGCTCCCTAGCGGATTGCTTTCACTTGTGACTTCAGCTAATGTTGTTCGTAATGTAGATGCCTGAGAAGCTACCTCAATGGTTGCAGGACCAGCTGAAATTTCCCCTTCGCTGCCTGAATAGATGTCCTCGTCTGAGGGGATGTTACCATCATTCTGGTCCCTGAATTGATGTTCAACTCTCTCTAAACTTTCCCGGACATCTGCTGGAGTACTGACCGGAAAATCATCACCCAGAATCTCACTCAAGCGAGGGTTTTCTTGAACATCATGAAGAAATTTCCGCCCTAATGTAATTAGGTCATTTTCCCGCTTTTCGAGAAAGTCTTCCAGGGGCATTGGATATTCCTCCAATAAATCTTGCTCTCTATGACCCCAATCTCCAGAACTCGGAGTGAACGATAAAAGATGATCCCCACTGGCATAACGAACGATCTGAACTTTAGCCTGTTCTAAGAGCGGACCGGCTTTAAGTTCATCAAATTCATCATCAGTCGTATCCCTTGTTGGGGGAATATCAATGAGATCTGAAGTTACATATGGCTTGTTTAGCCATTTAATCTGGCTTTTAGCTTCTTCTGAAAGGGTAGTGGTAAGTAATTCAACGTCATCATATGAATTCGGATCATATTGGTGTACATTGCTTAACTCATTTGGGACCAAAGGACGCTCATTTTGGAACTTGGAGATACTTTTCAGGACGTTCGATTTGCCAGCTTCATTTGCCCCGATAAGGATAGAGATCCTGTCATCGACAGGCAGAGTTGTAGATTCCCAGATCGATCGATAGTTCTGAATAGTAAACTCTTCTATCATACCCAGGGTATAGAGACTCAATTCTTGCACCTCCGATAAAAAGTTGAGGACTATATCGGCTGTCGTTCCCAAAATTATAATTTCTCTGGGCAGAAGGAGCTAGTATTCCTATGAGCGACACCGATAACAATTCTTCAAAACTCGCTGCTAAGGAGCCTCCTTGTGAGGTCACCCTCTCTCATCTCAGAGACGAAAATTTTGGTCTCACAAAATATAGTGCCAAGTATGATATTCATCACTTCTACGTTCGCTGTAGTGAGTTACAGCATGCAGATCTTCCATTAGAAGCTAATCCACGCGAACCAGAAGTCACAACACAAGTTAAAGCGATGAAGCAAACTCTACAAAGCGAGCCCACTGAGTTTGTAAATAGGAACAACGGGATTGTTGTACTTGCTTCTTCAGTCAAGAGCTCTAATGGCGAAGTCAAGCTTGGCTTTGAGGAGGGAGAAGGAGTCTGTAACGGTGGCCATACATTGCTAGCAATCAACAAATATACTGATAATAAGAAAGCCATTGCTCACTTAGAAGTCATCGAACTCAACACCCCAGACGCGACATCGACTCACCGGCAGAACCAAATTGCCAAGATCGCCGATGCGCGAAACAATAATAACCAATTGCAAGAGCGCTCTGAAGCGAATTTCTTAGGATATTATGACGATTTCAAGAGCCAATTGATTGATCAAAACCTCGTGCATTGGCATGAAGGCGATTCAGATGCGAATAAGTATGCAATTGATGCATACCAATTCTTTCGCTTACTAAAATCGTTAGATGTGAAGCAATATGGCCATCCACTTTACGATCAACGGGGAAAGAACCACAGCTCATTAGCAACTAGCGTAACTCGAATTCACAATAAATGGAAGAAAAGAATGGATGAGTGGCAAATGGAGAACGGTGAAGACTATAACCGCCCACTTCAGTATCTAACTCCCTTTGTAAACGATGTTTTCTTTCTGAGAGACCTAATTTCACACCACCTAGAATACTACGAATATCCAGGAGGAATAAGACGAACTGCGCTCTTTCAGGACTATATTAAATCAGACAATCGCGATCTCGTGTTCAACAACTTCGAAAATGCGGAAGGATTCAAACTCACTTCACCCCTAGAAGTCCTAATGGTGGGGTTGTTCCGTTCCAACATTTACTGCTCGACCAGTGACGTCGAAAATACAAACTTAGTTGGTTGGTTCCGCGACCCGGTACGGCTCTTTGAACAACGTAGTCTTGAGGTTTTAAACAATCTTCAAGGAGATTACAAGGACAGCGGTAAAGATTCGAAAAATTTCATTAGACTCAATGGACCATTTACGCATGGCCTATATAAACATGGCATGAACCAAGAAGTTACAGAAGCACCGGAGCATGTGTACGAAGTTAAAACAGGTCAGAGGTATACAACTGCAGATAATTGGGAAAATGCATCTCATGGGCTTGTAGTAAACCGTGATGTGGATAGTTCAGATGTGCTACAACCGAAGAGTGAAGCACCATCAGAAGCAGAGCCAATGAAACACCAGCCTCTGGATGAAGCGTATCACTATACAAAGCCAAAGTAATCACCTACCGTGAGATCGTGATTCTGATGGGTTAGTTCCCCATTCAATCAGGATGGTAAGGATCAGGGACAAATAGCTGGATCAAGAATCTAATCCTCTACAATCTTTCGTATATCTAACCTCATCACACGATCCTCAAGACACCGCAAGGAATCCAATTCATTGCGGAAGCAGTTATCTACAACACGCATTGACTCCTCATCCAACTTCGATTCCAAGCCAGCATACAATCTAACCATTCCCTCGATTTCCTTCTGAATACTTTTCATCATCCCTTCATTGTATCTCCTTCTTAGATAGATATCATGGCTAACGAAATCTTTTGGATCGTCCGGAGACAGGTTAGCTTGTATATCAAAATCAGATAGAGGATTATCATTGGTCATGATATCTTACTTGTTCTATCATACTTCGAGCTTCTAGCTACTATTATAACTTTGGAACAAATCGATAGCTAGCTACATAGTACGTAGATTTAAGATCCTGGGATCCTGTGAGATAAACAATGCCGAAGCCGATCCTCAAATGGGCTGGAGGAAAAAGACAAATTCTTGCTCAAATACGTGGTCACTTTCCTCCGGAAGAGGACATTAATTCTTACCATGAGCCATTCTTTGGAGGAGGCGCAATTTTCTTTAGAGAGACACACAAGGATACCGCCTCCATAAACGATGTTAATACTCGGTTGATGAATTTTTATGAGATAGTGAGAGAAAGACCCGGTGAATTAATTGAGATTCTTTCTGGCTTTGACCATCCTGAATCGGAACCTGATACGTCTCGACCATATTCAAAACAAAGTGAGAGTGGCGATAAGATTGACAATTACTACTACCAACAGAGAGAGCTCTTTAACCGCCGTCCGCGAGATCTCGCTTTCGATGAAGTTGAAGAGGCTGCTTTGTTACTATATCTGAACAGGACTTGTTTTAATGGCCTATACAGAGAGAACCAGTCTGGAGAATTTAACGTACCATGTGGTTCGTATACTAATCCAGATTGGGTCCAAGAATCACGAATCAAAAAAGCAAGTAAGGCTCTCAAAGGAGTGGAAATATATAATGAAGATTTCTCCTATATCATTGACCAAGCTAAAGAAGGCGATCTAGTTTATTGCGACCCTCCATATGATCCGAATGGAGAAGCGTCCACCTTCTCGGAATATAGTTCAGGAGCATTTGGCAAAGAAGAGCAGGAACGGTTAAGAGACGTAGCCTTGAAATTGAATGACAAAGGGGTCAATGTCGTCATCTCCAATGCCCCATCAGTGGGAGAGATATATCAGGCATTCAATGAAGATGGTTTCCGTGTGAGCCGTGTAGGTGCAAAGAGATCGATAAATTCAGATGGAGAGAGTCGCGGCGAAGTCAAAGAAGTGATCATAACAAACGCAATAGAAATGAGAGAGCGGGATACCCATCTCACTGAGTACACCTTCTAGAAGTCAGTGAGATCCATCTTGTAGTATTCAAACCAGACCATCCCAGATTCCATTCGTTTCACATCTGGATGGCGACCAAGCCATTTACCAACGGTGCTAGTTCGCCTCCGTACTGTGGTTCCTGTCACCTCAGTATTTTCACGAATGATTTCTTCTACCCTTGATCTTGGGATTTTGTACTCTTCTTTCACTTCAGATACAATTTCTTCGATGATATCTACCCTGCTAATGCGTTGGGCAAGATGGTCAGAGGCCAATTCTTCCTTTCCAGTTGATCGAAGCGAGACATATTCATCCCCTGCTTCTGTAAGACTCCACCTACGCATATCAAGACTATCTTCATTGGATTTTCCTTCTTCCAAGTACCCCAAGATCTGCCCTGCCGTAGTATAATAATCTGCTTGACGGGGTGTCCAATTGTCCTCAGTTTCCCGGGCTAAATATTCGGCAATTTCGGGTTTATATCGGACTCCATTTTTAACCGCCGTAAGCGTTAATCCAAGAATGAAGTCCGAGTCTGCTTGTGGGACTTGCCAGGAAGGAATCAAATCTCCAGAGAATTTTTCGAACCGGCCCCAAAATTCTGGATCGATAATGTATTCCTCACTATCCTCCCCAGGCTGCTGCTTAACGCCAAGTTCATTGTCCAACATCAGCTCGGCAAGCTCCTCACCGTCTATCAATTCTAGAGAGAAACTGTCAGTATCATTTACTTCTGCAATCGCATCCGATGTAAAAGAAGAAGTAGTGATTAGCGTCCCAAATCTACATCCGCCGCTCTGAAGGGACCCAGCAAGACCTCTTACGGCTCCCGACGAAACTTTACTGTCGTATTGCTTCACTTGAACCCCAAACTCACCATTATAGAGCTTTCCACCGACAAACCCTCGAACATCAATCCCTCCATCCTTGCTACGCCGAGTTGTTTCGATTCCTTCTGGTCTTTCGATCTCCTCAATAACTAACTTACAGAGATGTTCAAATTGCAAGGGATCAACCTCATAATTTCGCTTCATTAATTCTTGAACTGCTTCGGATCGGTTCATAGCCATAGTCGTACCAAAGAAGCGTGTATCCCCATCCATATAATATTGCTTCAGAGCTAACAAGACATCCAGTGTACGGGAGAAATTCAATGGATCCACCGTTATACGAGATTACCCACTACTTGGCATTAAGAAATTGAAGCGGAAAGGTAGGCGCAAGAACAGAGATTATCCGAGGATCTATAGGCTGAAAACCTTCACTGAAGCAAACTGGAAAGAGTTGGTAGCCTTTGTCGCCGTTACTATTATGCTATACTTGGGCCTCGCCGGCGGTATCTGATTCTGGAGCTTCGATTGTAGTGGTGAGTGAACTCTAGAGAGACTTAGGCGGTTATTCGCCTCGCCCCGTTGACCACTCGTGGCTGTACTCAACGGGTAGTTCGTCAGTATAGAGGATGTCCACGATCTCGTTTGGCGTCAGGCTTCCCTTCTCGACGGCTTGTTTCATGAGATCGGGAACAGCACCATTCGGTACCGCGGGATTGTCACCACTCATTTTGAGGTAGTAGTCTGCAGCCACATCGAGCGCCCCGCTTTTCGTTCCTTCGCCTGTGGCGTCCATCAGGTTCTCGAACCGCCGCTCGCGCCGGTCGTTCATTCGGAGCCTCATGTTTGTGCACACGCTCCCTACGATCCTAGTTTTTCGACTAACTCAATGGGCGTGTTATTTATGGAATTCCCTGCTGACGATATATCTCCCCCTGCTTCCATGTGATCGGAGTAGTTCAACTGGGTCATTGTGCACACGGGCATGGCCATCGACGTGTGCAAAATAGAGAACCGGTTTCTGTCGACGCGTAACTGCATGGGGTCACTATTCAGACCCACTCTATCCGTTGTAGTTTAGCGGATTTCTATTAACTCGATCACACATTTCGGCCATATGTGTCCCGCCACAGAACCCTTTTCAACCTATCCGCCGAAGAACGTCATGTAGCCCGATCGGGCCACCGCTTTACCCACTTTGGTCCTCTGTCGGGCTACACGATGAGCACCAGCTATGGCAGAGAATCAGGATTCCCCAGGAACAGATGGGGAAGATAACGAGGAAGAACAAGCCGACGTTCCAAGTATCCTTGAACAGGTGAGAACGACAGTCGAGATTGTCTGGATAATCGCAAGGCTCCTCGGAATGTAGAAACACGGTTGGTTCCGATCGTATCGATCGGACCACCGCTTTACCCGTTTGTAGGTAACGCTACGAGATACATAAACTTCACCCATACCGCCCATGCTGCCCCACCCCTTTGGACCGCCCATGATAGCCGTATTTACGACGGCCGTAACACTGTGATTGCCAAGAGGCCTCTAAGACCGGCCAAATTTCCCCATCACCTTTCGTTTCATGCCGCCCATACCACCCATGCTACCAATACCTCCAAATTTGGATATGGATCTGTCCTGCTGCCCGGGTTACTAAGCAGATTCCGAACCCAGTTGTAGAGCCGCTGCTAATTGGAACTGATAAGGAGGAATGGTTTCAGCCTCGTTTACTTTCACTTCCAGTCCACTCTAGGCTAACAAACTTTCTTTCCCAACTCTGCGGCTAAATTGGAATGGGTCAGGTAGAAACGAGCCGACTCGTGACGTTCGAAACCGACAAACGAGAATTGTTAGCCATCATGGCCGGTTGTGGAGAATACGACCGCCAGACCATCTATCAGGGAAGCGTCGATGGACGGTATGCAGTTGTCCCTGTTGACGAACTCATAGACAGCGATACGGGAGATTCGCTTGATGGACTCGATGACGCGGAGTTGCTTCTGCAGGAGATGCAGATCGTCGGTGATACGGTGGACATTCCGGACGACGATAATACGGAGATCACCCTGTCGAAGGGAAACAGAGCAAGTCGAGTGAATGGACCGGCGGGGGACGTACGATCCACCCTGGATTCCGGCCGAGTAGACACTGGTCAGTTCTTCCGGTCTCGAGGCAGAGGCCGCAGACGAGAAACAGGCCGCATTTTCGAACAGTGAATTTCGGGGCCTACACCAGATTTCATCCTATGGCCCCTACCCCAACCCCCAACCCACTTCGCGGAGAAGCCCCATCACTCACCATGAACGAGGACGACCCGGACCTCACGGTCGACGAATTCGTCGACTACTGTCGGACGCAGGCGGGCCTGCTCTCGGGGCACATCGAGACCATCGGGGCGGAGGCCGACGAGTTGCTGGACGAGATCGACGCGGAGATGGCCGAGATCCGCGAGCAACTGGACGCTGGCGATGGATCGATCCAGGCGACGAACGTGCCGGAATCGACCGACGGGCCCGACGAACCGGCGGAGACCGGGGTGGACGTCGCGGCTATCGAGGAACGCGAGGCAGACCTGGAGTCCAAACAGAAACTCGTCGAGGCCAAGCAGGCGCGGATGCGGGCCTATCAGGACCTGGCCGCCGGCTACACCGCGCTGGCCGGGGAACTGGCGTCCGACGCCGAGGACGGCCAGGCGGCGATGACGCGGGTGGTGGAGTTCGAGGCCGCTGAGGACGCGCCGGCGTACTTCGAGGAGCAGACGGTGCTGGAAGCCGCCGTGGAATCGACAGACGGCGACGGCGGGGAGTAAGAACGATCGAATCCGACCACGCGGTCACCGGTCGGGCTCGTGCAGCGTGTTCTCGATAGTTATCTGGACGTCGTCGACGGAGGCGGTGACGTCGAGGGCGACGAAGACCGCGGCCGAATCCGTGTGGGCCCGGACGACGATGCCGTGGTCGAGGAACGTGACGAACGTGCCGACCTCGCCGAGCCAGAGCATGTCCGCCAGGAGGTCGCGTTCGAGGAAGTCGATGTGGTAGTAGTCGAACAGCGAGTCGGCCTGGTCCTCGACGCCGTCGAGGCCGCCGTGTTGCTCGGCCACGTCGTCGGCGACGTGCAGGAGCTGGTAGGACTGGGCGTCGTACTCCGCGATCACCTGCAGGTCGTCGGCCGCGACCGACTCCAGGGCATCCGCCAGCGCGTCCGCCGGTGGGCCGACGATGGTCGACGCTCGCTTGAAGGGCATCGTTCACGATTGATTGCCACGTATCCTGTTAACGATTGAGCCTATACTGTTAGGAGGTGGCAAGAGTCCGGTATTCTACCGGCCAGGAGCCGGTCGGCTGTCGACGCCGGTCGATGGACGCGGTGTGGCGAGCGCCGTCAGGGGTCCACCGTGACGACGACCTTCCCCTGGTGTTCGCCGCCCTCGACGTACCGGTAGGCCTCCTGCACCTCGTCGAAGCCGAAGGTGCGGTCGACCACGGGTTCCACCTCGCTGGCGGCCATGGCCCGGAGCATCCGGTCGAACATCGCACGAGAACCGACGCCCATCACGCCTTCGATGGTGAGTGCTTTGCCGAGCGCCGGAGAGGGGTCGACCTGGCCACCCGGGCCGGCGAGGACGCCGATGAGGTGGACGTGGCCGCCGAACGCTGCGGCGTCGAGTGACTGGTCGAGCGTTCCCACGCCACCGACCTCGACGACGTGGTCGACGCCGCCGACGCGCTCCTGGACGGCCTGGCCCCACTCCGGGGTCGCCTCGTAGTTGATCGTCTCGTCGGCGCCCAGGTCGCGGGCCCGCTCCAGTTTCGCGTCGCTGGAGGAGGTGACGACCGTGCTGGCGCCGTGCAACTCGGCGAACTGGAGTGCGAACGTCGAGACGCCGCCGGTCCCCAGCGCGAGGACGCTCTCGCCGGCACCCAGGTCGCCGTCTTCCACGAGTGCGCGCCACGCCGTGAGACCGGCACACGACAGCGTGGCGCCCTGTTCGAAGGAGAGGTACTCGGGGAGGACCGCGAGGCTCTCGGCGGGGAAGGTGGCGTACTCCGCGAGCGCGCCGTCGACGTTGCCGCCCGTCGAGCGGCCGACCTTCGCCGGGGTGGCCTCACCCTCGATCCAGTCGGGAGCGAACGGGGTCGCGACCCGATCACCCTCGGAGAGCCGGTGAACCCCGTCCCCGACCGCGACGACCTCGCCGGCGCCGTCGGAGAGGGGGACCACCGGGAGGTCCGTCTGCGGGTAGAACAGCGCTGAACTGGCGATGGCCAGGTCGCGGTAGTTGAGCGAACAGGCCCGGATGCGGACGAGCGCCTCGTCGTCGGCCGGCACTGGTCGGTCACGGTCGGTTCGCACGACACCGCTGTAGTCGCTGGTCGCCTCCTGCACTTCGTACAGATCCATTGTGGGTGGAACAAAGCTCTCCTCCGTGTTCGGCGTTCCGGTCCGGGCGGATGGGTGAACGGACCCGCATCCGAAGGCTGGCGATGACGGCGACGCCAGGGAGCTACTCCCGATAGCGGTCGGGGACGTGGTGGTCGACGGGCGCGGGGACGTGGCCGGCGACGACCGGGGCGAGGGCGGCGAGTCGGCGCCGCAGGAGCCCGTAGGTGACGCCGACGACCAGGGCCGCGGCCGCCGCCCACCGGAACGGGCCGTCGAGGGTGACGAGCAGTGGCGCTCCGAGGCCCACGGCGAGCAGGACGTCCTCGGGGGCGCCGTCGTAGCGGACCCACCGCTTGGGCCGTCGCCATCGGCCCCTCGCGTGGTCGTAGACGGCGCGGTCAGAGCCGTTCTCCCAGGGGCGCAGTTCCAGGCCGCCGCCGTAGCGGTCCATCTGGCAGTGGAGCGCGGCGCCAGCGAAGAGGAACGCTGCGGCGACCAGCGGTGGCGTCGCCAGGACGAGCGCGAGGGAGCCGACTGCGACCGCGGCGAGGCCGTAGCCGACCGGGTAGTGCAGCGTCCGCCGGTGGCCGACGTACAGGTCGAGGTCGGGGAGGACGGCCCCGGCCAGCGCACCAGCGAGCGCGACGGGCGCGAACTCCGGCGCCAGCGCGACCAGCGGCGCCGCGATCGCCAGGCCGGTCAGCGCGTGCGTCGGCAGCATCATGGAACGATCGAGGGGAGTGAGCGAGATAAGGTCGTCGGCGATCCACGGCCTGTCCGGCCAGAAGGCCACCGAGACGGCCCGCGGCGAACGCCGGGAGCGCCGCGTCGGCCTTCACGTGGTCGGAACGACCCTACGGCGTCCGCTCGCCGGCGGGAATCGTCGTCTCCAGCCAGTTCTCCTCGGGCGGCAGCGGACAGGAGAAGCTCTCGCTGAACGCACAGAACGGCGTGTAGGCGAGGTTGAAGTCCAGCGTCACCTCGTCACCGTCTGCCAGGCTACCCTCGGTTTCGAGTTCCATGTACCGGCCGGCGTGGTAGGTCTGCTGTCCGGTCGTCTTGTCGCGGAAGGGAACGAACAGGGCAGCCGACTCCTCGCCCTCGCGCCGATAGCCGTGGAGTTCGACGGAGTTCCCGTCGACGTCGAACGAGAACGTGACGACGCGGAGATAGCGGACGGTCCGTTCGTCCGTCGTCTCCAGGTCGACGGCGTCGGGGTCGTCGTGGACCGCGGCCGTCGCCGTGACGCGGTAAGCCGGGTCCGGCGGGAAGTAGTCGAGGCCGTCGAAGTCCTCGCGCTCCCCCGGCGGGATCGGTGACTGGCGATGCTCGGCCAGGAACTGGTCCTTCTCCGTCCGATTGGCTTCGAGGCGGTCGGCCCAGTCGTCGGCGTCGCTCATACCGATGCTACCGGCTCCGGTCGTTTCAGTCCGACGGCTCGGGCCGGCGGGCCAGTCGGGCGAGAGGTGCCCGCACGGTCGCCCCGTACAGGCCGATTTCCTCGCCGTAGTGTCCGTATACCGCCGGCCGGCGACGGGATGCCAGCGACCGTCGACGGGCGCGAGACGGTGCGGCGCGCCCCATCGCAGCGAAGGCGACCCGTTCTGGGGCCTCGCAGAGTTGGTCTGGAGCGCCGACCGCGATTGCGCGCGAGGGGTGCTCGGCCGTCGGAAGGGACCGGCCATCGCAGGCGAAGCTTTTCCCAACCAGTCGGGCCGCTATCTGGCGTATAACAAGGGCCCTGTCCCTCCTGCGTGTTACTGTGGTCGCGACGCGCGGCCAGCCCGGAGAAAGGGTCGCTCAGCCTGGTAGAGCATCCACGACCGTCGTGGGTGGCCGGCAACGGTCTCGGTGGTTCGAATCCACCCCCTTTCGTCCGCGCACGGGTAGTGTAATGGCAACATGCGGTCGGTCCACGACCGAGCTGGAGGTTCGACTCCTCCCCCCTGCATTCACACTTTCGTGGTCGGTTCCGTGTCTCTCGCGATGATTCTGGACGAGGAGTACCGGTGATGGACTGTGCGGTTCGATGGGTTCGAGTTGTCGACGGGAGCGTTGGCAGCAAGACCTCGAAAGCCCTCGGCGCGCTCTCTTGAGTGAGAATCGAGACTACAAACACCTCGAAAGCCCTCGGCGCGCTCGACTCGTGCGAACCCGCTGCGCGCGCTCGTTCCTCGCGTGCTTGCGGGTTCGGACTTCGACGACCCCGCCTCGCCCTTTCAGTCCTCCAGGTTCCGCATCGCTCGCGCGATAAAACGCGCTCACGATTAGAACCACCAACCCTCCCCGGACCCGTCGCGTCCGCTCCGGGTCACGCTTCCTGACCGCTCCACAACCGCCCGGCCGGGAGCTGAGCGGGCGCGAAGCGACCGCGGTTGCTCGAACGGCGAAGCCGTGAGAGCGCGTTTCATCGCGCGACCAGGGGAAGGGCAGGGCCGCGGTGCTGTGCTGGGCCTGGAGGAATGAAAGGGCGAGGTACGGTCGACGATGCCGGACGAAGCAAGCACCGCAGCGGAGCGAGGAGCGCAGCGAGTCCCGCGAGTCGAGCGGGCCGAGGGCTTTCTGGGTGTTGCTGGCTCCGGTCTTTCGACAGCCGATTCGCAGTACCACTCACTCGACTCACACCCAGACAGATCCAATCCATCCCGAGCCGACCCATTAGAAATCCCACACGATTATTACGCGCGCGACGCGACGGGTAGAACGTGCAAGCGCTGGACCGTCGGGCGGTCGTCTGCGCGCTGGTCGTACTCGCCGCACTGGGTGGCGTGAGCGGCGGCGCCGTGGCGCAGGCGACCGACACCCCAGCGGCGAACGAGACGGTCCAGCACGAACGGCCAGAGGAAGCGGGGGAGTCGGGGGACCTCCAGGAACTCCAGCGATGGCTCGACGGGCGGTTGAGCGGGCAGCTGGGGTCGAGTACGGTGGCCCTGAGCGAGGGCGAGTACGAGCGGGCCAGGTCGATGCTCGGCGACGACTACGACGAGCGCCTCGAACAGTACGTCGACGTCGCAGGGGAGACTGGCGAGGGCGAGGACGCCGGCGAGACTTACCGTGACGTGCGGGAGTCACAGCGCGACCTCGCGATGCAGGCCGAGCGCTTCGAGAGCGCCAGCGAGCGCTACGAGCGGGCCCGCGAGAACGGCAACGAGAGCGCCGCACGGCAGGCGGCTCGCGAGATGAACCGGCTGGGCGACCGGATCGGTCGAAGCGGGGCGAACACGACGCGGGGGTACGTCACCCTGGAGAACCAGACGGGCGCCGACACGGACCCGGAGCGGGCCGTCGTCCAGAATCTCACCGCGGACGTCAGCGAGCGCCAGGAAGCGGTGCGTCAGGCCACCTTCGTCGAGACCGAACTCACGGTACTCGAGGCGACGCGGACCATCTCGTTCACCGACCCGCTCGAACTGATCGGCCGGCTGACGGCCGAGAACGGGACGGCGGTGGCGAACCGGGAGGTGACCATCGCGGTCGCCGACCGGCCACACGCCACGACCACCGACGCGGAGGGGCGGTTCACCGTCAGCTACCGACCGCGAACGCTCCGGACGAACGCGACGAGCGTCGAGGTGGCGTACGTCCCGCGGAACGAGTCGGCGTACCTCGGGTCGAACGTGAGCGGGCCCGTCGACGTCCAGCAGGTCGAGCCGACGATCACGGTCCGCGAACACACCGAAGAGACGCGCTTCGGGGAGCCCGCCGGCGCGATCGTCGCGGTCACCGTCGACGGCCAGCCGGTGAACGGCGTGCCCGTCGTCGCCGACGTCGCGGGCCAGCGGGTCGGGCGAGCGACCACCAACGACGAGGGCGCGGTCCGCGTCGACGGGGCGCTACCCGCGTCCGTTCCCGCCGGTGACCAGGAACTGCGTGTCGCCGTCCCGCTCCGGGACCGGGCCATCGCGGCCGCCGACGAGCAGGTCACCACCACGGTCGAGGCAACCGGGACGACCCTGAACGTCACCGGGGAACGCCAGGGGAGCGAGGCGACGGTCAGCGGCCGGCTGGTCACCGACGACGGCCGGCCTGTCGACGGCCAGCAGGTCCAGCTCTCACGAAACGGGACCGTCGTCACGACCGTCGAGACCGGACCGGACGGGAGGTACGCCGCGACGGTCCCGCTGGCGCCGGCAGGCGCGGCGCCGAGCGGTCGGGTCCAGGTCGCGGCGAGTTTCGACGGGGCGGGGACGAACCTCGACGACGCTCGTGCGACCACGACGGTCGACGTCGGCCAGGCCGGGTCCGGGGGAGCGAGCGGACTCTTGCAGGGATGGGTCCCGGGCGACGGCTCCCTGTCCGTCCTGGTCGGCCTCGGCGTTGCCGGGGTCGGGCTGGTGCTCCTGGGCGTCTGGCTGGTCCGGCGCCGGGGTTCGGACCCGGACGAGGAGCGCGACGGCGCGCCAGCGGTGAGCCAGTCGACCACGGAGCCGACCGACGAGTCGCCCGACCGCGCGCCCGCCATCGAGCGCGCCGAGACGTTCCTCGAACGCGGCGCCGCGGGGGCGGCCGTCCGGGCGGCGTACGCGGCCATCCGCGAGCGGTACGCCCCCGACGAGGCGCCCCGGACGCACGCGGAACTCGTGGCGACCACCGAGTCGCTCGGGGAGGACGAACGGCGGGCGTTCGAACGCGTCACGCGGGCCTACGAGCGGGAGGCGTTCGCGCGCGGGAGCGTCGACGAGCGCGGGGCTCGTGACGCGCTGGAGGCCGCGGGAGAACTGGTCGAGCGCCGGCAGTCCTAACTAGCGGAAAAATCGACGGTCTATCGGGTGAACGCGAACTGTTCGCCGTCGACGTCGCCGGAGACGGCCCGGTCGTTCCGCAGCCGGTCCAGTTTCTCGTCGGTCGCCCGCAGTCGTTCGACGGCCGGCCGGAGGTCCTCGAAGCCGGGAGCGCGGACGACGTCGCCGCTCCGGACGTCGAACTCGAGGACGCCGTGTTGTTCGAGTCTGGGGAGGTGGTTGTGGTGGAGCGATATCTTGACCTGCCGCCGGGCCGCCTCGTCGACCGAGGTGACGGATTCGTCCCGCTCCCAGGCCGCGAGCTGCACGGAGAGAGAGTCGATATCGGTGTACTCGTTCGAGAGGAGATAGTACAACGCGAGCCGTCGCCGCGACTTTCCGAGCACTGCACTGAGTCGATCGTCTGTGACTGGTGACCCCGCCATAGCTACCTGATGGAGTATGCCCTCCCTTACAACACGATTGCCTAACCAGTTAGGGAACGTTCTGACGGGCGTCTGACGCGCCGCAACGCTACCGGGTTCGCGGCCCCCGGAGCCGCTCTCCAGGACCGAAGCCGTTTTCGGCCGACGAGGGCCCGGAACGCGACCGCGGTGGTCCGCCAGACCCGGAAAGCGACCGCCATGGGGCCCCAGCCTGCGGCCACTCACCCCGGCAGTTCGGCAGTCTCCGGTTCCTTAGCCCCACGTCCAGCGGGCGTCGAGGACGTACCGGTAGAGCCCGCTGACGCCGATGGCGACCGCGTTACCGACCAGGTAGGTGAGCGTCTGCCACTCGACCAGGACGAACAGCACTGCGAGCTGGATCGGGATGGCCGTCCCGCGCACCACGTTCGTCTTCACCAGGCCGGTCAGGTAGTCGACCCGGCCCGTGTTCCGGGAGGCGCGAAACGTCCAGGCGTTGTTGAGCACGTACGAGAGGACGATGGTGATCTCGATGGCGACGGCCGCGCCGACGAGATAGTTGAGTCCGCCGGCGTCGACGAACGCCCACAGCAGCACCATCTGGATCCCGGCCGTGACCGCGCCGACGGCGACGAACTTGCGCAGTTGCGGGGCGATGGGACCGTCCAGGAGGTTGCGCAGCAGCTCCCGGACCATTATCGGTAGCCGAGCGCCTCCAGCCGTGCCCCGAGGTCGTCGTCGACCTCGCCGGTCGTCGATCGCTCGGTCCGCTCGCGGAGGCGGGCGGCGTGGGCGTCGACGAGGGGGGCGAACCGGTCGACGACGGCCGCGGCCTCCCCGGTCGGATCCGTCGACAGGTCCGTCTGCTGGGTCGGGTCGTCGGGCCGATAGTACAGTTCGGTCGTCCCCGCGTCGACGTTCTCGACGTAGGTCCACTCGCGGTCCCGGACGCTGACCAGCAGGTCGCCGTCCTCGAGCGAGCGGGGGATGGGCTGGGACGTCACGTCCTCGCCGCGGACCGTGACGGAGACCACCGGGTCGTCGTCTGGGGACTCGCCGTCGAGGACGCTCGGCGCGAGGCTCGTCCCCGCCCACTCCTCGGGCGCGTCGACGTCGAGCAGGTCGACCACCGTCGGCGGGACGTCGTCGAGGCCGACCTGGCCCTCGATCCGTCGGCCCTCGGCGCCGGGGACGTCGACGACGAGCGGGACACCGATCAGTTCGTCGTAGAGCTTCGGGTAGTGGGCGAGGTGGCCGTGCTCCTGGAACTCCTCGCCGTGGTCGCCCGCCACGACGACGGCGGTGTCGTCGGCGACGTCGTTCGCGGAGAGCGCCTCGAGGAGCCGGCCGACGCTGGCGTCGACCTGCCGCACCGCTGCCTGGTACAGCGTCCGCAGGTCCGCCAGGGTTCGCTCGCCGACGTCCCAGCCCAGTCCGGTCCGGGTGTGGGCGTGGAGCATCCGGTGGGTCCCGAGGCGGTCCGAGGAGACCTCGCGGATGTAGCGAGGCGCGGGGACGTACGGCGTATGGGCGTCCATGTAGTGGACCCAGAGGAAGAAGGGACCGTCCGCCTCCGCGACGAACTCCGTCGCGGCGTGTTCGACGTCGAACATGCGCGAGGTGTCCAGGAACGGCCGGTCGTCGGTGTTGCCGCGCAGCCAGGAACCGAGCCGCCGGACCGGCGAGGTCGCCAGCTGGAGCCACGCTTCCACCGTCGGGTGGGTCGCGAGGTAGCGACTGTAGAGCCCGGAGCCGACGCTGGCGACGAAGGGCTCGAACTCGTCGAAGCCGTCGTCGTACCCCCAGTGAGAGGTGAGAAAGCCGTTGGCGGCGTTGAACCCACCAGTCGACAGGCCAGCCTCGGAGAGCGTCCGGGCGAGGGTGGGCGCGCCGTCGACGCCGATCTGGCCCGTGTCGGCGAACACCGGCCGCGACCCCAGCAGCGAGGGGAAAGAGAAGGGCGTCCAGTTGCCAGTCGCGAACGCCCGCTCGAAGACGGTGCCGCGCTCGGCGAGCGAGTCGAGCACCGGCGTGTGCCGGGCGTCGTCGTAGGCGCCGATGGCGTCCGCTCGCAGCGAGTCGACCGTCACCAGGACGACGTTCGAGGGTGCTGTAGCAGGAGTCATAGTCGAACGTGGGACGTGTCGCTCGGCCCGCGTCCGGCGTGCTCACCCGCGAGCAGTCGACGACAGGACCGTCGAAACTGCCGCTGGCGGTGAGTGCGTACCGTCCCGACCGGCCGGGGCGTCAGAACCGCCACGATACTACTGAACGGTCAGTCAGTCGCTTGAGCGTTTCGGTCTCCCCGAACACCGCCGCGTCAATCGGCGTCGAACCGGTGGTCTGCAGTCCTCACGGCGACGTCGTCGTCGGTCGTGTCGCCGGGGAGCCGCCGTCGTTCGAGGACGGCCCTGATCTCCGGAGCGGCGAAGAGCAGGCCGAACAGGACGAGGCCGACCGCGACCTGGCCGTAGCGCGCCGGGGAGACGCGCAGGAAGTAGTGGAGAAACGCCGTCGTCTCGGAGGCCGGGACCGGCGCCAGGGGCCACACGAGACTCGCGACGTAGGTCCCCGCCCACTGGTCCGGCGACGTGTACAGGAGCGCCCGGTAGACGTCACCGACGACGTGGGTGAGGTAGCCAAAGCCGAACAGCGGGCCGAGTTCGGCGCGTCCGCGACGGGCCGCGAGCACGCTGACGAGGACGACGACCGGGGCGGCGACCAGCAGTGAGTGAGCCAGCGAACGCCCACTCGGCAGGAGGTGGACGCTCCAGGCAAGGGGCTTGTCGATCAGGTCCGGGAGCTGGGAGGCCACGAGCAGGAAGACGGTGGCCCGCCGCGACGGCAGGTCCCGGTGGCCCACCAGCCGGTAGGCGAGGTAGGGGAGGAAGGCGACGGCGAAGTGGCCCCACGGCATCATCGTTGATATCCACTCACCGCCAGCAGTGATAACTCACAGGGGCGAGAATATCAGCGGTGAGAACTGGACGGGGTGGGAGAGCGAGCGGCTAACGCTCGGGCGACGCTGCACAGAACGGGACGGTCTGCACGGGACAGAACGGGACGGTCTGCACGGGACAAAACGGGACGGCGGCCCACGACAGAACGGGACAGACTGCACGGGACAGAACGGGACGGTCTGCACGGGACAAAACGGGACAGACTGCACGGGACGGGACAGACTGCCGACGCGACGACGGTCGCCAGTGATAGTGGTGGTTGTAACGGTTTTCAGGAGGTAGACACTAACAGTGCTCAACCGGAGCTGAACCGGCCGGTTGCGAGGGGATACCGGTAACGAATTACAACCGCCACTATGAGTCGGTGCGGTGTCCGGCAGGAGTCGCGACGAACGCGACTAGAGGTATCGTCGAACGGCTCTCTCTCCCGCCGCCGTGAGACGGACGGTCATATCGCGCCGGTCGAAGGTGACCAGATCCGCCGCGGCCAGTTTGGGGAGGTGGACGTGGTAGAGTCGCAGTTCGACGGGAGCGTCGGGGTCGACTGGGCCCGGCACGCCGTCGCCGACGGCGTGAGACCGGACGACCGCCGTCGCGAGATCCGCCACCGACAGTTCCTCCTCGACGTCGTCGAGCGCGGTGAGGACCCGCCGGCGCACCGGATGCGTGAGGACGTCGACGATCACGTCCAGTCGGGGTCGGTCGACGTCGCCGACCTCGTCCCCCGTCGAACAGTCGTCGTGGTCACACTCTGCATCGTTTCCACTACCGTCGCCCGTCATCGGTCAGTGACAGGGCCGTCTCCCGGATTACGTTACCCCGTGCATCCGATGCACGCCGTGCAACGGCGTTGGCCAGCGACGGACGCGCTCGGGAGACGCGGACTACGCGAAGTCCCCTGGAGCCAGTTCCGTCGCGCGGTCGCGATAGGACCGGTAGACGTCGTCGGCCCAGGTTCGGACGGGCTCGCTGTCCGTCTCGAGGAGGGCCTGCGGGACGCCGTCGTCGTCTTCGACGCCGATCTGGACCACGCCCTCCCCGTCGAGTCCGAGGTAGAAGGGCAACGCCTCGTCGAGGCCGAACACGGACGAGCCGGCGTCGATCTGCTCGCCGAAGAGCCGGGCGTACTCGCCGTCGCAGATGGTCTCGCGGACGGCGTGACCGACGACTACCTCGGTCGCCAGATCCCCGTTCGTGATCCGCTCGTGGGCCACGCGAGTGCCGTCGATGTCGATAGACGGCAGGAGCGCACGGACGCGACTCGCGGTCCGGACGAGTTCGGTCTGTTCTCGCGCCGGCGCGTAGGGATCGCCGGGACTCGGCGTCGTCACCGTCGCGCCGTACAGGTGCGTCAGGTCGAGGTCGAACTCCTCGTGGGGGAACCACTGCAGAAACGGGCCGAGATCCGTGGTCTCGTCCAGTCCGTCCAGGAGTTCGCAGAACTCGTCGGCAACGAGCGTTCCGGTCCCCGTAGCACGGACCGCGCCGTCGTCGCGCTCGACCCAGCCGCGTCGTTCCAGCGCCTGGACCGACCGGACGACCGTCGACTGGGAGGCCTCGAGGCGGTCCCGGAGCGTTCGCCGGCTCGTGGGCCCCCGGTCGCTGAGGAGCGCGAGGAGACAGACGCGGGTTTTCGATCGAGAGAGAAAGGCGACGTGGTCGAACGGGTCCTCGGACATTCCTGTATTTCCCGTTCTCAGTTGAGTACTTTACTGTATTCCCCGAAATAGTCGATCGTTTTGCAAATTTCGTTGACTGTAGGGCCGTGTTACTCCTCGGTGAGCGGGGCTTCCATCGAGACGACGTCGAGGACGATCTCGTCGGCCGTGTCGCTGATCGCCGCGACTTCGCCGGCGACGGCGAGGTGCGAGCGCGGCGTCGGCCCGACGACGATGGGGTCGCCGACCGACACCTGGTCGACCGACCCCTGGAAGTGGACGTGCGCGGTACACTCGGTCGGGTGGAAGACGTTCGGGAACCGGATCCGGTCGACGGTCACGTCGACGCGCTCGAAGTCCTGGGCGAGCGTGACGGAGGCCCGCTCGTCGAGGTCCTCGCGCTGCAGGACGTCGAAGGCGGCGTCGGTCGGGCGATAGCCACCGGTCGGTCCGGGGACCCCCTCGACCAGATTGAGGGCCTTCAGCCCCTGCATCGTGTTCCGGACCGTCGACGCCCGCTGGTCGACCACGTCCGCGATGATGCTCCCCTTCACGGGGTCGCCGGACGCCTGGTACTCGTTGACGAGGACGGTCACGATCTGGCGCTGACTGTTAGACAGGTCGACGCTCCCCATATCCTACCCTTCTCGCGGACGCCCCTGAGAGTACCGCTCGTCTCCGGCGACGAGTCCGACCGGCGACGGACCACTCGAAACCGTCGCCCGGCGGTGAAGACGTCAGGATGGCGGTGTCGTGTCCCGACTGCGAGTACGCGGAGACGATCTGAGAGGCCGTCGGTTAGGCAGAGAGCCGCTGAGTATGTGAGGCAGTCACGTCCACCTGCCACAGCGCAGACAGACCGTGGGCAACCACGGTTTGTCCTCCAGCACTCGCTGCTCGTCCTCGCAGTGGGGACAGTACGTCACGTATCGTGGCATATGAACTACACTTCTGGGACGACCCTCATAGCTGTTGCCAATAGCGGGCCGCGTCGATATATATCGGTCCGTACGGCCTGGTAGGGGTGATTGTACGCCCGTCCTGGCGTCCTGTCGAGCGAAGCGAGACAGGGCTCATCGGACGAGCAGCGCGAATCCGATGGCGTCCAGTCGAACTGTGTGGGGCCGGGCTCGGGAGACGAGTGCAGCGAGTCACCCGGCGTCCGGCCGAACTGCGTGAGGCCGGGTTCGGGAGACGAACGGAGTGAGTCTGCCGGCGTCCACGCGAACGGAGTGAGCGTGGGCTCGACGGACGAGCAGCGCGAGTCCGTCGGCGTCCCGACGAGCATGGCGAGTCGGGGCTCAGCAGTCGAGCGCAGCGAGTCTATCGGCGTTCGCCGGCACCGGCCCGCCGAACGGCGGTACAAAGGTACAACCACCACTACGAGATGACGTTCTGCGTGAACGCCGTCCGTCGGAACTCCCTGTTCGGATCGCCGATCAGAACTGGTTGTTTTTCCAACCAGATATTGGTTTCGGTTTTATCCAATTGGTAAATTAAATATTCAATGGCATTATCAGACTACATGTATGTCGGACGAACATACGAACGAATCGGAGCGAAGTGGTACCAACGCGTACTCGCGACGACGCGTGCTCAACACTAGCCTCACCGGGCTCACAGCGACAGGCGTGACCGGACTGGCGGGCCCGGGCACCGCTGCAGCCCAGAGCACGTCGGCGGCCAGTTCGTCCGGGTTCGACCGCGAGGAGTGGGACGTCGAAATCGATGCGAAGGACCCGGACGTCGAGACTCGCGTCTACGTCGGTCCGGAGAAGAACGCCAGTCCCTACGAGGCCGGACCGCGAGACATCGAACTCTCCGAGAAACTCGTGCTGGGGACGATCCCCGACGAGGTGCCGGTCATCGGCGGCGGCGATCTCGGACTCAAGTTCGAAGCGACGTTCGGCTTCACCGAGGTGAGCGTCAACATCTCGATCTGTGTCGACGATAGCTGTCTGTCGCTCGCGGGCGCCGGGTTCTCGTACAGCGAGGCGGAGGTCTGTCTCGACACGAAAGGCGCCTACAAGGGCGTCCCGCTCGATGTCGAGGGATGTCTCCTGTTCAACCCCTCGATCAACCCCGTCGGACTGGAGATCGGCGGCAGTGTCAAGGTCTGCGTCGGACGGAACCTCTGTGATCCCAACGGGAAGAAGAAGGGCGACGAGACCGGCGGCGGTTGGGAGTACAGCCGGTTCTGCGGCCTCTGTAAGGAGTTCGGGCTATCGGGGACCATCTAGAACACCCGCCTGTTTCTTCAGGCACTCGTCGTCTAAAGGTTTATGTGTCAACGGTGTAAACAACCGCGTCGAGTATGCCCTCCACGACGACGACGCGAGGCGGTTCCGCAGGTCGAACGATACTGGGCGTCACAGTCCACGGCCTCGGCCTCGTGTTCGGCATCTTCGGCCCCGGCCTCGTGTACCTGCTCTCACGTGGCGAGTTCTCGAAGGCCAACGCACGCAACGCGCTGACCTGGCAACTGTTCGTACTGGTCGGCCTGGCTGGCCTCCTCGCCGTCTTCTTCACCACCGACTCCGATCCGGTCGGGCTCGCGGCCGGCGGCCTCCTCCTGGCGCTGCTACTCGTCGACGCCGTGGCCAGTCTCTGGGCGACGGTCAAGGCCATCGGCGGCGAGGCATGGTCGTACCCGCTCGTCTCCGTGCTCGGCTAACGGCGCCCGACAGAGAGACGACCCTCGTCGGACCGGGACAGACCGAACGAACCACGACGTTCACGCTCACTACAATACATCGATGGCCGCAACCGAATCGCTCGTCGCAGCCGGCGTCCTCCTCGCACTCGGCCTGCTCGTCGGCTCGCAGGCCCGCCGCGCGCACGACCGGTACCGGACGATCACCGAGATAATCGCCGCGCCGGAAGGGAGCGGTGACCCCGGATCGGAAGCGATCGTTCGGGGACCAGTCACCGTCAGCGACCCGGCGACGGCCGAGCGCGAACCGCCCGCGGAGGTGGTCGAGACGGTGGACTCGCCGGCGGTCTGGGCGTGGCGCGTCCGCCGCAAGGTCGGCGGCGGGAGCGACGACGTCGGGAACGCGAACTGGCAGACCGTCGAGGGCGGCCTCGCGGTCGGCGCGTTCACCGTCCGACAGGACTGGGACCGCGTCCGCGTGGACGGCGAGTGGCTGCGAACCCAGCTCGGGGCCGGCGACGCGGTCACGGACCCGTTCGACCGACCGAACCTCTATCTCGGCTCGCCCGACGTCGACGTACCACTCGGCGAGCGTAACCCACTCAATCGGCTCCTCGAACGGCTCGGCGTGACGGGCGAGGAGGGCGCGTTCACGAACTGGGAGATGAGCCTCACCGTCGGTCGCCGAACCACGAGCCCGGACAGGTACCAGGCCACCGTCGTCGACGACGGCGACGAACTGGTGGTCCGCGGCGTCCTCGCCGAGACGGACGACGGGCTCGTCCTCCGCGGTACCGAGGACACGCCGCTCGTGCTCGCGACCGGCGACCTCGAACGAACGAGGAAGCGACTGCGCACCAGCGCCCTGTGGCAGGGCGCCGCCAGCCTTGCACTGGTCCTGCTCGCCGCGGCCGTCGTCGTGGTGGCGTTCCTCTAGTACGGCGCCGGTGGCGGCCAGTCCACGAGCACCCGTCAGGGCGACGGTGACCCCGATAGCAGCGATAGTTTCCCGTTTCAAACGCATTTTTTATCTGATCTGTGTCGTGATAACTGAGAGATGAGAGGCGAATGAACGCGGTACGACTGCGGGCCGGACACCAACCACCAGTGCAGTGCGGAATCGGTGGTGGGTGCTGATGACGGAGCGACGTCCGATCGGTCGACGGCGGTATCTGCGAGTGACCGGCGCGGCGCTCGGTGTTCTCGCGACCACGCCAGGGGCCAGTGGGGCCGAGGAAGAACAGCGGTTTCTCGTCTCCGGTCGGCCCGACGTCAACGGTGTGGACGTCCTCCACCGGCTAGATCCGATCGACATGGCCGTCGTTCGCGGCGAGGAGTCGGCTGTCAGTGAGGCGAGTTCGGCCTACGCGCGGGACCTGTCGCTCTCGTACGAGACGACTATCGAAGCCAGAGAGACGAACGAGAGTGCGACCGACGAGCCGTTCTACCGGTTCCAGTGGGACAAACGGGCACTTGACGTCCCGGCTGCCCACGAGACGACGCGAGGCGAGGGAAGCCGAGTGACAGTGATCGACACTGGCGTCGATCCCGACCACCCCGACCTCACGGACGCGGTCAACGAAGACCTCTCGCGGAACCTCACCGGAGACGGGGGCGACTACACCGACGTCGAGATCCACGGCACTCACGTGAGCGGACTCGTCGCCGCCGACGACCGGAACGAACGCGGTATCGTCGGCACCGCCCCGGGAACCGACCTGGTCGCGCTCCGCGTGTTCGACGAGTCGGGCGGGGCCAACTACGGGGACATCCTGGCGGCGATCCTCTACAGCGCCGCCATCGGCGCCGACGTCGCCAACCTCAGCCTCGGCACCTATCCGGTGCCGTTCGACCAACTAGAGGAGTTTCACTGGAAGGCCCTGAACAGAGCGACGATATACGCCAGCAGGGCCGGAACGCTCCTCGTCAGTGCGGCGGGAGACGACGACGCGGACCTTCGGCGTGACGGCCCCGTCCGCAGCGTCCCGACCGAAGCGGCGTGGGTGCTCGGGGTCAGCGCGACCGGCCCGACGGGCTTCGATCCGGCGACCGGCGACGCCGAGACGCCCGCTCACGCGCCGGCCCCGGGCACGAACTACGGGACGAACGCGATCGATATCGGTGCGCCGGGCGGCAACAGCAACGGGTCGCTGCGGGACTGGGTGCTCAGCACGGTACCGACCGACCACGGGTTCGATACGCCCTACGCCTACCTCACGGGCACGTCGATGGCCGCCGCCCAGGTCACCGGCGCCGCCGCGCTGATCGCGAGTACGACCGACTATCCTGTCCCCGCCCGAGCAAACGTCCTCGCGAGCGCGCTCAAACACGCCGCGCGCGTCCCCGAAGGATACGACAGGGCGTACTACGGGACGGGCTTTTTGGACGTTCTCAGTGCGCTCGGGGCCCGTGACGGCCCGCAACACACCGGCCACGGGCCAGCGAAACGCGGTCGGAGAAAGCGTCACGGTGCTTCGGCGAACGACGGGCGGCCGTCGGTTCACCGATGAAGCGTTCTTCCGGGCCGCCAGCGCCGGCTGTGAGAGCCACCTGACCGTCGATCGACGCGAGATACGGGCGACCGACCACCGCGCGTAGTCGACGGCTTCGGCGTCGGAACCGCGAATCGCCGACCGCGAGTGGCCCGACGATTAATGTGCTGGTAAGTACGCCGCAGCCGCCTGGGAGACATCGGAAGACGCTCTCTAGGGTGGCGAACCCATCGCATAACAATGCGCCAACAAGTCGATGGACAAGTCAGGAATGGCACGACAGATACCGACGACGACGCGCCGGGCGAACGCGCCCGATGCGTCGACACACGACAGCCTGACAGAACGGCCCAGCCCGCGAGGACGGGCGATAGCGGTCCAGTATCGAACTGACGACCGGAGCGCGACCCGGAGGGGCGGGCGATGACGGACGCACGCACGCGCCTCACGGCCCTCGTGCTCGCGGTGGTGATGGTCACGAGCGTTGCGGTGACCGGCGTCGCCGTCGCACAAACGTCCGGCAACGACGCCACGGCCGGCAACGACGCGCCGACCGAGGAGCCAACGGAGGAACCAACCGAAGAGCCGACCGAGGAACCCACTGAAGAACCAACCGAAGAACCAACGGAGGAACCGACCGAAGAGCCAACGGAGGAACCGACCGAAGAGCCGACCGAGGAGCCGAGTGACGATGGACCAGGCGAGGAGACGTTCGTCGTCCAGCAGGGCGAGAACTGTTACACGGCGACGACGCTCGGCGACGGCACCGAGACGGTCGAGTCCTTCTACAACTACAGCGCCGACTACGACTGGAGCTCCGAGGGAACCAAGCACCTCCAGGAGAACCAGGTGAGCAACCTCTTCGTCTACGAGGGCTCGGAGGGATACAGCCTGGTGTTCGTCCACGACAAGCACGGTGACGGTCCCTACGGGGGCACCATCACCTTCACCGTCGACGGCCAGCCCGCCGACGGCGAGTGGGCCGTCGAGGACGACGACTACCAGGGTCGCGACGACAACTTCGACCACCACGGCACCTACAGCGAGATCGACTGGAAGTGGTCGTCCGACCGCAACGACGGCGGCGCCTTCCGCGGCCTGACGGCCGAAGACGACGTCGCCATCACCGTCGACCCGGCGTTCAACGAGGAGGCCGAGGCCTGGGGCGAGTGGCCCTACTCCGGCGACGAGAACAACCGGACCGAGTCGTGGCAACTGCTCGGCGCGGACGGCGAGCCGGTGACGACGCTCGACATGACCGAGAACGTCACCGTCACGGCCGGGACCTGCGCGAGCGGCGAACTCGACGCGGCCCTGTCGGTGAACGACTCGTCGGTACACACCGACCAGCCCGTCGCGTTCGACGCCAGCGGGTCGACCAGTGACGAACCGGTCGTCGAGTACCGCTGGGACTTCGACGGCGACGGCGAGACCGACTCGACCACCGAATCGGCGACCACCACGCACGCGTACGCGAGCGACGGCGAGTTCGACGCGACCGTGACGGTCGTCGACGAGGCCGGCGAGACGGACGCCGCCAGCGCGACGATCGCCGTGTCGGCGACAGACGACGGAACGGACGACGAGAAAGACGAGACGGACGACGAGAAAGACGACGGAACGGACGACGAGAAAGATGAGAAAGACGAGACGGACGACGGAACGAACGACGGGAAGACGGGCGACGCGCCGACGGCCAAGCTCGACGCGCCCGAGGAGGTCGCGACCGAGACGAAGCTGACGCTCGACGCGAGCGCCTCGACCGACGACGAGGGCATCGTCGAGTACCGCTGGGACCTCGACGGCGACGGTGAGATCGACGAGACGACCGAGTCGGCGACGTACGACAAGTGGGCAACGTACCCCGGTGAGTTCGACGTCTCCGTGACGGTGGTGGACGCCGACGGGAACACCGACACCGCGAGTACCGTCCTCACGGTCACCGACGGCGAACCGCCGACCGCCGACCTGCAGGTTCCCGACGAGGTGACGGTCGGTGAGGAGTTCACCGTGAAAGCGACCAACGTCTCGGACCACAGCGGCGTCGCCCACGTCTGCTGGTACGCCGACGGTGAACCCGGTCCCGACGGCGAGACGATGACGCTCTCGTTCGACTCGACCGGCGAACACACCGTCTCCGTCCTGCTCCGGGACGAGGCCGGCAACGAGCAGAAACTCACTCGCACCATCCAGGTCGTCGCAGCCGACTCCGGTGACGACTCGAAGGATTCTGACGATTCGACGGACGGTGACGAGTCGAAGGATTCCGACGACCACTCGGACGACAAGGACGACAAGGACGACAACTCGAACGACAAGTCTGACGACAAAGACGACTCGGACGACAACGACGACTCGGACGACGATTCGAACTCGACGCCGCTCAGCAACGACCACGACACCGACGACGACGAGCCCGACATCTCCATCACGTCGGTGAACGTCAGCGCAGACGAGGTCGACGTCGGCGAGAACGTGTCGGTCAACGTCACGCTCGCGAACGACGGCGACGCCGACGGCACCCACACGGTGTCCCTCTCGGCCACCGGTCCAGACGAGAACGTGACCACCGAGAACGCGACGGTCGACGTCGACGCTGGCGAGACGCGCAACGTCACCCTCACGACGTCGTTCGCGACGGCAGGTGCGTACAACCTCTCGGTCGACGGCGAGACGGTCGCACTCACCGTGGTCGACGAGGAGGCTGAGAGCGAGGAATCTGACGAGTCGGACGCTGACGAATCGGACGCTGACGAATCGGACGACGACGACTCGAACGAGTCGGACGAAACCGGCGACAACAACCAGGGCGACACCGGGACGGAGAGCGACGACGCCGGCGGCGCCCAGGAGCCCGACGGCGACGACTCGGCCACCGGTGCCAGCGGGCCCGGATTCGGCGTGCTGAGCGTACTCGTCGCCGCACTGGTCGGTGTCGGCTTGCTCGTGCGCCGATTGTAATCGACCAGAAGGTTAGTTGCGAGGGAGTTCGTCTCCCTTTCGGCGGTATTCTTTGTGGGTTGCGGGCTTCTCTTGAGAGGGATTGCTGTGTGAGTGAGAGTGATTGCTACAGCAGCGATACCGTTACTCCAAAGAGAGGAAAGCCCTCGCCGCGCTCCGGTCCGGGGCTTGCTGCGCGCCTCGCTCACTGCCTTCGCTTCGGTGCTAGCGGCGCCCGGGTTCCCGGAGCGGACGGTCGGCTCCGCCGACCGTCGCATGAGCTGGCGGCTACGCCGCCAGCCGCCCCTCGCCCTTTTCGTCCTCCAGAGGGCCTGTTGTCCAGGATGGGAATTGTGTCGGAATCGTCCAAATCGAATAGCGACCAGTTGGCTTCGAGTCCGTCGACGAACTACGCCATCCACGAGCACACGCCACAGCAGGTATCTCCCGACACATCGACAACGAATATAGGATTATAGAGGGAATACAGGCGTATGACCGATGGTGACTCAGGGTCCAACGACGACCCCACAATGACCACGGTCCCACTGGAGATCCCGCAGGCGTTCCTCGACGACCTCGATGCGACCTGGCGTGCGAAGACTTCCCGTCCCGAAGCGAGTTCATCCGATGGGCGCTCCACGACGCTGTCAAGCACCCCTCGTTCTCACGCAAGGGTTGGAAAGACATCGCCACCAGCGAACACCAGCTAGCGACCGGTGAAGGGCGAACCTACAGTAGCGATGAGATTCGAGAACGTCTGAACGAGGACACGGATGGTCACGAGTGACGACGGAATCGAGAAGAAGCGGCAGTTCAGTACGTCTGCGGCGGCCGCTCGAGGATCTCGAAGATCTCCTTTGCCCGATACTCCTTGTTGCGCTGTTTTCCCGTGACTTCCGTCAAGACCCCTTCGTCCTCTAACTCGTCGATCGCACGGTACGCCGTCGACCGCTCGATATCGAGCGTGTTCGCGACCGACTCGGTCGTCACGTAGGGGCGTTCGAAGAGGTGACACGCCAAACGGTTCTTGGCATACTCGACGCCACCGTACTCGTTCTCGTAGCGGCGCCGGAGTGCATCCAGTGCAAGTGTGCGGTCGACGGACTCCTCGGCCTGGCGAGCGACACCTCGCACGAAAAACGACAGCCATTCTTCCCAGTCACCGTGGGTGCGAACTGCTTCCATTCGGTCAACGTACGTCGCCTTGTTCCGGTTGAAGTACTCGCTCAGGTAGAGGTTCGGCCGTTGGAGGAGGCCGTTGTCGTACAGCTGAAGCGTGATCAGGAGGCGACCGAGGCGTCCGTTCCCGTCACCGTACGGGTGGATCGTTTCGAACTGGTAGTGGAACAACGCTATGTCGACGAGCGGATGGTAGCTCCCGCCTGCCCGGTAATACGTCACCAGTGCGTCCATTAGCCCGTCGATTTCGCCCGGCACCGGTGGCAAGAAGTCCCCGATGTGGTTCGGTTTCGCCTTGTAAGCGCCGATCGTGTCGGTATCAACGCGGTCGTCGGGGACGTCCGTGAGGAGCGTCTCGTGGAGGTCGTGGAGCAGCGCGACAGCGATCTCGTCGCCACTGTCGAGCGCGTCGATACCGTCTTTGATAGCCTGCTCGTAGTTGAGGACCTCCTGCGTGTCCTTGGTCTCCGCTTCACTCGTTGCAGCTCCGGTGACAGCTCCGTCGGACCGTTCGTCGAACCTGCGCGTTTCGAGGCTATAGAGCGCGTTATAGTCGATATCTGCACCTTCGATCTCGGCCGACTCCATCGCCTCCTTCCGGAGGAGCGACGTATAGAGGACGGGTGGGAAGTCGAGTTCCAGACTCACGCCGCTGAGCTTCCCGAGCCAGAACGTGGCGTCAGTGAGTAGATCGTAGAAGTCCGTATCTAACGCGAGGTCGCGCGAGGGTGGCAGCGGGTCTGGCCTGTAGTACGACTCTCTGCCGTACGAGATTAGCTCGCCCGGTGCCATGTCTTCTATTTCCTCTGCGCTCATGTACGCAATTACCTTCTCTCGGCAAGCCACATGAATTTGGCGGGAGTGAATGCAAGCTGTGCCCCTTTACCAGCCCCTTGTTTGCATTTAAAAATTCGTATGCAACGAATAAGTGATATTCCGTCGCTCTTTCTCATCCAGGCCAGCTATTGCAAGAGATGATATGACTCAGCAGCGAACTCCATCTTCCCTTGCATCTCGCCCATTCAGTCCTCCAGGGAGCTCACTCCTCGGGTGTGAGAATTTCGTCGAGGTCGTCCATATCGTACAGCGACCACTCGTCCTCGAGGTCGGCTTCGAGCCCGTCGACGAAGCCGCTCTTCGAGAAGAGCGCGAAGCGTTCTGTCCGGTCGTCCGGCCCCCATCGGACGCTGTCCGCCTTCGCTCGCAGGTCGTCGACCAGTCCGTGGCCGACCGGGTCGGCAGTCCACTTACACTCGGCAAGCAGGATCCGGTCGTCGTTCGGGGCAAGCGCGACGACGTCGACCTCGTCTCCGCCGTACCACCACCGGCCGACCTCGGAGTAAGGGTCGAACTCACCACTTCGAATCCCCGCCCAGACCGCCTCGGTACAGACGTCTTCGAACGTCGTCGCGACGTGATTCGGGAGATCGGGCTCGATCGTCCCGTCGAACACGACGTCGGGCGCCTCTTCGATACCCGAACGATTCGGCTCGACGTAGCGGAACCAGAAGCGGAGGAACTCGTCGGCGACCCGGTACAGCGAGCGTTTCGACTGTTTCGCCGAGGCCGTGACCGGGACCTCCCGGTCGACGAGTCGCAATCGGCGGAGCGTCTGGAGGTACTTCGAGAGCGGCCCCTGGTCGACCCCCGTCGCACCGGAAATCTCGTTCGGCGTCGTGTGCCCGGTCGCGATCGCCTCGAGGATACTCATGTACCGGGACGGGCTCTGTAACTCGGTCCGCAGCAGGAATTCGGGTTCGTCGTAGAGGACGGCCGTCGGTGAGAGCACCTGTGACCGAACGTTCTCGGCCAGCGACTCGGTGTAGTCGAACAGCGAGAGGTACATCGGCGTCCCCCCGGTGACGGCGTACGACCGCACCGCGTCGACGACGTCGTACGTGGTCAGGAACCCACCCCTACAGGGGTGGGCTTGTCAGTGGACTCCCGCTCTGGCCATTGCTCATGGCAGGTGTAAACTCACCGTTCGCGTTCAGCATCCCTGACTTCAGGGCCACCTGACAGTTGGCCCGTCCAGCACCAGACGTGAGCCAGTGCTGGACAAGTCGCCATCCGATGTTTCGGGCGGCATTGTAATCGGCGTGGAGTTGCTTTCCACAGTGAAGACACTCGAACTCGTCGCCATCACGATTGCCTCGATCTATGAACCCGCACGCGGAGTGACTGCACCGCTGACTCGTGTACGCTGGATCCACGGTCTCAACGAGAACGCCGTGTTCTTCGGCCTTGTACTCAGTGAACTCTTGAATCATGCGGAACGCCCATTGCTGGAACTTCGACGCGTTCGAGATGCGGTCGCGGATGTTCTCCAGGTCTTCGAACGCGATGGCAGCGCAGTCGTGTCGGCGGGCTTCGTGCACGATGACTTTCGATACACGGTGCAGATAGTCTTCACTCCAGTGGGCAAATCTACTCCCACTACGCAGAATCGTGAGATGAGCTGACCGAGTGCCTGTCTGCTGGAGGCTGCTTCGTCGTCGTTCGTACTCGTCTCGTTTGTGGTTGAGGAAGTCTGCGTTGCCGAGGAACCGGCCTGTGCTGGTGACGGCGAGGGAACCATCCACGTTAAGATCAACGCCAAGAACCGCTCCGTTCTCGACTGTCGATGGGTCGGTGTCAGGCTCTTTTGCAACGGCTACGTGGAGATAGTATGCGCCGTCACGCTTGTGCAGTGTAGCTTCCTTGCGTTCCCACTCGTTTCTGTCCCAGTAGTCCTCGAATGGCGTGCTGTCAGGGTCGTCTGGAGTGACGTAGTTGGCACGAATCCGCCCGTCGACAGTGGCGAGAGTGCAGTGGTCGTCGTTGTACGTGATCGTACGAGAGCCGTACACGACGGCCGTGCCACGGAACGTCGGTTTACTCGCTGCGCCACCGTCGAAAATCCGACTTTGGTAGTTGTCGAGGGCGTCGGTGGCGAGCCGTCGCGCCGATTGGACGTGATTCGAGTGGAGAGCAGTCTGCGTACGTACCTCGTCGTAGGTAGCCGCGTTAAGGTCGTTTTGATTGGTGACGATCTCGGTGGGGTCGCCGGCCCAGCCGTAGTCCACCACGTACTGTGCTGCGTGGCGGAATTGCTCGAACGTGGCATCGAGACTGCTATGCGCGTCCGCTGGCACGTCGAGCTTGACCTGGATGTTCCGGACGACCGTCACAGGCCAGATTGGTTCCGTGTTAATATTTAAAATCAAGGCCGTGTCGGGGAGTTGGTCTTGGCATTGCCCGTGGATTGTATCTAGTGTAGACGCGCTTCCTCCCACGGCTCAAGCCGTGGGTTTCCGCACTGCGACTTGTATGATCGTCCGCGCCTGACGGAACGAGAAGGGCTGCAGGTCGATCTGCCCCGTTCGCCGACCGTAGAGCGGGCTTTCGTGCCCGAGGACCGCGGACTCCATCGTACTCACGCTCGACCCGCACAGGACGAGCATGGAGTCGGTGTGCTGGAGCTGTTCGTCGACGAACGACTGGACGTACGAGGGCAGCGAGTCGTTCTCGTCGACCAGATAGGGGAACTCGTCGATGACGACGACCACCGGTTCGTCGGCGAGTTTCTCACCGAGGTACTCGAACGCGTCGTCCCACCCGTCGATGCGCGGAACGCGGTCGTCGAAGCAGGTCGCGACCTGCTCGACGAACTTCTCGCGCTGTCGGGGCTCGGCCTCCTGTGCTGCGAGGAAGTATATGTGTGGTCGGTCGCTGCAGAACTCCTTGAGCAAGGCCGTCTTCCCGACGCGACGACGGCCGTACACGACGTAGAATGCGTGCCCAGGCGATTCGACGGCCGCCTCGAGGGCGTCGAGTTCCGCGACCCTGTCGTGGAAAGTCATTATCTCGATAATCATTATTCCAGGAATGACCTTGATGGTTGCGGTGGTTCGTCGAAGAAAGTGAGATGAAGAAAGCAACGTCCTCCGCGTGCGTTTCGGCGTTGCTATCACGACTCCCCACACGACGAATGCCCTTCAGGGGACCACAGACTTTGCCCTGCCCCTGATCGCGTGGTGAAATTCCCTCTGTCGAAAAGCCGTCAAAGCAACTGCGGTCGGTTCGCGGCCGCTCCCGGCCCTGTGGGGGAACTAGAAAACGTGAGTCCCGGCGTAGAGAAGCGGTGTGTGCTCCCCCAAGATGAACTCGGATCGGGAATGGAGAAGCGTTAGTCGCCCCCAAGAAGTCGAGATATCGGCTGCCCCCGCCCAGTACTGACAGTGGATTGCAATTTGTTTCATTTGTCGAAGGATCCTGCTACTTTGTTAAATCTCAAGAGCCGTGGATTTATTACTGATTGACTGAAACTCGGTGACGAGGATGTCGGTTCCAAGTACCTGCCCGGAGTGTGGGACACTACTGAATCACGTCAAGGCGTCTCCCGGAGGGACGAACGCCCCGATGACGATGTCGTGTCCGGACTGCGGGTTCGAAGAGACGGTTTGAGGGTGGATAGGGTGGAGTAGTCGCTGTCGGTGTGGCCACGCATGGGTTGGCGTCCGTGGTTCGCGACACAGTCTTCCGGTCCGTCAGCGAGACGGCGGCCGGATGCGGTCGAGACTGGACGACTGGATAGACAGTCGTGAGTGAGGTGTGTCGTCGACAGTAGGTAGTGAGAAATGTCGGTGACTTGGCGGCCGAAACCACCGACATATTGAAGGCCCTAGATACGTGAGTTCCAGTATCTGGGTGCGGGCGCTCAGGGAACTCACCGATGTCTTCACACAACAAACTCGGCGGGGCTCGGGGAACAGTTCGAAACGGGTCCGAAACGGACCACCCACAGGTGATCTGTACGGCGTGTCAACGACCGATCGAGGACGGCAAGCGAAGCGACTGGCGTGGGGAACCAGTCCACTTCGAGTGTGGCGCCGAGTTGCGGTGTGGTGTATCGGTTGGCGGAAGCAGATCTGAATAGCGGCTGGCAACGAGAAACTAGCGGACAACGGTCGAATCCCACGGCCTGCTCGGTAGGAATCCGTCGTCGATTTCTTAGAGGGAGTGACGGCCCGTGAACGGCCCTGGCCCGACGCCTGACTCGCCGTTTGCTGTTCGTCTCCGCTCGACCGGCCCCGGTCAGATTTCTCGGCAGGTGCGACGACAAACCTGGTCTTGGGGACAGAGCGACGATGAGAGACCGCTTTGGCCGTGCTCAGCTAGTTATCGAGCATGCAAAACCGGTTGCATAGTCCGGGAAGAGGACAGAGCATGGCAGGGAGATCAGAACTAGTCAGACGGCAGAGTCCACAGCGGGCAGTCGAGCGATGGCCGTATCGCCGATGAGCGGGGGTGAGAGAGGCAATCCGAGAACGAAGGAGCGAACGGCCGGCGACAGAGATACGGTGATGAAATCGTCATAATCGGTTTCCATCTGGCGGTTTCGGGACCGCGCGAGGCGGCGTTTTCGCGGCAAATGTGGCCCCGGAATAGGGGGCTACACCGCGATTCGAGGGGTCGAATCTCCGTGTTATGCCGAATGAACAAACCATTGTCGAGAGCCGGTCGAGGCTGTCGATTTCGTGCAGTACTAGGTAATGGAGAAGGTCCACATGGGCCGACGACGGCCGGGAATCCGGTCGACTACCCCGAATTCCCAGGCAGGACTGGTAATGGAGGGGGTGAATTCGACAAACCCTGTTTCAGAGAAGTTCTAAACAGTGATTTCGAGGGGTGGAACGAGTCCAAGATTTCCACCTCCTGATTGCAGAACCGACGTCTCGTCGCCTGCAATCGCACTCTTTCGTCCACGATTTGCTCTCCCCGGCAGTTAGCCATCTAGTTCGTTGTTGGCAGTGATAAGGACGTTCCTTGCGGACGTGAGACGGAATTCGTCTCGCCGAGCGACGTAAAACAAACGAGATGGGCGCTCGGCGCCGCTGGCAGTCTGGAAGAAGGTTCGGAAGATGGGCTCTAGTTCGGAGCACCGCGTCTGCCGCCTCAGAGCGGAAGATAGTCGTCTCCGCGTCGGGCACCGAGCCGATGCTGATAGTTATTCCTCGTTTCGTGATGTCGGACAGTGTCCTCTTAAGCAAAATGAGAGATAAAGGACCGGGCTATCCAGTCATTCGTTGCATGAGTTCTACGGCAGCTCATCACCGAAGTAGACACTTTGAATTTCCAGTTTCGTAACTCTATACAGCATGAGCTACGACACGGAACACGTGCGAAACGCGGGTAACCCACCGGGGCCGATCACCGGCGTCCCGACGTTCACAGAGTTGCTCGAGAACCCATCTCTCGCCGCCCTCTATACGTCGATCAGACGAGCGGGAGCAACGACAAGTCCCGAACTCGTCGAGACAGCGACCGTTTCGAAAAAGACGGTGTACGACTACCTGCACAAACTGGAGCAGGCCGGCCTGATCAGCGAGGTCGACACCGATACCGGGACGCCGCGTACACCACCCAGGAGTTCGAACTGAGGCTAACGGTCCACGAGACGGAAGTGTCGATCACTCCCGAACTCGTCGAAGTGATCGCACACAAGAACGACTACGCAGCCCTCGAACGGGTTCTCGTCGACAATGGTATCGTCACATTCGCACTCGCACACGATCTCGTGAAGGCCCACAGTGAGGGTGACGTGACGGTTCGCCAGATCGCGAGCCTCACGGACCTCTCCCCTGGGACTACCTACGATCTCGTCGACGCACTCTATTCGATCCTCGATCTCGGGGACGGCGAGTCCTCTCCGACGACGTACACACCGGACGATTTCGAAGAAGCGGCGGGCGATCTTCTCTAGGAATTCGCCGACGAATAATCCGGACCACGGGATGTAAACTGCGAATATTGCGGACACGGTGATATTTCAGAATCTGGGGAAGTATCCCAACCCACGCTGGCAGTCGCTTGAGTCCGCGGTCTCGGACGCGGGAACGTAAATCTGGGTGCCAGCTGGGGTCTAAGACGAACTCTCGAATACTGGAAGCGCCGATTTACCGATGAATCCGTGACAGCAGATCTGGGCCCCATCGTCAATTCCAAGTTAACGACGAATAGATTTGCTCTGTAGGATCGCTTGATTAGGTCAGTGGTGAACGGAATCGTTTTCTGTGAATTGTTTACTAAGTTGCCGTCAGAAGAACCAATTACTTGGCAGTATTGTCTGCGAATGATCGGTGTCTCGTAGCCGAGTACTGTTTATCGACTCAATCAAAAATCGGCCTCAAGGCCGGTTGACGTGTGCCCAAACAGGGCAAAATAAAAAGGTGAAGAGAAGGGACCGCTATTTGTTAATTATCAACGCTAATCAATTGGATCCGTGCGCAACTCGTCGATGAATCACAACCTCCACCTCGGAACCTACAAGGCGGACTATTTGGGACACAGATCACAGTCTAGGTGGTCAACTCTAATCAGCGTCACGTCCAGAACCTCAAGATAAGACAAAACAGAGAGGTGACAAACCCCCTGTCACGGAGATGGGTTCATTGGATTTCAAATGCATCTGCGACTGCGAGATATATTAGAGGCCAGGGGACACACTACGCCAGACATCTAATTGAATGGCACTACCTGCCGGAAGGGCAGAAGCGTGGTATAACGGTATATTTATAGTTTCAGTAGAGATTACACTAATTATGGCTCCTCACAGCGAGGTGTTTATCCTACAGACCATTTGTAGTATGCTGGCCTGTCTCCTCTTGCTCGTAGTCTTTAATCAATTCACAATGCCCCGTTACACTATAATATCGTACTTTATTTTTCTCTTGGTAAGTTATTCTCATTATGGGAGCTTTGTGAGTAAGAGGAGGACCCGTCTCAAATACATCATTGGACTTTCAACGGGTATTGCAGGCATCGCTATGGGAATTATTCTCAAAACACGCGTTGAATTATTCTTATAATATGGTTAGAGATTTAGATATCCGAATTCTGGCCGGTGAGGAGATGAGGCGCGCAACGGCCCTCAAAATTTTATGTGTCCTAACATTCATCTCAACCGCGATTGGAGCCTTTTTAGCGCAAAACGAAGTGATTAGCGAGTTTATCTGGAGTACCTTAGTTTATTCAGACCACATCATGGAGACAGGCCACCTTTCTGGTGACGGGAATAACCCTGGCTATATAGTCATCCTCTCTATCTTTCGGTTAATTCTCGGCGTATCGCCCGAGCTTGTAGTCGTTTTACCCATTGGCATCCTTATTGGCCCGTTCATTTATTATGCTGTTACACGTTCTCTGTTCGGGACAAAACTGGTCGCATTAGCATGCACGTTCTATATTTTAACTCACATCACCGAAACCGCGTGGCACAGCGTGTTCGCGTATGCATGGGCACGACCGCTCTACCTCCTGTGTTTGGTAATTCTCATTAGTGGATTGGCGTCCTCTCAGAATCGTATAGACAACCGTTATCTCTACCTCTTCGGTATCATGGTGGCTGCGCTCCCTTGGTTGCATTATACTCCTGAAGCTTGGCTGATATTGTTTGCCGGTACAGTACTAATTATCGGATATCTCGACGGCCAACCCTGGACCGAATACCTTGCACTTGGTTTTGTAATAATGATGAGTGCTTATATCGGCTCTACGCGAATTATCTACGACACATTCCTTCCCTCTTTATTTGCGATGGTTGAGCAGGAAACTCATTCGAACCCAGTCCAGATATTCATCGTGCAGATTATGTCTATGATTGTTGGCGAGACTTCAGCGGTTTCAAAGTACCAAGTCGCTGCAGGGAGCCCGATCTACAGCCGAGTAAGGTTAGCGATCAACGTCCTCATTGCTGGTGTTATTCTTCTTTCTGCACCATTCGTGATAAAGCGGATTATCGCGGGGATCAGGGCATCAAAACCCAGCATTGAACTTCCCACTTACGTCTATGTCGGCCTCGTGAGCACCCTCTTTTTCCACGCATTGGTCTACGGGATCGTGTTTAGCCTGAGCACCCAACCGCTCATCTTCTTAGGCCCGATATTGGGTCTTCTCGCACTTGATCAAATTACAAAACGAAAGAAGGTATTTGTGGGCTTCCTGGTCTTCTTGATAGTGCTTTCTGCCGTATCTGTCATACTTCGGCTCGGTCAATTTGATATCTACTACAGACGTTACTCACTAATTGAGCCAGGCGTCCGCTGGTTCTCAGTGTATGCGCAGCACGACCCATATCAGGATATTTCTGTGATGTCGAGTAGTCACCTATTCTATTATTTCAACTACATCGCTTCACCGGAAAATTTTCAGTCCGTATCAATCAACGCAGACCACTACGCAGCACTTGTTGGTGATAATAAGTCCGTATCAGGATCTGCAGACTACATGGTCGCCGATATGCGCAGTAAAGAAGTAGTGGTGCAGGGAGAACATCTCAATATCCAGTACGAACCGCTCAATACCCACCACGCTGAAATCCAAGCAAACACGGAACTACAGAAAGTATATTCAGACGGCATGTCTGATTATTATAGGATTGAAGAGAATCAAACCAGTAAATGAGGAATGCGTATATGATTGTTATTTTGCTTCGCGAAAAGTGACAAGATATTTGGTGAAGAGTTAGATGAGTAATTTAGTGACTCAGCCCTTGAGTTGTACTCTCTGGGTTAGTTCACCGTGGCCCGGCAGATCAAAATCAACAATTCTGTCACATTGGCTTGATTCGGGGAGGGGGGTAACGACAAACAACCGAGTGAGGCAAAACCAGGTGTCGTAGATAGTGGAACCACACGCTGATAAGGTGGTTTCACCCCTGTCATACAAACTGCGAGTAATAGAATTTCAACAACAACGCAAAGACTTACGAGATGAAGACGTGTCGTGCCAACTAAGTATTCAGGGTGGACACTAGTAAGAACGCCGAAAGTGCCCCAGTGAGCGCCATACCCAGTGACTCGCTTTGCCTAAGGTATCGTTAAAGAGGTAATCCGGGCTTTAAATACCTCTCCTTTCCGGATAGTTCGGGGTGCAAGGCAACCTTTTTCCATAGTAGGTACGACAAGTACTTTGTCAGACAGGTCACTTGGGTTGACAGACAAGGATATACGGTCACTAATTCGTTACCTAGAGATCATTCATGATGGAAGAAATAAATAACGTGTATATTTTCGTCGCCGACAGCCTTCGGTGGGACGCTCTCCCTGAAGCTGCAGGGTCGGATGGCGTAGTGTTCAAAACGGTAGCGCAGTCCCTCTACTCGCCCCCATCGTTCGCGACATTGGCGACCGGTTTGTATCCGCAGCAACACGGCGTGACCGGCTGGGCGAAGCAGTTCCCGGACGGTGTGAAGACGTTCTTCGACTTGGAGGATGTCTCGACCGGTTTCTTCCAGAAGAGTGGTTCGGCTGCAGATCCGATATACGATGCCGTGTCCGTAGAGGGAAAGACCAATCTCGACGAACTGGAGACGCCGTTTTTCTACATGGAACGGGATATGACGCCTCACGTCCCCTTTAACGGGTACGACTCCGTAGCGGAATACTTCGACGGAATCGGCGGCGATTACGAGAAACTACAGCGTGATTACCGTGCGGCGGCCGAGCGTTCGTTTGCCAAGTTTCAAAGTCGAGTGGAGCAGATCAAGGACACGCTCGATGAGGATGACACGATGTTCGTCTTCACCAGCGACCACGGTGAACTCCTCGGGGAGTACGGTGACGTCGTTCACACATTTCCTGCCTGCCCCGAACTTGTGTACGTCCCTACAGTGATGATGACTCCCGGAGGAACGGACGACGTTGAGACTGCGGTGGAATCGAATGGGATCATCGAGCATGTGGACGTCGTAGAGACGATTGCACGGCGATTCACTGACGACTTTCAGACCGCCGGTGCGGATCTGTTCACAGACGAGCGGAGTCGAGAGTGGGGCTATAATTTTGCTCGATCAACCCGGAACGGTATGACGTTCTATACCGCAGACAGTATCTGGTGGGAGAACGCCGGATACAGTCGACAAACGAACCGACGAACTGAGCGACTGTTACTGGCAATCTATATGATGACGCGAAGCGCAGAAAAACCCGCATTGTGGTCAGACCCGATGTCCCTGCTTAAAACTTATATAAATACCTCACACACATTCGGGGATCCGCCAATCTCACCGTCCGCGGCTGAGAACGAAATCGACGACATCAGGAAGACAATTCAGACCCGCGAGGCCGAAGAGAGCGCCCTATCAGACACCTCCCGGGACCGATTGAAGGACCTGGGCTACATCCAGTAAACACGCCTCGCGCCTCGGTCAACGTATTCGGCCCTGCGATCACTCTCGCTCCCGCCACCGGCGAACTCACGGGAGAAAACAATGTGTCGCCCGAACTAGCGTTCGTTCGCTGCTGTGGGCTCTTCGTCGGTCGGAAGTTTCACGGGAGACTGGCGTCTTCCGACCGCCGCCGCGAGCTCCGGGTAGAAGAAGAACGCGGCGAATAACGCAAGGCCGAGACTGCCCTGTGCGTACCGAGTCGGCGAGATGCGCGTGAAATAGTAGACGAACGGCATCGGCTCCGGAGCGGGGATAGCAACGAGAGGCCAATACAAACTCGCGACGTAGGTCGTCTGCCACTGATCGGGCGGGACGGTGAGGAGCAGGTCGTAGATGTCAGCGAACACATGCGACAGATACCCAAAAGTGAAGAGCGCACCAAGCGTCGCCCGGTCGCCACGTGTGAGAAATATTGTGACTGCAATAACAAGCGGAACCGCGAACAGTAGCGAGTGGGCGAACGACCGGCCCGAGGGAAGGACATGAAGTCCCCATGCGAGCGGTTTGTCGATGAGGTCAGGGAGCTGGGTTGCGACGAAGAGAAACACCGTCACCCTGCGACTCGGTAGTCGCTGCTGTCGCAGAAGTCTGTAGGTGAGAAACGGGAGAAACGCGACGGCAAAGTGACCCCATGGCATCATAGATGAGTATCGATTGGAGTCCTGGTGCATAACTAACGCCATCCAATATCATAATTGATTCTAGTAAGCGAGTGAAGGGGGGATAATTCCGTTCCTTTATCGCATTAGTGGCTGAATTCCGGTAATGATTTTCTGCCCTCATTATCGGTATCTTATGAGAGGTTCTTGGAAGACCAAGGCTATCACGGCCCACGGAGTTCGTGCCACCGAGAAGAAACCGTAACTTTCGGCCTGGACCCACTTCCGCCCTCAGCGACAGCTCCCGCGATATTGGTCGCAGCGAGCGTCGGTTTCGACACGATACCTACTTGCTGCAGATAGCAGCGGGGATAAGTTGACGATCTCTGGATTACCGCCGTTCACTCAGGTGTTTCGGCGGATAGGCTGGTACCGTTCGACGAATGCCACAACCGCATCGCGGTGTAACAAAGACAGCGAGAGGAAGTAGATGGCACCGCCGGCGGCCACGGCCACCGCGAGGAACGGAAGCGAGTCAATCGAATAAAGTCGCTGGAACAAGAGCAGTCCGAGGCCCATGGACGTCGCAGAGACGATCTGCTTGCTGATAGCCTGGTAATCGATCCCGACGTTGACGATCTGTTTGATGTACGTGGACGCCAGGCCGAGCGAAACGAGCATTGAACCGGCGGTCGCTATCGCTGCTCCGGTCCATCCCATCACCATGACGAGGCCGAAGTTGCCGATGACGTTCGTTACGAGAAACACGGCGTTGATCCGGAACGCCAGGTCCGGCCTGTCGACTGCGTTGAGCGTGAACGCGAGCACCGAGTAGTAGCAGTGGAAAATACGGCCGACCATGAGAATTGCCATAATCTCGTACCCTGCGGAGAACTCCTCACCGTATACCGCGAGTACGTGCTCTCCCAAGAAGATAGACCCGACGATGCCCGGGATGACCAGGACGCCGGAGTACGTGACTGCCCTATTGATGAGCTGTCTCGATTCGTCGTGTTTACCTTGATAATGTAAGTTGCTGACTTTGGGGAATATGGCCTCCGAGAGCGCAACCGACGCGAAGTAGAACACGCCGGTTATCTTCCAACTGACTTCGTAGATAGCGATGAAGTTCGAGGCAACGAAAAGGCCGAGCACGAGGACGTCCACCCAGTTCCACATCTTGTTGGCGATTGATGTAAGCCAGCTGAATTTTGAAAACGCGTAAAGACTCTCGATCTGTTCCCAGCTCGGCACGGCAAGCCCGATGTCCATCATCAAGAATCCATAGACGATGGCGATGACGTAACCAAACCCTAAACCAGCTATCAGACCGAACTCGCCGAGGCCCTGCTGAATGGCGACGATCCAGAACGCGAACTTTCCGAACTCCTGTATCGCCCCGACGAACGCCGACCGGACGACTTTCATCTCCCCGTCAAGGCCCGATTTGACGCTCATCTTGAGCACGGACAGGAAGAGGACGCCGACGAGAAAGAGCGCGCTCGATTCAATCCCGACGTACTCGTTGATGTAATCGCTCAACAGCGTAATGGCGAGGGCGACGAAGACCAATATGAGAGACCGGACGAGCAACGAAGCCGTGAAAAACTTAGCGCGGTCGCTACCCTCGCTGATTCGTTTCTTCGTGGCCATGACGATGCCCATATCAGTAGACGTCGATAGGAGCACTGCCGTAGAGTGAAACAGAAAGTACACTCCGAGCGGTGCCGCGCCGAGGGTCTGGGCGGCGTAGAGTGTACTAGAGAGGACGGCAAGAGAGATGGAAGCCTTGGCAGCGAAGATACCGATCGACGATCTGGCGATGTTCATTGCTGGTGGCTGGAATGACGTCCAGTACGAGAGAGGGACCAACCGTGCCTGCGGGTAATTCCTCTCGGGTATTTTGTAAAGTTTCTCTCTCCGTCACTCCGAGTTTCGAACAGACCTCCATCCCGAGTCAATCCAGCATTCATTCGGTGAAAGAAGCACAGTCAGACCCTGTCAAAACAGTTCGGCGGTTCGGTACGGAAGGCGATTGGCCGACACTTGCGGCGGCGAACGCTTTCGGAGAGAACGACTGCCACGGGGGTATGTTTTCAGTGATCAAACGTGCGTTCGAAGATGGGGGCCAGAGTCCCAGCGGCACGTAGCAGTCTATCAAGCCATAGACAGGAGTCATAGATAGCCGAGATCCTCAAGTCGGTTCTGAACGGCTTCCGAGTCGGAGTCGGCCGCACCGGATTCAGTGTTCTCCACGCCGGAAGAGAGTGGATCACGGAACTCAATGTTGCTCTCGGTGGTGAGATGCTCTTCGATAACGCGGCCGTCCAAGTCATCCGGAACAGCGTACCCGTTCAAATGGAGAAGTGTCGGGTAGAGGTCTTCGATGTTCATCACGTCGGGCGTCGACTCGAAAGACGGCCCCAAGAGCATCACGACGCCATTACGATGGTGGTAGGGGATGGGACGGTCGCTGATCGGATCGTTTCGGTCCCCTCTGATCACCTGATACCGATCGCCCAGAACCACGATGTCGCCCATGTTTTCAGACGACCCATATTCAGAAGTCACATCTACTGGCCTGATCCCTGGGATGTCGCTCAGTTCATCGATCAACTGTGCTTTAAGTGACTCGTATCGCTCACCCGTGTGATTGATGTAGATCGATTGCTCCTGATCGTGTCTGCAATAAGCCTCAGTATCTGACATGTCGATCCCTTTCTCGGAGGTAAACTCAACATTGTGGTCCGAGAAGAACCGATAGATCGGCATCAGTGAGTTCATCAATACTTCATTTCGGCGAACAAAATCGTACAGCGGACCGATGTCGAAGGTAGTCGTTGCATCGTCGTTTGAGTTTTGGAACTGAACGCCGTCCTTCGAAAACGAGAGATAACCGTTCTCATGGAGCCAGCCGTTGAGCGAGAAATAGCCGTCGAACTGCCTGAACCCGTGGTCAGACATCAGTACGAGATTGTCGGTTTCGGCCTTCGCATCTACGAGCCACGAGATAAAGTCGTCGATCTCTCGAAGAATCTTACGGGCGACGTCAGCCTCTGACGTAGAGGCGCGACCTGCCAAGTCGGAATAGACGCGATGTTGCATCGTGTCGGTGCCCGAGAATAGCGTGAAGACGAATTCGTGGTCCCCGTCCTCTATGACCTGCTTCGTTATCTCGATTCGGTCGCGTTCGATGGACAGGAGTGATTTAAGAAACGCGAGGTCGGAGTTGCCGTCCGGATGGGGCGAGTACGAGTTGAGGTTCGGATATCGATCACGCAGATCGGATGGATGGATGAAATCGACGAGGTCGTCGCTATTCGTGAGCCAGCTGGTGACGACGTCACCGTCGATCCGCGGCGGATAGGTGTACGGCAGATTCATCACGAAACAGTCGTCGTCTTCGTGGTCGAACGACTCGTAGATAGCCTCGCTCGCCAAATCGGCGCCGGAGAACTCGCGCATCTTGTACGAGTTCTCCGCCTCGTAGATGTTAATGAGCGAGGAGATACCGTGACGTTCGGGATTCTTCCCTGTCTGGAAACTGGACCATGCGGGGCCAGTAGTGGGTGGAAGCGTGCTCAAGAGGGTTCCACCCGATTCGTCAAACAGATTACTAAGCGTCGAGGTCTCCTCAAGGCCGATCAACATCTCACTGAGACCGTCGAGACCGATCACAATTGTTCGCCCGTTCATATTTTTAGGATCAAGTCAGTTGTTATTTAAATTGTCGATTCTTAGACACCAGTTGGCTGCGATATCATTACCGGATACCCAAACATCTCAGGACAACCGGCTGTAAACGGTAGCAAGCGCTTCCCCGGCCTGCGACCAAGAGTACGGATCGACCATCTCCCTTGTGTTCGGTTCCTCAACCCGCCTGGCCTCGTCGAACTTCGTCGATAACTGATCGGGGTCGTCACCGAAGAACAGCCCGTCACCTTCGTCGAACATCACCGGGAGGCCGCCGAACGTGGTAGTGAGAACGGGAAGATTTGTCGCCATAGCTTCGAGCACAGTCAACGGAACGTCACAGCACGCGACTTGCTCCTGCGTTGGGAACACGTACAGATCAGCGGCGGAATAGATTTCCTCGATGTTCTCTATATACTCGTGGATCACAATTGCCCCTGCCGCTTCTAATTGGCGCTGGACCGCCTTTTCTTCCTGAGTCGCAGTGCTCCCCACGACGACTAACTGAGTCGACTCGTCGATTACGTCTGGGAGAACAGGGATGTTACGCCACTCTTTGAGTGAACCAACGTGGAGAGTCAGATGCTCGTCGACAGGAAGATTGTATTTCTCCTGGAGTTCGGTCTTTCTGTCGGTAGAGACGGGCTTGTGCGTGTCGAGTGAGACACCGGAGAACAGGTACTCACAGTCCACGCCGTGTTTCTCGAAAAACTGCTTCGACTCCGGTGATTGAACGAGCAGTTTGTCGGGCTGAAGCGCGGGAATGAGTTTCCTGAGGCGGTGCGAACTCTGGTAGTAGATGTCGCCGTCAAGGTCGTGGAAGCCGTGATGCGGGGCCGAGTGGATCACGGTCGCGTCCGTGAGTGAACCGACGAACTTCGTATACGCGAAGCTGTAGATCGACGGGCCGGGAATGAAGTGGATTGCATCCGGGTCAAAAGCGACGATCGATCGGACGTTGCTCGGGCGGAAGCACTCCGATGCATTGATCGGGAGTACGTCGAACTCCGACTGAAGTTGCGCCACGTACTCCTGTGCAGTTTTTCGCATCGCTTCGTCGGGATCCTTTTCGAATTCGCCAACCAAGCAGATTCTGGATGTCATCGTATCAAATTACCTCGTCGACAGTGCGACTGACTGTCGCTGCCGCATCGTCCCACGAGAATTTCGCCGCTCGATCCGTGGCCTGACGTGCTAGAGTAGCGTTTGACGGTTTCGAGAGAAGGTCTCGGATAGCTATGGCCAGTTCCTCTGTCGAGGTAGGTTCGACAATCTTCCCCGTATCTCCTACAACTTCGGGCAACGAAGAGCGGTCCGACGTCACGACGGGAGTCCCCGCTTTCATCGCCTCCAGCAACGGGAGCCCGAACCCCTCATAGAAGGATGGGAAAACGAAGGCCCTCGCAGACGCGTACAGCGACGGGAGGTCCTCATCGTCGACGTAGCCCAAGAACGTAATGTCATCCTGACACGACGACATCTCGTAAGACCGCGAGAGTTCTGGATAGCCCTGGAACTTCTGACCGGCGATTGCGAGTTCCGGACGCTGCTCCGGGGACAATCGCTCGAGTGCGTCGATCACCGTGTGGACGTTCTTTCTCGGTTCGAGGTTCCCCACGTAGAGGATAAAATTCCCATCGATACCGTATTTTTCGCGAACAATCGCTCCTTCTGTGTCAGCGATGTTGTCGATACTGAATCGGTCGCTCGCAGACCCGTATGCGACGGAGACGGCGTCGCTCTCCACATCGTATATGTCGACCAGATCCGTCTTGGTACTCTCGGACACCGTGATCACCCTGTCGGCTCGCGCGATAGACCGAGGTAAAAGCGCCTTCATGTAATAAACGTATGATCTCGGGAGGTACTCCGGACACATTTCGTGGATGAGGTCGTGGACGACTATCACCGACTTCTCCCGGAAGGTTAACGGAACGAGATAGTTGGAACCGAAGTAGAGGTCAACATCGTCAGAGACGGCCGCTCGTCCGGCCGCGACGTTCTCCCACCATACGTGGGAAATCGGGTCGGGGACGGCGTTGAAGACGCTGTGCGGGTCGACGGGTTTGACGTCTATGCCGTCCATGTGGGCAATCTGCTGGTGACGCTCCTTGGTGTAGAGCGTAGCAGAGTAACCGTCGAAGGCACCGTGACGGAGCAGTTCCAGCAGATAGTTGCCAACGCCGGACGTGTTCCCCGAAAGGGCATCGCCAGCGATACCAATCCTAGGCATCGTCTTCCTCCAGTATTTCCAAGACGTCCGCGACGACTTGCTCCTGGGAGTTACCCGCATCAACGGTCGCCGTGATCTGTTCGTCAACCACATGCAGGTACGTCTGACGTCGCTTCACAATGTACTCCGGCGACGGGACGTCGGCTTTCCGCTCGTATGCCGTCTCCGGGGGAACGTCGAGATAGATGACGACGTCGGGAGACGGGTAGAGGGCTGCAAAGGACATCAGGAGATCGACGACGCGCTTAGAATAGGAGTAGTACGCGCAGAAACCGACGAGCATCCCGAAATAGTACCGGTCGTAAATGACCGGTGTGTCGTCGAGGGCGAATTTTACAGCCCGGGGAACGGTTGATAGCACGTGATCGACGGCGACGAACGAGAAGTAAAAGAGGCCGAGGACCTTCGTGAAGAGAGACGGGTCCGCCGCCGAACGGTTCGTGCTAGACGCATCTCGGTCCCGATCATCGCCGATGATGCCCGTTAGATGCGCGATTTTTCGTGCCGCGCGAAACGGGAAACTTCGGAACTCGCGCCAACCACACCACCAGTATCTATACGAGCGGTCGGAGTACTGTACCTGGTCTACAATCTCGTTACCGACGGTAGTCTTCCCCGCTCCGTCCGCACCGATGATACAGATCGACCGGAAATTGCTCGATATCATATTCCCACTTCGGGCGGTCTCTCCTCACAATCCCGATTGAGTACGTCCGTTATTTGTCTGTCGAGTTTCTCACCAATGCTTTCCCAAGTATACTTTCGCTGGATGAGGTCGTGACTTCGGGCGGACAGTTCACGGGCGAACTCCGGTTCCTCGAACAGCGTACAAACGCCGTTCGCGAACTCCTCGGGCGAGTCCCTGACTAGGAAGTGTTCCTCATCCCGGGCATCGATACCGGTCGCCCCAAATGTCGTGGTGACGACAGGGGTTCCCAGAGCCATACTTTCGAGAACTTTGTTCTGTATACCGCCGCCGATCTGGACCGGCACGACGGAGACCGCACTTTGCTGCACATAATCGTACGGGTCGTCGACGAAGCCCGTCACTTCGATCTCAGGGCGTTCACCCAGCTTTCTGATTTTTTGTGGCGGTGACTTCCCGACGATCTGGAAAGAGAAGTCGACCTCAAATGAATCGAGTATTGGGATTACCTTCTCGACGAACCACTCGACTGCGGATGCATTCGGGAGGTAGCTCAGGTCACCCAGAAAGGCGATCATGTTTTCGTCGGGGTGGTGGCGATTCCGATCGAGGAGGTCCTGTGAAACCCCGTTGGGGATGACAGTGACGTCCTCCGCCTGACTGGCACTCCTGTCGGTCTTCGTCGTGATGAAGCAGGCATCGAAGAGAGAGGAGACGGTCTGTTCGTACCGTCCGACGCGGCGAGACTCTATCCGGTAGATTAGCCGCCAGGGATATGAAGAGTCGTCGACGAACTCCTCGAAGTTCTTCGAGACGGCGTCGACGAAGTCGATGACCTTCTTCTGGTCAGTGTCTGTCGCGTACTTTGCAGTGGCGAGGTGGGTGCAGTAGACGAGGTCGTATTCGTCGACGTGGCGGTCCACCCACCGCTTCATGTCGGTCGAGAAGTACGCTCCACACTGAAGCGGATCGGACGAGAGCAGCGAACGGATGCCCCGTGCATAGAACCGCGACCAATGCTCGGTAAAAACCTTGTATCGTTTGAATTCGTTGTCGGGCCGCTCTGACTCCCCTCCTTTCGAGATAGCGACGACATCCACGTCGTGATCCTCTGCAAGGAGCGTCGCCAGGTTGTACATCCGAACGCGTGCCCCGTCGACGGGCGGATACGGTGGCCTAGAGCAGAGGAATAGGATCCGGGCCATCAGTAGGTCTCCCTCGAACTTCTTCCGTACACTTTCCGAAGGATGTACGCTGCGGTGCTGGGGTGAACGAAGGACGGGAGTTCTTCGACGAAACTGCCCCTGAATGCAGGTTGTTTGAACTTCTCGACGGTGAAGCGAGTCAGTGAGAGCCTCGAGTAGCGGTGGGGAAAGTCCAGAGGCGTGCCGGCGTATTCGCGCTCGTGTGACGAGATGCCGATCTCGTCTCTGAGCAGGTCCATGTGTTTCGGTTCAATGGAGAAGAACTCGGAGTTGATCCAGTCGACGATGGCCAAGAAGGCCTGACAGCCTGCGACCGAATCGTTGAACCGGACGTCCTCAACGAACTCAAGCACGTCGCTCTCGTCAGACGTCTCAAGCATGAATACGGTCGCGTAGTACTCCTTCAAGAGGAACATGAGTTCAGTCACCGAGTGGTTGACGATAAGGGAGAGATCGTACGGTCTCGCCGGGACCGACAATACGTCCCCGTCTACCTTTCGGTTGACGACGTTGTCCCGCATATGCTTCATGTCGTAGTAGACGACCTTGTGGAGGCCGAAGAAGGTCTGTAGGTCGACAAGTTGGCCGGTCGTTTCGTCTCGAATGGTCATCGCCGAGGGGGCGATACCAAGTACGTGATACCCCTGTTCTTCGAGATGCGGCCCGAGGGAGTGGAGGTCAGGGTCGTCGAACAGGACAACGTCGACGTCACTGGCATCCGCCGGGAACGGATGGATCGACTTGACGAGTGCGAACTCCTCTCCGGTGGAGAGCATCTGACTGATCCGCCGACTGGTCCGTTGAAAATCGGACTGGTACTGCTGCTTTTTCTCGAACTCTCCAGTTAGTTTGTCAAGCGCCCCTTGATCGTGCAACGACCGGAGATAGAGGCTCGCTACCTTGTTTTGCTCTGCAGCTTGTAGGACGTCCTTCGATTCGGTCGGCGCCCGGTGTTCGAAAGAGCCATTCCTCGGATAGCCGATACTCTGAACTAGCTGTTTTATTTCCTTAGTCATCGTTAACGATTGGTTGTGTAGGGAGTGGATGAGAGATGAACATCAAAGTGGCCGAGGTGTCAAATGATATTTTTTTCTGTCCCAGGTTAGTTTCGATCCATTCCCATCCAAGTGCCCCTAGCGGACACAACACAAGCTCTTGAGCGAGAAAGTGGATGTCACGATTTCCGATATCCAACGGACGCATCATGGATCGATACGTAGAACCATGTTCCGTACCTGGCTAAGTACGAGTCCGCAAAACAAGCTCAGTGTACCGAGTAATAACACAAATCCGCTAATGAGAAAACGCCACTGATGAAAGGCCCCGTATGTCTGGTACAGGTAGGCACTGTAGGACATCAACCCTGCACCGGAAACGAGGAGGACGACCGCGGGGACGCCGAAGAACAGCAGCGGGTTCCTGTCCCGGATCATCTGGAGCACGAATACAGCTACTGAAACACCGTGGCGAAGTGGATTATGTGTCTGACCGTCGACTTCCTCGTAGCGAACGTCTATTGGAACTTCCACTACAGTGAGTTCGTGCTTCGTCGCGTCTCCGAGCATCTCACTCTCCACGCCCATTCCGTCGGTCCGGATGTCGAGCTCAGTGGCAGCATTTGCAGATAACGCTCGAAATCCGCTCTGGGAATCCGAAACGGTCGCACCGCCAGATCCGATCGTCAAGACATCGAGAACGCGCTGACCGAGTCGTCGATAGGCCGGTGTTTCGTCGTCACTGGCCGTCTCAACGTACCGGCTTCCGATCACCAAGTCGGCATCGCCATCGAGAACCGGCTCGACGACCTCCGGAATGTCCTCGGGGTAGTGTTGTCCGTCGCCATCCAGTAAGACCACGGCCTTCCAGTCGCCCTCTGTCGCGTAGTCTAACACCGTCCGGACGGCAGTGCCCTTACCCCGGTTTTCTTCGTGTTCAATGACAGTAGCGCCTGCCCGCCTCGCGATATCCGCGGTTTGGTCGTCACTACCGTCGTCGACTACTAGAACCTCCGATACGTAACGCTGAGTCTTGTGAATAACGCTGCCAATCGCAACGGATTCGTTGTAGGCGGGAATCGCAACGAGGACATTGTCAAGCAGCGAATCGGCTTTGGACGGTTCGTGCGTGGCAGCGTCAACGCAGAAGTCGTCCTGTTCGAGCAATTTCTCACTCCGCCCATAATTAATTCGCTCCGAAACGTCGAGATTGACGAAAAGCGTCGAGTGTCCTTGCTTCTCGGCTGCAATAGCGAGACGCTGACGAAGAGCGTTATCGTCAGGCTCGTCAGCGTGTAACTCAACAACGGTCGCCCCGAGAGTTTCCGCAAAACGGAGCGCCTCACCATGGGACTCGCCGTCGTTGGTTACGAATACCTCGTAGCCCTGATCTTTCGCACGCAATATTGCCCGTGCGAGCGCCTCACTATTCCCTTCGGACGCGACGAAACCGACGGCATTCGTCGATTCCGGCGCCGCGACATCTGTCTGTCGGCCGCTCTCGTGAATTCCTTCGGACATAGTCCACCTGGCACCACCCAGCGTTGCGTCCTCGTTACGGCCCAGACCGCTGTTGAGGCGACGATGCCTTCCAATCGTGGAGCCACCACACTCCAGATGATCGGACACGCCGCCAGCGGTCAGATTACCGCTACACCGTGTCTATGTGCATCATAGACCTATTGAGTGCAACCCATGGGTACCTTGCCATTCCTTCAATGACAGTGACAGATGCCACCGGTATATAGTTAGTGGATATTATTGTTTGGGCTGGAATTAAACAAACCCAATGGCAAGAGGACGGGGAGAATTTAATGAGTAATTAAGTTAAAAGTATGAGGATTCGATTAACATATCGAATTATATACGCCCTCGAAATTAACAACCCTGTAAGTGACCTACTAGGGAAATTGTAGAGGCGGGATTGAAGGTGAACCGGTCTCGGATGAAGCACGACCGTTTATAGTTGGCTCGGGCCTTGGAGAACTTTGGGCTGAAAACAAACAAAGGCACAAAAGACGCTCAGTAGCGAACAGGCCGTGCTAGTAGCCCTGCGTCCGTCTTTTACCCATCAGTTCGGTGTTGTATCGGACTTCTCCCGCATTCCACGCATGCGAACTCGTCGTCTACCGTCTCGACGACGGGTGCATTGCACGAGATGCACTTCAAGGCAGATCCCCTTACCACCCGCGGATACCTTCCCATTGCTGAGTCGTTCCAACGACTGGCATTCCCAAATAGTTATTGGATTGCCAGGAATTTCCCTGTGTTGGAGATTGGAGAAAGTGATCTCGAAAGGGTAGATTTTGCCAGTCGGACCCCGTGTAAAGGTATTCAGTTCAGCGTAACCGAGTCGTCCGCGCCCTCACCGGTACTGTTACGGACACCATACGTCGACATTTACTCGATACACCCATTCGCATCAGCCTCATTTTCGACTGTGTTGCTCGCGCGGGCTCCACCACGTCCTCGTAATTGATATCATCGGCAGATCTTCGCTCTGACGAGTTCTAGTTCGCTCCTCAGGACATCAAACATCACCGAATTCGGTGCATCCGCGCCGAATCGGGATTCATTCCGCATCCGCACGGCCGGGAGCGGTCGCGAAGCGACCACGTTTGCTCTCACGGCGCCAGCCGTGAGAGCGCGTTTGATCGCGCGACCCACCGAAAGACTCGGCACACCTCGTCTTTCGAGCCCACACTCGCTTCGCTCGCGTGGAAGGGGGAGGGGAGGGCAGGGCCACGGTGCTGTGCGGGCCTGAGGTCCTGCTGAGCGAAGCGAAGCAGGGCTCGGAAGACGAACGGAGTGAGTCTTCCGGTGGACTGAAAGGGCGAGGCAGGCTCCGGGAACCCCGGTCCCGCAAGCACCTACGGCGCGCAGCGGGGCCGCGGGACTGGAGCCCACCGAGGGCTTTCTGGTTGTTGCCGTCGTTCGCTTCAACAACTCACCATAGCCACCCAGCCAGTCCTGAGAGATACTGAGCAGGCGATTCGCCCACCACCCCGCGAAAGAATCCCAATAAGCCCCCTTCAGTCACCGAGACCGTACCTCACATCTCGTACCAGAGCAAATTCCAGTACCCCAGCACCAGCGTCATTCCAACAGCCGCGAGCGCCACCAGCGAGTAGTGGAGGCGACTCCAGCGACCCCAGTAGCCATCGCGCCAGGCGACCACAGCCAACCCGACAGTCCCAATGGTCGCTATCGCTCCAAGGAGCGGCAACAACAGCAACAGCTGGAACGCCAATGGATCGCCGAAGAGCAATCCCGTCGGATCAGTCACCACGAACCCGCCGAAGACCACCCAGAACCCCACGAACGCCGCGGCAGCGACGCCAGCGACCCAGCGCCCGTAGCGAGCCAGCGACCCAGCACCAGACCCACCAACCCCACGATACCGTCGCCAGCCTGCAGCAGCGGGCCACCCGAACAGTGCAGAGAGGAACACCAACAGAGACGCCCCCAACACCAACAGGTGAACGGTCGTCTGCTCGTGGACGCCGATGCGTTCGAAGGCCAGGGGTGGAAGGTTGCCGAAGGCCAGATGCGTTATCTCGCCGTCGTCCTCCAGAAAAGCGAGCGCGTCCTCGCCGCCGGCCTCCTCGAAGTACAGCGGCTCGGCCTGGACCCAGCGCTGGGTCTCGCCGCCCAGGGGCGAGGTGACGAGTCGGCCCTGGTCGTCGACGGAGACGGACATGGTCCCGGTCGCGCCGGCGAACTTCTCCGAGGTCGTATACGGCATCCGGGTCGCTCGATACGTCCGCGTCAACTCCGACGCACGAGTCGGCGCGTCCCCGTCGTTCTGGGGCGCCTCCTCGTCGGTCGGGTAGTACTGCTCGAAGAACGCGTCGACGAGTTCCTCCCGTGCCGGGACGCCCCCGGGGCTGTTGTACGAGACGAACAGGCCCACCTCTTCCTCGGGGATCAAAAAGAGGAGACTGTGGAACAGGTCCGTGTCGCCGCCGTGAGCGATGACCCTGACTCCATTACGAGACTGCTCGTAGAACCCGAAGCACATCCCGTTCAACCGGTCGTGGTGCGTGAACCGGCGTTCGTGCATCGCCGCCGTCGATTCGGCCGAGAGGATACGACCTGCGTCCGTCGCGCCACCGCCCAGTTGCGCGCGCATGAACGACACCATATCGGTCGCCGTCGCGCTCATCGACCCGGCCGGAGGAATGCCGACGTACTCGAACTCGCCCGCCTCGAACGTGTTGCCCGCGGGCCTGTACCCCTTCGAAAGGGTGTCCGGGTGGTCGTCGGGGACCGGCTGGGCGAACGTGCTCCGGTCCATCCCGAGGGGTTCGAAGATCGACGAATCGACGTAGTCGTCGAAGGACTGCCCGCCAGCACGAGCGGCGATGTGCCCCGCGAGCGCCGCGCCGTAGTTCGAGTACGCGGCGAGTTCGCCCGGTGGGCGCACCCTGGCCGGTCGCTCTTCACTCAGGACAGCCGGAAGGGGTTCCAGCGACTCTGCGTCGGGGACGAACGTCCCGCGAGCGCGCTCTTCGAAGCCGGGCGTGTGCGTCGCCAGGTGGTCGAGCGTGATCGGGTCGTCGTACGCGTCGGGAACCTCGACGTCCTCGAGGTACTCGTTCACGTCGACGTCGAGGGCGAGGTCGCCCCGCTCGATTCCCTGCATCACGGCCGTCCAGGCGAACAGCTTCGAGACGGAGCCGATCCGGAACATCGTCTCGTCGGCGTCGACGGACTCACGGGCCTCGACGTCGCTATACCCGTACCCCTTGGCGAACGACTCCGGGCCGTCGACGACGGAGACGGTCGCCCCCGCGATGTCGTGAGCGTCCAGGTGCGCGCCCATGACGCCGTCGAGGAACGCCTCGAAGGCGTCGGGGTCGGCGAGCGGGCCGTCGGCGGCCTGGCCCTGCTGGCCGGATCCCCCCTGCTGCTGGGACTGCCCGGCGAGGGCACCACTGGCAGGTGCGGCCGTGGCGAGGCTGGTGGCCGCGAGCCCGCCGAGCATCGACCGACGGGTGCAGGTTCCGGGTGTCGAATCGGGAGGGCAATCGTCCGAAGCGCGGCGGGGAGGTGTCACACCCGTCATTCACACGCATTTACATAAATTCGTATGGGTGGCGGGCGTCAGCGACGGGTCGGTTCGGGAGAGACGAGTGAAAGCTCTCGCCCCTGCAGCCCGTCTGGAATCCAGTTGCTGAAACAGTTGACACCGACAATATGCCTGGTGGACTGAAAGGGCGAATCCGGTCGCGTGTCGCTGAGCGGCCCCTATCCGAGCGCGAGCGAGGATATGTCGCTCAGCGGCCGCGAGCGGGTGAGGGCTTTCAACACCCCGCTATTGCGGCTGTCTCCGCCCCGAAACACAGCCGCCCTGGTGATGTCGTAGCCTGTCTTCTCGTACTCTCCATCACGATCTATAGCTGGAACTAGGCCCAGTGCTCAGAACACAATAGTTGAGACTACAATAGTTGAGACTACAATAGTTGAGGCTACGTTATCGCTGGTTATACGCGAGTGATGAAGCAGAACTCGCCGTCGTATGGGGCCGTCGTCGAATTGGGAAAACCAGATTGATTGCAGAATCGATTCGTGGACGGGATGGCGCGGTGTACCACCAGGCGACAGAGACGACTGCGAAGAGTCAACTCGATGCCTTCGTCGCTGACGTGCAAGATACCTATCCCGACATCGCACGTCTCCAGCGAGAATAGAGAACATGAGATTCACCGAAGTGCCCCATCTCAGGAACTATGGGAGAGAATTCCGGGTCCGATACGTTCCGATTCCAGGGGCAGGCGGTGAGCGACGCCGTCGACGTCCTCGACGAATATCGGGGTGTCGACAGGGACGAACTCGGACGCCGGGGCGTCACGAGGATTCTCCGCGAGGTGACGACTGGCGAAGAGAAAGCAGCCGTGTTCACACAGTACCAGCGGGCTGAAATCGACGAGGACGTCGCTCGCGCCTTTCTGGGAGACCGACTCGACGCGATGCTGGCCGACGCCGAGGAAACCCGAGAGGCGATCGAAGAAGACGAGACGAGCGATTTAGTCCAGTAGTCGAGTACGACCAGCCGGTCGAGCCCACCGGGAGTCGTCTGGATCAGATCGGTATCACCTCAGTCGAGCTGTGCTCGCTGTTTTCGGAGAAACGTTCGCACGCGCTCGATGTCACCCGCTGGGAATTGTCACTCTGGTCCAGCGTATTCGGGCCGATCGACGTCGATGTCGATGTCGTACTCGTCGGCGATCATCTGTAACGCCGGTTCGAAATTCCAGCGATACGCTTCCATGTACTCTATCGTCTCAGACAATGGAATTGCCGGAGAGCCGTCGACCCATTCCTGGTCGATAGACTCGGTCGTCGGCTGTAAACTGTAATAGATGCTGCCCGACGTGTCGTCGATGACGCTATCGTCGCGTTCGGAGACGGTAGTCGGAACGTCGTACCGGTCGAAGAACGACTCCCAGCGTTCGATATCAGTCTCTCGAACGCGGATGAATACGGGATAGGCATCGTCACCACGTGCGATCTGGTAGCCGCCGTGTGTCCAAACGTAGACGGCGTCGATTTTCGTGTACGCGAACGGCATCTGTGCGAAGTGCGGTACGACGTACGCCTCCGCGACGGTCGGGGGAGTCTGCCGACTAATTGCCGCCACGAGCTGGGCGTACCCCTCGCGTACGTCGGGGGACGTCACGAACACGCCGTCGTTGCGTTCGACGATACCGACGTCTTCCAGGCGTTCGATCCAGGAATAGACCCACGAATAGGTACCGTCGATCTTCTGGGCGATACGACGAATGGAGTCGCCGTCACTCGCGGCTAACACGATCTTCGCTGCGGTGTCGTCGACGTACTCCATCATCGCTCGTTATCTGTACAGAGATAACTAAACTACAAAGTCCTTTCGCTCATCTGACTCTACGAAACTTGAGAGAGGACGGAGCTATCTCTCAGTCCCAGGGATATTCGGAGAGTGCACACTCGAGGCCACAAACCCCTCACAAAGAATCCGTTTGGAGTGGGCACCGTCCCACTTCAGACGGACAAAACTAGAGAAAGAGATGCAGTTCGTCCCAGCAGTCGTATTCACCGATCTATGCCAGTAATCCGATGTTCATAATCGGGTCAAACGTCCGGGGGGATCACTCCCTGTCGCGTCACGACAGAACTAGGAACCAATTCGTAGCAAGCGGGATCAGGCGGACAAACGGCCAGGAAGCGAAGCAGCGACGCGAAGACGGGCGAGTCCTATCTCGACAGAGCAAGAGAGGGACCGAAAGCAGGTAGTGAAAGTTTCATAATCGGTTCGCGTCTGGTGATTACGCGATCGTCGAAGCAGCCGATCAGATCCGGTCCGACCAGGATATTCAGTGCCCTCCGAACGACGTCGAGACGTCCGTCGAAGATTGGCTCGATAGCAAATGACCGGTGTGGGATCAAGCAAAACCGGAATATTAGACACTCAGGAGTAGAAAATCGGACATTTCGTATTTCGAACGATGAAGGAGAGTGGCGCAGATGGGAGTGAATCGATCGGTCGTCAGAAGTCGCCAAAGTATGTAGAAGTTGCCTCTAAAGTTCCCGGTCGGCCCGGTTGGCGTGATTTTCATAATCGGTTTCCATCTGGTGGTTTTCGGTCGTCAAGCGGGCTGATTCGCGATCGATCGTCCGTCGTCTCAGCGAGTGACGACACCGGTGGAAATGGAACCAGATGACTCATGGAAATTGCTCGGGTGGATAGACGTTCCACTCTCGAAAGACCTCGAAGCAGAATACATGCGAGCGCACGTCACCATCCGTCTCTGGCGTGTTCTGTCACATCGCCATTCCCAATTCCGACCATTCTCGTCGTCAGTTTACGCTCCCACCGGCTGTTCGCGATGGACCGTTTGGTGCAGACATCAGCGAATGAACTACTCCTCGATCGCGGTGATCCTACCGATTCGTCGATTATCGGAGCAAAATCTTCATACACGGTTTCCGTCTGGCGATTACGGTTTCCGAGTTCCACAGCTAAATGTGACGTTAAGACGCCCAGAAGCGATTTCTGGCCCTCCTCACTGGTCGTTGGTTTCGCAGGTGTTGACGTCCACCTGTTTCTCCTCGCTACTGCTCCTAGTTCGGGGACGCATTCTGTAGATGGCTCTCTCCCGGACGTTTAGGCCGATTATGAATTGGTATCCAGGATTGCAGACCGGTACAGAGAACCGTTCGACAGTACTGCAGGCGTGAGGACGGTTTTGGAAACTACAATGGAAAATCGGCCTGTGCCACACGCGATGCTGCCGACGCGGAAACGGTACAGATTCCTGCAAGACCACCGAGGAGATTCATCTGGATAGGAGCCAGTGATCCAGACTATGCTCGTGAGCAAACGTGAAAGTTAAGAAATATTATGAACTCGGTTGCGTTTGTGCCAGTCCTTCTCAGTTCGGTCGCCGGGAGTGCTTTGACGTGACAGAGATGCGCATGGCTAGGAACATCATCAGGACGCACCGATGCCAGCGTCGACTCGGGGACGGCAGACGAAGACGCGCTCACCGCGAGAAATAAACCGGAAGCGGATGGCGAGAAACCGAAGCTTGAGGACGTGCCAGTCCTGCAGGAGACCTGAGTTGCCCCTCGGATTCTGGCACCTTGTCCGGAGTTCACGACTGCGACGTGCAGTTGCGACGACGGGATGGCTGTAATATGGATCGCACAGGGAGTCGCCCACGCACCCTTGTTTCGACTCTACAGACACACGGCCACCGAGAGAAACTGACATCGCTTCCAAGCACTGTAAACCGATTCTTGGTGTCTCCCCGCATTTTCACGATCGGTATTTTCGGCCGGTAGGAGACCTCTCACCGGGGGACGCTGGTCGTGTGTGAGCGGGCAGAAACGATGGAGGCAGTGCCAGTTATACGGCCCAAATGGTCTGAAACGGGCCTCAGAAGGGGTGAGACGGGAATTCACGACCAGCGCTGGGCCACCGACGCTATAACCAGGTCTAGCGCTGAGGCGGATGTGTGCTTCACAATCGATTTCCGTCTTGCGATTTATAGTAAGCGGCGCTCAGCGCGTGGAAATTGCCCCAAAGTAGTGGCGTGCAGTAATTCCAAATGGCCCGAAATCAGGCGTACAACCGTCTGTATCTGGGATATCGTATCAGACATTGGTGCTTGTCCACGGTGCGTACCGGCTCTCACACACAGCCCGAGACAGTCGAGAGAACTATTCTACCGGGCTATACTGCCGATCGTGAAGAATAGATGGCGTAACTAGCTGCGCTTAGTGCCCCGTTCGACGGCCGTGAATTCCGTTCGACGGTCGTGACCCTGTTTCACGTGTTCTGAGGTGTGGAGTGTACTCTTCTGCGACCGGAAACTCGGGCCTCTGTAGTAGTATCTCCTGGTCGTCCACCCTGGGACGCGCCCGCAACGTGACAGGTCGCGGCAGGCTGATACGCGACAGGACGACTGCGAGTGACCCTCCTCCCCGACGAGTTTCCGTGCTGGGAGTGCATCCAGACGGGAAACCATGCAGGATGCGAAGTCTGTCGTCCGCCTTTTCGGCAGTGGTCGGCACCCCACTGTTTAACCACAGATCGTGTACATTCACCCGTCAGTTTCGCACAGATGATACTCGGGAGGGTATCTTTTTCGTCCCATATTGGAGAATCGAGTGTAGTGTCCTTAGAATCACGTGGAGATGCCGATGCAGCGTCCCGTCCTGTCGAACCATCGGCAGACGAGAAGATCGATCGCGACGAAGCAGCCGAGGAACTGACCACCGCGATCGAAGAGATCAACGAGGCGGCCGGTGACATCGCCGTGTCCGCCCAGGAAATCAGCGACATGTCTGGCGACCAGGCAGCGAGTCTCACGGAAGTCGCCAGTGAGATGTCGAACTTGAGCGCGACCGTCGAAGAGATCGCTTCGGGGGCAGAGCAGGTGCGCGCGTCCAGTGAAGCCGCCCAGCGGCGGGCCGGTCGCGGGCGCGAGTCCGCCGACGAGGCCATCGAGGCGATGGAGATCGTCGACACGGCTGCCACCGAAGTCGGTGAGGACTTCCAGGTCCTCCAGGAACACGTCGAGGAGATCGACGGCATCATCTCTGTGATCAACGCCATCGCCGACCAGACCAACATGTTGGCGCTGAACGCCAGCATCGAAGCAGCGCGGGCCGGCGACGCCGGGAGAGGGTTTAGCGTCGTCGCCGACGAAGTAAAGAGCCTCGCGGAGGACTCACAGGCGCGGTCGACGGAGATCGAGAACACGGTCGATCGGATCAAGGCGACGACCGCGGAGACGGTGACGAGTCTGGACGAAGCGACCGATCGCATCGACACGGGGACTGACGAAGTGGAGAGTGCCGTCCAGGAACTCCGGGACATCGACGACGCCGTCTCGGAAGTGAAACAGGGTATCGACGAGGTCGCCGACGCCACCGACGACCAGGCGGCGAGCACGCAACAGATCGCGAGCGTCGTCGACGAGACGGCCGACAACGCCGACGAGATCGCCTCTGAAGTCGAGCAGGTTGCCGCCGCGTCGGAGCAACAATCGGCGAAGGTCAACGAACTACGGGAGGTCGAACGGCGGCTCCGGGCAGGAGCGAGTGAGCAGTGACCGAGATGGCCACCGCTCAGGACTCACAGACGCAGAAGATCGAGTTCACGCTCGGCGGGCAGATGTACTGTGTCGACGTTCGCTACGTCACCGAAGTCGCAAACGTCAGGGATATCACGCCCATCCCTGGCGCCTCGGCGCACGTCAAGGGGATGATGGACCTGCGCGGCCGAACGACGTCGATCATCGACCCGAAGATCGTGTTCGATATCGAGGACACGGGCGACGCAGAATCGATTCTCGTCTTCGACCCGGCCGAAGTCGACGACGGTGCGGTCGGCTGGATCGTCAACGAGGTGACCCAGGTCGCCGAAATCGACGAAACCGAAGTCGGTGACGCGTTGGCGGGGAGTAACGACGCCGTCCGTGGGATCCTCCATCGAGACGACGAGTTCGTGATCTGGGTCGATCCAAACGGCATTTCCCTCTGAGAGGGAACGAGTGGCCACCCGTGGCTCACGGATCGGTCACTCTATCGATCAGTTCTCCGGGAGTCGTGTTCACAGTCGTTCGAATACACTGTCGGTCCCGTCGCTCCGAGGAACAGACAGCGGCGCTCGCGTCTTTCTGGGAGACCGACTCGACGCGATGCTGGCCGACGCCGAGGAAACCTGAGAAGCGATCGAAGAAGACGAGACGAGCAGGCTAGTCCTTTGAGCGAACCGTCGTTTTCGCGGTGGGATTCAACGTCGTTTCCGCATTCACACATGAAAGACGAACAATAGTGGGACCGCGAATGACGAACAGGCAGCCGTACGCAACTGATTCATCCGTCAGCGAATGTTAGCGCCCCTCGTTTCTCCCCCGGTATCGGATTAGCATATTCGACCTCCTCGCCGTCACAGAGTTCGTCGAAATCGTCATCGGTGGTAAGCAGGTAGTCGGCGTCATATGACCGCGCGAGTGCAACGACGAACGAGTCGTACACGTCGTGATTTTTCTCCGCGCTGATTTCGTACGCTTCAGCGATCGTTGTCTCAGTGGCACTTACAATCCGGGCAGGGCTCTGCACGAGCGATTGAATCGCGTTGCGTGCCTCGACTGCATCCACTCCGAAATCGCTCGTCATAATATACTGCGCTCGGAACGGGTAGTAATCGAATACGAGCAGGGTATTTGGACCATCGAGGGCCTGCTGAATCCACGGATAGACGTCGTCGTACGCGGGATGATTGTCGGTCAGTCCGATAGCGAGAACGTTTACGTCGGTGAGAATTGCCACCTCTGCCGGAAGAGACGAATCCATCTCGATACCTCACCGATCCATCGGTCCAAAGAGGGCCTCACCCGCGTCGGTGGGCGTCGTGTTCTCCCAGTCGTCCCGATCAGCGGTCGCCGTCTCCAGTTTGGCGCTCGGCTTCGGGTTGACCTCCAGAACGGATCCAACGAGAGTGGCCGGGATCTCGTCGTTCGACTCTATTCCAAGCCGCTCACGAACTTCTTTCGGGAGGGTTACACGCCCTCTATCGTCTACAGTGAGAGTAAGCTGCTCTCCGCGATTCGCTCCCGACGATGTCTTTCCCATCCTCAATCACCTGATTCCCACTAATGTTCTGACATATAAAGTCCTTTCGTCCACGCTACCGTGAGGAACGAGAACGGGGACGGACCTATTTCACGAATCTGGGCGTATTCCGAGCATGCAAACTCCAGACGTCGAAACCCTCGCATCGAAACACCAGTCCCTGACCGACGACCGATGACCGACACCTCCAGCGACTCCGGCGTCCGGGCGTGGATCGACCGCCATCGCCTCGCGTCGTTCGTCGGCATCGCCTACGCGTTCACCTGGGTGATCCAGGGCGCGCTGCTGGTCAGCGGCATGGAGGCGTCGTGGACCCAGTCGATCCTCATCGGTTTCGGTGGGTTCGGGCCACCGGTCGGCGCCGCGGTGGTCATCTGGGCCAGCGGCGGCGACTTTCGGAAGTGGGTCGGCCAGTTCTTCAAATGGCGCATCGGCGCGAAGTGGTGGGCGCTCGCGCTGGGCCTCCCGCTCGTCATCCTGGCCGCGGGGAGCCTGCTGTTCGTCGCGCTCGGCGGTCCAGTCGACCTGGGCGCGTTCCCGTTCCCGGGCATCTACCTGTTCGCGCTGGCCTGGGGGACCGTCTGGGGCGGCGGGCAGGAGGACCTCGGCTGGCGCGGGTTCATGCTCCCGATGCTCCAGGAGACGTACAGCGCCCTGGCCGCGAGCGTCGTCGTCGGCGTCGCGTGGGCCGGCTGGCACCTGCCACTCTTTCTCAACGCGACCACGACGCACGGCAACTGGCCGCTCTCCCAGCAACTGCTCTGGATCGTCTCGATCCTGGCCGGCTCCATCCTCTGGACCTGGATGTACAACAGCACGGGAGGCAGCGTCCTCGCCGTCGCCGTCTTCCACGCGGGCGTCAACGCGATGGGTATCTTCCACCCCGCTGACCTTGAGGCGCTGGCGCCCGGTGGCGTCCCGGACCCGGCGTTGAACCTGCTCGCCGAGGTGACCGGTGCAGTCCCGATGGTCGTCCTCGCACTCGGTATCGTCGCCGCCTACGGGGCCCGGCGGCTGTCGAGTCGCGAATCCCCTGGCCTGGAAGTGGTCGGTCTCGAGCCGGACGGCCCGTCAACCGGCAGCGACTGACGAAGCGATACGCGTCCGCACGGCCGGGCAGCCGCGGACGGATCAAGAGGTATGCGTCGTGGCGACCTAGACACACCATGACCGACGGCAGCGACCGCGGGGAGCCCCCTTCCATCCAGCGGCGCGGGACGAGAGACTACATGCGGGCCGCGGGCCGGCGCAGCGTCGTTCACGGCCTCGTCGAACTCGACGTCACCGAGGCACGACGGCGCATCCGCGACCGGGAAGCGGAGACGGGCGAACGGCTCTCGTTCACCGGGTTCCTCGTGTACTGTCTGGCCCGGGCCATCGACGACCATCCGGCGGTGCACGTCTACCGCGACTGGCGGGGACGCGTCGTCCGGTTCGACGACGTCGACGTGAACGTCCTCGTCGAACGGGAGATCGGCGGCGAGCGCGTCGGCGTCCCGCACGTCGTCAGAGCGGCGAACCGGCGGTCGCTCCGGTCGATCCACGACGATATCCGGGCGGCCCAGACGGAGCCGGGAAAGGGGCGCCAGACCGGGCTCGCCTCGCTGGGCCTCCGGCTCCCCGGCCCGATTCGACGGCAGTTCTGGCGACTCCCACAGCTGTTTCCCCGGTACTGGAAGCGGGTCGCGGGCACCGTCGCCGTGACCGCCATCGGCATGTTCGGCACCGGCGGGGGCTGGGGGATCAGCCCGACCAACTACACGCTCCAGCTGACGGTCGGTGGGATCGACCGGAAGCCGGGCGTCGTCGACGACGAGATCGAACCCCGGGAGTATCTCGACCTCACGGTGACGGTCGACCACGACGTCGTCGACGGTGCGCCCGCAGCCCGGTTCGTCCAGCGGCTCACGGAACTCGTCGAGGCGGCCCACGGGATCGGCGTGGAACCCGAGACGTGAGCCGTGAACGGCGCCGAAACCGGCGCTCGATAGTATCGCGATGCCACCGGCACTCCGAACGCGACGGTCGCGTGTTCACCCACGGACTGGGTCTGCTGACGCGGCCGAAATGGCACCAGTCGACCGCTGCTGACGCGGCCGAGGTGGCACCAGTCGACCAGACCGGACTGCACTGCCCCAGCGGGAGGTTCACACCGGGACGACGGCCGGCATCAGCCGAATGGTAACGCCAGCGTGTCGTCCGGGGGCCACGCGCCGATCACGTCCGCGGCCTCGAGCAACCGCTCTCGACACGCGTCCTCGGTGAGCGCGACTTCGTCGCCGTCCCACACGACGACGTCCATGTCGACCAGCATCGGGAGGTGGATGTGGACCAGTCGGATGCGAGCGCGATGGACCGTCGGCTCACGCACCGCTTCGCGCGGGATCTGGTGGCGCCGGGCGGCCACGGTGCGAGCCAGAGCCGCTTCGCTCACGGGCCCGTCCGTGGTCACCAGTTCGTACAGGAGGATCTGGCGATCCGCGCTTCCCAGCGCTCGAAACACCTCCGTGCCTTCCATACGGCGTCCTCGGTACGGCGTACGCTACCGGGTATCAAAGGAAGCGCGCCTAGGTCCTTTGGATATCGGATGTCGACGGCCAACAGGAGCGACGCGAAGGGCCAGACGGGGATCGACCTCGGTCCCGACCGTCACCGATAGCCGGTGACACCAACCGAGAAGACACTGGCGACGAGACAGAACAGATCCGCACGACGTCGTGTGAGGGCGAAAACGCGCCGTGGGAGAGAAGCGGCCTCCACGGCGGGCGTCAGTGGTGGGTTGGGAAGGTGGGTGGTGCCGGGTTTGGGACGCCGGCGTTCAATCAGAGGGTGTAGTGTGTAATGGTTGTACGCCGACTAACGTGTATAACTTTACAGATTACATTTCGATCGGGAGACGCAGCGGCGACAGCGCGTCTCCCGACGGAGACGCGGTAACGGAGACGTTCGGCGTGGCTTACCAGGTGGGTAAGCCCCCCGCCCACGTCGAGAGAACGGATCCTAGCCGGACACGCGGTGTCGGATCGGATTCTCGCCACACTCGACGCAGGTGAACTCGTCGTCGACCGTCCTGACGACGGGCGCGTTGCAGGCGATGCACTTCAGGGCCGAACTCCGTGCGGGCCGCGGATAGCGTGCCATTAGTCCACCCACAGAGAGAGGCGGAACGGACGTGTAGTTGCGGGATAATATATTAACTCGCGTACGTGTGACGTCATCCGGGAACCGGCTGGGGAGCAACCGATCAGGACGGTAGTCCGAGCGAGCGCGTAGTGAGACCACCGCGGCGGCGAGTTCTGCACGAAGCGTCCTGGCAGGACCCGACCTTCGTTGCGGACCGGTTCACTCGCGCCCGTCCTGACAACACTTTATCGTGTTCGCACTCCAACCTCGAACTATGAGTTCGTTCCTCGTCTGCTACGGTACCGGTGAAGGCCAAACGGCCAGGATAGCCGACCGCATCGTCGACGCACTCGGCGAGCGGGGTCACGACGCGACGGCGGTCGACGCCGACGAAGTGCCGACAGACCTCGACGTCGGCGACTACGACGCGGTGCTGGTCGGGTCGTCCATCCACGCCGGCAAACACCAGTCCGAAGTGGTCGACTTCGTGACGGCGAACCGCGAGGCCCTCGCCGAACGGCCGACCGCCTTCTTCCAGGTGTCGATGTCGTCGGCCACCGAGGAGGGCGCGGCCCAGGCGGCCGGCTACGTCGAGGAGTTCCTCGAGGACACCGGCTGGCATCCGGACCGCATCGCCCAGTTCGGCGGCGCCCTGCGCTTCTCGGAGTTCGGCTTCCTCAAGCGCCTGCTGGTCAGACAGGTCGTGAAGCGGTCGATGCCCGACGTCGACACCAGCGAGGACGTCGAGTTCACCGACTGGCAGGCCGTCGACGACTTCGCGAACGACGTCGCCGCGTTCGTCGAGGGGCGCCTCGGCGTCGCGGCCCCCGACGGCGGCGCGAGCGGGGCGGACGGGCAGTCGGAATGACGGCCAGTCAGGCGCCGGTTCCGCGCTCGTCCGTCGCCGCCTCGGTCGCGGTACTCGCCCTGACGACTCTCGCGGCGGCCGTCGGCCTGTTCGTCCCGGGCTTCTACCGCGACGCGCCGGTGCTCCTCCCGCAGGTGTACGGCCAGGACCTGCTGACGCTGGCCGTCGCCGTCCCGGCATACGCCGTCGCGCTGTTCTACGCGACCCGGGGCTCGCTCCGGGGGTACGTCGCGTGGCTCGGAATAACTGGGTACCTGCTGTACACGTACGCCTCGTACGCGTTCATGACCGCATTTAACGAACTCTACCTGGCGTACGTCGCGCTGCTGTGGCTGACGCTCTACACGTTCGTCGCCGGGATGGCCCGGCTCGACGCCGGACAGCTGAAACGGGCCGTCGGCGAGCGGTCGGTGTGGCCAGCGGTCGCCTTCCAGCTGCTGCTGGTCGTCCTCGTCGGCGGCCTCTGGCTGGCCGAGATACTCCCTGCGACGCTCGCGGGGACGACGCCACCGAGTATTGCGGAGGCGGACCTCCCGACGTCGGCCATCTACTCACTGGATCTGGGCGTCGTCGTACCCGCGTTCGCGCTCTCGGCGTACCGGCTCTGGCGACGCGACCCCTGGGGATACGCCTTCACGGCAGTGCTGCTGGTGAAAGTCGCCACGCTCGGCGGTGCCGTGCTGGCGATGGTCTGGTTCGTGATCCGGGACGGCCAGCCAGTTCCCCTCCCCCAGATCGTCATCTTCGGGACGCTGACACTCCTGAGCCTGGTGCTGGTGACTCGATTCCTGCTCGCGATAGACGGCGAAAAGCGGGTACGTCGGGAGCGGCCGACCTCGGAGACGGCGGGAGAGTAGCGGCCCTGTTCAGCCCAGGATGTACCGCATCCAGGGATAGCGCTCGACGAGCGTCTCGCCGCCCACGTCGTAGTTCTCGATGTAGGCGTCCAGACCCAGGATGCGGCCGGCGCCGAAGGCGGCGACGGCGAGGAACGTGAGCATGTACGCGAAGTCGCCGTTGATGTAGCCGTGACTGATGTCCCAGTTGCCCAGGTAGAACATGAGCATCATGAACGCGCCCCAGAACGCCGCCAGGCGCGTCAGGGCGCCGAAGATGAGGCCGAGGCCGATGAGGACCTCACCCCACGGGACGGCGACGTTCACGAACGCGACGAACGCGTCCGACTGGCCCATCGCCAGGAACAGGTCGGCGGCCGGACTGCCGCTGTTCGGGACGGCACCGGTGAGGTAGCCGGCGGCGCTGAACTCCCCGGACAGCACCTTGCTGAACCCGCTCTGGAAGAACGCGATTCCCATCATCAGCCTGAGCGCGAGGATGAACCAGACGCTCAGCGTGTGTAACCTGCCGCTCGCAGTGAACCCGGCCACCGTGCTCTCTAGTCGGACTTCCTGTGAAGACATGGCGTGGCCAAAGACCACAGTATAGAGCCCCTTAAGTATGACCGCCAAGACGGGTTCGGAGCCGGTCTCCAGGCTCGCTATCGGCCGCCTGGTGGCGATTCCGGTACCCTCGTCGACGGGCCGGTGACGGAGAGGACGCCAGATCGCGGCCGGCCACGGCGCGTCGGCAGATTCCGACTCGCCGTGGCCGGCAGGTTCCCGCCCACCGTGACGGCCTCACTGGGTGAGCAGCCGTCCGACGTGACGGTCTTACTGGGTGAGCAGCCGTCTGAGGACGGCGTGGAGGATGCCACCGTGTTCGACGTAGCTCACGGCGGCCGGCGTGCCGACCTGCGCCGTCACCGGGAACTCCACGGTCGAGCCGTCGTCCCGCTCGGCAACGACGGTCAGCTCGTCCATCACGTCCAGGCCGTCGTCGAGGCCGTGGATCTCGAACACCTCGGACCCGTCGAGGCCGAGCGACTCCCACGAGTCGCCGTCCCGGAACTTGAGCGGCAGGACGCCCATGCCGACGAGGTTGTCCCGGTAGATGCGCTCGTAGCTCTCGGCGATGGTCGCGCGGACGCCCAGCAGGTCGGTCCCCTTCGCCGCCCAGTCGCGGCTGGACCCGGTCCCGAACTCCGCGCCGGCAAGCACCACGAGCGGCGTGCCGTCCTCGCGATAGCGCTGGCTCGCCTCGAACACCGTGGTCTGCTCGCCGGTCGGGTGGTGGATCGTCTCGCCGCCCTCGACGCCGTCGAGCATCTCGTTCTCGATGCGGACGTTGGCGAACGTGCCGCGCATCATGACCTCGTGGTTGCCGCGGCGCGAGCCGTAGGTGTTGAACTCGTGGGGTTCGACGCCGTGGTCGAGCAGCCACTGGCCGGCGGGGAGGTCCGGGCCGAACGGCCCGGCGGGGCTGATGTGGTCCGTCGTCACGGTGTCGCCCAGCGCCAGGAGACAGCGGGCGTCTGCGACGTCCGCGACGCCGGGTTTCTCCAGCGGGAAGTCCTCGAAGAACGGCGGCTCGCGGATGTACGTCGAGTCGTCGTCCCACTCGTACACGTCGCCGGTCGGCGCGTCGAGGGCCGCCCAGCGCTCGTCGCCCTCGAACACCGAGGCGTACTTCTCTGCGAACATCGCCGGCGAGACGCTGTCGTGGATGGCCGCCTGCACCTCCGCGGCGTCCGGCCAGACGTCGTCGAGATAGACTGGCTCGCCGTCGGCGTCGGTCCCCAGCGGCTCGCGTTCGAGGTCGACGTCCATCCGGCCAGCGAGGCCGTAGGCGACGACCAGCGGCGGACTCGCCAGGTAGTTCGCCCGTATCTTCGGGTGGATGCGCGCCTCGAAGTTGCGGTTCCCCGAGAGGACGCTCGTCGTCCAGAGGTCGTGGTCGTCGATGGCCGCCTCGATGGCGTCGGGGAGCGGACCCGCGTTGCCGATACAGGTCGTACAGCCGTACCCGACGACGTCGTAGCCCAGTTCTTCGAGATACGGGAGCAACTCCGACTCTTCGAGGTACTGCGTGACGACGCGGCTGCCCGGTGCGAGGCTCGTCTTCACGTAGTCGGGGACGGTGAGGCCCCGCTCGACGGCGTTACGGGCGAGCAGTCCGGCCGCGATCATCACCGACGGGTTCGAGGTGTTCGTACAGCTCGTGATGGCGCTGACGAGGACGTCACCGTGGCCGATCTCGACCGTCTCACCGTCCAGGTCGACCTCGACGCGCTTCGTGAGCGGCGGCAGTTCCCCGCCGTCGACGGCCTCGTCGGCGGTCGCGTCGGCCGTCACGCCGCCGTCGCTCTCGATACCGCCGTCGGACGCCACGTCGCTGCCAGCGCCGCCCTCACCGAGCCAGCGCTGGAGCGCGTCCTCGTCGACGGCGTCGAGGTCGTCCGCGAACTGTCCGTGGAGCAGGCCGCGGAAGCTCTCTTTCACGTCGCCCATCGGGATGCGGTCCTGCGGGCGCTTGTGTCCCGCGAGGCTGGGTTCGACGGTCGAGAGGTCGAACTCGACGACCTCGGTGTACTCGGGTTCCTGTTCTCCGAACAGCCCCTGGGCCTCAAGATACTCGCGAACGAGGTCGACGTGGTCGGGGTCCCGGCCGGTGAGTTCGAGATACGCCAGGGTCTCCTCGTCGACCGGGAACATGCTGATGGTCGAGCCCTGTTCGGGGGCCATGTTGGCGATCGTCGCCCGGTCGGGCACGGTGAGGTTCCCGACGCCGGGGCCGAAGAACTCGACGAACCGGTCGACGACGCCCACCTCGCGGAGCTGTTCGGTGATGTGGAGCACGAGGTCGGTCGCCGTCGCGCCCTCGGGGAGTTTTCCCTCGAGTCGGACGCCGACGACCTCCGGGAGCTTCATCGTGATGGGCTGGCCGAGCATCGCCGCCTCCGCCTCGATGCCGCCGACGCCCCAGCCGACGACGCCGATGCCGCCGATCATCGGGGTGTGGCTGTCCGTCCCGACGAGCGTGTCGGGCAGGAGCCACTGCTCGCCGTCCCGCTCGCGGGCGTGGACGACGCGCCCGAGGTGTTCGAGGTTGACCTGGTGGACGATGCCCGTCCCCGGCGGGACGACGTTGAAGTTCTCGAAGGCGCCCTGGGCCCACTTGATCGCCCGGTATCGCTCCGCGTTGCGCTCGTACTCCAGGTCGACGTTCTTCTCGTAGGCGTCCTCGGAGCCGAAGTAGTCGACCTGGACGCTGTGGTCGATAACCAGGTCGCAGGGGACCTCCGGTTCGACGAGCGTCGGGTCCCGGCCCTCGCGCTCGACGGCCGACCGGAGCGCCGCCAGGTCGACGACGGCCGGAACGCCGGTCAGGTCCTGCAGGACGACCCGCGACGGCCCGAACGGGAGTTCGGTGTCGGGGACGTCGGGCTCCCAGGCGGCCGCGTTCCGGACGTCGTCCTCGGTGATCGTCTCCCCGTCGGCGTTCCGGAGGACGGACTCCAGGAGGATCCGGATACTCACCGGCAGGTCGTCGAGGTCGCACAGGCCCTCGTCTTCGAGGACCGTGAGGTCCGCCATCCGGTAGGTCGTTCCGTCGACGTCGAGTTCGCGAACCGCGTCGAATGGTACTTCAGTCACAATGTGTGGAAGTTCGTACCAGGGCGATATCAATGACGCCCCCAATCTCACGCGCCGAGAACCGTTCGTGTGCGGGAGAACCGTTCGTATGCGGGCAACGAGGCGCAGGGGTCCGGGCGGTCCGCTAGTCCCGGTCGATGACGCTCGTTCGCTGGGTGACCGGGTCGACGTAGACGACGGACGACGAGTCGTCGCTCTCGGCGTCGACGACCCAGACGCTGACCTGACGCTCGACGCCGGTGACGGTCGCGTCGAGGCCGTCCCGTTCGAGCGCGGCGGCCGCGAGCTCCCGCGCCTCCTCTTTCGAGTCGACCGTGACGTCCGTCTCCCCGAGGCGGACGGTCATCACGGGACAGGTCGCGTTGCGGACGATGCGCTCGGCGACGCTGCCGATGACGCGTCGTTTGATCCCGGTCCGGCCGTGGGTCCCCGCGACGATCAGGTCGGCGTCGATATCGTCCGCGTACGCGACGATAGACTCGGCGGGGTCTCCCTCTTCGATGGCCGTGGTCACGTCGACGCCGTGGGCCTCGGCCATCTGCTCGATGCGTTCGAGGGCGCGCTTGCCCTCCGTCTCGAGTGCGTCCTCGCCGGAGAGCCCCTCGACGAGGCCGCGGAGGTCCTCGTCGACGACGTGGAGGACGTGTATCGTGGCGCCGTACTGCTGGGCGAGGTCGATCGCCTGCAGGGCGACGTGGGCCGTGCCGGCGCTCCCGTCGGTCGGGAAGAGGATCCGTTCGTACATAGAGAACTCAACGTTCTCCGGGGGTAAGAAAGCAGGCCTCCGCCGGTGGGTGGCGACGTGGCGAGCACGAGCGAACCGCGACTAGTCCCCCGGGCGGGCGTCGGTGCGCGGCGACACGCCGGGGAGACCCGGGACGGAGAGGTCGACCCGGCGGAGCAACTGCGCGTTGACGGCGACGATCACCGTCGAGAGCGACATCAACAGCGCGCCGACGGCCGGCGAGAGCAGGATCCCGATGGGCGCCAGCACGCCCGCGGCCAGCGGGATGGCGAAGACGTTGTACCCGGCAGCCCAGACGATGTTCTCCTGCATCTTCCGGTAGCTGGCCCGGCTCAGCTTGACCAGCCGGACGACGTCCATCGGGTCGTTCTGGACGAGGACGACGTCGGCCGACTGGACGGCGACGTCGGTGCCGCTCCCGATGGCGATCCCGACGTCGGCCCGGGCCAGCGCGGGCGCGTCGTTGACCCCGTCGCCGACCATCGCCACCAGTTTGCCCTGGTCCTGGAGTTCCCGAATCTTGCCGTCCTTGTCCTCCGGGAGCACCTCGGCGAACACCGTGTCGATCCCCAGTTCGTCGGCCACCGCGCTGGCCACGTCCTGCGAGTCGCCGGTGAGCATCGCCACCTCCACGCCCAGATCGTGGAGCGCGTCGACGACCCGGAAACTCGACTCGCGGACGACGTCGGCCATCGCGAACGCCGCTATCGGCTCACCCGCCCGTAGTAGATACACCACGGTCTGGGCGTTCTCGCCGGCCTCGTCGGCGAACCTCTGCAACTCGTCGGGAACGTCGCTGTCGAGCTGGTCGAGCAGGTTCGGGCCACCAACGAAGAGCTCGTCACCGTGGACAGTGGCGCGGACGCCCCGGCCCTTGATCGCCTCGAAGTCGCTCGCGTCCGGGACTTCGACCCCGCGTTCGGCGGCAGCTTCGCGGATAGCGCGGGCGATCATGTGCTCCGAGTCGCCCTCGACGGCGGCGGCCAGCGCGAACGCCTCGTCCTCGTCGACGCCGTCGACGGTCGCCGTCCCGACGACGCCGTGTTCGCCCTCGGTCAGCGTCCCGGTCTTGTCGAAGACGACGGTGTCGAGGTTGCGGGCCTGCTCCATGGCGGCCCGGTCGCGGACGAGCATCCCGTTGCGGGCCGCCAGCGAGGTGTTGATGGCGACGACGAGCGGGATGGCCAGCCCCAGCGCGTGCGGGCAGGCGATGACGAGGACGGTGACCACGCGCTCGACGACGGCGGCGTCGAACGACGTCGCGACGGTCCAGCCGACGGCGGTGACGGCCGCGGCCCCCAGCGCGACGTAGAACAGCCACCCCGCGGCCCGGTCGGCCAGGACCTGCGTCTTGGACTCGCTGCCCTGGGCCTCCTCGACGAGGCGCACGATGCCAGCGAGCGTCGAGTCGTCGCCGACCGCGTCGACCCGCACCCGGAGGCTCCCGTCGCCGTTGGTCGTGCCCCCGATGACCTCGTCGCCTGGCTCCTTCGAGACTGGCCTCGACTCGCCGGTGATCATCGCCTCGTTCACGTCGGAGTCGCCCTCCTCGACGACGCCGTCTGCGGGCACGTTCGCGCCGGGGCGGACGAGCACCAGGTCCCCTTCAGAGAGGTCGCTCACGGGCACCTCCTCCGTCTCGCCCGACCCGGTGATCCGCTCGGCGGTGTCGGGCAGCAGCTTCGCGAGTTCGTCGAGCGCGCTGGAGGCCCTGCGGACCGAGCGCATCTCGATCCAGTGGCCCAGCAACATGATGTCGATCAGCGTCACGAGTTCCCAGAAGAACGCCGACTGGGTCGGGTAGACCACGCTCGCCAGGCTGTAGGCGAAGGCGACGAGGATGGCCATCGAGATGAGCGTCATCATCCCCGGCGACCGGTCCTTCAGCTCGGGCGCCGCCATCCGGAGGAACGGGACGCCACCGTACGCGAAGACGACCACTGCGAAGACCGGATTGATCCACTCGCTGCCGGGGAACGCCGGGACGGAGAAGCCGAGCCACGCCTGCAGGGTCTCGCTGTACAACAGGACGGGGATGGACAGCAGCGTCGAGACGAAGAAGCGCCGGCGGAACAGCTGTTCGTGGCCCTCGTGCATGCCGCCGTGGCCATCGCCGTGGCCGTCGTGGTCCGCGTGGTCGCCGTAGCGCTCACCGTGACCGTCGTGCTCCGCGTGGTCGCCGTCTCCGCCGTGGCCCATCGCGTGGGCTGACCGCTCGTGGACTTCCCGCCCGGCCTCGTCGGCGTCCGCCTCGTCTTCGAGCATCGACTGTTCGACCCTGGATTCGGCGTCTCGTCCGTCGGCGGTCTCGCCAGGGTCGTGCCGATGGGAGTCGTCCGGTGGCGAGTCTCCGTCGTCGGCAGAACGGTCGTCCATACTGTCTCTTGCCTGACCGTACGGTGTCGAGAGTGATGGATGTATGGGCGAGGAGGTCTCCCCGGCCCCACTGAGAGCCGAGGCGCGGGTGCGGACCGTCACCGAGACGCGAGGCGGAAGCCCGCAGCGTCAGTCGCTGGAGGACCCCGACGCACCACCCGGCCACTGCCGTTCGTCGGACGTGACGAGCCCCAGCAGCATCCGTCGACGGTCGTCGAGCGCGTCGACCGACCGCCTGAATTCCTGGTCGGAGACCGTCGGGATGCCCGCGTCGCGCAGGGCGGAGATCTCCGGGTCGGGCGGGGCCTGGTCCGCCGGTTCGACGAAGGCGCTGTCGAGCGTGTCCAGGTAGCTCTGCACGCTCGATCTCGCCCCGGCGAGAGCCAGCGGAGCACGTCGGTGCCGTTCGGGGACGCCGAACCGGAGGAGCGTGAGCGCCTCGTCGAAGACGGCGATGCTCCGGGCCGGTGCCCGGCTGGCCTGTGGACTGTAGAAGTAGTGGAGAACCGGGTACGCCTTGTGGTTCGACACGAGGGTGTCGAGCTCCGAGGAAAGCGCGTTCAACGTGACCCCCAGGCCCCGGAACTCGTCGCCGTCCCAGCTCGTCTCGAGGATATCGGTACTCCGGTCACCGAGACCGCTGATACCGCTCGCGAACGCGCGCTTCTGGGTGACGGCGCCGAGGACGGAGAGGACGTAGGTGACGCTCAGGGTGACAAAGAGCATTCCGCTCCCGGTGGTCAGGGCCGTCACGACCTGCCAGACCCCGTCCCGCGGCGTGAAATCGCCGTTGCCCATCGTGAACACCGAGTAGCCGACGAAGTAGAACCGCTCGACCCAGGAGATCGGCCCTGCGTCGCGCGTGTCGAAGAGGGCGTTCTCACCGCCGGCGAAGAGAACGGTCCAGCCGGCCCAGAGGAGCGCGATCCACGTCGCGAGACTGGCGACGAGGACGAGGGGCCCAGCGAGGGAGAGTACCCGCGGCCTGTCGGCTGCAACCGCCCGGATCGCCTTCCAGGTCCACGACATCAGTCGCGTCGTGAGCGGGCCGGCCCCGCCCTCCACCCACAGCGTCGTCCACAGCAGATCCGCCGTGACGACCGTGAGGACGAGCACACCGAGAACGAGATACGTGGCCTCCATGCGGCTACCTCCGGCGGTGTGAGCCGCGCTGGCGGTCAGGCGTCGTCGTGACTCCTCGCTCGCTCGCGGGACTGGTCGGGGCGGTCGACGCCAGTGATGACACGGGCATAGTATCCTGTTGGATCGCCAACCAGAAGTCCCCGGCGGTGGAGGGACCGGGAGCCCGGTCACGGTCGGGGCCACCTACGGGGAACCGCCACGGAACCGTCCGACGACGACGGCGGGATCGCCGTCCCGCGCCGGCGACGCGAGACGGTTCGACCGCGTTCGATCCGCGCCAGGTCGGCGTCCAGCGAAACTCACTCCACTCGTTCGTCGAGGTGGCGGGCCAGGCCACGGCCGATGGCCTCCATCCCGGCGTCGCCCGGGTGGAGGAGGTCAGCGGCCAGCCCGGATATCTCCATCAGTTCGGGCCCCTCGACGATGGAGAGGTTGTCGTGGGGCGACTCGGCGACGATGGAGCGCAGCGACTCGCGGTAGGCCGCGGCGTGGTCGGCGTCGCCCGAGTCGACGAGGTCGTCGAAGTAGGGGAACAGCGTCACGCAGGCGATCGGCTTCTCCGGGTGCGCCGCTGCGATGGTGTTCACGAACGTCTCGGCGCGGTCGTGGAACACCGCGGGGTCGAAGCCGCCGGTGTTGGCCATGTTGACCGAGAGCGCGAGCGTCGCGACGTCCCAGTCCCCGCGACTGGCGATGTACTCGGCCATCGCCGCCTCGCAGTAGGCGGACCCGGAACTCCCGAAGTTCAGCGCGTCGAAGCCACAGTCGCGGGCGACGTGGGTGACGTAGTCCGTGTGGGGCGCCGACGCCGCGGCGCCCTCGGTGATCGACGTCCCGTAGGCGAGGTACCGGTGGGCGGGCAGTTCGTCGGCCGTCGGCGGGCGACAGGCGCCCGCGACGTCGTGAATCGCCGCGGCCGTCCGGCGATCGAAGCGGATCCGGCAGACGCGAGGGTCGAACCAGCCCGTCCCGTCGCTCGCGGGGAGTTCCCGGAGTCGCTCGGGGACGGTGAACGTGAGCGTCTGCGGTTCGGGGCCGATCTCGGTCGGCTCCCACGGCTGGAACTCGCCCCAGAACTCGCGGACGTGCGTGGGCTCGACCGCAGAGATGGTGACCTCGATCTCTGCCGCCTCCTCGGTGGGGACGAACCGGACCTCGCTCCCGGTGGGGTGGCGAACTCGGTCGCTGGCCATCTCGTTCAGTTCCGCGCCGACGTCGGCCGGGACGCGACAGAGCCTGTCACCGGCCGCGTCCCACTCGGCGGGCACTGTCTCCGCGACGTTGTGCAACGAAACCGACGGATACACCTCCCCCGTCATCTAAATCGGATTACCAGTCGGGGACCGCCCACATGGTTCTGTTGGAAACAGGCCGTCTCGCACTTGCTGAAGTCGACCTGGCGTCGGCTCACACCGGTCCCGTGCCGGGAATTCTTTCGGAGGGGTTATCTGTTACAACACCAAGTGTAAAACGCTGGTACACGCACAAGTACTGGCATGGGACGCCCCGGCCGTCGATAGCCACCCACCCCCAATCCACCCCACAGGCCATCGTACCGGGGCCTTTTCGACGCTCACAACCGCGACGTGTTCGTGAGCGCGTGGTCGACACTGTTTGCCCGGCCAGCCACGGTGACGACGGGAGATCACAGGGACCGTTTTCCGACCCAGAAGTTCGGCATCGGCGTTCTTTACCACGGACGTTCCAGGGTCACACGCCAGCACAACTGGCAATGGGCCCCCTGGGAGTCCCCGCATAGCCTCTGACACTGCTATCGTCGGTCTCTTCCCGGGGTTTTTCGGCGACGGCATCGAGCAGCCAGCACGTCCCGCGTGTTCACGTCGACGAGACTCCGCTCGAACCCGCGCGACGTGATCGCTTCCTCGTCGATACTGACCGTCTCGAGCCGGTCGTAGAGCGACTGGAGGCTCGTTTGTCCAGCGGCGATCGCCGCTCGCACTGCTCGACGGGCACGGCGAGTCCCCAGAACCGCCTGCGCCGGCTGGATATCCTCACCCTGGGAGGGCACGGCCGCGTCGGCGTCGCGGGCCGCGCGCTCCTCGCGGAGGAAGGAGAGGAACGCCGGGTCGACGAACGGCATGTCGCAGGCGACGAGGACGGTCTCGGGTGCGTCGTGGACGGCGAGGGCGCCGGCGAGGCCGACGAGCGGTCCCTCGTCGGGGACGGCGTCGACGGCGAACGCGACCGGGACGTCGCAGTCGGCCAGCACCGTCGCGAACTCCTCTCGCTGGCCGGCGCGGCAGTTCACGACGACGGCGTCGGTGACCCGGCCGACCCGGTCGACGACCCGGCGGAGCATCGGCGTGCCGTCGACGGGAGCCAGCGCCTTGTCCCGCTCGCCGAATCGCGTCGAGTAGCCGCCGGCGAGGACGACGCCGGCGGCCGGGGAGCGGTCGGTCACTGGTGGACGGCCCGGAGGACCCACTGGTCGACGCCGTGGCGCTGGACGTCGAAGGCCGAGAACACGTCGGCCGGCTCACCCGTTCCGTCGACGAGTTCGACGAGAAACTCGCCCGCCGGCGCCGGGTCCCTGTCGCTCACCAGGACGAAGGGCTCACCGGGCGCTCGTTCCTCGAAACCCTCGCGGACCAGGTCGAACCGGCGTTCCGGCGGCTGTCCCCGGAGGTCGACGGCGTCGTCCGGGACGTCGATGCGGTCGTACTCGGCGACGGCCTCGCGGACCTCGCGGGCCAGGTCGACGAACGCGTCGGGGGCGTCGCCGGGCGTCGGCCGGCGCTGGAGGTCGTGGGAGAAGGGGAGTTCGGCGAGTATCGGCACGTCGAGGGCCTCGGCGACGTCGCCCCGCGGGAACAGGTCGTGTTCGCGGCCACACTCGCAGGCGAAGTGGTCCATGTTCACGACGGCGCCCAGCACCGGGACGCCGTTCTCCTCGAAGAGTGAGAGACTGCGGCGGGTGTCCTCGACGCTCGTGTGGAACGGCGTCGTGACGAAGACGACGCCGTCGACGGGCACCTCCTGGAGCGTCGTCAGCGCGACGTCGCCGGTGCCGGGGGGCAGGTCGACGACCAGCACCTCGGGGTCGTCCCAGGCAGTCGTCTCGAACAGCTCCGTCAGCGCGTCGTGGACCATCGCACCGCGCCAGGCCAGCGGCCCCTCGCCCTCGGTCATGAGGCCGACGCTCATCACCTGCAGCGGCCCGGCGGTGACCGGGACGGCGCGGTCGTCCGCGTCGGCGCGGATCGGTCCCTCGACGCCGAGCAGCGACGGGACGTTCGGCCCGTACACGTCGGCGTCGAACAGCGCGGCGTCCGTCTCGCCGGCCAGCGCACAGGCCAGCTGGGTCGCGACGGTGGACTTGCCGACGCCGCCCTTCGTGCTCGCCACCGCGACGACGGTGTCCACCTCGGCCATTCCGACCGGGTCGTCCAGCGAGGGGGTCGACGCCGGCTCGACGTGGGCGCCCTCGACGCCGTCGACGTCCGAGACGGCGGCCAGGACGGCCCGGGTGACGCCGGTGCCGGCCTCCGGGCCGAACTCCTCCAGTGCCACCTCGACGACGACGTCCCCGTCGTCCACGTCGATGGCCTCGACGAGACCGGCCTCGAACACATTCATCTCCATCCGCGGGTCCTCGACCCGGCGGAGCGCCGATTCGACCTGTTCGGACAGCTGTGTGTCTGGGACTGACATCTCAGAGGTCGGGGGTTCGGTTGAGGAGCGACTCGCCCGGCAGCGACGCCGTCTCCTCGGAGAGGGCGCCGCGGAACGACCGCCGGAAGCGGGCCGGGTCCTCGTCGAGGGCGTTGCCCGCGGTGATCCGGACGACGTCGCTGTCGTCCTCGACCGCGACGCGGCGGAGCGTCTCGCGGGCGGCGTCGCCGTCGATCCCGGCGAGCATGTGGGCCGCCCACTCGCGGACTCGCTCGCTGGGGTCCTCGACGGCGTCGGTCAGGACGTCCTCGGCGTCCTGGCCGCGGTGTTTGAACAGCGATATCAGCGCGTTCCGACGGACCGCGTGGTGGTCGTCGTCGAGCGCCTCGACCATCCGCTCGGCGTGGGCCGCGCGGTCGAGGCGGTCCAGCGTCACGACCGCTTCGGCGCGGACCCAAGGGTCGTCGTCCCTGGTGACCGCCAGCGCGCCCCGCTCGGCGATCTCGCCGCCGACCTTGCCCAGCGACTCGACGGCGAACTGCCGGACGTCTTCGTCCTCGTCGGTTTGAGCGACGCCGGCCAGCGTCTCGGCCACGCGGTCGCCCGGGGTCTCGGTCTCCCCAAGCGCGAGCGCCGCCCGTCGGCGCTCGACGTGGTCGCCGTCGAGCAACTGGTCCAGGAGGTCGGCCTGCGGGTGGTCCTCGACCGGGTCGGTGTCGCTGGCCATCAGCTCCTCCGGCGTCGCCTCGCCGATGGTGACCCCCGGGCGGCTCACCTCGATGTCCGCGAGGCCGTCCGGGTCGACGCCGAACCCCGGGCTCTTCTCGGGGTCGAGTTGCGGGTCCGGCGGCCCGTCCTCGTGGTCGTGGCCGTCGCCGCCGCCGTCACATGGCATCGGCGTCACCCCCGGTAGTCCGTGAATCGACCGCGTCGAGCACCAGGCTCGCGCCCAGCACGACGGCCAGCGCGCGCGGGACGGTCGCGGGGACGCCCGCAGCGAGCAGGAGAGCACCACCGACCGCGACGGCCGTCCGCCCGGTCGAGACGCCGCTGGCGACGGTCGCGACGGCGCCGCCGACGCCCGCAGCCAGGAGCACGAGTGGCGGGTCGATGGCGGCGCCGACGACGAGGACGCTCGCGCTCGTGACGAATGGCGCCGACAGCGTCACGGCGACGACTCCGAGGGCTGCGGCGGCACCGACCAGCAGCGACCCGAGAGACGGCCGGACGACGAGCGGCGTCGCGGCGAGGGCGCCCAGCGTCACGACCGTCCCGAACGTGCGCGCGCTCGCGTGGAGGACGCCCATGCCCCCACCGAGCGAGAGCGCGAGCGCGACGACGAACCCACCGGCGACGATAGTGGGCCCCGGAGTCAGGTCCGCCCACGGAACCAGCGCCAGGACGCCTGCGGCGAGGACGACGCCCGCGGCGGGGACCGACACCGCGCCCGTGACGGCCGTCAGCAGGGTGAACGTCCCCGCGACGACGAGCGCGACCCACTCCCGGTCGGTCGGGGCGGCGACGCCCATCGCGACGGCGGCGAGTGCGGGCGCGACGATCGCGAGAGTGGTCGCCAGTTCGAACGCCGTCGGGCCCGCGAGCACCGCGGCGTCGATCGGGGCGTTGCGAACGAGGCGCACCAGCGCTATCGAGGCGCCCCCGAGCAGAGCGACGATGCCGGCGGCCTGCCGTACCTCACTCCGGCTCCGGCCGGCGACCTCTCGCGACGTGCGGGCGTGGCCCCGGGCCCGTTCGGCGTTCCCCGCCATCTCACTCGCCCTCCACGCGGTCGGCCAGGTCCCGCCGGTCCGCGGCCGTGAAGGCGTCGAGCAGTTTCACGAGCGGCCCGTAGGCGCCGATCTCCGGCTCGTCGGCCATCGCGTCGGCCATGCCCTCCGTGATAACCCGGAGGTGCCTGTCGAGCAGGTCCAGCCGCGCCGCGGGGGCACCGTCGTCGGCGACCGCGGCACGGCGGGCCAGGTAGCCCGCGAATTCCAGCTGGTACCGGAGGTGGTCGTGGTGGTCCCGGACCGACTGGTCGACCTCCAGCCCGTAGAAGTCGTAGGCGCGCAGCAGGTCCAGGTTGACGTCGGTCCAGGAGACGTCCGAGCGGTAGGAGGACTCGTACAGCGGGACCGGCGGCGCCGTCGAGGACTCGGTGCCGTCGGTCCGGTCCTCGACCTCGGTGAAGCTCACCACGAACAGGTCGTTGTACCGGGCACAGAGGGTATCGTAGTCGTCCTCTGTCCGGAGGGCGGCCGGGCCGGAGTCGGCCGCGTCGTCATCGTCGACCGCGTCGCTCTCGTCCGGATCGAACCCGTCCACGTCCAGCGTCGTCCGGTCGAGCAGCGACGCGACGGAGTCGGCGAACTCCCCGGTCGCGAGCGCGTCGTACAGGTCGTCGTCCGGGTGGGTGAACGCCCGCGCGAGCAGGGCGTACAGCGTCCCCCGGGCGCCGCTGTCGACGTCCAGGTCGTCCCGGTCGATGGTCGGTGCCAGGTCGGCGTCGTCGGCTGTGTTGGCTGTCATCGGTGAGTCCTCCGTCAGGTTCGGCGCACCCCGAGCGTCGTCGCGACGATGACCGTGGCGATGGCGAGACCGGCGATCACCCAGAGGATGGTCTCGTAGGGCGGGCCCTGCGCGCCCGGGCCGAAGGGGAAGTACTGCCACTCGCTGACGGCCTTCTGGCCCGAGCGCTCCGCGTTCGACCCGTTCCAGACCGCGATGGCCACGTCGACGTCGCGCTCGCCCTCGATCGTCGTGCGATTCGCCCCCGCGTCGTCGACCCGCAGGTCGCGGTCGAACACGACGTGCCAGGTGCCGTTCTCGTAGCTCGCGTTCGTGTCGAGCGCCGTGTCGGGGATGGTCGTCGTCGTCCCCGGGCCGGCGGCCTGCAGTTCCTGGGTCGTGTTCGGCGCCGACCAGTACCAGACGTTCACCTGCGAGCGCTCGCTCCCCATCGCGATGCCCGGGTGGGTGCTCGTGTCCGCGGGCAACTGGAGCGCCGCGGCGTCCCAGAACGTGTTGACCCCCGGCGTCCGGTTCTCGGCCTGTGGCGTGACGGCGTCGGCGGTCGCGTCGTCCCACGAGAGCCGGACGATCAGCGACCCGTCCGTGCGCGCGGCGCGGACCGACACCTCGTCGACGGACGTGTCGTTGGCGTTCGGGACGGAGCTCGGCGCGCTCGCCATCGCGACGTCGACCTCGGGGACCTCCTCCCACGCGTTGGCGGTCGGGGCCGACAGCGACGCGGCGTCGGGCGGGTCGTCCTCGACCGGAATCTCGTTCGCCGGGCGGGCGGTGCCGAACGTCGGCGCTATCGCGGCGACCACGACGAGCGCCAGGGCGAACAGCACGGTGCGGCTGACCGGGCCGTCGTCGCCCGTCACGGCCCGGTCACCTCCGTCGCCGGCCAGCGCGTTCGGGAGCGGTCAGCCATTAAACACCGGGAGACTCGCGCCGCTCGACTCCCGGGCTCGACTTCGCTCGCTATCGCTCGCATCAGTCGAACGCCGTCACTTCGCTCCGCTCGTGACGAGCTCGAATTCGCTCCCCCGCGGTCGCTCATTCGAACGCCGTCACTTCGCTCCGCTCGTGACGAGCTCGAATTCGCTCCCCCGCGGTCGCTCATTCGAACACCTCCAGCCGGTACTGCTCGGCCATGTCCTTCGTGGTGAGCAGCTCCATCAGTTCGCTCTCGCCGCCGCGCTCGACGCGGGCGCGCTCGCGCTCGATGGTGTCCAGGGCCTCGTGGACCTGCTCGCCGAACAGCTCCTCCAGGTACGGCCGGGGGATGCGCTCGACGTCGACCGTCTCGCCCTCGTCGTCGTGCTGGGGCGGGGCGAAGGGCGGGATGTAGTAGACGTTCGGCTGGGTGTGGAACTCGGGGTGGAGCCGCAGGGCCACCTCCCACTCCTCGACGAGCTTGTAGATGGGGCCGTCCTCGTCGTCGAGGAACCCGACCAGCCGGAGCTGTGGCGGGCACTCGGTGGCGCAGGCGGGGGGTCGAACCTCGTCGTCGGGCCCCTGGCCCTCTTTGCGCGGGAAGCAGAAGATGCACTTCTCCGATTTCTTGCTGAGGACGTTGAAGTGGACCTTGTTGTAGGGGCACCCCTCGACGCAGTAGCGGTAGCCCCGGCACCGTTCCTGGTCGACGAGGACGATGCCGTCCTCCTCGCGCTTGTACAGCGCCTTCCGGGGGCAGGCCTCGGCACAGGAGGGATGGGTGCAGTGGTTGCAGATCCGGGGGAGGTAGAAGTAGTAGGAGTTGGGGAACTCGCCGGCGCCCTGGTCCTCGTCCCAGTTGGGCCCCCACTCGGGCTCGGGCCCCTGGGGCCGCAGTGACTCGTCGCTGCCGTCGTACATGATCTCCTGGTGGTTGAACTCCCACGGGCGACCCCAGTCCTCGGCCGAGGGGAGTTCGCCCACCTCGCGCTCGCCGTGGACGTCCTCCTGGTCGGCCTGTTCGGCCGACTCGAAGCCGCCGCCCTTCTCCTCCCAGTCCCGGGGGTAGCCCCGTCCGGGCTTGGTCTCGACGTTGTTCCAGTACATGTACTCCCGGCCGCCACCCTCCGTCCAGAGGGTCTTGCACGCGACCGTGCAGGTCTGGCAGCCGATGCACTTGTTGAGGTCCATCACCATCGCGACCTGGTGCTCGACGCCGTCGGCCAGCTGGACCGTCGCGCCACCACCCGACTCCGTGCCGGTCTCGGTCTCCTGGGAGTCGGAGCTCACTGGCCCTCACCTCCGTCAGTGACGGTGGCGTCCCCGTCCGTCTCGGTCGCCGTCCCGTTCTCGGTGGCCGTTTCGGTCTCCGTCCGGACGTCCAGCGGCCCCTCGTCCCCCTCGATATCGTCGTCCGTGTCGCCGCTGACGTTGTCGGTGCCGCCGGGGCCGCGCCAGCTACGGTCCATCGACTCGGCGAGTTTCACCTCGACGCGGACGTCGCTGTTGACGCCGGTGGGCCCCCAGTAGTTGGGGCGAAAGGAGAGGTGTTCGCCGCTGTCCTCCGGGTACTGCACGAGCTGTGTGGGTTTCATGTACATGCCGACGAGGGTGTTGAAGTTGCCGCGGCTCTCGAACTGGAACCGCTCCCAGGCGAAGAACATCCGCGCCGTCCCGGGCTCGCTGCTCGGGTACACCTTCACCTGGACCGCCAGTTCGTCGTGGTCGTTGTAGAGTCGGACCACGTCGCCGTCCTCGATGCCCCGCTCCGCGGCGTCGTCGGGGTGGAGGTAGACGAGCGGTTCGCCCCGCTGGAGTCGCAGCATCGTCTCGTTGTCCCGCCACGTCGAGTGGATGGACCAGCGCGGGTGTGGCGTGTTGTACCGCAGCGGGTACTCCTCGGGGTCCTGCAGGTCCAGCGGCGTCTTGTGGGTCGGGAGTTCCTCGCCCAGCTCGAGGAACCAGTCGTGGTCGATGTAGTACTGCTGGCGGCCGGTGAACGTCGGCCAGGGCTCCTTGTCCTGGACGAACCGCTTCCAGGGCGTGTAGGCCTCGCCCTCCTCCAGCGGCGAGGTCCAGTGGTCGCCCGCGGCCTGGAACCGCCGGGGTTGCTCGTCGATGTCGTCCATCGTTATCTGTCCGGTCGGGCCGGGCTGTCCGCGCCGGTAGCGGGAGTCGGCGTCGCCGTCGCTAGCGCCGGTCTCGCTTCCACGGCTCTCGCCGCCACCGCCGCCGTCGCTAGCACCACCGCCATCGTCGCCAGCGCCACCGCCGCCCTCGCCGGGGTCGGGGGCGTCCTGGGCGGCGCCGAGGTTGGTCTCCGTCGAGTGTTCGAGGATGAACTCGCAGGCGGCCCGGTCCTCCGTCAGGGCGCCGGCCTCGCCGGACAGCTGGTCGCGGACGTAGTCGTCGTGGACCGTCGTCAGGTCGATCTGGCGGTCGAACGACCGGTCGTCGACGGGATTCAGGTCGCGCTCGCTGGCGAGTTCCTGGATCTTCGCGGCGAGTTCCCGGAAGATCTGCCAGTCGGTCTTGGACTCGGCCAGCGGTTCGATCGCCGGCGTGAACGGGTGGACGTAGCTGTGCATGTCCGTCATGTTCAGGTCGTACTTCTCGTAGTGGCTCGCGGCCGGCAGGACGATGTCCGAGTACAGCGCCGAGGAGTCCATCCGGAAGTTGACGTCCACGATAAGATCCAGCTTGGGCCAGAGCCGTTCCTCGACGGCGACCCCGCCCTTGGACTGGTTGAAGTAGTTGCCGCGCCAGATGAACATCACCGACGGGTCGGGCCGGGAGCCGTCCGGCCGTTCCTCCGGGAACAGCGGCATCCAGTCGCGGTCGACGGCCTCCTGGATGCGCTGGCGGGTGTCGTCGTCGACGTTCCCCATGATGCCGGCGTGGTAGTAGGTCCACAGCGCCGTCGCGACCGACCGACCCTCCACCGGGAAGGACAGCTCCGACCACCCCTCGTAGGTCCAGATCTTCTCCTGGCCGACGTAGTGGTCGAAGCCGGTGCCCTGCCGGCCGAGGTTGCCGGTGAGCGTCAACAGTAACTGGATGGCGCGGTTGCCCAGGTCGTTGTGGTACCAGTCGTTGACGCCCTTGCCGTGGATGATCTTGGCCCGTTCGGCCTGGCCGAACTCGCGGGCGATGCGCTGGTAGGTCTGGCGACCGACGCCGGTCTCCTCGTAGACGAAGTCGGGCCCGTACTGGCCGAGTTCGTCCAGCAAGTGGTTCCACACCGACCGGACCGACGTCCCGCCGACGCTCCGGTCGACGGCCAGTTGCGGCTGGAACCCGGTCTCGATGCTCGCGTCGGGGTCGTACTCGCCGGCGCGGTTGCCCAGCGACCCGGGCGCCTCCCGGAGGTTCCCGTTGCCGTCGACCATCACGAACACCTTCGAGGGGTCGTCGGCGCCGCCACCGAGGCCCGACACCTCGCTCGCCCGGAGGAACTTCCCGGTATCCTGCCGGACGAGCAGCGGCATGTCGGTCTGCTCGCGGAGGTGCGCCGGGTCGTACAGGCCCTCGTCGACGATGGTGCGGGCCATCCCGAGCGCGAGTGCGATGTCCGAGCCGGGCTCGGGCGAGAGCCACTCGTCGCAGTGGATGGCCGTCTGGGAGTAGTCCGGGAAGACCCCGACGCGCTTGGTCCCCTCGTAGGCGGCCTCGAGGAAGTACTTCGCGTCGGGGATGCGGGTGACGTTGACGTTGGACCCCCAGGCCATCAGGTAGTCGGCGTTGTACCAGTCGGCCGACTCGGCGTTGTCGGTCTGGACGCCCCAGGTCAGGGGCTCGCCCGGCGGCAGGTCGGAGTACCAGTCGTAGAAGGAGTGGCTGACGCCGCCGAGCAACCGGATCAGCCTGCTTCCCGAGGCAAAGGACACCGGGCTCATCGCCGGGATGGGCGTGAACCCGCTGATGGCGTCGTAGCGGCCGGCCTGGACCTCCTCGATCACTTTCTCCGCGATTTCGGTGAGCGCCTCGTCCCAGGAGATCCGCTGCCACTGGCCCTCGCCGCGTTCGCCCGTGCGACGGAGCGGGTACTTCACCCGGTGGTCGGCGTTGACGTAGTCCGTGTAGCAGGCCCCTTTCTGGCAGCCCCGGGGGTTGGGGTCAGGGACGTCCTCGTCGAACTGCGGGTAATCGGCGGCCTGTTCCTCGCGCCACACCTGGCCGTTCTTGACGTAGACGTTCCACGAACAGCTCCCGGTGCAGTTGACGCCGTGGGTGCTCCGGGCGACGGAGTCCCAGTCCCACTGCTCGCGGTAGAAGTCCTCCCAGTCGCGGTAGGGGTAGCTTCCGAGGTAGTTCGTCCCCTCGACGGCCCGGATCCCGTCGAGTTCCTGCCCGAGGCCGACGCCGCTGACCCCGACCGCCGCGGCCGCGCCGATTCCCTGGAGGAACGCGCGCCGATCGATCTCGCCGGCGGATCCGGTATCGGTCCCACCGGGAGAGTCGCCCGCCGTCTCGTCGGCGGGGTCACCGTCGATCGGTCGCCCGAGTCGCTCGTGGTCCGCGGGCGAGGCGCCCGCGTCCTCGTCCGCGTGGTCTGGCTCGCTGTACCGGTCGTCGTCTGTCTCGTCGTACTCACTCATTGGTAGCCTCGCTGGAGTCGGTCGTCAGGAAGACGGTACTCACCGCGAGCGCCGCGCCGCAGCAGCCGAGCACCGCCCCCGTCGCGGTCCCGCCGCCGGCCTCCAGTCCCGCCGCGACGAGCGCGACGCCGCCGAGCTTGGTCAACCGGTCCAGCCAGCGGTAGGCCCGCGGCCGGACCGACATCAGGGCGCGCTCACGCATCGCGACCACCGTCCGGTGGGCCCGCATCGGGGTCGTCGGGCGGGTCGACCGCGGCGTCCGTCGCGTTCGCCGCGGGACCGGCGGCCTCCCTGGCACCGCCGTCGGCCGTCGTCGGTCGCCGGCCCCCGTCGGTCGGGTCGTCGGCGTCGTAGCGGTCGAGCACGACGTACGTGACGCCGCCTGCCAGGAGCGGGCCGAGGATCATCGCCCCCAGCAAGAGTGGATTGAGGACCCCCGTCGAGAGCCCGGTGATGTCGGCGGCGATGGTGTTCATCCCCGCGATGGAGGCGATCATGACGAACACGACGCCCGTGACGCCGACGGCGGTCTGCCAGGGGCGCGCGAGCGGGTCCATCGAGAAGTGGCGTTGCTCGTCGTAGGAGTCGATAAACGGCCAGGCGAACAGCAGGGCGAAGACGATGCCAGGCAGCACCATCCCGCTCAGGAACTCCGTGCTGACGTGGATGTCCGTGCCCGGGACGGTGAAGCTCATCCACGACGGCATCACCTTCAGGAAGCCGAACACCCACATGAGGAACCAGTCGGGCATGATGAGCGACGGCGTGCTCGCCGGGTCGTTGGGCCCGTACTCGGCGACGTTGTGCACCGGCAGGAACCCCGCCAGCAGCGACAGCACGCCGAGGGTGAGGAAGAAGACGACGGCGCTGATGGCGGCCTGGTTCGGGAACGCCGGGAGCCCGACGACGACGCTTCCGTCGTCCCGGTCGACCGGTAGCCGGCCGCCGGTGACGTCCGCCTCCCGGGGCGCCTCGGTGTGTTTCTGGCGGACGAGGATCGCCATGTGGACGGCGATCAGCCCCGCGATGACCACCGGTAACAGGAAGACGTGGATGAAGTAGAATCGCGGGAGCGTGGCGCTGGAGGGGTACTCGCCCCCGAACACGATCTGTGAGAGGATGTCGCCGAAGATTGGGACGGACTTGGCGATGCTGTACCCGATGCCCGTCGCGGTGCTGGCGAACTCGTCGTAGGGCAACGCGTAGCCCGTGTAGGCGGCGAACATCGACGAGATGGCCAGCCCGCCGCCGACGACCCAGTTGGGCTCCCTGGGGTTGGCGTACGCGCCGTGGAAGAACACCCGCAGCATATGCAGCGACAGCGATGCGACGAACAGGTGGGCCGCCCAGTGGTGGAGGCGCCGGAGGAACATCCCGTAGGGCACCTCGTAGGTGATGTTCAGCACGCTGACGAACGCCTCCGGCAGCTCCTCGCCCTGGTACTCGTCGACGCTGCCGTCGTACTCGACGTCGGAGGTGCTGGGCTCGAAGAAGAAGCCGAGGAACATCCCCGTCAGCACGAGCATGAGGAAGCAAAACAGCGCCACCTCGCCCAGCAGGAACGAGTCCTCGGCGGGGAACGCCTTCCCGAGGTAGTCCGCCTCGGCCGAGAGGTCGAGACGCGAGTCGACCCACGCCCAGGCGCGGCGGAGTCGGTCCGCCATCGTCACTCCCCCACCCCGATGGGTTCGGGGAAGTCACCGGTGGCGATCAGGTGGCCCTCGTCGGCGAGCGCGAGCGGGAGTTGCGGGAGTGGGCGCGGCGGCGGCCCACCGACCACGCTCGCCCCGGAGAGCGGGTCGAACTTCCCGGCGTGACAGGGACAGACGAGCGTGGTGTCCTGGCGGTCCGCGACCATACAGCCCGCGTGGGTACACACCTTCGAGTACGCCGCGTAGCCGCTGACGACGAACTCCGCGGTCGTCCCGTCGGTGTACTCGCCCTCCTCGAACCGGACGAGCAGCGTCGGGGCGTCCTCGATGCCCGGGTTCGTCTCCGGGAACACGGTCATGAGTTCGCCGGGGCTGAGCCTGCCCTCCTCGATCAGCTCTCCCTCGGCGTCGACCAGGGCCACGTCGTCGGTGTAGATCGGGCCCGTGTACTCCCGCTCGAACACCTGGGTGAGGCCCGCGAGCGGGGCGGCGAGGCTGCCGACGGCCGTCAGCCCGCCCACCGTGGCGAGGAACTTCGCGACGTCGCGACGGTCGTACTCGAACCCGTCGGCCTCCCGCTCGGGCGCCGGGGTCTCGGGGCCACTCACGTCCTCGCCGCCGTCGGTCAGGTGCCGGTACGAACAGGGACAGTCGAACGACTCGACGTCCCCGGCCGTGGCCGGGTCGTCGGTCTCGATGTCGTGGTCAGTCCTGGTGTCGTGGTCAGTCCTGGTGTCGTGGTCAGTCCTGGTGTCGTGGTCAGTCCCGGAGTCGTGGTCGGTGTCGTCGGTCATCTCGCGTGCTCCCGTTCTTCGACGACCTCGACGTGGGGCACGAACCAGGCGTAGTAGGCGATGGTCAGCCCGGCCAGCGAGAAGAACATGCCCGCGGCGTACACGCCGAAGTACTGCGTCCTCGCGAGGGTGAAGTACTCGCCGGTGAACAGCGCCGCGAAGACGATGGCCAGCACCGTCAGCCCGCCCATCGCGAGGAGTCCCTCGGCCTGTTCGGAGGCGTCGTAGTACTCGACCACCCACCGGTCGTCGGTGTCGAGCCAGCCGGCCGAGGCGCTCCCGCCGTCCGCGGCCACGGCCGCGTCGTCGGGCGGCCGCACCGCCTCGTTCATGAACCGGTGTGCGGCGGAGACGACGCCGACCAGGGCCAGCAGCGCCACCCAGACGATCACCCCGACCTGGCTGGGCGAGAGCTTGTTCGGGGTGTCGAGGAAGCCGTCGAGTGGCTGGATCTCGCTGACGCCGCGGTCGATCTCGACCTCCTCGGAGGCCCCCTCGCCCTGGATGGCGATGACCCACATCGGCGCCAGGACGAGGAGGACGATGACGGCGATGACGGCAGTCGGCCACCGCATCTATCCGCTCGTGACGGCCCGTGATTTGCCGTGCCGGTCTCGACGCAACCAGTGGTGGAATAGGTAACGAGTCACACGTTCGACGACGTGTCGGTTGTACTAAAAAATCAGTTTTCAGTCAGGTAAGGCACAGATAGCTGGTACGGAGATGGTACGTACCGGCGCACAGACGGGGCCACGCGGGAAGAAGGCACAGCCCGTCCCCCGCGACGGGGCTGACGGACGGAGAGCGCCGTCCGACTCCACCGGCTGGCCGGGCGATTCCCGCCCGCTACCGCGAGATGTACTCCAGGGGCGACACCCTGGCGATCAGCGCGCTCGCCGCGAGGCCGCTCAGGAAGCTGATCACGACGCCGAGTACCAGCCCGCCGACGAGAATCTCCGGGGAGAGCTGGACGAGCCCCTCGAACCCGGCGATGGCCGCGGCCACCTCGTTGACCACCGCGACGCCCGGGTAGGTCAGGACCAGTCCCAGCCCGGCGCCCATGATCCCGACGACGAGGGCTTTCACCGTCGTCACGGCGACGAGAGTGCGGGTGCGCCAGCCGATGGCCTTGATGGCGGCCAGCCGGTCGCGGCGCTGGTACACCAGCGAGAACTGGAGGTTGGTCGTCAGCGCGACGCCGGCGGCGACGGCGAAGGCGACCAGCGAGATGCCGCTGGCGATGAGGACTGCTTGCTCGCGGAGCGTCGCCTCCAGTTGCTCCTCGTTGGTCCGGACGTCGTAGGAGGGGTACTCGGCCTGTATTTCCCGTTCGACCTGCTCGACGTCGGCGTCGTCGTGGACGTCGATGGAGACGAACGTCGCCCGGTCGGAGTCGGTCGTCCCCGTCACCTCCTGGAGTTCGCTCAGGTGCATCGTCACCGTCGCGGAGCCGACGAACGTGGAGAAGGTGTTGGAGATACCGACCACCTCGAACTCGTTCTGCCGGGCGGCGCTCAGCGTCCCGCCGACGTAGAGGCTGTCCCCCACCTCGACGCCGAGCTGGTCGGCCGTCCGCTCGTCGATCACGATTTCGTGGGACATCGGCCCGTCGTAGGTCCCGTTGGCGTAGTGAGTGTCCTTCGTCGAGAACTCGCTACCCTCGATGACGTTGACCGACGGGCCGCGGGCGGGCGCGCCGACGCCGACGACGGTCTGGAACTCCTCGCCGTCCGTGCTGGCGTACACAGTTTGAAAGCTCATCGGCACCGCCGTCTGTATCTCCTCGCGTTGCTCGATGTCGTCGGCGACGCTGTGGGAGTCGACGAGCGTGTTCTCGAAGCCGCCGACCGACCCGGGCGAGAACTTCAGCGGCCCGCCGGTCACCCACAGATCCCGGCCGGAGGTGTCGAACTTCTCCTGGCCCGTCTCGACGACGCCGTAGCCCACGCTGGCCAGGATGGTGGTGGCGAGTACAGCCAGTGCCACGGCGACGATGGCCAGTAGCGTCCGTCCGCGTTCGTGGCGCAACTGCGCCGCGGCGATGCCCAGCACGGCGCGGAAGCGCGACCCGATCATTCCGAGAGCACCTCCAGGACGTCGGTCCGGCGGCCGAGGTAGATGGGGTAGACGCTCCCGACGACGCCGACGACGGCGGCGACGGCGAGTCCGTAGGGGACCAGGAGCGGGTCGAAGACGGCCACCTCCGCGATACCGAACCGGGCGCCGACGACGCGGTTGACGAGGCCGATGCTCCCGGCGCCGACGGCCACGCCGACCAGGCCGCCGACGACGGCGACGACCAGCGTCTCACAGCCGATGAGCAGCGAGCGGGAGCGACTGGCGAAGCCCAGCGTCGCCAGGGTCCCCAGCGTCGCCCGGTCGGCGCTCACCTCCAGACCCATCAGCGTCGCGATGAACAGCACCCCGACGACCAGCGCCGACAGGAGCGCCGACAGCCCCACGGCCAGCGGGAGGTTCGACGTCGAGGCCTGCTGGGCGGAGATGCCGCGCTTGGTGACGACCGTCGTGTGCGGATACAGCGACTCGAGATCCGAGCGCACGCCCGGGTCGTTCGTGCTGACGAGGATCTGGTCGGCCTGGTCGCTGGCGGCCAGCCCCGTCGCGCTCTGGAGTTCACTCAGGTGGACGACCGCGATGGGGGCCGACCCGAACCCGAAGCCCGCCTCGCCCTGGGAGACGTTGAGTACCCGGAACGACCGGTTCGTCCCCGTCCGGGCGACCTGGAGGTCCTCACCCTCCGAGGTGTTCGTGATCGACGCGGCGGCGTCGTTGACCACGGCCTCGCCGGTCCAGGGGCCGTCGTAGCTCCCGTTCGCGTAGTGGGGGTCACCGGGCTCCAGCGGCGTGGTCGAGAGCCCGAACAGCTCCTGGCCCTCCCGCGGGACGATGCCGGCGGCCAGGACGTACTCCGTCTCCCCCGTCGTCCGGTCCGTGACGGGGACGACGCTCAGCGCCACGGGCGTCGCGTAGTCCACCCGCTCGTCGCGTTCGATGCGCTCGCTCGTGGCGTGGACGTCGCCGAGTTTGACGCCGCCGCTCGACACCGCGACGGACTCGGCGGTCGACTGCTCGGGGACGACCCAGAAGTCGGTGTCGTCGTTCTGGACGACGGACTCGGCGGTCAGGCCCAGCGCCACGCCCGTCACGGCGACCACCAGCGCGACGGCCAGCGCCACGCCGAGCACGCTCAGGACGACGCGCTGGGGACTGGAGCGCACCCGACCGACGACGCGGTGGACGGCCAGCCCCACGAGTGCCCGGCGGCGTCGCAGCCACCTGGCTCCGGGGAGAGTCATCGGTCGGCGCCCTGCACGCGGCCGTCGCGGAGGCTGATCACCCGGTCCGCGATGGCCAGGGTCGGCTGGTCGTGGGAGGCCAGGACGATGGCGTGGTTCTCGCCCAGGTCCTCGAACAGGTCGAGCACCTGCCGGCCCGTCGCCGTGTCGAGTTCCCCCGTCGGCTCGTCGGCGATCAGGAGGTCCGGTTCGGTCGCCAGCGCTCGCGCGATGGCCACCCGTTGCTGTTCCCCGCCGCTCAGCTGTCCCGGCCGGTGCGTGGCCCGCTCACCCAGGCCGACGTCCTCGAGCAGGCTCGTCGCCCGCTCGCGACGCTGCCGCTTGGACCAGCCCAGTTCCACCAGCGGCAGGGCGACGTTCGCCCGCGCCGACAGCGCCGGCAGCAGGTGAAAGCGCTGGAAGACGAGGCCGATGTGCTCCAGTCGAAGCTTCGCCCGGCCGCGCTCGGAGCGGCGCCTGACGTCCTCGCCGGCGACGGTTAGCTCGCCCGCCGTCGGCGTGTCGAGGGCCGCGAGCAGGTGCAACAGCGTCGACTTCCCGCTCCCGCTCGGCCCCTCGATCCCGACGATCTCGCCGCGACGGACCGAGAGACTCACGCCGTCGAGCGCGCGCACCGTCGGCAGGTTCCCGCTGCCGAACCACCCACCGCCCGACCCGCGCGTGTACTCCCGGACGAGCGACTCGCAGGCGGCGATGACCGCCCGCTCGCTCGCACCCTCCCGTGTCACACTCCGCCCCTGGTTCCGGGAACTCATTCCTACCCGGACACTGTAACGACAGTGTCATAACAGTTTGGCGTTGGGTGCGACGGTGTCGACGGGGCGGCAGCGATTCCAAACAGGAGCGATGGGGTCGGTCCGGCGTCAGATCGCCAGGTGGCTGGCGATGGCGTCCTCGTCGGCGATCTCCTCGCTCGTCAGTTCGTCGACGATGGTGCCCCGTTCCATCGCGTAGCACCGGTCGGCCATCTCCTGGATGACGCCCAGGTTCTGTTCGACGAAGAGGACGGTCGTCCCGAGTTCGTCGTTGATGGCGCGCATGTCCTCGCTGATCTGGTCGACGATGGAGGGCTGGACGCCCTCGCTCGGTTCGTCGAGCAGCAGGAGGTCGGGGTCACCGACGAGTGCCCGGCCGATGGCGAGCATCTGCTGTTGCCCGCCCGAGAGCGTCCCGCCGTCCTGCCCGGCGCGCTCTTCGAGCACCGGAAAGAGGTCGTACACCTCCTCGTAGCGAGTGACGGCGCCGTCCGCGTTGACGTGCTCGCCCATCCGGAGGTTCTGCTCGACCGTCAGGTCGGGGAAGATGTCCCGGCCCTGCGGGATGTAGCCGATGCCGGAGCGAGCGCGGTCGTCGGCCGCCAGCCCGGTGACGTCCCGCCCGTCGTAGGTGATCGACCCCGACGTCGGTTCGAGCAGGCCGATGACGGTCTTCATGAGGGTGGTCTTCCCGACGCCGTTCTTGCCGACGACGCCGACGATCTCGCCTCGCTCGATGGCCAGATCGATCTCCCGGAGGACGGGCGTCGGGCCGTAGCCGACGGTGACGCCGTCCAGCGAGAGCACGGTCATCGCGAATCACCGTCCGAGTCCTCGTCGGTCCCGAGGTAGATCCGCTTGACGGCCGGGTCGGACTCGATATCGCCTATCGAGCCCTCCCGGAAGATATCGCCCTTGTGGAGGACGGTCACGTTGTCGGCGATCTCGGCGACGAAGTCGGTGTCGTGTTCGATCACGACGAAGGCGATCCCCTCCTCCTCGTTGAGCGTCGTGATCCGGTCTGCGATCTCGGCGCGTTCGTCGACCGAGAGGCCGGCCACCGGCTCGTCGAGCAAGAGCAGGTCCGGTTCGAGCGAGGCGGCCATGCTGATCTCGAGTTGCTGTTGCTGACCGTGCGAGAGGGTGCTCGCGTCGACGTCCTCGGTGCCAGTGAGGCCGGCGGCGTCGATAGCCTCCTGGACGCGGCGGCGTCGCTCCTCGCCGTCGGCGAACTGCTGGATGGGGAGCCGGGCGTTCTCGCGGACCGAGAGGTCGCCGTACACCGACGGGACCTGGAACTTCATGCTGATCCCGCGGGCGACCCGCTCGTTGGGCTCCAGGTCGGTGACGTCGTGGCCGTCGTAGTAGATGCTCCCCTCAGTCGGCGCGAGGGTGCCGGTGATCAGCTTCAGCAGCGTCGACTTCCCGGCGCCGTTCGGGCCGATCAGACAGCGCAGTTCGCCTTCCTCGACCGAGAAGTCGACCTCGTCGGTCGCCGTGAACCCGCCGAAGGTCTTGACGAGGTCGTCGGTCTGGAGCAGCGTGTCGGTCCGGTCGCCGGTCGCCAGCTCGGCGGCCGTCTGGCGAACGTTCGGGTCGAGGCTCTCCTGTGTGGTCGAGTCGCTCATGATTCGGTTTCCTCCGTGTTCACCGACGGACGTGCCTTCTCCTTGATCCAGGGAATTGCGTCGTTCTTCAGCCACTGGATCGAGTCGTTCTTCAGCCACGGGATCGAGTCGTGCCTGATCCAAGGGATTGCTTCGTTCTTCAGCCACGGAATCCAGTCGTCCCAGATCCACGGGGCGCCGTCGGTCTTGATCCACGGAATCCCTCGGGAAGCTATCCACGGCACGACGCCGCCGGGCAATACCAGTATCGACAGCAGGAGCAGCGCGCCGACCGCGACCAGCGCGTACTCCCCGCCGATGGACAGTCGCAGGTACTCGACCGCGATGGTCGCGACGACAGCGCCGAGCAGGCTCTTGCGGCCGCCGACGCTCACCCAGACGACGGGCAGCGTCGCGAAGTACAGCTCGAACACCGACGGGTCGATGTAGACGTTCCGGGCCGCGTACAGCACGCCGGCGAACCCGGCGAGACCGCCGCCGAGCGTGAACGAGACGAGCTTGGCCCGCTTGACGTCGTAGCCGAACATCTCGGTCCGGTCCTCGTCCTCGCGGATGGCGACGAGCACGCGCCCGAAGTCCATGTTGACCAGGACGCGCAGGCCGAGGTAGGCGGCCACGAGCAGAGCGAGCGCCAGGTAGTAGAACGGGTCGAAGGGTCTCGTCCCGAGGAACGGGACGAACACCTCGTACTTGTTGAACACGAACTGGAAGGTGAACAGGCCCTCGACGCCGAGCGTGAGCGGTGGCATGCCGGGCATCCCGTTGAAGCCGCCAAGCGCCGCCTCGCCGATGGTCCACTCCGAACCGGCGGTCTGGGCCATGAACGTCAACGTCACCAGCGTCGAGACGAGGGTGATGATCGTCACGTAGACGTCCCTGACACCGCCGTAGAACATGAAGTAGCCCAGCAGGGCCGCGAGGACGGCGCCGGCCAGCGTGCCCGCGACGATGGCACCCGTGATACCGCCCGGCGACGGGACGTTGATCGAGACGACGCCGAACGTGTAGGCGCCGACCCCGAAGAACACCGTCTGCCCGAAGCTGAGGATACCGGTGTAGCCCCAGACGAGCGAGAGCGACAGTCCGAGCAGCCCGAGCACCAGAAACAGCGAGAACTGGTTCCCGGTGCCAGTGCCGAGGATCGGAAACGCCACGAGCGCCGCCAGGACGAGGGCGAACCCGATCCAGAACGGTCGCGAGTTCCCGATCGTGTTCGGCCCCTCCAGCCGGTTTCGGAGGCGAGTCAGGGAGCTGGGGGCGGTCCCGTCGGCCGCGGTCGATTCGGCAGCCATCTAGGATCCCCCCTCTCGCATGGCGCGAACGCGGTCGATCAGCCCGGTGATGCCGCCCGGCAGGAACCGCAGGGCGAGCATCGCCGTCACCAGCAGCGCGATGCGACCGGCGAACTCCCCGAACTCGTCGGAGAACAGCGCGTCGATGGGGCCCAGCAGCAGGCCCGACAGCGACGTCCCGACGACGACGCTCGCGCCGCCGACGACGACGGCGACGAACGCCTCGACGAGGAACTGGTCACCGATCGACGGTTGCATCGACAGCAGCGGCGCGAACAGGGCGCCGGTGAAGCCGGCCAGCCCGGAGCCGATGGCGAACGTGTACATGTAGGTCCGCTCCGTGTCGATCCCGAGCGCCTTCGCCGTCTGTTCGTCCTGCATCGTCGCACGCACGCGCGTGCCGAACAGCGTCTGCGTGAACAGGACGTAGACCAGCGCTAACACGCCGGCAGTGATACCGACGAGCGCGATCCGGTAGTCCGGGTAGCCGGCGGTGCTCCCGAACGGGACGCCGATCTGGTCGATCGAGTTGCCGAAGACGATGCGAGCGCCCTGGACCATGATCAGGCTCAGCCCGAACGTCGCCACCATCGAGTCGGCCAGCCGGTCGTAGAACGGCGTGATCAGGTCGCGCCCGACGGTCCGCTGGCCGATCCAGTTGGGGACGTACCCCGAGATGATGACTCGCTCGACCACGAGACCGAAGCCGGCGGTGACCAGCGCACCGGCCACCATCGCGACCGGCAGCGGCAGGCCGACTTTCGTGACGGCGAGCGTCGTCGCGTACGCGCCGACGAGGATGAACTCCCCGTGGGCGAGGTTGATCACGCCCATGATCCCGAAGATGATCGCGAGTCCGATCGCCGCGAGCACGACGAACGAGACCGCGTAGGCGATCCGGAACGTGAGGTTCGGGGTCGTGAGCGCGCCGACTGCGAACACCAGTCCGACCACGACGACGGCCCCGATTCCGTAGCGGGCCTGGGATAGCGCCTGCATCATCGTCTCGGCTCGCAGTGGCTGCGGGGCCGACCCCACACCGACGGTGGGGAGACCCGTCTCCCGGTTCCGCCCGGTCCGAACAGACCCGCGACCATGTTACTCCGCCTCCTCGAAGTAGTCGACCGGGGTGTACTGTTTCTGCTCGTCCTCCTGAGTGAGGTCGCAGCCGACGGTCTCCGAGAGGAACTGCTCGGGGATCTTCCGGTCGGTGATCGCCTCGACGTTGTGTTCCTCGTCGGCCTTCATGACCCACATGTGGTGGTCGACGTGGTGGGTCGCCGGGTCGAGTTCGATCGTCTCGCCCTCCGGCGCTTCGGGGGCGCGCTCGGTGCCGAGGCTGATCCCCGACTCCAGGGCCTCGATGACCTCCGGCTGTTCGAGCGTCCCGGCCTGTTCGACGGCCTCCTTGTACATGTACGTCGAGAAGTAGTTCGTCTCGGCCTCCTCGTTGAGGTAGGGCGCGTCGGGGTACTTCTCGAAGTAGCGGTCGACGAACCCGCCGTCGCTGGTGTTGCTCTCGGTGGGAACCTCCTCCATGTAGTTGACGCCGGCGTAGATGTTGGCCATCGCCGGCGGGTCGATGCGGCGGTGTTCGTACCCCTGGGCCATCGCCGTCGAGGTCCCGATGGGGACGTCCAGCCCCGAGGAGGCCTTCTGCTCGTAGAAGGCCGTGTGGTTCGCGCCGACGAGCATCGACATGACGAAGTCGGGGTCGGCGTCCTGGATGCGGCTGATCGTCGACCCGAAGCTGGACTCCGAGAGGGGGATGAACTCCTCGCCGACCACTTCGGCGTCGTTCTCGTCGGCCAGCACCTTGACCCAGTCGGCCGATAGCTGGCCGAAGTTGTAGTCCGCGGCGATGGTGTAGATCTCCGGGCCGAACTCCTCGCGCAGGTACGGGAGGACGATCCCGAGTTGCTGTCGCGCGGTCGGGCCAACGGCGAACGTCGTCGAGTCACAGACGCCGCCCTCGTACTGGGTGGTGTAGAAGTACAGCTGCTCGTTGCGGTTGATGATCGGTCGGATCGCCTCCCGCGTGGCCGAGGAGTAGCCAGCCCAGAGGACGTCGACCTCCTCCTCGTTGATGTACTCGCGCGTGAGTTCCTGGTAGCGCTGGTTGTCGGACTGGGGGTCGGCGGTGACCGGTTCGATCTGCTTCCCGTCGATGCCGCCGTCGGCGTTGATCTCCTCGATGGCGAGCATCGAGGCCTTGTACTTGGGGTCGCCGACGAGGGCGAAGTTGCCGGACTGGTCCTCCAGGACGCCGATCTTGACGACGTCGGCGCTACTGGCCGTGTCCGTCGAGGCGCCCTCGGCGCTCCCGTCGCTCTGGGAACAGCCGGCGAGTCCGGCGACCATCGCGGCGCCCCCGGCGGTGACGAAGCGGCGGCGACTGATCCGGTCGTTCATTGGCCGGCCTCCACCATTCGCGCGGCTTCTGTAACGTCAGACGATGATACTTCGTTCAATCCACTGCTTTTCCGCGAGATTGCGTGACGAACGTCCATCATATGTTTCCATCCCTTCCGTTTCGCACTTGCTAAATAAGGGTTACCAATCCAATCTTATATTCATCCAACTGACCTTGGAGGTGTATAAGGAATACATTAAACCTGGGGTCGATGACAGGCGATCGTCCAGCTAGGCGCTCGAAAGTTGACGGACGATCCGTTTTCCCGAACGCGCCGGCGCCCGAACTGTCGGCCCGTCAAGTCCAGCGATAACGTGTCGGGGAGGAGTGGTGTTCGAAAACGGGCAGTGATTCTCCCGGATCGTCAGAAAATCGGGTCGGCGGCCCTCACTCGCCGACGACGACGACCTTCACCTGCCGGACCCCCTTGACCGACCGGAGGCGGTTGGCCAGGTCGCTTATCTCGGCCCCCGGGCCCTCCACCGTGATGGTCTCCATGCAGCGGTGGTGCGAGAGGTGGACGTGCTGGACGGCGGTGATGATCTCCTCGGCGTCGTGCTGGAGTCGCTGGAGGCGGTCGGCCAGGCCGTCGACGTGGTGGTCGTGGATGACGACCAGCGTTCCGTAGTGCGTCTCGCCGTGGTCGCTCTCCCACTCGTAGGCCGTGAAGAAGTCCCGCAGGGCGTCCCGGACCGCCTCCGACCGGCTGGCGTAGTCCCAGTCCGTCGCGATGTCGTCCAGCCGGTCGGTCATCTCCGGCGGGAGGGTGAGGCTGATGCGGTCGAGGTCCTCGCTCATGCGCTCCCGTTTCGCGCCGGGCGCCAAGAGCCTGTTCCCGGCTCGAATAATACTGCGCCAAGGAAAAGTATTATCGACGGGGCACCGGTCAGTGCGGGTATGCACATCCTCGACGGGTTTCTCGACCTTGCGGTCGCGGCCGTCTGCGCCCTGGCGTCCATAGCCGTCCTCGCCTACGCGGCCCGGCGCGTCGACGGCGAGCTCTCCGACGCGCAGGCGCCACTGCTGGGCATCGTCGCGGCCGGCATCTTCGCCGCCCAGATGCTCGACTGGCCGATCGTGGGCGGTACGAGCGCTCACTTCGTCGGCGGCGCCTTCGCCGCCATCCTGCTCGGGCCCCACCTCGGTGCGCTCTGCGTCGCGACGGTGGTCACAGTCCAGGCGCTCGTCTTCGGCGACGGCGGCGTCGTCGTCCTGGGCGCGAACGTGTTCAACATGGCCATCGTCGAGGTGTACGTCGGCTACGCCGTCTACCGGGCCCTCGCGAACCACCACGAACTCGGGGCGGCCTTCGCCGCCGGCTGGCTCGGCATCACTGCGGGCGCGCTCAGCGCGGCCGTCCAGCTGGGCCTCTCGTCGGCCTTCGCCTACGAACTCGGCACGGTCGTCCTGTTAATGGGCGCCGGCCACCTCGTGCTCGGGCTGATCGAGGGCGCCATCACGGCCGTTGTCTACCGCGCCGTCGTCGACGCGCGGCCGGACGTCCTCCCCGCGTCCCCGCTCCGGGAGGTGAAGGCGTGAGCGCCCTCGACCGTTCCTGGTTTCGGACGGGGCTCGCGATACTGCTCGTCCTGGTCCTCCTCGCGCCCGTCTTCGGCTGGGCGGCCGGCCAGGTCGGCTACGCCGAGCCGCTGGACAACGCCGCCGAGGCGACCGGCGCGACGGACGCCGCAGAGACCGTCAACCCCGGGCTCATGCCGGACTACGGCGTCCCCGGGCTGGGCGCCGCGCCCGGGACGCTCCTGGCCGCGCTCGTCGGCACCGCACTGACCCTCGTCCTCGCGACGGGCATGGGCCGGGTGCTGGCCGACTGAAATGGTCGTCGACGCCCTCGACCGCACCGTTACGACCGTCAGCGACCGGGCGACGGCGTTCCTGCTGTCGGCGACTGTCCCCGAACGAGACGGGTTCCTCCAGGCGGTCCACCCCGTCGCGAAGCTCGTGGGCCTCGTCTCGCTCGTCGTCGTCGCCGTCGCCACCGACGACCTCCGCCCTCTCGCCGCGTTGCTGGGCCTCGCCGTCGCGCTCGCCCTCGCCTCGCGCGTCCCGATCAGTACCTTCGCCGAACGGCTCGCCCTGCCGACGCTCCCGTCGCTCCTGGTCGTCGCGCCGCAGGCCGTGCTGATGGAGGGACCTGCGATGGCCACCCTGCCGCTGCCACTCGTCCCCCTGATGGTCACCGAACCCGGCGTCGCCTACGTCGTGGCGTTCGCCGTCCGCGTCGCGAGCTGCGTAGGCTTCCTGTCGCTGTTGCTCCTGACGACCCGGTTCTCGGGCGTCCTGGCGGCGCTTCGTCGGCTCCGCGCGCCACCGCTCGCCGTCACCCTGATCGCCGTCACCCACCGGTACCTGCTGCTGTTCTTCCGGGAGCTGACCAGAATGACCGTGGCTCGCCGGAGCCGCCGGTTCGCGCCGGAGTCGCTGCGGTCGTCGTGGCGCCGCTCCGGGTCCTTCCTCGGCACCTTCTTCCTGCGGACGTTCGAGCGGGGCGAGCGCGTCCAGCGCGCGGCGGCCGCCCGCGGCGGAACGCAGATGACGCCCTACGCCCGTCCCCACCCGGTCGGCGTCGCCGACGTCGGCTTCGCCGCGGTCGTCGCGCTGGCCGTCGCGGGCCGGGTGGTGCTCGCGTGACCGACCCCGTCGTCGCGGCCCGGGACCTGTCCTACGCCTACCCGGACGGGACGGCAGCCGTCGAGAATCTGGACGTGGCCATCGGTGCCGGCGAACGGGTCGCCATCCTGGGCCCGAACGGTGCGGGCAAGTCCACGCTCCTCTTGCTCCTGGGCGGCCTGCTCGACCCCGACGAGGGGACGGTCCGCTTCTTCGGCGAGGACCAGCCGGCCGACGATGTCCGCGAGCGCATCGGCGTGCTCACCCAGGACCCCGGCGAGTACCTGTTCAATCCCACCGTCCGCGAGGACGTGGAGTACGGCCCCTCGCAGTTCGACCTCCCGAAGGAGACGGTCGACGAGCGAGTCAGCGCCCTCGCGGACCGCTTCGGCCTGACCCACCTGCTCGACCGCCCCCCGTTCCGCCTCTCGGGCGGCGAACAGCGCCGGGCGGCGCTCGCGAGCGTCCTCTCGTTCGATCCGGAGGTCCTCCTGCTGGACGAACCGCTCTCGAACGTCGACGGCGCGAACAGAGCGGAGCTGCTGGACCTGCTCGACGACCTGGTCGACGACGGCGTCACGCTGGTCGTCTCCACGCCCGACGCCGACCTCGTCCCCGCGGTGGCCGACCGGGTGATCCTCATGGACCGCGAGGGCGCGATCGCCGCCGACGGCCAGACTCGCGAGGTGCTGACCGACGTCGACGCGCTCAGGCGAGTGGGACTCTCCGTTCCGACAGTCGTCGACCTGTTCGACCGGCTCGGAGTCGACGATCCGCCGATTACGATCGCCGAGGCGGTCGACGAACTGGACGATCGGTAAGTTCTGTCGGGCTGGAGTGCCAATATTGCGCACAGCGTCGGTGATTTAGTCGCGACAGTGGAATCTCGGCGCAGATGACCGACGAACGAACACCAGCGGAATCGGAGTCGAACCGCGCGCCGACCGGGGGTGGGTCGCCGTGACCGAACCGGTCGTCCCCGGCGAGGTGCGGACGGGCGAGGAACCGGTGACTATCAACGAGGATCGGGAGACGGCGACGGTCCGCGTCGCCAACACGGGCGACCGGCCCGTCCAGGTCGGCTCGCACTTCCACTTCTTCGAGGCCAACGCCGCCCTCGAATTCGACCGCGAGGGCGCGTTCGGGATGCGACTGAACGTCCCCGCGGGCACGGCAGTCCGGTTCGAGCCCGGCGACGAGAAGACGGTCGACCTGGTCGCGCTCGGCGGGAAGCGCGTCGCCCACGGGATGAACGGCCTCGTGAACGGGAGCGTCGACGGCGACGCCGCTGCGGCGGTCGAACGGGCAGGACGGCAGGGCTTTGGCGGCATCCCGTCGCAGGCGGGAACGCTGGCCGAGGACGAGGGAGACGGCGCCGCCGACGGCGAGGTGGCGGACGGAACTGGCGCCGACGACGTGGACGACGACGCGACGGAGGGCAAGCGATGACCCGCGACGTCGACCGCGAGACGTACGCGGAGCTGTACGGCCCGACAGAGGGCGACCGGGTCCGCCTGGGCGACACCGAACTGTTCGTCGAGGTCGAGGAAGACCTGCGGACGCCGGGCGACGAGGCGGTGTTCGGCGGTGGGAAGACGCTCCGTGACGGCCTGGGCCAGTCGCCCGGCACAACCCAGGAGGAGGGGGCGCTCGACTGGGTGCTGACGAACGCACTCGTGCTGGACCCCGTCCAGGGCATCGTCGCCGCCGACGTCGGCATCCGCGACGGGAAGATAGCGGGGATCGGGTCGGCCGGCAATCCCGACACGATGGACGGCGTCGACATGGTCGTCGGCCCGTCGACGGACGTCTACCCCGCCGAGGGGAAGATAGTCACCCCGGGCGGGCTGGACGTCCACGTCCACTTCAACTCCGCGCAGTTGCACGAACACGCGCTGGCCTCCGGGATCACGACGATGCTCGGCGGCGGCTACGGCGGCGGCGCGACCACCTGCACGACCGGCCCCGAGAACGTCGAGCGGTTCCTCCAGGCCGCCGAGGAGTGGCCGGTGAACGTCGGCTTCTACGGGAAGGGCAACGCCTCGAAGCCCGACCCCCTGGTCGAGCAGGTCGAGGCGGGCGCCTGCGGGCTGAAACTCCACGAGGACTGGGGGTCGATGCCCGCGGCCATCGACACTTGCCTCGACGTCGCCGAAGCGGAGGACGTCCAGGTGTGCATGCACACGGACACGCTCAACGAGGCGGGGTTCGTCGAGAACACGTTCGCCGCCGTCGACGGGCGGACGATGCACCTGTTCCACATCGAGGGCGCCGGCGGCGGCCACGCCCCGGACATCATGGAGATGGTCGGCCAGCCCAACATGCTCCCCTCCTCGACGAACCCCTCGATGCCGTACACGGCCAACACGTTCGACGAGCACCTGGACATGGTGATGGTGTGTCACCACCTCAACCCCGACGTCCCCGAGGACGTCGCCTTCGCCGAGTCCCGGGTGCGCGCCGAAACCATCGGCGCCGAGGACGTCCTCCACGACGAGGGCGCCATCTCGATGATGACCTCCGACGCCCAGGCGATGGGCCGGCAGGCCGAGGTGATCAGCCGGACCTGGCAGACAGCCTCGAAGATGAAAGCCCAGCGCGGTCCCCTGCCGGAAGATGAAGCGTCCGACACCCACCCCGAGGCGGACAACTTCCGGGTCAAGCGTTACCTCGCGAAGTACACCATCAACCCGGCCATCTCTGCGGGCATCGACGAGTACGTCGGCTCGCTCGAACCCGGGAAACTCGCCGACGTGGTGCTGTGGGACCCCGCGTTCTTCGGGATCAAGCCGGCGATGACGTTCAAGGGCGGCTTCCCTACCTACTCCGAGATGGGCGAGGCCAACGGCTCGCTGATGACCTGCGAACCGATCATGCAACGGCCACGCGCCGGCGCCGCCGGGAAGGCCAAACACGCCCTCTCGCTGTCGTTCGTCAGCCAGGCCGCCGCCGACGCGGACGCGGGCGAGGAATACGGCCTCGACACGCCCGTCGTCCCCGTCTCCGACACCCGGACGCCCGGCAAGGCGGACATGCACTACAACGACTACTGCCCCGACGACGTCGAGATCGACCCCGAGACCTTCGAGGTGCGGGTCGACGGCGACGTCGTCGCCTGCGAACCGAGCGAGGAGGTCCCCCTCGCACAGCGGTACATGCTTTGAGGTACTCCAAGGATGAATCTCACGCCCAAGGAACGAGAGCGGTTGACGGTCTTCATGGCCGCAGAGCTCGCCCGGCGCCGCAAGGACCGAGGCGTCAGGCTGAACCACCCCGAGGCGGTCGCGTACATCTCGGACTGGTGCGTCGAGCGCGCCCGCGACGGCTGGGACGTCGCCGAGATCCGCGCCGAGGCCTCCCAGCTACTCGACCCGGAGGACGTCATGCCGGGCGTCCCGGAGATGGTCGACATGATCCAGGTCGAGCCCGTCTTCCCCGACGGCACCAAGCTCGTCACCGTCCACGACCCGATCCGGTCCTCGGGCGCGATGGACCCCGGCAGCGACGAGGACGACGCGGAGGCCGCGGCCGACGGCGGTCCGGCTGCGGACGCGGAGGGAGAGCCGTGAGCCTCACCCACCGCGACGTCGCCACGGTCGGCATCGGCGGCCCCGTCGGCTCCGGCAAGACGTCGCTGGTCACCGAACTCGTCCCGGAACTCGTGGAGCGAGACCTGGACGTGGGCGTCATCGCCAACGACATCCTCACGCAGGAGGACGCCGACGCGCTGCGCGAGCGCTTCGCGGGCATCGTCCCCGAGGACCTCGTGGCGGGCGTCGAGACCGGCGCCTGCCCGCACACGGGCATCCGCGAGGACCCGTCGATGAACCTCACCCAGATCGACGCGTTTCTGGCCGACCACCCCGACCTGGATCTGGTCCTGATCGAGAGCGGCGGCGACAACCTCGCGGCGACGTTCAACCCCGAACTCGCCGACTACTCGCTGTACGTCATCTCGGTGGCGGAGGGCGAGGATATCCCGCGCAAGCGCGGTCCGGGCGTCGTCGACTGCGACCTGCTGGTGATCAACAAGACCGACCTGGCGCCCCACGTCGGCGCGGACCTGGACGTGATGAAGGCGGACGCCGAATCGGTCCGGGAGGGCCCGTTCGTCACCACGAACTGCAAGACCGGGGACGGGGTCGAGTCGGTCCTGGAGCACGTCACCGAGGGGGTCCTGTTCGCGTAGATGGCCGCCGACGCCCCACACCCCGCGTTCGAACCCTACGCGGCCGAACCGGTCCCGCAGGCCCCCGTCGGCGCCCCGGGCAAGGAGGGCCGGCTGGAACTGGCCTTCGCCGCGGATGAGGACGGCCAGACCCACCTCGTCCGCGACTTCGCCCGCGTCCCCTTCCACCTGAGCGGCACGCTCGCCCACGACCCCCACCCCGACGCGGAGACGGTGTTCGTCCAGTCGCCGAACGGCGGCGTCGCCCAGGGCGACCGCCACACCATCGACGTCAGCGTGGCGAACGGCGGCATCGCCCACGTCACCACCGGGAGTTCGACGAAGGTGCTCACGATGGAGCGCAACTACGCCGCCGCGGACGTCTCGCTCTCCGTGGGTCCGGGGAGCCACCTCGACTACGTCCCCGAACCCGTGATCGTCAATCCCGACGCGCGCTACTGCCAGGAATTGCATTTGGACATCACGCCGGACGCGACGGCCGTCGTCGGCGACGTCGTCGTCCCGGGCCGACTGGCCCGCGGCGAGCGCTTCGACTTCGAACGCTTCGTCTCCCGGTTCGAGTGCCGCAGCGACGGCGACCTGCTGTTCGAGGACGCGACGCACCTCACGCCAGCCGACGGCGATCCCACCGCCCCCGGCGTGATGGGCGAGTACGCGGTGTACGGCACGCTGTACGTCGTCGCGCCCGAGAGCGACGGGAACGCCCTCTCCGACGCGCTCCACGACCGAGCCGGCGAGCAGACGGAAGACGAGACGTCGAGCGCCCGCGCCGCCGCGACGACGCTGCCCAACGGCGCCGGCGTCGTCGTCCGCGCGCTGGGCCACCGCGCCGAGGACGTCACCGGATCGCTGCACGCGGCGTGGGACGAGGCACGAACCGTACTACTCGACGTCGGCGCCCCCGACGGGAGGAAGCTCTGATGCTGGTCGCGGACTCCTACGTCGGGAACGTCGACGAGGACCCGGAGCTCGCCGACCGACTCGAAAGCGAGGACGCGCTCGCCATCACCGTCGACGAGACGGAGCGGCGGCGCTCGCGCTTTCGCACGACGGCCGACGACGGCACCGACCTCGGCGTGGTCCTCGGGCGCGAACTCCGGGCCGGCGACCTCCTCTCGGCCGACGGCCGGCTCGTCCACATCTCGCTCGAACCGGTCGCAGCGATGGTCGTCGACCTGGGCGGCGTCGACCCCGATGCGTCGGCCGTGTCGACCGCGCTCGAACTCGGCCACGCCGTCGGCAACCGCCACTGGGACCTGGCCGTCGAGGGCGAGCGGGCCTACCTCCCGCTGGCCGACGTCCGCGAGCGGATGGAAGCCGAGGTGGAGCCCCACCTCCCCGACGGCACCACCGTGGGCTACGACGAGGTGAGTCCCGCGCTGTTCGACGATGGCGACGCCGGGCACGGAAGCGATGAGGGAGGTCACGCACACAGCCACGGCGATGGCGGCCACGACCACGCGCACGGAGACGGCAGTCACACGCACAGCCACGGGGTCGGAGAGATCGACTCGGAGGGGTCGTCGTGAGCGACGAGTCGACACTGGCGTCGCTCCGGCTGGCCGACTCGGCGCTCCCGGTCGGCACCGACAGCGTCTCCTACGGGCTGGAGCAGTTCGTCGCCGAGGACCGCGTCGAGGACGCCGACGACCTCCGGACGCTCCTGGAGACGTACCTCCGCCGCCAGCTGGGCGTCGCCGACCTGGTGGCGCTCCGGGCCGCACACCGCGGCGCGACGGCGGGTGAGGGCGGCACTGAGGAAGCCGACGTCGATGCAGTCCTCGCTGCCGACCGCCGACTGACAGCGACGACGCTGACAGCGGAGTTCCGCGAGAGTTCCACGCGGACGGGCGAGCGGCTCCTCTCGCTCCAGCGCGAGTTGCGTGACGACGACTTCCTCGACGACTACGCCGCCGCGGTGGAGGCGGGCGACGCCCCCGGGAACCACGCCGTCGTCCTGGGTGCGGTCGCCGGCCGCGAGGGTATCGACGCCGACGAGGCGTGTCTGGTCGCGTATCACGGGTTCGTGACTGGGCTGCTCGGCGCCGCACAGCGGCTCCTCCGGCTCGGCCACACCGACGTCCAGCGGACCGTCGACGAGTTGCGACCGGCGATGACGGCCGCGGTCGAGGAGAGCGGCGACCGCTCGCTCGACGAGATGGAGCCGTTCGCGCCGCTCGTCGACGTGGCCTCGGCCGACCACGAACGGGCCGACCGGCGGCTGTTCGTCAGCTAATCGGCGGCTGTTACTCAGCTGAACGTCACCGATCGGCTGGACGGTTCTCGGTCCGAGAACCGCGACGTCACGACGGCGATACTCGCCTCACAGCAGCCGTGACGGCGGCGCTACGGACGTCTGGAAGCCGAGGGGGCGTCGTATCAACGGTCCTACTTAAACTGGTTTCAGCAAGCCATTATGGGGCGGGCAGCCGTCGTCTCGGCCGCTATGCCTGAACAGTCGAACCCGGAGCTTCCGGAACTGCCGTACGACTACGACGCGCTCGAACCACACATCTCCGAGCAGGTGCTGACCTGGCACCACGATACGCACCACCAGGGCTACGTCAACGGCCTGCAGTCGGCCGAGGAGACCCTGGCCGAGAACCGCTCGTCGGGCGACTTCGGCGGCTCCGCCGGCGCGCTCGGGAACGTGACCCACAACGGCAGCGGTCACTACCTCCACACGCTGTTCTGGGAGAACATGTCCCCCAACGGCGGCGGCGAGCCCGAGGGCGACCTCCGCAGCCGCATCGAGGAGGACTTCGGCTCCTACGAGGGCTGGAAGGGCGAGTTCGAGGCCGCCGCCGGCGCCGCCGGTGGCTGGGCGCTGCTCGTCTACGACCCCGTCGCCAAGCAACTGCGCAACGTCGCGGTCGACAAACACGACCAGGGCGCGCTCTGGGGCTCCCACCCCATCCTGGCCATCGACGTCTGGGAGCACTCCTACTACTACGATTACGGCCCGGACCGCGGCAGCTTCGTCGACGCCTTCTTCGAAGTCGTCGACTGGGAGAAGGCCGCCGAGGAGTACCAGAAGGTCGTCGACCACTTCGAGTAAGTCGGTACCACTGCGCTTTTTTCACGAGAGCCGGCCGTGGGCACGCGATTCGAACGCCGGCGCGCAGCGGATCGAGGTGATCGGCAGGGCCGGCCCGCTCAGTTCGCCATCGATGGTTTCGGCGGCTGGTGACGCTTGTGACGGGTCCGTGCACACCACCGCCTGGCTCGGCGAACGACGGACTCGTCGACGTCGACCCGTTCGGCGACTGCGGCGTCTGCCCGCTGCTCGTCGATCGAGAAGTGGAGGAGACCGTCCAGCGTCGTCTGCTCGACGCCGAGTTTCTCCGCGTCGGTGGGGTCCACGTTCCCGGTGCGGCGCCGGGTGCCGTCGAGGATGACCTCGGGGAGGTCCATCTCCCTCGCGAGCGCCCGAATCTCGGTCCGGTAGAGGTCGCCGAACAGCGAGAGGTCGACGCCGGTCTCCCCGTACTTCGTGACGGAGCCGAGCAGGCGCTCGGTGCGGGTGACGGTGCCGACGACGAGCCGGTTCGTGGTGTTGGCGACGTAGTACGTACAGGCCATCCGGAACCGCTCGCTGGCGTTGCCGACCGCGACGAGGTCGTCGGCGGGTTCCCCGGCCGTCCCGACGACGCGCTGGAACGCGGTGAGGAGCGGTTGCAGCGCCAGGCGCCGGTAGTCGACGTCGAGTATCGAGGCGACGGCCTCGGCGTCGCGGGCGGGCGCCTCGTCGTTCAACTGGGCGGGCATGACGAGTCCGGTCACGCGATCGGCGCCCACCGCGTCGACGGCCAGTGCGGCGGCGACAGCCGTCTCGACGCTCCCGTCGAGTCGGACGACGAGGCCGTCCGCGCCCGCCTCGGCGACGCCGTCTTCGAGAAAGGCAGGCAGCAGCTGCTGTACGCGCCTGACTGCCGGTTTAGACGTCGCCAGTCCCGTCTCCTCCCGGGGCAGTTCGAGTATCCGTGGGTGTGTCGTCGCGTCGCTCACGTCACGCCGCTCCGTTCGCCGTGGTCGGTTCGACGGCCGTCGCGACGTCGTCGGCTTCGACAGGTTCGACTAATACGTTCACGGTGAGTGTTGGGATTCCGATTCGGTATAATGGTTGCCACCAAATACCATAATCGCATTGAAGTCCCCCACAACACCTATTACATAGAAAGTGATCAGGAGTTTTTGAGAACGGACGTACATTTCAATCCCTGTCAATCGAATTTCTGTGGGAAGACGAGACTGAACGCGACGACCCGGCACGCCCGAAACAGTGTGGATCAGTGGCAGCTGTGGGCGGTCCGAGCCGTGGCTCCGGGATGCGTGTACAGTGAAGTGCAGGCAGTGCCGTCGGCCCCCTCCGGGAGAGGCGGACCGGACGGCGACTGGCCGTTCCAGACGAACACCAGTTCGGCCGAACTGGGACGAATCGGCCGGTAGATACCGGTGATGGTGACAGGTCACGTTCTCGACGATGACACGGTACGACCGGGTTCGAGCACCAGCAGCTCGCTGCTGGCGAGTGATCTCGTCTCACGCTCGGGTCGCACCACCTCCGTGAATCATGAGAGAGACTGACTTACGCAAGGGCTTGAGTGTTCCGTACGATCTCCTAGAACACATCCCCAGTGTAGCAAAGACATAACGAAGTTTGTCTATATATCCATCCATTCTAAGATTTGGGTGATGATAGATGCATACACGTCAGATTGTGTATTTCGCAGTGAAACCGCCGAGGCGGCCGGTATCACCGCCGGGCGTCTCGTCGTGTGTGCCGGGCTACCAGCGGCTACCAGCACAGTGTGCGAAGAAAAGCAGACGGCTGTCGGAATCTCGGTCTAGTCGGCCGTGCTCTCGGCCGGCGTCGTCTCCGTGTCGCCCCCGGCCATGGGCGTCGCGAGCTTGTAGAGGCCCCACAGCAGCAGGACCACTAGCCCGAGGATCACCAGCCCCGTCCGGAGGTTCGGGGCTATCAGTGGCATCGCGATCACTTCGCCCGCGTCGTTCGTCAGCGGTGCCGCCCCGTAGGGCTGGCCCGCGAGCGTCTCTACCAGTCCGAGGACGACGACGCCCAGCAGTATCAGGCCGCCGCTGACCGCCATCGCCGCCCTATCGACCGTCGATTTGATCTGTGTCATTGTTTGGTCACCTCGTCAGCCGAGCAGGTACCGAAGTTTCGGGCGCTGCTGTACGAACTGCAGCTTCTCGATGACGGCGTCCAGGCCGTAGTACCGCCCAGCGGCCAGGACCATGATCGTCACGAACAGCAGCAGGCCCATCAGGTCGCTGTTGACCAGCCCGTGGCCGAAGCCGGCGTTCCCGACCCAGAACAGCACCATGAAGAACGCCCCGCCGAAGGCCGCCAGCCTGGTCAGGACGCCGGCCATGATCGCCAGGCCGATCAGCGTCTCGAACAGCGGCACGCCCGGCGCGATCAACCACGCCAGGTTGTTCCCCATCCACACGGGGATGGGGCCGAGCGCGGTGCCCTCCATGCCCTGCATGTACATCGGCCCGTAACTGTACGCCAGGCCGTCCTCCAGCAGCTTGGTCATGCCGGCGTGGAAGAACCACCAGCCGGTGAGCACCCGGAGGATCGCCAGCCAGTACGCCGTCAGTGGCCCGTCCATGGCCAACTCGAACTCGCCCGCCAGTGGGTTGGCTGTGTTAGTAGACATCTGTGTGGCTCACATGTACGACTCCGCCCTCATAGCAGGTATAAACGGGAGGGGGTTCCCGGCGGCTGAAAATACCCGCTGGGACACTAATGGGTAGCCCTCCTCTCTGGGGGTGTAGGCCACAGACGACCATCGCTTGACAGCTGGCCTACCCTCTGCGGTTTTCGCGTCGGTCCGCCGCCCCCACGAGGTGGCACTCTTCCCGTGGCGTGAGAACGTCGTTCACGCTTGAAGGTGTGTCCAGGAGAAGTCGCTAGTAGATGCAGCGGTCGTATCACTGGGCCCGGGCGTCCCGGTCTCCGGGCCACGAACCAGGCATTCCACGCACGAGCCGACACCATGACACTCCACGCCACACTCACCCCACTGATCGCCGTCGTGACGACCGTCGCGGTCGTCATCGGCACGACGATAACGGTTCTCGCCTTTCGAGCCGCAGATAGACACACGTCCCGGGCGCTCCGACTGTTCAGCTACGGGTTCGGCGCCATCACCCTCGGGCTGCTCGTCGGCGGCGTCGGCGGCCTCGTGGTCGGTCTGGACGTCGAGCGAACCCTGCTGATCCAGGGCGCGCTGGTCGCCCCCGGATTTGTGCTGTTGCTCCGGTCGCTGTACAGCATCCCGCGGTCCGTCAGCGCGTAGTCGAGCGCGGCCACGAAAGTGGAAAAAGAACGGGGCGGAAATGGGCGCGGAAATGGGAACGGAGCAGAAACAAGTGCAAACGGCCGGTTCTCGGGTCACCTCCCGGGTTCGTCACTCGCTCCCGTCGAGAAACGCGGAAATTCGTCGCGCGGAGTCCGCCAGGAGCGGGACGTCGTCGGTGAACACCTCGACGGCGACCGTCCCGTCGAAGCCGTCGAGGTGCTCGGTGACGAGTCCGTACTCGATCTCGCCCGCGCCGATCGGGAGGTGGGTGTCGCCGCGCCCGCGGGCGTCGTGGACGTGGAGGTGGGAGACGAGGTCGGCGTACTCGCCGAGGAACCTGTCGACGCCGTCGTCGCCGTCCTCCATGTAGGCGTGGCCGACGTCGAAGCAGACGGCCGTCCCCGTCTCCCGTGCGATGTCACCGAGGACGGAGAGCTGTACCCCGCGGGGCTGGTGGCCGACGTTCTCGACGACGACCTCGACGCCGGCGTCCGCGCCGGCGGCGTCGATGGCCGAGAGCTGGTCGGCGAACACTGGGCGCTGGTCGGTATCGTGCGGGTTCCGCATCGTCGCGTGGAGGACCGCCTTTCTCGCTCCGAGCGAGCCCGCCCACTCGAGCAGTTCCGACTGGTAGTCGACGATGGCGTCGTCGATCTGTGGAATCGCCGTCGCGACGACCTGGTCGAACGGGAGGTGGACACAGAGGTCGGCGTCAATGGCCGCCAGCGCCTCGTGTATCCGTCTCTCGTCCGTCTCGGCCGGAACGAGCGCCGACTCCCCGACCGAGAGTTCGACGAACGAGAAGCCGTCGCCGGTCGCTTCCAGCCGTTCGATCGAGTCCCCCACCGTGAGTCCGACGTCCATGGTCTCACGATAGTCTCGACGGGCCTTAGTAGCCAGTGCGTCACCGGCGTGGGTCAGACCATTGCCGGACCGCGTTCCGCTGACTTGGGTCCGACGGGTTCGACCGTCTACCCCGCCGACCCGTCGGTCACGTTGACCCAGAGGTGGAGGTCGCGATACGAGTTCTCGACGCGCGGGTTCGCGGGCGCCTCGTCCGTGTAGAGCAGGAACTGCAGTCGCAGGCGCGTCCCTGTCATCGTCGGCGTCACCTCGTAGGGTTGGTGCCAGGTCTCGTTGTGGGCCAGTCTCGTCCCGAACCGGTCGAGTTCGCGCCGTTCGCGCACGCGCGTCTCGTTGTCGACGACGGCGACGTCCTGTAACTGGACCACCACCGTGTACGTCGTCGCCTCGTGCTCGTTGTTGCCGATCCCGACCACCAGCGGTTGTCCCTCGCCGCGGACGAACTCAGTGGGATAGTCGTCGGCGACGAGTTCGCCGTCCTCGCCTTCGGTGAGGAGGTAGAACTCGGAGAAGGACTCGCCCTCCTTGGGGACGGCGACGGCGTACCCGACGCTGGCGACGGCCACGAGCATGCTCAGCGCCAGCAGGACGTTCAGCGCCCCGTCGGTCCGCGTCTCGGGGGCGAACAGTTCGTCGCGAGCGGCGCGGTACCACTGCCGGTAGGGGACGCGGAAGCGCTCGTCGGCGGGCAAGGCCCACCGGCGACGGGCGGCGACGGCAGTACAGGCCAGCGTGACGCCGCTGACGGCGACGAGGATGGGGACGAGGCGGATGCCCCACGGCGTGAAGTTCAGGACCAGCCCCACCAGCGGCACCACGGCGATGCTCGTCCCGAAGGCGAGCGCGACGCGTTCGATGCCGTCGATACCGGCGTCGGCCACGCCGGACGGTCCGGTCGTCGAGCCGTCGGTGCCGGAGTGGTCGTCGTCCGCCGACGACTCGCCCCACGCCCCTGTCGCGACCCAGCCGTCTGTCTCCTCGTCGTCGGTGTCGCCGGAGTCGTCGGCTGGTTTCTCCACGCGGTCCGGTCCGGCTTCGGGGAACAGCGCGGCGACGAGCGCGTAGCCGGGCAGGAAGAGCACGTACGGCAGGCCGAGGACGACCCGCAGCGGCGTCTCCGCGACCACGGGAAGCGTCGCGGCGAGGACGGTGGCGAGCGTCAGGACGACGACCGTCGCCAGGTCCGCGGGCAGGTTCCTGAGCTGTGGCGGCAAGAGTGCCCACAACCACCGGCGATTCTCCATTGGCGTAACATGTGTGAGTGACCTAAAAGAAACCCGTGGAAGGCGTCCCACGACGCCGGTCCGGATCAGCGGTTGCGGACGGTGGTCGAGGCGACCGGCTCGAGCACGGCGCCGACTGCCAGCAGCCCCTTCACGACAGTCGGGAGCGTGCAGCCGAATCGAGTTCGCAACTGCGACCTGCATCCGAACGTAAATTACTGCCACCGCGGCGACTGGTCCATAAATTGATTGTTTTCCACGGGCATACTCCTAACAAAGTTGTATTAACCACCGATAAGGAGGTTCCTAATCCCGGCCAGGGCTTCAAATTATCTTATCATATCAGCAAGTATTATGCCACTGTCGTTTGTCCAACCGATCAAATGGTGGGATCCAGACTACCCCAGACGGTGGTGGCGACGGTACTGGTGGGTATCGTGGTCGCCTCCGTCTCGACGATGGCGCTCGCCGGCGGGGCGACCGGAATCGCCCAGGCCGGTGACACACCCCCGAGTGGCGAAGTGTTTCAGCAGGGCGACATGGGCGTCTGGGAGCGGTCGATCGTGACGCTCCGCGCGGACGACGACGACGCGGCCTACGCCCTCCCGAACGCGGCCTGGCAGATCGAGAGTACCAGCGGCGACCAGGCGTCGCTGAACCGGGACCCCGTTCCGGTGTACGACGACGGCCAGGAGGTCAGGCTGACGTTCGATCCGAACCGGGCCCAGAAGGCAGACGACTACCTCGCGGGCCAGAAGACGCAGCTGATCGCCGCCCACCTCGAGGAGACCGGCAACGGCGACGTCCCGCGCACGACCGGCGAAGCGTTCGACCTGCTCGACACAGACAGCGCAGACGACGCGAACGAGAACGCCTCGTTCTCCGTCGCCGAGAAGAAGAAACTCGCCACCGGCGAAAACGAGTACTTCGATTCGGTCGAGGCTGGTCACACCGTCTACTTCCTCGTGACCGTGAAAGACGGGGACGGCGTCACCGTCTCCGACGACGGCGACGTCACCGGCGTCGACGGCGAGGTGACGGTCGTCGGGCTGGAACACGTCGTCGCCCGCGCGGGCGCGGGGTCGGTCGACGCTCCCAGCAAGGTCAAACCCGGCGAGACCGCCTCCTTCGACGTCGACGCGTCGGAGCTCGAGGCGGCCGACGCGGGGGAGACCATCAACCAGGGCGTCGTCGTGTACGACGAGGAGACGTACGTGAACCAGCGCTTCCTGATCGAACTGAACGACGACGTGAGCACGGACTTCGACGTCGACGAGGACGCGACGTTCCACTCCGACATCGACGAGGTCAACGGCGTCGCTCGCCTCGACGACCGGGTCAGTATCTTCGGTCGCCAGGTCGGTGACAACCGGGTGACCGGCAGCGCCGGCCTCGGGTTCCTCTTCGACTTCGTCGGCGAGCAGGCCGGCACTGACATGGGGAGCATCGAGGACGACTCGGCGGACACCGTCGTCCTCGACGCGTCGACGACGTTCGTCAGCGGGTCGAGCGCCGACCGAACCGTCGAGGTCGAGACGTTCAAGAACTGGTCGACCGGCGAGTACCGCTGGGTGTACGTCGGCATGGGCCAGGACAGCGCCGACATGGTCACCCAGACCGGGACGATACACGTGAAGAAGAAGTCGACGGGCGGTAGCTCCGGCGGTGATCCGGGCGGCGACCCCGGTGGTGACGACGATGACGATGGCAGCGGCGGCGACCCCGGCGCTGGCACCGGTGGTGACCCCGGTGGTGACGACGGCGCAGGCACCGGCGGCACGGGCGCGCCCGACGCCGGCAACGAGACGGAGACCGAGAAGGACGCCGGCACCGGCGGCGACGACGATGACGACGACGACGAGACCGACGAGCCCGAGCCGGCATCCATCGAGATCACGGACGCCACACTGAGCGCCGACGAGATTACGGCCGGCGACTCGGTGAACGTCTCCGTGACCCTCGAGAACGACGGCGGGAAGGAGGGGTCCGCGACGATTCGCATCCGCGCGAACGAATCGGTCGTCGCGACCGAGCAGGTCACCGTCGGCGCGGGCGAGACGGTCACCGAGACCGTCTCGGTCACCTTCGACGAAGCGGGCACCTACGAGATCTCCGCCAGCGGCACCTCGGCCGGGACGCTGACCGTCACCGAGGCCGGCGGCGGTGACGACACGCCCGGCGGTGCGGAGCCGCCCGAGGACGGCGGCGGACTGCCGGTCGTCGCCATCGGCGTCGTGGTCGTGTTCGCGGGCGGCGCGGGCGCGTTCTACGTCTTCTGGATCCGGTAGCCGCCCCGTCGTTTGGCGCCCACTACCAGCATTTTTCCAGTTCGGTTCGGATGTTAGCAGGTTGCTTAATCCCTGAAGAAACCCGTCGTTTCATCAGGGTTGCACGTTCCCTGTAGAAGTATGAACGCGCGAACCCTGACAGCCCTCCTCGCAGTCGTCGTCGTGGTGAGCCTCGCCCCGGCGGCCGGTGCCCAGTCCGGCTTCGAGATATCGTCCGCTGATACGACACCCGTGCCCGAGCGGACGGAAACCGTCGGCGGGAACACATTCACGATCGACTCGACGATCCGCGCCGACGAGGGCGACACCGTCACGCTGGACGTGACCGCACCGAACGACGATAACTACCGCCTCCACGTGCGCAACAGCGAAAACCAGATCATCGATCAGCCAAAGGGGACCGGCGACGAGTCGTTCACCTTCGACCTCTCGAACTACGAGTACGGCTCCTACGCATTCGCAGTGTATGACCTCCAGACCGGGGACTACCAGAAAGTCCAGCCGCTGCTCGTCAGCGGCTACGACGTCTCCGTGGACGCGCCCGGATCGGTTAGTAGCGACGGGAGCGCCGAGGTGACCGTCGACCTCACCGAGACGGCGGCGAGTGGCGACCCGGCGAACGTCCAGGTGATCGCCGCCCAGGGCGACACCACCGAGACGTTCGACGCCTCGGGCGGTGACGGCGAGTACACCGCGACCGTCGACGGCGGCGCGCTGGAGGAAGGCGACTACACCGTCTACGCCGTCGCCCAGGGCGACGAGGAGGCCTTCGGCCGGAGCGAACTCCTCGGGCTCAGCGACGGGCACGCGCTCGCCGTCGAGTCCGGGTCCGGCGGCGACGGCGATTCGGGCGGCTCCGGCGGCGACGGGACTGACGGCTCGGAGTCCACCGAGGAGTCGGAGACGACCGACGGAGACGACGCGAACGAGTCCGACGGCTCGGACGGCGGCGGGTCGGACGGCGACGGGGCGAACGACGGCGGCGACTCCGACGACGAGTCGACGGACGACGGCGCGGCGAACCCGCCGGCCAACGAGACGACCGAGACGGAGACGACGACCGAACCCCCGACCACGACCGTGGCGATGACCGAGACGGCGACCGACACCGACGACGGCGTCGTCACGCCGGCCGACGACACCGAGACGGAGACAGAGACGGAGGCCACGGGCCTGGCCGGGCCCGGGTTCACCGCCGCCGGTGCGCTGGCAGCGCTCGTGCTGGTCGGGCTGCTGGGCCGACGCCGACTGTAGGAGAACGGCGTCACCCGACTGTAGGAAAGCGGCGTCGCTCGTCGGACGAGCGCACGCGAAAAATGATCGAGTTGAGTCAGGACGGGTCAGTTCGGGTAGAGTCAGTTCGGATCGCGGTCGATGCTATCGCCGACCGTCGCCGAATTCACTTGTCCGAGCCCTGTCCGTTCCCGCTCTGGCCGCTGGGGTTCACGGTGATACGGCCGTCGCTCGTGCTGATCTGGGAGCCGTTCTCGGCGGTGGCGACGTGGACGACGCGGTAGTTCCCGTTGGGCCAGTCCTCGCCGGTTTCGACCGCCAGGACGCCGCTCGGGCCGCCCTCGACGACGGTCATCGACGCGTGGAGGACGTTCTCCTGGCCCTGCCCCTGTCCGGAGCGCGATTCCGTGACGACGACGTCGAACAGTCCGTCGAGGGTCAGCGGGAGCGCGAACCGCTCGTCGGTGAGGTCGACGCCGAGCAGGGTGGCGTTCTCGCTGGTGGTCGTGGTCCCCTCGACCCGGTCGAGCGTCGTCTCGACGGTGAGCTGGTCAGTCGAGAGGTTCCGGTCGAGGTCGCCCTCGAGGGTAGCCGTCGCGCGCTGGCTGACCAGTTCTGACTGCCGGTAGACGACGATGCCGTGGGTGACCTCCTCCGTCTCGAGGTTCGAGTCGACGTGGAAGGTGGCCTCCTCGCCGGGCGCGACGCGGTCGGAGACCGGTTCGACGGTAGAGGACGTGTCGTGGACGAGCGCGCCGTCCATGCCGACGACGGTCACGTCGCCGTCGGCCCGGAGGTTGTCACCGTCGGTGGCGAAGCCGTCGCCCGAGTCGACCGTCGCGAGCATGAAGAGGTAGCCCCCGGACTCGTTGGGCGTGTAGCTCACGTTCAGCCGGCCGTCCTGGTCGATGGACCCGACGCCGTCCTCGTCGTCGAGCACCTCGACGAAGACGGACTCGGAGTCGTTCTGCACGAGGTCGCGGACTTCGGTGACGGTGAACCCGTCGGTGAACCGCTGCATGCTGGACTCGTTCTCCAGCTGGACGGCGACGAGCTGGGCGTCGTCACCGGCGAAGGACTCCGTCCCCGCGCCCAGCGAGGACTCGAAGTTCATCGTGATCGGCTCGCCCTTGTCGTACACCGAGAGGGTGGGTTTGTTCAGCGGCACGTCGCCGGTGTTCTGCTGTGGGACGTTGAAGAAGAGACTCATCCCCTGTACCTGCGTCGGTCCGCCCGGATCCGTCCGCAAGGGAAGGGGTGCTCGCTCCCACACGGAGACGTTGTCCGTGACCGAGACCGTCCCGACCGACGAGTCGCTGTCGACCTGCGGCGCGGATGTGGACACGGCGCCGGTCACGGGCGCGGCCATCGATAGCAAAACCAGGCTACACACCGCTCCAACAGCCAGTTCTTGGAGTGTTGGCATGGGAATAACGACCAATCCGACACCATTAGTACTTGTTATATTTCCAACCAGTTATGGACGTTCGTCGCTTGCCAGCAGCAGGCCGCCTACTCACGGGACACGGCAAATTACTCGGCACTGGCAGCCGACTGGGTACAGGATACTCCGCAGGTTCTCGGCGTCGGAACCCGCTGGAGGCGCCTGGCCGCGTGGTGCGACGCCGGCCTGGCCTCAGCCGAACTGGGCCCGGAGCCGCGCGGTACCGGGCGCCCCGTCCCGGACCCAGCACGCGAGCGCGACGGCGACAAGGGCGAACTCGAAGAGGAGGAACGGCGTCAGCTCCATCCCGAGAAAGTGGCCGACGAAGCTTCCGGGACCGTCGTAGACGACCGGCGGCAGGACCGGCCAGGCGAGGAAGGCCAGGTCGGCGACGTTCCCGGCGAGGGCGGGCTGCAGCGCGTCGCCGGCGAGGTGGAACGCGTAGCCGACGACGAACGCGGCCCCGACCTCACGCTGCCCGAGGCGACGCGCGACGGCGAGGACGACGATCCAGACCAGGCCGGCGATCAGGACCGAGTGTGCGAGCGACCGGCCGTTCGGCAGGAGGGCGAACCACCACGCCAGGGGCTTGTCGACCAGGTCCGGCGCCTGCGTCCCGAACGCGAGGGCGACGGTGCCGTGCTCGGTCGGATAGTCGCCCGACCGGCGCCGGAGGAGGGCGTAGGCGAGATAGCCGACGGCGAGGTGTCCCCAGGGCCACATCGTATCTATCGCTCCGCGGGCCGGGTAAAATAGCCTGTCCGTTCGGCCCAGCGGTGCCGCCCGGGCGACCGCTCGTTCCGAAATCCCGACAGCTTCTAACGGATCGCGTGAGACGGTCCTGTCAATGACAACTCGCCGACGCCAGCGCTTCGTCATCGGGCAGGTCGCCTGGATGCTCGGGGCGATTCTCGTGCTCGCGCTGCTGGGGTCGCTGTCGCTGGAACTGTTCTTCGTCGTCTCGCTCGTCGGCCTGCTGATCGTCGTCGAACTGACGGCGTCGTTCAGCGTCACGCCGACCTGGCGGTCGCGCCTGAAGTGGCTGATACTGCTGGGGCTGGTCGGGTTCACGTACGTCGTCGTCAGACGGATCCTGGAGATACTGCCGCCGGGGGTGATCTGAGCGTGGCGCCGGACTACCCCCGGCTGGCCCTCGCCGGCTTCGCCCTCACGGTCGTACTCGCGCTGACCGTCGCCGGGAGCACTTCGGGGGCGGCCTTCGGGACGTACAACCCCTCCTGGGACGGCACGGCGGAGTTCCGGTCGCTGGCGGAGGGGACCGGCACGGACCAGGAGATCGCCCGGAACGCGAGCGTCTACCGGACGAGTCAGCCGAACGGGACGCTCGCCGTCGTCCTCTCGCCAGCGGAGGCCTACGACGAGCGGGAGAGCGCGGCCGTTCGAGCGTTCGTCCGGGACGGCGGGACGCTGCTGGTCGCCGAGGACTTCGGCCCGAACGGGAACCGGCTCCTGCGCGACGTGGGCGCGCGGGCCCGCTTCGACGGCGACCGCCTCCGCGACGAACGCAACTACGAGAACTCGCCAGCGCTGCCCACCGCCTCGGCCGTCGGCACGCACCCCTACACCCGGGACGTCGACTCGCTCGGGCTAAACCACGCGACGGCCGTCGCCGGCAACGTGACCGCGAACGGGACGGCCGGTGCGGCGGCGAACGGGACGGCGAACGAGACGAACGCGACCGTGCTCGTCGAGAGTTCGTCGTACGCCTACCTCGATTCGAACGGGAACGACCAGCTCGACGACGACGAGACGCTGGCGAGTTCGCCCGTCGTGACCGTCGAGTCCGTCGGCGAGGGGCGGGTCGTCGCGGTGAGCGACCCGAGCCTGTTCATCAACACGATGCTCGAGCGGGCGGACAACCGCGCGTTCGCGCGGAACCTCTACGAGACCCACGACCGGGTCGTCCTGGACGTCTCCCACGCCGGGTCGGTGCCGCCGCTCCAGGCCGCAGTGCTGACGCTCAGGGAGTCGCCGCTCCTGCAGGCGGCGGTCGGCGGGGCAGCGCTGGCGCTCGTCGCCGGCTCGACCGCCCTGGTCGGTGCGGGAACGGCCCTCAGGCGGCGGCTCGGCGGGGACTCGCCGGCGATCGGTCGGCTCGGTCGCGAGGAGGTCGTCGCGGGCGTCCGCGAACGTCACCCCGACTGGGACGAGGCGCGGATCGGGCGAGTAACGCAAGCAATTATGGACCGACCGCCGGAAGGGACGAACGATGAGTGAGCCTGCCGCCCTGTACGAGGCCATCGAAGCAGAGGTGTCGACGGTGCTCGTCGGCCACGACGAACTGGTCGAGCAGATCACCGTCGCGCTGCTCAGCCGCGGCCACGTCCTCCTCGAAGGGGTCCCCGGCGTCGCCAAGACGACGCTCGCGAACGTCTTCGCCCGCGCCAGTGGTCTCGCCTACAACCGCATCCAGATGACGCCCGACCTGCTGCCGGCCGACATCACCGGGACCACCGTCTACCGCAGCGGCACCGGCGAGTTCGAACTCCAGAAAGGACCAGTGTTCGCCAACGTCGTCGTCGCCGACGAGATCAACCGCGCGACGCCCAAGACCCAGTCGGCGCTGCTGGAGGCCATGGAGGAGAGCGCCGTCACCATCGAGGGGGAGACGCTCGCGCTGCCCGAGCCGTTCATCGTCATCGCGACGCAGAACCCCATCGAGATGGAGGGGACCTTCGAGCTGCCCGAGGCCCAGCGCGACCGCTTCATGCTGAAGCTGACCGTCGACGTCCCTGACCGCGACGACGAGCGCCGGATCCTCGACCGGTTCGCCGCAAACCCGGACCTGGCCGCCGAGGACGTCGAGCAGGTCGTCAGCCCGCGAGAGCTTCAGCGTGCCCGCGAGTCGATCACCGACGTCCACGTCGCCGACAGCGTCCGCGAGTACGTCCTCGACCTCGTCGAGGGGACGCGGACCCACCCCGACGTCGAACACGGGGCGTCCGTCCGCGCCTCGCTCGCGCTGCTGTACACGGCCAAGGCCCGCGCGGCGATCCACGGCCGCGAGTACGTCATCCCCGACGACGTGAAGGCGATGGCCCGACCCGTCCTGATCCACCGGCTCGTGTTGAACACCGACGCAGAACTGGGCGACGTCGACCCGGGCGGCGTCGTCGCCGACGTCCTCGACGACGTGACGCCGCCCGGGGGCGACCCCGAGGCCGAACTCGACGCGGCGGAGACGATGGCCGAGGGTGCCACCGACGGCGGCCGAACCGGGACGGATTTCGCCCCCGACGGGGCCGAGTCCGGAGGCGAGCGGTAGCGTCGCCGTCGAGGACCGTTTCTATTCGGTCTCGTCGCCGTTCTCCGTACCGTCGCTGTCCGCTGACCGTTCGACGTCCCACCGGAGCGTCGCGACCGCCTCGCCGTCCGCGTCGTCGAGTTCGACCGTGACCGGCCGGTTCAGCCCGCGCGCCAGGGCGACGGCGACGGTCGAGACGACCGGATGGTCGAAGCGAGCGATGGACCCGTAGGCGCCGTCGGTCACGTCCAGTGTGAGGCGGCCGCCCTCGAGGTCGAGGTCGGTCCGGAGGGCACCCGCGATCTCGAACTGCTCGACGACGGCCTCGCGGACCTGGCCAACCAGTTCAGGGGGGTCGCTGGCGAGCGGGCCGCCCAGCGCGGCCTCGAACTCGCGGAACAGCGTCTCGCCAGTGGGTTCGAGGGAGACGCCGCGGGTCGCCGCGTCGCCGGTGACGACGAACAGCGACTCCAGCGCGTCGGCGCCGGGGAGCGTCCACTTCTCTCGCTGGGGGACGTACAGTCGGACGCCGATAGACTCACTCCGTTCGTCTATCGAGCCCGTCGGGACGTACACCCGCTCCTCGGAGAGGCCGAGGACGAGACAGAGCCGTTCCTGGTTCCGGGCCAGCGCCTCGTAGACGGCGTCGCCGACGTCGGCCGAGACGAAGCGCTCGGGCGTGACGAACCAGGTCAGGAGGGCGGCGAACAGCCCGGTCCCGCCCAGCGCCAGCAGGACGGTTCGCGTCTCGGGGAAGAGGACGCCGCCGGCCGTGGCGAGCGCGCCGAGGACGGCGAACCCCAGCGCCGTCCGCCGGTACTGGCTCCGGCGGGCGCGGACGTAGGACTCGCGGAGGCGGTCGGCCTCCGCCCGCTGGCGTTCCAGTTCGGCCAGCAGCGTCTCCCGGTCCGGTTCCTCGGGCGAGGCGTCGTCGGCCGACGGTTCGTCCGCTGACGCTGGTGGCTCGTTGGGCTGGGCCTCGGGGTCGGTGGCGGGTGTTTCAGAACTCATCGGTGATCTCCACGGTGACGACTGTGTATCGGTGCAACCCGTAGGCGACGACGGCGGCGACGGGGACCAGGAGCGCCGCAGTCTGCCAGAGCCGGCCGAACCAGACCAGACCGGCGACCGCGAGTCCGGCGAAGGCGGCGAGGGCGACGACGGCGCCGGCCAGGGTGCCGACCGGGGCCCGCCAGTCGGTGAGGTCGACGAGCAGCATCGCGGCCAGCGGGGCCTCGACGAGCGCGATGGTCGCGAGCGACGCGTCGGCCGGGAGCAGCGGTGCGAACAGCACCTGGCCGAGGGCGACGACGACGACCGGCGGTGCGAGGAGCCAGGCGACGACCAGCGCCGCGCCGGCGAGGACGCCCGGGACGCCGGCGACGAGGAAGCCCACGGCGACGGCCCCGAGGGTCGCGAGGCCAGTGAGGGCCGCCGTAAGTCGGTCGTCGGTGCGGAGTGCGCCCATCATACCCTGGCCCTCCGTCGGCGGCGGTCGCGGCCGACCGACAGCACGGCCGCCAGTTTGTCTGCCGGCCCGACCTCGTAGGCCGAGACGCCCTCGAGGTTGGCCAGTTCGCGCCGGAACGCCTCGAACTCGCTGTAGCGGTCGTAGGCCGCGTCCAGGTCAGCGACGTCGCCGTCGGCGAACAGCGCCGTCGGCGTCAGGAAGACGGTGACCTGGTCGGACTCGCCGCGGGCGTAGGTGACCGCCTCGCGCAGGGCGGCCCGGTCCGCGTCGTCGGTGACGATGACGGTCCAGACAGCCGTCGCCGCGCCGAACTCGGCGTTCCTGACCGTCCGATAGAGCGGGCGCGAGTCGAACCGGCGCCGGTAGGCGTCCCGAGCCGCGAAGTAGGGAGCCAGCGTCCGGCCGAACGCGGAGTCGTCGGAATCGAGGTGTGCGCTCGCGGCGCGGGCCGCGGTCGGCCGGACCGGGTCGGACGCGGCCGGCGCGCCGCGCGTCGGTTCGACCTCGAACAGGTGGTTCCTCACCGGGCGCCAGGTCTCGGTCCTGGTTCCCGGGTCGATCAGCGCCGTGGTCCCGCCGTCGCCGACGGCGTAGTAGCCCAGTTTGTCGTCCGACCGGCCGACCTGGTCGACGAGGGCGACCGCGAGCTGACGGGCGTAGTCGATCTTTCGCGTCCCGGGCCGGCCGTCGGCCATGGTGGCCCGGTGGTCGAAAAACAGCAGCGTCTCCCGGTCGGTGTTGCCCTCGAACTCGCGGACGTGGGGCTGGTCGAGGCGGGCGGTCGACTTCCAGTCGATCTGGCGGACGGCGTCGCCGGGGACGTACTCGCGGACCTCGACGGGTTCGACGTCGCCGCCGGGCCGGCCCGCCTCGTGTTCGCCGAAGCCGGCCGCGATGCGGTCCCCGCCCTCGCCGACGTGGACGTCACTCGGTGCGCGCGGGTCCACCGCGACGTCGACGCCGACGTCCAGGACGGCGGTCTGGCCGAACAGGCCGGTGTCGTCGGTAATCCGCGCCGTGACGTCGTCGACCCGGAACGACCCGGCGACGGGCCACGTGAGCGTCGCGTGGTCGACGGCCGCGCGCTCCCCGGAGTCGAGCGTGACCGCCACGGGCCCGCCCCTCGCGCCGGGCGGCGGTGTCACCGTGACGGCGACCGTGACCGGGAGCGCGCGGGCCAGTTCGGCGTCGACGGAGAGCTGTGCGGACTCCTCGGCCATGAGACGGGGCGCCGTCGTCACCGAGACGTCGAGCGTGGCGGGCACCCGGCCGACGGCCCGGGCGAACGTGAACTGCCTGGCGACCAGCCAGGCGGCGACACCGGCGGCGCCGAGCAGGGCCAGCGGCTGTGCGACGACGACCCCCCAGCACGCCAGGAACAGGCCGACGGCGACGAGTGTCCAGTACCGGCGGGTCACCTCCATAGCTGGTGAGTGCCGCGGGGCGCCATTGAAGCTACTGGTCTAGTCAGTCAGGTTGATCGTTCCGACCGCGGCGATCAGCTCCACGCCCGGCGCCGCGTTCGAATATCGATCTCAGTTTTGATACCGGCACGGCACGTTTATGGCCCAGAACAGATCTCCTATTCTAGCAGGTAGAGCAGATTTGAAGGCGATCTTGAGATTGAGTAAATGCCAGCCAGCCTCTGAAACTCGAAATCGATACTGATTCCAGCCACATGACGACCGAACCAGCCGAACCGAACGGAGAGTCGCCGACAGCGACGCGCGAGTGCCGACAGCGCGTCCGGTCGGCGCTGCCGGTCGTCTTCGTCGTGGCCCTCGCCGTCCTCACGACGGGATTTCTCGTGGCGGGTGGGCCGGTCCCGGACCAGGACGACGCCGCGGAGCGAGCGGCCGAGGGAACGCCGGGTGCCGAAGCCGACCGGCAGGACGGCGCCGGGAAGGGCGACGGGCCGACGTCGGCGCCGTTCGCGACGCTCCGCTCGGCGGGGGCAGAGACCGATGCGACAGACGGAACCGGTGACAGCGACGGGGCGAGCGCCGCCCAGCCCCCCAGAGGAATCGTCGGGCCGAACGAGAGCGGGGTGAACGACACCGACGGCGACGGCATCACGGACGCGGCCGAGCGGGATATCTACGGCACCGACCCCACGGACCCCGACACGGACGGCGACGGCTACGCTGACGGGATGGAGGTTGCCTGCAGCGGTTCGCTGCCCGGGGCAGACCCGCGCCACCACGACGTCTTCGTGGAGGTCGACACCGTCCGCGGGACGCACCTGGACCCGGCCGCCGTCGGTCGCCTCCGGGCTGCCTTCGCCGACGCGCCGGTCGACAACCCGGACGGCGAGTCGGGCATCGCGCTCCACGTCAGGCGGAGCGACACCGACCTGCCCGTGAACGGGTCGGTCGACAGCAGCCCGCGACCCGGCGACCACAACGACCTCCGGGACTACCGGGACCGCTACGTCGACCACGGCGACGCGGGCTACTACTACGTCCTCGTGACGACGGAAGCCGCCTTCCGGGGCGACGACTACTACGCCGGGTCGGGCGTGAACGGCGCCGCAGTCGTGGAGTCGTTCGACTCGCCGAAGATCACGAGTTCACTGTTGATGCACGAACTCGGCCACGCATTCGGGCTCGGACCCGGCGAGGTCGGCGTCGACGAGGAACGGTTCGAGACAGCGGAGTACCGCAGCGTGATGAACTACAACGCTCTCTACGAGGTCGAGACGTACTCGGACGGCTCGGGCGAGGTGGGCCGCGACGAGTGGTCTTTCGTCGCCGAGGACCGCTACCGACCCCCGGTCGAGTGCGAAGACGACGACGGGACGGGCGGCGCCTGCGCGGCCGCCTGCGTCGCCGGCCAGTGATCACGGACGGACGCGCCGTTCCGGTCTCGCTCCGGCCTCGCTCCGGCTTCGCCCCGTGCCAGTCAATTAATGGTGACCGCCGCCCTCCACCCGGTATGAGCCAGCTCACCGCACTCGTCATCGGCGAGCGCACGTTCCCGTTCCACAGCTTCGACGAGATGGGGCCCCACGTCGAGGCGGCCCTCGGCGACGGCGTCGACGCCACCCTCACCGAGGACCGCGACGACCTGCTGGATCTCTCGGGCTACGACCTCGTCGTCGACTACCTCACCGACAGCACGCTCACCGACGACCAGCAGGCGAGCCTCCTCTCGTTCGTCGAGGACGGCGGCGGCTACCTGGGCGTCCACTGCGCGTCGGACATCACCAGCACCCACGACGGCGAGGGCGGAATCGACGCGCGGGACGAACCCATCCCCGAACTCCACGACCTCATCGGCGGCTACTTCCTCACCCACCCCGAGCAGTCCACCTTCGACGTGACCGTCGTCGACGACGACCACCCCGTCACCGCGGGCGTCTCGGACTTCTCGGTGTTCGACGAGCCCTACCAGGTCGACTACGACGCCGACCGCGTGCGAGTGCTCGCGCGGATGGACCACCCCGACCTGGAAGACTACCCCGTCGTCTGGGTCCGCGACCACGGCGCGGGGCGCGTCTGCTACGCCTCGCTGGGCCACACCGAAGAATCGCTGGAGAATCCGCAGTACCGTCGCATCCTGCAGAACGCCGCCGGCTGGGTCGCCGGCGCGTAGGTCGGCAGCGCGGTCGCTTCTTCTGAAAACGAGGGTTCAGTACTCCGCGGGCCACGCACCAGGCAGCGGCTCGGGCCGGTCCAGGTCGGCGTCGAAGGACAGGTGCTCGCCCGTCTCCGAGGACTCCCGGATCCCTGCGAGGACGTCGAGGACGTGGGCGGCCAGGTCACCGCTCGTCCGGTGGCTCCAGTCGGTCCGGACCGCGGCGGCCAGGTCGGCGACGCCCGCGCCGCGACCGGCGGTGTACTCGTGCGTGAGTTCGACTTCCTCGAACTCGCGCTCGCCCCGTTTCTGGACGCGGACCGGCCCCTCGAAGTGGTTCGGGTCGGGCAGCGCCAGGGTCCCCTCGGTGCCGTAGAGTTCGAACGCCGGCATGGGGAACGTCGACCCCTGGACGTCGAAGCTGGTCAAGAGGTTCGCAGTGGCGCCCCCGGCGAAGTCGACGATGCCCGACTCGTGGGTCGGCACCTCGACGTCGATGGTCTCGCCGTCGCGCGGTTCGCTCGTGATCGTACGCTCGTCGCTGGCCCGGGTGACCGAGCCAGTGACCCGCGTCGCCGGGCCGAGCAGGGAGACCAGCGCCGTCACGTAGTAGGGCCCCATGTCGAACAGCGGCCCGCCGCCCTCCTGGTAGTACAGGTCCGGGTTCGGGTGCCAGACCTCGTGGCCCGGACTCGTCCAGATGGCCGTCGCACCGACGGGCTCGCCGATCAGCCCGTCGTCGATGACCTGCCGGCAGGTCTGCAGTCCCGCGCCGAGGAAGGTGTCCGGTGCGGACCCGACCAGCAGCCCCTCGCGCTCGGCGACGTCGAGGATGGACCGGGCGCCAGCGACGGTCGACGCCAGCGGCTTCTCGACGTAGACGTGGTTGCCCGCCTCCAGCGCCTGCGTGCAGGTCGCCTCGTGGACCGACGGCGGCGTGAGGTTGATGACGATCTCGATGTCGGGGTCGGCGAGCATCTCCTCGGGGGCCATTGCGGTGACGCCGTACTCGTCGGCCGCCTGTTCGGCGCGTTCCGTATCGAGGTCGGCGCACGCGGTGATCTCGTAGGCGTCGAAGCGGTCGCCAGCCGAGAGGTAGGCGTCGCTGATAGTTCCACAGCCGAGCACGCCGGCGTTGACAACGTCCATAGTCCCCCAAACCGGCGGCCGGAAATAGAGGTGTTGGCTCGGGTGCTGCAAAACGGACTACCAGTCGCCAGTTTCGCGGGTTACTCGTTGGTCCCCTCCCGGATCAGCGAGTTCTCGTCGACGTAGTAGACGTACGTCAGGGTGGACCAGTCGGCGATAAGTTCGGTGACAGCCTCCGTTCCTTCAGCCGGGCCGCCGGTGTTCGATGAGCCGGAACAGCTCACCGTCGCCTCGAACCAGCCGTCGCGCTCGGTGACGCCGTGGAGCGTGCAATCGAGTGTCACCTCGCTGTGCTCGCTGTACCACAGACCGTTGTACGCGTACCGGTACTCGTGAGTCTTCACGAACTCGCCGACGGAGTCCTCGGTGAGCGTCTCTGGCCGCTCGGGCCGTTCCTTGGGGCCCTCTGGGAGTTCGACCGTCCGATTGGGCGGCGGGGTCTGGACGTCGGTGGGGGTGTCGGTCGGCGACTGGACGCTCTCGGGGGGCGTGTCGGTCGGTGTCGCCGTCGGCGAACCGGCGAGGCTCTGGACGCAACCCGCCGTGAGAAGGGCCAGCGCGATAAGGGCGATCAGATGGAGGGGTGATTTCGCCGTCACGTGCCGGTCTACCGACGGGTCTGGTAAATGCTTTTTACCGGCGTGGAGATTTGGGGCGCGAGGACCACCGAGCGTCGCACGAAGCCACCACAGAGACCCAAAGGAGATGCTACAGCGACCCTACAGAACTCCGCAGAAGCCATCCAGCGCCAGATACTGATCACTTCGCCACAACCACTTCCGCTACGGATGGCGAACCTTCTTGAGCGAGGACGCAGTACCTTCCCTCGATCGAATGGCCACTGCCGAGAACACCGAACTCACCGACGCGTTCGAGGAGTTCTACCGCAACTACTACCGGAACGAGATCGGTGAGCTCGCCCAGAAGTACCCGACGGACCAGAAGTCGCTGTGGATCGACTGGCAGGACCTGTACCGCTTCGACCCCGACCTGGCCGACGACTTCAGGAACAAGCCGGCCCAGCTCCAGGACTACGCCGAAGAGGCGCTGCGGCTGTACGACCTGCCGGTGGACGTCAAGCTCGGCCAGGCCCACGTCCGCGTGCACAACCTCCCGCAGTCGGAGGACATCCGCGCCATCCGGCACGAGCACCACGGCAACCTCATCTCCGTCCAGGGCATCGTCCGCAAGGCCACCGACGTCCGCCCCAAGGTCACCAACGCCGCCTTCGAGTGCCAGCGCTGTGGCACCCTGACCAGGATTCCCCAGGTCGCCGGCGACTTCCAGGAGCCCCACGAGTGCCAGGGGTGTGAGCGACAGGGCCCCTTCCGGCTCAACATGGACCAGTCGGAGTTCGTCGACGCCCAGAAGCTCCGCGTTCAGGAGTCCCCCGAGGGCCTGCGCGGCGGCGAGACGCCCCAGGCCATCGACGTCAGCATCGAAGACGACATCTGCGGCGAGGTGACGGCGGGCGACCACGTCAACGTCACCGGCGTCCTCAAACTCGACCAGCAGGGCAACGACCGCGAGAAGTCGCCCATGTTCGACCTCTACATGGACGGCGTCGACGTCTCCATCGAGGACCAGCAGTTCGAGGACATGGACATCACCGACGAGGACAAGAAGGACATCGTCGAGCTCTCGAACGAGGACGGCCTCTACGAGAAGATGGTCGGCGCCATCGCCCCCTCCATCTACGGCTACGACCAGGAGAAGCTCGCGATGATCCTCCAGCTCTTCTCCGGCGTCACCAAACACCTCCCCGACGAGTCCCGCATCCGCGGCGACCTCCACATGCTGATGATCGGGGATCCCGGTACTGGTAAGTCGCAGATGCTATCCTACGTCGAGAACATCGCGCCCCGATCCGTCTACACCTCCGGCAAAGGGTCGTCCTCGGCCGGTCTGACGGCCGCTGCGGTCCGCGACGACTTCGGCGAGGGTCAGCAATGGACCCTCGAAGCGGGCGCGCTCGTCCTCGCCGACCAGGGCATCGCCGCTATCGACGAACTCGACAAGATGCGGTGTGTCACCGGCGACACGCTCGTCCATCTCGGCGACCGCGTAACACGAATCCGTGATTTCGCGCACGAGGCCGCAGAGTCGGGTTCGATCGAGGAACTTCCGAACGGCCGGACGATCCGCGACTTCGGTGCCCAGGCGTGGACGATGACAGAGGAGGGACGGTTGGAGAAACGTTCCGTCACCGCGATTCACGAGTACGATGCACCGGAGGCGCTTACGCAGGTAACGCTTCGAACAGGTGAGCGGCTAACCTCGACGGCCGACCATCCCTTCTTCGTCTTCGACGACGGTGAACGGATCGAGAGAGGGGCCGCGGAACTTGAGCAGGACGACTGGGTGTTCGTTCCACGGTCGCTTACGGAGGCGGCGACTGATGGTGGTGTCGCAGCTACTCGCCCCTCAGAGACGCCAAACCCGACCGACGGTCTTTCTCCGTCTCTCGGCGCTGTACTCGGATACCTGGCCGGTGACGGAAACCTCTACTACGACCGCGAGGAGGGAGTCTACGGCATTCGATTTACGAACATCGAGGAACAGCTGTTGACCGACTTCGAGCAATGCTGTCGCGACGCGTTCGATAGCGAGCCTGTACGACCACCGAGCGAGCAGCGGGGCGATGGGGTCCAAACCGTCCGGTTAGCTGGCCGGGACGTCGCAGACGCCGTAATCGATGCCGGGATGAACCAGGAGATCTACGACGGAAAGCGACTTCCCGAGGAGGTCACGGCTTCGTCTCGAACGGCGAAAGCTGCCTTCCTTCGTGCTCTGGCAGACAGTGAAGGGTCCGTCGGCGAACGGAACGTGAAGATTCACTCCGCCAGCTACGAACTCCTCATGGGAGCGAAGCATCTCCTTCTGGAATTCGACATCTCGAGCCAGATACAGACCCGTGAGCGCGATGGCAGGCGTGATTTGTACATACTCGCCATCACTGACGCGGACTCGTTGGCCTCGTTCGACCGTCACGTCGGATTCACGCTCGACCGAAAGCAGTCGTCGCTCTCCGACGTAGTCGCATCGGTTAGTGGCGACCGGACGATTCTAGACGTGCTCCCCGACTGCGGTGATTTGCTGGCCGAATGTCGTGACTCACTCCGCCTGTATCAAGCCGAGTGTGGCCTCAACGATGCAACGTACTGCAATTTCGAGAATGGCGACGCAAACATCTCACTGAGGCTCGTTAAGCAAGTGCTGGAGGCCTTCGAACAACGAAAGCACGAAGCACGGGATCGTCTCGACGACCTGAACGATGCCGACTGGGCGACATTGGAGTCGATACGGACGGAATTCCACGTCTCACAGGCAGAACTCGCAAAAGGTACCAAGTATCGCCAGGACCAGATTTCGACCGAGTGGGGAGAAGATCCAGAGATGCGTGCGGCTATCGAGGGATACCTCCTCGATGTCCTCGGACAGGTCGGTGCAGCTGACATCTCCACATTGACGGAACTCGTCCACGCTGACGTCAAGTGGCGTCGCGTCGAGTCGGTCGATCAGGTAGCTCCCGACGAGACTGATGACCACGTTAGGATCCTCGAAGGCGAGCTCGCGGATCTGATTAGCTGTTCACCGGAGGATGCAACCGAGACTGCTCACGAGCTACTGGCTGAACGACCCTCACCCGACGACTGGTCCGAGCTTCGCGAAACGCTGGAAACGTACGGTATCTCGATGACGGCCATCGGTACCGACGTCGGTGTCGACCAGGCGACCATCTCACGCTGGTCCCGGGGCGTCGTCTCGAATAACCGGTTCGAAGAAGTCCGCGATGCCACGATCGAACGCGTCGATGCCATCCGCGACAGGGCAGCCGAGATCTTACGGGAAATTGAATCCCGGAGCGGGCCTTCCGTCTACGACCTCACGGTCGACGGGACGCACAACTTCGTCGCGAACGGAATGATCGTCCACAACTCCGAGGACCGCTCCGCGATGCACCAGGCCCTGGAGCAACAGGAGATCAGCATCAACAAGGCCGGCATCAACGCGACGCTCAAGAGCCGGTGTTCGCTGCTGGGCGCGGCGAACCCGAAGTACGGTCGCTTCGACCAGTTCGAGCCCATCGGCGAACAGATAGACCTCGAACCCGCCCTGATATCCCGGTTCGACCTCATCTTCACCGTCACCGACCAGCCCGACGAGGAGGAGGACGCCAACCTCGCCGACCACATCATCCAGACCAACTACGCCGGCGAGTTGAACACCCACCGCGAGCAGAACGCCACGTCGGACTACAGCGAGGAGGAGGTCGCGAACGTCACCGACGAGGTCGCCCCGACCATCGAACCTGAACTCCTTCGGAAGTACATCGCCTACGCCAAGCGGAACTGCTACCCGACGATGACGGAGGAGGCCAAGGAGGCCATCCGGGACTTCTACGTCGACCTGCGGGCGAAGGGGCAGGACGACGACGCCCCGGTCCCGGTCACGGCCCGAAAGCTCGAGGCGCTGGTCCGCCTGGCCGAGGCGTCGGCGCGCATCCGCCTCTCCGATACCGTCGAGGAGGAGGACTCCGAACGGGTCATCCAGATCGTCCGGTCCTCGATGGAGGACATCGGCGTCGACCCGGAGACCGGCGAGTTCGACGCCGACGTCGTCGAGACGGGGACCTCCAAGACCCAGCGCGACCGCATCCAGAACATCAAGGGCATCATCAACGACATCGAGTCCGAGTACGACGAGGGCGCGCCCATCGACGTCGTCGTCGAGCGCGCCGAGGAGGTCGGCGTCGACCAGTCCAAGGCCGAACACGAGATCGAGCAGCTCAAACAGAAGGGCGAGGTGTACGAGCCCCGCACCGACCACCTGCGAACGACGTAGGATGGACCGGATATCGGCGCTGCGCAACGTGGAGGAATCGCTGGCTCGCTTCGAGGCGGGCGAGTGCTCGCTGGCGGAGCTGGAACGGGACGTCCGCGGCGTGCTCCGGACCTACGCCACCGACTTCGACGGGGAGTTGCGGGCCTTCGAGGCGTCGGGCGAGGCCCTGGGAACGCTCACCGTCCTGGCGTCGTCCCGCGACGAGGCCCGCGAGCGCGTCGCGGACCTGGTCGAGGACCCGGGCCGCTTCGCCGTCGAATCTGTCGAATGAGGGGAAAATGGGAACAAATATGTTGTGGTATCGACAACTGATGGGACGATGACTGGGGTCGCCGAGGTGGTCGACGGTGTCACCACGACGCTGCTGTGCGGGGCGTCGCTGGGCGGCGAGACGCGGGAGTGCTGTGAAGCGTTGCTCAGGGCGGGCGCAGACGATGGGCGAGAGGTGCTGTGGGTGACCTACACGCGGCCGCCGGCAGACTGCCTCGCGTCGGTGCCCGACGACGTGTCCGTCCGCGGCGTCCTCGCCGTCGGCGACGCGCCCCACTGGGAGACGTCCATCGACGGCGTCGACGTCGAGGTGGTCGCGACGCCCGGCGACATCACCGCGCTCGGGATCAAGCTGAGCCGGTTCCTCTCGGGGGGCGACGACGACCTGACCGTCTGTTTCGACTCCGTGACGGCGATGTGCCAGTACGTCGAACCGGAGACGGCCTACGGCTTCCTCCACACCATCGCCGTCCAGCTGTACGCCGCCGACGCGACGGCTCACTTCCACATCGACCCCGCGGCCCACGACGCGTCGACGGTCGACCTGTTCGCGTCGCTGTGTGACGCCGTGGTGAACGTCGGCGACGACGGCGACGACGACCCCGCCGTCCGGACGCGTCCCGTGCTCGACTAGACGGGCTCGTCGGACCATCAGCCGGCCGACTCCATCGGGAAGCGCTGGATACCGAGAGTTTTCGTCTGTTCAATTTTAGTTAATTTTATACTAAGCCAGGCGGCAACGAGATGCATGCTCCTCGTGATAACCTACTCGCAGGCGGCCCGGCAGTCACTCCGGAACGTCTGCCGGGCCCACGAGGACAGCGTCGTCCGCCGGTTCGGTCGTGCCGCCCTGCTGGAGGCTACGGGGTTCGGCGCGTTCCAGGCGCTCAGGCTGCAGGCGAAACACGGCCTCGACGTCCAGGTCGAACGCGTCGAACCGTTCGTCGAGAGCGACGTGCCCGAGCGTGTTCGCGAGGCCGCCACCGCCTACGAGAACCGCGACCAGTCGTCGGTTCCCTACCGGCAGTTCGCGTCGGGGACCGACTACCCGTCGCCGGAGTCGCTCCGGGAGACCGACGTGTGATCCTCCGCGTCGACGGGCGGACCTTCTGCGGTGCCGTCGTCGATCTGCGGGACGCCGACGTCGACGCCACCAGCGATGGAGCGGCGATCGCGGCCGCCATCCGGGGCGAGGAATCCTGCTGTGGCGTGCACTGTCCACCGGCGTCGCCGGTCCACGCCCGGGCGGGGTACGTCAGGCCGGGGATGGGACTGTCGACGCGGACCGCACTCGCCGCCGCCGGGCGGTCGCGCGGACTCGATACGCCGTCCGACGACGAACTGGCCGCGGTCCGCTCGGAACTGGCGACGCTCGACGGCGACGAGACCGAGTGTCCGTCCGCGCCGACGACGGCCCCCGACGCCGACCGGGAACGCTTGCGCGAGCGCGTCGCGGAGCTACGGGGTCGCGTCCAGGCGCTCGAATCGACCGACCGCGACGCCAGCGACGCCCGGTCGAAACTCCGGGACGCCGCCCGCCGACTCTCTGAACTGGAGACCGAACGCGTGGCCGCCGTCGAGACGCGCGAGCGATCGCGTGCGCTGCGGGACCGGCGAGAACGTCGACTCAAACTCCAGGACCGGGCGGCGAACCTCGAACGCGACGCGCGCGCTCAGCTCGTCGCCGACCTCCGCGAGGAGTTCGCCGCGGCGGTCGGCTCGCTGCAGGCGGTGAGTGCCGGGGGCGCCACGGCGAACGACCGCGACGACCCGTTCGACGTCGACCCGGTCACGGCGGCCCTGGCAATCCTGCGGATCGCAGCGGTTCGCGCCCCGGTCGTCCTCACCGTCGACCGGTTCGAGCACCCCGCAGCGGCCGCCCGGTGGCTGGCGGCGCCGGTCGTCCGTCTGTGAGTTCCATGCGTTTATACCGGAGGACGGGACCAGCCCCGCCATGGTTTCACTCACCTGTGACGCCGACCACCGGGACGGGGTCACGCTGGTCACCGTCCGCCTCGACGGGGCGGGCGTCGCCCAGCGCGTCCGGTTGACGAACCGACTCGACGGGCCGGTCTGGCCGCCGCGCCGGCACGGGGTTCCGGCGGCGGGCTGGAACGACGACGGCTTCGAGACGGTCGTGCCGGCCGACGGAGTCGTCGCCGTCGGCTACGCCTCACCCGCACCGGCCGTCGACGCGCCGGTCGCCGTCGTCGACCGCGAAATCGTCGAGGACGGAGCGGACGAGGAGCCTGCAACGGCGGCTGACGCGCTCCGCGACCTGGGCGACCCGTCGCCGCCCCGAGACGCGGTGCCGGTGCCGGTCGACGACGCTGTGGACCAGACAGAACGGGCGAATCAGTCGTCGACCGACCAGACGACAGTCGGTCACTCGCCGCCACCAGCGAGAGACGAGGCGTCCGTTCCGGAGCCGGAACCGTCGGATCGGCCTGGTCGGCCCGATCAGCACTCCGCCGCCCAAGCGGACCAGAACGCCGGTGAGCAGTCGGCAGACGGCGTTCCGGCAGCGGCCGCGACGTGGCTCGACGACGTCGAGGAACGGGTCGTGACGGCCGAACGACTCGCAGCGGCCGAGACGGTCCCCGAGGCGACGGCCGCGATGCGGGCGACTGGCGGGCTGGACGACGCCGAAGCACTGGTCGAACGGCTCCAGCAGGAGCGGGCGGCCCTGGAATCGGTCGCCGAACGGGCCGACGAACTGGCCGAGCGAACGGCGGCCGCGGACGTGCCCCTGGAGACACTGGAGCGACTCGCGTGATCCTGGCCGTCACGGGCGGGAAGGGCGGCGTCGGCAAGTCCACCGTCGCCTTCAACCTCGCCGCCGAACTGAGGGGTGTCGTCGTCGACGCAGACCTCGGGATGGCCGACCTGCCCGCCTCGCGCGGGCCGGACCTGCACGACGTGCTCGCCGGTCGTGCCGCGCCGCTGGAGGCCGTCCGCGAATCGGGCCCCGTCGCGATCCTTCCCTGCGGGCGCTCGCTCGCGGGCGCACGCGCCGCGGACCCGGCCCGACTCTGTGACGCCGTCGAGGCGGTCGAACGGGCCTACGGGACCGTCGTCGTCGACTGTCCGGCCGGCCTGCGGGCCGACGCGGGCCTGCCGCTGGTCGTCGCCTCGGCCTGCGTCGTCGTGACGACGCCCTCGGAGGCCGCCATCGCGGACGCGATGCGGGCCCGCGAACTCGCCCGGGAGTTCGACGCCGGGCTGGTCCGCGTGGCCGTCAACCGCGCCGGCGCGAACCCCCCGACCGCCCGGGTCGCCGACCTGTTCGGCGCGCCGGCGGTCCCCATCCCCGATTCGGAACGGCTCGGACGGGCCCAGTCCTCGGGCCAGCCCGTCCGCTCGCTGGCGCCGGCGTCGGCACGGGTCGTCGAACAGTTCGAAACCCTCGCGCGAGCGGTTCAGTCCTGCAGGGCCTGATACGTCGACCGAAGCGTGACCGGACTGACGTCCGCGGCGTCGGCAGCCGCCACCTGCGTGAGGTCGTGTCCCAGTTCCCTGGCGGCGGTGTACAGACAGCCCGCGGCGACGCCGCCGGGGTTCCGGCCGGCGACCACGCCCTCGTCGTGGGCGCGCTCGACCAGTTCCGTGCCTCTGCGCTCCACCTCGTGGGGGACGTCGAGGTCACTGGCGAACCGCGGCAGGTACTCGGCGGGGTCGATGGGACCCGTCGGGAGCCCGAGTTCCCGGTTCAGCGCGTCGTAGGCGACGCGCAACTCGTCCTCGGTGGCCTGTGCCGCGCCAGCGACCTCGTGGAGCGTCCGGGACACCCCCGACGTCCGGCAGTTCGCGTACACCGCGGCGGCGGCGAACCCCTCGATGGAGCGGCCGACCAGCAGGTCCTCGCTCTGGGCGGACTCGAACAGCACGCACGCCCGGTCGCGGATCGTCCTGGAGAGGTCCAGGCCGCTGACGACGCGGCGGACCTCGATGAACCCGAGCATCCTGTTTCGGTCGCGCTTCGACTCTGTCTGGGCGCGCCGGTGCTGCCGACGCAGGCGGCGCATCCGACGGCGCTTGCGTCCCTTGAGTCGGGTCGACCGACCGATCTCCGTCGAGAGGCCCCGGTCGTGGCGCGACCGGGTGAGCGGGGCGCCAGTTCTGGCCTTCTCCTCGTCGTCGTCCTGGAACGACCGCCACTCCGGGCCGCGGTCGATGACGTCCTCGGCCACCACCAGCCCGCAGCTCGCACACACTGTCTCGCAGTCCGACGCTTCCAGCACCCCGTCACACTCGGGGCACCCCTGAGATGTGATACTCATTACAGTTCGAAGTTCGTCTCGAAGGGGAATGTAAAGACCGGGGGAATCGCCGGTCAGACGCCGGACGGCGCCGTATCTACCGACCGGTAACCGGTAGGTAGATGCGACCAGTCGACGCTCGTGACGCCGCAGCCGACAGGCTTACGTTCTGTCAATCGAATGGTGGAACGGATGGCGCTGTCGGACATCGCCGCGGGGATCGAGGTCACCACCGAGCAGCGCGACCGCGGCGTCGCGAGCGTCGACCGGACCGACGAGGCGCTGGCCGACCGACTGGCCGGCGCCGCCGACGACCTGCCGTGCGACGCCGGGACCGCGGCGACGCTGGTCGAACGCTACGCCGCGGGCGAGTCCATCGGCGACGCGGGCCGGGCCGCCGGCGTCGCACCGATCACCGCCGCGAAGACGCTGCATCACGTCGGTGAGCACGTCTCGCCGCTCTCGCCGACCGCCCGCGACGTCGTCCGAGACTGGCTCGACGGGCGGGTCTCGCGGAGCGAGGCGCTCGCGCTCACCGGCGCGAGCGAACGGGAGTTCTCGCTCGGCGTCTACGTCGAGACCCACGAACCCTCGGCCGACGCCCAGGCTGCCACAGAAGGGTATCTGACGAGCGACGACGCCACCGGCGAGAAACAGGCGTCGCTCGGCGAGTCAGTGGAAGCCGGCGACGGACTGCGGTAGTCTACGAGCGGAGCCGCTGGATGCGCTTCTCCGTCGGCGGGTGCGTCGAGAACACTCGCTGGAGGAGACCCCCGTCGGCGTTGAAGATACAGAGGGCGTTCACGCTGTCCTCGACGGTCGACTCGCGGCCCTCCGCGCCGCGGGATATCTTCTCGAGCGCGCGTGCCAGCGGGTCGCCAGTGCCGATGGCGTCGCGCGCGTCGGCGTCGGCGACGTACTCCCGGTACCGCGAGATGGCCATGACGAACACCATCACGAGCGCGTTCGCCAGCGACGAGGCGACCATCGCCAGGATCCACGAGCCCATATTCCGCTCGCCGCCGAACAGCACCGCGAAGTAGGCGACGTAGCCCACGATCATCCCGATGGACTGCCCGACGACCATCGTGATCACGTCCCGGTTCTTGATGTGGGCCAGTTCGTGGGCGACGACGCCCTCGAGTTCGTCGTCGTCGAGCAGTTGCATGAGCTCGGTCGAGACGACGACCACGCCGGCGCCCTTCCGCCCGACGGCGAAGGCGTTGGGGACGCCCATCTCCATCGTCATCAGCCGCGGTTCCTGCAGGTCCATGTCGCGACAGAGGCGCCCGACCAGCTGGTGGACGTGCCCGTACTGGCCGTCCTCGGGCATGTCCCGCGCGCCCCGGAGCGCCATCCACTTCCCGAGTTTGTACTGTACGGCCGGCACGACGAGGATGCCGAGGAGCAGGACCGGCACCAGCGGAAGCCCGAGAAGGGCCGACAGTGCGGTCCCGGCGAAGAGGTAGAACGCGAACAGTATCGCGCCGACGACGAGCATCCGCAGTTGCAGTCCCGTGTCTGTCATACGGCGGATGGAAGGCCGTCTGGCGGTAAAAGCCTCTTGGTGACCAGCTGGGTTCGGGCCACGTACCAGCCGGCTCTCGCTCGGCAGGTGGCCGGTGGTTGCGGCTGGTGACGGCGGGCGCTCACCCGAGGAGGCCGCCGGATTCGACGTCGACCTCGATGTCGCGGTCGAACAGCGACGAGGAGAGGTCGGCGACGGCGACGGCGAACGCCGTGTTCGCGGTGGCACAGGTCGGCGTCACGACGCCGTCCTCCCCCGTCGGGACGACGTGGTCGGCCTCGGGGAGGTGGGTCGGTTCCCCGCCTCCGGCGCGGTTGGCGACCAGCGCGTCGGACTCGGAACCGAGGTCGACGAGTCGGCCCCGCATCCGGGGGAGCAGGTCCGCGCCGCGGCGGGCGTCGGGCGCGACGAGGACGCGCCGGTCCACGCCCGTGACGGCGGCGACCGACTGGTTGTCGGCCACCGGCGGGACGTCGACGACGACGTGGTCGAACTGGCGGGCCGCGTGGTCGACGCAGGTCTCGAACTGCCGGGCGGCGTCGGGCGCTTTCGCGCGGGCGACGCGCTCGAAGGGCGCGTGAACCGGCGCGATCGCGGCGCGACCCTCCAGGTCCGGCCAGACGTCCACGAGAGCGTCGCCGAAGGCGGCCTCGTCGGTGAGGACGCGGGTCAGGTCCGGGTCGATGCGCCCCTCGACGTGGGTGGCCAGGCCCTGGGTGGCGAACGCGGCGTCGAGGACGGCCACGGAGTGGCCGGCGCGGGCGAGCGTCGCCCCGGCCTCGACGCTGAGGCGCGTCGTCCCCGCTCCGCCGGTCACCCCGACGAACGCGACAGTCGTGCTCATTGTAAATTCACTGTGTCGTCACCCGATAAAAAGTGTCGGACGGCCGCGTCCGTCGGCCAGGACCGATAGCGACCGGGCGAAGGCGGTCACTACCAGTTGCGTCCGGGCCGCCGTCGCAACCACAAAACATATTCCCCCCGTCTCGCATGTACGTGGTACGAAGTGGGCAGCGGGTAGGGGTACTCGTGCGTTCTGCCCACCATTATCTCACTCCCGAGAGCCTTCTCCGTCCGGCGCGCACTACAGCGAGACGGTGGAGAGTTCCTCGGAGATCTCCTGGACGTGGTCGTTGTACGCCTCCACGAAGGCCGGAACGTCCTCGACGTGGCGACGCAGGTCTTTCGGCGAGGGTGGTTCGTACTGCGAGAGGAGGTAGACGCCGCCTTCGCCGCCGACCCGGAGGTACTGCGCCCGGCCGTCCTCCCACTTGAGTTCCCAGCGGCTCCCGCCGACGCGGGTGTCGAAGGTGCCGTAGTTCGACCCCGCGACGCGGTGGAGTTCGCCGGCCATCCGGTCGGCACACTCCCGGATCCGGCTCAGGATCCGCTCGCGCTCGGCGACGATGTCCTCCGTCGATTCCACCTCGGGGAAGTCGGTCTCGACCTGGTCGAGCACGCCGTCGAGCGACCGGACGTGGTCGGCGAACGCCCGCACGAACGCCCCGTAGTCTTCCATCGCCTGGGCGAGCGCCTCCGGTTCGGGCTGTTGCTTCGAGGAGACGACGTACGTCTCCGTGCCGCCGTCCTCGAACCGGAGGTACTGGACGGTGCCGGCCTCGTACTTCAGCGTCCAGGTGCCGTTGCTGGTGTCGAACTCGGCCTGGCCGTAGTCCCCGCCCTGGAGAATCGAGAGTTCCCGGGCGACCAGGCTGGCGTGTTCGGTGACCTCGGCGACGACCTCGTCGCGGCGTTCCGTGGCGGCTTCGACGCCGGCGACGTCGGCGTCCAGTCCCTCGATCATGGTTGTAGAGAAGAGGGGATCGAGGGGGATAACGGCGTCGCATCGCCGCCACGAGGCGGTCCCGAGACTGCCGTCACACCCGGAGAGACGGACTCGTGGCCCGGATCGACTCAGCCGGTCGGGGCGTCCCACTGGTCGGGTTCGTCGGGGTAGACGAACAGGTCGACGAGGTGGTCCTCGTGACAGCCCCGGCAGACGTAGTAGTCGTCGACCCCCTCGGCGTAGCTCGGGTTGAGCATGACGTGGACGGTAGCGTCGAAGGACGTCGCGGACCCGCAGATGGCGCAGTGTTCGGTCGGCATCGCTGGTTCCCCAGTGTAGATAGTTCACACCCCACGCACGTAAGTTGTCGTGTCCGGTCCGATCCACCACGGGAGCGGACGGTCGAGGGGCATCGGTCGTTTCCAGACCGCACACTGCCGAAAACAGGGAGAACGGATCGCTGCTCGACAGTTACGTACCACAAAACCTATTACACACTTCACGAACCCACCGAGTACGAAGGTGGGCAGCGGGTAGGGGTACTCGTATTCTGCCCACCGGAATCCCGTTTCGTGAGCGACGGCGCCGTCCGTCGCGATCGACTGGAGCGAGTCCCCTATTGGTAGGTGCTCTATAGCGCTGATGTCAGGCACTCTCTCCCGGTAGCCCTCGAGTGAGAGGAGGCGTCAGTCGGCGCGTAACAATGGCCGGAGACCGCAAGGGCCGATCCATGACTTCGAGCGAGGGACCGAGACGAACGGGCAGACAGACGTCGCGTCGACGGGCGAGGGGTGACTGGTGGCCCGCGGACCGCGCCGGCGCGCGAGCAACTGGCCGCGAGGTCGATAGCGAATGAGCAACCGGGCAGTCAGGACCGACGGCTGGCTGGACGGCCGGATAGACCAGATCGGTGCGGTCGCCGGTCTGCTGCTGGCGGCCGCCCTCTTCCCGCTGCGCTTCCTGACCGAGAACATCTTCATCCAGGTGATCCCCGTCCTCGTCGGCATCGCGAGCGGGCTCTACCTGGTGACGGCCCACTTCGGGCGCGAGGACGTCGCGGCCGTCCGGTGGCGCCTCTCCGACCTGGCGGGTCGGAGCCTCGGCGGCGTGACGCTGCTGGGCGTCGGTTCGCTGGGGCTCGTCGCGACGACGACCGGCGGTCGGAGCCTCCCCTTCTTCGGCCTGGCGTCAGTCGTTGGCGCGCTGATCTTCGTCCAGGTCCTGTTCGTCCGGGACTCGGCGTTACGTCCCGGGTCGATCATCCTGCAAGTGGTCGCCTTCGCCCTCGTGGTGCGGTTCGCGGCGCTGGCGACGACGCCGGGGCTGATCGGGGTCGACAGCTGGACCCACGTCACCGAGTACGCGCAGGCGATCCGCGAGGGCGGGTCACTCGCGGCCATCGCGGACGTGAAGTACGTCGCCGCGCCGCTGTACCACCTGCTGGGCGTCGTCGCCGCCGAGGCGTTCAACACCTCGATCCGGCTGGCCGTCTACGCGACGCTCGGGCTGGTGATGCCCCTCTCCGTCGTGCTCGTCTACCTGACGACCCGGCACTTCCTCCCCGTCCGCTGGTCGCTGTTCGCGATGGCCACCTACGCCGTCGCCGACCACGTCGTCCGGTGGGGTGTCCACCTCATTCCGACGAGCCTGGGGCTGGTGTTCTTCCTGGTGGTCGTCTACGGCATCACGAAGCTGTTCTTCGTCGACCGCGAGGGGCCCGTCTTCGGGCTGACGATACTGGTCGGCGTCGCCGTCGTGCTCACGCACCAGATATCCGCGTTCGTCACGCTCTGCTTCCTGGCCGCGGCCGTGGCCGCCCAGTGGGTCCTCTGGCTCGCCGACAGGCACGGCTCGCTCGGCCGGGTCACGGCCGGCCGCGAGACGACGAACGTGACGCCGGTGTTCGCGATGGTCTGCGGACTCACCGTCGTCAACTGGGCGTTCACGCCCTACGGGTCGGGGACGTTCATCGAGACGATGGTCGGCAGCCTCCAGCGGGCCCTCGACGGCTCGGTCGGCTTCCTCCAGCTGATGGGGTCAGAGCCGGCCGCGGGCGGCGCCCTCGCGGCCGTCGTGACGGACGTCCCGAAGTGGGTCGAGTTCGTCGACGCGCTGGGCTTCTTCCTGCTGTTGACCGCCGTCGTCCTCGGCTCGCTGGCGCTCGTCCGGAGCGAGCGGTTCTCACAGCTCTCGCTCACCTACGTCATCGCGGCCGCGGGGATGCTCGTCGTGGTGCTGGGGCTGCCGCTGTTCGGCCTGAACCTCTTCCTCCCGGGACGGTGGTACGCGTTCATGTACGCGCCGATGGCCATCATCGCGGCCATCGGGGTGCGATACCTCTCGACGCGGCTCTCCTCGCGGGCCGTCGTCGCCGGCCTGCTCGTCTTCGCACTGGTGTTCCCCGGCGCGATGCTGGTCTCGAACAAGGCGGCGCCGGGCGACCCGATGTTCGACGAGCACTACCCGCGCTACTCCGGGACGAGTGCCGAACTGGCCGCCGTCGAGACGGTGAGCACCATCCACCCCGACGGCGCCCCAGCGCTCCAGACCGACCACCCCTACCGAACGCTGTTCACCCGCTGGCAGGGCGAGGAGGTAGAGGGACTGGCGCTCGGTGACGACGGCACCGTCGGCGCCGACGCGGCCGTCTACCGGGAGTACCAGACCCACGGCGCGGCCTCCGCGAGATATCAGGACGACTGGGTCCAGGTCCAGCTGCGGGAATCGACCGTCTGCGGTGGCGAAACGGCCGTCCTCTACGCCAACGAGGAGGTCCGCTACTGCCAGTCACCCGCCACAGTCTAGAACGATGTCAGGAACCACCACACTCTCCGGACGCGTCGCATCGCACACCGACCTGGCCGTCGCCGCCGGCTACGTCGTCGCAGTGACCGCCGTGCTGGCGCTGGTCGGCGACCTGCCGACTGCCGTCGCCGTCCCGCTGGCCCTGCCCGTCCTGCTGTTCGCGCCGGGGTACGCCGTCGTGACGGCAATCGCGCCCGCCACGGGCCACCCCGCGAGCGCCGACGGGCCCGGCGACCGTCTCGGCGTGCGCCAGAGCCACGACGGGCTCTCGCGACTCGAACGGCTGACGCTGTCCGTCGTCGCGAGCGTCGCCGTCGTCCCGCTCGTCGCGCTCGTGCTCGACTTCGTCGTCGGCGTCGCCCTGGTGCCCGTACTGGCCGGCGTCGCCGCCGTCACCGTCCTCGCGGCGGTCGTCGCCGCACACCGGCGCGACTCCGGTGGCGCACACGTCGCGGGAGCGGCGGGCGGCCCGGCGACCGGCCCGTCGCTGCTGGCCGGCGTCCCCACCGACGGGATCACCCTCGGCTGTGCGACCATCGCGGTCCTCATGCTGGTCGGCAGCGCGACGATGGCCGTCACCGGCGACCAGGCCGCCGAGACGGAGTTCTACCTGGTCACGGAGACGGCCGACGGCGAGTACGAGGCCAGCGGCTACACGACCGACATCGCCGACGGCGAGACGGCCGAGTACACGCTGGGCATCGAACAGCACAGTGCACAGCCCAGGGAGTACACCGTGGTCGCCCAGCTACAGGAACGGTCGGGCGCGGGCGCGAACGCGACGGTCGAGGAGCGCGAAGAGCTCGACCGGTTCTCGACCACCGTCCGACCCGGAAACGCCACCATCGAGACGTCCGCGGTGACCCCGACGACCACCGGCGACCGCACGCTGGCCTTCCTCCTCTACGAGGGGGAGGCGCCCGCAGAGCCCGACCGGGAGTCTGCCCACCGCGTCGTCCACCTGCCGGTCGAGATAACGTAGTCGGCGGATCACCGGACTCCGGTCGGCCAGAGTTCGGGAGTACACGATACATAACTAACGAACGCCGCGGTGACGCTCCGGACGAGATCGGAGACAAACGAGTGAGTAACTGATGCTACCAGACACGACGCGCCGACACGCAGGTGACGCGGATGGCGAGTGACGTCGGATCCGACGCCGGGAACGGGCGACCGTCCCGGGACCGGCGCAGCGACCCGTCCGACGAACCGAACGACGTCCAGTGGTCGCGCCGCCGCACGGAGACCCGGTCAGGGCGGGCGACAGCCGAATCGAGCACTCGCCCGTCACTGTCCGTCGTCGTCCCGACGTACAACGAGGAAGACCGGATCGAGACCTGCCTGGAGTCGGTCCTGGCGGCCGTCGCGGACGACCCGTCGACCGAGGTGATCGTCGTCGACTCGAACTCGACGGACCGGACGGTCGAACTCGCCCGCGAGTACCCGGTGACGGTACTGCGGATCCCCGACGACGACCTTACGACTCCGGGTGCGGGCCGCTACGTCGGCCACCAGCGCGCCACCGGCGACCAGTTGCTGTTCGTCGACGGCGACATGCGCATCTCGGGAGAGTGGCTCGACCGCGCCCGGCGCGTCCTCGACCAGCGCGACGACGTCGCCGGCCTCGACGGCCACCTCAACACCGCCGAGGCCACCGACCCCGAGCCGGTCGAGGCGCTACGCGGCGTCGCCATCTACGACGCCGACGTGCTCGACCAGGTCGACGGGTTCGACCCGTTCCTGCGGGCGCTCGAAGACGTCGAACTGGGCTACCGGATAACGGAGGCGGGCTACGACGTCCGACGCCTCCCGATCGTCGCGGCCTCCCACCCCTGCTCGCCCGGGGCGGCCGAACTGTGCCGCCGGTGGCGCAACGGCTACTACTTCGGCCTCGGCCAGGCCGTCCGGAAGAGCGTCCACTCGCCGCGGACGGTGTGGAAGTTCGTCGACCGGTACCGCTACCGGGCGGTCTTCTACGGCTGGCTCGCCGCCGGGGCGACGAGCCTGCTCGTCCAGCCCGCACTGGCGGTGGCGTGGCTCGCCGTCTCGCTCGTCACGTTCGCCGCCGACGTCGCCTGGGAGGGTCACGCCGACGCGACCCAGCGGCTGGGGACGTACGTCCTCAGCAGCGCCGGGTTCGTCCGGGGCTTCTTCATGCCGCCGCCCGAGCACTCCGCGTTCCCCGTGGAGGTCGCCGAGCGCGTCGCGGAACCGGACGCTGTCGCGGAATCGGACGGCCCCAAGAGCCGGACGCCGTCGAGGGCGGAGTGACGGCCCAGTCGACGCTGGCAACCCCCCGGTAGGCGACGGCTGCCCGGCGCCGGACGACGCGACGGAGACACAGCGACTGCGTAACTAACCCGCACGCGAGGAACCCACACCACATGATCACCGACGACGCCGCGCCCGCTCGGTCGCTCCAGAGCGGGCCACCCGCCCACGCAGAAGCGGCGCCCGCGAATCAGCCATGACCGGCGACCGTTCCTCCAGGCGGGCGTTCCTCCGCCGCGGGGCCGCCGTCACCCTCCCGGCCGCCGTCGCGGGCTGCCAGTTCCGCGACGAAACGCCCGAGACGACGACTCCGGACCGAGACCAGACCACGGACTCCCCCACGCCGACGACGCCGACATCGCGGGAGCGCCTCGCGGCGGCGTACGACGACCGGTTCGACGAGTACGTGGACGTCGTCGCCGCCGGCGCCAGCCCGGACGGATCCGAGCCCATCGACGACGTCCTGGAGCGGGTCGTCGCCGACGACACCCTGGCGTACGTCCCGGCGGGCACCTACCGGGTCAACTCGCTCCGCGTGGAGGACGTCTCGAACGCGGGGCTGGTCGCCGAGTCGCCCGCCGAGACGAGCCTCGTCCCCGGCCGGCCCGCCGTCGACATCGGGCACCAGTTCCTGCAGTTCCACGGCGTCAGCGACTTTCTGTTCGAGGGGTTCACGCTGGACTACCGCGCGTCCGGCGCCGGCGGCGCGACGCAGGTCTTCTCCCGGGGCGACTTCGCGGTGCGAGACCTCCGCGTGCGCGGGACGATGCCCGACGAGTCGTTGCCGGGCAACCCCGCCGCCTTCCGGTTCGACGTCCGCGAGGAGTCCGCGACCGGCACCGTCGAGCACGTCGTCGCCCGCGACGGCGGCCACGACGGGGGCAACGCCGTCGGCCTCTACGTCGGCGCGGCCCACGCGGGTACCCTCGAGTTCGTCGACTGCGAGGTGCGCAACTTCCCGAACAACGGGCTGTACGCCTCCGCGCCGGGCCGGGACGACGAGGCCCTGCGAGGCCGCGACGGCACGGTCCACGTCCGCGGCGGGCGCTACGCGAACAACAACATCGCCAACGTCCGCCTCGGCTCGACCGACTCGACGGCGCGGGACGTCACCGTCGTCGTCGACGAGCGCCCGCCCTCCCACGCCGGCGCGATGAACGCCCGCGGCCTCCGAATCCGCAACCGAAGCGGCATCGTGGTCGAGGACTGCGAGATCCGGATCGGCGAAGACGCTGGCGAGGGGTTCGGCGGCCTCGTCTTCCACCCGAACGCCGGGACGTCGACGATCCGGGACACGACCATCCGCGTCGACCGCGACGACACCCCCGCCGTCCGGGCCCTCGACGACGACGCGGCGGACCCGTCCCCGGGCCCGACCTTCGAGAACGTCACAGTCACCGGGTCGGCCGCCGGCGGGTGGGCCGTCGAGATCGCCGGCCGCGCGGACGTCGCCTTCGAGGACTGCACCGTCAGCGGGACCGGCCCGGGCCGCAACGGCCTCTCCTTCACGGCCTGCGAGAACTGCGTCGTCGACGGCGGCGAGATCGACGTGCCAGGGATTCCGGTCCGGGGACGACGGTCGACAGTGGAGACGCTCGACGTTCGAACGGGCGACGCGCTGGATAGCGAGCAGTGAGGAGAGACCAGGACCAGTGTGGGTGCGCGGCCGTAGGTTGCTTCTACGACCCCTCAGCCGCGAAATAACAATCGGTCGGGGGACGGACGGTCCACTCGAGACCGATGACATCGCTACGACGACGGACGCTGCTGCAGCTGGCGGGGGCCGCCTCGGCCGCCGTCGCCGGCTGTCAGGGTGTGGATCTGGACGCGGGGCAGGGTGCCGCGAAGACCGACCAGCAGGCCCCGAACGGGGAGGTGACGACCCGGGAGGCCATCGAGACGGGACTGTTGAACGGCATTCCGCAGGTCCGCGCGCAGGCCGACGATGGCTCGGGCACGCGTGAGGATCCCTACCAGGTGCCGGCGGACCTGTTCGCCGACTACCACGGCACCGTCGAGTTCGGGAGCGGCTGGTTCGAGACAGACGGCGTCGAGACCGACCCCGACTTCGACTACAGCGACACGTCGACGTACCTCCAGGGCGAGGGCGTCCGGACGACGACGCTGCGCCACGCCGCGGACGAACCGTCGACGCCGACGGTCAGGTTGGCGGGGAAAGCCGGCAACTTCGGCGGCGTCCGCAACATGACCGTCTACGGGGCCGGCGAGGGCGACCGGAGCGGCGACGCGAACATCGTCGAGACGGACGGCAACGTCATCGACTACACCTTCGAGAACGTCATCTTCCGCTGGGGCGGCGGCGACGCGCTCCACCTCGCGGCCAGCGCCAGCGGCTGTCGCGTCCAGAACGCCTGGGTCGAGAACGTGAACGGCCACGCGCTCTACCTGGGCGGGGGCAACCGGCTGAAGGTGGACAACGTCCACGCCATCGGTTCCGGCTTCCTAATAGAGGGCGCCGAGAGCCACTTCACGAACGTCACCATCTTCTCCGCCGGCGGCAACGATGGCATCGTCAACACGACGCCTGGCAACCAGTACGCCGACGTCATCCTGAAGGAGGGGCTGAACGCCGGCTTCCGGGGGACCTCGCGCTTTTCCATCTCGAACATGCACGTCGAGGGCGCCAAGCAGAGCGCCATCGTCGACGGCACCGGCAACTCGCCCATCTCGAACGTCTTCGCCCGGAACTGGGGGCGAGCGGACGGCTGGCGGCCGCTGTTGCGGGCCAGCGGATCGTCGGTGCGCGCCAGCGGCGTCTGGGGCGAGCGCACCAGCGAGGAGTACTCGACCACCCTGCTCCGCGTCGAGGACGACGACTGTTACGTGAACGGCATCGGCGGCACCGCCGGCGAGCCCTGGAAGATCACTATCGAAGGCGGTACCGAGAGCGTCCTCGACAACGTCGCCAACGTCGACTACGAGCACGTCACCGACGAGGGGGTCCGGACGCTGATCAACCGCTGGGGGACCAACGACGGCGACCCGGCCGTCGAGGGCGAGTGGAACGGCCACGCCGACTACGCCGGGGCGACCGGCGCCACCGTCTGGGACACGTCGACCGAGCCCTGGACGGCCTACCGCGCCCAGCCGGACGGCCGTAACTGGGTCGCGCTGTAGCGGTATCCGGTGCGAATCGCCGCTGGACGGACCGCGGAGTCGAGCGCGTGACGGTCGGCCGCGTCAGGGACAGCCGACGTCGTCCGACGACGGCTCGGAGGAGCCGTAGTGGTTGTTCTCGAACTCGACGTTCTCCCAGGAGTCGACGTGGACCTGGATGATGGCCTCGTCGGTCCAGCCGTCGGGGGTGCTCCGGGGTTCTTCGGGGTTGTAGAACCAGTTGTCGTGGATGTAGGCGCCGTCCGAGGGGACGCCACGGATGGCCACCGCCGGCGCGTTCTTGTCCTTCCGGTCCTGGTCGACGACCTCGACGGTGTTGTTGTAGATCTCGATCCGGTCGCCACCGGGCTCGTGCTGGTCGAAGACGTGAGAGATAGCCTTGCCGGTGACGTGGTTGTAGCGGGCCGTGTAGTCGCCGCCCGTCGATTCGACGCTGTGACGGTTGTCGTAGAAGTGGTTGTACTCGACGAGGACGTCGTTCGCGCTCGTCGTCGCCACGCCGTAGCCCGAGCCGTCCTCGGTGTTGGTGTGGAGTTCGCTGTGGTGGACGTGGGCCGACTGCTGGCACCGGACCGCCGCCCAGCCCCAGCCGTAGGCCTCCACGTTGTCGACCTCACAGCCGCTGCCGGAAAGCGTCAGGCCCTGTTCGAGGACGCCCCGGTCGTACCAGTCGCTCCGGGGCCCCTCGATCCGGAGGCCGGTGACGCGGACGTCGTCGGCCGCTTCGAGCATCGGCCACGGGTGGCGGTCGGTGTAGAGGCGGCCGCCGGCCGCGCCGTCGATGCCCCGGTCCGAGGCGAGCGTGACGCCGCTCGGGATGGAGAACTCGCTTTCCCCCATGTAGATGTCGGCGTCGCCGCTGACGTAGACGACGTCGCCGGCGGAGGCGCTCTGGAGCGCGTCGTTCAGCTGGGCCTTCGTCGAGACGACGACGTCGGCCGCGGACTCGGGGACGGTGTGTTCGTACCCCTCACCGCCGCCGATAACGGGGCCGTCCTCGGCCGACTCGTCCTCGGCCGGCGGTTCCTCGCCGGTGAGCTCGTAGGCCGAAACCTCCTCGCCGTCGAGGGTGAGCGTGAACTCGCCCTCCATGGGGGAGAAGGCGGTGACGTCGCCCGTCAGGTCGAAGGTGTCGCCGTAGCCGTTCCCGGTGAGTCCACTGACCTGGTAGGTGCCGTCGGCGTTCTGCTCGATGGTGTCGTTGTTGGTCTCGGCCTCGTACTTGCTGCCGTCCTCGACGCGCACGGCGCCGCCCGTGACGGTGAAGGTGTAGTCGATCTCCGTGGGCGAGACGATGCGCAGGCGCTTCGACTGTTCGGGCTCCTGGCCGGTGAGTTCGTAGGCCGTCGTCTCCTGGCCGTCGACGGTGATCGTGTAGTCACCCTCGAGCGGGGTGAACTCGGTGACGTCGCCGTAGACGGTGAAGGAGTCGCCGTAGCCGTTGCCGGTGAAGCCGTCGGCGGTGACCGTCCCGTCGTCGTTCTCGGTGATCGAGTCGTTCTGCGTCTCGGCGGCGTTCCGGCTCCCGTCCTCGACGCGCTCGATGTCCCCGGTCGCCGTGAACTGGTAGTCGACCTCGGTCGGCGAGGTGACGACGACCTTCCGGCCCGTGTCGGGGAACAGCTTCTCGGCCGAATCACCGAAGCGGACGTAGGCCCGGCCGTCGATCTCGATGGTCGAGATCCAGCCGTCGTACCTGAGAGCGACGTAGCCCTGGTCGACGTCGCCCTCGACGCGGGTGTCGGTCGCGGTCGAGACGGTGTTCCCGTCGGTCGGGACGACCTCGATGGCCTCCGAGGCCTCGACGACGTAGTGGCAGACCTCCTCGGTGTCGGTCGTGTCCAGCAGCATGTGCTTCGAGGGCGTGGGCTGGGCGCTGGCACTCCCGACGCCGAGTAGCGTCGCGGCCGCGGCCGAGCCAGTCAGCGTCAGCATACTTCGCCTATCGATTAATCGCTCCTTACCAGCAGTAGCGTCGTCTTTCTCTGTCACTGTACCCGGCTTTCTCTGGAGTTTTAGGTTAAGTGTTGTCGCGAGTAACTGGCTGAAACCTCCCTGATTGGCGTCGGTTACGTTCCGGGAGGGACCAGTTACAGCGAGATAGTTACCAGGTAGAGGCGAACTCCTCGTCCGAAAGGGCGGATAAAGAGCCACTCTGATAACAAGAAGAGGGTAGTACGGTCCGCTTACCCGGCCGTAACGCTTCAATACTGGCCACGCGCGTCCCGGACGGTAGCCCGTTGAGAGCCTACGGGACGATCAGCCGGACGCCGCGTTCGACCGGATCCGGTAACAGTTCGGCCGCCTCCAGCAGTTCCTCGGCGTCGAGGGCACCGGTGCCGAGCGCGGCGGCGGCGAACGCGAGGAAGCCGACGGCGGGGACGACGGCGAACGCGACGAGCGTGCTCGAGACGAGCGCGTCGAGCCCGACGATCAGCGGCGCACCGACGGCGACCGTCGCGAGGAGTCTGACCGGTCGCAGCCCCGAGAGCGGGTCGTAGCCGAGGTGGCGAGCGCAGGCGACCTGGAGGACGAACATCGACCCGTAGCCGACGCTCGTCGCGGCGGCGGCCCCTGACATGCCGTACAGGGGGATCAGGGCGTAGTTCAGGCCGGCGTTGACGGCGGCCGCCCCGCCGGTGGCGACGATGAGTGGCCGGAGGTTCCCGTTGGCCTGGTTGATCCCGTACAGCGGCCGGGCGAGCGCGAAGCCGAGCGCGCCCGGCAACAGCAGCGTCAGTGGCTCCAGCAGGACGACGAACGCCTGGCCGTAGTAGAACGGGACGAACCGGTCGGCCAGCGCGTAGACGCCGATGGCCAGCAGCGCCGTCAGCAGGAACGCGTAGCGCGTGACCCTCGTGGCCAGGTCCGAAATCGCTTCACGCCGGTCGTTCGACCAGAGGTTCGACGTCGAGTGGAGCAACAGCGTCTGGAGCGATATCGGGACGAGCCACATGTACTCGGCCAGCGCCAGCGCCGCCTTGTAGTAGCCCGTCTGCGCGCTGTCGCCCAGGAGCCGGAGCATCACGATGTCGACGTGGAACAGCGACATGAGCAGGAGGACCAGCACGATGTTGAGCCCGTTGAACGACAGCAGCTCCCGCCGCGGAAAGGAGGGCCCACTCGGCCGGAGGACGCGGGGGATCGAGACGTGTCGCGAGAGGACGAACCCGCCGACGACGGCCGTGAGCGCCGAGGCGGCGATCTTGCCGACCAGGAAACCCGCGACGCCGTAGCCGACCCACGCCAGTCCCAGGCTGACGCCGAGCCAGGTGAGCTTCCCGGTCACGACCAGCGACTCGGAGTACTTCTCGAGACCGACGCCCATCAGCGACCGCCGGACGAACGCCCGGAGCTGTGCCGCGACCACCAGCCCAGCCAGCAGGTAGAAGTAAATCCGGAACCGGGGCGAGAGCAGGCCGTCGACCAGCCCGAGCCAGGTGGCGCCCGCCACGAGGACGCTCCCGACCAGCGCCAGCCCGACGGCGAGCTTTCCGTAGAAGCCCAGCACCTGTTCGCGCCAGCCCGCGAGGTCCCGTTCCTCGGCGACGAACTTCTGGACGCCCTCGGTGACCCCGGAACTCACCAGGATCATCAGCATGGAGAACGTCGACATGAGGAAGGCGTAGTTCCCGTAGCCGTCGGCGCCCAGCGCGCGGACGACCAGGGGCAGGGAGAGTACGCCGACGAACGAGACCAGTATCTTGGCGTTCAGGATCGAGAGGAAGCCGCTGGTCAGTTTGCGGTTCATCGCCGTCTGCGCCCCGCTCGGTCCCGTATCGATCCGACGCTGTCCTGCCCGGTGAGGCCGGGTGCACGCGCTCGCGAGGCGACCGCTGGTAGCCCCGTCGAGACGATCGGCAGTCCCATCGCTCCGATCCGTGCACGGCCCGGGCAAGGTAATACGGCGTCTACCAGTGAGAGACGCGTCTCATTCCGGCTCGACGGTCGCCGTGATCGCGACGGCGTCTGCGTCCGACCGCTCGACGGAGACGCGACAGCCGGCGTACTCGAAGCTGAGCGTCAGCGGTTCGGCCCGCCCAGACGGGCGGGGCGCGAGGAGCGCGTCGACGGCCTCCGGGTCGATCGTCCGGAACAGCGGCGGCAGGTCAGTCTCCTCGCGCGACGTCGCGTCGGCGACCGTCTCGATCACGGCCCGGCTGATCGCCTGTTCGTCCCCCAGTGTCATCACCGTTCGTCGTCGCTCGCTCACGGTGCTATCACGACAGTGTGTTGCGCGTCGTCCCGGATAGCGGCTGTTTGTACGTCTGTAGAACCGGGTCACACCAGGGGGGTGCTATCGCCGACGGGCCCCGTCGCCGTCGTCGAATATCGGCGTCAGGAGTTTGCGGAGGCTGTCCCGGAGGTGCCGGTTGAACGTCGGCTGGCTGACGTCGAGGCGTTCGCCGACCTCCTGGCCGGAGCGCTCCCGGGGCCACTCGAAGTAGCCGCTCAGGTAGGCCATCTGGAGCGCGTCCCACTGGCGGTCGGTGAGCCGTTCGCGCAGCGCCGCCCGGAAGTCCGCCCGGGTCGTCGACTCGGTCTCGACCTCGCGACGGGCCACCAGGTCGGTCCCGGGGTATCGGTCCCGGACCATGCCGACGAACGAGGCGACGTCGGTCCCCGGGGGGAGTCGGACGACGGCGCGGCCGCCCTCGCCGTCGGGCGCCACCGACTTCGGGACGACCGCGTGGTCGAGCAGCGTGCCGAGCAGTCCCGCGCCGTCGACGACCGCGTCGTAGGTCACCTCGCCGTCCCCGTCGGCGACCAGGGAGAGCGAGGTGAACGCATCGGCGGCCGCCGCGGCCGTCTCGACCCGTTCGCGTGTCGCCCCCTCGACGGTGAGAAACACGCCCAGTCGATCGCCGGCCTCGCCGTCCGCGTCCGGTTCCGGCACGACGCCGTCCACCTGGACCGTCTCGCCCGTCCGGACGGCGAAGTCGACGAAGGAGTCGCCGTCGGGGAGGGCGAGTGCGAGTTCGGTCGCCCGGCCGCTGACGAGGGCCCGGCGCCGGTCCATCGCGTTGCAGGCGAAGGCGACCGCCCGCCCGACGTCGGCGAGCACCGACTGCGCCCGGTCGTCGAAGGCCCCCGGTTCGTCGCCGTAGACGGACACCACCCCGTAGGAGACGCCCTCGTAGACGAGGGGCACCGCGACGACGGCGTCGAACCCGCGGTCGCGGGCCGCCCCTCGCCAGTCGGCGTCGTCGGTCGCCGCGTCGACGTCGTCGACGACCTGCACCGAACCGGTTGCCGCCGCGCGGCCAGCCGGTTCCGCCGCCAGATCGGCAGTCGCGGCGACGGGCACGTCGTCCGGGTACGACGCAGACTCCCCGGCCGTCGCTCTCGGGGTGAGTCGGTCGCTCGTCGCGTTCGTCTCCCCGACCCAGGCGAAGCGCCAGCCCGGGACGTCGGTCAGGGCGTCGCAGACCCCGCGGTCGACCGCCTCGCGGGCCGACGCCGTCACCAGGGCCGCGATTACGTCCCCGACGAGTTGCCGGTACGACCGGGCGCTGACCCGACGCTCGTGGTGGGCGCGGACGGCGTCGAGCTGGCGGTCCACGGTCGCCTCGGTCGGGCCGTCGGCCAGGAACTCGTCCGGGGGGACGTAGAACGCGTTCGGACAGACCGCCCCGTCGGCGACCAGGCTGGGATGGGTCCGGACGACGTCCCGCAACACGGCCGGCGGAAACCGGTCGCGGTCGTACTGGCAGAGGCCGGTCATCGGCACGTCCGACCAGAACTCGTTGAGCGTCGCCTCGTACTCGACGAGCGCGTCGGCGACCGCGCCGCGCTCGCCACCGGCCGCCCACGTCATCTCGGCGGTGAACCTGACGTGGTCGTACCCCCCGTCCTCGACGGCGTCGGACACCGTCTCGTCCAGGAACGCGATCGTCGCCGCCGGGTCGAACGACCCGCCGGAGCGGTAGACGTCGTCCGTCGAGTGAACGGTGAGTTGTCCCGTCTCTCGGGCCGCCGCGACGGCGAGGCCCGCCCGTTCCATCGCCGCGACGACGTCGGCCGTCGCGGTGTCGTCGACGACGTAGAGGCACCGGTCGCCGCGTTCCAGGCCCGCCCGAATGAACGGGACGACAGCCCCGAACTGCTCGTCCCGGCTCTCGTAAAGCAGGGCCGCGTGGTTGGCCGGGCCACCGTGGTCGAACGCGGCGTCGATCCGCCGCTGCTCGGCGCCCAGGAGGTCACCACCGCCGCTGGCGTTGGATCCGAGAGGGTGTTGCATTGGAGAGTCGCTCGTCGTCCCGGTCGCGCTCGATGGTCGGTGACGGCCGTTCCGTTCCTCCCCGCCTCGGGCCACCGATCCCACCGGCGACGACCGACAACGCGCGTACGAAGGGCGTATGCGATACGAAGTGAAGGGGGCATGGCCTAGCTCTTTAGGTACCTCAGTCGGCAGCGGTCGGGACCGAGCGCCAGCAGACGACGGTCACCGTTCGCCGCATCGTACGCACTCGACGGCGACCGAGATCCCGCCGGTGCGACGACCCGTCCGGCCACTCGCCGAACGTCGGAGAAACGTCACAATGACTACTATCAGTCCCGGGACAGTGCGACCTCGAAGGCGTCGCCGTCTTCCAGCGAGTCGCCGACGTCGTCGAGTTCCTCGCGAAGCCGGGCGAGTTGCTCCTCGACGGAGGCCAGTTCGTCGGCGGTCGCGTCAGTACCCGTCACGAGTTCGGCGTAGCGTTCCGAGAGCGCGTAGTACGTCGCGAGCGTCCGGTCGTACCGGCCGCGACGGTGGAGCCACCGGACCGTGGTCCGGAGCGTCTGGTCGTCGATCGGTTTCTCGACGACCCCGTCACACCGGTCGCGGAGCGACTCGGCGACGGGCGCGTCGGCGATAGCCGCGACCTGGAAGCGACAGTCGCGCTCCGTGCCCGTCTCGACCAGGTGGTCGAGGGTGAATTCGTCGCTCGTCTCGTCGACGACGAGGACGGTGACGTTGCCGTCCAGACTGGCGAGCGCGTCGGACTCGGAGTCGGCCGTCCGGACCGGGTAGTCCTGCCTGAGCACCGACGCCAGCCGTGCCCGCTCGGTCCCGTCGGTCACACACACCAGCACCGCGTCGTTCCTCGTACCGATACCGACTTCGGCGTCGTCTAGATATGTCCTATCCATAGTCACTCACTCCAGCCTGGGGCCGCCGCTCGAACCGGTACCAGCAGCCCCGCTCACGTCGGACCCCCTGTGGGAGTCCCGGTACCACCAGGGGGCCGGTTCCGGTCGAACTGGACGACGAGGTCGAACAGCGTCGACAGCTTGACGAGCGTCGCCGGGTCGTGGACGTCGGCGTCGACGTGGTAGACGCCGCGGGCGCCGTTGCGTCGCACGCGCGAGAGGACGACGTGGAGGAAGTCGAAGGCCGTCTCCACGTCGACGTACTCCAGCAGGTCGGTCAGCGAGTAGAAACACATCGCCGTGCCGGCGCCGTGGTCGGCCACCTCGTCGGCGACGGTCTGACCGAACGCCTCGACGGGGAGGACGTCGTCGACGTGCGTGACGTCCGAACCCGTCCCGGCGTCGTCGCTGGTGTCCGCGGCGGCCACCGACCGCGAGATACCGTCGGTCGAGACGAACGAGAACGACGTCGACCCGCGCGGGAACGACCGTCGCCACGGCTCCAGGAAGTCCCACGGGGACTTCGACATCGTCACGCCGACGACGTGGTCCGGCGGTGATTCGAGCGATACCAGCAGTTCGGCGAAGAGCGACTCGACGGACTGGCCGACTTCCGGTGCGACGAGGAGGATGTTCGTCGCGTCGTCGAGGGCCGCCTGGTCGAGGTGGGGGAAGCCGGTCATTCGCCGGGCCACCTGCGTTCGCCCAGTTGGGGCATAATCGTTGTTAGGTATAGCATTCTACACCCTCTTAAGTATTTTCTCGGCCGGAAAATCGCACCACTGCAGGGTATTTTATCGTTCAGTGACTGTTTCGATTCGTATTCTTACAGTTATTTTTACGGTTAAAATATTGCATATCTTTAGATAAATTGAATGCAGTTGGCAGCCATTGCCTACATGGATATGAGCCAGACAGAATCCAAAACGGCCGCGTTCCTCGAATCGCACCCCAAGCTCCTCGGCGCGCTGTTCATGGCGCTCGTCCTGCTGACCCAGGCCGGCGCGGCGGCAGGTGCCATCGCCGGCGCGACCGCGGGACCCTAGTCTAGTTGCGACGCAGAAATCTCGTTACTCCAGTACAGATCGCCGTCGATAGTCACCGGGAACTCCTGCATGCCCAGGATCTCGTCGAGGTCTTCTCGACCGACGGAGAACGTATCCAGCACGCCGGGATTGACGTACCGGACGTTCTCGTCGTTGACGTACGGCGTGACGAGTGTACCGAGCTGATAGTTCCGCGAGGCGTACCCGAACAGTTCCATCTCGAATCGACCGTCGCCCGATCGCTCGATGGACGCCGACATCGGCGTCCCTGACTCGCTCTGGACGATCGAAACGTTCCCGTCACCGACGACCATGTAGCGCTGGGCCAGGCGATGGCTCTCCTCCAGGAGGTCGAGCATCGAGAGCAGGGAAAAGCCCTGATTCAGGAGGTGTGAGACCGTCCGCCCGATCTCCGTCGCGGTCCGGTTGAGCACCTCGGTCAGCGTGACGACGCCGCCGAGCGCGCCGGCGTCGACGAGCCCCTGGCCCTGGTCGTAGGACTGGCAGGCGTTCAGCAGGAAGGCGCCGACGTTCACCTCGGTCAGCGAGCGGGCGTCGAGGTGGCCGTCGGCACAGCGTATCCCGTCGTCGTCGACGTGGCCGATGTAGTGGAGGAAGTCGTAGTGCTCCCGGAGCAGGTCGGTGAGTTCGTCGGTGGTGACCCCCTCGCGCGTGGTGATGTCGAACTCGATCCACTCGCGCATGCCGTAGACGTCGCCGACGGCGTTCTCCTCGCGCATCGCGGGGTCGTTACACACCACGAGCACGCGGATGCGCTCGTCGGCCGTGGGCTCGACCGCCAGTCGGCGGTAGAGCTGGTCGACGGTTATCTTGCTGGCGCCGAGCGGGACGCCCGGGCCGATGTAGGTCTGCTCGATGCTGTCGGCCGGCGGCGGTTCGAACACCAGTTCGTCGGTCGTCGACTCGTCGTCGTTCCGCTCGGGGCCACTGGAGCGGGTGGCCGACCCGTGGACCAGGCTCGACCGGGCGGTAGCACCTCCCAACCGGGCGGCGTCGACCCCCGGCGGGCCGCGGAAGAACGAACGCACCTCGGGCGTCGAGTCGTCGAGTGAGCGGGACTGCAGGGTCGCCGCCGCCGGACAGCGGATCGCCGCGAGTTCGTTCGCGAGGAACGGGAGGGCGGAGACGTGCTCGGCGTCCGGGACGACGTCGGCGGTGAGCTTCCACGCCGGGACGGCCCCGGCGACGGCCTCGTAGGGGACCGCGAGGTACTCGCGGAGCTGGGCGGCCAGCGGCTCGTCGTACAGCGCCGCGAAGTCCAGGTCGACCGCGTCCTCGACGAGGCCACGCTCGTGAAGGTCGACGTCGTAGTACCCCTCCGTGCGTGTGACACAGTCCAGCAGGAACACCTGCCGGAGGGTCCGGGTCACCGTCGCCTCGAAGTCGCCGTCGGCATCCAGCGGGAAGGATGCCCCGTCGGCCCGTAGCACCGGTTTCTCGCCGATTTCGACGGTCGCGCCGAGGTAGTACGCCAGCGAGGCAACCGGGAAGAGATGGCCCAGGTCCGGCGGCACCTCGATGGTGACGCCGGTGTCGGGCGCCTCGATAGCCTCGGGGACGTCCAGTTCCGGGCCGAGTTCGATCAGCGGCGGGTGCCCCCGGAGCGTCGGGAACGAGCGCTCGCAACTGAGCGTCTTCAGTGCCGACCCGAGGTGGGACAGCGCCGTCGCGACGTCCGCGGGGTCGGTCGTCGTCTGGATCGTGGCCGCGGGCTGTTCGTGGAACGAGCGCGCGCCGACGGTCACCGACGCGGCGTCGGGGAACGTCAGCCGGACCCGACCGTCGCGCGGTTCGACGTCGACGCCCCCCTCGACGCCGAGGTAGAGCTTCATCTTCGCCGAGGACAGTTCCACGTAGTACTCGCCGGGGGGCAGCGACACCGACTCGCCGCTGGTACACTGGGCGACGAGGTTCACGTCCGCGTCGCGGACCCAGACGTCGACGAGGTGGGGCGTCTCCAGTTCGGTCACGGTGACGGTCGCCGCGGTGTCGACGGGCAGCGCGAACGCGTCGGTGTCCGCGCGAGTCGGATGGACCGGGACGGGCGTGAGGAGCGTGAACTGGGCGCTCTCGATGGGGTCGGAGATCCGGATCCCGGTGGGACCAGTGATCGGCTCGACGTCCGGTGTCGTGTCCCTCATGAGCGGTCGTCGGTGTCCATCATATGCGGTCCGCGACAGGCAACAGCGTCCCGTCCGGGACGCCAGCCGTCGTCGTTCGTGCCGTGTCAAGATCCTACCCGGAGAAAAGCCTTCCTCACAGCGCGTTCGAATCCGTCGCCCGCTTGCTATTTCCCACGTCGGATCCGGTGCGGTGCGGATGGCAGCGCAACGCCGACGCAGTGTCGATGCCAGCGCACCGCCGATGCAAGCGTGCCGCCGGCACGGCGCCGACGGGCCGTGTCCGGTCAGCGGGTGCCCTCGATAGTCACGACCTGGCCTTGCCCGTCACCACTTGGCTATGCCTGTCACCGCTCGGCCTGGATGGCCGCGGCGATCTCGTTCATCTCCTCGTCGCCGACGCCCGGCCGGTCTTCGAAGAGGGCGTGGATCGGCCGCTGGCCGTCGTCGCCGGACCGCGGGACGATGTGCCCGTGAACGTGAGGCACCTCCTGGCCGGCCTCCTCGCCGTTGTTGAACGCCACCGTCGTCGCGGGCGCGTCGACCGCCGCCTCGACGGCCGGGACGACCTCGTGGACCAGCCCCAGCACCTCGGCCGCGACGTCGTCGGGCACGTCGTTCAGTCGGTGGTAGTGCTCTTTCGGGATGACCAGGGTGTGCCCCGGCGCCAGCGGGTTGGCGTCGAGGAAGGCGATCGCGTCGTCCGTCTCGGCCACGACGTTGGCCGGGATGTCGCCGGCCACGATCTGACAGAAGATGCAGTCCGAGTCCATGTGCAGGGTTGCGAGCGGCCCGGCTATGAAAGTTGGTGTGAGAGGGACTTCTCGGCCGGGTTGTCGAAGCGTACGTTTCGGATGGAGATCGATCGGGCTGTTCGTTCAGAGTCGATGACGATACCGCAAACGCCTCGAAAGCCCTCGGCCCGCTCTCTGGAGTCGGCGTCGATACTGCAATCGCCTCGAAAGCCCTCGGCCCGCTCTCTGGAGTCGGCGTCGATACTGCAAACGCCTCGAAAGCCCTCGGCCCGCTCGACTCGTCCGAACCCGCTGTGCGCGCTCGTTCCTCGCGTGCTTGCGGGTTCGGACTTCGCCGACCGTGCCTCGCCCTTTCAGTCCTCCAGGGACAGCATAGCTCGCGCACGGAGGCGCTCGCGAATGGGTCCACCACTCCTCCCCGGATTCGCGCCGTCCGGCGCGAATCACGCATCCTGACCGCTCCGCAACCGCTCGGCCGAGAGCGGCGTTTATGCCGCGACCAGGGGGAGGGCAGGGCTGCGGTGTTGTGCCATCCCTGGAGGACTGAAAGGGCGAGGGGCGCTCCGGGAACCCGGGCGTAGCAAGCACCGTGGTTCGAGAGAGCGAAGCTCTCTCGTCATCACGAAAGACGCGAAGCGTCTTTCGAACGACAGCGTAGCGAGGAGCGCAGCAAGCCCCGGGACTGGAGCGCGCCGAGGGCTTTCTGGCTGTTGGCATCGGTACTCGTCCTCCAACTCCTGAAGATGAGATCGAAAACCACTCGATGACGACCAGCCCCAACGGATCCTAGTCCAGCGAATCGACGGTCTTCTCGGCCCAGGTGACGGCGTACTCGGCGCCGTACTCGCGGTAGGCCTGCGTGTCGAGCGCGGCGAAGGGAGTCGGCAGTTCGATATCGTGCTTCACCGCCGAACAGGCCAGTTCCGCCGCGGCGGCGAAGTCGGTGCGGCCCATCGCGACCTCCTCGCTCAGGTCCGAGAGCCGGGGTTCGAGTCGCTGCCCGGCGTCGACCCAGGCGGCGTGGAGGCGGGGGAGGTCGCCTTCCCAGTCGGCGAAGACCTCCCTGGTATGGAGGCCGACGTAGGCGTCGAACAGCGCGGCGGCGAGCTGGTAGGTCCCGGCGGGGTCGAGCCGGTCGCCGACGGCGTCGGCGAGGTCGGCGTAGCGGTCCTCGAAGAACCCCAGGAAGTGCTCGGGGAGGCCCAGACCCACCTCGACGAACGCCTCGGCCAGCAGGAAGTCCACGAAGTCCTCCGGCGAGCCTTCGAGGCGGGGCTTGACCAGGACGACGGGCGGGGTCGTCTGGCCGTGCCTCGCGGGTCGTCCCTCCCCGCTCGCCGTATGCTCGTCCTCTCCGCCGTCGGACGAGCCAGCCCAGGCGACGCCGCCGTCGCCGGGCATGCCGACGGTGAACTGGGTCGAGGCCAGCCGGTGGAGCGGTTCGGGGGCGTCGGCGGGCACCCAGTGGTCGGGGTAGGAGAGCGGGTCGACCGAGTCGGTCAGGAGGAGGAGGTCCTCGGCGACCGCAGGGTCGAGCGTCTCGAAGTCGCGCTCGCAGTCGAGGACGACCGCATCCGGGGCGTGGCGCTCCCGGACCGTCGCCACCTCGCCGTCGAGGGGACGCTCGGTGAACATCACGCCGGGACGAGGACGAAGCTGGCGACGACGAGGAGCGAGAGGAGTGCGGAGATGCCGACCGTGCCGACGACGATCTTCGTTGCCGTGCTCATACGTTCAGTTTCGAAAGGGGCCGACATTAAAGCTTCAGTTCTCGGCGGCGACGACGAGCATCCCTGGTGGTGGCGACGACCAGCATCGACAGCGGCGACCAGCATCGACCGCCGCCGGCCTGCCGTCGTCAGTCCGTGCCAGTCCGCCTCAATCCGCGTCCTCCAGGAGCGTCCGCGTTCGCTCGTTCAGCTTCGTGATCGACTCGCTGGCGGCGTCGAGCAGTTCGTCCTGGGGGTCGGCGAGGCCGGGCTGCCCGTCCGGGTCCGGCCGGCCGACGACGACCGTCCCGACCATGCCGTTGGCCCGGTGGGGCTCGCAGTAGTAGTCGTAGACGCCGGGCGTCTCGAACGTGTGCTCGAAGGTCGGGTTCGACTCCGCCAGCACCCCGCTGTCGAAGGACGACGCGTCCTCGGGGATCCGCTGCGGGCGGTCGTTGTCGGGGTGGTAGGCCGTCGCCGAGTGATTCCCGCTCTCGAGGCCCCAGGTGACCGTGCCGCCAGTCTCCACCCAGACCAGCGGCGGGTCGAACTGGAGTTTCGTGCCGTCTTCGCCCGCCACCATCGAGACCGTGAGACTGTCCCTGGGTTCCGACTGCAGCGGGATGGTCTCGGTTTCCGTTGCGTCGGAGCCGTCGGTGTTGTCGCCGCCGCTCCCCGAATCGGACCCGTCACCGCCACCGCCGCTCCCGTCGTCACCGGCGCCAGTCTCGTCGTCGGCGCCGTCACTCCCTGCGCCGCCACTCCCGTCGCCACCGCTTCCGGCGTCGGTCGCCTCCTCGGGCGACGAGTCGTTCAGTATCCCGCTACAGCCGGCCAGCGACGCGGCGGAGGCACCGGCCAGGGCGGCCATCCGGCGTCGCGTCAGCGTCGGGTCGGACATCGTTCGAGATACCAGAGGAGTGCCCCCACCATTACTAGCGACGTACTACGTAGCGGCCTTAGAGAGGTGGTACGGGCCCATCCTCGCGGCCGTCAGTCGTCACCGGCGCCCGCGCCGACGCCAGAGGCCCGGGCCACGTCGCGCCACTTCCCCGACCAGAACCGGCCGGTGTTGACGGCGGCCTTGAGGTAGAAGTCGCCGACGATGGCGGCGTAGACGGCGGGCAGGCCCCAGCCGAGTCCGGGGGCCAGCGTGACGCCGACGAGGGGGACGGTCACGGCGAAGCCGGCCGGGAGCGCGAGGAAGGCCACGGGGAGGCGGTAGACGTAGGCCCCCAGGACGGTCCCGTAGAGCGGCCAGCGGGTGTCGCCTGCGCCGCGCAGGCTCCCGCGCATCGTCCGCGAGACGCTGAAGCCGGCGACGCCCAGCGCGAACGCCCGGACGAACTGCACCGTCAGGTCGGGGTTCTCGGTGCCGAAGGCGGCGGCGATGGGGCGGGCGAGCGTCACCACGACGACGGCGATGATCAGCTGGGTCACCAGCGCGATGCGCAGGGTCTGCCAGCCGTAGTCCGTCGCCGACCGGTCGTCGCCGGAGCCGACGTGCTGGCCGACGAGCGTGCTCGCCGCCGTCGAGTAGCCCCAGGCGGGCATCAGCGCGAGTTGCATCACCCGGTTGCCGATGGCGTAAGCCGCGACGACGGGCGTCCCGAGCGTCCCCAGCACGAACAGGAAGGGGAAGCGGGCGAACGTCTGGAGCAGGCGCATCCCGGTCAGCGGCAGCGCGACGCGGACGATTTCGGTGAGGAGTCCGAGGTCGAACTGCCGCCCGCCGAGGTCGAGGGTGACCACGTAGCGCCCGGAGACCAGCAGCGCGAAGAAGACCGCCCCGGCGAGCGCGTTGGCGACGACGGTGCCGATGGCCGCGCCGGCGATGCCGAGCGCGGGAGCGGGGCCCAGCCCGAAGATGAGTACCGCGTTGAGCGCGATGTTGGTGGGAAGGGTGAGCAGGCGGACGTACATCGGCGTGCGCGTGTCCGCGCTGCCGGCCAGCGCTCGCGCGGCGATCATGCTCCAGAAGCGCGGGACGAGCGCGATCATCACGATAGAGAGGTAGGTCGCGCCGTTCCGGATGGCGTCCGGGTCGTCGGTGAGCACGCCGACCAGCGCCGGCGCGTGGAACCACGAGACGAGCGTGAGCGGGACGGAGATGGCGAGGCCGAGCCACAGCGACTGCTTGACCGCCAGGTTGGCCCGGGCCGATTCGCCCGCGCCCTGGAGCCGGGAGACGACGCTGATCGTCCCCGACGTGATCGCAAGCGAGAGCCCGAAGCCGACGAAGTAGTACTGGAACCCGAGTTCGAGGCCGGCGATCGCGGCGTCGCCGAGTGCCAGCCCCACCATCGCGAAGTCGGCGATGCGCAGGAGGATCCGGAGTCCGCCGGTGACCATCACCGGCGCGGCGAGATCCAGCGCTTCGGTGGCCTTCTCTCGCTCTACGAGGCCGAGGCGCGCGAGGAGCGCGGGAAATCCTTCGACGAGCCGACGCGGGACGTCGCGGACCATCTACTCGGAGTGTGCGCGGGAGGGTCCTGTCGTTTTCGGACGAACGGGCGAACCCGGTGGAATCCGCCGCGGGACGGCATTCGTCTTTTGTCGCTTGACGGGATTCGGTGTGGTCTAGCGGGTCGTTAAGTAAATCCCCGTCCCCCGAGGTGGCGAATCGAAGTCATGCCCACACGAAGGACATTCATCGGAACGATCGGTGCGGCGATCGGCGCGACCGGCTTCGCCACGGCGGTGTCAGGACAGACGAGCAACGGCTCGAGCCAACGGAACGGTGCGACTTCGGCGGCCGACCCCACCGACTGGCCCCGGTTCAAGTTCGACAGCGGCAACACCGGCTACAATCCGGCGGGGACGGCACCCCAGACGGCACCGGAAACGCTGTGGACCGCCGAAAACGGGCTATACGGGGATCAAACCCAGGACCCCTGCGTCGCCGGCGGGCTGGTGTACGACGCCCGCCAGAGCGCCAACGACCAGACCCCCGGAGTCTGGGCGTTCGACGCCGAGTCGGGTGAGGAAGTCTGGAGCGCCGAACTCACCCAGACCCCCCGAACGATCGTCGCGGCGGACGGATCGCTCCACGTCGCAACGGGCATGCGCCTGATAAAGCTCGACGCCGAGACGGGCGAGCGACTCGGACAGCGACTGACGGCCGACGAAATCGATGCCACGCCGCCCGTCGTCGCCCCACCGGCAGTCGCCGACGGAACGCTCTACGTCCTCAACAACGACCGGAACACGATCACCGCAGTCGACGTAGAGAGCTACGACCAGCTGTGGCAGACCGACCGGAACGTGGACGAGACACCACCGGCCGTCGCCGGCGGGTCCGTGTTCTTCGAATCAGACCACCGCGTCGCGGAACTCGACGCCACGGACGGCAGCGAGCAGCGCGTCTTCGAATTCGATCTCGTCACGGCCCCGGTCGTGTCCGACGGGGTGCTCTACGCGGCCACCGAAGGGGCGCTCGACGCGTACGACCTCGACTCGGGCGACCGCATCTGGCGCTACGTGTCTGACGAAGTACGCCGCTACTATCCGACCTCGCCGGTCGTCGACGACGACCGCGTCTACGTGTCAGACAGCCATCCCAACACGCCACTCGTCGCACTCGACGCCGCCACCGGGTCCGTCGAGTGGCGCTTCACGGACGATGCGGCCTGCGGAAGGCGGGACTGGGAGCCCGGTGTCGCTCGCGTCGGTGACCTCCTCGTCGCGGCGAACAGCAAGGGGACGTTCTACGGTATCGACCCGTCGTCCGGCGAGATGCGCTGGCGGTACCATACCGACGCTGTCGACCCGTGGTCGAGCCGCACCCTCGTCGATTTCGCCGTCGCAGACGGCCACATCTACGCCCAGTTCCACGGCGAGAACGGCACGTACGACGAGATCCACGCCATCGGGGTGGCGGAGGGAAGCGAGTAAACGAGCTACTCGGCCCAGTGCAGCGGCGGGCGGAACTCCCTGTCGCAGGTCTGCTCTCGCAGGAAGAAGGCGTCCGGACGACAGCGACCCGGAGTACGCACGGGTTCAGGCGACTGGGAAACGACGGGAGACTGGGTAGGCGCCCCCCTCGGACGGAATCGACGGCCTCGATCGACGGCTCCGCCGGTGAACTGGCCGGGTACACCGGGTCGCCGTCGCACTCGCTCCGCTCGACGCCCGCGAAGCAGTCGAGCGACCCCCGGCGAGTCGTCGAAGAAGAGACCGGAGCGGTCAGTCGTCGGCGGCGGCCGCGTCGGCCTCGTCGACGGTCGCGTCACTCGCACCGTCCGCCGTGGCCCCGTCGGCACGCGGGAAGTTGCCGATGGTGGCCTCGCGGAACGACTCCTCGTCGAACTCGATCTCGCCCTCGAAGAACTCGACGAGCGTGTGCGTGTCCTTCATCGCGTTCTTCAGGCAGGTCGAGGCCCCCGGCGAGGGCGTGATGTTGAAGATGACGCCGTCGCCGACGATCTTCGCCTCGCCCATGTCCAGCGACTTCTCGGAGGTGTCGACGATCTGCGGGCGGACGCCGCCGTAGCCCTCGGCGCGCTCGATGTCCTCCAGGTCGACGTTCGGGACGACCTTCTGGACGTGGGGGAGGAACGCTCGCGCGCCGGCCTCCGGGACGTCGTAGACGAGGTTGCGGAGGACGTAGGGCAGCAGGATGCGGTCGGCGAGGATGTTCCCGTAGCTGAGGAACGAATCGGGGTTGAGGCCGAACACGTCGAGGAAGTCCTGGACGGTCTCGTACTCGCCGCGTTCGAGCGTCGGGACGACCTTCGCCGTCGGGCCGAACCGGGTGATGGAGCCGTCGTGGACGTCGGCGTCGCCGTGGACCGCGGCGAAGGGGAGCTTCTTCATCTGGAGGGTGTACACCTTCCCGTTCAGCAGGTCGTCGGCCAGGAAGAAGCTGCCAGCGACGGGGAGCAGGGACAGATCCTCGCCGTAGCCCATCTCCTGGGCGATCTGGAGGCTGTGGGAGCCGGCGGCGACGACCGTCGCGTCGGCCTCGATGAGGGCCTCCTCGGTGTCGATGGTGAACCCGTCGGCGGTCTCCCGGATGTCGCGGACTTCGGTCCCCGTCAGTACGTCGACGCCGTCCTGGGCGCGGGCGGCCTCGACGAAGGAGTTCGAGACCATGCCGTAGTCGACGACGTAGCCGTCGGGCGTCTGCAGCGCCAGCATCGGGACGTCGGGGTCCCGGCCCTCGACGACGGCGGGTTCGATCTCGGCGATCTCCTCGCGCTCGATCGGTTCGAGCTTCGGGAACAGGTCGCCGAAGCCCTCCTCGTGGTAGCGCTCTTCCAGTTCGGCGACCTCCTCCTCGCCGACCGCGAGCACCATCTTCGAGCGCTTGCTGTGCATCTCGCGGTCCGCGTCGACGCTCTCGAGGTAGCCGGCCAGCAACTCGGCACCCTCCTTGACGTCCTCGGCCTTCTCCAGGGTGTAGTTCGTCTCGATGTCCCCGAAGTGCAGCGTCTGAGAGTTGTTCGTGTGGTGGGAGTTGATCGCCGCGATCTCCTCTTCCTTTTCGAGTAGTGCGACGCGCTCGACGTCGGTGAACTTCGCGACGGTGTAGAGCAGCGACGCGCCACTGATGCCTCCGCCGACGATGACGAGGTCGTAAGTGTCAACCATAGATCGTGGATTGTTCGGCGATATCGCAGTCGCTCGATGGTATCACAGTGCGTCTCATACTTAATCCACACTATCTGACATTCTGTTAGAAGGCGTGAAAATGCGAGAGTGTGTCACCCAAAGCCGACGGTGCCGGCGTGCGATCGACGGCGTGGACGGGTGCTGGACGTGGACGGGTGCTGGACGTGAACGGGTGCGGAACGTGGACGGGTTCGTGGCGACCGGGCGGACTCTGGCAGCCGCCTCAGGGGACGATCTGTTCGCCGTCGTCGTCGTAGACGGTGATGGCCTCGACCGGACAGGCCCGCGCCGCGAACTTGGCGTCGAGTTCCGATCCCTCGGGCACCTCGCGGACGAACAGGCCGTCCTCGGTCTCCTCGCTATCCGCAAGCACTGCTTTGCCGGCGTCCTCGTCCCGCTCGAAGGCGTCCCACTCGGCGACGCACTGGAACATCCCGATGCAGGTGTCGCGGTCGTACTCGATTCGCATTAGTGGGTAGTTCGTCCGGACGGTCCTTAGCGTTCGGGATGCGGGCCGACCTAGCGGATCCAGAAGATCCTACTCTCCACTCTCCAGCCGGTCGAACGTGGCGGCGACGGAGCGGGCGAGGATGCCCACCAGGTCGCGCTCGGCGTCGTCGAACGTCCGCGGGTCGGTCGAGCCGATGGCGAGCAGGCCATGCTCGCCGAGCGGATACATGAAAACGGTCTCGAAGGCGTCGGTGACGGCGTCGTCGCGGTCGCCGTACTCCTCGACGACGCGGGAATCGCCCGCTTCGAAGACGGTCATCTCGACGGCCCAGTCGGGGAGCGGCGAGACGCCGGCTTCGAGGCCCGCTTTCTCGGCGATGCGAGTGGCGTTCTCGGTGGCGGCGAGCGGGGCGAGGCTATCGTCGCCGGAGTCGTACTCCCAGACCACGGCGACGGACTCGTCGAAGACGTTCTCGACGACGTCGAGCGCGACGTCGGCGACGGTTCCGCGGTCCCCCGCGACGAGCAGGCGCCTGGTCGCGTCGTGAAGCGCTTCCAGGCGCTGTTCCCGGCAGTAGCGGTCGGTGACGTCCCGGAGGACGACCTGGGAGGCGCGGACGCCCTCGAAGACGACCGGGGCGGCCCGGCTCTCTACCCTGCGAATCCCGCCGTCGAACCGGCGGAGGCGCCAGGAGAGCCAGCCGGCGGACTCCCGGTCCCGGAGCACGCGGTCGACCCGGTCGGCCAGGCGCTCGCGGTCCTCGGGGTGGACCAGCGAGACGGGGTCACAGCCGAACACCTCGTCAGCGTCGGCGGCGCCGGCGAGTTCGACGAGTCGCTCGTTCGCGTACCGGATCGCCTCGCCGTCGTGGACGAGGATGGCGTTCGGCGAGCTCTCGACCAGCGTCTGGTAGCGGGACTCCGTCTCGGCGGCGGCCTCGGCCGAGCGCCGGTGGGCGACGGCGTTGCGGATCCGGTTGGCGAGGACGGCGTACTGGTCGGTCCCGGTCCCTTTCTGGAGGTAGTCGGTGACGCCGGCCGAGATGGCCTCGCTGGCGATCTCCTCGCTGCCGCGGCCGGTGAAGAGGACGAACGGCACCGTCGCGTCGTACTCGCGGACCTCGCGGAGCAGGTCCAGGCCGTCCTGCTCGGGCATCTCGTAGTCGCTGACGACGCAGTCGACGTCGCCGTCGAGGACGTCCAGCGCCTCGGCGGCGGAGTGGGTGACCTGCGTCTCGAAGGCGTCGTCCTGGCGTTCGAGATGCATGCTGGTGACGGCCCCGAGGTCGGGGTCGTCGTCGACGAGGAGAACCCTGATCGGCTCCTCGACAGTAGCCATGGCATCGGAGTAAGGCCGTGGCGGGTTAATTTCTTGTGGCCGACTAGCACACGCCGCGCGCGGGCGACAGTTTAAACGGCGGGAGGGGCAAAGGTCGCCCTAATGGACGTCGCGGACCTGCCGAGCGTGCCCGACTGGTTACCCGACCACCTCAGGAACGAGGGGATCGAGTCGCTGTATCCGCCCCAGGCCGAGGCGGTCGAGGCCGGCGTCACGCGGGGACAGAACCTCGTCGCGAGCATCCCCACCGCCAGCGGGAAGACGCTCATCGCGCAGTTAGCGATGCTATCTGCGATCGCTGGGGGGCCTGCCGAAGACGCTGCCGAGGCCGACAAGGACGACGAAAGAGCCGCCGGCGGGACCGCCCTCTACATCGTCCCCCTGCGCGCGCTCGCGAGCGAGAAGAAAGCCGAGTTCGAGGAGTTCGAGCAGTACGGCCTCGACGTCGGCGTCTCGACTGGCAACTACGAGTCCGAGGGCGGGTGGCTCGCCAGCAAGGACATCGTCGTCGCGACCAGCGAGAAGGTGGACTCCCTGGTCCGCAACGACGCGCCGTGGCTCGAAGACCTCTCCTGCGTCGTCACCGACGAGGTCCACCTCGTCGACGATGGCGAACGAGGCCCCACGCTCGAAGTCACGCTCGCGAAACTCCGCCGTATCAACCCGGACATGCAGACCGTCGCGCTCTCGGCGACCATCGGCAACGCCGCCGAACTCGCCGAGTGGCTCGACGCCCACCTCGTGGACTCGGACTGGCGCCCCATCGAGTTGCAGAAGGGGGTCCACTACGGCCAGGCGCTCCACCTGGAGGACGGGAGCCAGAGCGAACTCCCGGTCCGTGGCAACGAGAAGCCCACCGCGGCCATCGTCCGCGACACGCTCGAAGACGAGGGGTCGACGCTCGTCTTCGTCAACTCCCGCCGGAACGCCGAGGCCGCGGCCCGGCGGCTCGCAAACACCGTCGAACCCTTCCTCTCCGGCGAGGAACGGGAGAAGCTCCAGGGCGTCGCCAGCGAGATCCGGGACGTCAGCGACACCGAGACGAGCGACGACCTGGCCGACGCCGTCGCGGGCGGAGCGGCTTTTCACCATGCTGGGCTTGCGCCCGAACACAGAGAACTCGTCGAGGACGCCTTCCGCGACCGCCTGCTGAAGGTGGTCAGCGCCACGCCCACGCTCGCGGCTGGCGTCAACACGCCGAGCCGCCGCGTCGTCGTCCGCGACTGGCGCCGCTACGACGGCACCGCCGGCGGCATGCAGCCCCTCTCCGTCCTGGAGGTCCACCAGATGATGGGGCGAGCGGGCCGCCCGGGGCTGGACCCCTACGGGGAGGCCGTCCTGCTGGCCAACAGCCACGACGAACTGGACGAACTGTTCGAACGCTACGTCTGGGCCGACCCCGAACCAGTCCGCTCCAAGCTCGCCGCAGAGCCAGCGCTCCGCACACACCTGCTGGCCACCGTCGCCAGCGGCTTCGCCCGGTCGCGCGAGGGGCTGCTCGACTTCCTCGACCGAACGCTCTATGCCACCCAGACCACCGAGAGCGGCCGGCTGGAGGCAGTCGTCGACGACGTGCTCGCCTACCTCCAGGTCAACGACTTCCTCGAACGCGAGGGTGACGAACTCTCTGCCACCTCGCTGGGCCACACCGTCTCCCGGCTCTACCTCGACCCGATGAGCGCCGCCGAGATAATCGACGGCCTGCGGGAGTGGGAGCGAACCGCTGGACAGCAGGACACGCAGTCGCCCCACGACGGACGGGAAGCCGCGGACGCAGACGGCGAGCCGCCTGGCTTCACGACGGCGAGCGACCTGGTCTCCGACGACGATGGGGGAGCAGAGGAAGGCGGCGAGGAGCGCAACGTCGAGGACGACGAGATTCCGGACCCGACGGCGATGGGACTGTACCACCTCGTCTCGCGCACGCCGGACATGTACCAGCTCTACCTCCGTTCGGGCGACCAGGAGGAGTACTCGATGGTCGCCTACGAGCGGGAAGCGGAGTTCCTCGGCGCGATGCCCTCGGAGTACGAAGACAACCGCTTCGACGACTGGCTCTCCGCCCTGAAGACGGCGCGCCTCCTCGAAGACTGGGCCAGCGAGGTCGACGAGGACCAGATCACCGAGCGCTACGGCGTCGGCCCGGGCGACATCCGCGGGAAGGTCGAGACGGCCCAGTGGCTGCTGGGCGCCGCCGAGTCGCTAGCCAGCGAACTGGACCTCGCGGCGACGCCGGGCGTTCGCAAGGCCCGCACGCGCGTCGAACACGGCGTCCGCGAGGAACTGGTCGACCTGGCCGGCATCCGCGGCGTCGGTCGCAAGCGCGCCCGCCGGCTGTTCGACGCCGGCATCGAGACCCGCGCCGACCTCCGGGACGCCGACAAGTCCGTCGTCCTCGCCGCGCTGCGTGGCCGGGAGAAGACCGCCGAGACCGTCCTGGAGAACGCCGGCCACCGCGACCCGTCGATGGAGGATGTGGAACCAAGCGACGACGTCTCCTACGAGCGGCGAGAGCGAAGCGCAGCCAGCGGCGACGGCGGAGGAATCCCGTCGGAGAGTGCCGAAGACGACGAAGACCAGTCCAGCCTGGGTGACTTCTGATGGAGCTCGTCGAGGGAGTTGCGACCGTGGACGACGTCGACGACTTCGTCGAGTGGCTGGGTACGATCGGCGAGGAACACGGCGTCGCCGTCCAGGCGTTCGACGCGCGCTACGTCGTCGACCGCGAACACCTCGAACGCGCCGTCGAACTGGCCGACCGCGCGTTCGCCCGTGACGACGCCATCGCCCGCGACCGGAGCGTCGAAATTCTGCTCTACGCCGCCGGTCGGCGCCAGATCAACCGCGCACTGGAGATGGGCGTCGGCGAGGGCGAGACGCCCGTCGCCGTGGTCGTGCACGCACCGGACGAGGACGGTGACGAATCGGGGGCCGTGGCCGCTGTGGCCGATTTGCTGGAACCGGCCGACACGCTTGGCGAGTACGACGAGGCGCTCGTCCGCAAGTTCTTCGACGTCGGCGAGCGGGAACTGGCGGCGACGGACGGCACCCTCGCCGACCTCGTCCGCGAACGGGTGGCGTTGCTGACCGTGGAGAAGTAGCCGCGAGGAGCTGCTTCAGTTCTCTTCGCCGCCGAGGAGCCGACCGTGTTCGTCGATCTCGCCGGCGACCACGCGGGTCGACGAGATGCGCTCGCCGTCGTCGGCCAGGACGTAGGGGACGAGGATTCCCTCGATCGGTTCGAGGTCGTTCACCCGGCGGTTCGCATTGATGTCGGCCAGCTTCTCGGCCGTCTCGGGCGAGGTGACGAGCGCGTCGATGGAGGGGTCGGTCGAGGCGATGCCGTGCTCGTCGTTCAGCGTGCGAATCTCGACGTCCCGGTCCCACTCGTTGAGATTTTCGACCTCCTCCCGGACCGCCGCTTTGCGGTCTTCGAGTGACGGGACCTCGCGCGTGCGCGAGGACGTGGCCATCTCCTGGCTCGTCACCGCGACCAGGACGCCCTCGTCGCCGTACTGCAGCGCGTGTTCGAACAGGTTCCGGTGTCCGTCGTGGATGGGACCGAACGTCCCCGCGACTGCGACTTTCATTCCTGATCTGACGTTCGCGCGTGTCGTGGTTAAGTATCGGGGCGGTTCCCTGGAACAGGAGTAGCGGGCCAGAGTGCTACCAATCACGCAGATGTGAACAACAAGAAAGCCCCGCCCCTTTCAGTCCCACCCCGTGGATCATCCGACCGGGCGGGACTGAAAGGGGCCGGGCGCTCGATCGGCGAGACGAAGCAAGCAGCGTAGCGAGGAGCACAGCGAGTCGCAGCCATCGAGCGCCCGGGGGCTTTCTTGTTGTTGGTAGTTGTGCCGTTTCCGTCGCACACGGCTGCTGGCTCTACTGGAACCTCCCAAAGCCCACCAGCCTTACCACCGGAGCGGGCCGTATCGAAAGTCAATGGCGAGCCTGGAGGAATCGGTCGAAATAGGCGGCCTCACGGTCCCGAGCCGCCTCTACCGCGCCCCATTGCTCGAATGCGCGGGCAACGGGCCCGACGCCATCGACCGGTTCGTCTCGGAACTCGAACCCACGGCGGCCTCGGGCGTCGGCCTCGTCTTCCAGGGCGCGAGCATCGTCACCGCCGAGAGCGGGTGTGCGGCGCCGAACATGACGCGGGTCCACGACCCCGAGTTCGTCGCCCGACTCCAGCGGCTCACAGACGCGGTTCATGCACACGAGGGCAAGATATTCATCCAGCTCGGCCACGGCGGGCTACGGAGCCTGGAGGTGTGGCACGCCGAACACCGCCGGCGGAACCCCGGCGTCTCCCAATTGGCGGTTTCCCGACCGCCGTGGCAGCTCCGGGCGCTGGACCACGCCGGGCTGATCGACCTCGATCCGCACGTTCTCTCGACCGCGGAGGTGTACGACCTCGCCGAGCAGTTCGGGCGGTGTGCGGGGTACGCCGTCGACGCAGGGTACGACGGCATTCACCTCTCCGGGGCGAACATGGGCATCGTCCAGCAGTTCTGCTCGCCGTTCTACAACCGTCGGGACGACGAGTTCGGGACCGGCCCGGACGGCCGCGGCGGGGTCCGCTTTCTGGAGGTCGTTCACGACGCCGTGCGCAGGCACGCGGGCGACGTCCCGCTCGCGACGAAGGTGCCGGCGGAGACCGCTGCGCCCCCGTTCGTCCGGCGACACCTCTCCCGGAGCGACGGCGTGGCCATCGCCGAGCGACTCGCGGCGGTTGGCTACGACGCGCTCGTCCCGGTCGAGGTCTCGACGTTCTGGGACATGAGCGTCGTCCGGGGGGCGTTTCCCGACCGGGCCTGGGACGCGGCGGACCTGCAGAGCGACTACGCAGCGGCCTTCGGCGGGCCGCTCCGGGCCCGGGCAGTCGAACTGCTCAATCGGTTGCAGGCGACCCAGTTCGGTGACGAACCGGGCTGGAACGCCGATTTCTGCCATGCCGTGCGCAAGCGGGTCGACGTACCGGTCCTCTGCGAGGGCGGAATCCGCGAGCGGGAGACCTGTGAGCGGCTGCTCGGTGACGACGGCGGCAGCGGTGCCGATGGCGACCAGACCGGTAGAAGCCACGAGCCCGCCGCCGATCTGGTCGGGATGGGCCGGCCGTTCTACGCCGAGCCGCGGCTGGGAGCGCGGCTGCTGGACGGCGCGGACGCCCTGTGCGAGAGCTGTAACAACTGTACGATTCCGCAGGTGGCCGGCGAGCCGGGCCGATGTCGGACGCCGTCGGTCGTCCGCGAGCGGGCGCGACTGGAGCGAGCAGGGGAGTACGACGAGTGACTCCCGCGCGCCCGGTTCGAGACCGACAGCGACCCGAAGCGGTCATCGGTGTCGAGACACTACGCAGGGTCGATGAACTCCCCCACGATCAGTTCTTCCCGCGCGTCCCTCGCCGTCGACGGCGACGACGTCGACGTGCGCTATCTCCACGGCGGCGACGGGCCGCCGCTCGTCTTCCTCCACGGCATCGGCCTCGACGCGGCGGCGGTCTCCTGGCGTCACGCCCTCCCGGCGCTAGCCGGGGAGTTCTCGGTGTACGCCCTCGACCTGCCGGGCCACGGCGAGAGCGACGGCCCCGACCGGACGTATACGACCGACTACTACGTAGACGTGCTGGGGTCCTTCCTCGAAGCGATGGGGATTCGGGGTGCGGGGCTGGTGGGCATCTCGATGGGCGGCGCCGTCGCGCTGGGCCACGCACTCGACGGGGGCTCGCCGGAGCGCCTCGTCCTCGTCGACAGCTACGGGCTGGGCGCAGACGCCTACTGGCGCCAGGCCGCGAGCGCGGCGCTCCGCATCCCCTTCGCGAGTAGCTTCCTCTGGGGCAGCGTCTCCTCACGCGCGGGCGTGCGGACCAACCTCCAGGGACTGCTCGGGTCGTCGGTGCCCGAAGAACTGGTCGACGACGTCCACGGCGCGGTGAGCGGCCGGTCGATGGACGCGCTCCGGAGCTGGCAGCGCCACGAGTTCCGGCCCGACGGCCTGCGGACGGACTACCGGTCCCGGCTGGGCGACCTGTCCACGCCGACGCTGCTGGTCCACGGCGAGCACGACCCGCTGTTCCCGGTGTCGTGGTCGCGTGAGGCGAGCGAGCGGCTGAGTGCCGGAGAGTTACGGGTGTTCGACCGGTGCGGTCACTGGGTGCCTCGCGAGTGTCCCGAAGCGTTCAACGGGCTGGTGCGGGACTTCTGTCTGGCGTAGAATCGCTACGCTCGGGAGCGGAAACGGTCGGAGACAGAGAAGGGAGAGAAGCGAAAGCGAGTCGCGGCCGTCCGCTACTCAGTCGTCGGCTTCGGGCAGGTCGTCGATCAGGACGACGGCCTCGCCGTCGATGACGACGTCGCCCGCGTCGGTGACGCGGGTGGTGAGCCGGAACTGGTCGTTGCCGAGATCCTCGACGATCTCGACCTCGGCCGTGACGGCGTCACCGATGTGGACCGGGTTGTGAAACTCGAGATCCTGGGAGAGGTAGATAGTGAGCCCGGGCAGGCGCGCCAGCGCGGAGCTGATGAGCCCGCCGACGAGCCCGCCGTGGGCGATCCGGCTCTTGAACCGGGTCTCGCTCGCGAACTCGTCGTCGAGGTGGAGCGGGTTGGTGTCCCCGCTGGCGGCGGCGAACTTGCGCACGTCGTCGTCCGAGATGGTCTTCGTGAACTCGACGCGGTCGCCCACGCCCAGCCGGTCCGGGTGGTCTTCGCTCAGTTCGACGTGCCACTCCGGCAGGTCCTCGTCGGCCTCGATCCGCTCCGTGGGATCGGCAACGACGCCGTCCTCCTCGGAGGGATTGACGCCGAACGCGGCGAACGCGGCCCGGTTGGCCGCGACGACGCTGTTGAACATGTGCGTGGAGGTCTCCGTCCAGGTATCCAACAGCGTACTCCGGTGCGATTCAGAACTCATCGACAGCCGTGTTTGGGACTGGTGCTATTAAAGCATGGTGGTGGTCCGGATCCGGGCGCGCTGGTGGGTTCTCGGGACCGTAAACAGGACATTCGGCTGTCGTAGACGGGCGGCTGTGGGCCGATTTCGGCGGTCGCATCTGGACTGTATTGGTACGAGATGGTAGCAGATGGTAACGAGCGCAATCTTTATCCCTGCGAAGGATGTAGACTCTGTTGACAGATGACCGACGAGGACGACGCCCTGCCGTGGACGCCCCCGATGTTCAAAGGGATGCAGGAGATGAGCGAGCAAGCGATCGAACGCCAGCAAGAGATGATGCAGCAGATGCTGGGCGCCGGGATGTCCGGCATGGACATGAACCAGCTCGGCGCGATGAGCCAGACGGCTGCGTTCAAGACCCGCGTGCAGAGCGGCGGCCGGATATCTATCCCGGACGCCGAACGCGAGGCCCTGGATATCGAGGAAGGCGACATCGTGCAGGCGTTCGTCCTCCCGGTCAAACGTTCCCGAAACGAGTAATCATGACCGAGTACACCACCCCCGTCACCACCGCGTTCCAGATGCAGCGACAGTCGATCGAACAGAGCCAGAAGGTCTTCGAGCAGAGCGTCGCGTTCCAGAAGAACGTCACCGACGCCGTCGTCGACAGCCTCGACAGCCAGGAGTCGGCCCAGCGCCGCGGCGTCGAACTGGCCCAGACCGCTTTCCACAGCTACCTCGACACCGTCGAGGCGACCGTCCCGGGCGTCACGCCCACGGTCGAGGAGGTCCGCGCCACCGTCGACGAGCAGTACGAGTTCCTGCTCGAGAACCACGCCGAGACGTTCGAGAACGTCGAGGCCGAACTCGTCGAGCAAACCGACGCCTACGACGAGCTCACCGAGGACGTCCTCACCGCGATGAACGAGCAGGTCGGCCTGCTCGTCGAGGCCCACGAGGACCTCGAGGCCCAGTCCGTCGAGGCCGCCGAGCAGTGGGGCGAACAGATCGAAGAGCTCCAGGACCAGGTCGAGGAAGTGCAGGACCAGGTCCGCGAGGTCCAGGAACAGGCAGCCGACGCCGTCGAGGCGTAAGCGCTCGCAGCTTTTTGTACCGCGGCCGCGATGTGATTCCCAATGAGTAACTCAAACCAGATGCAACAGGAGTGGGCCGAGATGGTCGAACAGATGAACGAGGCGGTTTCGGAATCCGTCGAACAGAACATGAAGGCCCAGGCGGCCTTCGTCGAGTCCTGGGCCGACGCCGTCGAGGACTCCATCCCCGAGGACGAGGAGTTCGCCGAGGGCATCCAGGGGTACAACCAGGCCTACGAGGAGTGGATGAACGCGGCCGAGCAGATGCTCGAACGCACGACCGACGCCGCACAGGGCGAGGAGGTCGACCCGACGGAGTTCCGCGACATCTGGCTCCAGTCCGCCAACGAGGCGTTCAAACACGTCATGGGCACGAGCGCCTTCGCCGCCGCGAACGGCCAGCTCGTCGAGGCGATGATGGAGATGCAACAGGAGGCCGACGACATCAGCCAGGACACCGTCGCCCAGCTCGGGTTCCCGACGCGGGACGACGTCGACGAGGTCGGCGAACGCCTCGTCGAACTGGAACGGCGCCAGCACGCCGTCGAACAGAAGCTCGACCGCATCATCGACGAACTCGAGGACTAGCCATGGCGAGCAACCCCGCCAACCCGTGGGCCGCCGCGTTCAACTGGCAGCGCCAGACCATCGAGGCGATGACGGAGGCCGTCGACAGTTCGCAGGCGGTCCCCGACAGCGTCGAGACGATGCAGGACGTCGAGGTGGGCCAGACCCCCAGCGACGTCGTCTACGAGGAGAACAAGCTGGAACTGCTCCACTACGACGCGGAGGCGGCCGGCATCGACGTGCCAGAAGAGGAGAAGGAGGAGATTCCCATCCTCATCGTCTACGCGCTGATCAACCGGCCGTACATCCTCGACCTGCAGCCCGACCGCTCCGTGGTACGTCGCCTGCTCGAAGGCGGCCACGACGTCTACCTCATCAAGTGGAACGAACCCTCGCGGCTCGACCAGCACCTGACGCTCGACGACTACGTCAACCGGTACGTCGAGAACTGCGTCGACGAGGTCCGCGAGCGCTCCGGCCAGGACGCCATCAACCTGCTGGGCTACTGCATGGGCGGCACCATGTCGGTGATGTACAGCGCGCTCCACCCCGAGAAAGTCAACGCGCTGGGTCTGATGGCCGCCGGCCTCTGTTTCGAGGACTCGGGCGGCGTCCTCGAGGAGTGGGGCTCCGACGAGTACTACGACCCGGAGACGATTACCGAGACGTTCGGGAACGTCCCCGCGGAGTACCTCGACATCGGCTTCGCGCTGATGGACCCGGTCGACAACTACGTCTCGAAGTACGTCCGCTTCGCCGAGAACCTCGAGAACGAGGGGTTCGTCGAGAACTTCGGCCGGATGGAGCGGTGGCTCTCCGAGGGCGTCGACGTCGCCGGCGACACGTACGTCGAGTTCCTGGAGAAGATCTACCAGAACAACGATCTGTACCACAACCGCCTCGAAATCGGCGGCGAGCGCGTCGACCTGGACGAGATCACCATGCCAGTCCTCCAGCTCATGGGCGAGTACGACCACCTCGTGCCCGCCTCGGCCTCGAAGCCGTTCAACGACGTGATCGCCAGCGACGACGTCGAGACCATCGAGTACGCCACCGGCCACATCGGCCTCTCGGTGTCTTCCTCGTCCCACGAGGACGTCTGGCCCCGTGCCAGCGACTGGTTCTCGGAGCGCAACCGGGCGGCCGAACAGCGTGCAGCCGCCGAAAGCGCGAGCGGGGCGGCCGAGCAGCGCGCAGCCGACGACGGCGCCGTCGACATCGAGATCGAATCGCCCGAAGAGGCAGCCGCCGAGGCCGTCGAATCGGTCGAGGAGCAGACCGACGAGGCCGACCAGGACGTCAGCGTCGGCGAGGACGAGGCCGACGTCGCTCAGGAAGCAGGCGGCGAGGCCGAAGCCGAATCGCCGCCCGTCTCCTCGGTCTCGGGCATCGGCCCGACGTACGCCGACCGCCTGCGTGAGGCCGGCGTCGAGACCGTCGCCGACCTCGCGGGGTACTCGGCCGCCGAACTGGCCGAGATCGCCCAGACCAGCGAGACGCGCGCACAGGACTGGCTCGACCAGGCCTGAACGCGGGTCGACGTCGGGAACGTTCCTACTGAGAGTCACCCTGTTGCAGCGACGGCCACGGCCCGCCGTCGGTCAGTCGCGCCTTCGAGGGCACGAGCCCGACGCGTACCTTTTTGTCGCGGCGTGCGATTGTCAGCCCATGTTGGACGGACAGACCTGTCTGGTCACGGGGTCGTCTCGCGGCATCGGGCGCGGGATCGCCGAGGACCTGGGCGAACACGGGGCCGAGGTCGTGGTGAACTACCGGTCCTCGGAGGAGGCGGCCCACGACGTCGTCGACGCCATCGAGGAGTCGGGCGGCACAGCGATCGCCGCCCAGGGCGACATCTCGAAGTACGAGGACATGGAGGCGCTGGCCGAGCGAGTACACGACGCGTTCGGGCCACTCGACGTGCTCGTCAACAACGCCGGCATCACCGTCGACAAGAAGTTCGACAACATGACCAAGGAGGACTGGGACGCCGTCATCGACGTCAATTTGGGGGGCGTGTTCAACGTCACCCACTGCTTCTGGGACGACATCAAACGCTCCGAGACGGGCCGGCTGATCAACGTCTCCTCCGTCGTCGGCCAGCAGGGCAACTACGGCCAGGCCAACTACGCCACCACGAAATCGGGGCTATTCGGCTTCACCCGGACGCTCGCGCTGGAACTCGCGAGCACCGGGTCGACCGCAAACTGCGTCGCCCCCGGGTTCGTCGCGACGGATATGCTGGAGGAAGTGCCCAAGCGCGTCCAGGAGAAGATCCTCCGCCGCATTCCCCTCGATCGGTTCGCCACCATCGACGACATCGCGCCGGTGATCCGCTTTATGGCCAGCGAAGATTCGAGTTACATGACTGGTCAGATCATCGGGGTGAATGGGGGGATGGAGTGGTAGGCTGGTCGCGAACAAAGTGAGCGACCAGCTTACGTGCGAACGGCGAACGGAGTGAGCCGTGAGTAGGGTGGTTCCGAGCGAAGCGAGGAACCACCTCGATTGCGAGCGGGAGCGACCGCAGGGAGCGACACGCGAGCAGGCTGGGGCCGAGCGCAGCGAGGGCCCAGCTTACGTGCGAACGGCGAACGCAGTGAGCCGTGAGGTCGGTCGGGCCGTTCACTCCGTTCGCGCCCCGACGGATTGCGAACGGGGAGCGGAGCAACCCGTGAGGCAGGCAGAGTCTGACCTGAGACCGTTCTACAGCGCGTATCCGTAGTATCGGTCGTCGTCCGACGCTTCGAACATGGCGACGTAGGGCTCGCCGTCGTCCGCCGTCGGGCACTCGTCGGTCCGCTCGACGGGGAACCGCTCGCCGGTCAGGTTCGCGCCGTCGATGCGGAGCGTCGCGGGGTAGGTCTTCGACCCGAAGCCGAGGACGTGCTCGTTGTAGCCGTCGTCGACGTAGAGGTTCACGTGGACCTCACGTTCGGGTTCGCCCTGGGGCGACGGCGGGGCGTAGGCGCTCCAGTTGCCGGCCGGACAGGCCTCGTAGCGGGGTACCTCGACGCGTTCGGGGAGCGGCGTCGGGTTCGTGGCGGTGACCGAGCCGAGTTCGATCGGCTGGCGGTCGGCGCCGTCGACCTCGACCGTCGCGTCGTGCTGGAGTTCGTACGCGAGCCCGCCGGTGACGACGTCGACGGTGAGGACGACGACCGCGAGGGCGACGAGGGCGCCGAACGCGTAGGTCGCCAGCCGGCCGGAGACGAAGTGGCTCTCGTCGTCGAGGCGGCTCCGGAGCCCGAAGAGGAGGCCGGCCAGAACCAGCAACCCGAGGACGGTCGGTTCGGTGTCGACCTCGAAGGTCCCCGTCAGGTCGAAGAACAGCGCGAGGACGGACGTGACGACGACGGCGTAGCCGAGCAGGATCAGCTGGTAGTCGTCGCTCCGCTGGGTGATGGCGAACACGCCGCCGAGGAAGGCCGCGACCAGCGCCACTTTCGTGACCGGGGAGTACTCGAAGTCCATGCTCGTGACGAACATGAGGACGGCGATGGTCGCGACGAGGGCCGCCGCGCCGTTGAACAGCGTCTCGGAGTCGATGTCGACCATACTGGTCACTCCCCGACCGGCGTAAAAAAGCCGCGGGTGGGTGAAACGGCTGTTTGACCGTGGCGAGCCGCAGCGAGGGGCGCCGCGGCCGGCGGTGGATTCACGGCGGCGTCGTACGCACTGGCAGGCATGCGCGTTGCAGTCATCGGCGGCGGCACCTGTACGGACGAGGAGGACGATCTGGCCCGCGAGGTCGGTGAACTGCTCGGCCGGCGCGACCACACCGTGGTCTGCGGCGGCCTCGGCGGCGTGATGGAGGGGGTCTGCGAGGGCGCGAAGCGAGAGGGTGGCGAGACGATCGGTATCCTCCCGACGGAGCGCCGGGCTGACGCAAACGAGTTCGTCGACACCGCCGTCGCGACCGGCCTGGGCCACGGCCGGAACCACCTCGTCGTGCTCAACGGCGACGCGGTGATCGCCGTCGACGGCGGCCCGGGGACGCTCTCGGAGATCGGCTTCGCCGGCGTCTACGACCGCCCGATAGCGGGGCTCGGGACCCACCGGATCGACGGCGTCGACTACATCCGGGAGGTCGAGAATCCCACCGAGGCCGTCGACTACGTGGAATCGGAGGAGTGAGAGAACGGGATCACAGCCAGTCGACGAAACTGCCCTCCAGCAGGGTCCCCTTCTGGCGGTCGACGTAGCGCGATTGCATCCCCCAGATGGCCTCGGCAAGGGGGACGTTCTCGTCGACGGCCTCGCGGACCTGGTCGTGTTTCCAGCGGGCGGGGGTCAGCCGGCGGTCGACGCGCTCGCGGAGCGGGCGGACGTAGGAGTGAGCCGCCTCCGTCGAGAGGCCGCGCTGTTCCAGGCCCTCACGGGCGATCTCGAACAGTTCGCCGTAGAGCTGGTCGGTGTCGGTGGTGTGGGTCCCGTCGACGGTGATCCACTCCATGTCGGCCCGGAGGCCGTCGTCGGCGGCGGCGTAGAAGTTTGCCTTCGCGGTCTCCCAGTCCAGGCCCTGGATGGGGTGTTCGACGCGGGGGAGCGCCTCCATCAGGCCGCCGAAGACGGCCTGGAAGGCGACGGCGTCGGAGAGCGTGGGCTGGCCGGGCAGCGGCCGGAACTCGATGCGGGCGTTGGCGGCCGAGCGGGAGGCGCCGTCGAAGACGGGGCGGATCCACCGCCAGTACGAACCGTGTTTGTGCCGGAAGTGGGCGAAGGCGTCGTCGAAGCGGTCGCCCTCGGGGACGTCCATCGGGACGATGGTGTGGTCCTCCAGGACGTCGTCGATGGCATCCTCCACGGTGTCGAAGTCGGGCGGGAAGCGGACCTTGTCCTCGTAGGCGTCGGTACTCGAATTCAGGACCGTCTCGAAGACGCCGATGCGGTTCTCCATGCGGGCGTCGGCGACGATTTCGGGGTCGGGCGCGTCGTCGTACAGGTCCGGCGGGAAGAAGGGCGCGTTGACCCCCAGGGCGAGCAGTGGGCCGGCGATCCTGAGCGCGTAGCTGAAGTACTCCGGGAGGTCCGGTGCGTGGGGGATCTGGTAGTGGGGCTGGATGGAGGTGATGAGGCTCTCGGGCATGACGGTGTCGCAGGAAAGCGAGACGTGCGGGGCGTCGAGGCGCATGCCCGCCGGGTACTCCGCGTTGGCCATCACGTGGTAGCGGACGGCGTCGGACATGTTGGTCGCCAGCCGGACGCCCTGTTCCTCGACGGAGCCCGAGAGGTAGCTCCGGGCGGTCTCGCCCGTCGGCGGCACCGTCCACATGCCGTCGCTGACGAGCCGGATCCCCTGGTGGCCCGTCCGCTCCTGGGCCGGCGCGAGGTTGGCCCTGAGTTCGGCAACCTGCGCGGACAGGCCGTAGGAGTTCAGCGGCTGGGGACTGGTCTGCATCTCGGCGTTGTGCAGCCCCAGTTCCTTCTCGAAACCGATCAGGCCCAGCAGTTCGCGGGGCATCCGCCGGAGCGCGCCGGTCTGGTCGTCGACGCCGTACAGTTCCAGCTCTAGCCCGACGATGGCCTGGGTGTTGTCGAAGGTGCCGGCCCGGACCTCCTCCTTGAGCCGGTCGGCCTCCGCGGCCGCCCGCGCCTGGAACTCCTCGGGGTCGACCTCCAGGGCCGCAGCCACCTGACTCGCCAGTTCCGAGGCAGACATGTCCGCGGCTTGGCGTCCGTCCGTGTTAAGCGCGGGGGAGTCAGGAGAGCGCGGGAGTCGGTACCACGACGACGGGTCGGGCCAGTTCGGCCAGCAACGCCTGCGCCGTCGACCCGACGCCCGCGACCCCTGCCTCGCCGCCGTTTGCCCCGATAATCACCTCTTCGGGGTCGTGTTCGTCGACGGCAGCGAGCAGTTCGTCGACGACCTCGCCCGTCCGGGACTCGACGGTCGGCGTCGACGCAGCCAGTCGAGCGCGTGCGACGTTGGCCGCGTCGGCCACGTCCCGGCCCGAAGCGTCCGGTCCGGTCACGCCGACGACCACCACTTCGTCTGCCCCCGGATCGAGACGGTCTTCGAGGTAGTCCACCGCGGCCGCGGTCACGTGGACCGAGTTCGTCGCCACCAGAAAACGCGTCATGCGCGGGTGTGGATCCCGGAGCCGCAAACCAGTTTTGGCGATTCTCCACCGGAAAGGAAGGGGTCTGGCCGGCGGTCCACGCTTCACATCTGCCCGCCTCGTCGGCAGTCTAGATGGCATCACGCCGGAACGGACGTCGCGTCGCGCACTTCGTACCGGCGGCGAGCAAAAAAACGTACAGTCCTGTCAGAGATGTCGGAAAACGCCGAGATACCCTCAGAGAAGCGGGTTTAACGAGATATTATTCAGCTAACGCCGTATTATGCCCGGAATCGGCCGCTGAAAACACCGCTGTCGGGTTACTCCGTGACGAGGACAGTCAACGCCTCGCCCCCGAACAGCAACGCACCGCCGGTAACGGCGGGTGACTGGACCGGGAACGGCGACTCCGGTTCGAACTCCCAGCGGGTTTCGCCGTCGGCCGAGTCGAGCGCGTAGACGGCGACCTGCCGGCTTTCGGGGTCGGAGACGGCGGCGTAGACAGTCTGACCGCCACCGACGACCGAGACGTCACCGAGACGGTCGGACCGCCACTCGGTCGACCCGTCCGCCGTCGAGAGCGCCGCGACGTGCTCCTCGTCCACGGGGACGTACAGGCGGTCGGGGCCGACCGCCGGCGCGCCGGAGGGGTCGACGGACCCGTCGGACGGCGACCCGCTCGCGTGCCATCGTTCGGATCCGTCGGCGAGGTCGATCGCGACGACGCCGTGTCTGGTGGTCGCGTACACGCTGCCGTCTGCGATAGACGGACGTCCCGCGTCGGGGACGTCGAGGCGCCACGCCTCGGAACCATCGGCCTGATCCACTGCGACGACGCCGTCGTCGTCCGCCGTGACCACGAGATCGTCCGCGACAGTCGGGACGAGCGTGCGGTCGGCGGCCGTGCCGTCCGCCAGATCCGTTCGCCACGCGACGGCCCCGCCGTCGTCGATAGCGACGAGCGAGTCGTCCGCCACCACGAACGTCCGGCCGTCGGCGACTGTCGGCCAGGTGACCGTGACGGGGTCGAACTCGTGGTCCCACTCGACGGTCCCGTCGGCGGCGTCGACCGCCGCCAGCGTGGGCGGGACCGGGACGCACTCGGGCGACTGCTGGGACCCGCCGACGACGTAGACCGTGTCGTCAGCGAGGGTCACGCCGGCCGCCGATCCCGGCGTGACGTCCGTCTCCCAGACCGTCGTCTCCTGGTCCAGGTCGAACGCGGCCAGGCTCGGTCGCGCCCGGTTCCGGACGAAGTAGGCCACGCCGTCCGCGACGGCCAGGTTGCTGTCGATAGACGGTCCCGACTCCGCGAAGCGACGCGACGCCGGCGCCTCGACCGGCCCCGCCGCCGACGTGAATCCGGCCCTCGCGGCGGTGCCGCGATACGTCGGCCAGTCCGACGTCGCGTCGGCCAGCGACCACTCGACCCCCGTCGTCGATTCGGCAGCCCCCGCGCCAGGTCCGACACCGAGCCCGAGTAACACGGTACCCCCCAGTCCAGCGTTGCGAAGGAACGAACGCCTTGTTTTCCTCTTCATCTTCGGAAAAATAATCTAACGATGGAAAGATTATTAATCGGGTCGTAAATTCCACTAGCCACCTGCTATCCGCCCGTTCGAAAGCGGGAAAAACGGCGGCGTCGCTCCAGCCGGCGGACGACGCGGCGTGGATGTGGGATCCAGGTCGCGTTGGGGCAGACCCGCCGACTGCGGACGGCCGATCCACGAGTTTAACTGCGACCACGACCCCACCTAGTGTCGTGCGGGTCGAGAATTCGTTCATCGGGGTCGACGGCGTCGGCGAGAAGACCGAGCGCGGGCTGTGGGAGGCGGGCGTCACTCACTGGGACGACTTCCACCCCGAACCGGTCGGACCGAAGACGGGCGAGCGCATCGAGGCGTTCATCGACGAGGGGCGGTCCCACCTCGACGACGAGAACGTCGCATTCTTCGACGAGCGATTCCCGTCCGGGGAGCGCTGGCGCCTCTACGAGTCGTTCGCCGACCAGGCGTGTTTCTTCGACATCGAGACCACCGGCCTCGAACCCCAGTGGTGCGACGTCACCACGGTGAGTCTCCACCAGAACGGCGAGACGACGACGCTGGTCCGGGGCGACGACCTGTCCGCCGAGTCGCTCCGCGCGGCCTTCGCCGACGCGGGCCTGCTGGTCTCCTTCAACGGGAAACGCTTCGACGTCCCCTTCCTCGAGGCCTGCTACGACGTCGACCTCGGTATCCCCCACCTCGACCTGATGTACACCTGTAAACAGATCGGTCTCTCCGGCGGTCTCAAGCCCATCGAGCAGGCCATCGGCATCGAGCGCGACCGGCCCGACATCTCCGGCGAGGACGCCGTCCGGCTCTGGCGCGAACACGAGCGCGGGCAGGACGGCTCGCTGGAGACGCTGATCTCCTACAACCGCGAGGACACGAAGAACCTGGAGACCCTCGCCGAGGAGGTTACTGGGCGGTTGCACGAGGACGTTTTTGTGGAGTAGGGCGGGGCGCGAACGGAGTGAGCGGCCCGCCGTAATTGCGAGCAGGGAGCGGAGCGACCCGCGAGCAGTAGGCTGGCGCGGCCGAAGGCCGGGCCAGCTAAAGGACGAACGGCGCCAGCCCACCCCACCACCCCTTCGTTTCATGTGGAGAATCGCCCGATAGAGCGCTTGCTCCGCGGGAACCAGCCGCGAAACCGGGAGACGGGAGAGGGGCCGGTTCGTTTCGAGTGGAAGTGAAGGGGTGTGAGCGGCGTTTCGGGTCCCGACCCGGTCAGGCGACCCCTGGCGCGGGGTGGTTCGACCGGCGCCGGAGGACGTGCAGCCGACCCGCGAGCAGCCCGAGTAACAGTCCAGTGAAGTGGGCGACGAGGGCGACCTGCTGGCTCGCCGTCGCGACGGTGATAGCCGCGGCGACGACGGCGAACAGGGCGAGCTGGGCCCGTGAGCTCACCTCGAAATCGCCGACGACGCGGTCGGTGAGTCGGTTGCTCGTCAGCAGGTAGCCGAAGAGGGCGAAGATGGCGCCGCTGGCGCCGAGGACGTTCACCTGGGCGACGATGCCGGGGAGCATCGACCCGACGACCGCGGCGAACCACACCTCGGCGAGGCCGGCGAGTGCGCCCGTGAGGAGGAAGAAGGCGTGGAAGCGCACCGGCGTCGTCTCCCGTTCGAGCGGGAAGCCGACGAGGACGAGCGCCACGGCGTTGGCGGCGAGGTGGGAGATGCCGCCGTGGGCGTAGACGCTGGTGATCACCGTCCAGGGCTCGACGGCGACGGGCGTCGAGAGGGCGAACAGGGAACGGGACGCGAGCGGACCGGCGACGACTCCGAGGAGCGACTGGACGGCGAACACGACGACGAACACCCCGAGGAGGGTGAGCGTCGGGCTCTCCAGCAGGCGGCGGCGCATACGGACACTATGTAGTGCAGCATACATGAAACGTGGGGACCGGGTCGGGAACAGCGGCCTCCGTCACGGACGGAGCCGGAACGCATAGACTGGCCGCGAGCGAAGGTTGGACAGAACCGATGGCGGCCGGAACGTACACGCTCGTCGTCGAACGAACCGCGAGCGACGCCGTCGAGGTCGGTGCGCTCGGCGCCGTCTCCCTTCCCGTGGGCTGGTACGCCTACGTCGGGAGCGCGTTCGGCCCGGGCGGGTTCAGTCGGGTCGACCGCCACCGCGAGGTGGCCAGCGGCGAGCGCGACGTCCGGCACTGGCACGTCGACTACCTGCTCGGCGACCCGGCCACGCGACTGGACGCCGCGGTGAAGACGGCAGACGTCGACGCGGAGTGTGCCATCGCCGCCCGGATCGACGGCGAGCGGGTGGCCGCCTTCGGGGCCTCGGACTGTGGCTGTGAATCGCACCTCGTCTACCGCGAGAAACGGGACCTGCTCGTCGAGTCCGTCGAGCGTGCCCACCGTGACGCGCGCGAGCAACGAGATTGAGGACTACTGAGAGCCCTCCAGGGCTTCGGCACGGAGGCGCTCTCCCGCCTCGGTTTCGACGGTGAGTTCCTCGGGGACCGGCGTCGGTTTCCCGTCCCGGATGGCGACGAAGACGAAGTGCGAGTCGGTCGTGGACTCGGTCTCACCGGTGTGGGGGTTCTCCCGGGCGGCGCGGACGCGGACGTTCACGCTCGTCCGGCCGGCGTCGTAGACGTACGCCTCGACGAGGGCGGTGTCGCCGACGGGGATCGGTCGCTTGAACTCCAGGCCGTCCGTGGCCGCGGTGACGCAGGCCTCGCCGGCGAAGCGCATCGCCGACATCGCGCCGATCTCGTCCATCCACTTCATCACGATTCCGCCGTGGGCCGACTCGTAGTTGTTGGCGTGGTTGGGCTGGACGCGGTGGCGGTTGACGATGTGGGTGTCCTCGAGCGCGGGCATGTGCGAGGTTGGGGAGAGACGCGAAAAAAGGCAGCGGCTGGCCGGTCAGGGCTCGGTGCGCTCGACTTCGACGCCGGGTTCCTCGTAGGCCATCTCGATCTCCTCGTCGTCGTCGCCGCCGGAACGGAATCGCTGGACTGCGACGGCGACACCGGCGAGCACGAGCGCGACGAGGAACAGTTTCCCCTTGGAGCCCCCGGACTGGTCCGAATCGTCGTCCGCTTCGACGTCGACGTGCTCGACGTCGGTTTCGCCGGTACGATCGCTGCTGAACACTTCGTTGGGCAGGTTGACCTCGAAGAACGTGACGTTGTCGAATGCCATGGTAGCGATATGGGTCGCAAGCCACTTATAACCACAGTGACAGCTGCTGGCACCCGTCCGGTCACGGGGTTTTCCGGGAGCGATGGGCCCGTCAGCTGATGTGGATCGCGGGCTTGTTCGGTCGGGCCTTCGGCGCGAGGTCGTCGCCGTCCGCGGCGCGGCGGACCTCGACGGCGGCGTCGAACTCCTCCGCGAACAGCCAGGCGGCCTCCTCGATGATCCGGTGTTCCCGCTCGGCGTCGAGCACCGGTTCGAGGCCGGCCTGCTCCGCGGCGAGCCAGTTCGCGAAGTCGGCCGCCGCGTCGCCGTGCTGCTGGATCGAATCCTCCTCCATGATCGTCCCGACGATGGCGTCGTCGGGGTCGGCGGCGCGCGCGATCTCGTAGGCGTCGTACTTCCAGGGCTGGGCGACGACGAGTTCGATCCGGTCGGGGTCGGTGATGTCGACGACGTCGGTGATGTCGCGGACGTCGGCCAGCGTCGTCCGGACCAGGTCGCGTTCCAGGGCGTACTCGTCCACCTCCTGCAGGGGAGTGGGCCAGTCGGCCGCGGCGATCAGTCCATCACCGTCGAGTTTCGTCCACAGCTCCTCGGCGAGGTAGGGAGCGATCGGAGCGATCAGCTTCGCGAGCGTCCGCAGACCGCGACTGTAGGCGAAGCGGTAGGGCTCGTCGTAGGAACGGTAGCGACGGAGCAGGCGAGCGAACGACTGGAGTTCGCCGACGACCTGGTGGAAACGGAATCGCTCGTACTCGTCGGTGACGGCGGCGACGGTGCGGTCGATTTCGCGTTCGAGGTAGGCGTCGTGGGGCGCTTTCTCGGTCCGTCCCCTCGCACCGTCGGCGTACTCCGCGACCATCCCGTAGATCTCCTGCTGGAAGTCGTAGGCCGACCGCACGTCCTTGACCGTCCACTCGAAGTCCTGCTGGGGGTGGGCCGCCGAGAGGACGAACAGTCGCGTCGTCTCGGCGCCGTACTCGTGGGGCGCGACGGCGTTGCCCTTCGACTTGGACATCTTCTCGCCGCCGTGGAGCACCGTCCCCTGGTTGATGAGCCGGTCGACGGGTTCCCGGCGGTCGAGGAGACCCGCGTCGGCCAGCGCCCGGGCGAAAAAGCGGATGTACAGCAGGTGGAGCACGGCGTGTTCCTCGCCGCCGACGTAGACGTCGACGGGGAGCCACTCGTCGGCTTTCCCCTGGTCGAAGGGAGCCGAATCGAGGTGTGGACTCAGATACCGGAGGTAGTACCACGAGGAGTCGACGAAGGTGTCCATCGTGTCCGTCTCGCGCTCGGCCGGGCCGCCGCAGTCGGGGCAGTCGACCCGCTTCCACTCCTCGACCGCCTCGAGCGGGTTCCCGGTCGTCTGGACGAACTCGGGGAGTTCGACCGGGAGGTCGTCCTCCGGGACCAGCACAGGCCCGCACTCCTCGCAGTGGACCACCGGAATCGGCGTCCCCCAGTAGCGCTGCCGGGAGATGAGCCAGTCCCGGAGGCGGTAGGTCGTCGCTTCCTCGAACGCGTCCTCGTCGAGAAGTCGCTCGGTCGCAGCGGCGCTGGCCAGGCCGTCGTAGTCGCCGCTGTCGGTCAGCATCCCTTCCCCCGTGAACGGCTCGTCGGGACGTGCCGTTTCGGCCTCGCTCCCGACAGGTTCGACCACCTGCTCGATGGGCAGGTCGTGGGCCGTCGCGAAGGCGTGGTCGCGCTGGTTGTGGGCCGGCACGCCCATGACCGCGCCCGTCCCCACGTCGTCGAGGACGTAGTCGGCGACGTAGACGGGGAGTTCCTCGCCCGTGAGTGGGTGGACGGCGACAGCGTCGGTCTCGATACCGGAGGTGTCGTCGGTGGCGCCCTCCGCACCGTCCGGCCCGTTTCGCACCCGGTCTACGTATTCAGCGACGGCAGAATCGTCACTCGCGAGTTCGTCGGCCAGTTCGTGGCCCGGGGAGACCGCCAGGTACGTCGCGCCGAAGACGGTGTCCGGCCGGGTGGTGAACACGTCGACCGCGCCGTGGCCGGCAATCTCGAAGGAAATTTCGGCGCCCTCCCGTCGGCCGATCCAGTTGCGCTGGCTGTCCCGGACGCCCTCGGGCCAGCCGCCGAGGTCGTCGAGGCCGTCGACGAGTTCGTCGGCGTAGTCCGTGATCGCGAAGAACCACTGGTCGAGTTCGCGCCGTTCGACGGGCGTCTCGCAACGCCAGCACGTTCCCTCGACGTGCGCGTGGGATTCGCCGCCGCTGCCGCCGTGGCTGCCGTCTTCGCCGTCGGTCACGACCTGCGCGTCGGCCAGCACCGTCTCGCAGTCGGGACACCAGTTCACGGCGGCGCCCTCGTACTCGACCAGTCCCTCGTCGTACAGTTGCCCGAACAGCCACTGGTTCCAGCGGTAGTACTCGGGGTCGCAGGTGGTGATCTCCCGGGACCAGTCGTAGCCGAAGCCCATCGTCTCCAGTTCCTCGCGCATCCGCTCGATACAGCTCCGGGTCCAGGACTCGGGGTCGGTGTCGCGCTCGTAGGCGGCGTTCTCCGCCGGCAGGCCGAAGGCGTCCCACCCCATCGGGTGGAGGACGTCGTCGCCCTGCATCCGGCGGTAGCGGGCGTAGGCGTCCGTGATGGCGTAGTTGCGGACGTGGCCCATGTGGAGCGCCCCCGACGTGTAGGGGAACATCCCCAGGACGTACGTCGGATCCGCGGCCTCCTCGTCGAGTTCGTACACCCCCTCCCGTTCCCAGACGTGTTGCCAGTACTCCCGGACCTGTGCGTGGTTGTAGCGATCCGTCATCGGAAATTCGTCGTTGGTGAGGGTGGGAGTGCTGGATACAAGATTGTTCGGGGGAAGGACGGGGCGCGAACGCAGTGAGCGGCCCGTCTTACTGCGAGCGGGAGCGAACGAAGTGAGCGACACGCGAGCAGGATGGTTCCGAGCGGAGCGAGGAACCATCTCACGAGCGAACGGGGAACGGAGTGACCCGTGAGCAGCGGCAGGCGCCGAGCGGAGCGAGGGGCCTGCGTATTGCGAGCGGGAGCGAACGAAGTGAGCGACACGCGAGCAGGATGGTTCCGAGCGGAGCGAGGAACCATCTCACGAGCGAACGGGGAACGGAGTGACCCGTGAGCAGCGGCAGGCGCCGAGCGGAGCGAGGGGCCTGCGTATTGCGAGCGGGAGCGAACGAAGTGAGCGACACGCGAGCAGGACGTCGCCGAGCGAAGCGATGGGACGTCAAACAAGCGAGCGGCGAGCAACGCGAGCCGTGAGCAGCGGCAGGCGCCGGCCGAAGCGAAGACTCTGTGAGCAGAGAGTCGAGAAGGCGGATCAGGGCGCTCCGTCTCGGAAAGTCTAGTCGGCCCTGAGTTACTGTGAGACGAGCGCCGTCGGTGCGGCGCCCTGGCTGGCGTCGAGCGTCAGCGACTCCTCGTCCAGGTCCGGGTGGTCGGCGTACCGGACCGTCTCGAGGCCGTCGTCGACGACGAGTCCGGCGTCGCGGAGTTTCGGCAGGTGAACGTGGTACAGCGACGCGAGCACCTCGTCGACGTCGTTCGCCGAGAGCGACGACGTCGGGGCGTCCCGCTCGCGGGCGAGGGTCCGCCGTGCGAGGTTCCGGCGGCCGATGGCGCCGCCGTGGTCGACGACGATGGAGAGGGCTGTCCGGCGGCGGTCGTGGGCCAGACACTCCAGGACGTCGTCCCACTCCGCCTCGGGCGCCGCCAGGACGCGACGGACCTGCGGACTATCGAGCGCGGGGTGGTCGGCGGCCGCGACGGTGTCGGCGTCGCGGTCCCACTCGACGAGGCCGGTCGCGTCGAGTTTCGGCAGTTCGTGGTGGACGAGGGCGACGTGTTCGCGTCGGTCGTCGGTCACGTCGGTCGACGCGGCGTCCCGGTCGTCGGCGACGCGCTTCGCGAGGACCCCGACGGAGACGGGGCCTGGTTCGTCGACGAGTGCGGCGAGTGCGATCCGGCGGCGTGCGGAGGCCAGGGCGACGAGGACCGGATTCGTCCGGTTCGAACGTGCGTGAACGCTCTCTGATTCCATACTCCACTGAACGGCGCTTTCGGGGTTAAGGGGTCCTCCTAATTCTTTATCGTCGTACGTATGCCGCGACCAGTCGGTAGGAATCCAGAGAGGACTGGTATCCAGATTGGAGTAACCTGGTACCGGCCCGGCGTAACCGCGGCGTATTCCCGGAGGATGAATCGCTTCACCGGAAAGGGCGAGACATTCGCGAGCGGCGAATCTGGTCGCGTCGGCACCAGGAGTGCGTTCCGTCGCCCGGGCGGAGAATCGGCGGAGGCGGCACCGCTCGACCGTCGCGCCGAGAACGGAACGGGCGATCGAACACCGTAACCGGGGGTTACTCGACGTCCGTCTGCAGGTCACGAAAAAACGGTGGATTACCGCCGTCGGTGGTACCTCAGTCGACGAACTCGCGTATCGCGGTCAGGTTCGCCGGACCGACGCCGGCCACGCCGAGCAGGGCGTCGTCCGAGGCCGTCCTGACGTCCGCTTCGGTGACGAACCCCCGGGACCGGAGCTTCGCCGCCGTCGAGGGACCGATGCCGTCGACGGCTTCGAAGGGGACCTCCGGGGAGACCGGTTCGTCGTCGTCGGGATTTTCGACCCGACCGAGTGCCTCGCGAAGGGCGTCGGCCTTGTGCTCGGCTTTACGGCCGTCCTGGCGCTCGTACTCGGCGAGCAGGTCCTGCAACCGTTCGAACGGCCCGCCGGCGACGTCGGGGTCCGCCGCCGGACGCCGGCGGTAGCGGGCGTCGAGCTCGGCGACGAACGCCTCGCGTGGAACGAGCGTCGAGTGGGCCGTCTCGTCCCGGACGAGCACCACGCGGTCGTCGGCGTAGACGACCTTCCGGAGGTCGCCGGTGCGCTGGTCCGCGAAGACGAGGCCGATGTCGAAGTCAGTTCTGTTGGATTTCGGGTGGGCGAACTGCGTCTGTGTCATTGTCGGACGGGGAGCGGGTGCCGTGTTCGTTTTCCGCGACCGGCACGTCGTCCCTCGGTTCGACGGAGTCTCCGGGCGCTATAGAGGGCGTCGCTTACGCAGGCTATTTGGATTCGACGGGTACGTATCTGGTTCGTACTGGCGGGCAGGTGAGCGGTTCGGTCATCGTGCAGGGCGACGTCGCAATCCCCGTCGGAGAGAAAGCGAGAGACGCCGCGTCGCGCAGGTTTTTGACCTCTGCGCGCACAGGTACGGGTATGACGAGGACTGCCGAGGGCGACCTGCGGGACTGCCTCGAAGACGCGTTCTGGTCGCGACACTCGAATCCGAAGAGCGGCTGGTCGCGGACGCTCACTGGACCGCTGCTCCTCCTCGCGCTCTACCGGCGGAGCTGGCGGCTGTTCGTCTTCGCCGTGGCGTTCACGGCCCTCAATCCGGTACTGTTCGGCCGCCCCGACCCGGAGGCCGAGAGCTGGATGAAACGCGCCGTGGAGGCCGAGCGGTGGTGGCTCGCGGAGGGGAACGCGACGATGAACCTCGGCTGGCCCAACGTGCTCAACGTCGCCAACGTGCCGACGTTTTGCTACGCGCTGCTGGCCGCCTACAGGCGACAGCCGGTCCGGGCGACGGTCGCGCTGGCGGCCTCGATGGGGCTGAAGTTCGGCTGGATCGAACTGATCGCGCGCCAGTACGACGAATCGCAGGCCTAGTGCGGTCGAGTGGGAGTGGGCGCGGCGCTTACTGCATCGCCTTGACCCAGCCGGGCACCGACGCCATCCCCTGCTTGTCCGCCCAGCCGTTCTCGCGGAGGTACGTCTCCAGGTCGGTGAAGGCGAAGCCGAAACGGTCCTCGAGGGCGTCGACGTCCGCGTCGTAGCCGACCTCGTTGAACCACTCGCACATGACGGTGAACTCCTCGCCGAAGGAGTCGTAGGCGTCCTCGATGGGGACGTGGACCGCCTCGACGTCGACGCCGGTGACCTCGGAGAGCACGTCGGCCGTCTCGTCCAGTGTCAGCTCGTCGCCGGCGAGTTCGAATCGCTCGCCCACGAACTCGTCGGGGTTCGCGAAGGCGACTGCGGCGGCGTGACCGAGGTCGTCGACGCCGACCATCTGCAGGGAGACGCCCTCGGCGAGCGGGAGCGCGACCTGACCGTCCTCGACGACGTCCTCCGCGAACGCCTCGAAGTTCTCGAAGAAGAAGACGGGCTGGAGCACCGTCATCGGGAAGTCCAGGTCCTGGGCGTACTGCTCGATGTCCCAGGCCGAGTCGAAGTGTGGGACGCCGGTGTCGCGCTCGTGGCTCCCGACGCCGCTGAAGACGAACTGGTCGACGCCCTCCTCGGCGGCGACGTCGGCGAGGTTCTGTCCCTGCTGGACCTGAGCGTCGTACCCCTGGGTCCAGAAGTTGGTGACGGCGAACACCGCGTCCGCGTCGGCGACGTGGGCCCGGAAGGAGTCCGGGTCGTCGAGGTCGCCCTCGACCATCGTCACGCCGCGATCTTCGAGCGCCGCGGCGGCGTCGCTGCCCGCGTCCCTGGTCAAACCGCGGACGTCGAAGGACTGCTCGGCCGCGAGCAGGTGGTCGACGACCGCACCGCCCTGGTTCCCCGTCGCACCGGTGACGAGAATTCGCTGGGTGTCTGTCATCGACTGCTACTCCGGCGCCCCCGTATGTGTCTTTTCTGCTACACGATTGTGACCACGTGACGTCGATGTCACCGGTCCCCGGTCCGCAGTCACCGACGGCCGAGAATATCGCGGGTTTAGGCACCAGCTAGACCACGGTTCGGCGCCGTCGGTGTTCCTGCGATCGATCCGGCAGTAGCCATGGGCTTCATTAGCGTACCCCGAAAACCCGAAGTCATGGAAGACGTCGAGATCACGGACGTGCAGGCGACGCAAGTCGACGCTGACTGGTCGTGGACGTTCGTCCGCGTGTATACGGACGCAGGCGTGACGGGCACGGGCGAGGCCTACTGGGGCGGCGGCGTCGGCGACATCGTCGAGGGCGAGTGCCGCGACCGCCTGCTCGGCGAGGACCCGCGCGACATCGGGCCGCTGGTCCACGAACTGTTCGAGTACACCTCGGCGACCGGGTCGCTCGCGGGGACGACGGTGTCGGCCATCGCCGGCATCGACGTCGCGCTCCACGACCTGGCGGGCAAGCTCGAAGACCAGCCGGCCTACCAGCTACTCGGCGGGAAGTTCCGCGACGCGCCGCGGGTGTACGTCGACTGCCACGCCGGTGCTCACCTCGGCGGCGCCCACGACCCGGCCGACCGGGACGCCCACGACGTCGACATCTACGCGCCCGAGAGCTACGCCGACGCCGCCGAGGTGGTCGTCGACGAAGGGTTCGACGCGATCAAGTTCGACCTCGACGCGAGCAAACGCTACGAGAAGGACCGGCACAACCGCCACCTCAACGCCGAGGCCATCGACTACAAGGCGAGCGTCGTCGAGGCCGTCACCGAGCGCGTCGGCCACGACGCCGACGTCGCCTTCGACTGCCACTGGAACTACGCCGGCGAGAGCGCGACCAAGCTCGCCCACGCCGTCGAGGAGTACGACGTCTGGTGGCTCGAGGACGTCGTCCCGCCGGAGAACCTCGACGTCCAGCGCGAGGTCACCAGGGCGTCGGAGACGTCCATCTGTGCCGGCGAGAACCTCTACCGCACCCACGGCGTCCGCCAGCTCATCGAGGAGCAGGCCGTCGACATCCTCCAGCCCGACATGCCCAAGTTCGGCGGGATGTTCGAGACGGCGCGGACGGCGTGGAGCGCCTCGGACTACTACATCCCCGTCGCGCTCCACAACGTCTCCTCGCCGCTCGGGACGGTCGCCGGCGCCCACGTCGGCGCCGCCATCCCGAACTTCCTCGCCCTGGAGTGGCACGGCCGCGACGACCCGGACTGGCCCGAGTTCGTCGAGGAGGACTCGGTCATCGAGGACGGCGCCGTCCCACTGTCCGACGACCCCGGCCTCGGCGTGACGCTGGATCTGGACACCGTCGCCGAGTTCGTGGCCGACGGCGAGACGCTGCTGGACGAGGCGTAGGCTGGTCGCTCTGCGAGCGACCTGCTAGATAACGAACGGTGAACGCAGTGAACCGTGAGTAGGGTGGTTCCGAGCGGAGTGAGGAACCACCGATATGCGAGCGGCGTCAGCCGCGAGCAGTAGGCTGGCGCAGCCGAAGCCCGGGCCGGCTTTTCGTCGAGCGTGGAGGAACGACCCGCGAGACGGCGAGCCTGTGATTGGCCCGGCCAGAAGATGGGGAGCGCTGCGAACAGCGGAGAAAGCAGAGACTGCGTAGCGTGACGATCGAGAGTGGCCGCGTTCAGTTCGGCCCACGAATGGCCGCCAGGATCGAGCGTTCGGCGGCGGCGTCGTCGAGTTCGGCCACGCGTGCCTCGGCGTCGTAGGTGATCACGTCGGCCTCGGCGAGCCGTGGAAGGTGGTTGTGGACGAGCGCCGTGCGAACGTCACTGGCCGCCGCGGAGTCGTCGCTGTCGGTTATCAGGGTGACGAGGTCCTCGAGCGTCGCCGGTTCGCCCCACTCCATGACCTCGATGATCGCTCGTCGATAGCGGTGGGCGAGCGCGTCGAACACCTCGTCCAGATCCTCGGCCGAATGCGAACGGGCGACGACAGTGGTGTTGTCAGCGGTCATCGATCCCCACCTGTCGAAGTACGTCGGACATAGTAAACTAAAGGAACAACCGTGTAAAAACAACGCGGCCTAATTGGATAGGTAAGGCCGGGCAGGCGACGTCGGTGGGTGCGTCACTACTTTCCACGTTCGGGGCGACGGTACCGACGATGATCGAAATCAGGTGCCGCGTTCCCGGACCCCGGGGACGGAGCCACTGACCGTGGTAGACGCCATCTTCTGGGGCCTCGTGGCCCTCGCGACGATCACCGGCCTGGTCACGGCGTGGACCCTCGGTGCCAACAGTAACTCGCCGCCGTTCGCACCCGCCATCGGCGCCAACGCCATCTCGACGATGCGGGCGGCGTTCCTCATCGGCATCCTCGCAGCGCTCGGCGCGCTCACCCAGGGCGGCGCCATCTCCGAGACCGTCGGCGCCGGCCTGATCGACGGCGTCGCCATCACCTCGCTCGCCGCGACGGCGGGGCTGTTGACCGCGACGCTGTTCATGGGGTTCGGCGTCTACACCGGCTATCCCGTGCCGGCGGCGTTCGCGACGACGGGGGCGATGGTCGGCGTCGGCCTCTCGCTCGGCGGCGACCCCGTCTTCGACACCTATCGGCGAATCGCGACGTTCTGGGTCCTCGTCCCGCCCGTCTCCGGTGGCCTCGCGTACCTGACGGCGACCGTTCTCCGGCGCGACGACATCCCGGAGACGGTGGGCGTCCCGCTGCTGGCCGCCCTCGTCGGCGGCATCGTCGCCAACGTCCAGCTCGGCGTCATCCCGTCCCCGCCCGGCCAGGCACAGAACTCCATCGCCGGTTTCGTCGCCGGCTTCGTCGAGACGCCGGCCGTCGTCGGCCTCGACGTCGCTGTCGTTTTCGTCACCCTCCTCGCCGCCGCCGTGAGCTTCCAGTTCATCCGCCGTCGGACCCAGCAGTCCGTCGACCAGGGCGTCCGGACCTTCCTCGTCGTCCTCGGGAGCGTCGTCGCCTTCTCCAGCGGCGGGAGCCAGGTCGGGCTGGCGACCGGCCCGCTGGAGAACCTCTACACCGCCGAACTGGGCCTCCCGGGAATCGTGCTCCTCGCGCTGGGTGCGACGGGCATCCTCGGCGGCGCATGGATGGGCGCCCCGCGGCTCCTGCAGGCTACCTCCCGCGAGTACGCCCAGCTCGGCATCCGGCGGTCCATCGCCGCGCTCGTGCCGGGGTTCGTCATCGCGCAGGCGGCGATCTCGCTCGGCATCCCCATCTCGTTCAACAACATCATCATCTCCGGCGTCATCGGTGGCGGTCTCGCCGGCGGGTCGGCCGGCGTCTCGCGCCGGAAGATCGGCGTCACGCTGGCGTTCTGGCTGATCACGCTCGTCAGTTCGATCCTCGTCGGCTTCGGCCTCTACCGCGCGCTTGCCTTCGTCCTGGGTGGATGACGAAATCGACCCGGCGTGGCCGACAGGCCGGCCGGGGAAGGGACGTCACCGGACCACGGTGACCGTCACTGGCGTCTCGCCGACCACCTTCGTCGCCACGGTCCCGAGCAACCGCCGGGCCACGGCGTTTCGCTCGCCCCCGTGGCCCCCCATGACGACCTGGTCGACGTCGGTGACCGCGACGTGGTCGACGATGGTCTCGGCGGGCGCCCCCGTCTCGACCACGACGTCGACCGTCCGCCCTCGTGGGTCGTCGTCAGCGAGGCGCTCGACGATGGATTCGGCGCGATCACGGGCCTCGTCCAGTCTGTCCCCCTCCGGGGACAGTGCACCGCTCTCGCTCATCGACGCGTCGACCGGACTGACGACGTTGAGGACGGTCACCGGGCAGTCGAACACGTCGAACGCGTACTCGAGGGCGTCCTCTGCCAGCGGCGACCCGTCCAGCGGGACGAGGACGTGCGAGGGTGTCATGACTGTCCGTCCGGCGCGTAGACCCAAAAGACGGGTGGTGGTCCTCGTCGACTGGGGCGTGGCGATCGGCTTCGTTCGTCCCAGATGAGCTCGTCCTGGATCCGAACCGGAGGAAGACGTGCTCACTCGCGCCGCTCGTTGCGCGCGACTTCCAGGGTTCGAATCCACTCGGACGTATTCGTCGCTCACGCTGAGAGCCGAGCACACGCTACGCGGTGCTCGGCGGTCGTTCGCGACAGAATAGTCCATCCTGGATTCGAACCAGGGTCGAAGCCCCCAGAAGGCTTCAGGATTGGCCACTACCCTAATGGACTGCGTGCAATGTCGTGTAAACCGTAGGGCATTGTAAGCGTTGCGCGATGGAATTTGTCGTGGTACTGGATAGCAACCCCCTCGAAGACATCGACATCTACTTTCCGGCGACGGCCGCAGGCAGTGACATGTACGTCGGACGATTCGTCGTCGTCAGTCCCGAAGTCGGCGCGTACCGCGTCTCCTCGCGCTCGTTCCCCAACCGCAAGGCCGTCGACCGCGACGGCACCGTCACCGTGGGCCCGACCGAGGACGCCCCGGAGACGGACAACCCCTACATCTCCTACAACGCGGTGCAGGTGACCGACCGGGGCGCCGTCGTCGGCAACGGCTCCCACGTCGACCCCATCGCCGAGAAACTCGAACTCGGCTATCCCGCTCGGGACGCGCTGGCCGAACCGCTACTGGCGCTGGACTTCGAGAAGGACGACTACGACACGCCACGCGTCGCGGGGATCGTCGGCGTCGACCCCGAGGACCCCAGCACGAACGCCGACGGGCCGGGCGCAGTCATCGGCACCGTCCGTCGGGACGCGCTACTCGTCGAGGAAGTCACCGAACCGACGCTCGTGGCGACCTACGAGAAGGACAGCCCCGAGTCGTTCGCCCTGGACGCTCGCGACGCCGAGAGCGCCGCACGCCAGGTGTACGACCTCGAGTTCGAACACGCGGTCTGCTCGGCCGGCGTGGCCGTCGAGGGCGAGGCGTTCGGGGTCGCCGTCCACAACGGCTGAACAGGAGGTTCCGTACACCGAGAAGCCCCCCTCTTCACTCTTTTCGACGCGTGGTAACGTTTATCATCATAGAACATCATGGTGTTAGTGACGATCACCCATGGGTACCCTCGAGAAACTGGGACGCTGGTTCGAACCCCCCGTCGTCGAGCGGGCGGTCTACCGGTGTCTGGAGTGTGAGTCGGAACTCGGGCGGAACGAACCGTCCTGTTCCGAGTGTGGTGGGGAGGTAACGGAAGCGACCGAACCGGTCGAGTACATCTACTGGGGGCCGTACCACTGATACTGGTGGCTGTAATTCGGTACCGGTGTCTCTTCGCAACCGGCCTGTTCAGCTCCGGTGCACCACAGTTAGTCTCTGGCTCCTGAAAACCGTTACAACCACCACTGTGAGAGGGGCCGTTGTCGTTCTGTAGCGGCCACGGAACTGCGTCCGGGACCAGCAGGCGTCGAGTCACAACCAGAGACCGGACCGTGAGGCGGTCTCGGGAGGTGAGGCAGGGTTCGATACTATAAGGACGGAGCAGAAGTAGTCGCTAGTAATGAAGCTGGGCGTCATCTCCGACATCCACGGGAACCGGGTCGCGCTCGATGCGGTGCTCGCCGACATGCCGCCCGTCGACCGCCTGGTGTGTGCCGGCGACGTCGTCGGGTACAACCCCTGGCACGCCGACTGCGTCGACGAGATCCGCGAGCGCGAGATCCCGACAGTGCAGGGCAACCACGACCGCGCGGTGGCGGCGGGGTCGGCCCCGCACTTCAACGGGATGGCCCAGGCCGGCGTCGAACACGCCCGCGAGCAGCTCTCCGACGACCAGATCCAGTGGCTCCGAGAGCTCCCCGTCGAGCGCCACGTCGCCGACGGGCGCGTGAAGGTGGTCCACGGCCACCCCGACGACCCCGACCACTACACCCGGCCCCACGAGTTCGGGCCGGACCTTCTCGACGACGAGGACGTCCTCGTCATGGGCCACACCCACGTCCAGGCCCACGAGGTGTACGACGAGGGCATCGTCATGAACCCGGGAAGCGTCGGCCAGCCGCGCGACGGCGACCCGAAGGCCGCCTACGCCGTCGTCGACCTCGAGGAGATGACCGTCGACGAGCGCCGCGTCGACTACGACACCGGCGCGGTGATCCGGGCCGTCGAGGACGAGGGGCTTCCCCGCCAGATCGGGTTCCGGCTTGCCCAGGGCCGGTAGAGGAAGGGCTTTTTCGCCGGCCCGAGGAGGCCGACACGCCCCGCCCGCTCGACACATGACCGACGAGACACCCCTCCCCCGCCGCGACACGGCCGAACGGCTCGCGCTGGTAGCGGTGCCGACGCTCCTCGGCGTGATCCTCGCCGCGACGAGCAGTGCGTTCGATCACGCGCTCACTGGCCTGGTCCTCGGTGGCGCGGTCGGATTGCGCCTGTCCCGGGCCCGGAACCACTACCGCGCGGTCCGGACGAGTGAGGGGATCGAGCGACGACGGCGCCCCCCGGAGGAGTTCTGGATGTACCGCGTCGCACAGATCGACTACGACGAGCGCTGGGACAGGGTCATAATCGTCGTGGCCCTGCTCGTCGGCGTCGGCGCGTTCGCGGCCGTCCCGGTCGTCGACGTCGAACCGATGGACAGGGCCCGCCTGACGATTGTGGGACTCGGTGGGATCGTCGTCGCTGCGATGACCTACGGCTCGCTGTTCGTCGACAAAGCGGGATCCGAGACCGGAGCCGGAAACGAGAGAACGAACTGAAGCGGCGGATCGCGCGAGTGAACTGCAGATTAGAAGACTCCCTGGACGAGCTGGAGGGCCTGTTCGCGGTCGTCCCAGGGGACGAACACGGACACGGAGGTCGCCGAGGTGATCACGTCGTACAGGGTGATGTGGGCGTTCGAGATGGGGTCGACGACGCGCTTGACGGTGTCGGGCTGGTTCGGCAGTTCGCCGCCGGTGACGCGGACGACGGCGATGTCGTCCTCGACGGTGACCGAAGACAGGGCGTCCTCTTCGACGACGCGGTCGTGGAGCAGGGCCTCGACGTCGTCGGAGTCCTCGCTGTTGACGTAGAAAGTCAGCGAGTCCATCCCGGAGGAGTTGGCGTCGATGTTGATCCCTTCCTCGCCGATGGCGCTGGCGAGGTCCCCGAGGATGCCGGGGCTGTTGCGGATGGCACGGCCGGCGACGGTGACACAGGAGAGCCGGTCCTCCTGGAGGTCGATGAGGTTCTGGAACTCGCCCTCGATGGAGGTACCGCCGGCGAGCAGGTCGCCGTGCTGGTAGTGGACGACGCGGACGGCGAGATCCTTGTCCTTGTACGAGAGGGCCGAGGGGGCGACCACCTCGGCGCCGCGGAACGACAGCGAGCGCAGTTCGTCGACGGAGATCTTCCCGACGTTGCGGGCGCCCTCGACGACGCGGGGGTCGCCCGTCATGACGCCCTCGACGTCGGTGACGATGACGACCTCGTCGGCGTCCATGTAGTTGCCCAGCATGACGGCCGTGGTGTCGCTCCCGCCGCGACCCAGCGTGGTGACGTTGCCCTGCAGGTCCTGGGCGAGGAAGCCGGTGATGACGGGGACGACGTTCTGGAGCTGTCCCGCGAGGGCGTTCGCGCGCCGCATCGTCTCGTCGACGTCGACCTCGCCGTAGGCGTCAGTGATTATCGGCCACTCCTCGCTGCCTGGTTCGAGGAACATCGCGTCGATGCCCCGGGAGGCGAGTGCGCCCTTGAGCATCCGGACGGAGGTTCGTTCGCCCATACTGACGATCTCGGCGCGGTCAGAATCCTCGGCCTCGTACTCGATGTCCTCGAGCAGTTCGTCCGTGGTGTTGCCCATCGCCGAGGCGACGACGGCGACTTCGTGACCTTTCTCGACGGCGGTGGCGATGGAGTCGGCGGCCCGGTTGATCCGGTCGCCGCTCCCGAGGCTCGTCCCGCCGAACTTCGCGACTACCCGCATGCCATCACCCGGCGCGTGCGTGCGTGACTCATATACCCCCCGTTGCCCGGCGCCCGGGATAACTGTGTCCATCTTTTTCGGCAGGGGGAGGCGGGTATCGCGCGCTTCCCGGATCTAGCCACCGTCTAAGTCGTGGAAGCAGAACGGCGTTCAGCGGAATCGAAGCGCAGCGAGGGGGGCGGTTCCCGGACGGCCAACCGTTTATTTGCCTCGCCACCGACCGACACGACATGGAGATTCGGGACGCCGTGGAAGCCGACGCCGAGCGGATGGCCGACATCGCGGACAGCCCGCCGGACGTGATGCGGAACCTCGTCCACGACCGGACGGTGCGAGTCGCAGTCGAGACGACCGACGACGAGAACGAGGAGACGCTCGGCCTCGTCAGCTTCGACGCCCGCGACGCCACCGTCCACGTGACCCAGCTCGGCGGGACGGGCGAGGCCTGCGGCCGCTTGCTCGACGAGCCAGTCCGGTTCGCCCGGCGCGAGGGGATGGCCGTCGAGCTACTGGTCGCCGAAACGGACGACGACGTCCGCGAGGCCGTGGAGGACGCCGGCTTCGAACGGAGCGGCCCAGGCCCGCGCTTCGAGGGCGAACAGACCACCCGGTACCGGCTCGAACCGAGCAAGGCCGAACAGTAGCGCCGTCCGCTCGCCACCGCGTCGGACGACCGCCCGGTTCTGACCGCACGATACCGCCCAACCAGCGCACACGTCGCCTCACCGACAGAACCAAGTAGGTGTAAAGCTCCCTTTACTGTAAAGTCCGCTTTACGCGGCGGACCCAACGCCACCCATGTCGACGACACCGACCGGACGGAACCGGCACGAACTGCTCGCAAAGCGCCGTCGCTACCGCTGGCTGATGGTCGGCTCCATCGCCGCCGGCGTCGCGCTAAGCCTCCTGCTCAGAGCGCTCGAGTACCCGCTCGTCGGCGAAGTCGTCTACTGGGCCGGCATCGCCGGCTTCGTCGCCGTCTGGCTGGCGACGCCAGTACAGCTGTTCGACGAACGCGACGTCGCCCTGGAGCAGCGGGCGGCCCACCTCACGCTGAACGTCTTCGCACCGGTGCTGGTCCTCGGCGCGTCTGCAGCGCGCATCCTGACCTACGTCGGTGCCTACGAGGTGCCCGCCGTCGTCTGGGGCGCGCTGTGGGGGTACTTCGCGCTGTTCGTCACCTTCGCCGTCGCCTACGGCTGGCTCCGCTACCGGTCATGAACAACGACCTCCCGGCGCGCCGCGAGGCCGCCGGCCTGAGCCAGGCCGACCTGGCCGCGGCCGTCGGCGTCAGTCGCCAGACGGTCAACGCCATCGAACGGGACCGCTACGACCCGTCGCTGGAACTGGCGTTCAAACTGGCCGCCTTCTTCGAGTGCGCCGTCGAGGACCTGTTCGACCCCGCCTTCGAGCCCGACGAGTTCCGTCCCCGCTGAGAACCCATGCCCGACATCACAACACCCACGACCGACCGACTCGCCGCATCGTCCGACAGGACCCTCGTCGCGTTCGGTAGCGCTGCGATACTCGTCTGGGTCGCGCTCGAATTCGCCTTCCGCCGGGGGCTCGGTCCCGTCGTCGCGGAGGCGCTCGGAACCCCTGGCGCCGGGGACCCGCTGATGCTCGCGCTGGCGTTCCCCCTGATCGCCGGGTTCATCGCCTGGTGGGGAACCCGGGTCGGGATTCACCGCCCGAACTGGGCGTACGAGACGTCCCTCCGGACGGTCGGTGCCGGCGTCGGCGGTCTGGTCGTCTACTTCGTGCTCTACCTGGCCGCTCTGCTCGCCCTCGTCGCCGTCGGCAGCGTCGCGATACCACCCGAAGCGGCCCAGAGTACCGGCTTCCGCACCGGCCTCCCGACGTGGGTCCTCGTCGCCTTTCTCCTGGGCAACGGTATCGTCGTCCCGATCACCGAAGAACTCGCGTGGCGCGGCGTCATCCAGACCGCGCTCACTGAATCCTACGGCACGTACGCCGCCGTCGTCGTCACCGCACTGGCGTTCGCGGGAAAGCACCTCGTCGTCGACCTCGCCGCGCCACCTGCCCGGGTAGCTTCACTCGTCGTCCTCGCGTTCGTCCTCTGCGGTCTGCGTGCCCGCTGGGGAACGACGGCCAGCACCGTCACCCACCTCCTCGCGAACTTCCTCGCGACAGCGTCGCTCGTTGCGCTGTGACAGGGTACCACGAGACATTTACCGACGCCCGCGGACCACCGCCCATGCGAACGGTCGTCCACGTCGACTACGACTTCCCCGCCGACCTCCCGGAGTGGGCCGACGACGAGGTCAGATCGCCACCGGCGGTCGTCGACCGGTTCCTCGCGGAGTTCACCGAACCGGGCGACGTCGTCCTCGACCCCTTCGCCGGGTTCGGGACGACGCTCCGGGTCGCCAGCGAGATGGACCGCGAGGCCCACGGCGTCGAGTACGAGCGGAAGCGAGTAGAGTATATCCGCGAACGCGGCGGTCACGGCGGGAACCTCGTCCACGGCGACACCCGCGAACTCGGCGAGCTCGACCTGCCGCCAGTCGACTGCGTTCTCACCTCCCCGCCGTGGATGGTCGAGGGAATGGAGACCAACCCGCTCCAGAATTACGACGGCGAGAGCGACTACGGACAGTATCTCGACGATATGGTCGACGTGTTCGTCGATATCGCGGACTGTCTCGCCCCGGACGGCGTCGCGCTCGTCGACGCGACGACCTTCGACGTCGACGGGCAGGTGACGACGCTCGCCTGGGACTTCGCGGACGCCATCGGCGAGCCCCTCGACTTCGACGGGGAAGTCGTCGTCGCGTGGGAGACGGAGGGGGAACCCGGACCTGACGGTGTCGACGGGACCGGGTTCGACCACAACTACGTGCTGCGGTTCTCGAAGCCGGGCGCGGCTACCTGAGTGGGTTCACCGCGCCATCTCACTCAACTAGTCGCTCACTCCGGCAACCACGCCACGGGCGTGTAGCTACCGGTCGCGTCGTCGGGTACCGGAAACGCGCCGAACCGCTGTACCTCGTTTCCGCGCACAGCGAACAGCGACCCGCGGTGGGTGGCCGCGACGAGATCGCCGTCGACGGCCGCCATCCCGGTCACTGTCCCGGCCTCGTCCGGGATACCGACCTGCGTCAACGCGTCGTCTCGCACCGCGAACAACGCCGGGTCGGCGTCTGGGTCGTCCCACGACGCCGAACTGGCGAGCGCACCGGCCGCGTAGACCGTCTCCCCCAGCGAAAACACCCGTCGGAAGTACCGCTGGTCGACCGCCTCGTCCAGCCGCGTCCAGGATTGGCCGGCGTCGCGCGTCCGGAAGAGTCCGAAGCCCGTCGCCGCGACGTACTCCCCGGGGCCGACCACGTGGAGTTCGTGCACGTCGTCGTTCACGTCGCTCCTGCGCTCTGTCCAGGTTTCCCCGCGGTCGTCGCTAACGTGGACGCCGCCAACCTCGACGCCGGCGACGACCCGGTCCGGGTCCGCGGGGTCGGCCGTCACGTCCCGGACCTGTGCCAGGTCTTCGTGGCGCGGCAGTCGCCACTCCTCCCGTGACGGCAGGTCCTGAAACCCATCGAGTTCCCGCCAGTCGACAGTGGGGGCTCTATCGCCGGGGACGAAGACGTCTGTCGCGTAGACGGCGGCCGGCCGCGTCCCCGCGTAGAGACGCTCGCCGTCGAGCGTCGCTCCGACGGCGTACACCTTTGGCTCGGGCACGCCCAGACCGATCCAATTGTCGCCGTCGGGCGAGTGTATCAGCCCGCTCGCCGTCGCCGCGAAGACGCCCGGGAGCCCGTCGAACTGCCGGAGGCGCATCGCGCGACCCGACGAGAGGGTCTTGACGACGCCGCTCGATCCGTCGGCTTCACCCGCCGAGGTGAGTCGATCCGTGACGTCCGCTGATTCGTCCGGCCCGGGCAGTGCGTACACGCCGTCGTCGCTACCGACGAGGAGCATGCGAGATTCTGCGGCCAGCAGCCACAAAAGTGATCGCTGAACCAATTCCAGTTTGGAGAGCGGAAAAATGTACCGCGCGAGCGAAGCGAGCGCGGTTTCCCCGGCCCGAACGCGGTGAGGGCCGCTTTTTTCATCGACGTTTTTTGTGGGGGGTTGAGCGCTCGCCGGAGGCGAGCGCGATGCCCCCCACGAAAAAAGGTCGTTTCACATGAAATCGGCAATCCCGCTCTGCTTGTTGTGGTCGTTCTCGAAGACGCGCTCGATGGAACGCTCCAGAATCTCCAGGCGCTGCTTGGTGTACTCGCGGCAGCCGAACTCGTGGGCCACCTCCGTCGCGGTGTCGATGTACTTCGTCACGGACCCCTCGTGGACGGTGAGGTTGACGCGGCCGCCACACTCCCGGCACTCGCCCGACAGCGGCATCCGGCGGTACTTCTCGCCGCAGTCCAGGCAGCGAGTCTCCTGGCGCGAGAACGCCCGGAGGTTGCCGATGATGTCCGGCATGAAGTGGTACTCGATGATCCGCTCGGCGACGTCAGTCTCGTCGACGGCCCGGAGCTTCCGGGAGAGCGCGAGCTGGGCGTCCATCTTGTCGGTCATCGACCCCAGCGTCTTGTAGGCCGACAGATCCGGTCCGGCGGCGAGGTTCGAGGTGTCGTGCGTGTGCGCGAAGTCGGTGTATTCGCGGTCGGTCCCGAGCGTCTCCTCGGCGATCTTCATGACGTCCTCGACCTCGCCGGGGTCGGCCATCTCGCGGGTGGCCTCGTAGAACTCCTTCGGGTACTCCCACATGATGTCCATGTTGTGGGCCTCGTCGTCGATCTCCGAGGGGTCGATGCGGGAGGACATGACGAGGGGTGCGTCCATCTTCCCGCCACGCTTGTCAGGAAGGAATGATTTACTGAAATTCAACAATCCGTCCATTAGAAGCATCACACAATCCTCGTCACCGTCGCAATTTCGGCGTTTCGCGGCGTGAAAGTACGGATGCGCGTACCCGACCGCTGCTGTCGTAAATCCGATAACTCGCCCAACTGTCGCCGCGCTGGTGTGTGGCGCCATCCCGAAGACGAGTTCGCCGACGAGTTCCTCGCGGTCGTCGAGGTCGTAGAAGGGTTCGAGGCCGTAGTACTGTGCCAGCAGGTCGTCGACGAAGTCGGCGGTCTTGAGCATGTGCTCGGCCGCGCCGTCGGAGAGGACGACGTCCTGGACCTTGAGTTCGACCAGCTGGTCGTCGTGTCGGAGCGGGTCGCCGTGGACGTCGGTCTCGTAGCCGAGCGACTGGAGCTGGTCGACGGTGACGTCGAGTTCCGTCGCACGGACCGCCGTCACGGGCAGGTCCGTCATGTCGTAGCGGACGGTGCCGTCCTTGAACGCCGTGACGTCGTGTTTGGCCCGGAGGATCCCCTTCTCCATCGGCTCGGGGACCTTCTCCGCGGACATCAGCCCCTCGACGCCTTTGACGATGTCGAAGGCCGTCTCGCGCTCGCCGACCGACTCCAGCGCGTTCCGGAACTCCTCGCCGACGTCGATCTCCGTGTACTGGGTGGGGTACGCGCCCGTCTCGCAGGAGGGACACTCCGCCATGCCGGCCTCGTCGGGTTCGACCTCGCGGTCGCAGTCGGGGCACTCGTAGACGGCGTCGGTGAGCCCGTTGCAGTCGGGACAGCGCGCGCGGAACGTCTCCTCGCCGCAGTCAGTACAGCGCTGGCGAGCGATCTCGACGTCGACGATGCCCTGGCGGTCGTTCATCTCCTCGGCGTGGGAGGCCGCGTCGCTGACCGAGCGCTGGGCGCCGCCGGCCTCGTCGATGGGGAAGAGTGTGTGGACCGCCGGCGAGAGGTCGCGGCTCTCGGACTTCTCCGGCCGGCCCATCCGGTTGCCGATGCGGGTCGGCGCTCGCTCGCGAACCTCGAAGGGGGCGACCTCGTTGATCGCCTCGATGGCGTTGTCGCCGCCGTCGTAGTTGCGAGCGCGTTCGGAGAGGTCGCCGACGGTCCAGTCGCGGTCCAGCGAGTCCAGGTCGAATCCCAGCGTCGCGACGAGCGGACGCCAGTCCGGGACGACGAGGTCGTCCTCGCGCTGGGTGTGCTCGGCGAGCAGGTGTTCGAGGGCTTTCCGGACCGTCTCGGAGCGCGGGAGGACGAGGTCGCCGCCCTGCGTCGACGCCGGGTCCGCGGCCACGGCACCATCCGTTTGCGCGACCCTGGCGTTCTCGACGGCCGTCGCGAGCGCGTTCACCTCGCCGACGCTCACGTCGTGCCAGCAGTAGGTGTACTCGGGGTGGATCGGCGCGTCGTACTCCCGGGCCCACTCCATGGCTTCGTCGGCAGAGGGGTCCGCCAGGTCGACGTGGACGTCGTCGGCCATGGCCTGGACGTCGGCGCCGGCCGCCTCGAACTCCTGGCGCCACCACTCGACGGTGTAGGAGGCGGGCGCGAGCGGGTGGTTGTTCTCGACGAACTCGCCGTAGTTGACGAGGTACTCGCCGAGGTCCAGGATCTTCTCGACGCCGTTCCTGACCTCGAGTGCCTCCTCGGGGTCGTCTATCCTGCGGACGTCGCCGTTGGCCAGGCGGACGGTCGGCCCCTCGATGGAGTCGACCGGGACCACGCCGGCCGCTTTGCCCGGCCGTTCGGTCTTGATCTGCGTGCCGGTGGCGAGGAAGTCGTCGACGAGGTGCATCGTCGCCGGGTGGACCCCCGCCGTCGCGAAGCCGTGGTTGCGCGAGCGGCCATAGCGCAGGCGGAACCCCCCGGCGTTCGAGGGGTGTGAGAAGACGGGGCGGCCAGCGATCAGGTCCCGGAGGTACTTCTTGGCGGGGTCGACGCGGGGCGAAGTGGGGTAGTCGTCGGCGTCGTCCTCCGTTTCGTCGCCCGCTTCCCCGCCCTCGGCTTCCTCCCCGTCCGCTGCGTCGCCGTCCTCACCGTCCGCCTCGTCGTCGCCGTCGTCGTCCTTGCCGATGGTCCCGTCGATGAGGTCCTGGAGCCACGGCCAGTCGACCTCGTCGAGGTTCCGGGTGTAGCGCTGGATCTTTGGCGCTTTCAGCGCGATCCCCTCCGCGGCGACGAGACACATCCCGCCGCGGGCGGAGTTGGTGTCGACGCGGTCCAGGTCGCGGAAGCCAGAGACCTCCTCGTCGCCCGTGGCCTCGCCGTCGAGCATGATCGGCATGTTCTCGGCGATGAACTTGCTCTCCTTCTCCTTGGGCGAGTACTGGAGGCCCGTCTCCTTGTCGTAGAGGTCGATCTCCTCGGCGTAGCGGTTGATCTCCTCGTCGCGGGCCTTGTACTGGTCGATGCCGAGCAGGGCGCGGGCGTAGTCGGCGACCAGGACAGAGAGGGCCTGGGCGGTCCCGCCGGCAGAGCGAATAGGACCGGCGTAGTAGACGTTGACGAACTGCGTGCCGTCGTCGTTGTCGAGCACCTCGACGCGGTCGATCCCCTCGATGGGGGCGGCGACGACACCCTCGGTGAGCAGGGCGACTGCGGTCCTGACTGCCCCCTCGATCTTGCCGGCGTCGGAGTCGTAGTCACCGACCTCGCCCTCGACGAAGTCCTCGACGAGTTCCAGGGCGGCCTCCTCCCGGGACATCTCGCCTTCGAGTTCGCGCACGCGCGCTGCGACCCCCTCGATGCCGAGGATGTTCTCGACGCGGTCGGCCATGTCGCGGGCGGTCGGAATCTCGACGTCCTTCGTGGGGTCGCCGCCGCGTTCGCGGGCGGCCTTCGCGACCTCGAAGGCGTCGTCGAGGTCGGATTCGAGCCGTTCGAAGTACTGCTCGTCGGCCTCCCGCATCTATAGTTCCCAGAGGTCCAGGTCGGTCGCCTCGTCGTGTTCCCGAACGAGCGAGTCCTCGAACGCGCGGACGTGCAACTCGCCGGCCCAGACGGTGCCGCTGTTGAGGTGGCCCGCGATGGCCTCGCCGTCAGGGCGCGAGAGGACCGCGTGCGTGTGGGCGAACGGCTCTCCATCCAGCATCGATACGTTGCCGACGCAGGCGGCCACCTCCAGCGGTTCGGGGAACACCATGGAGTCGTACTCCATCGTCTCCTGGTCGTAGAACATGATCTCCGCGTCCTGCACCGCGCCGAGGCCGGTGAAGAAGGCCGCGTCGATCCCCTCGTCGGCGGCGAAGGTCTCGATCTGGGCGCGCCAGTCGCCCCCGTGGTCGAGCGTGCAGACGAACTCTCGAGTCGCCTCGACCTCGCGGTAATCCATACGCGAATGAGACGGAGTCGGTTATCAAAAGGCTACCGCCACGGACCCGGGGACCGTCGTCGCGTCCGACGGATAGACGGGGCCCGTCGACGGGTCGGACGCCGGTCCTGGCCCCTCCCCGTCGGCAAGAGGTATAGCGCTTCGCGTCCTATGGTGACGTATGCCAGACACCACGTCGCTGGACTCGACCTCGGTGACCGAGCGGCTCGTCCTGCACGAACTCGCCGAACTGGATCGGGCGGACCGGACGCCGGCCCAGGCGACGGACGTCCTCCAGGCGTGTCGCGGCCGGCTCGAAGAACTCGAAACCGTGGTCGGCAGCCGGCTCACGGAGGGGGATCTCGTCAGGGCCTGCCGGACTCTGGAGGACCGGGGGCTGGTGACCGGCAACCGTCCGGAGCGGACCTCACCCGTCGGCAAGGGTCGGCCGGCCTACGAACTCGACGTCGAGGTCGAGACGGTCCGGGAGTTCGTCAGCGACGACGACCGGCTCTCCGAGTTACCGGCCTGAGAGTGACGACGGGAGAGAACGGGCACAGTTCAGCGCCGAGCGCGGTCAGGCCGGGAGCGAGATGCGACTGGCCTCGTGGCCGCGCTGGGCGTCGAGGAAGGAGAGTGCCTCCACGCGCCACTCCACCGGCTCTATCTCCCTGTCGCACATCCGCCTCGCGGCGTCCATCGGCCCGCCCCGGGCGATGGTGACGTGGGGGTCGTAGTCCGCGCCCTCCAGCCCGTCGAGCGCGCCGAACTCCGCGCACAGGCGCTCGTGGAGGTCCCACAGCCCGGGACTCTCGACAGTGAGGTAGATCACCGGCGAGGAGCCGTTCGTGGCCTCCTGGAAGATGTCGATGCCGTCCACCCTGGCGGCGAAGGCGGGCTGGCCGGAAAGCAGCTCCCGGACGCGGGCCTCCATCGCGTGGTAAGACTCGTAGCCGCCCGTGCCGAGGCGCTTGACCACGAGCGTGTGGCGCCCGCGCGAGCGCTCCTCGGCGCCCGGAATCTCCAGGGCGAGGTCGCTCGCCAGACGTGCCACCTCGCTCGGAACCGGGACGTTGAGGCTGAACACGTCTGTCGGGAGGGTATCAGTCGGCAAAAGCGACGCGATTACGCGTCGGGAATCGTCGCCCGAAATCCGGACACGCCCGCCGCGATCCTCAGTCCAGCCACCAGACGACGACCAGGGCGATGATGAGCAGTCCCACGAGCGGGCGGAACGGCCCGAGCAGTTCGAACACCAGTTCGGAGACGATGTCGAGTGCGATCCAGACGATCACGAGGACCAGTACCACCTTCAGGAGCGTCTCTACCGGGACGTCGTCGAGCATGTCCGCCGGTCGGTGGTGGGCCACGACAAGCTTTGTGGCCGGCGAGTGAGGAGTGTCATACCACCGCATGCCGGGCTGATCTCGCAAGCTATTAGTACGAATCCGTGATACCCCGAGGTACATGAGTCAGACCCGCGTTGCTGGCGTCCGATCGGTCGCCACCAGCGGGTCTGCGCGTCTTCTTCCGCGACCACGGCGACGGGCCCTCTTCTAGGCCCACCACTACTTCACCCCTCGTCCTCCGGTTCGTCTCGCTTCCAAGCACCGCTCGTCGTCTGTCGAGCGGACAGCTGAATCGACAGACACACCACACGCTACACCCACACACCAATCATGACAGACGGAAACGGCACCGTCGCGCTCGCCTTCTCCGGCGGGCTCGACACCACGGTCTGCGTCCCGCTGCTGAAAGAAGAGTACGGCTACGACGACGTCATCGGCGTCACCGTCGACGTCGGCCAGCCGAGCTACGAGTTCGACGAGGCCGAGGAGACGGCCGAGGCGCTCGGCCTCGACCACTACGTCGTCGACGCCACCGAGGAGTTCGCCGACCTCTGCCTCCAGGCGGTCAAGGCCAACGCCGACTACCAGGGCTACCCACTGGGCACCGCGCTCGCGCGCCCGGTCATCGCCAAGGCCATCCTCGACGTCGCCGAGCAACAGGGCTGTGCCGCCATCGCCCACGGCTGCACCGGCAAGGGGAACGACCAGCTCCGCTTCGAGGCGGTGTGGCGCGACTCCGACCTGGAGGTCATCGCCCCCGTCCGCGAACTCGGCCTCACCCGCGAGTGGGAGAACGAGTACGCCCAGGAGAAGGGCCTGCCCGTCGAGGGCGGCGACGGCGGCCGCTACTCCATCGACACGAACCTCTGGAGCCGCTCTATCGAGGGCTCCGAACTCGAAGACCCCGCCACGATTCCGGAGGACGACATCTACCTCTGGACCGAAAATCCGTCGGGCAAGGACGCGGAACTCGTCGACATCGAGTTCGAGGACGGCGAGGCCGTCGCCGTCGACGGCGAGGAACTCGGCTCCGTCGAACTCATCGAACGGCTCAACGAGCAGGCCGGCGCCCACGGCGTCGGTCGCACGGACATGATGGAAGATCGCATGCTCGGCCTCAAGGTGCGCGAGAACTACGAGCACCCCGCCGCGACGGTGCTGCTGACGGCTCACGAAGCGCTCGAAGGGCTCGTCCTCACCGCCGAGGAGCGCGAGTTCAAACAGCAGGTCGACCAACAGTGGTCCCAGAAGGGGTACCAGGGCCTCGTCGACGCACCCCTCACGGGCGCGCTGGAGGCGTTCATCGACGAGACCAACGAGCGCGTCACGGGCTCCGTCACGGTGAAGCTCGAAGGCGGCCACTGTCGCGCCGTCTCCCGCGAGTCGGCGTACTCCGTCTACAGCGAGTCGGCGGCCTCGTTCAACGAGGAGGCCGTCACCGGCTCCATCACCCAGGAAGACGCCACGGGCGTCGCCAAGTACCACGGCTTCCAGTCCCGCCTGGCGAACAAGGTGCTAGAGAAGGCAAAGGGCAAGAGCGAGGCCGTGACGGACGGATCGGGGATTAGCGCGGTCGGAGCGACCGACGGGAGCGAGACCGCGGAAAACGCGAACGGCGAAGCCGTGAGCGAGAGCGCGGTCGACCACGACTCGGAGGAATAGACAGATGAGCGACGGAGAGGACCAGACCGGCGCGAACGACGCGGGACGGGAGACGGCCGTCCGCCGCGACCGCTTCAGCGGCGGCCCCGCCCGCGCGTTCCTCTCCTCGCTCGAGGCCGACGAGCGCATCTTCCACGCCGACCTGGCCGTCGACCGCGCCCACGTCGTCATGCTCGCCGAACAGGGCATCGTCGAAGACGACACCGTCGGCGAGATTCTGCGCGCGCTGGACGACATCGAGGCCGACGGCCACGGCGCGCTCCCCGACGGCGAAGACGTCCAGGAGGCCATCGAGTCGGCGGTCATCGACCGCGTCGGTTCGGATGGCGGAAAGATGCACACCGCGCGCTCGCGCAACGACGAGGTAGCCGCGGACATCCGCTACCGCCTCCGCGAGGACCTGCTCGATACCATCGAGACGGTCGTGGAGGCCCGCGAGGAGCTGGTGGCCGTCGCGGCGGACCACACGGACACCGTGATGCCCGGCTACACCCACCTCCAGCCCGCCCAGCCGACGACGGTGGGCCACTGGGTCGCCTCCTACGAGCAGGCGCTGGCCCGCGACACCGAACGCCTGCTGGACGCCTACGGGCGAGTGAATCAGAATCCGCTGGGCGCCGGCGCGTTCGGCGGCGTCCCCTACGACGTCGACCGGGAGCGCACGGCAGAGTTGCTGGGATTCGACGGCGTGGTCGAGAACTCGATGGACGCCGTCTCGACGCGCGATTTCCTGGTCGAGACCAACGCCGCGCTCGCCACCCTCGCGACGACGCTGTCGGGAATGGCGGAGGACGTCATCGGCTTCGCCAGCAAGGGCCACGTCGAGGTGGCCGACGAGTACGCCTCGACGTCGTCGATCATGCCCCAGAAGAAGAACCCCGACACGATGGAACTCGTGCGCGGGCGCACCGGCGACGCGACGGCCGGGCTGAACGGCCTGCTCACGACGCTGAAGGGGCTGCCCCGCGCGTACAACCGCGACCTGCAGCGCGCGACCACCCACGTCTGGGGCGCGGTCGACGCCGTCACCGAGAGCGTCGAGGTGGCGACCGGCGCGGTGGCGACCGCCGAGTGGCCCGAGGACGTGCTGGCCGCAGCGGCCGGCGAGGGGTTCTCCACGGCCACGGGCGTCGCCGACCTGCTGGCGAAAGCGGGCATTCCGTTCCGCACCGCCCACGAGGTCGTCGCGACCGTCGCGGGCCGGGAGTTCGAGGGGCATGCGCCGTCCTACGAGGATCTCGACGCCGTCGCCCAGGACGTTCTGGGCGAGCCCCTCGACGTCCACGTCGATCGGTCGGCCGTCGAGGAGGCGCTGGACCCCGAAGCCAGCGTCGCGATGCGCGACTCCCGTGGCGGACCCGCCGCCGACGCCGTGACCGAACAACTGTCGGCGGCCGAACAGGCGCTGGACGACCACCGCGACGCCGTCGTCGCCGAACGGGAAGCGGTCGAATCCGCCGCCGAGACGCTCCAGACGGAGGTGGAGAGCCATGTGTGAGAAGGGGCTCCTCCGGCGACCACCGATCCGACCATCCCCGCGAGGGGAGATACTACCATATTCCTGATATAGGATGTCGCCGTGTTGCTGTAAAGTCCACTTTCTGACCGTTAGACGGTAGTACGCGTTACTAATCCATTCTGATAAGTTCGAAGGCTTTAAGTGGGTCGCTGATCGAATTGCGAGTACAATGCCAGAATGCGTCGAGTGTGGGGCCGAAGTCTCCCTGCACGAGGACCTCGAAGTCGGAGAGATCGTCGACTGTTCCACCTGCGGCGCCGAGCTCGAAGTGATCGGCGTCGACCCCGTCGAGCTCGACTCCGCGCCCGAGCTCGAGGAAGACTGGGGAGAGTAAGTCCGTCGTGACTACTCTCGCCGCACAGAGACAAAAATGAACGTAGGAATACTCTATTCGCGCATCCGCCAGGACGAGAAGCTCCTGCTCAACGAGCTTCGCGAGCGTGACCACGAGGTCACCAAGATCGACGTCCGGAAACAGCAGTTCAACATCGAGGACCCGCCCGAGATTTTCGACGGCGTGGACGTCGTCGTCGACCGCTGTCTCGCGACGAGTCGCTCCGTCTACGCGACGAAGTTCGTCGAGGCCTACGGCATTCCCGTGGTCAACGGACCCGAGACCGCCGAGATATGCGCCGACAAGGTCAAGAACAGTCTCGCGCTCGTGGAGGCCGGCGTCCCGACGCCCAACACCGACGTGGCGTTCACGAAGGACGCCGCCATGGCGTCCATCGAAGAGTTCGGCTACCCCTGCGTCCTCAAGCCCGTCGTGGGCTCGTGGGGTCGCCTGATGGCCAAGATCGACTCGAAGGACGCCGCCGAGGCCATCCTCGAACACAAGGAGACCCTGGGCCACTACGAGCACAAGATCTTCTACGTCCAGGAGTTCGTCGACAAGCCCGGCCGCGACATCCGCGTGCTGGCCACCGACGGCGAGCCCGTCGCCGCGATGGTGCGCGAGTCCGAACACTGGCTCACCAACGCCGCGAAGGGCGCCGACACGGACACCTTCGAACTCGACGACCGCGCGCTGGAACTCGTCGAGAAGGCCAGCGACTCCGTCGGCGGCGGCCTCCTGGGTATCGACCTGATGGAGACCGGCGTCGACGAGGACGGGAACCCCGAGGACTACACCGTCCACGAGGTCAACCACACGGTCGAGTTCAAGGCCCTCTCCGAGGTCACCGACGTCGACGTGCCCGCGAAGGTCGTCGACTGGCTGGAGACCAAGGTCGAGGAAGAAGCAGAAGCGGGCGAGGTGAGCGCATGACGTACACCGCCTCTGTCGTCGGCGGCTCCGGCTTCACCGGCGGCGAACTCCTCCGCATCCTCGACGGTCACCCCGAGTTCGAGATCGCACAGGCCACGAGTCGTTCGAAGGAGAACAAGACGGTGGGCCACTCCCACCCCAACCTCCGCCACCTGGATCTCCGCTTCACCAGCCCGGAGGACCTGGAGAGCGTGGACGTGCTGTTCGCCGGGACGCCCCACGGCGTCTCGATGGAGCACGTCGACGCCTTCCAGGACGCCGCGGACACCGTCGTCGACCTCTCGGCGGACTTCCGCCTCGACTCGGAAGAGCAGTACGACGAGTGGTACGACGGGCACACGCGCCCGGAACTGCTGGCGGAGTCTGAGTACGCGCTCCCCGAACTGAACCGCGAGAACCTGCCCGGCGCGGACCTGATCGCCTCCGGCGGCTGCAACGCCACGGCGACGATCATGGGCCTGTTGCCCCTGTTCGAACACGACATCCTCTCCGGCGACGAACAGATCGTCGTCGACGTGAAGGTCGGCTCCTCGGAGGGCGGCGCCGGCGGCGGCGAAGCCTCGAGCCATCCCGAGCGCTCGGGCGTCGTCCGCCCGTACGCGCCCACGGGCCACCGCCACGAGGCCGAGATCGAGCAGTTCCTCGGCGTCGACGTCTCCTTCACCGTCCACGCGGTGGACATGATCCGCGGCGCCGCGGCGACGTGCCATATCTTCCCCGACGGGCCCGTCTCGAAGGGCGACATGTGGGGGGCCTACCGCGGGAGCTACGAGGACGAACCGTTCGTCCGCATGGCCTCGGGCGGCGGTGGCGTCTACCGCTACCCCGAGCCCAAGGCCGTCGCGGGCACCAACTTCGCCGAGGTCGGCTTCGAGGTCGACGCCGCGAACAGGCGCCTCGTCGTCTTCTCGGCCATCGACAACATGATGAAGGGGTCGGCCGGCCAGGCTGTCCACGCCGCCAACGTCGCGCTCGGTCTCGAGGAGACGGCGGGCCTGGACTTTACCGGCTTCCACCCTGTCGGCGCGCCGTAAGCTGGAGGTGATTTTCGCATGACAATCGTTATCAAAGTCGGTGGCGCTCGTGCGGTCGACCCCGCTGGAGCGCTCGCTGACGTCAGTTCGCTCGTTGAGGACGGAGAAGACGTGGTCGTGGTCCACGGCGGTTCGACCGCCGTCGACGACACGCTCGAACGGCTCGGCATCGAGCCGACCTACGTCGAGACGCCGTCGGGCGTCGTCGGTCGATTCACGGACGAGGAGACGATGGAGGTGTTCGAGATGGTGTTCGGCCACCTGAACACCCAGCTCGTCGCCGGTCTACAGAGCCAGGGCGTCGACGCGGTCGGCCTCAGCGGCGTGGACGGGAAGCTGCTGCACGGCCCCCGCAAGTCCGCCGTCCGCGTCGTCGAGGACGGCAAGAAGAAGATCAAGCGCGGCGACCACTCCGGAACCATCCGCGAGGTCAACGTCGACCTGCTCGAATCGCTGTTCGACGGCGGGTACACGCCGGTGGCCTCGCCGCCGATGGCCGGGAAAGACGACGACGAAATCCTGCCAGTCAACACCGACGCCGACCGTTCCGCCGCGGCCATCGCCGCCGCGCTGGACGCGACGCTCGTCCTGCTGACCGACGTCGAGGGCATCTACGCGGACCCCGACGATTCCGAGACGCTCATCGAGTCGGTCGAGACGGGCGAGGAGTGGGAAGACCTTGAGGACGCCGCCGAGGGGTTCATGGGCCGCAAGGTCATGGCCGCCGAGGAGGCCCTCGACGGCGGTTCGCCGGAGGTCGTCGTCGCGGACGCGAACGCCGACGAACCCATCCTCTCGGCGCTCGACGGTGACGGGACGCACCTGTTGCAGGATGCACTCGCAGACCGCGAGGAGGCCGAACAATGACTGGATTCGTCTTCAACGAGAAACCCATTCAGATCGAGGAGGGCGACGGCGCCTACCTCTACGACGACAGCGGTACCGAGTACCTGGACATGGGCGCGAGCTACGCCTGCGTCCCGCTGGGGCACCGTCACGACGCCGTCGACGCCGCTGCGAAAGCACAGATTGACAAGCTGACCTACGTCCAGGCGTCGTATCCCAACTCCGCCCGCACCGAACTGTACGAGACGCTGGCAGAGTCGGCGCCCGATCCGATCGGCAAGGTGTGGCTCTGCAACTCGGGCACCGAGGCCAACGAGGCCGCGCTCAAGTTCGCCCGCAGCGCGACGGGCAACTCGAAGATAATCGCCGCGATGCAGAGCTTCCACGGGCGCACCATGGGCTCGCTCGCGGCCACCTGGAAGAGCAAGTACAAGAAGCCCTACGAGCCCCTGGCTGGCGACTTCGAGTTCGTTCCCTACGACGACCCCGAGGCAATGGCCGAGGCCGTCGACGACGAGACGGCCGCCGTCATCGTCGAGCCCGTCCAGGGCGAGGGCGGGATCAACCCCGCCTCCGCCGAGTACCTCGAAGCGGCCCGGGAGGCAACCGAAGAAGCGGGCGCGGCGCTGATATTCGACGAGGTCCAGACCGGGATGGGCCGCACGGGCTCGCTGTGGGCCTGCGAGCAGACCGGCGTCGTCCCGGACATGATCACGAGCGCCAAGGGACTCGCCAACGGGTTCCCCATGGGCGCGACGCTGTGTCGCGACTGGATCGCCGAGGAGTACGGGAGCCACGCCTCGACGTTCTCGGGCGGCCCCGTCGTTTCCGCTGCAGCCAACGCCACCGTCCAGACCATCGTCGAGGAGGACGTCCCCGCCCACGCCGAATCGGTCGGGAACTACCTGCAGGAGCGCCTGGAGGCGGAACTCGGCGACGACGTGCGCGAGGTCCGCGGCGAGGGGCTGATGGTCGGTGTCGAGGTGAAACGGGGGGCGATGCGCTACCTCAAACAGCTCGCGATGAGCCACCAGATTCTCGCGCTACCCGCCGGCCGGACCGTCGTTCGCCTGCTCCCGCCGCTGACCGTCACGCAGGACCAGGCCGACGAGGTCGTCGAGGCCCTCGTCGAGGTGATAGGATGAGCAGCGAGGCGGCCGAGAGTACCGCCACCGTCAGCGACGAGGAGGCCCGCGACCTCCTGGAGGCGGTCGTCCGCATCCCCTCGGTCACGCCCGACGAACGGGAGGCCGCCGAGCGCCTCGTCGAGTTCTTCGAGGACCACGGCCGCGAGGCCTGGCTCGACGACGTCGGCAACGTCCGCGCGCCCGCGGACGACGGCGTCCTCCTCACGTCCCATATCGACACCGTCCCCGGCGACATCCCCGTCCGCGTCGAGGAGAACGACGAGGGCGAGGCGGAGCTGTGGGGCCGCGGGTCGGTCGACGCCAAGGGGCCGCTGTGTGCGATGGCGGTCGCCGCCGTCCGCACCGGCGCCAGCTTTGTCGGCGTCGTCGGCGAGGAGGTCGACTCCCGCGGCGGGCGCTTCCTCGTCGAGGACCGCGAGGCCGAGCCCGACGCCGTGATCAACGGGGAGCCCTCCGGCTGGGAGGGGATCACGCTGGGGTACCGCGGCCTGCTCGCGGGCACCTACGTCGCCACTTCGGAGTCGGGCCACTCCTCGCGCCCCGAGAACAACGCCATTCAGGACGCCATCGACTGGTGGGCCGCCGTCGACGAGGAGTTCGAGCCCGACGACTGGATCCCCGTCTTCGAGCGCGTCACGACCAAGCCCGTCTCGATGGACGGAGGCATCTCCGACGACGGCCTCTCCGTCGAGGCGACGATGGACGTCCAGCTTCGGGTCCCCCCGGAGTACACCACCGAGGAAATCCGCGAGATCGCCGACGGCCACCTGACCAACGGTACCGTCCACTGGGACGACAAGGTCGAACCCGTCATGCAGAGCCCGCGGACCAGCGTCGCCCGTGCCTTCCGCGCGGCCATCCGCCAGCAGGGCGGCGACCCCACCCTGCTGCGCAAGACCGGGACCAGCGACATGAACGTCTTCGCCCAGTCCTGGGACTGCCCGATGGTCACGTACGGCCCCGGCGACTCCGACCTCGACCACGCGCCGAACGAACACATCGTCCTCGACGAGTACGACCGCTCGGTCGCCGTCCTCGAGGACGTCACCGACCGCCTGCTGGAGGACTGACCATGCAGCACTACCTCGACGTCGACGACCTGACGACCGACGAACTGACCGACGTGCTGGACCGCGCGGCGACTATCAAGTCGCTTGGCGGGGAGAACCGTCTCACCGGCCAGACGCTGGGGATGGTCTTCGAGAAGCCCTCGACGCGGACCCGGGTCTCCTTCGAGACCGGCATGACCCAGCTGGGCGGCCACGCCGTCTTCCTCGGCCCGGACGACATCCACCTGGGCCACGGCGAGCCCGTCAAGGACACCTCCCGGGCGCTCTCCCGGTACGTCGACTTCCTGATGGCGCGCGTCTTCGACCACGCGGACGTCGAAGAACTGGCCGAGTACGCCGACGTCCCAGTCGTCAACGGGCTCACCGACGACGCCCACCCCTGCCAGACGCTGGCCGACCTGCTCACCATCCGCGAGCACTTCGGCGACTTCGACGAGGTCAGGGTCGCCTGGGTCGGCGACGGCAACAACGTCTGCCAGTCCTTTGCCCTCGGCGCGGCGATGACCGGCCTCGACCTGACCGTCGCGACGCCGGAGGGCTACGGCGTCGACGAGAGCGTCCTCGACCGGGCCGAATCGGTCGGCGACGCCCCCGCCACGACCCACGACCCCGACGCCGCCATCGCCGACGCGGACGTCGTCTACACCGACGTCTGGGTCAGCATGGGCCAGGAAGACGAGCGCAGCGAGAAGCTGGAGGCCTTCGACGGCTTCCAGATATCCCCCGACGTGCTCGGTGACCGCACGCTGATGCACTGCCTGCCCGCCCACCGCGGCGAGGAGGTCACCGACGCCGCCATCGAGAGCGACAACGCCATCGTCTGGGACCAGGCGGAGAATCGGCTGCACGCCCAGAAAGGGTTGCTGGCCTGGCTGGCGGCGCAAGGGTAGGAACGGACCGAACGAAGTGAGGTCCGCCTTTTTCGCCCACGTTTTTCGAGGAGAGGTTCCCGCAGCGAACGCAGTGAGCGAGGAAACCCGACGAAGAAAAAGGTGGCTCGGGAGGGGTTGCTTGCGTGGCTGGCGGCGCAGAGCTAGTCTACTGGCCGAACGGAGTGAGGCCAGCTTTTCCGGTCCAGATTTTTCGAGGAGTGGTTTTTCGAGGAGTGGTAGAGTTATTAATTTCCAAATAGTTCTGTTTCCGTAACAGGAATGGTGGCCGTGGGAGTCGGTGTCACTGGCGCGGCCGACGACGAATCGGCCGGCGTCGCGGGAAATTATGGTCCGAGAATCCACGGCTACGGACGGCGAGCGGATCGAGCATCGAACGAACTGGCGGGTCGGCCGGCGACGGTTCGTCCGGACGGCCTTCGCGACCGCACCGCTCGGGACGGTCGGACTCGCGAGTGCCAGTGGAAGCGAGCGGGACGCAGCGGCGGGCGACGACTGTGGCGCCTTCCCACCCAGGTCGCGCACCGAGTGGGGTCCCTCGGTGAATCTGGGGGGCGGTGAGGCGCGGACGTTCACGACGGAGACTGCGTCGGGGACGCGCGTCCTGGGCGTCCTGATCGACCGCGCAGCACTCGACGACTTACCGTCGGCGGCGGCCCTCGCGGACTGCGACCGGTACGACGACAAGTACGGGCCCGACGGACTGGCGACGACGATACACGGGAAGCGCTCGCTGGAGTTCTTCGTCCCCTTCCCGGACGTCGAGGAGACGTCTATCAGGTTTCTCGGGCTGAACTGGAACCCCGGCGGGCATCCGCCGCCGGACGTCTACGGTGTTCCTCACTTCGACGTCCACTTCCACGCGCTGCCGATGGCCACCGTCGACGCCATCGAGGGCTTGCGACGGGCGACCCACGACGTGCCCACGACCCGGATACCGGAGGGCTTCTCGCGGGCGCCGGACCCGAAGGTCGGTGGTCCCGCCGTCGTCACCGACATGGGCGAACACCTGGTGAACCCCGATGCGCCGGAGTTTCACGGCGACCCGTTCGCGAATACGCTCATCTGGGGCGTCCACGACGCGGACGGCGACGGCGTCGCCGAACTCTCTTTCGTCGAGCCGATGGTCACGAGGGCGTATCTGACGGGCCTCTCCGCTACCCACGAGCGGCCGGTCCCACAGCCAGAAGACGCCCACGGGACCGGTCCGTGGCCGAGGACCTACGGCGTCCGGGACGTTCCGGGTCGGGACGCCGTCGCGATAACGGTCCGGGGATTCGACGGGGGCTGCTAGTCGTCGCGAGGCGACGCCACCTCCCGGTATCTCGCCCGGGGCCCCGTTCTCTTCCAGGGAACAGCGTCCCCGATCCCGGGACCAGAGGGGACGAGAACGTTAATTACGAACCGAGAAGTGTCGGGCGATACCCTAAACTTAAATATACTGGGAAAGAGGGTCTCTCTGGTATGGCAGAGGCACAAGCAGACGCGACAGGCGGCAGCGGCAACGAACAGCTGATAGCGCTCGTCCTCTCCTTCGTCATCCCCGGCGTCGGACAGCTCTATCAGGGCCGAAAGAAGGAAGGGATCGCGTTTTTCGGAGGTTTCGTGCTCGCGATCGTCCTCAGTATGGTACTGACGGTCGTCACGCTCGGTCTCGGTGCGATCCTCGTTCCCATCATCGTCGGCTCCGTCTGGGCGCTGGGCCTCTACGACACGTACGCCGAGTGGCTCGAACTGTAATCGAGGGGGCCTGACGACGGTTCGGTCAGTCCGACCGACTGTGATCTTTCTCGACCGACCAGCTACTGGAATCGGGCTCACGGCGAGTACCCGACGTGGACTCTGGTGACCTTCGGGTAACTGCGACGTTTACCACGCTGGAGACGGAACGTCGAGCCATGGCCGTCGATCCGTCCCCGGAGCGATTCCGCGACCTGATGCTCGACGACGAACCCGGGCTGTCCGAGGTGATGGCCTGCGTGTTCGGCATCCAGGAGCACGAAGTCAGGACCTACCGGACGCTGCTCGACAGCCCCGCGAGCACCGTCGAGGAACTCGCCGAGGAACTGGACCGCGACCGGAGCAACGTGAACCGGTCGCTGTCGACGCTGCGCGAGAAGGGGCTGGCCGACCGGGAGCGGCGCCTCCTCGACGGCGGCGGGCACGTCTACCAGTACTCCGCCACGCCCCTGGACGAGGCCCGGGAACTGATGCACGCGACCCTCGACGAGTGGGCCGCCTCCGTCCACGAGCGCATCGACGAGTTCGGCGACTGAGGGCCGGCCCACCGCGGACTTTTCTTTCCCCTGATCGTACGACAGCACATGGCACAGACGCTCGGCTTCACGGGTGACGTGATGCTCGGGCGGAACGTCGACGAGCGACAACGGAACCGTCCGGTGACGGCGGTGTGGGGCGACGTGCTGGAGCGGCTCCGGGGACTGGACGGGCTGTTCGTCAACCTGGAGTGTTGCCTGTCGACGCGGGGCCGGCCCTGGCGCCGGACCCACCGTCCGTTTCACTTCCGCGCGGATCCAGCGTGGGCCGTGCCCGCGCTCCGACAGGCCGACGTCGACTGGGCGAACCTCGCCAACAACCACCTGCTCGATTTCCAGGAAGAGGCCCTGCTCGACACCCTCGGCGCGCTTGACGAGGGTGACATCGCGCACTCGGGCGCCGGTCGAAACGAACGCGACGCGCGAGCGCCCGCCGTGGTCGACGTCGGCGAGGTGACGGTGGCGTTCGTCTCCCTCACCGACAACACGCCGGAGTACGCCGCCGGCCCCGAATCGCCGGGGGTCGCGCGGCTGGAACTGGACGTGGACGACGAAGCCAACCGGGCGGTCGCTCGATCGATGCTCGACCGGGCCAGAGAGTACGACCCGGACCTCCTCGTGGCGTCGCTGCACTGGGGTCCGAACATGGTCGAAGAACCGTTCGAGAGTCACGTGCGCTGGGGCCGATGGCTGCTTTCCGAGGGCGTCGACGTCGTCCACGGCCACAGCGCCCACGTGTTCGAGGCCGTCGAGGCGAGGGACGACGGCCTGCTACTGTACGACTGCGGGGACTTCGTCGACGACTACCGGGTCGACGAAGAGTTGCGCAACGACCGGAGCTTCCTGTTCGAACTGACCGTCGACGACCGCGCCACGCCGGTGAGATTACGGCTGGTTCCAGTCGAAATAAGGGGGTGTCAGGTTCACCTGGCGACCGGGGACGCGGCCCGGTGGTGTCGCGAGACGATGCACGAGCGGTCCCGCGGGTACGACACCGAGTTCGAACGCGAGGGGGAGTCGCTGGCGGTCGAACTGTAGCCCGGACGGTCTATCGGTCGGCTTTATTGTCGTCGCACTTGCAGGTCGTCCATGGCGCCCTCCATCCGAACCCTGGCGCGGGGGTTCGCGGCGGTGTTTAGCTCGCTCGTCCTGCTCGGTCCGCTGGCGTTCGTCGCGCTCGTCGGCGCGCCGGCGATACTGCTGGAAGCGACTGGACTCGTCGTTCCCGACCCCGTTACGCTCGCTTGGACCGGGACGAGCGCCGTAGCGGCGCTGTGGCTGGCTGCCGAGGGAGCCGCGGTACAGTTGTACGGCCTCGACGTCGTCGACCGCGGCGGTCCCCAACAGCGGGCGGCCCGGTACTGCCTCGTCGGGGTGACGACCGTCGCCGCGCTCGTCGTCGCCGTCCGGTTCCTGCTCCTGGCGATTCCGTGGGCCGTCGAGGAGGGCGGCGTTTTCGCTCAGCTCCTGGGCATCGCCATCGTCCTCGCGCTACTGGCCGCCCTCTATCGGACCGCCAGCGCGGCACGGCGTGGCTACGTGAGCGTTCGCAGACACGGAAATGGAGAGTCAGACGCTCCGCAGCGCTAACCGCCCCACTTTTTGCCGCAGGGGGTCTGGCCCAACGTAATGGCCGAACTGGAACTCACGGACGACGTGCCGTCGGTCGCCGACGACGGCGTCTGGCTGACCTGCATCGAGTGCGGCGAGGACTTCGCACCCTTCGACGCCATCCGGTACACCTGCGACGAGTGCGACGGACTGCTCGAGGCGCGCTACGCCGACCTGCCAACCTGGGACGACTTCGAGGGCGAGGGCGTCTGGCGGTACAACGCCGCGCTACCGTTCGAGGAGGGCGTGACCCTGCCGGAGGGACACACGCCGCTCCATCGCGTTCCCCGCCTCGAAGACGACGTCGGCGTGAGCGCGCTGCGGATCAAACACGAGGGGATGAACCCCACCGGGTCGTTCAAGGACCGCGGGATGACCGTCGGGGTCCGGGTCGCTCAGGAACTGGGCGTGGGTCGGCTGGCCTGCGCGTCGACGGGGAACACCTCCGCCGCGCTGGCGGCCTACGGCGCCCGTGCGGACCTGGAGACGCTCGTTCTCCTGCCCGCCGGGAAGGTCGCCGCCGGCAAGGTCGCCCAGGCGTCGCTCCACGGCGCCCGCATCCTGGAGGTCGACGGCAACTTCGACCAGTGCCTCGACATCGTTCAGGACCTCGCCTCCCGCGGCGAGGCGTACCTCCTGAACTCGCTGAACCCCTTCCGACTGGAGGGCCAGAAGACCATCGGCCTGGAGTTCATGGAACAGTTCTTCGCCGACTACGAGACCTATCCCGACCGCATCGTCCTGCCCGTCGGCAACGCCGGCAACACCGCGGCGCTGTACAAGTGCTTCCGCGAACTCCGCAAGGCCGGCGCTATCGAGGAGGGAGACGTCCCCAAGATCACCGGCGTCCAGGCCGAGGGCTCGGCGCCGATGGTCGAGGCCGTCCAGGAGGGCAACGACGAGGTCCGGCGCTGGGACGAGGTCGAGACCATCGCGACGGCTATCCGCATCGGCAACCCCGTCAACGCGCCCAAGGCGCTCCCGGGCATCCGCGAGACGGGCGGCACCGCCGTCGCCGTCAGCGACGAGGAGATAACGTCGGCCCAGCGCGACCTCGCCGAGGAAGGCGTCGGCGTCGAACCCGCCTCCGCCGCCAGCGTCGCCGGCCTCCGAAAACTCCGCGAACAGGGCGTCGTCGATTCCGACGAGAACGTCGTCTGCCTGACCACGGGCCACCTGCTCAAGGACCCCGACGCCGCCGCCAAGGCCGGCGTCGACCCCGAACCCGTCCCCAACGACACCGACGCCGTGCTGGACCACCTGGCTGGAAACTGACCGGCAGCCCGAATCACGCCAGCCGGCGTTTCGACCCCAAATTTCCGCCGCGCTCGCGAAGGATTTTACGTACCGGCGCAGATACGAACGTCATGAGCGCGTTGTACAGCGCTGTCGAATGGTCACTGTTTCTGCTCGGGCTCACCTCCCTACTCACGTGGACGGCCATGGACTCGGCGGTACGAGATGGTGTCAGCACTCACTTCTGGACTGCATCCGCCCTCTTCCTCCCCGCTGTGATTTTCTACGCCGTATTCGTTCGGACGCGCCATCCACGTCGTCGGACGCCGACGAGACTCGAACGTGCGGCTCTCAGTCTTGCTATTGCCATCCTGGGCTGGAGACTTCTGGAACTATGGTACGCTGCCGCCGTTCCGAGGAATACAACCATCGCTGTAATCACCCTGTTTTCGATTCTGTCGTTTGCAGCGACGGTGTACGTCTCGCTGGGAGCCTTCTGGCCACGGAATCCGGAGTCATCGGCGAAGGGGAACCCAGACAGCCAGTAGAGAACTCTGGTGGAATTTCCATCTGGCGCGCGCTGTCGCGGCCTCCGGGCCGCGACGAAGCCGTGCGAGGGATGAGCATCGCAGCCTGCGAGAAGCGCAATCGGTTGGGGAGGCGTGTGGCGGTCCGCTGTGCCGTGCTGTCCTGGTGTCCTCGTGAGCGAAGCGAACGAGGGCGCAGGAGAGCTTGCTCTCCTGGTGGAATGAAAGGGCGAGGGCCGGTGGCCGAAGCACGGCGATGTAAGCACCGCAGCCGACAGGCGAGGAGCGCAGCGAGCCGCGCGAGGCGAGCGGGCCGAGGGCTTTCGACGTCGTTGTCGGAGTGCCGTTGACTTCGACTGGGCGGGCAGAGGTTTTCCGCAAACATCCCGAGAATCGCCACACGTAACGCAGATTACGTACCATGTGACGCGCGTCCGACGCGGTTTTTTGTAGTCACCTGTGGTACACACTAGCGTGTCCTCGAACGCTTCGACCGCCGAGAATGGGGTCTCGGACGAATCAGCCACCATCCCAGTCGCTACCGGCCGAATAGATACCACCGACACCCGGACCAAGTTCGACGTCGAGCGGGAAATCCTCTGTAACTACATCGAGGAACTGGAGCGAGAACTCGTTCGCGAACGCCAGCGCAGAGACCAGGTCATCGACCACTACGAGCAGTTGCTGGACGCCGAGCGGCAGACGGAGAACGAATCGACGGGCTTGCTTCGCGGCCTCTTCTGAGTCGCGAGGAACGGCCCCAGTCGGACCATTTTCGACGTTTCCCGGTCGCTACTCGCTGCGGTACTGACTGATGGCTATCAACCCGACGAGCACCAGAACACCGATCGTCTCGGTCCTGGCAGTCCGCACGGCAACGACGAGGACCAACAGGAATGTCGCGAGCAGTAACAACAAGGCCGCGTCGAGGCGGTGACGGAGGGCGTCGTCCATGCGGGCGCGTCGAACAGCGCGGAAAAATCGGTTCCGGTGCGGACCGACCCCTGTGGCCGGCTAAATCCTCGTCTCTCAGGCGCCGTTGAGCGAGATGTGCTTCGTCTCGATGATGCGCTCGTCGTCGTTGAGCCGTGCGAGCACGTCGTCGGTGGGTTCCTCGTCGAGGTTGTACACCGAGAGGGCCTCGCCGCCGATGGTGCCGCGGCCGTTGAACATCCCGGCGATGTTGATGCCGGCCTCGCCCAGCACCGTCCCGATAAAGCCGATGACGCCGGGGGCGTCCTCGTTGCGGGCGACGAGCATGTGGCCGTGGGGGATGGCGTCGACGCGGTAGCCGTCGATGCGGACGATGCGTTCGTCGTCGCCGGCGAACTGGGTGCCGCTGACCTGGACGCTGTCCTCGCCGTCGCCGACTTCGACGGTGATCAGGCTCTGGAAGTCCTCGGCCTGGTTGGTCTTGGTCTCGGTGACTTCGATGCCGCGGTTCTCGGCGATGCCCTGGGCGTTGACGCCGTTGACGCTGCCGACGAGGGGTTCGAGGACGCCCTTGAGTGCGCTGGCGGTGACGAGTTCGACGTCCTCCTCGGCGATGTCGCCGGCGTAGGTGACGTCGACGTTCTCGACGCGGCCGTCGAACAGCTGGACGGCGACCTTGCCGGCGGTCTCCGTGAGGCCGATGTAGGGCCGGATGCGGCTGAAGACGGCCTCGTCGACGGAGGGGGCGTTGAGTGCGTTGACGACCGGTTCGTCCTCGAACGCGGCGAGGATCTGGTCGGCGGTCGAGGTGGCGACGCCCACCTGGGCGGCCTCCGTCGAGGCGCCGAGGTGCGGGGTCACGATGACGTCGTCGACGTCCAGCAGCGGGCTGTCCTCGGGGAGCGGTTCCTCGGCGAAGACGTCGATGGCGGCGCCCTTGAGGATGCCGTCCGCGACGGCCTCGGCGAGGGCGGGCTCGTCGATGATGCCGCCGCGGGCGCAGTTGACGACGTAGCCGTCCTCGAGCTGGGCGAGTTCCTCCTCGCCGATCATGTCCTCCGTCTCCGGCGTCAGCGGCGTGTGGATGGTGAGGAAGTCCGCCGCTTCGAGGCAGTCGTCGAGGTCCTCGACGAGTTCGGCGTTGAACTGCTCGGCGCGCTCCTCGCTGATGTAGGGGTCGAAGGTGACGACGTCCATCCCCAGATTACCGAGGCGCTTGGCGACCTCCTGGCCGACGCGGCCGAAGCCGACGACGCCCAGCGTCTTGTTGTTGACCTCGGTGCCGAGGTAGTCGCCCTTGGCCCACTCGCCGTCCTTGAGTCGGTCGTGGGCCTGCGGGATCGAGCGGGCGGTGGCGAAGGCCATCGCGACGGAGTGTTCCGCGGCGGCGCGGACGTTGCCCTCCGGCGCGTTGGCGACGATGACGCCGTGGTCGGTGGCGGCGTCGATGTCGATGTTGTCGACGCCGATGCCGGCCCGGCCGACGATGACCAGATCCGGCGCGGCGGCCAGCACTTCCTCGGTGACTTCGGTGCCCGAGCGGACGATCAGTGCGTTCGCGTCGGCGACCGCGTCCAGCAGTGCCTCCCCTTCCACGTCGTAGGCGGTCTCGACGTCGTGGCCCGCCTCTCGCAGGCGGTCGAGACCCGCGTCAGCGATCGGATCTGTAACGAGTACGTTCATGTGCGTGGAATCTGTGGGGGAAGGGATAACGCTTGTTTTTTGAGAGGCGTCGAGCGTAGCGAGGGGCCTCGACAATGCGAGCGGGAGCGAACGCAGTGAGCGACACGCGAGCCGGCTGGGGCCGACCGAAGGGAGGGCCCAGCGAATGTGCGAACGGTGAGCGAAGCGAGCCGTGAGCCGGCCGGGGCTGAGCGGTGGACGGCGCCGACCGGAGGGAGGGGCCGCCGAAGAACGAGCGGCGCTAGCCGCGAGTAGCGAAGGCCCGGCGAACGAGCGAGCGGGAGCGCTAGCGACACGCGAGCAGCGAGCCGTGAACGCCGGCCCACGACGTACTCGGTCCCGAGTACCTCTGGACCACCAGGGTCCCGGCGTCGCGTCGCTCGGCGATAGACGTCACTGCCGAAGTCGGACACCGAAAAAACGGACAGCGACGGGAGTGACCCGTCCGAAGAACGGTAGGTTACCGCCAGGCCGGCAGCGAGGCGGCGTCGGCGAGTGGCGCCGTCAGATACGCGCCGTCGGTGCTTACGTCGGCGATGATGAGCGTATTCTCCTGGCCGGTTTCGACGGAAGCCATGACGTCTGCATCGGTTGCCGCCTCGGTCTTTGCTACCGTGTTCGACTCCATGTATGACAATGTGTAACACCCATATATAAGAATGTCGAAATCCGGGGACGGGCGTAAGTTTTGCGTCGGACGAACGGCTGACTCAACGGGATATTGCGGTAATATATGCCCACAACAGGGTTCAGTACCCTCGTGTGAAGTGGTAACGAACCAGTCCTCAGCCCGCGCACGCTCGGTGATCACCTGAGCGACCCACAGACCGGGGTGGCCGTGTAGTCCGCAGTTGCGGTTGCGGTGAAGTGGCGGTACGGTCGGCACCAGCGCAGCACCCGGTCGCGAGGCGGAGCCGAGCGACCGGTCTTTTTCGCCCACGTTTTTCGAGGAGTGGTTCGCGCGGAGCGCGAACCCGACGTTCACGAGAGCGGAGCTCTCGTGCAGCCCGTCAGAAATCTTCGATTTCTGAGGACGACGAAAAAGGTGGGGTCGGAAGGTTAGGACTTTGTACGTGGGGGCGGTGAATCGCAACATGAACGTCGCAGACGCCATGACGCCCCGCTCGGAGGTCGTGACTGTCGAGATTCCGGGCACCCGCGCCGACGTGCTGGAGTACCTCCAGGAGCGCAAGTTCTCATCGGTTCCGATCATCAAGCAGACTGACGACGGCGAACAGTTCCGCGGACTGGTCTCCCGCGAGTCGCTGATCGAACAGCCCGACGAGGACCAGCTGGCGCTACTCATCGAGGAGACGCCCACCGTCACCGCCGACGCGAGCATCGAACACGTCGCGGCCGTGATGGCCGCCGAGGAAGCACGTCGGGTCCCCGTCGTCGACGGGAAGCTCGAGGGGATCGTCACCGTCACCGACGTCATCCGCGCCATCGCCACCGGGAACGCCGACGGCGACACGGACGTCGGCGAACTCGCTCGCCGGTACGTCAACTGCGTCTACGCCGGGACGCCCCTGCCCGTCGCCGAGCAGGAGCTGTTCCACGCCGACGTCCCCTACGGCGTCGTCCTGGACGACGACGGGGAGACCTGCGGGATGATCACCGAGGTCGACATCATCGACGTCGCTCGGGTCGTCGAAGGCGAGGCCCAGACGGGCGACTCGATGGCCGGTGACGACGACGACTGGAAGTGGGAGTCGATCAAGGCCGTCGGCAGCCGGTACATGCCGACGCGGAACGTCGAGATCCCGGCCAAACCGGTCCGGGAGTTCATGACCGCGGATCTCGTCACCATCGGCGAGCGCCGGACCGCACGCGAGGCCGCACAGATGATGATCGAAGAGGACGTCGAACAGATTCCGCTCGTCTCGGGCGACCAGCTCGTCGGCATCGTCCGTGACATGGATCTCCTGGAGGGTCTATGACGGACGACGCCGAACGAGACGCGGACGGCCGACGGCTCGTCGAACTGGCCAAGCGCCGCGGCTTCTTCCTCCAGTCGGCGGGCGCCTACGGCGGCGTCTCGGGCTTTTACACTTTCGGTCCCCAGGGCGCGGCGCTGAAACAGGCCATCGAGGACACCTGGCGCGACCGGTTCACCATCCAGGAGGGCAACATGGAGGTCGACGCGCCGACCGTCATGCCCGAACCAGTCTTCGAGGCGTCGGGCCACCTCGACGGCTTCGACGACATGCTCGTCGAGTGCCCGGAGTGCGGCGAGAGCCACCGGGCAGACCACGTCGTCGAGGACAACACCGACCTGGAGGACGCCGAGGCCCTGCCCGTCGAAGAGGTCGAGGAGCTCATCGCCGAGTACGAACTCGTCTGTCCCAACTGCGGGGCGGGCCTCGCCGGCCAGGCCGTCGAGGACTTCAATCTCATGTTCGAGACGAACATCGGACCGGGCTCCTCGGACCCGGGCTACCTGCGCCCGGAGACGGCGCAGGGCATCTTCATCGAATTTCCCCAGCTGGCCGAGTACGCCCGCAACCAGCTCCCCTTCGGCGTCACCCAGATCGGGCGGGCCTACCGGAACGAGATTTCCCCCCGCAAGTCGCTCCTGCGGGTCCGGGAGTTCACCCAGGCCGAACTGGAGCTGTTCATCGACCCCGAGGAGGATGAACCGGACCTCGGTCCCGTCGAAGACGTCACCGCACCGTTCTACCCGGCGACCGAACAGGAAGCCGACGACGGCGATCCCTACGAAGCGACGATCCGCGAGGTCGTCGAGGAGGGCGTCGTCGGCAACCCCTGGATCGCCTACTACCTCGGCCTCGCGAAGCAGTGGTACGACCGGATCGGCGTGGACATGGACCGGTTCCGGTTCCGCCAGCACCTCCCCGGCGAACTCGCCCACTACTCGGCGGACTGCTGGGACGCCGAGGGCGAGGTGGACGGCGACTGGATCGAACTCGGCGGCTTCTCCTACCGGTCGGACTACGACCTCTCGAAGCACGACGAACACTCCGACGAGGACTTCACGGTGTTCAAGCAGTACGACGAACCGATTACCACCGAGAAGGCCCTCGTCGACCCGGACATGAGCTACCTCGGGCCGGAGTTCGGCGGCGCGGCACAGGACGTCGCCGACGCGCTGGCTGCCCTGGCCGAACGGAACCCCGCGGCGTTCGAGGAAGCGGGAGAAGACGGGGACGTGACGGTCGAAGTGGACGGCGAGGAGCACGACGTCCCCGTCTCCCAGACCGACTTCAGCGTCGAGGAGGTCACCGAGTCGGGCGAGCACGTCACGCCCCACGTCGTCGAGCCCTCGCTCGGTATCGACCGGGCGCTGTACACCGTCCTCGACCACACGTACCGCGCGGACGAGATCGACGGCGAGGAGCGGACGTTCCTCGAACTGCCCCCGGAGGTCGCCCCGACGACCGTCGGCGTCTTCCCGCTGATGGACAGAGATGGCCTCGGGGAGAAAGCGCGAGCCATCGCCCGCGAACTGCGGGAGGCGGGCCTCTCGGTCACCTACGACGACGCCGGCGCCATCGGCCGCCGGTATCGCCGGCAGGACGAAGTCGGCACGCCGTTCTGCGTCACCGTCGACTACACCACTATCGGGGAGGGCCGGGACGACGACGAGGGGGAACCAGGGACCGTCACCGTCCGCGAGCGCGACACCACCGCACAGCGGCGGATTCCGGTCGAAGATCTCGCCGAGACGCTGACCGCGCTGCGGGACGGCGACCTGTCGTTCGACGACCTCTGAGGCGATGGCCGACGAACTGAAGCGCCGGCTGGTCCACGCCAGCGGCACCCTGGTCCCGCTCATCGCCGTCGTCGACCCCTCCCGGTGGGAACTCGTCCAGGGGGTGCTCGTCGCCGGTGCGGTCGCGGCCATCGTTCTGGAGATCGTCCGGCTCTACGTCGGCCTCGACTGGGTCGTCTACGACCGCCTCACGCGCGAGTACGAACAGGACAACCTGGCGGGCTACGCGCTGGCGCTGATCAGCATGGGCGTCGTCGCCGTCGCCTTCGACCAGTCAGTCGCCATCCCGGCCATCCTGATGCTCACCATCGGTGACCCGATCAGCGGCCTGCTGGGCTCTGGCGAACTGCGGACCGCCAAGCAGGCCTACGTCCTGCTGACGATGTTCGGCGTCTGTCTGCTCATCGCGGCGGGGCTGGGCGTCCCGACCGTGCCCGCGGTGCTGGGCGCGCTGGCCGCGACGGCCGCAGACGGACTCAAACCCGTCGTCGCGGGCTACGTCGTCGACGACAACCTCACCATCCCGCTGGCGGCGGCCGTCGCGATCGCGGCGGGGATCCGGTATCTCCCGTCGGTCGCCTGATCGCCCGGTCCTCACTCGCCGGTCACGTCGCCCACGAGCGGTGCGAGCGAGTCCGTCAGCCGGTCTGCGTGCTGGATCATGACGGTCCCGAGGACGCTCATCGCGAGGACGTAGCCGACGGTGAACGCCGGGACGACGTCCGCGAGGCTACCGCCCGCGCCTGCGGCAAGCGTCGCGATGACCAGCGAGAACTCCGCTCGCGGAACGAGGCCGATACCGGTCCGGAGCGACCGCGTGGGCGAGAGGTCGTAGACGCGCCCGCCGATGGTACCGCTGACGAGCTTGGTTCCGGTGGTGAGGACGACGGCGACCGCGAGCAGGGCGGCGACGCCGGCCAGCACGGTGACGTCCGTCGTCAGCCCGATGGCGAAGAAGAAGACGGCGGCAAAGAGGTCCCGGACCGGGGCGACGACGTCCTCGATGCGCTCGGTGTGGGGCGTCTGGCTGAACGCGGTCCCGACGAAGAAGGCGGCGACGGCCTCGCTGACGCCGGTCGCGAGCGCCGCCCCGGCGACGAGCGTCGTCGCGCCGAGCACGTGCAACAGGAACAGCTCGTCGTTGGGCAGGTCGAAGGCCCGCTCGACGTAGTCGGTTCCGTACCAGGCGACGGCAGCGACGGCCCCGAGGAAGGCGAAGGCCCGGACGACGTCCGTCGCCGCCCCGGTCAGGTCGCCCGCGCCGGTCAGCAGCGCGGCGACGAGGGCGAGGTACACCGCGATGACGATGTCCTCGAAGACGAGCGTCCCGAGGATCGGTTCGGCCTCCGGGTTCGCGACCCAGCCCCGGTCGATGATCGACTTCGTGACGACGGCCGACGAGGAGATGTAGACGACGCCGGCGATCAGCAGCGTCTCCAGGGGCGTCCGGCCGAAGAGGACGCCCAGCCCGACGCCGGCCCCGAAGTTGAGCAGGAAGTCCACGGATCCCGCCGTGGTGATCCGCTTTCTGTCGGCAAGCAACTGGCCGACGCTGAACTCCAGGCCGAGGAAGAAGAGGAGAAAGACGATGCCGAGTTCGGCGGCGACCTCGACGAACTCGCCGTACGCGACGAGCTGGAGCGAGACCCCCAGCACCTCCGTTGGCCACTCCGGCCCGACGAGGATGCCCGCGACGATGTAGGCGGGGATCACCGACAGCCCGACGCGGTTGGCCGCCAGCCCGGCGAGCGCCACGGCTGCCAGTGCGATCCCGATCTCGACGAGTGACGCCGCCATCAGTCCTCGACCAGCTCCTCCAGTGACGACTGCTCCTCGCGCGAGCCCAGGGTGACGAGCACGTCGCCGGTCTCGATAGTCTCGTCCGGACCGGGATTGGGGATGGTGTCCCCGCCCCGCTGGATCGCCATCACGGACACCCCCGTCCGCTTGCGGATGTTCGCGTCCGCCAGCGTCTCGCCCGCGACGGGCGCGTCGGCGCCCACCTCGGTCCACTCGATGATAGCCTCCCCCAGCGGCACCTCCACCTCGTCGAGTTCCACCGGCTGGAAGTACGCCCCCTCCAGGATAGAGCCGAGCTGGCGGGCCTGCTTGCCGGTCAGCGAGAACAGCTGTTCGCTGTCGGCGTCCGGGTCCGGCCGTCTGTAGACGTCCCGCTTCCCGTCGTGGTGGATGATCACCACCAGCCGCTCGCCCCCGTCGACCTCGAGTTCGAACTTGTGTCCGACCCCGGGGACCTCCGTCTCGTAGATAGTCATGCGTCGAGCTTTGTGCCTCCCGTTATTAAGCGATGAGGTCCCACGGTAGACCTCGCAGTCCCCGGCAAACTTATGCCCGCGAATCACGACTCGCCCACTATGCTCGTCGAGGTGGTGGTCGGTGCCGTCGTCAGTCTCCTGCTTCTCGTCGCCATCGTCGGGTACGTCATCCGCCGGAACCCGCAGCTGTTCGTCGCCGAACGACTGGCCGAGAAGGTCTACGAGGACGACGAGTAGGTGGGGTTGGTGGTGGATGGCGTTCGAAACGAAACGGACCGGTTCTTCGGTGACTCTCGGTCCTGAAACTGGTCAGTACAAATCAAGGAGTGAGTGATCAGTGGATTTCGACGTTTCAGCAGTGAGTACGAGTTCAAACAACTCGAAAGCCCTCGGCACGCTCGACTCGCGCGGACCCCCTGCGCGCCTCACGCCGTTCGGTGCTTGCGGGTCCGTGCTTCGTCGACCGCACCTCGCCCTTTCAGTCCACCAGGAGAGCAAGCTCTCCTGAGCCTTGCGCTCACTCCGTTCGCCCAAGACACCAGGACAGCATTGCTCGCGCACGGAGGCGCTCGCGCTTAACTCCACCAAACCTCCCCGGTCGCGCCTGGCGGCGCGACACGCTTCCTGACCACTCAGCAACCGCCCGGCGGTCGGCCGGGAGCGCGTTTCATCGCGCGACCAGGGGAAGGGCAGGGCTGCGGTGCGGGCCTGGAGGACTGAAAGGGCGAGGCGGGCTCCGGGAACCCCGGCCCACTAAGCACCGGAGCGAAGTCGTTCGAAAGGCGCGCAGCGCCTTTCGTGATGACGAGAGAGCTTCGCTCTCTCGAACCACGAGGAGCGCAAGTGGGCCGCGGGACTGGAGCCCGCCGAGGGCTTTCTGGGTGTTGGCGGTGGGAGTCCTTTCAGCGAAATTCCGACGAGCTAACCGGTCAACTCACACCCGTTCAAACACACAGAACCCGTCCCCCTAGCTCCACTTTCGCCACGCTACGCGAACTCTTAAACTGAGAGAGGGCGAACGACCGACCGGATGGCCCAGTCCGACGCCGAGTACGAGGGCGAGTACGTCGAGCACCCGCGCATCACGCCGAATATGCTCGAGAAGCGCCGCTACCAGACGGAACTGGCCGAGGCGGCGCTGCGCGACCACACCCTCGTCTGTCTCCCGACCGGACTGGGCAAGACGACCGTGAGCCTGCGGGTGACCGCGGAGCGACTCGAAGACGCGGCCTGGAAGTCGCTCCTGCTTGCACCGACCAAGCCGCTCGTCCAGCAACACGCCGAGTTCTACCGCGAGGCGCTGACGATTCCCGACGACGAGATCGTCGTGTTCACCGGCGACGTCCGCCCGGCCTCACGCGCCGACCTCTGGGAGGACGCCCGCGTCGTCATCGCGACGCCGCAGGTCGTCGAGAACGACCTGGTGGGCAACCGCATCTCCCTCTCCGACGTCGTCCACTGCACCTTCGACGAGTGTCACCGGGCGTCGGGCGACTACGCGTACAACTACATCGCCGAGCGCTACCACGCGGACGCCGACGACCCGCTCGTCACGGGGATGTCCGCCTCGCCCGGCGGCGACGAGGAGGAGATCCTGGAGGTCTGTGAGAACCTCGGGCTGAACGAGGTGACGGTGATGACCGAGGCCGACGCCGACGTCGACGAGTTCACCCACGACACCGACGTCCAGTGGGAGCGCGTCCAGCTGCCCGACGAGGTCATCGAGATCCGCGACGCGCTCAACGAGGTCGTGAAGGACCGTCTGACCAAGCTGAAGGAGCTGGGCGTCGCCTCCTCGACGTCCCCGGACGTCTCCGAGCGAGACATCCAGGGGATGCAGGCAGAGTTGCGCAAATTGATGGACAACGACCAGTCCGAGGGGTACAGCGGGATGAGCCTGCTGGCCGAGATCCGCAAGCTCCGGACCGCCGTCACCTACGTCGAGACCCAGAGCGTCGAGGCGCTGAATCGCTACTTCGACCGCCAGCGCGAGGCCGCCCGCTCCTCGGGGGCGTCGAAGGCCGACCAGCGCCTCGTCAGCGAGCCGAAGGTCAAGGAGGCGATGCGGAAGGCCGACTCCTACGACGACCTCCACCCGAAGTTCCGCCAGACGCGCATGCTGCTGGCCCAGACGCTGGGCATCGAGAACGGGGAGCGCGTCATCGTCTTCACCGAGTCCCGGGACACCGCCGAGACGCTCGTCGAGTTCCTCGGGAACCACTTCGCGGTCCAGAAGTTCGTCGGCCAGAGCGACACCGACGGGAGCGAGGGGATGACCCAGACCGAGCAACAGGAGACCCTCGACCGGTTCCGCGCCGGCGAGTTCGAAGTCTTGGTCTCGACCTCCGTCGCCGAGGAGGGCCTGGACGTCCCCGAGGTCGACCTCGTCCTGTTCTACGAACCCGTCCCGACTGCCATCCGCTCCATCCAGCGCAAGGGGCGGACCGGTCGGCAGACGTCGGGGAAGGTCCACGTCCTGCTGGCCGAGGACACCCGCGACGAGGCGTACTTCTGGAAGTCCCGGCAGGACGAGAAACGGATGGAACGGGAGCTCCGGGAGCTGAAGTCCGCCGCCGACGAGATCAAGTCGGAACTCGTCGACGACCAGGCCGGACTGGAGGAGTACGAATCCCAGAGCGATGGCGGCGGATCGCCGAGTGAAGCCAGCAGTGACGGGGCCGATGGCGGTAGTAAGGAGGGTCCTACCGACGCCGAAAACACCACCGCTTCGAGTGGAACCGAAGAGACTCCAGAGCGGCCTATCGACACCCACACGGGCCGGAACGCAGACGAAGGAAAGGGGATGGAGAAAGCGGACTCCGATGAGGGCGACGGACAGGCCGGGCTGGACGCGTTCGCCGGGACCGACCAGGCGACCGGGGACAGTGACCGGGGCGAGGCGGACGACCCGGACGACGGGGATAGTGACGCGGACGACGGGGGCGCGAGCGACGGCGACGCTGACCCCGAGGGAACCTACCCCGAACCACACGCCGACGGCGAAGAGACGGTCGAGATCGTCGCCGACCAGCGCGAACTCGACTCGACCATCGCGCGGGACCTCTCGACGCGCGAGGGAATCGAGACCAGGCTCGAGACGCTGGCCGTCGGCGACTACATCCTCTCCGACAGGGTCTCGGTCGAGCGCAAGACCGTCAGCGACTTCCTCGACACGCTCACGGGCGGTGACCGCTCGATGTTCGAGCAGGTCGGCGACGCCGCCCGGAACTACGCCCGCCCCGTCGTCGTCATCGAGGGCGGTGACCTCTACGGTGCCCGGAACGTCCACCACAAGGCCATCCAGGGGGCGCTGGCCTCGCTGGCCGTCGACTTCGGCGCGAGCATCCTCCGGACGACCGACGAGACGGAGACGGCGGACCTGCTGGAGACCATCGCCCGGCGCGAGCAGGAGACCGGCGACCGGGAGGTGGACGTCCACGGCGAGAAGCAGTCGCGGACCCTGCCCGAACAACAGGAGTACGTCGTCTCCTCCGTCGCGGAGGTCGGCCCGGTCACCGCCCGGACGCTGCTCGAGCACTTCGGTAGCGTCGAGGCGGTGATGACCGCCGGCGAGGACGACCTGATGGACGTCGACGGCGTCGGCGAGGTGACCGCCACGCGCATCCGCGAAGTCGTCGCTAGCGGCTACAAAGAGTAAATTAGGCTACTGTTGTGGCAAGTTTAATGGTCGTTCGGTATAGACAAATATCGGGGGTCAGGTGTGAGTACACCGACGTATCAAGTGGGGGAATCGTTCGAATTCGCACTGCCGGATACAGGTGCGGGTGGAGAAACGCGTACGGCGACGGAACTGGCGGGGAGTCACGACTACGTCGTCGCCGTACTGTTACGTGATCACTACTGTCCGCGGTCCCGCCAGCTAGTGCAGTCGCTGGCCGCGGCCTACGAGGAGCTCGCCGGCCGTTCGACGGCCGTCGTGCCCGTCCTGCCGGACTGCCCGGAACGGGCGTCCCTCTGGCAGCGCCGGTACGACCTGCCGTTCGGCCTGCTGACCGATCCGAAGTCGGTGGCGGACGACGGCAACGCGTTCGACACGTTCGAGCCGTTCCAGCGGCTCCTCCCGGAGTGTCCCGGGACGGTGCTGTTTGAGTCCGACGGCGACCAGCTCCGGTTCGCCCGGACGGTCCAGACCGACAGGGCGAGCGACGCGTCCGCGGTGGACGCCGTGCTCGCAGCCATCGACGACCACGCGACCGACAGCGTCGTCGGCCCGGTCGGCACCGGTCCGGACGCGGAAGCGGCCGGCGACGGTTTCTGAAGCCGGTGACGACGCCGACCGACCGCGGTCCCGGACCGCCGTCGGTGCGTCGACTCTCTTCGTATCGCTAGTACCCAGTCGCCTCGAGTGTCTCGGCCGCCTCGCGCGCGGTTTCGAGGTGCTCGCGCGTCTGGCGTGGCGTCTCAGCCGCCGCCGCGAGCCGCGCGTGACGCTCGACGGTCTGGGCGAGGACGACCTGTGCCTGACCGAGGTGCTGCCCGACGGCGTCGCTCGACGGCGTCCCGGTCGGTTCGTCCACGCCGACGTCGACCGACTGCGACCCCGACATCGACGGCTCCTGGTCGGTGTTCACTGACGCCGAGGGGGCGGCTGACGGGATCTGCTGGACGGTCTCGTCAGCGCCGCGGTCCTGGTCGGGAGCCCCCTGCGGTTCGTCTGCAGACTGATCCGCGATGGCCTCGCGCGCCTGATCCGCCGCCGACTGGTCCGGTGCAGACTGCTCCGCCGCCGACTGGTCGGGGCCCCGCCGGTCCGATCCAGTCGCCTCGTCGCTCCCGAACTGGACGGTAGCGTCGTCGCTCGGACTGGTTACCTCGATGTCCTCGGGCCGGGCGTCGCCGTTCGCCGCGGGACGGTCGCCCGATTCGGCCGTCTCCGAATCGCCGTCGGTCCCTCCCTCGGCGTCTGCCTCACCGCGCCCACCGCGGTCGACCGGCTTCTGGCAGGTCGGACAGAACTCCTGGCCGTCGTAGCGGAAGATGGGGTCGCCGCAGTCCCCGCAGTGGGCGTTGGTCATCGTCGCGCCCTTCAGGAGGAGTTCGCTCATCTGTTCGGTCGTCTTCCGACGCTCTTCGTCCTGTTCGTACTTCTCGCGTAACTTCTCGCGTTCGGCTTCCTTGTCGAAGTCGCTCATACGGGACGTGTGGCCGCGCGGCAGAAAAGGGTTTGCGGGAGAAGGTTCATCGGCCCGTTCGCCGTAGTACCGACCATGTCACTCCTCGGCGCCGTCGTCGTCTTCCTCGTCGGCTACGTCTCCGGCCGGGTCACCCTGTGGGTCGCCGGCCTCGCCGCCGTCGTCGCGCTCGTCCTCGCTGTCCTCGGACTGGCCGCCCCGGCGGCCGTGACGAACGTCGTCGACGACGTCCTCGCGGCCTACTACGTCGGGAACGAACTGCTCTTCCTCTCCGGGTTCCTGTTCGGCGTCGCTCACGACCAGCACGAATCCGGGGAGTAGGTGGGCGGTCGCGACCCACTCGCGGACGGAGCGAACCCCGCCAGCGATCGTGTGGAGTGGTGACACTCCGACAGTCTTTTCGTCCATCCGGGCGCCAGTAGACACGTTATGACGAAGGTAACAGTCGTCGGCGCGGCGGGAACCGTCGGTGCCGCTGCGGGGTACAACATCGCCCTGCGCGACATCGCGGACGAGCTCGTCTACGTCGACATCCCGGACCAGGAGGACGTCACGGTCGGACAGGCCGCGGACACGAACCACGGGGTCGCCTACGACTCCAACACGCGGATTCGGCAGGGCACCTACGAGGACACCGCCGGCTCCGACGTCGTCGTCATCACCGCGGGCATCCCGCGCCAGCCCGGCCAGACCCGCATCGACCTGGCGGGCGACAACGCTCCCATCATGGACGACATCGGTTCGTCCATCGCCGAGCACAACGACGGCGACTACGTCACCATCACGACGTCGAACCCCGTCGACCTGCTCAACCGCCACCTCTACGAGACGGGCGACCGCTCGCGCGAGCAGGTGATCGGCTTCGGCGGCCGCCTCGACTCGGCGCGATTCCGCTACGTCCTCTCAGAGCGCTTTGACGTCCCGGTCCGGAACGTCGAGGCGACCATCCTGGGCGAGCACGGCGACGCCCAGGTCCCCGTCTTCTCGAAGGTCCGCATCGACGGCCGCGACCCCGAGTTCGACCAGGACGAGCGCGAGGAGATCCTCGAAGACCTCCAGGAGTCGGCGATGAACGTCATCGAACGCAAGGGCGCCACCGAGTGGGGCCCGGCGACGGGCGTCGCGCACATGGTCGAGGCCGTCGTCCGCGACACGGGCGAGGTGCTCCCCGGCTCGGTCGTCCTCGACGGCGAGTACGGCCACGAGGGCACCGCCTTCGGCGTCCCGGTCAAGCTCGGCTCGAACGGCGTCGAGGAGGTCGTCGACTGGGAGCTCGACGACTACGAGCAAGAGCTGATGGCCGAAGCGGCCGACAAGCTCGCCGACCAGTACGAGAAGATCAGCTGAGCGCGTCGCGGCGGGCGGTAACCGTCGCCGGGCGACATCGAGCGGCCGGTTTTACTCGGACGAGCCGACGTCGTAACGGCGTGAGATTTCTTCGCCGGTGCGCCACAGCACGCCGACCGCGAGCGCGCCGACTCCGAGAACCAGTGACCCCATGGTACCGAAGTACGGAATCCGGGAGGAGCCGGCGCCCATCACCAGACTGGCGACTGGAACGACGACGATCCCGAGCGTGCCGATCGTCGATGTGAGAAAGCAGTACCGCTGTCCCCGAGAGAACGCGATACCCCACCGCTCACCGGCCGGAATACGCAACCCGATACCGGTGACGAGCAAGCCGAGCCAGCCGACGAGGGCGGCGAGTGTGACTGCGAATCCGGCCGTGTGACTCTCCGGGCCCGAATCGGTTCCGACTAGCCAGAAGAGTAAGGCGGCGACGCCGAGGGCGACGGCCCCGAATCCGGCCACCGTAAGCTGGGTCCCGCTACTCGCCTCTCTCGTGCCCATAATTCGCAACTAGCCGGCGATGTAACAATCTTTCCGGTGCGGAGGCAACTTTCGATAGACGCCGTATCGGCGGCTACAGCGTGCGCAAACCGGCAGACCGGCCTGCGGATCAACCAGCGCCGTCCTCGGTGACCAGCGAGTCCGCGTCGTCACCGTCAACAAGGTCGTCGGACAGGTCGTCACCGAGGAGCGCGGCCCACTCTTCGAGATGTCGTGGCTCTCGGTGCATGGTGGTTGTGTCGAACGAATGGATCGAATATAACGATTGTGCCCGCAGGGGAAAGGCCGCGTCCGAGACGGCGAGCCGCTATCGGTCAGCGAGCAGTCGACCCGTGACAGCCCGGAGAGCGTATTCGACGACGCCGAGGACAATCATCGCTACGAATGCGTACAACAGACTGAACAGGTTCCGCACATACGGGTTCCCGAGAGACAGCGAGTCGGGCTGGACAATATCGATCGAGAGAAGCGCTATGACGACGACAGGGGTCACGAGGCTGTACCTCGCCCACGTGTAGCCGACGAGACTCGCAATTCCGGTCACGAAACCGATGTGGAACAGATATAGCACACTCATCCCGAGTGGCGATTCCACGAAGGCTGCAACTGGGTCCTGTATCGCCTGAGCCGCCATCACGATGCCGCCGACGGCGCCATACAACACTCCGAAACGGAGCGCCGATCTGGTACTACTAGAATTGATCCTGGAGAGGTGGAGGGTCACTACGGGCTCCGCTTCGCAAGTGCTACGAATAAAAATTAGCGTCGGTGGCGCACACGAAACGGGGGCCGTCGAATCGTCAGTCCCGGAAGTTCTCGGGGACCTGGATGGAGTACCGGCCGTCTTCCTGGAGCGCGACGATGTACTCCTCGCGGTCGTACAGCTCCATCAGGTTGAGCTCGTACTGGCCGGGGCTGAGCACCTTGATGCTCTCGAACTGGTCGTTCAGTTCGGCCCGTAGCTCTTCGAGGTCCGGACGGTCGCGGGATTCTGCCGACTGGTCGTCGGCTGGTTCCTCGGCTGCCGACGGACTGGAAGTGGTGGCGGCCTGGCCTGCCTGGCCGGCGGGCACCGACGCCTCGGCCGCGGATTCGCGCTCGGTGGTCGTCGACGCCGTGGCGCCATCGTCGGATTCGTCGTCGGTCCGAACGGGCCGGAACCGGTGTTCCGTGTCGCCGGTGGTTCCGGAGGGGAGTTCGTCGGGTGAGACGATGTCGCTCCGGGCGCTGGCCTGGGCGGTGTCCTCCTGCGTGGTCGGGACGCCGTCGTTCCCGCCAATCGGATCCGTGTCGGGCGCGCCGACCGACGGTTCCTCGTCGTCGGAGCCGCTCATCAGGTCGCGGACGGTGGCGGCGGTCTTGCCGACCGTGCGGGCGACGGAGGAGGAACCCGCCGGGTCCGGTGGATCCGCGGGCTCCGGTGGTTCAGCGGTCGTGTCGACGGACGCGTCCGATCCCGCGGGTTTGAACTGGAACTTGTTGCCGCCGCAGTTCGGACAGCCCGAGAGCATCTCCTTGGACCCGTCGTCGAACACGCGCGAACAGTCCGTACACTGGTGTGGCATTATTTCCGGGAGACGAGCGCGCTGATGAGGGTTTCGTCCTTGTGCAACGTCTCGATCTGGTTGGCCGGGCCGATGACGGTGAGCTTCTTGGTGGACTCGTCGTTCCCCATCAGCCGCTCGAAGATGCCGCTCTTCGAGGAGCTGGACTTGGGGTAGGTCTCGATCTCGATGCCGTTGAACTCGTCGGGGCTGATCTCCGTCATCGTCACCTCGATGAGCCGGGACTCCTCGTCGGGCGAGAGTCCCTCCTCGAGGACGACGATGTTGCCGTCGCGGACGCCGTCGAGGATCATCCGTATCTTCTCCATGGACGTCAGTCCGTCCATACGTTCACCGCTGATGAGGTCGATCTGGACGCCCTCTTTTGATTTCATTTCTGCCATGTGCTATCCTCCGAAGTACTCCGCGATCTTGTCGTAGACCTCGTCCATGTTGTCGCCCTCCAGCGCCGAGAGCGGGATCGTCTCGTGCTGGGGGAACGCGTTCGAGATGCGCTGGACGCTGGAGTCCTCGAGATCCGTCTTGTTCGCGAGAATCAGGACCGGGAGGTCCTGGCTCTCGATGATACCGATGAGCATCGTGTTCACCTGCGTGAACGGATCCGTCGAGGAGTCGAGGACGTAGATGACGCCGTCGACGTCCTCGCGGAGCCAGTGCATCGCTTCGGCGACGCCCTCGGTGGCCTCGCGGGAGCGACGCACGGCGTCGTCCTTCTCCATGTCGTGGTCGAGGAACTCCTCGTAGTCGACCTTCGTCGTCACGCCGGGCGTGTCGACGATGTCGATGGTGACGGTCTTGCCGTCACGCTCGATCTCCACGTCCTCCTTCCGGCGGGCGCGCCGGGTCTCGTGGGGAACGTGGCTCTCCGGACCGACGGCGTCGCCGGTCCAGTCGCGAGCGATGCGATTGGCCAGGGTCGTTTTCCCAGCGTTCGGCGGGCCGTAGATGCCGATCCGCTTGGGGTCCTCTTCCGAGAACAGGCTCGATGCAGCCCGTGATATACTGTCTCTGAGGTTTGTTAGCAGTCCCATCCTCTATCCTCCCGCCGAACGTGCGTATTCGGTGGTGTAAGCGTTGTACACAGTCGTACTCACTTAAGCCTACGTCAGACAACTGTAACAATTCTTATTCTATCGCCGATCCCGGTCCGCTCTGATTCCCGCCCTACCGGCCGTTCTCACGGGATAGGAGTATTTTCCTGTCAGGAACTCGTCCCAAGAAAGATGGGGTCTGATCGCCATGGAGGCCGAACGACTCGTTAGTTCTGTTCGTCTGCGTTCAGCTTGGGAACAGATACCACTATCTGGAACGTGATGTGAGAGTGGACAGGGAAGAACGCTGTTGAAGCGGAGGGACGCTGTTGAAACGGAGGGACACTGTTGAAACAGAGGAACGCTGTTGAAATGGAAGATGCAGTGAAAATGGGCGGTGAGGGTGGTTCAGGAACGAGTCTGTGAGTAGTGTGGAAACGAAGGTGTGACGGAGCGAGCCGTGGCGGGGAACGACTGACGCCTCTCGTCGGCATCGAAGCGAGACCTCGAGGGATCGTTCGTCCCGCATTCGGGACAGGAACGGGACAACGAGTGCCCCCAACCCCTTCGTTTCGACTGGAGTGGAACAACCCCACGAATCCGTGAGGGACGGAATAACCGGACAGAGAGCGGTAGAAACGACGTTTTCGACGACAGAGCGGCCCAGCACCGTCTATTTCGACTCTAGCTAGTATCTAGGCACCGACGCCTCCACCAACTTTTCCTTTTTCTCTAGTACGGGTTTGGTTTTTCATGGGTTATAATAAATCTTTCCTAGCTATCGGCAGCATCTCTCTGAGAGCCGTCCCCGTCGATATCTCGTTCCAGTCGAAACGAAGGGGTTGGGGGGTCGGTTCACGTGGAACCGACCACCCTTCCTTCTCCGGTGACGGAACTGTAGGATACCTATCACCACTGGTTGGTCATTCCAGTCGAAATGTGACGCTGCAGAAACCGGTCTCGAACACCAGCTGCCGATCGGTGGACTGACTCACGACGAGACGGGGGAAGTGCACGGACCGAAAACAGCCCGGACCGAAATATTTAATATTCCTTCACCCACCGTTTCTGCTGGTTCAACTGGACGGGCCTCGCACGTCGAAATCCGGCAGAGCCGGTCAATCATGGCCTCTCTGGCCCGTCCTGGTATTGCGCACGAGAATTTCCACTTGAAACGAAGGGGTCTGCGTTCCACACCATGACAGATACGGGCGACCAATCGGATCCGGACGATGGCGATAGCGACGGTCCATCGAACGGTCCGGACGGAACCGAAGTCGACGACGCGGACAGCGCCAGTGAAGACGAGCTGACCGGGGCGTCCGTCGGGACCGACCTCGACGACGTCGTCCTGGACGAACTCGACGCCGACGGCGACGGCGAGTCTGGTGAGGCCTCCCGGGGCCTGTTCGACGATCTCCTCTCGGGGGAACCGATCTTCGAGAACAAGGAAGTGTTGCGACCCTCCTACACGCCGCACAAGCTCCCCCACCGCGAGGAGCAGATCAACAAGATGGCGACCATCCTGGTCACCGCTCTCCGGGGAGATTCACCGTCGAACATCCTCATCTACGGGAAGACCGGCACCGGAAAGACGGCCAGTGCCAAGTTCGTCAGCGAAGAACTTGAGACGACCTCCCAGAAGTACGAGGTTCCCTGCGAGGTCGAGTACATCAACTGCGAGGTGACCGACACCCAGTACCGCGTCCTCGCACAGCTCGCGAACAAGTTCATCGAGAAGAACGAGGCGGTCATCGACGACCGCGTCGCGGAACTCGAATCGCTTCGCGAGCGCGCACGCGAAGACGATGCGGAACTGGCCGACTCCGAGTTCGACGGCGTCGAGGCCGTCACCGAGGAGATAGACGACCTCGAGTCAGACAGGGAGGGCTTCGAGGAGGTACCGATGACCGGGTGGCCCACCGACCGGGTGTACAGTTCGTTCTTCGACGCCGTCGACTACCACGAGCGCGTCGTCGTCATCATGCTCGACGAGATCGACAAGCTCGTCGAGAAGTCGGGCGACGACACGCTGTACAACCTCTCGCGGATGAACTCCCAGCTCGAGAACTCCCGGGTCTCGATCATGGGCATCTCGAACGACCTGAAGTTCACCGACTTCCTGGACCCCCGCGTCAAGTCCAGCCTCGGCGAGGAGGAGATCGTCTTCCCGCCCTACGACGCCAACCAGCTCCGGGACATCCTCGACCACCGGTCTGACGTCTCGTTCAAGGACGACGCGCTGTCGGACGACGTCATCCCGCTGTGTGCGGCCTTCGCCGCCCAGGAACACGGTGACGCCCGCCGCGCTCTCGACCTGCTCCGGACCGCCGGCGAACTCGCCGAGCGCGACCAGACGGACCTCGTCCAGGAGGCCCACGTTCGCAAGGCCCAGGAGAAGATCGAACTCGACCGGGTCGTCGAGGTCGTCCGGACCCTCCCGACGCAGTCGAAGATCGTCCTCTTCGCGATCATGCTGCTGGAGAAGAACGGCGTCCGCAACATCAACACGGGCGAGGTGTACAACATCTACAAACGGCTCTGCGAGGAGATCGACGCCGACATCCTCACACAGCGCCGGGTCACCGACCTCATCTCCGAACTCGACATGCTCGGTATCGTCAACGCCGTCGTCGTCTCGAAGGGCCGGTACGGCCGGACCAAGGAGATCAGCCTCTCGGTTCCACTCGAAGAGACGGAGGCCGTGTTGCTCTCTGACTCCAGGCTCGGTGACATCGACGACGCCGAACCGTTCGTCCAGGCCCGCTTCGACAACTGAGAGTGGTGGTTGTACTCCGTTCCTGGTGATGGTCGGCCCGGGCACGACCAGTACCGATACGAAGTTGTGACCATCGCCACGAATCGCTCCGTTCGAGCCAGTGTCGACGACAGAACCCCTTCGTTTCACGTCGAGAATTCGATCCGGTACCCGTTTCCAGGGCGGAGGCGCGTTACAGCAGTTCGCAGGCGCCGGGCTGTGTCGCGGCACCGGTCGCACTCAGTCGGATACAGCCGAGCCACGGCACTCGCACCTCCGCGGTGCCGATGACCCAGCTGGCTTTGACGGGTCCCGAGAGGTTCGTCACCTGGTCGTACTGGCCGTTGTAGTCGCCCTTGGTGATGAAACCAGATCCGTTCGCCGGGCAGTTGTTGAGCTCGTCGCAACTGTCGGCCGCGCCGACGTACTCGGGATCCGCCTCGTCGTACCAGTTCTCGCCGTCCTCCACCCAGAACATCGCCCGGTGGATTATCGGCGTGGTCTGGTTGTTCCCGTCCGGCGCGTAGACGATGACGTCACCCGGCTTCTGGAACTTCGAGTAGCCGGCCGATTCCGCGGCGTGGGCCGTGACGACGCCCGTCTCGCCCTGCTGGACCTCGCCGGGGAACCGCTCTTCCTCCATCACGAAGACGAGGTCGCCGACGTGGATGTTGGGGCTCATGCTCTTGGACTCGATGGCGACCAGCGGCGGCCAGACGCCGCTGACGGCGAAGAGCAACAGCCCCACGAGGACGACGGCGGAGACACTGCTCAGGAGGTCGGTTGCGTAGGCTTTCCAGGACGGATCGTCGGGCTGGTCCGGCGGGTTCGGACCGCGCGCCTCGCTCATCGTCGAAAAGTGGGTCGGAAGTCCGTATCAACCTTCTGTCTCGTCGTGCGCACGTCGCCGTGACGTCGGACCCGGCGTGTCGGCTCTGAACGTCGGTAAAAAGGTACAACTACCACTATCAGCCGACGGGCAGCTCGCAGGCGTCGGGTCGCCTCTCCGGCCCGCTCGCGCGCAATCGAAGACACCCGAGCCACGGCAGCCGAGCCTCTGCGGTCCCGACGATCCACTCGGGCCGTACGGGTGCGAACATTCCCTGGGCCTGGTCGTAGCCGGGGTTCGTCCGGGCGTTGTCGCCCTTGGTGACGAAGCCGGCGTGGGGCGCCGGACAGTTGCGGAGTTCCACGCAGCTGTCGGCGTCGCCGACGAATTCGGGATTCGCCTCGTCGTACCAGTTCTCGCCGTCCGCCACCCAGAACATCGCCCGGTGGATCACCGGCGTCGCGTCGTCGTTCCCGTCCGGTGCGAACACGACGACGTCGCCCGAGCCGCCGAACGTGGCGTATCCCGTCTCTGCCCCGCTCCTCGCGGTGACGACGCCCGTCTCGCCGTGAGCGCCGTCTCCCGGGAACCTCGCCTCGTCCATCACGAAGACGAGGTCGCCGACGGCCATGTGCGGTGCCATGCTCTCGCTCTCGACGGCGACCATCGGCGGCCAGACGCCGCTGATCGCGAAAAGAAAGCAGACGACCAGCCCGACGGAGAGGACGCTGCTCGCCAGGTCCGCCAGGTAGACCCTCCAGGAAGGGTCTTCGGGCCGGTCCGGTGGGTTCGGCCCGCGCGAGTCGCTCATCGTCGAAATACTCGACGGACTGATTGTTCAGTGTTCTGTCTCCTGGTTCGTCGGTCCGCTACGTTTTTTGGGCCGTCCCGCGGACCAGTAGCTGTGCCACTGGAGACGCCGGCGCGGATCGTGAAGCAACTCGCCCGCCGGGGCTACAACGCCGAGCGGGAAGCGGTGACGTTGCTGGCGGACGAGCCGGACTCCGACGCCGCGCTGGAACGCGCACTGGAAACGCTGCCCGACGACGCGCTGAAGCTCACGACGGATCACGTCCGGGAGTCGATCGAGACCGAGGGACGTGACGGGGATGGGTCGGAAATCCCCGATGGAGACCGCTCGACCCGAGACGGTCACCGTCCCGTCGACGAAAACCCCCCTACTTCGACTGGAGACGACGACGGATCACCGGCAGACGCCGGGAGTGGTTCTCCACCTGAAACGAAGGGGTCTGGAGAGGGGGTCGCGGCCGCGACTCCGACCGCGACTGCGGCCGCGGACGGGGCGGCCGAGCCAATCAGTCGGAACACGGACCCGTCGAAGCGGTCGATCACCGTCGAGAACGACATGACCGGCCAGTCGACCGGCACCGGGGAGTACGGCGACTTCGTCAAGGTGTTCCGGGACCGGTACGAGAAGCTCTCGAAGCAGTTGCGCGGCCGCGTCAACCACCGGCCGACGGACGCCCTGGAGTCGATGGGCGGGGGAAGCGACGCCGCCATCGTCGGGATGGTGTCGGACGTCCGCTCGACGGCCAGCGGCCACTGGCTGGTCGAACTCGAAGACACCAACGGCACCTTCCCGTGCCTGATCATGAAAGACCGGAAGTGGGCCGACCAGGTCCAGGAGTTGCTGTTCGACGAGGTCATCGCGGTCGAGGGAACGCTGGCCGACGACGCCGGCATCCTCTTCGTCGACTCGATGCACTTCCCCGACGTCCCCCGGACGTTCAAACCCTCGACGGCGGACCGGCACGTCCAGGCGGCGCTCATCTCCGACGTCCACGTCGGCAGCCAGGAGTTCATGGAGGACGCCTGGCACCGCTTCGCCGACTGGCTCCACACCGAGGAGGCCGCCCGCATCGAGTACCTCCTCATCGCCGGCGACATGGTCGAAGGCGTCGGCGTCTATCCCGACCAGGACGAGGAACTCGACGTCGTCGACATCTTCGACCAGTACCGGGCGTTCAGCGAGTACCTGAAGGAGGTCCCCGGCGACATCGAGATCCGCATGATCCCCGGCAACCACGACGCCGTCCGCCTCGCCGAGCCCCAGCCGGCCTTCGACGAGGAGCTCCGGGACATCATGACCGCTCACGACGCACAGGTCCACTCGAACCCCGCGATGGTCACCGTCGAGGGCGTCACCATCCTGATGTACCACGGCGTCTCGCTGGACGAGGTCATCGCCGAACTCCCCGACGACAAGGCCAGCTACGACGAGCCCCACAAGGCGATGTACCAGCTCCTCAAGAAGCGCCACGTCGCCCCGCAGTACGGGGGCCACACCCGCCTCGCGCCCGAGGACCGGGACTACCTCGTGATAGAGGACGTCCCCGACGTGTTCCACACCGGCCACGTCCACAAGCTGGGCTGGGGGAAGTACCACAACGTGCTCGCGCTCAACTCCGGGTGCTGGCAGTCCCAGACCGACTTCCAGAAGAGCGTGAACATCGACCCCGACTCGGGCTACGCGCCGATCCTAGACCTGGACACGCTGGACATGACGGTGCGGAAGTTCAGTTGACGCCTCCTTTTCCGGTCGAACCCGTTCGCAACTCACCCGAATACTGGCCGGTATCGGCGACACGGGGCACGGTCGGCCGGCGTCGCGGGTAGTTAAGGGAACTGCGCCCATGTACTGGCCTGTACAATGAGCGACCCAGAGCGCGGTTTCGAGACGAACGCCTTGCACGTCGGCCAGGAGACGCCGGAGTCCCACGCGAACGCCCGTGCGCCGCCGATCTACCAGACCACCTCGTACGTCTTCGATGACGCCGAGGACGCCGCTTCGCAGTTCGCCCTGGAGAAGCCGGGCCACATCTACTCGCGGCTGATGAACCCGACGAACAACGTCCTCCAGGAGCGCATCGCCGCGCTAGAGGGCGGCGTCGGCGCCGTCGCGACGTCCTCGGGGATGGCCGCGCTCAACCTCGCGACGTTCCTGCTGGCCGACGCAGGAGACAACATCGTGACGGCGTCGTCGCTGTACGGCGGCACGTACACCTACTTCACCCACACCGCGCCCAGGAACGGCGTCGAGGCGCGCTTCGTCGACACGCTGGACTACGAGGCCTACGAGGAGGCCATCGACGACGACACCGCCTACGTTCACTTCGAGACCATCGGCAACCCGTCGCTCGTCACGCCGGACATCGAACGACTGGCCGACATCGCCCACGACCACGGCGTGCCGCTGTTCGTCGACAACACCTTCGCGACGCCCTATCTGTGCAACCCGCTCGAACACGGCGCGGACATCGTCTGGAACTCCACGACGAAGTGGATCCACGGCCACGGGACGACGGTGGGCGGCGTCCTCGTCGACGGCGGGAGCTTCCCCTGGGGCGAGCACGCCGAGCAGTTCCCCGAGATCGCCCAGGAGAACCCGGCCTACCACGGCGTCAACTTCCACGAGACGTTCGGCCCCGCGGGGCTCACCTACGCCGCCATCGCCCGCGGGCTGCGCGACATGGGGAACCAGCAGGCCCCCTTCGACGCCTGGCAGACCATCCAGGGCCTGGAGACGCTCCCGGTTCGGATGGAACGCCACTCCGAGAACGCGATGGCCGTCGCGGAGTTCCTCGAGGACCACGACGACGTCTCCTGGGTCAGCTACCCCGGGCTCGAATCCCACGAGACCCACGACACCGCCAGCGAGTACCTCGACGGCGGCTACGGCGGCATGATCACCTTCGGCCTGGAAGCGGGCTACGACGCCGCCCGGACGACGGTCGAGTCCACTGAAGTCGCCTCGCTGCTGGCGAACGTCGGCGACGCCAAGACGCTCATCATCCACCCCGCGTCGACGACGCACCAGCAACTCACCGACGAGGAGAAGCAGGCCGCCGGCGTCACCGACGACCTGGTGCGCCTCTCCGTCGGGCTGGAGTCGGCGGACGACATCGTCGCCGACCTCGACCAGGCCATCGAACAGGCGACGAGCTAACCGTCACGACTCCGTCCGTTTCCGACCAGTTATCCGTGCGGTAATTTTCCGGCAGCGTGGAACAGATTTAACACCAGTTGCCGGAGAACTACGTGCGAAATGGCCCCCGCGACGTACTCCGCCAGCCAGCCCTCCCCACCGCTCGGCGTCAAGATAATTTACGTTCTCGCCGCCATCGGCTGTGTCCTCGGGGTAGTGGGTTCGCTAATTCTGCTCTCCGCCGCGCCGCTTCTCGGACTGGTTACGCTCGCTCTCACAGCCGCCCAGTTCGTCACGGTCTACGGACTCTGGCACCTCCGGTCGTGGGCCTGGGCGGCGGGACTGATCGTGTACGGTCTGAGCGGTCTGTCGCAGCTCCTCGATCTGAACCTGATCGGCGCCCTCGTGAGCTTCCTGGTCATCGGGTATCTACTCACCAACCGCCGCCTGTTCAGATAGCGAGACGCGGCGCCGCCCCAGACCGGCCGAACGCCGCTACAGAATGCCTTCGGCTTCCAGCAGGTCTCCCAGTTCTTCCATCGTCTCGACGGTCTCGTGACAGGCCGGCTCCACGGCCGGTTTCGGGTCGAAGCCGATGGCGAGGCTCGCCACCTGGAGCATCGGGAGGTCGTTGGCGCCATCGCCGACGGCCACGGTGTCGTTCGGGTCCGCGTCGACGACGCTCGTCACCACTTCCAGCGAGTTGTCCTTCGTCCCCGTGATGTGCGGGCCGCGGACGTCGCCGGTCAGCTGGCCGTCGTCGACGAGCAGTCGGTTCGCGACGATGGAGTCGACGGTGACGCCCTCGTGTTCCAGTGCGGCCGCGACGCCCCGCTCGAACCCGCCGGTGAGGATGGTGACGTAGTGGCCGGCCTCGCGGAGCGCCGCGATGACCTCCGCGGCGCCGGGTCGCAGGCGGACCTCGTCGAAGGACGCCTGGGCCAGGTCGTCGTCGAGGTCCGCCAGCAGCGCACACCGCTGGCGGAGGCTCTCGGCGTACTCGAGCTCGTCGTTCATCGCCCGCTCGGTGATGTCGGCCATGTCGTCGGCCGTGCCGTTCTGGCTCCCCAGCAACACCGTCATCTCGGAGTCCGAGAGCGTCCCGTCGAAGTCGAACGCGACTAGCATTGCCGCGGAGTTGACCGCCGGGGGTCACAAAGCCCCCGGTTTCGGGTGGAGCGACGCGACCCGGGCGCTCGGTAGTCGTCGGACTCCGCGGTCTCGTCGTCGACGGGGACGTAGCACCCGTATCCTTCGGTCCGGGCGGTGGGTTGGTAGCCGGCTTCGTCGTGTTCGAACATCAGCCCGTCGACGGGGGGCCCTCGGTGGGCGCGACCGGCGATCACGAATTCGTCGAGCGATACGACCGCTGGTTCCTCGAGTTCGACCACCGTGGCTCGTATCGGCGGTGAGCGCGGGCCGTCTGCTCACTCGGTGTAGGGGAACGACGCCGCAGAGACGTCGCGAACGAAGACGAGCCCGTCGAGTACTTCGCCGGGCGGATCCGGCAGTGGTCGGGCGCCGTTCTCCGGAGCGCTGGGTGTCGTGACCTGTATCGTCGAGGCCCCTGCTATCCACTCGTCGAGTACGGACCGCTCGCGCGCCGCCTCGAAGTCGAGAAACAGCGGCGACGAGGCGGCGTCAGCGAGCGTCGATTCGAGCGTCCCGTCCAGGAGACCGCCCGTCTCGAACGTCTCGAACTCGGTCTTCGCGTGGTTGGCCGGCACCGCGAACGACCCCGACCCGAACAGCAGTCCCAGCGAGTAGTAGTCCGAGCTGAACTCGTCGGCCAGGTGCTGGCCCATCCGCGTTCCCGGCTTACTCGCCGGCGCGGCGTTCCCCATCGTGTGGTTCGCGCTCCCCATCACGACGGCCCGGTCCGCGCCCGTCCACTCCCGGAGCCACGCCACGTTGTCGGCCATCGCCTCGTCGCGTATCTCTTTGCCAGCCGGAAACTCCTCGGCGGCGAACTTCTCCATGAACCGGAGCCCCTGCTCCAGCGTCCAGACGTGTCGCTGTGCGAGTTCCACCGCGGACTCGGAGCCCTGTTCGACGTACTCGCTCTCTTTCGTCTCCAGTCGGGTCCGGAGGTCCTCGATCAGGGCGACCTGCGAGTCGGTCATGTACGCAGACGCGGACCCGTGGGACCGCGTGGTGAGCGGCTCCAGCGAGTCGGCTATCTCGGTCAGGAAGTCCGGGTCGACGCGCTCGAGGTAGGTGCGGAGCGCCCTCGCATTCACGTCGTAGAACTGGGCGTCGTATCCTCGCACGGCGACGCGGTCGTCCCGCGGTCGACCCTCGTTGAACGCGCGGAGCCACGCCAGCATCTCCCGGACCTGGTCCGACCCCCAGAAGTGGAACTCGAGGGCGGACAGCGCCGATTCGAGGTCGCCCTCGCCCTCGGTGACGTACGCGTTCACGGGCGCGAACTCGCCGAGGGTACCCTCCATCGCGATCAGGCGATAGCTGTGGTCGCTCACGAGTCTTCGGACGAGCAGGCGGGGAATCGACTTGAACTCGCTGACGCCGTGGGAGGCCTCACCGATGCCCACGATGGCAGATTCCGCGAGCCGATTTGCGACGGCGTCGAGGTTCTCGGCCGAGGCGGTCAGTTCGAACGAGACCGCTTCCCGCTCGATGGCGTCGAGGAGTTCGCTCGACGCCGCCGTTTCGGTCGTCGGTGCGTCCGACGTGGTCGCGTCAGTGCTGGTGGTGGACGTCGAGTTCAGTGCCGTTTCTCCCGCACCGTCGTCACCGCCGATGCATCCCGAGAGCGCACTGGCTCCGAGTGTCCCGGCCAGCGCCGCGAACTCGCGCCGCGAAACATCGCTTTCCCGTCTCATGAGTGATCGCCTCACGCTTCGGCGAGCGAGCGAAAGAAGCCCTTCGCAGGTTTCCACGTCGTGGAAACGATGGCACGGATCACCGCGTTTATCCGCCCACTGTCCGAAGCCAGGCGCCGCGCCGTCCCGGAGTTGCGCGCCACTTCCATCGGTTTTCGTGGTGGACCGTCCGGCGGTAGACCGTCCGGCGGTAGACCGTCCGGAACCCTACGGTGTCGGCGGGTCGCCGTCGTAGCCGTCGACGTCGCTGTAGAAGTTCAGCATCGCGAACTTCAGCTTGTCCGGGGCGATGTCGATCATCTCCCGACGTTCCTCTGGGGGGAAGGTTCCGCGGACCGCGTAGTCGCGCATCTCCATCTCCGCCTCCTGCGTGTAGCGCTTGTCGAGCAGGATGCGGGCGCCGAAGTCCTCCGGCGAGCGGACGACGCGCCCGAGGGCCTGCCGAGTCTTGCGGACCGTCGGGATCTCGACGGCGTAGCGCCAGCCGGCCTCTTCGGTGTCTGCTCCATCGAAGGCGGTCTCGTAGGCCTCCTGGACGGCGTCCATCCGGTCGTCGAGGTGGGGGTAGGGGACGCCGACGACGACGACTGTGCGGGCGTCGTCGCCGTCGTAGCTGACGCCCTCGCCGAGCGTGCCCCACAGCGAGGTAAAGAGGACCGCGTCGTCGTCCGCGACGAACGACTCCCGGAGGTCGTTGGCCGACTCGCCCGGCCGGTCCAGGTAGGTCGTCCCGTCGACGTCGACGCGCTCGTGGTAGCGCTCGGCCTCGGCGTAGCTCGGGAAGAAGGCGAGGGTGTTGCCGGGCGTCATCCGGGCGGCGTCCTCTAGCACGCCGCCGATGGTGTCCTGGGTCGCCGGGTCGTCGCGCTCGCTGGCGAACAGCGCCGGGCCGGAGACGGCGTAGGTGCGTCGGCGTTCCTCGGGGAACTGCGCGCCGTAGGCCATCGTCTCCACCTCGTCGAGGCCCAGGACGTCTGCGGTCACGTCGAAGGGGCGCAGCGTCGCGCTCATCAGCACGGCGGCGTGGAGCTCCTCGAAGAGGTCCGTCGTCACGTTCGAGGGGATGCAGGTGTACAGTTCGGCGCGGCCGTACACCTCGCCGGTGCCCTCGTCACGCCGAACCGAGACCACCGGATACTGACCGAGGTCGTCGCTCTCGGCGAGCCAGTCCGTCAGGAACTGTGCGGCCTGGAGCGTCTGGCACTCTTCTCTCGTAGCGGTCTCGCCGTTCTTGAACGCCTCCTCGTACTCCTCGTCCAGGTCGCGACCGAGTTCGACGGCCTGGTCGAGTTCCTCGTGGAACCCCGGGCCGGAGTACGCCTGGAGGAACGCCAGCGTCAGGTCGTCGCGGCGGTCCTCGTTCGCGATGGGCAGGTCCTCCCAGTGTTCGTCGACGTTCTCGCGCTGGCCGAAGCCGAAGGCGTCGTCGTAGGCCTGGCGGAGCGCCCGGAGAAAGGTCGCGACGACGTTGTGAGCGGCCTCCGAGCGGGCGTCGTCCGTGTCGGCGAGTTCGTCGACGGCGCTCTCCAGGGTCGTCTCGGTGAGCGTCCGCCTGGCGTGTTCCCGGGCCGCGTCCTCGACGTTGTGGGCCTCGTCGAAGACGGCGATGACGTCCTCCGGGTCCCGGCCGAGCCAGCGGAAGAACTGCTCGCGGATGCCCGGGTTCAGGAGGTGGTGGTAGTTGCAGACCACGAGGTCGACGCCCTCCATCCCCTCCTTGAGCAGTTCGTAGCCACAGAGGCCGCGCTCGTGGGCGTACTCGTAGACGTCGTCGGGCGTCCGGACGTCGTCGTTGAGCCAGGCGTAGAAGTCCGTCGTGTCGGTCGTGAGGTTGCGGTAGTAGTGGTCGCAGGTCGACCGCTCGGTCTCCAGTTCCTCGATTTCCTCCTGGAGGTGCTGGAGTTCGTCGACGACGGAGCTGCGGGCCTCGGCGGCCTCGTCGCTACCCTCCTGCATCTCCTCGAGGAGGTCGGCCTGGCGCTGTTCGAGTTCGGCGGCGTCCTGTTCGGCCTCGGCCAGGTCCCGGGTCGTGTCCCGCAGCGCCTGGCACTCCTCGTAGTCGACGTCGATGTGGCACATCGACCCCTTGCCGCGGAAGACGACGGCGCGCAGGCGCTCTCTCTCGGTGATGGCCCTGGCGTCCTCGACGAACTGGCGCATCTGCTGGTGGACGTTCGTCGTGATGACGACGGTCTTGTTGGCGTGTCTGGCGTACTCCAGGGCCGGGACGAGCGACGCCAGCGTCTTCCCGGTGCCACAGGCCCCCTCGAAGAGCACGTCGCGACCGTCGGTCAGCGCGTCGTGGATGGTGGCCATCGCCTCGCGCTGGTGGTCGTACGGCTCCTCGTAGGGGAAAAACCGCAGGTAGTCGTCGTCGGTCGTCGCCACGGGGGAGTGATTGGCCGCTATCGGTCAAAAGGGTTCGGCACGGGGCGGAGGTGATAGCGTCCCAGCGGGGGCCCCTACAGGGTCTCCGTCTCGAGGTAGACCCGGTCGATCCCCTCCTGTGCCCCCCGGAGGGCCTCCTGGATGTCCGTGATCCGGGCGTCGATGTCAGCGGCGTCGAGGTCGGGTTCGAAGGCGACGTCGCCGGTGATAAGGATCTGTCCGGGACCGAAGTAGACGGTCCGGAAGTCGAGGATGTCGGTCACGCCGGGGTGGGTGCTGACGATCTCTCGAAGCTTCGCCTCCTCGTCCTTCGGGAGGCTCTCGCCCAGCAAGAGGCGCTTGTTCTCCCAGGCGAGCGCGACGGCGAAGCTCATCAGCATGATCCCGATCAGCAGCGCCGAGACCCGGTCGAAGAAGGGGTTTCCGGTCTGCTGTTCGAGGAAGAGGCCGACCAGCGCGATGACGATGCCGAGCAGGGCGATGGTGTCCTCCGTCAGGGCGGTTAGCGTGGTCGTGTCGCTGGTCTTGCGGAACGCTTCGCGGTAACCGCCCCAGTCGTTGGCGTTCATCTGCCGTTTCATCTCGGCCCGTGCCTTGTAGAGCGCCCACGTCTCGAAGACGAACGCGCCGAGCAGCACGGTGTAGTTCACCCAGACCGGGTCGAGCCAGGCTGGCGGCGTGAAGCTGATCCAGAGGAACTCGACGGCCTCCCCCGGGTGGGGGCCACCGCCGTGACCGCCGCCCGTGAGCTGGCTGTAGCCGTGCTTGAGGCTCTCCCAGCCGGCGATACCGAACAGGAACACGGACACGAGGAAGCTATAGAAGAACTGTGACTTCCCGTAGCCGAAGGGGTGCTGGCGGTCGCGGGCCCGGTCGCTGTATCGGATCCCTATCAGCAGGAACACCTGGTTGCCCGTGTCGGAGAGGCTGTGGTACGTCTCCGACAGCATCGCGGCGCTGCCGGTGAGGAGGAATCCGAAGAACTTGAGGACGGCGATGGCCCCGTTGGCCACGAGCGCCGCCAGGACGACCGATTTACTTCCTGCCATCGCCGGGACGACACGCGGCCGGACCAAAAGGGGTTCGGGATTTAACGCCAGAGCAACAAACCCGATTGTGCTCGCCATCGTCTCCGACACCCACGGTACCGACGGCCATCGACTCGAGGGTCGCACCCTCGAAGCCGTTCGCGAGGCCGACACCGTCGTCCACGCCGGCGACTTCACCACCGAGGCCGTCTACGACGCGTTCGCGGCCGAGGCCGCGGACCTCGTTGCGGTCCACGGGAACAACGACGTCCCGTCGCTCGTCGAGCGTCTGCCGTCGGTCGCGACGCTGGAGTGGCAGGGCTGGCGGTTCGTGGTCGTCCACGGCCACGAACACACGGAGACGTCACTGTCGATGCTCGCGCGACAGGAAGCGGCTGACGTCGTCGTGGTCGGTCACTCGCACCGCCCGGAACTGGGAGAACTGTCCGGTCGCGTGCTGGTCAATCCGGGGAGTCACGCCGACCCGCGTCAGTTTCGGCCGGGACACGCCGAGGCCACTGCCACTGCCGAGAGACTGGTGGTTCGGGCGCATCGGCCGGGTGAGGGGGTCGTTGGGGAGGTGAGCCGTCCGTCGTGAGCGCGACAGCACAGGCGCGTACTGTCAGTCCCGGAGCGCGGTCCAACGCCCGGGGCGGCGGGCGGTCGTGTCTGGTCGGGTGTGTGTGTCCGGTCGAGTCGTGTCCGGCCGGGAGGGCCGAAGCGGGTCGGCGCATTCTCCTCTAGGTAACCGAGTCCAAAATACCTCTCGTAAGCTCAAATAGTCGTTTTACAGAACCCGCCCCGGCCGGATCGATACGTCAAGTCGCCGTTTCACCGATCGACGTACCAGATCGCGAAGACGAACGCCAGCACGACGGCGCCGCCCGCGAAGAAGGCGAGTCCAGGCGGGAGAATCGTCCCAACGGCGGACTGAGCCGGCCCGGCCGCGCTCGCGGCCGTCTCCGTCACCAGTTCCGTCGCCTGTGCGGAGGCACCGCCGGCAGAGGTCCCGTTGGTGAGGTAGCTCGGGTCCGGCGTCGTCCCGCCGGCGCTCCCGCGCTCGACCGACGGCCCAAAGAACGTCTCGAGTCCGCGGCCGAACAGTTGCTGGACGAGTAAACTGGCGACCGCGAGCGCGCCGACGCCGCCCAGCAGGCTCGTCAGTGCGCTCCGCACGCCGGAGGTCTCCTGTTCCCCGCCGGCACAGATGACCAGCGGCTGGTTCGCGGGCGCGTAGACGTCCATCTCGCGTCCCTTCTCGGAATAGGCCGTGTCGACGACTTCGACGGCGCCGGCGGTTTCGAGCTTCTCGAGGTGGTACTGGGCGTTCTGGAGCGAGGTGTCGACGCGGTCGGCGAGTTCGCCCGGCGGCGCGGGCGTCTCGTTGAGTTCGGCGAGCAGTTTCCGCGCAGTCCCCGCCGAGAGCGCCGCGAGCACGTCGTCGGCGTCCTCGCTGTCGACACCGATCACCCGGGGCTCCGCGTCGGGCGTCGCCGGGTCCCTGGAGGGAAGGAGTGACATGGTTAAAGCATATGTTCTACTCCGGTATTAGTCTTGGTGCCGATCACTCAAAGAGCCGTTTGACTAACTCTATTCCGGGCGCAGTTAGTTCATCGCGGCGGATTTCGGGAATTCGCCGCCATCTCACGGTTCCAGCCAGCGCGTCCACTCACCCCGTAACGACTTTGAACGCCGCCGGTGAAAGACGGGGTATGCAGGAGTGGATCACCTACGGCATCCTCGCCGCCCTACTGATGCTGTTTTTCTTCTTCTACCTCATGATCCGCCGGACCGTCCAGGGGTTCAAGGAAGGGATGCGCGGGAACCGCAAGTAGACGAAACTGGTTTGTGAGCGACGGCGGTCACCTCACGTATGGACCCCCGGATACGCAACCACGCCGAAATCGTCGTGAACCACTCCGTCTCGCTCGAACCCGGTGACGACGTGCTCGTGGTCGCGCCCCCCATCGCCGAGGATCTGGTCGTCGCCATCCACGAACTGATCGGCGACGTCGGTGCGAACCCCGTCACCATGTTCGACAGCGATCGTGCAGAACGGGCCTTCCTCCGCGCTGGCGACGACGAGTACGAGACGCCGGCCCACGAACTCGCCCTCATCGAGGAGACAGATGCGTACATCTCGGTCCGCGCGGACGACAACGTCACGGAGACCAGTGACGTCGACCCGGCGACGAACGCCGCGTACCGGCAGGCCAACCAGCCAGTCCTCGAAGAGCGCCTCTCGAAGCGCTGGTGTGGTACCCAGTTCCCCGCGCCGGCCAACGCCCAGCTGGCCGAGATGAGCACCGAGGGCTACGAGAACTTCGTCTGGGACGCCATCAACAAGGACTGGGACGCCGTCCGGGAACACCAGGCCCAGATGGTCGAGATCCTGGACCCCGCCGACGAGGTGCGGATCGTCTCCGGCGACACGACGGACGTCACCATGAGTATCGACGGCAACCCGACGCTCAACGACTACGGCGAGAAGAACCTCCCCGGCGGCGAGGTGTTCACCGCCCCCGTCGCCGACAGCGTCGAGGGCGAGGTGCTGTTCGACAAGCCCCTCTACCACCAGGGCCGGGAAGTAACGGACGCGTACCTCCGCTTCGAGGACGGCGAAGTCGTCGAGCACTCCGCCGCCAAGAACGAGGACGTCCTGACGCAGGTGCTGGAGACCGACGAGGGCGCCCGCTACCTCGGCGAACTCGGTATCGGGATGAACCGCGACATCGACCGGTTCACCTACAACATGCTGTTCGACGAGAAGATGGGCGACACCGTCCACATGGCCGTCGGCCGCGCCTACGAGGACACCGTCGGCGAGGACAACGAGCGCAACGATTCGGCCGTCCACGTCGACATGATCGTCGACATGAGTGCGGACTCCTCCATCGAGGTGGACGGAGAAGTGGTGCAGCGGGACGGGACGTTCAAATTTGAAGACGGGTTCGAGGAGTAGGGAGATTCCGACCGCCGGGGGGAATCTCCGTAAAGACGAACGGCGAGTGGAGCGAGCCGTGAGGACGGCTTCGAAGCGTAGCTCCGGGAGGGAATTCACCGCCAGCTACTCCCATCCCCATGCCCTACGTCGATTATGGCCATCGGTCAGTTCGAACTCGCGTTTCGAGTGCTGGCGGGACTGTTCGTCGTCGTCGCACCGACGCTGCTGTTTCTCGGCCTCTGGAAGGGGCTCACCTACCTGCGGGACGACGAACTGATCGAGCGGGCACGGCGGATGGACGGTCGCTCCAGCCCGTCGCCGGATCCGACCGGCATCTCAGCGTTCCCGTCGTCGGCGTTCGACGCGAGCGAGGGGGTGGAAGTCGTCGTCTGCGATGCCTGTGGGACGGCGAACAGGGCCGGTGTGACGTTCTGCCGGGAGTGTTTCGGGCGGCTGCCGGACGACTAGCGGGGCTACTGGGGGGTCGTGACTCCCCGTTAGCGGACCCTGATCGGAATCGACCGTCGGCGGGCTCGTTTCGGTGAGTACAGCTCAAGGACGTAGCGATTGGTAGGTTTCGGGATTGTCGCTCTTCGCACGAAGTCAAACAACTCGAAAGCCCTCGGCGTGCTCGACTCGTGCGAACCCGTTGCGCGCGCTCGTTCCTCGCGTGCTTACGGGTTCGGACTTCGTCGACCGCACCTCGCCCTTTCAGTCCTCCAGGCGCCGCGTTGCTCGCGCGATGAAACGCGCTCGCGATTGGACCGCCACCCCTCCCCGAACCCGCCGCGTCCGCGGCGGGTCACGCTTCCTTCCGTAACCGCGCGGCGGTCGGCCGGGAGCGCGTCCCCGAGCAAACGCGAGGGGCGCGCGACCAGGGGAAGGGCAGGGCTGCGGTGCTGGGCCGTCCTGGAGGACTGAAAGGGCGAGCGGCGGTCGAACCCTCCCGGGCGAAGCAAGCACCCGCTGGAGCGCAGCGAGCCCCGGAGTGGTCGAGCGCGCCGAGGGCTTTCTGGGTCGTGCTGTCTGTGTTCGTTTCAATAGCGTGATCGTGAATCACCCGCTCACTACGGACTCAGGATCACCCGTCGCGACGTGACAGCGAATTTTAGATCGGTATAGGCCGGAAGCGAGGGGTTCAAGCACGCGACGCGGCGATCCGTAGGCGTGCATCTGACGTTCGTCGTCGGCGTCCGTCCCCCTGCGGACGGATCTGTCGATGAGACCGGTGGCCGGCCAGCACCGCTTCCCCGTCGCCCATGACGGAGTCGGCGACGGCGAAGCCCCCGGGCCGCCTGGGCGTCTTCGTCTCTATCTGTACGTTCTCGTTCCTGGTGAACTTCGGTCGGATCGCCTTCGCGCCGCTGGTGGACTTCTTCATCAGCAACGGCATCAGTCCCGCGGCGGCGGGCCTGGCGGCGACGGCGGTGTGGGTCGGCAGCGCGCTCCCTCGCCTCCCGACGGGGTACCTGCTCACCTTCGTCAGCCGGCACCGGACACTCCTGGGGATGGGACTGGGGCTCTCCGCGGCGGCGGCCTTTACCGCACTCGCGCCGGGCATCTGGCTGACGGTCGTCGGCGCGCTGTTCGTCGGCCTCGCGACGGGGGTGTTCTTCATCGCGGCCAACCCGCTGGTGAGCGAACTCTACCCCGAGAAGGTGGGCATCGCGGTCGGGTTGCGCGGGATGTCCTCCCAGATAGCCGCCGTCAGCGCGCCGTTCCTCGTCGCCGTCGCCATCGGCATGGGGTCGTGGCGCATCGCCTTCGGCGCGCTCGCCGTGCTGGCGCTCGCTGGAACGGCGGCCTTCGCCCTCGCCGTCCGCCGGGCCGAGTTACCCACCGCCGGCGTCGACGACCGCGACCTCATCGCGGGGATTCGCGCCCAGTGGCCGCTGGTGGCCGCCGGCGTCGTCTTCGTCGGCTTCACGGGCTTCGTCTGGCAGGGCGTGTTCAACTTCTACGTCACCTACCTCGGCGCCGCCAAGGACATCCCCCCGGGGACGGCCAACAACTTGCTGACGCTCACTTTCGCCGCCGGCGTCCCGTCGTTCATCGTCGCCGGCCGACTCGCCGACCGCTTCTCCTACCTCTCGATGCTCCTCTCGGTGCTCGGCGGCTTCGTCGTCACGCTGGTCGCGTTCACGATGGTCGAGGGCGTCCTCGCCATCGCCGCCGTCTCCGTCGTGATGGGCCTCGTCGTCCACGGCCTCTTTCCGGTGGGCGACGCCTACCTGCTGGACAACCTCCCCGACGAGAACCGCGCCAGCGCGTACTCGGGCTTTAGCGCGACGATGATGCTCATCCAGGCGCCCGGGAGCGTCGCTGTTGGTTTGTTGGCGCAGGCTGGGTTGAGCTATTCAGGCGTGTTCTACGGCTACGCTGGGCTTGTGGCTGTGATTGCGATCGGGATGGCCGTGCTGGCGAGGGCCGGGAAGTTGCCGACGGGGTCGTGAATAGCTGGCCCCGCGGCGGCGGCAATCGTACCGGTCGGCCTGGCGAACGTTCCGCTGGTGACTGCCCTGCGGACGGACACGATCGCCGTCTGCCAGTCACCACCCTCCCGTAACCAGGAGCGGCCATTTACCAGTTGCACAGACCCGGGGGGGATATCGAAAGTGAAAAAATTGATATATATTTGACTTCTTTTCTCCGGCTATGGGAACTGAGAATGCCTGGGTGAGGACTGCTCTTACCGCGATTCTATACGTGCTTGCTCTCGCCGTGGGGAGCTATCTCCTGCCGAGCGATCCGACCAGTATCGCGCCGGTGATACCGATCATAGCGGGCGGGATCTTGATCGGGCATGCGCTCTTCACGAGTCAACTGGACCGGATGGGATACGCGCTCATCGGATTCTTCGCCGTTGAGTTGCTCCTCGTGTTACTGTTGGGTGCTGTCGCTGTACTCGGCGTATCGATACCGGTCCCTGCAGGAACTGACTACGTGATTGCTGGATGTCTCGTGGTAGCCCTTGCAGTTTCGTATTTCCGATTCGGTGGGCGGAGCGACGTATCCGCAGCCTGAGCTGGCCTCCTGGACATGGAATGAGATGTGCGTTCACCGATATCGAAGTACCAAATGAAACAGTGGGGTATGGGGCGAACAGAGGGCCTCCGACTTGATCTATCCCCAACTCAGCCGTCTTCGGAAATTCTGAGCGTCTTCGCCTCGAGATGGCGGTACGGAGAGTCACCCGGGAGGATCTCGCTGGGTCCGTTGATGGTGTGGAAGTCTGCGGCGGCTTTTCCAAGCCCGGAGGCGACGCACTTGAGCCGGATGCCTACGTTGTACACCGTGTCGTCGGCGAAATTGTATCGAGTGCCGATACTACCGCTCCCATTCACTGACGAGTTAACGCTTTTCAGGTCGTGCCAGGTCTTGTGGGAGTCACCTTCCTCCATGACCCACACGTCGTACGAAGCGCTGGCACCGATGACTCCTCCGTTCTCGAAATACTCCAGTACGATATCGTGAGGGCCACCGTTCTGGACGTAGATATTCCCTTCCAGCCAGACTTCCTGTCTCACGTCACCCGCTCCGGGCGTGGCAGTGATACAGAGGAGATGGTTCTTGCCCGTGTCGTAATCGGACTTCCGGAACCCGACGACACCGCTTCCGTTCTCCTGTCCATCTATCAGCAAAATATCCTGGTTGTCCTGTGTGGAGACGCCTCCGATTACGCTTACACTTTCGTCGTCCGGATCGACGTTTCCATCGGCGACGCTCTGCTGTAGCGGTGACAGCTGTTCACGCTCCGACTGCTTTTCCTGATTCTCCAGTGCGCGTCTGAATTCTGGTGAGTAATCTGCGAGTTGCTGTTTGAATCTGGCAAATGCCTTCGAGTGAGAGAGACGGTCTTCTAAAACGGCATTCGCGTATTCCACCCAGAGACTCTTTGCCTTGCGGGCGACATCTTTGCCGTACGTTTCTCTGTAAAGCTCGTACACCTCTTTCGCCGACGTTTGTCGGATAGACTCCTTACTGGAACCGTTGGCACCGTCGCCGGTTTCCTCCCTCTCTCGGCTCCTGTCTCGGGTTGGCGACGCTGAAGTGATTCCCGAGGCTGTGATACCGGCGACCGAGCAGGCTCCTACTCGTTTGATGAGCGCGCGCCGACTGAAATTAGTGTCACCAGACATCAAATATAGATCGAAATGACTCTGTATTAATGCTTTTGAAACAGAATTTACTGTAACACACCGTCACGGCACTCGGGCCCTGATCCGCCAAAATGAACGAGAGGAGACGAGGAACGGCAGGGTTGTAAGACGAGACTTCCGTCGACATATCCGGTCTCCAGTTGCGAAAAGAAGAACGCCAAACGGTTAGCGACGCGGTCGCCTGGACGGACATCACGCTGTCTCGTCGCTGCTAAACTCCGCCACCTGGCGATACGCGAACAGCACGACGTAATAGACAACGACCATCGTCGCTGCAGCGACTGCCATCTCGCCGAACCGACCCAGGACGAACTGATCGGTAACCGCCACGCTGAGCGCGCCGCCGAGCGCAAGCGTGAACAACCACATCGCTTTCCCGTCCCCGTCGCTCATACTCTGCGGACTCAGGCAAAACATTTAGCGATTGTCATTACTATCAAAAATTCTCGATTCAAGGTCTAAGAAGGCGTTTTTCGAGCGGCACGATGGGGCTGAGCGAAACCTTCGGTTTCGCGAAGGTCGGAGGACGCTCCGCGTCCTCTAGGATTCTCACTCGATGCCAGACCTCGCTTCGCTCGGTCTGCCGTAGTTCGAATCCCACCTGCGTCGTTCAGCACGCTTCGCTATCGCTCAGCGGCTTCACGGGCACGATGGGACGTGACTTTTCGGGACTGTGTGACTTCGATTATCGGCGACATTGTTTCTAAATATCTGGGAGGAAGTCGCTGCGCTGTTCTGCCTGTTCACGGTCCGAACGGCGGTCGTAGTGGCGATTTAGAATATCCTCACTCGCATTAAGGCGGTCTTGCACTACTCGACGGGGAACGTCCTCCCGTCGGTAGTAGGTCACTCGACCACTACGCACGTCGTGAGGGGATCGAGCAGACGGGCACCTGCTAGCTTTGTCCAGGTGCGTCGCTTCGCACTCGTCGATATCCCGATCGTGCGGGCAGGGTTCCCCGCGCCAGCACGGTCGGGTGACCCTATACAACGTCGTCCGGAACGTGTTCCCAGCTGGACGGCCGTACTCAGTCGTGATCAGTGGGTTCCGCCCGTAGTCGTCAGTAACGTCGTTGCGGTGATAGTCGATGTAATCCTGGATGTAGCGAGCCGCTTTCTCGCTGATTCGGTTCCAGCGAGTTCCTTTCTGCTTGTTCTTCAGCGGCGTTCCCTGGTCTGGCCGGTGAACGAACTGAATAGCCGGACCTGAAAACCGAGGGTGTTTGCCATCGAGATCGACGTCCTCGAGGTCGAGGCCGCGAATCGCCCCAGTCCGAGCGCCGGTTTGCCAGAGAAGTAGCAGTATGATGTGATCACGGGAGCCGGGCTGGGCTTTCTCCAAGTAGTCCAGAATCTCGATTGCTCGATCTACCTCCAGCGTGCTATCAGACACGTCCTCGCCGTTCTTCATTACGGGGAGCGTGACCTGTTCGTACATCTCCGGAGGGACGGCGTCGATGTTAGCGCAGAACCGGAGAAATCGGCGGAGCGATGCCAACTGGCCCTTTAGGGTGACCAGCTTTATCGCTTCGCGGCCGTCGCCCTGACCTTCCCGACGCCAGATGCGGTATTTGTATAGGTCACGGCCGGTCAGCTCGTTCAGGTTCTCGATTCCTTCCTCGTCGCAGAACTGGGTGAAAGCGCGTAGCCTGTGGCGCTCTCCTTTCCGCGTGGACTCCGCATGCTCGTCCCGCATCGCGTCAAGGAACATCTCGACGGCGTCGACGGGAGAAATCGGGTCGAGATCAGTCATCGAAATCGACCTCGGCGAACTCCAGATTTCGATCGCACTTGTTGCACCGCCAGGTGAGGTAGCCCCGAACCATCCCGACGAACTTAACGAACGAACCGCAGGTTTCGCACTGATGTCCCATCAGTTTCCACCTCTACTGACTGCCATCATGCGGTCGCATTCCGGACACGGGAGATTCCGTTGCCGGGAAGCTGCAGACGGGTGTAAAAAACAATCTACTTCCAGACCGCAATCGGGACACCGTAGGAGATATTTCGCGGGTTGGGGAACCGGAGTCTTTTCTGCTGGCGCTGCCTCTCTGTCGGTACGGGGCGCACGCCCCGTGGTTGTTCCGTCTTGCATGGTTGCAGCCGGGACACCTGCTTTGGGCCGTGTTCCAGCACGGCCCGGCTTTCAATCGCCGAGAGCCTTCTGCGAGCAGGCTACCCGCAACATACCATTTACTTGGGGTGTGCATAAATGTAACGACGATACTGTTAATAATGTATTAACCGCATATGCACCAAAAGAGTGAATTAGGTACGTGGCGTGAAATACACAATTCCAATGCGTCGGTCTGGATCGTGGCAGAGTGTATGGGACGATAGGATTCTGGAGTGGATACGCGAGAACGAAGGTACGGGAACGCCGAAAGAACTGGACGACAGCGGCTTGATTCGTGTATCCCGAACTCAGGTCAGTCGTCGCATGAAGAAGCTTTCCGAGAACGGATTACTACGCCACGTCGGTAATGGTGCGTACCTCCTGACCGACGAAGGTGAAGCGTATCTCGACGAGGAGTACGACGCTGAGGAAGGTGTCTACCTCGATACCGGAGATACGTCGAGCAATGGAGCACCGGACGAAGGAACGAACGACGTGTAATGGCCCTCCATCATGACAATAAGACGGACGGCAAGTTGGCAGCAGAGCATGGACGACCGGATCCTGGAACATCTTCGAGATGAGTCGTGGGCGACTCCGAGCTATATGGCCCGACTCCGGGGAATTCACGCGACAGAAGCTCAAGTGAGAGAGCGCTGCCGTGTGCTCGCTGATGCTGACCTGGTCGCATTCCTGACCGAGCACCAGGATCTCGTTGAACTCACGACTAAGGGAATGGGTTATCTAAAAGGCGAGGTTGATATCGATCTCTATCCACGGCCGCGCCATCCACGTGCCATAGAATGACAGTTTGCATCTCCTGAACATTCAATTAGGACTGTTGGAATATTTCGGTAGCTAAGAGTGCTAACAAAGCCGAATACTTGGTGCCATAGCTATTTTAATTCAAACCTTCCCATTTGGTAGCGGACGGCTTAAGCTGTTCCGTGATTTGTTTCGATTTCACTTTCTTTGACATCAAATTGTACGCTGTGTCCTAATCCGTAATCAGATTTCCACTTGTACTCAGTTTCGAGACCCCCCTCCGTCTCGACTAGTATCATACACTCTGTCCCTTCCGGAATTGGATCTTTATAGATATGGTGCCCATCCGGCGAAACAGACACTGTGTCAGAGAAAATTGTCTTATTTGTATTCACTTTACTGACCTCTATCTGCACCGAGACTGTTGAGGATGTGCTATTGAAGATGTGTATGTCCGGTTCATTATTGCTTCCAATGCAGCCACTAAGTCCCATGGGAATTGTTAGGATTGCTTTCAAAGACTTGCGACGGGATAGGTGGGCCATCCTAGTTGGCTATCGGTACCATTTACATATATACTTTCTTTGAGCGCTCGGTATAGAAACATACGCCCATATGAATTAAAATTTAACAGAGCCGAAAGCACTAATAACAGTGACGCTGTCAATTCCATTTACACCGAAAGGTGTAGAAAACAATGGCTTGTTACGAAACGTTATACGAAGGCGGAGATTATTCCGAAGCATCGGATCCGATGTATATCCGCCTATATCCAAATCAGTATAGTGATGATGGCGCCATCGATCCAATTTCCACCCGAATGGACACGGCTTGTCAGCAATTGCTCTCATACGGGTCGGTAAATTATTATAGTATACTCGAATGCGATTGGCATCCTTACGCCTCTGGGTCAGGAAAGTTGGAGCTTCTCAGAGACTTTGAATCATATCTGGACAGTAATGAGTGCAATGGGATTGCATTGAATAACCTCCGTGGATGCCACCTCTTGGTGACGGATAAAGCATCAGAAGGGTATTGTAGGCATGATAATGCCTTTAATACGAGTACGTCTGCCATAGTGGGAACTGATTACAAGGCCAAGGAATTTTTCTCAAACTTGGCTATCCATGAGGCCTTCCACGCATTCATGGTGGTGAGCGATTCTGACGAGCATAGAAAGGGTGCTGTAACTCGGGATGGAGAAGTCACACCGATGGCAACGAGTTACGAGTACGAATATGGCCCCGAAGGGGAATGTACGAATCAAAACCTTTTCCAACAGCTGTATGAAGTGAGGCCCACAACTTGCACCGGTGACGGAATAAAATACGGCCGAATTAGGGACGAGATATAATGAATAACAACAATAGTGCTAACTCTAGTCGACGAAAAGTACTTCAAATTGCTGGCTCATCATTAGCTCTGGGTCAGGGCGTAATTGGCACGGCGAGTGCCCAATTCTCAACGATAAACAGCGTCAAGTATTTTGCAGCAAATGACGTCTATTCCACATCTTCAGATCCGACTGGGGATTGGGAGTTGAACTCAGCCCACATTGATGAGGTTGGAGTACCCGCCGTCAGAGAGGATGAAGGGCAAATAGTTCTTAATCGACGAGTGCCACAGAATGAGATCAATCTCTTCAAAAATCATTCTGCAGTCATTTATTCAGATACCTTCTCGACTCTACCGTCACAAATCATCAAAGGAAAGGATATTCCTCGAGTGGTTTTGGAGAGAACTAGGAATGGAAGGCCAACGAAGGTAGCTAATCCAAAATCGAAGTTTGCTCCCAACTCAGCGAAAGCCAGCGCCCGCGGCAAAGATCTGCACCTGAAGATTCCGCAGCAAAAAAAGAGTGTCACAGTTAATCCAGGTGAGGAAAAAGAAATAGTAACCGGTGAAGGGTCCGTAACCCTTGGCATTTCCAAATTAACGGATCAAAAGCCCGATCACCAAGGAATCGATCCAAAGGAGGTAGGATACATAAAGAAACAGAAAGAAGAAACGTTTGATCTCACTGCGAAGATAAAAGCGAAGAATTATGGCGAGTTAGATGTTGTGATGCCGAAGTAAGTAAATAGCCCTCCGAATTTCCCGCCTCATTTTCTAAGACATAACGAGCTTCCGTCGAGGTCGGCTTCCCTCACACCACCCGTGGGTCCGGCCCCTACAGCACCGCTACCGCATTGGGATTCCCTCGCCTTCGGCTCGGGGCCACGGTGGATTGTGGAGTTAGTAAAAGACAGCCAGCCCGCCCTCACCCCGTTGAGGGGATCGGTCGGGCGGGTAAGCTGGAGGGAATAATTTACAATAGTTTGAGTTATCCGGGTCAGAATTGCTTAAACCGGGTCAGAAGGAAATCCTATTTCGAATTGGCCATAGAACTTATTGTCTCCTAAATGAGTACCCGGTTATGGGATTCATCGATTACCTCTTACACTTGGGAATAGATGCTGTATTAGTGATTCTCGGCATCTTCAGTCTCTTCACAGCAGCCTCCTTTTTCTATCAAAGAAATACAATAATGGCGATTGTATTGCTTGGGATTGCTGGTATCTTATTCTTGTTTGTGCGTTATCGGAACGTCCACAGCGACCCTGGATATTGATCTCTTGAAATCACTCGTCGAGCCGGAATATCGCGCTATCATCGTCCGGATCATAGTACGCTTGGACCTCAGGGACGGGCTTTAGCGTAAACGATTCCTCGACGAGCTCGCCATCCTCAATGCTCTCGTAGAACTCTGCCGAGTAGACGTCTTCGCCACGGTCTCGCTCCTCACGGACCTGCCGGACGAAGTACGTGGAGTGCTCACGGATCGGCGGGGCGATGTCGTACCCCGACTCTCGGTGACCGATGATCACCATCCGGAGGCCGTACTTGCTCTTGTGCGTAATCAGCGGGTAGAGGTGTTCGTTCACGTCATAATTCGACGTTTGAGCGTTCGCCTGCGTGCTCATCTCGTCGAGGATGACGAAGAGATCGTCATACCGCTCGATCAACTCTTCGAGTCCGGACCTGGTGGTGACGTTGGTGTGGGTTCGGTCGTTGAGGTCGTGGTCGTGCCACTCGACGGGGTCGATGTTCGTCGCGAGATGCATCTCCGGGTCGTCGCGCATGGCGAGCCCGGCGAGCAACAGCGCCGAGTTTGTCTTTCCACCGTCAGTACTCCCGACGAACGTAGAGAGCCAGCCGTCGCGCCTCATGTCCGCAAGCAGGTGTTGCAGGAGTTGCGCCGTGGAGAAATCGCTCTCGCGGTGCGTGAGGCCCGTCAGGTACGACAGCAGAGGCAACCACCCTTCGCGTACGGCGCGGGAGGCCAGAGATGAACCGTGAGCAGCGACCATCTGTTGACAGTACGCGGACTGTTCGAACGTCGAGGGAAGCCGATCAGTACCGACGATCTCCCGAATTTGGTCGTACCGATTTTTGTAGTAGACGTATCGCTTCAACTGTCGACCTTCGAGGAACGGAGCAAGCGGGTACGTCCGGAGGTTTCCAGACCGCAGCCGTCCCTCCGAGACCTCTCGCCACTCCGCAGCAGCGAGAGCAGCTTCAGTCATCGGCCTCGACCTCCAGGCCGTCAACGTTCTGCATCTCTCGGGAGCCGGGTTCGGGCAGGTCGTCGCGGTCGGGATCGTCGTCGACGGCGCGATCACGTTCGGTCAGCTCGTCCAGGTCGACGCCGCCCGACATGTCCCAGTCAAACGCGTCGCCCGGGTCGTCGAAGAACGTGTCCTCCTCAGCGCCGACCAGGAGGCCGCCCGCGAACCGATCCGTGTTCTTGAGCACGTCGATGTCAGCGCCGGCTTTCGCTTCCAGCGCCTCTTGCGCCAGGGGTACGAGTTCCTCTTTCGCCTTTTTGAACGCGTAAACGGTCTCCATCAGCTCGAACGGCGTGATGAAGCCCTCCCAACTGGACCGCGCCACGCGCTGGGCGTACGTCTCGGTCTCGCCGGTGACCGGGTCGACTCGCTCGCGCTGCTCAACGTCGACCTCCTCGGCGATGTACGCCCTTCCGGAGTTCGTTCGTCGAGTCGCGAGTGAACCCTCCACCTCGAGGGAACTCCACTCCGCCGGGGAGAAGTACTTGAGATGCAGCTCTTTTTGGTCGCGGTCGACAACGACGAGCGGAATCTTGCTTTTCTGGATGGCCCACCAGCAGCAGAGGACTGCGTACGTAGCGACAAACGGGCCAGCGATGCAGACGATCATCACGACCAGCGCGAGCCCGCGGAACGGGAGCGTCACCACGTCGAAATAGATTGCTGCCAGGAGCCCAAAGCACGCGACGGCAAACATGAGCAGAAGGAACGTCTTTCGGACGGCTTTGATCAGCGCGACCGTCCCGTTCTGCGATCCGCCTTCGGCGGGTGCCGTACTCGTTTCAGAGTTCATCCCGGACACCTCCGCGGAACCGCTGGAGGCCGATATAGGAGACCGGGAACGCAACAGCGAACATGCCGAACATCGTCAACGCCGCTATCGCTGGGTCTTCGGGCTGGGGAGAACCGGGTAGAAACGCCTGCTGACGGGTGATGTGCTCGGCGTACAGCGCGTTTTGCGTCCCTATCGAGACGGTGTAACCCTTGTAGTTCACCAGCTGCCACTGGATGCGGTTGCGTCCTTCCTGGAGTCGGAAGTCTCTCGTCGGAACTTGGCCGCCTCGACGGAACGCACCGCCATCCGCGAGGGTCACTTCTTGGTACATGTCCGAGTACAGCACGAGCGTCATCATCCCGTCAGAATCGACGCTGGAGCTACAGACGGTCGTGAGGTTGTCGATGGTCTCGGTACACTCCGCGGCGGAGTTGTTGACGACCTCGACGCCGATCATACTGTCCGTCTCGTTCGTCGTCTGCTGTGCAGCAGCCGCCTGAGCGCCACCGAGCGCCAGTGCTACCAGCACGAGCAGCACGAAAAAAGGCTGTTTCATCGTTTATTCCATCAGCAGCTTCACGGCACCGAACAGCGCGAGGACGCCGATAGCGCCAGCACCGAGTAGTTCAGCGTCACCGAGGTTGAAGTCGAGGCCTCCACCACTGCCAGCTCCCTGGTCGGGCTCGCGGTCCTCGATCTCCTGGCGGAGTTCGATCAGCTGTTTCTGCATCTCCAGCATCTGGGTGGTGTTGGCCGTCTTGTAGACGTACTTCGTCGTCTCGGTCTGCTGGATGGTCGTCCCATCCTTGGCTTTCAGCGCCCGGATTGTGAACTCCTGACCATCGCCGAAGTCGATCTTTTCTCCCGTAGTGGTCAGCATGAAGACCGGGCCGTCGATGTTCGAGGTGTTGTACGTCGTGTTGGCACTCCACGTTCCGTTCGGGGCGTTTCGCGCCATGACGAGGCCGTTGTACTCGACGCCGCGATACTCGATCGTCATCGTCCCGGACGAGTTCAGATTGGGAGTATCGTACCCCATCATGGCGAGGGCGGCCGTAGAGCGGTACAGGCCCTCACTCTCGTTCGCTCCGCGGACTCCGTACTCGAACATCGCCGTGTGGCTACTGATCACGTCGGACGAGTTGATCTGTCCCGAATCGAAGTCCTGCCACGTGGCGTTCACGTAGTTGTTGGCCTCCGCTTGGAGCTGATCGTTCATCGACTGAATCCGGTTCCAGCGCCGGTGGTCGTCGCGGAAGTCGTAGACGTGGGTGTCCTGATAGTTCGAATTCGGGGCCTGGACTTGGAGAGCCCACCAACCGCTATGCGTGTCAGGCTGGTCTGAGTACCGAGCAGCAGCCGGGTCAACGATGGAAATCTTGCCATCGCCGTTACCACTGGAAACGGTCATCGTCGGGGCCTGGTACGTCGAGCCGTTCGGCAACGTCACCTGTGTCGTTCCCGGGTCGGTCGTCACCGGCGAGTCGTAGATGTCGTGGTTGTCGTAGCCGTTGTAACCGGCGTACCGTACGAAGTCGGCACTGATGTTGGTCTCCTGCTGGGCCTGTTCAGCGAGGTATCCGTACTGGTGCAGCGTGGCGTTCTGCTGCTCGATGAGGTTGACCGCCTTGACGCTGTAGTAGTCCGCAATCGCCTGACGCGCGGCAACCTTCGCCTGCGACTTCGTGCTGCCGTTCTCGTACGCCTGGGCGATGGCCGTCTCGGCCTTCATCCAGGCGACGGACTCGGTGTCGTTCAGGTAGTTATCGTACGTCGCCGTGTACGCCTCTCCGTCGGCCTGCTGGCCGACTGCGGCCGAGTAGATATCTACCTTCGTCTGGTTGGCGTCGGACTGCTGCATCTCCTTGATGGCGTCGTTCACGTACGCCTGCCGGGAGCAGCTATCCGAGTTCACGAGACCGAGCGTCACGAACATCACGAAGTCGTCAACGCGGTCGCACTCGCCGGTCTCCGCCGCCGCGGCCGTCCCGGTCGGGCCACCCGGCACGATCGCCGTTGTCAGGAGGAGCACGACGACGAGCACGCTGGAGAAGCTCCTGCTCATTGCGGAGCCTCCCGACGGGTAGTGTCGCCGGTGTCCTCGACGTTGGCCTTGCGCTCCTGGAGCAGGAGGAGAGCGGACAGCATCAACGCAGTAACTGCCGGGGTCAGTACGACGAACTCCGCACTCCCGCTGAAGTTGTTGAAGCCGGTCAACACGTCCAGCAGGGTCGAGAAGCCAACCCCGAGCGTGCAGTACAGACCGACAGCGAACGGTGTTCGCTGCATGGTCACCTCGCGAGCACGGCGGACGCGATTGCCATCAGGAGGAACATCGCGACTGCGCCGAACGGCTGGTACTGCGCGATCAGGTCCTGGAACTCGACGAGGAACGCATGGGCGATCATCGCCACTGCGGTCAGGACGACGATCGCCCACTCCACGGGATGGTAGTACTGCGGGTTCCGCGTGCCGCTCGACGCGAAGATCATCGCCATCGAGCCCATCGAGGCCGCCAGCGGGAGGAACTGATGTTGCTCCAGGAAGGTGATCACATCGCCGGCGATGCCCATCATGATGAGGCCACAGACGGCGAACACCGCGAACGCGAGCGTGGTCAGGATGTTCATGCGCTGGAACGGCTCCAGCACCGAGCTGTTGTTCCGGTACGCCATCAGTCGTCACCACCCAGTGCGCGGACCTCCCAGATATCGAACTCGTACTCTTCGCCGTCCTCGTTCTCCGCGGTCGCAGTGTCTTCGGTGTGCTTGATGCCGACTACGTCGCCCTCGCCGATGTCGTTCACACGGAACGCCCGGTCGATCTGCCCGTTGGACCACATCACCACGACGTCTCCGAGGCCGCGCGCGAGTTCGATGACTGTGTTGTCGTACTGCCCGCAGTTCGGACGCACTGCACGGACTTCACCGACGACCGACTCGCCGGGTTCGAGGTCGAGCCACTCGGCGTCACTATCGTCTTCCTGTTCGTTGATTTCGACGGGTTCGAGGTCGTCGAAATCGGGGGTATCGTTTGCTGCCATACTACGTTAGAAAGTTACTAGCGACTAGACATAAAACGGGGAAAGTGGTCAGGTGAAAGTGAAGATGGCTCTTAGAAAGCTGCTAGTCCGGGAATACGTCAGCCACAATATCCTTGGCTCAGTCCAAAACGATCTGAGTCAATCAATACTTGGAAAGGAATATCAGAGCAATTACCCACCGACAAATCAAAGCTCTTCTTCCCAAACTCCTCTATTTCAACGTTCGCGCTGTATTCACCTCCATTGAACGCATTTTGATATTCTATTCTCTCCTCGCCATCAATGCTAACATCCTCTTGAAAAACTATCTCTCCGTCATCTTTCTTTGAAATTTTGACAGATACTGATCGCTCGACGGCCGAGTAATTACGGATTTTGACGAAGCCTCCCGGTTGCGAGATGAGACTGGAACAACCGCCTACCGTCATTGAAGTACCAAGTCCTATTAGACGTAAAAATGATCGACGTTCCATATACAGTTCCCCTGTCAACACCTCAACTAATTTTCGGTATCTGAGTGAGTAGAAATCCAGAGCTTACGAAACCACGGTATCATTGCAAGAGTCACAGACGAACCGGCCAACCAACGCACCTCGCTGTTCGAATTGCTCAACAAGGTCGTAGACTCCGGAATTACATTCGTTACAACATGGATCATCCCATGGATCCTTTCGCCACTCGGGATCAACTGGTTCGCGGGTCGTATCCCAGGAGTCTGACGCAGTCTTTACCTCGGTCATCGTCACGCCGTTGCCGACTGAGGCAGCGAACTCCTCGCCGTCGACGGTGATTGAATGAACATACCATTCAGGAATCCGCTCTCGATTCCGCCAGTCTGGGAGATCGTCGTCATCGAGATCGTCTAAATCGGGTCGTTCGTAGCCGGCCAGGACACCACCGATTAACGCATCTGCGTGACGGTCAGGCAGCTGACCGTAGAGCATTCCTTTCAGTCCGGCGGTCGAGATTTCCGGATTCCGCTGAAGTTTCTGTTCTATCGTCTGTACGTGGGCTTCCATCTCGTTTTTGAACGCGTCATCGGGGACGTACGCGTCTGGATCAATCGGGACTGAGGCGTCTACCGCGTGTTTATCCTCGATATGTCGGTACTCGTCGCAGAGCGGACACTGATTGCTGGCATCAGGATGGGTACACTCTTTCACTACGGTTCGTTTTCTGCCAGCTCGCCATGCGGCTACCCAATCCATCCAGAGTTCGGTATCGCCTCCGTCGGCGATTACGGCTTCGTCGCCCTGGTCGGCACGGTCAAGCCGGTGTTCAGTCAGCGTTTGGTCCTGGTCTATTCCATGGGGACTACCACAGACAGCGCATTCCAGGGTATTCGTCCCCTTGTCCGAGACGGTGAGACGGTCGCCGTGCTGCCCTTCGAGGTCCGATTTTCCAGACTCGTGGCGCTGTTTGCAGCGGTCAGCGATGGCGGCCCAGCGAGCTGGGTCAGACCGACTCACCGACCGGACGTTCCCGGCGGTCATGGCCGCAGCCCAGGCGATATAGGACGGCTCCCGTTCGAAGAGGTCGAGCGGGTCGATCGATGCGTAGTCAGCAACGTAGGCAGCCAGATTCTCGACGTTTTCCGGGTCGGTCACCGAGATCGGGGAGTCGCAGTCGTCGCACTCGCCAACAGCTGCATCCCACGGGTTACCGCCAGCGTGTTCAGGGCAGGGTGTATTCGTGTGGGCGTCCAGTCCAGCGCCCTCAGTAGCTGAAACGTGGGTTTCCATCACGGGAGCTAAATCGGACTGAGAGAGTTCGCCATCGACGACGAGGATAATATGCTCGTGCGCGTAGCCCCGGTTCAGGCCGTCGCCGGGATGCGGTTCGAGGACACGCCAGTACTGGTAATCGTCTTTCGAAAAACCGCAGGATTCGAGGGTGTACCGCAGCTTTTGATACACCTCTCGCCAAGGGTCTCGGAGGTTTGCCGCATGATCAACGGGACCGATCCGCTCGCCATCTGGCACAGATGACGCCGATCGGGTAATCAGCGCGACGTGTGGGTTATCAAAACTCGCCTCTGTTTCACCGCCGGACGGTCTCGTACCGCCCGTTAGTTCTCGGAGCCAACCGTTGCACTGGCCGTACATCTCTCGCTGGTAATCCGGACTCCAGCGATCCGTTGCACTAAAACTGAATTCGTCAAACTCCGGGTCGCGGGGCCATCCGTATCGGAGGTTAATCGTCGTTTGAAGCGTCCTCTCGTGAGATTCGAGGAGCCTCTGGACGGCGATCACCCAGGGGACGGCATCGACGTCTTTGACTCGCTGGCCGGTCACTCGCTTCTCCCGGATCCATGCGTCCGCGGCGTCAGCTGGGGACAGGCTCGAATTCGCTAAGACGTCTCCATGCTCCAGCGTTACGTGGTCGATTTTCGACCGACTACGGGGGGCCCAGGTGGTTTCACACCGACCGCAGTAGTACAGCGGATCGGACTCCCAGTTTTCCAGAGTCTCGTCGACGTAGTCCTCTCTGATTTTCGTCCCTTCCTCCGTAGCCACTGGCAGATCAGCGAGGTCGTAACACTCCTCGACGAACGACCAGAACGCGTCATCGATCGACGGCAGTTCTGGATCGCCCGAATCGGGTTCGGCTGTGTCTCCCTCTGAGCCGGCGGTTTCACACTTATTCAGATTGGTTTGCCGAGAGGGGTCGGCGGTGTTGGGTTCCTCCGTAGCCACGTTAGATGTCCCAGAAATCCGCACCACTCTCGGACTGGCCACCAGCACCGCCACCGTGCGCACGTTCCGGGGAACCGCCCCCGGGCTTTCGCGCTGAGGAATGCCCCCTGCGCTCCGCTTGGGGGCGTGCGCTCACGTTGGAGGTCGGACCCCCATGTGAGGGGGTCGCTCCCTCCGGCCGCTCGCTCGTAGTGTTTGGTGCGGTCCGGAGATCGGGGACTCGATGACACGCGCGACACTCAGACGCCTGGGTGCGCGACTGGTCGACGTGATTGATGCACTCCTCGCCGCAAACGTGGCAGAAGTATCGGCAGTAGTGCGACCACTCCGTCATGCGGCCGACACCACCGTTTCACAGTCACTGCAGAGAAGACGCAGCTCGCTATCGTCCTCGACGATGCAGAGGTCCGAGTCCGTCCAACCGCAGGCGGAACAGACGTTCATTCGTCCTCCACCTCGCGAACCGCTTTGCGTACCTCTTGGTCGGATGCGCCGCGCTCTGCAAGGTCGAGGGCCGTGACGAAGCGGTCAACCGGATATTCCCAGTTATCTGGGGGCGTGAGTTCATCGGCGAACCCGTCAGACACGGCAACCCCCTCCGTTTCCAGTCGAGTCGACGAGAACTAGTTTCGACAGACAGCGTCGGGGGCCGCTCAGGTGATGAACGAACTCCAGATTTCGAGTTTCAGCAGAAATCTCAGAACCGGGCGCATATCGGCTAAGCCCCTGCTTACCGAGACTTCCGGATACAGGGCCTAAACCGACGGTTTTCGCACGGGCACGATGGGATTCGAACCCACGGCCGTCGGATTAGAAGTCCGACGCTCTGTCCAGACTGAGCTACGTGCCCTCGCCGGTTGCTACCCGGGCCCGCGCAAAAAGCAGTGTGGATCCGTCGGTGGCTCCCTCGGAAAGTCTAGACCCCGATAGTGGCGTCGAGGAACCGCTTGATAGCCACTGGACCGGCCCGCGGCGTCCCCTCGATAAGCGACCGCGGGGCCTCGCCCTCATCGACGTGAACGGTCTCGGAGACGGACTGGGCGGGCGTGGGCTCGTCGGTCAGCAGTTCCATCGCGACGCGTTCGGACTCGATGGACTCGGCGTCGCCGTGGGCGAAGACGTGGTTGAGGCCGTGGAGTTCGTACAGCGCTGCGTCGACGCCGGCGTCGGCCAGCGCGTCGGCCAGGACGCGGCTGTGGTCGACCGAGACCACCTCGTCGGCCCGGCCGTGCATCAGGAGGAAGGGCGGGTCGTCCGGCGTGACGTGGGTCACCGGGCTCGCCGCTTCGTACTTCGCTTCGTTCTCGGCCTTCGACCCGCCGATGAGGAGCGCCTCGGGCGTACCGGGCTCGCCCACCGTCAGCGAGAGGTCGTTGACGCCGTACCAGTCGATCACCGCTTGCACCGCGCCGGACGCCTCCGGCGCGACGTCTTTGGCCAACTCCGACTCAGCGTACGCCTCGCCCGCAAGGTCGGTCACGTCGTCGACGACGCCGGCGAGCGCGGCGAGGTGGCCGCCGGCCGAGGCGCCCCAGGCGGCGACCCGCTCGGCGTCGTAGCCGAACTCGTCGGCGTTGGCGCGGAGCCACCGGATCGACGCCTTCGCGTCGACGAAGTGGTCCGGGAAGACGCCGCGGGGCACGGTGTTGTCCGGGTCGGGAGGGAACTCCAGCTCCACGCCGTCGGGCACCGCGGAGAGCCGGTAGTCCACGCTCGCGATGGCGTAGCCCAGCTCCGCGGCGTAGCGCGCCGGGTGCGGGACGTTGTCGCGCGTCTCCATCACCCAGGCGCCGCCGTGGAAGTAGACGACCAGCGGCGGGTCCTCGCGCTCGGGGACGAACAGGTCGAGTTGCAGGTCGCCGACGTCGCGCTCGGCGTAGGTGATGCCCTCGTGGACGCGGACGTCACCGGAGTCTGCCGGTCTGCCATCGTCCGATTCGAAGCCGTCCAGTCCGTCGTCGCTCGATCGGTCCATGATCCCACGTGACTCGCCGCTGGTACGTAACCTTCGGTGGAAGCGCTCGCGACGCACCGGTCTCCCGTCCGCCGCGTCGCCCTCTCATCCCTCCTCGGCCGGTTCGAAGTCCTCCTCCGCTTCGTCGGGGTGGATCCCGATGGCGTCGGCGGTCTGGACCGCGTCGACGCCCCTGACGTGGCAGACGGCCTCGACGTCCTCGTGACGGACCGTCGCCAGCAAGTCGTCGAACTGGAGGTGGCGGTCGATGGTCGCACCGGCGGCTTCGAGGTGGGTGACGACCGACTCCAGGTCGGCGTCGGGGTCGGTCTCGAACACGAGGTCGATCTCCTCGCCAGGGACGGGGTCGTCGCGTATCGTCGCGACGGCTCTGGAGACGTGCATGCGCGAGGCTACTGGTCGACCCGCTTTGACTGTGGCGACTCTGGAGTATGCGGATGGATTTCGTTTTCTGGAGTCGTCAGTATCTCAAGCAGAACCTGTGTGTTCGCTGGAGTCGAAGCTGCAGTCGAAACCGGGACCGTCAACAGCGGAAAGCCCTCGGCGGGCTCGTGACCCCGCGAGTCGCTGCGCGCCTCACTCCGTTCGGTGCTTACTTCCTCGGGGGGCCGACGAGCCCGCCTCGCCCTTTCATTCCTCCAGGTTCCGCCTCGCTCGCGCGATGAAACGCGCTCACGGGTCGCTACGCTCCCCGTTCGCTCGTTCGGAGGCCCCTCCCTCCGGTCGGCGCCTCCCTGCGCTCGCGATTGTGACCACCGTCAGAGCAAGCTCTGACGAGCCTTGGCTCGCTCCGCTCGCTAAGACACCACTCCTCCCCGGTCGCGCCTTGCTCACGGCTGGCGCCGTTCGCGGTGAGGTGGCGCTGACGCGCCACCCTCGCGGCGCGACACGCTTCGTGACCGCTCCGCAACCGATCGGCCGAGAGCGCGTTTCATCGCGCGACCAGGGGGAGGGCAGGGCTGCGGTGCCGTACCTGGAGGAATGAAAGGGCGATGTCCGGTCGACGAAGCACGGACCCGCAAGCACCGAACGGAGTGAGGCGCGCAGCGTGGTCCGCGCGAGTCGAGCGGGCCGAGGGCTTTCCTTTGTTGGTGACGTCGCCGAACACTGCTAGCGAGCAAACCGGAAAAACTCCTCTAAGCAGGCTCGGCACGCCCAAATCTGGTCTCCGCCACGGCAAACGCGAGCGTACTTCCCAGTCCAAGTAACGTCCCGCCGGTCAGCGTAATCGCCAAATACGAGATGCCCACTCCCTCGAACAGGAAGTAGGCGCTGACGCCGTGCAGGACGACGGCGATGGCGAGGACGTAGAAGGGGGCGTTGAGGAAGCGCCACTCGAAGCGGCCGTCGAGGTACTCGTCGGTGACGTGGCCGAGGCTGCTGGTGACGCCGGCGGCGGCGAACCACTGGATGGAGCCGTAGACGAGCGCGGCCAGCACGTCCAGCACCGAGGACCTGTTGGCCTGTTCGAGGGTCTGGACGCCGCTGACGCCGCCGATCACGAGTAGCGCCGCGGCGACGACGTAGGTGATGAGCGTGACGCGGCCCCCGAAGAGGCCCGAGCGGACGCGCTCGACGGCGGCGTCGAGGGTCTGTTCGGCGCCCAGGCCGCGGGCGAGGATGTAGAGGCCGAGCAGGCCGGAGATGATACCGAGCGACGACCCGGGGAGTTCGAGGCTGTCGGCGACGATCGCGAGGGGATAGATCAGCAGGAGGATACCGAGGGGAACCAGAATCGTCCCGCGGGTCTCGGGGTCGTCGAGCACCTGTTTGATGGTGTAGTACATCGACTCCAGGTCCTGGGACTGGCGGACGACGACGCGGCGGACGCCGTCGATGTGGATGCGCGAGCGGATGACGGGGACGACGGACTCGTCCTGGGCGCCGTCGGTGACGAGCAGGGCGCGGACGTCCTCGCCGGAGGACAGCGACGCGAGCACCTGGTCGACCTCTTCGCCGACCGCGCGGTTGGCCGCGACGTCGTTGCCGTCGACGCCGGTGACGGCGGCCACCTCCACGGCCTCGTCGTCGACCTCGTCGTAGATGTGGATGCCCTCGAAGAGGACGTTGACGTCGGAGTCCTCCGGGTCGGTCTCCGCCAGTGCGACGGCGGCCGACTCGACGGCGTCCCGGCCGATGACCGGCGTCTCCACGCCCGTCTTCCGGCCGAGGTCGTCGTCGAGGTCGACACAGAGCACTAGCAGCATTAGGTGTGGGTATGCTACCGGTGTTTAACTTCTTTCGGGAGTCCCGGGCGCCCACCGTCTCCCGGTGCGACCATCGTCTCCCGACACACTATCGACTCCCGACGAAACCACCGTCTCCCGGCTCATCCCTGTTCGAGGATCGATTCCATCGTCGCCAGTTCGCGGTCGAGCGAGTCGTCGCCGATGGCCGCGGCCTCTTGCTCGAAGTAGTCGGCGAACGCGCCGATGCGCTCGGTGTAGCGTTCGGAGACGGTGAGCGGCACCGACTGCTGTTCCCACTCGCCCAACCCCTTCCCTTCGGGTGGAACTGTGATGCCCGTCGTCTCTCTGTCCGCTTCCCCGTCTCCGTCCGCTTCCCCGTCTCCGTCCGCTTCCCCGTCTCCCTCGCTCCCGTCGGGAGTGACGGCCTCGTCGTCCGCCCGTTCGGCCACCATCCAGTTCTTCAGGAGGTCGGCGTATCGCGAGAGGAGGACGGCCTTGCGAACCCCGGTGTTGGCGAACTGCTCGGGCTCGGCGTCGGGGAACGAGATGGTCGTCTCGGTTTCGCTCCGGTTGCCCTGTCGGTCCTCCCAGCTGGCCGAGAGTCGCATGGTCGCGTCGTCAGACTGGCGTTCGACCTGCAGGAGGACGACGCCGCCGCGGGTCTTGCCGTCCTTCGTCGGCGAGGCGAACAGCGTGTTCACCCCCAGCAACTCGTCGGTGGCGTCCTCGGCCGCAGTCGACCCGTACACCTGCTTTATGTCGTACCCCCCGGCATCCACCTGGAGCGAGACGTTGAACGCCAGCGGCGTCACCATGTATTCGAACTCCTCGCTCATCTTCCGCTCGAACTCGTCGGCGGAGTGGACGGCGTAGTAGTTCGCCCCACGGACGGCGGTGAGTTCGTCGACGAGTTCGGCGTTGAAGTCGACGCCGACGCCGACGAAGGTTGCGTGGAGGTTCCGCTCGGCGTTGTCGGCCAGTTTGTCCCGCAGGCTCTCGTCGTCCGTGTCCCCCAGGTTCGGCATCGCGTCGGTGACGACGACCATCCGGTTCTCGTACTCGGTCTGGTCGACGTCCTCGTACTCCGAGAGCAGTTCCGTCGCGTCGGCGAGGCCGGCGTCGAGGTTGGTCCCGCCGTCGGCCCGGACGTCCTCCTGGATGTGGTCGCGGATGGCGTCCATGTCGGTCGCCTCGACGGGCCGGAGCGGCTTGGCGACGGCCGACTCGTCGTCGTAGAGGACGACGCCGAGACGGTCGCCCTCCCGGAGCTGTTCGGTCAGGGCGACCAGCGCGTCGCGGGCGACCTCGATCTTCGGCCGGTCGGTGTCGCCCTCGGGGGTCCGTTCGTTGCCGTACTGGTCGTAGTAGTAGTCGGAAAACGGCGAACCCATCGACCCCGAGATGTCCAGAACCACCACCAGGTTCAGCCGCTTGCGCTCGAACTGGCTCGCGTCGAGCCCGGAGTTCAGCCCCACCGTCAGGTACCGCTCCGTCTCGCCGGAGAGGGGGTCGGCGGTTATCGCCGGGGAGTAGCTGGGACAGAACAGCGACGAACAGCTCTCCTGGTGCCCCGTATCGAAGTAGTAGTTGTAGAAGAGTCCCTCGTAGGCCAGGCTCTCTGGCTGGGGGAGGTACCCCTCCTCGACGTTGCGCCGGAAGGCGGCGATGCGCTTGGCCCCGCCGGTCGAGAGACCGACGCTGCCGCCGTTGCCCCCGTCGGCACTCGCCGACTGGAACGACGCGCCACCGCCGCCGTTCCCGAGAGAGAACAGGCCGCCACCGCCGTCCCCGTGTTCGTCCGGGTCGTACTGCCAGTCGTCGATCTTCGCTGGCTCCTCAGTTTCGGGCCGTGTTCCCGGCACCGCGAGCGAGGAACAGCCCGCCAGCGCGGTCCCGGCACCGGCGGCCAGGAGTTGGAGGTATCGTCTGCGGGGGTTGCTTTCCACCATACGCTCCGGTTCGACGCAATGTCAGTAATAGACGACGTTCGCTCAAACGGCGCTTGTACCCATGGACGAGAGGCGACCGCGCCAGCGAGCGCGACGCGTGGGACCCCATCCCAGGATTCAGCGGCCGTTTCGCACGCTTTTTCCCGCTCGGGTGAAAATAGAAGGTACCGAATGATCTCCGAGGGCTGCGAGCAGTGCGCGAAAGGCGGGAAGATGGTCATGTTCGTCTACGGCTACTGTGACCAGCGGGACTGTTTCTACTGCCCCCTCGGCGAGAACCGCAAGAACGTCGATCAGGTGTACGCCAACGAGCGGCCCGTCGAGTCCGACGAGGACGTCATCGAGGAGGCAAAGCGTATGTCGGCGCTGGGCACCTCCATCACCGGCGGCGAACCGCAGGAGGCCCTCGACCGGACCTGTCACTACCTCTCCCTCCTCAAGGACGAGTTCGGCGAGGACCACCACACGCACCTCTACACCGGCATCACGGGCGGGCGCGAGAACATGCGCCGCCTGTCGGAAGCCGGCCTCGACGAGATTCGCTTCCACCCACCCCTGGAACTGTGGGGCGACATGCACGGCACCGAGTGGGAGGAGATTCTCTACATCGCCCGCGAGGAGGGCCTCACCCCCGCCTTCGAGATTCCCGGCATCCGCGCCGAGGAGGAGTTCCTGGAGTTCCTCGACGAGGGCGCCGCGGACTTCTGCAACATCAACGAGTTCGAGATGTCCGACGGCAACTACCGCCGGATGCAGGAGGAGGGCTTCGAACTCAAGGAAGACCACATGAGCGCCGTCGAGGGGAGCCACGACATCCTGGAGACGATGGGCGACCACGAGCGGGTGTACTTCTGTACGAGCGTCTTCAAGGACGCCGCCCAGCACCGCTCCCGGCTCAAGCGGATGGCCCGCAACATCCGCCGGGAGTTCGACGACGTCACCGACGACGGCACGCTCGTCTACGGCAAGGCCTGGGTCGGCGAGGCCCACCTCCGCGACCTGGGCGTCCCCGAGGAGTTCTACGCCGTCAAGTCCGACCACGTCGAGTTGGCCTGGTGGCTCCTCGAAGAGATGGTCGAGGACGGTGACGTGCCCAAGGGCGAAATCGTCGAGCAGTACCCGACGTACGACGGCACAGTAGTCGAGCGAACGCCGCTGTCCGGCGGTGCGAGCGCGAGCGGCGGCCGCTCGCCGGCCGACGACTGAGCAGTCGTCCCGAACGCGAGCGAAGCGAGCGAGGAACTCCGTCGAAAAAGGTCGATCAGGGACGGCCTCAGGCACCCAGGTAGAGTCGCAACTCACCGTCGTCCTGTAGCTGGGCGGCCAGCAAATTCACCCCCGCTGGAATCGAGATCTCCTGGCCGATCTGGCGCTGGATCTTCTTCTCGAAGCGCTCACTCACGGTGTGGTCGACGATTTCCTGGAAGCCGAGGGTGAGCAACTCCTGCCACCACGCCGAGTCCACGTGGTGGCGCTCCCGGACGATGGTGACGACCACGTCCTCTCCGTCCACCTCGAACGCGAGGAACAGGTCGAGGTCGACGCTGGGATTGAAGCCCGTGACCGCCGCTTCCAGGTCGAAGTCTAGCTCCAGCACCCGGTAGTAGCGGGTGCCCCCGTACTCGTACCAGTGGTGGACCGCGGTTATCTCGGTGGCGCCCGCGTAGAACAGCGCCGTTCCCTCGATGAGCTTCGCCACCTCGTCGTCGACCTGCTGGACGATGCTGGAACCGCGAACGGGCAGGTAGTTCGCCATCTGCGCGCCTTTCTCGGGGTGCCAGTAGACGACGCCGCCCTCGAATATCGAGTACCGGCCGCCACCGGGCGTGCTCAGTTCGTCGCTCATCGGGTACCCCAGTGGCCCCTGTTCCCAGCCCTGCTGAGCCCAGAATCGCCTGATCGCGCCGTGGGTCTCGTGGGCGCCAGTGAACGCGTGGGAGTGGATGTGGCCCCACTGGAACTGCTGAAAGTCGCCCTCGCCGTCGGGGGTGTTCTTCTCGTCCGTCAGTGGGTAGCCGAGGACGCTTCGTTCCCAGCCGAGACTCGCCCACTTCTGTCGGATCCAGCCGTGGAGTTCGTGGGCGCCGGTGTCCGGGTGCCAGTAGATCGACCCGTTCTGGAAGTGATTGTATCGTCCCTCACCGTCCGGGGTCGTTCGCTCGTCCGTGACTGGATAGCCGAGGAAGCTCCGTTCCCACCCGAAGCTCGCCCACTTGGCGCGAATCGCCCCGTGGACCTCGAAGGCGCCGCCGGAGTGAGAGTAGATGGAGCCGCCCTGGAAGTGCTGGAAGTCGCCGTCACCGTCAGGCGTGTTCTTCTCGTCGATGACCGGATAGCCGAGGAAGCTCTGTTCCCAGCCGAGTTCGGACCACTTCTCGCGGATCCAGCCGTGGGTCTCGTGGGCGCCCGCGTCGGGATGCCAGTGGATGGAGCCGTTCTCGTAGTGTCGGTAGCGGCCGACGCCGTCGGGAGTGACTCGCTCGTCGGTCACCGGCTGGCCCAGGAAGCCGTCGGAACCCCCAAGTTCCGCGTACTTGGCGTCGATAGCGCTCGATTCCAGGGGTTGCAGGAGTTGCTGTCCCTGTCCTCCCGCCGGCCGAAACTGCGGACGCGCCGGAGGTGGCTGGAGTGACTGCTCTCCTCGCTGGGGCTGCGTCGGGGGGTGCAGGGAAGGCTGCGCCGGCGCTTGCTGCGGTGCTAGCTGCTCCGGGGAGACTCGTTGTCGTATCTGTTCGCCGGATTGCTGGTCCGATTGGGACTGTTCTCCGTGCTGGGATTGTTCGCCGTGCTGGGACTGTTCTCCGTGCTCTGTCCGTAGATTCTGGTTGCTCATGGATGTACGGGGCCGTGGCCACTCGACGAACTCCGCCGCGAGCGAGCGGTAGTCGGGAACGCTACGGCGGAGTGTGAGGATGGACCGGCTTCGGCACCCGTGTGAACAATTGACAACTGGGAGTAAGGTACTGCCGATAGTTCGGCCGTATAAGGCGTTCTTACCGGAATTCAGGTGTAATTTCCCGCCTTCGAGTGGCCCGCTGGGAACGCGACCGCGACGGCGATGCGCGCCCTGGTGGTACGCCCGTCACCGGACGCACCGCCCTGAAGAACACAATTTCGACCCGACAACACCTATCAATAGTTCTTGAAGAATTAAATTTATATTGGAACAACATCAATTTTCGCGTGCATGTCACACAGGACACGCAGGGCGATCGTCGCCCTCGGTTTGGTCGTACTGGTAGCAGGTAGTTTCATGACTGGGTCCGCAGCCGCGGCGGACGGGGACTGTGACTACGGACTCGACACGAGTCCGTCCGGCACGTACCCGCCGGCGGACTGCTCGGACGACTCCGGAGGCGATTCCGGTGGCTCCGACGACTGTGACTGGGGCCTCGATACGAGTCCGTACGGCACGTACCCGCCGACCTGCTGAGGCAATCGGGATTCTCGCGTTCGCGCACACCGGCGTGGGTCCGGGTCCACGCCGATACGTTCGCCAGTCATCTAGCCGAAAATTTATGCTCCGTTTCCGTCTTGGAGCAGGCATGTCCTGGAGAGGCCGCCGCCGTCGTCGGAGGCGCCCGTAATGCGCCCCTCGTTCGACCGAACGGCCGCCCTGTATGCCGTCGGCGGTCTGGCGGGGCTGGCCGTTCTCGCGTGGTTCGTCCGGACCGTGTTCTTCGACCTGTCGCTCACCGTCCGGGCGGTCCTGCTCGTGCTGATGTCTGTCGCATTCCTCGTCGGCGCCGCTGTCCATCCCTGGCAGGAGGGCTTCGGGCTGGTCGCGGTGGCTACCTTGTTCTTCTCGGTGGGGTATACTTTTCTCGCGTATGACCTCGGGAGGGGGACGATTGCAATGTTGCTGTTCGGTTCGATGTGGGTCGCGATCGGGCTCGCGTACTTCCTGCACGAGGGGTGGCTCTGGTTGTCGCCGCGTGGGGGCGATACGCGCTCCTTATGGTCCTCCTCGTCGCCGTGTCGTTCGTCGGCGCCGACCTGCAGTACGGCGAGGTCACCTACGACGTCGAACTGCGTGACGAGGTCACTGTGACGGTCGCGACGCAGGAGGACGATCCGCTGGGACAGCAAGTGGTGCTGGGGACAGCGACGGCGACGAACACCTTCGCCTTCCGCGAACCGGTCGCGTTCCCCGACCTGCGCGTCTGCGTGTACTCGCCCGGACGGATGGCCGACCGGGGCGTGTTCTACGACGACGGGTCGTCGCCGTTTCATCGAAGCGTCGGCGGGTACGGGACCCTGACGACGAACGTGACGATCGGTCTCTCCGGCGAGGAAGCGACCGTCCTGAGGGGGACGCTCCCGGTCGAACGGGCCGAATCGTGTCCCAGTGAGCGGGAGGAACCGGGCCTGGTGGTCGTCGCGCCGCAGGCGATGGGTGAGTGAGACGATTCGATCGACCGCCCGGACGACTGGACCGCCCGGGCCGTTACGCGTTCTGTCCCGACCGATGGGACGAAAAAGCTCATAACGCTCTCCTGACACTGGCTCCGTAGAACCCGCCATGAAACTCGACGTCGACAGCGAACGGTTCCTGTACACGATCGGCGTGGTCCTCGCGGTCGCCGCGTTCCTGTACTTCGTGCAGGACCTGGTCTTCGGGCTCTCGATCACGGTCAAGGCGGTCCTGCTCTTTCTGGCGTTCGTCGCGTTCCTCGCCGTGGCGACGGCCCTCGAACGGACGCCGCTCCACGGCGTGGCGCTCGCGCTGTCCTCGGGGGCGTATCTCGTCGGTCTCGGATACGTCGTGCTCCGCTACGACGTCGGTGAGGCGGGGATCTTTCTCGGACTCGTCGTCTCTTCGGCGCTCTTCATCGCGCTCGGACGGCTGTACGATCGCCGTGCGCCGGTCCTTCCCTGGCGGACTGCCGGGGCAGTCGTCCTCGCCGTCGTTCTCGTCAGCGTGGCGCTGGTCGCCGTTGACGCGGCCGGCGGTGGGGTGACCTACGACCTCCAGACGAACGACTCGGTGTCTGTCGACCCGCCAGCGGACCGGGACTACCCCGACGAACAGGGCTACACCGCCGCCGAGGTCCGCGTCGGAACGGTGACGGCGACCAACGAGTTCGTCTTTCGGCGGTTGGTCGCCCTCCCAGAGCTCTCCGGCTGCGTCGTCGGGATCGACGCCCCCGACGACCGGTACGGCTACGTGAGCTACGACTACAGCACCGACTGGCCGAGCGCCATCGGCGGCGGCGACTCGATCTCGGTCCCCGTCGTCGCCGACGTCCCGGTGTCGGTCAACGCGACGGAACCGGTCTCGTTCGCCGTCGAACGGCGGGCGTCGTGTCCCGAGAGGGCCGACCGGCCGACGGTCGTGGTGACGACCGACGGCGCGTTCGCGTAGGGCCCGTCCCCTGGCGGTTCGGTCCGGCCGCGACCCCGGGATCCGGCGGCGCCGCTCGCGTGACGCAACTGTTTTGGAGACGCGCCAACTACTTCGCTCCATGTCTGACTGTCCACTCGCGGACGACTGCCCCAGTTTCTCCGAGCGAATGAAAGGCATGGGGTGTACTCACTACGGCGACCGCGGTGGCGCCGAGTGGTGTAACCACTACAACCAGCCCATCTCGGAACTCAAGACCCAGCCCGTCCAGCCCGGCGAGGAAGTCGCCGTCGAGGTCGAGGACATCCACGAGAGCGGCGCCGGCGTCGGCCGCACCGACGACGGCTTCATCATCATGGTCGACGGCGTGCTCCCGCCGGCGAAGTCCAAGGTGAAGGTGACCAAGGTCCGCTCGAACCACGCCCGCGCCGAGGAGATTGAACGACTCGAACTCGACGACGAAGGCGAGGACGCGGACGACGACGAGGCCGACGCGGCCGACGCGGAGGGCGAGGACGACGAGGAAGAGGAGAGCAGCCGCGGCCCCGACCGCGAACGACTCGGCAGCCGCGACAACTTCTGGGGCAGCTAGCCCCGGACCGACGGCGCGCCCGACGTGGACAGTCTCGACGCCGTCTCTCTGGTGCATTTTTCCGACGTCTGCTGCTCTGTTTCGGAGTGGGTGTGACGATTTCGTGACTCAGTGAGCACTGGCACAGTACCGACGCAGACGCCTCGAAAGCCCCCGACCGGGCCTCGCCCTTTCAGTCCACCGTCAGAGCAAGTCGTTCGAAAGGCGCTCCGCGCCTTTCGTGATGACGAGAGACCTTCGGTCTCTCGAACCACTCTGACGAGCCCTCGTTCGCTTCGCTCACGAGGACTCCAGGGGCAGCGTTGCTCGCGCGAGTTCAGCGCGCCGAGAGCTTTCCGGGTGTTGTTGTCCCTACAGTGCCGTCCAGCACTCAGGTCCCAGAACTACCCGTTACAGAAGCACCGTCACTCACACACCGACTCCGAAGCCCGTGGACATTTGAGGGTGCCACGCGAGCGCTCACACATGGATCTGGAACTCGACGGCAACGTCGCACTGTGTACCGCAGCGACCAGCGGTCTCGGCCTCGCAAGCGCGACCGCACTGGCCCAGGAGGGCGCCGACGTCGCCATCTGTGGCCGCACCGAGTCGCACCTCCACGACGCCCGCGAACAGCTGGCGGACGCCGGCGACGGCGACGTCCTGGCGGTCCAGGCCGACATCACCGACCGGGACCAGATAGAGGCGTTCGTCGAGCAGACCGTCGAGGAACTCGGCGCGCTCGACCACGTCGTGACGAGCGCCGGCGGGCCGCCCAGCGGCTCGTTCCTCGACTCCACGGAGCGCGACTGGTACCAGGCCTACGACCTGCTGGTGATGAGCGCCGTCTGGACGACCAGACTGGCCTACCCGTACCTGAAGGAATCGGACGCCGGCACGATCGTCAACATCACCTCCGGGTCGGTCCGGGAGGTCATCGACGACCTGGTGCTCTCGAACTCGGTCCGGCGGGCCGTCATCGGGTTGATGAAGACCCAGTCTCGCGAGTTCGGCCCCGAGGTCCGCGTCAACGCCGTCCTCCCGGGCGCCCACGAGACCCCGCGCATCCAGGAACTCGTCGAGGACGCCGTCGAGCGCGGCGACTACGACAGCTACGAGGAGGGGATCGAGAACTGGTCCGACGCGCCGCTGGGCCGGGTCGGCGACCCGCGGGAACTCGGCGACGTCGTCGCCTTCCTCTCCAGTGCCCGCTCGTCGTACGTCACCGGCGCGGCGCTGGCCGTCGACGGCGGGTCGATGCGGAGCACGTGACCGACCACTGTCGCTGACGGGACGAGCCTAGAACAGCCCCCGTTCCCGGAGTTCGGCGACGACGTCACGCACTCGCTGGGCGTCGTCTTTCGGAACGACGAGCGTCCGGTCGTCGAAACTGGCGACGATCAGGTCCTCGACGCCGACGAGGCTGACGTGGCCGTCGGTGGCGACGACGTTGTCCGCGGCGTCGACGGCGAGGGCGTCGCCGAGGACCGCGTTGTCGTTGTCGTCCTCGCCCTCGCCACTCCCACCGTCGACCAGCCGCTCGATGGCGTCCCACGCCCCCAGGTCGTCCCACTCGAAGTCGGCGGGGACGACGAACACCGAATCCGACCGTTCGAGCACGGCGTAATCGACGCTAACGGGGTCGACGGCGTCGAAACCCCGACTCGAATCGCCGTCGTCGAGCGCGTCGACCAGCGGTTCGAGTGGCGATTCCCTCGCCTCCTGCAGGAACGCCTCCGGCGTCCACGCGAACATCCCGGCGTTCCAGTAGAAGCCGCGGTCGACGTACCCCGCTGCCGTCTCGCGATCGGGTTTCTCGCGGAACTGCTTCACCGCGAAATAGCCGTCCTGCGGGTCGCCGGGCTCGATGTAGCCGTACCCGGGATCCGGCCGCGTCGGCTCGACGCCGACGGTGGCGACCCCTCCCGTTTCCACTGCAACTCGCGCCGCGCGCTCGGCGACGCCCCGAAAGTCGCCGGCGACGTGGTGGTCGCTCGGCAGCACGAGCATCGCACAGTCCCCTACCTGCTCCCGGACTCGGTGGGCGGCGTAGACCAGCGCCGGCCCGGTGTCCTTCGGTTCGGGCTCGGTCAACACCGCCGCGTCGGGGGCGTGCTCGTGGATCTCGTCCGCGTACGCCTCGCGCGTGAGGACGTACGTCTCGTCGGCGAAGGCGGCGCGGTCGACGGTCTGCGTGAGGAGGGAGTCGTCCCCGCCGAAGGAGAGGAACTGCTTCGGGCGGTTCGACCGGCTCGCGGGGTAGAGCCGTGTGCCCGTGCCGCCGGCGAGTATCAGCGCGACGAGTGGCCTGTCCATCAGATGTTCGTAGTCGCGTACTCGCTGTGAAGGTTTGGCTAGGAGAACGTTGTGGTGAGTACGACGAAACCAATGAGAGAGGAAAGCCCCGGCGTGCTCGATGGCTGCGACTCGCTGCGGTCCTCGCCTACGGCTCCGGTCCTTACTTCGTCTCGCTCACCGAAAGACTCGCTTCGCTCGTCTTTCGAGCCTTCGCTCACTCCGTTCACGAAGACATCGAGCACGCTGCCCCTTTCATTCCCACCCTGCCTGATTACTCTCCTCGGCCATAGCGGTGGCCGGGAGTGCGTTTTATCGCGCGACCAGGGGAAGGGCAGGCTGGCACTAGCAATTGTACCGCGAGCGACCGGAGGGAGCGAGCGGCATCCTCACGAGCGAAGCGAGTGAGGGCTCGCGGGAGCTTTGCTCCCGCGGTGTTTTTCCCCGACGTTTTTCAAGGAGTGGTTCCCGCAGCGACCGGAGGGAGCGAGGAGACCCGACGCAGAAAAAGGTCGTTCCTACCAGGTCTCGACAGTCCCGTCCTGGACGTCCTCCGCACAGCCCTGGCAGTCCGGATGATCGGGGTCGAAACAGGCGGGCCGGCCCTCGTCGTCGAGGGCGACGGCCCGGCGTTCGGCGTAGCGACGGCAGACGATGCGGGCCTTGCCGTCGTCGGTCTGCGGGAGGTCCGCGAGTGCGCTTCGCTTCGCGTCGGCGTAGGCCGTCTTGGCCTCCTGGAGCTGGCGGCCCGCCGAGCGGAGCGTGGACTGGATGAAGCGCTGGATGCTCCCGCCGTCGTCGACCATACACGGGGTTGTACACCGGGACAAATCAATCTTCTCGAAGGGCGGAAAATCGCTCCCGGGTACTGGTCGGAACCACAGGACAGCGCCTCGTTCCCGTTCACTTTCACTTCCACTGCGCACTCTCCGTGACTTTATAGGGGAGCACGGCCAATCTCCACCTGTCTCCCATTGAAATCACGCGGAGACAGCAACCATGACAGATTTGCGTACACACGCCGAAGAGATACAGGAGCAGTTTTCCGACCAGCTCGACATCGACGTCGACGACGTCGTCGAACGCCTCGAAACCCTGGTGAACGACTACCAGGTGCCGCTGAACGAGGCGCGCCGGAGCGTCGTCAGCAACTACCTCGACGAGGCCGGGATGGAGCGCGACCAGCTCGGCGGCGGTGGCGGCGGGAACGAGCACGTCCAGGTCGCCGAGGTCGACGAGCCCGAACAGTGGATCGACATCACCGCGAAGGTCACCGAACTGTGGGAGCCCCGTTCGGACTCCGTCGGCCAGGTGGGCCTGCTCGGTGACGAGAGCGGGACCATCAAGTTCACCAAGTGGGCCAAGTCAGACCTCCAGGAACTGGAAGAGGGCAAGGTCTACGATCTGGGCAACGTCGTCACCGACGAGTACGAGGGCCGCTACTCGGTGAAGCTCAACTCCACGACGACCATCGAGGAGCTCGACGAGGACCTCGAGGTCGGCAACGACGACGTCACCGTCGAGGGAGCGCTCGTGGACATCCAGTCCGGGAGCGGCCTCATCAAGCGCTGCCCCGAGGAGGACTGCACACGCGTCCTCCAGAACGGCCGCTGCAGCGAGCACGGCGAGGGTGAGGGGGAGTTCGACCTCCGCATCAAGGGCGTGCTCGACGACGGCGACGAGGTGACCGAGGTCATCTTCGACCAGGACGCCACCGAGGAACTGACCGGTATCACGCTCGAGGAGGCCAAGGAGATGGCCATGGACGCCCTCGACACCGAGGTCGTCGCCGACGAGATGAGCGAGGGGATACTGGGCTACTACTACCGCGTCACCGGACCGACGTTCGGCCGCTACGTCCTGGTCAACGACCAGGAGCGCCTGACCGACCCGGTCGACGGTGAAGCGGCGCTGATCAAAGCGAGGTCGATCTAGATGTCCGGCGCACCTACCCGCGAAGTCGCCCGCCGCGTCTTCGCAGACGAGTTCAACGACGCGAGTTACACGTTCAAAGAGTCCGACGACGAGCGCGCGCCCGTCTACGTCCTCCTCCCGACCGGGGAGCGAGCCAACCGCATCTTCGTGGTCGGCACGCTCACCGAGACGGAGGACGTCGGCGAGGACAGCGAGTACTGGCAGGGACGCGTCGTCGACCCGAACGGCGACACGTTCTTCATGTACGCCGGGCAGTACCAGCCCGACGCCGCGTCGATGCTCCGCGAACTGGAACCGCCGGCGTACGTCTCCGTCGTCGGCAAACCCCGCACCTACGAGACGGACGACGGCGAGGTCAACGTCTCGCTGCGCCCCGAGTCCATCTCGCAGGTCGACGAGGCCACGCGCGACCGCTGGGTCGTCGAGACGGCCGAGCGCACGACCGAGCGCATCCAGCGCTACGAGGGCGACGAGACCAACGAGTACGCCGAGATGGCCCGCGAGGAGTACGACCTCCCCGTGGAGAACTACCGGCGAACCGTGGTCGGCGCGCTAGAAAGCTTAGAGGAGGAGCAGCGCGACGAGAGCGAAGCGACGGTCTAGAAGGCTTCTCCGCCGCGGCTTTTCTTTTGGCGTCGGTGACTGGTGGTTTCTGGGCGAGAGAGCGACTGAGTTGATCAGTTCGCGACTAAACTACTGACGGCGCTACCAACAACAAAGGAAAGCCCCCTCCCGCTCGGGTCGGGGGGCTTGCTGCGCTCCTCGCTTCGCTGCGGTGCTTACTGCGCCCACCTTCCCCGAGCGGTCGGCCCCTTTCAGTCCCACCCGTTTCTCCAGGCCGATTAGCTGACTCGGGTGGGACTGAAAGGGGCGGCGTGCTGCGGGAACCCCGGCGACGTAAGCACTGGAGCGAGCGTAGCGAGTGAAGGGCGCAGCGAGCCGCGGGACCGCAGCACGCCGGGGCTTTCCTCTGTTGGCGGAAGGGTGAGCAGTTCCGTCCACACCGACCGATCAACACAGTAGTTCTGCTAGTCACTCGAACGCCGATATTCCAGTCAGGTCCTCACCCAGGATCAGCGTGTGGATGTCGTGGGTGCCCTCGTAGGTGTAGACGGTCTCCATGTTCGCCGCGTGGCGCATCGGCGAGTAGTCAGTCGTGATGCCGTTGGCGCCGAGCATCTCGCGGGCGGTCCGGGCGACGTCGCGGGCCGTGCGGACGTTGTTGCGCTTGGCCATCGACACCTGCTGGGGGCGTAACTCGCCGCGTTCTTTCAGTTCGGCCAGCCGGTCGGCAAGCAGTTGCGCCGTGGTGATCTGGGTGGCCATCTCGGCGAGTTTCTCCTGCTGGAGCTGGAAGCGTCCGATGGGGCCGCCGAACTGGTCCCGGTCGGTGGCGTACTCGCGGGCGACCTCGAAGCAGTCCCGGGCGGCGCCGACGGCGCCCCAGGCGATGCCGTAGCGGGCCTGCGTGAGACAGGAGAGCGGCCCCTTCATCCCCTCGACGCCGGGGAGGACGGCGTCCTCGGGGACCCGGACGTCGTCCAGCACGACCTGGCCGGTCGAAGAGGCTCGCATCGAGAGCTTGCCGCCGATCTCGGGCGTCTCCACCCCGTCGGCGTCCGTCTCGACGAGGAATCCCCTGACCGGTCCGTCTCCATCGTCGGCCTCACCGTCCGTTCCGCTATCCAGTTTCGCCCACACGAGCGCGACGTCGGCGATGGGGGCGTTAGTGATCCAGGTCTTCGTTCCGAACAGTCGATACCCGTCGCCGTCCCCGACCGACTCGGCGCGCGTCTCCATGCTCGCCGGGTCGGAACCGTGTTCGGGTTCCGTGAGGCCGAAACAGCCGACGAGGTCGCCGCTTGCCAGGCCGGGGAGCCAGCGCTCGCGCTGGGCGTCGCTGCCGTACTCCGCGATGGGCCACATCACGAGCGCGCCCTGGACGCTGGCCATCGACCTGACTGCCGAGTCGCCGGCCTCCAGTTCCCGCATCAGGAGGCCGTAGGCCGTCTCCGAGAGGCCTGGCAGGTCGCCCCACGAGAGGGTGGGCGCGTAGAAGTCGAGGTCGCCCATCTCGCCGACGAGGCGCTCGGGGAACCGGCCGTCCTCGAACCAGTCGCCGACGTCCGGGGCGACCTCGCGGTCGACGAACCTGCGGGCCGCGTCGCGGACCTGGCGCTCCTCAGCAGTGTAGTCGTCGTCGAGCGCGAGGTAATCGAGCATGCCGGAGATGGGGTCGCTGGCGTGAAAAAGCGTCCGGCGGTGCGCGGCGTCCCCCGGCTGAACGGACCGCACAACCTTTATTACGCCCTTTCACGACACTCCGGCAATCATGCTTTCGCTCGGCCAGAAGCTGGTCGCGGTGGCCATGCTCGCGTTCCTCGAACTCGTCGCCTTCCTCTTCTTTCCGATAGCCGGCGTCATCGGTCTGTTCTTCGCGATCCCGATGGCGATCCTGACCTGCAAACGGTGAACGCCCCGGTGCCCGATCACCGTGTAACGTCACCGTTATCTCCGGGCAGACGGACCGTTGCCCTGTGCCGGATCGACACACGTTGCGGGAGTGGCTCCGACAGGCCGGCCGCGCCGGCGCGCTGCTGGCCGGCCTCGGCGGGGTCGTGTGGGCGAGCGGGTTACCGTTCGTCTTCCCCAGCCTCGGCCCGACGGCCTACCTGTTCGCCACCGACCCCGACGGCCCGGAGTCGGCGCCGCGTCGCGTGGTCGGTGGCCACGCTCTCGGCGTCGCTGCCGGCCTGGTGGCGTACCACCTCGTCGCCGGCGACGTGACCCTGACCGCCGCGACTGGACCGGGCACCCTCGCGTCGCTCCGGCTGGCCGTCAGCGGCGTCGTCGCCGTCGGACTGACGACGGTCGGGATGCTGGCGACCGACACCGGGCACGCGCCCGCGTGTGCGACGACGCTCATCGTCTCGCTCGGCATCCTCTCCTCGCCGCTGGAGGGAGCGATCATCGTCCTCGCGGTGGTCGCTCTCCTCGTCGAACACGAACTGTTGCTCCGGCTTCCGTGAGGACTGGGCCGTCGAAGAAGTAGCTGTCAGTCGTCGGCAGCGGCCGAGTCGCCGCCGTCGCCAGTCCCAGTCGGCGTCTCGTCGTCCGACGTGACGTCGCCAGATTCGGCGTCCACCGCGGCGTCGGCGGAACCGGTCCCCGCTCGCGCCTCGACGTAGTCGACGAAGTTGTCGAACAGCTGTTTGGCCTCGCAGGCGGCCTGGTAGTTCGACGGCGTGATGCCGTCGAGCACCTGCTCGATGCGCTCGGCGGAGAGCTGGCCGTCCTTGCCCCTCGTCACCATCTCGGCTGTCTCGGGGTCGTACTCGGGGTGGAACTGGACCGAGAAGACGTCGTCGGCCCGGAAGCCGTGGACGCCGTACTCGTTCTCGGCGAAGCGCTCGGCGCCGGGCGGGAGTTCGACGACGCGGTCGGAGTGGGTCGTGAAGACGGTGAACTCCTCGTCGACGCCGTCGAGCAGCGGCGACTCGCCGTCGTGGCTGACGCTGCGATAGCCGATCTCGTAGTCGTCCATCGCCTCGACGGTCCCGCCCAGCGCGTCGGCGAGCAGCTGGTGGCCGAAACAGACGCCCAGGAACGGGATATCGCGTTCCACCGCCTCGCGGACCCACTCGCGTAGCTCCGCGATCCACGGTTCCTCCCAGTAGACGGAGGCGCGCGACCCGGTGACGACGCAGCCGTCGAACGCGAAGTGCTCGGGGAGGTCGCGGTCGACGACGTCGTACTCGACGAGGTCGGCGGCCAGTTCCCGGCGGAAGTTCCGCCGGTTGTCCGACCCATCGTGGGCGGCGTTCAGCAGCGCGATCCTGGGACTCATTCGGTAGTAGCTGACGGCCTCGAGGCTGAAAAGGGTGCACATTCGTGGATAAATCTGTCACTTTCTCTGACGCGCCGTGGCGAGGCCCTACCGGTCGTCCGTCTGCTCGTCCAGCCATCGCACCAGTGCGTCGCTGACGGCGGCCGACTCCTCGATAAAACACCAGTGACCACCTTCCACGGCCTGGTAGTCGCCGCGGGGGAGGTCCTCGGCCAGCGACTCGCCGGCGCTCGCCGGAACGATCACGTCCTCGACGCCGTGCATGACGAGCGACGGCAGCGTCACCTCGTACAGCGGCGGCGCCTCGAACTCGCGCATGGCGGCGGCCTGGGCGTCCCAGCCGTCGAGAGCGGCGTCGTCTTCCGCCCGCCACTCGGTGATCTGATCGACGACGTCGGGATAGTCCGCCAGGTCCGCCGCGAAGGCGGCGTCGAGCGAGGCCCGCAACGCCTCGGGATCGTCGGGCGCGGCCCGCAGGGTACTGAGCCGGTCGGTGACGGCGTCGCCGTTGGCGGCCGTTCCGAGGAGCGTCAGCGAGTTCGCTCGATTGTATCGATGGGCGTAGGCGAGCGCGACCATCCCGCCCAAGCCGGCGCCGACGAGGTGGACGTCGGCGACCGAGTGGTCGGACAGCACCGCCTCCAGGTCGTTGACCAGCGTCGCGACGTCGTAGGGACCCGGCGGTGCGTCGGAGCGGCCAGTCCCGCGGAGGTCCCAGACCAGGGTCTCGTAGGGACCGGCGAGCGCGGGCTGTTGCCAGCCCCAGAGCCAGGCGCCGGCGCCGACGTCGCCGATAAACGCGACCGTCGGGCCGGTGCCGTCGACGTCGTAGTGGAGCCGCGTGCCGTTGCGGTCGACGGAAGGCATCGGCGGTGCTACGGTGGGGTGCCTCAAGGGGCTTTCCAGTCGTGACGGACGGCCGACGCTACCGGCGGGTCGTGGTGCGCGTCAGCGAGACGAGCAGGCCCACGCCGGCGAGGAACAGCAACACGTCGAACAGCTCGGGAATCGGCAGGTACGGGTCGCCGAACAGGCCGGCGGCGACGAGTGCGAGCGCGATCGCCCCCGGTATCGGCCGAGCGGCCACAGCCCGGCCGATTAGCCGCCCCTGCCAGGCGAGGCCGTCGAGTTGCCCGGCGACGGCCGCGGCCAGTGATCGGTTCTCGTCCGGGTTCGTGGCCGGTTCGAACCGGTCGAGGTCGGTTCGCGGAACGCGGTGGATCTGGCCGGTGTGGACCCGCCGGCCGTCGGCGTCGACGACCCGAAGGACCGTGACACTGTCCTCGGGGGTTCCGACGACGCGATAGACGCCCGGTGGGAGGTCGGCGTCGACCGGTCCGTCCCCGGACAGCCGAAAGTGGTCGGAGACGGCGACGTCGTCCCCGGATGCGTCGGCGTTCGCGGCCATCCTCACTCCCAGGGGTGGAACCCGCGCCGGTCGGGCCACAGTGCGTACCAGTACTTCTTGTCGTTCTCGATGCTCAACTCGCCGTCCAGGTTACTCTCCAGTTTGAACTCGGCGCCGGAGTCGCGCTCGTGGTCGTCGTGGGGTTCGGGGACGAACGGGTAGTAGGCGCCGCGCCGGAACGAGTAGATCCAGTAGGCGAGCAGGCCGTCGTGGTCGCGCTCGAAGGCGAAGACGGCGGCGAGCAGCCGCGAGCCGTAGCGCGCCTCGATCAGCGTGTCGGCGGCGAAGTGGATGGACGTCACGAGGTCCTCGAACTCCTCGTCGTGGAGGACGATCCACTGGTAGCCGTGGTCGTCGCTGGTGAACTCCGCGGTCGTGCCGGTCTCGACCTCGCCGGCGTCGAGGATGGCCTCCACCTCGTCCATGGCGTCACGGAAGTCGGTGTTGTCCACGTCGGCGAAACACAGCGCTGCGTCGCCGGTCGGCGCGTAACCGAGTTCGGCCTCCATCGTCAGGTAGGCCGTCGACATCCCGAACAGGTCGTCGGGGTCGGCGTCGCGGGTGGCGTCGGCCTCGGCCTTGATGCCGAGGACGCTCTTGAGGCCGTCGAACAGTCCCATGGGTCGACTGTGGGGTGCCTGCGATAAGGTGGTTTCCGTCCGGGACCGACGAGGTCGAGCGACGGACGGCGGTGAGAGACCGTCCGACTCAGAACCCTTCGAGTTCCCGCTCCAGGTCACGGAGGCGTTCCACGCGCTTCTCCGTCGAGGGGTGGGTGCTGAACACCTTCCCGACGAAGCCGGACTTGATGGGGATGATGAAGAACGCGTTCATCTCCGCCTGGTCGCGCATGTCCTCCTTGGGGACTTTGTCCATCCGGCCGGATATCTTCATGAGCGCCGAGGCCAGCGCGGCGGGCTTGCCGGTGATGGTCGCACCGCCGCGGTCGGCGGCGAACTCCCGGTACCGGGAGAGCGCCCGGATGAGGAGGAAGGAGATGATCCACACCACGAGCGAGGCGAGGATGGCGACGATGACGCCCCCGCCCCCGTTCCGGCGGTTGCCGCCGCCGAAGAAGGTGCCCCAGCGGACGACCATGAACGCGATGGTCGAGAGGAACGAGGCGATGGTCATCACCATCACGTCGCGGTTCTTGATGTGGGCGAGTTCGTGGGCGAGCACCCCTTCGAGTTCGTCCTGGTCGAGCGTGTCCATGATGCCCGTCGTCACGGCGACGGCGCTGCTCTTCTTCGAGCGGCCCGTGGCGAAGGCGTTGGGTACGCGCGAGTCGGCGACAGCGATCTTCGGCTTGGGCAGGTCGGCCTGCTGGGAGAGCCGCTCGACCATCCGGTGGAGTTCCGGATACTCGTCCTCGTCGACGGTCCTGGCGCCCATCGAGCGCAACGCCAGCTTGTCGCTGAAGAAGAACTGCGCGAACAGGAACACTCCCATCAGCGGGAGCATCCAGAAGTACGAAAACTCCACGAGGACGCCGACGAAGACGATGTAGAGGGCGAACAGCAGGAACATCGTCAGCACCATCCGGGCGCGGAGTCCCCAGTCGGTTTTCCACTGCATATGGGGGCCGTACGTACTGAAACGGGTAAAGGCGTTCGTTAGTGGTTCACGCTCTCGAGGCGGTCGCTCACGGCGAGCTGGCCCGTTCCGGTGAGGTCCGTGGCCGCCTCGGCCGAGCGAACGAGCTCCTTGGCGGCCAGGGACTGCAGCGCCGCCGAAAGCTCCTGTTCGGTCAGGTCCAGCAGCGAGCCCAGATCCGGCGTGCCGTCGGTGGAGTACAGCGCGACCATCACCATCTTCTCGGCGTCGGAGAGCCGGATCCCGCGGACCGTCGCCAGCGTCTGGTGGTACTCCCGGCGCACGTAGCGCCAGACCAGGCGGCGCAGGCGGTCGTCCGCGGCGGTGACGACCGTCGTCACCGGTCGATTGTCCGTGACCCTGCGGAGCTGGACGGCCGGTCGGCTCTCGCCGTCGAAACTCCGTTCGATGCGTTCGACGTCGACCACGTCCGAGAGGTCGAAGGCGAGGCGCGCCGCGTCCCCGGCCTCGTCGGTGAACGCGACGCCGTGGGGTCGGACGTACAGCACCATCTCCTCCGGGTCGGCGTCGGTGACGCGTCCGCCCTCCCGGGCCGGGTCGACGACCGTCATCGGCGTGACGTTGAGGAGGATGCGGTACAGCGCCGACGCCATGTCCCGGCGCTGGGCGGGCGGGAGCTGGATGCTGACGGCGAGTTCGTCGCGGCCCGACGGCCGGTGGCCGACGGTGACTGCGTGGGGGAACGAGGCGCTCAGGCGACCGGGGACGTCGTCGATGCGGACGTCCCAGACGTCCTCGAGGGGGACCAGCAGGTGCGGCGCGTCGGCGTCCTCGGCGCCCTTCTCCTCGCTCCAGAGGACGAACAGCTCTTCCTGCCCGAGGATGACCCGGCCGGGAATCTCGCGGCCGCCACAGAGCCCGTCGGCGGCGGCGCGGGTCGAGAAGTCCGCGACGACCGGCTGGGTGACGACGTCGCGGGCGCAGGTCACGTCGGGCGCCGTCGCCTGGCTGCCGCTCGCTGTGGACGGATCGTCGGGTAGGCCGGCGCGACCGCGGTCGGCACCCGTGACCGCCGACGCCCCGTCCGCGCGGAGCGCGTTTTCGTTCCCGTCGGCAGCACTCGGACCCTCCGCCCACGATCCGGCGTCGGTCCGCCTGTTCGGGCCGCCCGCCGCGGCGTGGTCGGCCGGGTCGTAGTCCACGGACGCCGGCAGGTCGGTCGGCCGCGGGACCCGCTCGGGGGCGTCGGTCGCGGTTGCTCGCTCGGCCAGTGCGTCGGCGTCGGCCGCCCCGACGTCGAACGGTTCCGACTCGAAGGCCTCGGTTCCGCAGGCGACCGGGAACGCCGATTCGGGGTCGGCGCTGCCGTCGACGCCCGCCAGGCGGGCCATCCGGGTCGTCACGTCGGACTCGCCGGCGGCGGCGTAGGGTTCGACCCGCGCCTCGCCGACGCCGAGGACGGCCGCGGTGCCGTCGGCTTCCAGCCCCAGGTCGGACAGAAAGTCGACGGTCGTGGCGGCGAGCAGCCCCGGCGTGAGGTCGTCGGGCTCGATACCGTCCGCGGCCTCGCCGGCGGCCCGGAGGAGTTCCCGGGCGTCCCCGGGCAACAGATCCAGCAGGTACCGGTCGGCCGTCGCCAGCAGCGCCGCGCTGATCCGCCGTGACCAGCCGAACGGAACGGTCCGGGGCGCCCTGTCGGGCGACGGCGACCAGCACTCCTCGTAGAGTACCTCCCGGATCGGGTCCGTGTGCTCCCGGCGCCGGCGAGCCAGTTCCCAGCACCCGGCACAGGCACAGGGATCCTTCTCGGGGACCTGCAACTCGGCACGCTCCCAGTCGACCCACCCTTCGTTGCAATGCAGCGCCTCCTCGAGGGTCAGTCCCAGCCGGCCGGTCAGCAGGACCAGCGTCGCCGCGCGAGTCCGTTCGACCGACGACGCCAGCTCCAGCGCGCCCCTGTACAGCCGCTCGAACGACGCCGTCTCGAGCGTCTCCCCCGGGTCCACCCAGTCGTCCATCACCTGCTATCGTCGATCATAGTATATGAATGGTGGCGACTGTTCGCACGAGTGATACTGGCCTTTATCGGTGTCTGTCCCCTGGACACGGACAGATGTCTACCGTACTCGTCACCGGCGGCCTCGGTGGCTCGGGCCGATGGATCGTCGACCGACTCGCTGCGGAGTACGAGGAGGTGGTCTGCGTCGACCGGGTCCGCGGCGAGAGCGGTCACCGGAACGTCGACGTCCGCCAGGCCGACCTGACCGACCGCGGCGAGGTCTTCGATCTGATAACGGCGTTCGACCCCGACGCAGTCGTCCACTGGGGCGCCATCCCCCACCCCGAGGGCCACGCCGGCGGCACTGTCTTCGAGAACAACGTCGTCTCGGCGTACAACGTGCTCGAAGCGGCCGGCCGCGCCGGCGCCGACGTCGTCTGGGCCTCCTCGGAGAGCGCCTACGGCTTCCCCTTCGCCGCGGAGACGCCGCTACCGGACTACCTCCCCGTCGACGAGGCCCACCCGATGCGGCCCGAGGACCCCTACGGCACCTCCAAGGTCGTCGGCGAGGAGGTCGCCGAGATGGTCGTCCGCCAGTACGACGTCTCCGTCGTCTCCATCCGTCCCTCGTGGATCCAGTACCCCGGCGACTACGAGTGCAAGAACTTCGACCCCAGCGACGGCGGCGTCGGCAACTTCTGGAGCTACGTCGACGTCCGTGACATCGCCAGCGCCGTCAGCGCCGCGCTGGCGGCCGATATCGACGGCCACGAACCGCTGCTCGTCGCCGCCGACGAGAACTACGGGGGCAAGCCCACCGTCGACCTGTTCGAGGACTGGTTCGGCGAGGTCCCCGACGACGTGAATCTGGACGGCGAGGAGTCGGGCATGTCGAACGCGCGAGCGACGGAGCTGCTGGACTGGACACCCGAACACACCTGGCGCGAGGCACAGGACGAGGACGCCGAGGGGCCGGACGTACGGGCGCTGTAGTCGCCGACCGGCGCGCCGACGGACCCTATTGCATCGCGCCGTCAGCCACCCAATACACTTTCGTCCCGCGGTCCAAGGGAGCGTATGGCACACTCCAGTTCGACGCCGGGCAGCGGCGGATTCGACCGCCGGGACCTCCTGTGGGCAGCTGGCGCCGTCGTCGCCGTCAACGCGCTCGGGGCGGCGCCCGCGCTTCTCGCCGGCCCCGACTCGGCGTGGTTCGCCGCGCTCGAAAAACCCGCCATCTACCCGCCGGGCTGGCTCTTCGGCGTCGTCTGGACGGCGCTGTTCACGCTGCTGGGCGTCGCGGTGTACCTGGTGGCGCGGCGCGGTCTCGATGCACGGGCCGTGCGAGTTGCGCTCGGTCTGTTCGCGCTGCAGTTCGCGTTCAATCTCGCCTGGACGCCGGTCTTCTTCGGCGCCCAGGACCTCCTCGCTGCCCTGGGTGTCATCGTCGTCCTCGACGTTCTCGTCGCGGCGACTCTCTGGGCCTTCGCCCGGGTGGACCGGCGGGCCGCTGCGTTACTGGTGCCCTACCTGGCGTGGGTCCTGTTCGCGACGCTCCTGAACTACCGCTTCTGGGCGCTGAACTGAGGAGTCGCTGCAGAAACGGGGAACCGCTCCCTCGAAAACCGCCCCCGTCGACAGAACTTGTTCACTCCATTCGCTGCTTCCGCCAGCGCAGCGTCAGGATGAGCAGTTCGAAGCCGACGATGAGGCCCGCGGTGACGGCCACGGCCTCGGACTGGGGCAGCGCGAGCGCCTCGACGGTCTGGAGGCCCGGCGGGTTCGGACTGGCGAAGTAGCCGACGACCAGCGCGAGGATCCAGTAGGGGACCCGGGCGCGGTTGACGACGTCCCAGACACGGACGTTCCGCGAGTAGTTGCGGACCAGATAGGCCAGCAGTTCGAACAGGCCGATCAGGACGACTGCGGTGATGATCGGCGTCATCGCGACCAGGTCGTTGAACTCCAGCGTGCTCTGGACGAGGGCGGGGAACTGCTCGTAGTAGCTGCCGGGCAGCGGCGCCGCGCTGGCGAGGTAGCCCGCGGCGACGGCCAGCGCCCAGGCGTAGGGCCGCCGTTCGGCGAAGGCCGCCGGGTCGAACAGCGGCGAGTCGCTGTCGGTCCAGCGGAGCAGGAACAGCGTCCCCTCGAACAGGCCGATCATCGTGACGGCGACCATCAGCGGCGCCATCCCGGTCGGGTCGGGACTGAACACGAACGCCAGCGCGCCGAAGCCACCCCAGAAGTACAGTCGGCGGTCTTCGAGCCACCGGCGGGTCGTGACGCCCATCATGATGGCGAGCATCACGAGCAGCGGGATCTGGAAGACGATGGCGAAAAAGCCGATCATCAGGACGATGAGGTTGAACGTCTCCGTCAGGCCGAAGGCGATCTCGGCGGCCTGCTCGCTGTAGTTCGTGAAGTACGAGAACATCGCCGGCAGGACGGCGAAGTAGGCGAAGCCGACGCCGACGGCCGCGAGCACCAGGCTCGTCGGGACCGCGGCGAGGTAGTACCGGCGCTCGCGGGGGTAGAGACCGGGGCGCATGAACCGGTAGGTCTGGTAGACGGCGACCGGGAGCGCGGCGATGATCCCGACCAGCGAGGCCACCTTCAGACGCGCGAGCACGAGCGCGAGCGGGTGGTAGATCCGCGGGCTGACAGAGTCGGGACAGGCGTCGGTGACGGACAGCCGCCCGCCCAGGAACGATCCCTCCAGGCAGGTCTGCTGGCCGGGACCCAGGAAGGAGTACCAGAGGAAGTTGATCAGTTCGTCAGCGTAGAACAGCGTGATGGCGCCGACGCCGACGACGACGAGACCGACGGCCATGAACCGCAGCGCCATCTCCTCGACGTGTTCGGTGAGCGGCATCTCCTCGTCGTCCGGCGCCGTCGCGCCGCCGAGTGCGCCACCGCCGCCACCGCCGCCACCACCGGCGCCGGCGGCGACCGGGTCGTGGCCCGCGGGGCCGCCGGGCGCCGCCTCATTCCTGACCGCCGACGCCTCGCTGGGACCGATCTCGTAGGCGTCGTCGTCCGCGTCGTCGTCGGCCCCGTCGTCGGCGTCGCCACCGGACGGGTCGGCGGCGGTGATCTCGTCGCCGGTGACCTCGTCGGTATCGCTCTCGTCACCGTCGTCGCTCTCGTCGGCACCTTCATCGGCCTCGACGCTCTCGTCGTCACCCTCGGTTTCGTCGTCACCCTCGGATTCGTCGTCACCCGACTCTCGCTTGACCTCCTCGACCCACTCGGGCGGTTCCCTGCCCTCGGTGTAGTCGCTCGGGTCGCCCATCTTGCCGTCGAAGTCGATGGAGGACTGCTCCCGGTAGGAGTCCGAGGACTCCTCGGTGTCTTCTTCGACCTCGGTGTCGGTACCGTTCCCGGTGTCGTCCTCGTTCCCGGCGTCGCCCTCTCCACCGATGTCGTTCGTGATCCCGGCGTCGTCCCCGGGATCGTCGTCGGGATCGCCGCCGCTGGCACCCGCTGGCCCGTCGTCCTCGCCCGGCTCGGTGTCTCGGCGATCGCCCATCTGTCCCGGGTTTGGCCACTCGCTGTTGTAAACTTTCTTTTCCCGCGGCCCGGCGCGGACCGGAGTCCTGATGAACAAATTGATAACGGGCAGCGGGCTACCAACGGCAAAGATGGCGAGTGGGCTCGACGAGGACACGATGCGGACGGTCCAGAGCGGTCGGGAGACCGCCGGGACCATGCTCCGGACCGCCCAGAAGCACCTGCAGAAGGTGTTCATCGTCTGGGTGGTCGTCCTGCTCGCGACTATCATGGTCCTGCAGAGCTTCCTGTGGGACCAGCTCAAGCGGGACCTGCTGTACTCGAAGATGGACCTGACGACGTCGCAGGCCTCCAAGGTCATCGCGGTCACGCCGTTCGACGTCATCCTGCTGCAGGTGAAGATCGGCGCCGTCGCCGGGATTCTGGTGGCGCTGCCGATTCTGATCTACCTCAGCCGCGACGCGCTGCGCGAACGGGGCTTCTGGCCCGGCGACGAGGTGGCGACCTGGAAGATCGGCGCCATCGCCGTCACCAGCCTCGCGCTGTTCGTCGGCGGCGTCGTGTACGCGTACGAACTGTTCTTCCCCCTGATGTTCGGCTTCCTGGCCGAGAACGCGCTGAACGCGGACTTCCAGCCCAACTACTCCATCGTGCTGTGGGTCCAGTTCATCGCGCTGCTGGGGATGTCGTTCGGCCTCGCCGCCCAGATGCCGCTGATGATGAGTGCGCTCTCCTACTCCGGCATCGTCCCCTACGAGACGTTCCGGGACCGCTGGAAGTGGGCCGTCGTCGCCATCTTCGGCTTCGGCGCCCTGTTCTCGCCGCCGGACCCGTTCACCCAGATCATGTGGGCCGCGCCGCTCGTGGGGCTGTACGCGATCAGCCTCGGCATCTCGAAGATGCTCGTCCAGGCGAAGCGGGCGGGCGAAGAGGTCAGCGCCCGGTCGGTCGCCCGGGCGCGCTGGAACAAGCTCGCCGCCGCCGCGCTGGTCGTCGGCGCGCTCGTCACCTACGTCATCGCTTCCCCCACTACGTTCGGCTACGTCCAGCGCTTCGCCGCCTGGTTCCCCTCGGACGAACTCACTGGCGACATCCAGCAACCGGCCTGGTTCGGCCTCCCGCCGGAGACGACTGCACTGCTCATCGGCGCGGCCGTCGGCCTGCTCGCGGCCGTCCTGGTGCTGTACTACTACATGATCCAGGAACTCGGCGTCGCCGCCGCCGAGGCCGGGAACTTCGGCGACCCGACCGCCATCGACGTCGGGTCACTCTCCGCGGACGCGGTCCGCGCTGCGCCGCGCGAGGCCTTCGAGGAGATGGAGGAGACCGAGGCGCTCAAGCTGGCCGACCAGGCCATGAGCGACGACGACACGGACAAGGCCCAGGCCATCCTCGACCGGTTCGACCAGATACACGCGAGCGACGGGGCGGCCGCCGAAGGCGGCGAGGGCGCGACCGAAGGCCCCGCCGAACCCGAGGACGAAGAGGGCGGGGGCGTCTTCACCGAGACCTCCGCGGGGATGCTCAACGCCTTCACGGAGGAGGAGACCACCGAGGACGACATCGGCGGCTACTACCACGACCTGGCCTTCATCTTCGACTCGCTCACCTCGAAGGCCATCTGGTTCGTCGCGACGTTCATGATCGTCACGAGCGTCGTCTTCGTCTTCCTCTACTCGGGCATCCCCGGCGCCGGCGCCGCGGCGATGGCCGACGGCGGGACCGTCATCGCGGAGAACGGCACCGTCGTCGCCGAGAACGTCGACGTGCTCAACGAGGGCGTCACTGTCCTCGCTCGTAACGAGACCAGCGGGCGGGCAGACGCCGTCGCGAGTAACGCCGTCCTGACGACGCGGGAGGGGACGGGGGACTCCGGCGCGAGACCGAGCACAGCCGTGCTGCAAAACGATTCCGTCCTGCTGTACAACGCGACGGTGACTGGCCAGAACATCTCGGAGCCCGGCGGCCCCTACCGGATCGAGAACGCGACCGTGCTGGTCCAGCAAGAACCCGTCGTCGACACCACATCCGGCATCGGCATCATCAAGAACGCCTTCGTCTCCCACCTCCCGCCGGAGATGCAAGAGGACGTCCGCTTCATCACGCTCCACCCCGTCGAGCACCTCATCTTCATCGTGAAGTTCTCGACCATCATGGGGGCCATCTCCGTCGTGCCGCTCCTGCTGTACTTCGCCTGGCCCGCCATGGAGAAGCGCGGGCTCGTCGGTGGTGACCGGAACGTACTCGGCGTCTGGGGCGGCACCGTCTTCCTCACCCTCATCGGCGGGAGTCTCATCGGGTTCCTCTACGTCGCGCCCACGGTCATCTCCTGGCTCGCCTACGACGTCCTCCAGGCGGACATGATCATCTCCTACCGCGTCGCCAAGTTCGGGTGGCTGGTGCTGATGTTCACTGTCGGCGTCGGCCTCCTCATCGAGGTGCCGGTGACGATGCTGCTGTTCCACCGCGGCGGCATCGTCCCCTTCCAGACGCTCCAGGAGCGCTGGCGCACCATCACCCTCGGCGTGTTCGCAGCCGGTGCGCTGTTCTCCCCGAAGGGAATCTGGACGATGTTCCTCGTGGCCATCCCCATCACCATCGCCTTCCTGGTCGGCCTGGGACTGCTGTGGCTATACACCCTGGGCGGCCGACGCGCGCCCAAGGCCAGCCGGAAGGCCGCGGACTGAGGCCGAGAGGGAGTTTGACCACATTCACCTTACTCAACTACATTCTTCGATAGCCGATGGACCAGCCGATCTCCTGGTGGACTGAAAGGGCGAGCCGGGCTGAACGAAGCACGGACCCGTAAGCACCGAACGGAGTGAGGCGCGCAGCGTGGTCCGCGCGAGTTCAGCGCGGCGAGGGCTTTCTTCTGTCGTTAGTGGTTCTGTCGCAGTCTTCCGATCCCCTCCATCTACAGTTCGTCCCAACAGATCGCATCCCATATTACCGAGAGTGCACCTGGAGAAGACATGCCCAAGATTAGCGTGGAGATTCCCCGGGAACTCCTGAACGACCTGGACCGCCACGTCGGCGACGACGGGAAGTTCGTCAACCGGAGCGACGCCATCCGCGCGTCGATCCGCAAGAACCTCGACATCCTCGACGAGATAGACGACCGACACGGCCGACTGGCAGACGAAGAGGTGTCCGAAGATGAGTGACGGCACTGCGACGGCAGCGACGCCGGCAAGCGCTCCGTCGATGGCGCCGCTGCAGGTGGGGCTGGTCGCGCTGTTCGTCACGGCGCTCGTGACTGCGCAGGTGACGGCGTCGAAGCTGCTGGCGTTCGGGCTGCCGTTCTCGCTGCCGCTCGGCATCGACGCGCTCGTCCTGCCGGGGGCGGCGCTGGCGTACGCGCTGACGTTCTTCGCGTCGGACTGCATCGCAGAGCTGTACGGCAAGCGGAACGCCCAGGTGGTGGTCAACGTCGGCTTCGTGATGAACTTCGTCTTACTGCTCCTGATCTGGTCGACCATCGAGGCGCCGGCGCTCCCCCAGGCCGCCCAGTCCGTCGACCTCGACGCCTTCCGGAACGTGCTGGGCTCCAGCACGGCCATCGTCGTCGCCAGCCTCTCGGCGTACGTCGTCAGCCAGAACTGGGACGTGATCGTCTTCCACCGACTCCGCGAGTACACTGACGGCGACCACCTCTGGCTGCGAAACATCGGCTCGACGGCGACCAGCCAGTTGCTCGACACCGTCATCTTCGTCGGCGTCGGCTTCTACGTCCTCCAGGGACTGCCGTTCGCCGAGGCCCTGACGCTCGTCGTCGGCCAGTACGTCTTCAAGCTCCTCGTCGCCGTCGCCGACACCCCGTTCGTCTACGGCGTCGTCGAACTGGCCAAGCGGACGGACGCGAACGTCGTCCCGGTCCGGGCGGACTGACAGGCGCGCTTCGGGGGCTCTTCTCTCCACCTCTCCACTTCTCCCGGCAGCTCACCCGTTTCCGTTCTGGTCCCGTCCCAGATCGTAGAACTCCGCGTTCGGGCGTATGTCCGCGAGGTGGGCCAGCCGGTTCGAGAGGGCGAAGAAGGCAGCCACGCTGCCGATATCCCAGATAGCCCGACGGCTGAAGCCGTGGTCCTCCAGGCGGGCGAAATCGTCCTCCCCGATCTCGGCGGGCTGCTCGGTCAATTTTACTGCGAAGTCGAGCATCGCCAGGTGCGCGTCGCCGACGTTCGCCGTCCGGTGGTTCGTCGCGAGTTGCTCGGCGAGGTGGGGATCCTCGGCGTAGATGCGACACAGCGCGCCGTGGGCGACCACGCAGTAGAGGCAGTCGTTGGCGCCGCTGACGGCGACGACGATCATCTCCACCTCTTCGCGCTCGAGTTCGGTCCACTCGACCAGCGCGTCGTGATAGGCGAAGAAGGCCCGGAAGTGCGAGGGGCGGTACGCCAGCGCGCGGAAGACGTTCGGTGTGAAGCCCGCTCGCTCCGTCTCTTCCTCGATGCGCTCCCGGAGGTCGTCCGGAAGGTCGTCGACGTCGGGGACCTCGAATCGTCGCATCGCTGGTTCGGCGCTTGTCATGTGGTACCGAACGGTCCGGGGCGGCAAGAAGATTGGCCGGTCGATTCGACGGCGCTTTCGAGGAAAACGCGGTGAGCCGCTGGGTCGTCCGCGCCCTCAGTAGCCGTCCAGCGGCTGTGCGAAGCCGAAGTCCGGCTTGACGTCGTCGACGCGCACGGTGAGCGTCTCGCCTTGCTCCGTCCCGCCGACGAAGAGGGTGAACCCCTCCACCTTGGCGATGCCGTCGCCCTCGCTGCCGACGTCCTCGATGGTCACCTCGAGTTCGTCGCCCTCGCGGACCGGCGCGGTGAGGAAGCCCTTGCCGACGAGGTAGAGTTCGGAGGAGGCGTCGCGGGAGGCCTCGGGGCGGACCTCGCGGACGTACTCGAACTCGTTCTCGACGCGTTCCTTGAGGTCGTCGAGGTCGCGGCCGTCGAACACCTTCGCCGCGAAGTCGCCGCCGCTGCCCAGCACGTGCAGGGCGACGTCGAACGCCTGGCTCGCCAGGTGGACCGAGCGCGCGTGGTCGAGGTCGTAGTCGCCGGTCATGTTCGGTGCCATGTCGGAGATGACGGTATCGGCATCGCCGACGATGTCGATGACCTCGTCGACGGTGTCCGCGTCGGTCATGTCGCCGCGGACCAGTTCGACGTCGGCGCCGTGGTCCTCCTCCAGTTCGTCGATGCGCTGGCGGTCGACGCCGACGACGGTGCCCCCGTCGCCGACGCGTTCGGCCGCGACCTGGAGCCACCCACCGGGGGCGGCGCCCAGGTCGACGACGGTGCCGCCCTCGCCGAGCAACCCGGCCGTCTCGTCGAGTTGCTGCAGCTTGTAGGCCGAGCGGGCGCGATACCCCTCCTGCTTGGCCCTGTTGTAGTAGTCGTCCTTGCCACTCATTTGGCGTCGATAATCGGCGGAGGGGGTTAGGGGTGTCGTCTCGGTGCTCAGTCGGTGAACTCCGACAGCTCTCGCCGCCGGCGTTCGTCGGCTGGTACGTTCGTGATGATGACCTCGGCGACCTCACCGCGGTTGTCCCCGTCCGAATTGATCGCTCTGGTCGCCTGGACGATCTCCACCTCGAACGAGTCGTACTCTTCGTACAGTTCCGCCACGGGCGGGGAGTTCGAGAGGACGACGCGGACGCCGGCCTCGTCCAGGTCGACGGCGAGATCGCGGAGGCGGCGCTGGTCGTCCCTGTCGAACCCTTCGGCGTGGTAGTCGTTGAAGTCCGCCGTCGTCGACACTGGCTGGTACGGCGGGTCGAAGTAGACCAGGTCACCGGCGCTGGCCGCTTCGCGGACGTACTCGAAGTCGTCGTTGTGGATGGCGGTGTCCTGGAGCGCTTCGCTGACGGCGCGGACCCGCTCGGCCTGGACCCAGTCGGGGTTGACATAGTTGCCGACGGGGACGTTGAACTCGCCGTCCTGGTTCTCGCGGTAGAGGCCGTTGAAGCAGGTGCGGTTGAGGTAGATGAAGAGGCTCGCCTCGCGGACGCGCTCGTCCGCCGTCTTGTCGTCGATAGCGTGTAGTCGGTTGAACTCGTCGCGGGCGTCGTAGTAGTAGTCGTCCGAGTGTTCGTGTGTCCGGTTCTCCTCGACGAGTCGCTCGGGCTGGCGCTGGACGACGCGATAGAGGTTCACCAGGCGTCGGTTGATGTCGTTGATCGAGCCCTCCGCGGGCGCGAGGTCGAAGAAGACGGCGCCGCCGCCGAAGAAGGGCTCGTGATAGCGCTCGTGGGACTCGGGGAAGCGAGCAGTGATCTCGGAGAGTAACTGGCGCTTCCCGCCCGCCCACTTCAGCACCGGCTGGACCATCACTCACGAGTGGACCGCTCTACACCATAAATCCCCGTAAGCGTGGCCGGTCCCGTTGCACCCGCCCGCGTTCGAGTCTCGGGACGACCAGGGGAATCGTTCCCGGATCGAACAGGAGGGGTCGTCCCGGATCCGAACACGTTCGGGTCGGTTCTCGATCCCTGAGACCGCTTCTCGCCCGCTGAGACGCCGCTACCTGGTATATGCGGGTGGTCGGACAAGCAGTAGGTAGAGGGAATCACCTATGTCATCAGTCCCGCTCACGACGCGTCGGCGCGTGTTGCAAGCCCTCGGTGTCGGCGGTGCGACCGCCGTCGCCGGGTGCGTCTCCACGCCGGGGACCATCGAAGAACCGCAAGTCGACCAGAGCACGCCCCAGGAGCCATCCATGAACCCAGCCAAAGCCACCGACGTCGACCGCGTCGCCGCGGACCCGACCGACATTCCATCGCCCATCGACCGTGACGAACCGACCACCCACGACATCGAGATGACGACGAAGGAAGTCGTCGCCGAGGTCGAGCCCGGGGTCACGTACACGTACATGACCTTCGACGAGCAGATTCCGGGGCCGATGATCCGCGTTCGCGTCGGCGACACGGTGAACCTCACTGTCACCAACGACGAGAGCAACTCGATGCCCCACAACATCGACCTGCACGCGGTGCGCGGGCCGGGCGGCGGCGCCGAGGCGTCGATGGTCACTCCCGGCGAGACCGCGACGTTCCGGTTCAAGACGACGTACGCGGGCGCGTTCGTCTACCACTGCGCCGTGCCGAACATGGACTACCACATCTCCTCGGGGATGTTCGGGATGATCCTGGTCGAGCCAGAGGAGGGTCTGCCAGCGGTGGACCACGAGCTCTACTTCGGCCAGCACGAGCTCTACACCACGGGTGAGGCCGGCGAAGAGGGCCACCACGACTTCGACTTCGAGACCCAGCGTGCGGAGGACCCGACCTACGTCCTCGTCAACGGCGAGAAGTACGCCATCACGCCGGACGGCTACGGCGTGCCGACCGTCGGGACCGACGAGACGGTCCGGGTGTTCTTCGCCGACGGCGGGCCAAATCTCACGTCCAGCCTCCACCCCATCGGGTCGGTCTGGGACGAGGTGTACCCGCAGGGGTCGGTCGAGTCCCGGCCGCAGGTCAACGTCCAGACGACGCCGGTGATGCCAGGCTCGGCCGTCGTCGCAACGATGCACAATCCCGTACCCGGACCGATCAAGCTGGTCGACCACGCGCTGAGTCGGGTCGCCCGGAAGGGCGCGCTGGCCGTCGTCTCGGTCGAGGGCGAGGAAGACCCAGAGATATTCGACGCCGACCCGGCCTGAGCAGTCGGTGAGGGCGCCTCGCAGTGGTGGTTGCCCCTTTTTACCGGCGTTCGCCGGTAACTGGCCACCTCGAACACCGGTACGGGCTGACGACCACCACTCTCAGCTGTCTGATCCGCCGTTCCCGTCTCCGTTTTCTTCGCCGGCGCGGTTCAGGAGCCAGCCACCGCCGAGCAGGCCGCCCGCTGCGGCGAAGAGACCGAACCCGGGACCGGCCCCGCCGCTGGGCCCCTGTGCGGCCCCGCCTGCCTCTGTAGCTGCACCGGTCTCCGTGATCCCCTCGCCGGGCTTGGTGCCGGCGTCGACGTTCCGGGCGCCTATCTGTTCGAGCTCGACGGCGACGTACCCGCTCTCACACGGTATCTCGTCGTTGATGATGAACAGGTCGCCACCGCCGATTTCGGCGCGCCGGGGGAGGTAGAGCTGCGTTCGCTGTTCGTACTGGTCGGCCCGGCGGTCGAACAGCGTGACGTCGTACGTGAGCGTGTCTTCGTCCCCCCAGTCGACGGCGTCGCACTGGTCGGCGATGCTTGCCTGGACCGGTTCGACCGGCCGGCCGACGTGGATCCACATCCCGACCAGGTCCCCCTCGATGTCCTCCTGTTCCAGCGTGACGCCCGTGGTGGTGACCCGCGAGGGCGTCTCGCTGGCCGCCGTCCCGTCGGCCGTCGTCTCGTCGGTCCCTGCCTCGCCGGTCCCCGTCTCGTTCTGGGCGGCGGCGACGCCGCTCGCCGCGACGGTCCCGACTGCCGCTCCGCCGGCGCGAAGCACTGTTCGTCGCGAGTACGCGGTCCCGCTGTCGTCGAACTGACTGCTCGGTGGGGGATCTGACATTACGTACACAGATTGGCGGCTGACGGGGAAAGCAATTCCGCGGACGGCATCCGACTGGTACGTTATCGAATTACCGGGCCGCCCGCTCGCGCGTGGGCGTAATGAAGTGACTTTTTAACGGATGGGGGCGTAGCCCGCTTCAAGATGTTCAACGCTATCGTGAGCGCGGACACGCTCCAGGCTGCTCTCGACTCTGTGAGCGTGCTGGTGGACGAGTGCAAGATCCACCTCGACGAGGACGGCATCGAGATCCGTGCCGTCGACCCGGCCAACGTCGGCATGGTCGACATGACGCTGGAAGCCAGCGCCTTCGAATCCTACGAGACCGACGGCGGCCTCATCGGCGTCAACCTCGCCCGCCTCGAGGACATCGCCGGGATGGGCGACGCCGGCCAGCTCGTCCACCTCGAACTCGACGAGGAGACCCGCAAGCTCCACATCGCCATCGACGGCCTGGAGTACACCCTCGCGCTCATCGACCCCGACTCCATCCGCCAGGAGCCGGACCTGCCGGATCTCGACCTGCCGGCCCACGTCGTCATCGAGGGCCGCGACATCGCCCGCTCGGTGAAGGCCGCCGACATGGTCTCGGACCACATCGCGCTCGGCGTCGATTCGGCCGACGAACTGTTCTACGTCGACGCGGAGGGCGACACCGACGACGTCCACCTCGAACTCGACGAGGGCGACCTGATCGACCTGACCGCCGGCGACGCACACTCCCTGTTCTCGCTCGACTACCTGAAGAACATGAACAAGGCCATCCCGAAGGACGCCGAGGTCCGGATGGAACTGGGTGAGGAGTTCCCCGTCAAGATGCACTTCGACTTCGCCGAGGGCCAGGGCAACGTGACGTACATGCTGGCTCCCAGAATCCAGAGCGAGTAACGCCCGCTTCGTCTCTCCGATCTTCTCTTATCGCTACGGTCCGCAGCCGCGCGGTACGGCAGTCTTTGCCGACCACCAGGGTGGGAATGAAAGGGGCGGCCGGTTCGAGGAACCCGGCCGACGTAAGCACCGGAGGCCGAAGGCCGAGGAGCGCAACGAGGCCTGGGACTCGAACCGGCCGGGGCTTTCCTCTGTTGTCGATAGTTTATCTGCCAGTCCCAGCAACTGCAACTACGTCTAGTCTTGCGAGCGTCTGACGCATGATTTAGTAGAACGAATACGACGGATCCACTATGGAGAGTCTCGGCGACGCCTACACCGGTTCACGCTTCGAGGGGCGGGACCCGAGACGCGTCTACGCCGGGGCCGCGCTGGTCGCCGTCGGCGTGGCAGCCATCGTCGCGGCCATCGTCGTCGGGACCGGGTCGGTCAACGGCCTCGTCGGCGCCGACGGCGTCGTCGCGGCCCAGGGCATCGCCGGCGTCGTCGCGGGGCTGGCCATCCCGGCGCTGATGATCGGCGTCGTCGTCGTGCTGCCAGCGAGCCGTCGCGAGCGCCTGGGCGTCCTCGCCGGGACCGTGCTCTGTCTCGGTGGTGTCTGGCTGTTCACGCAGTCCTATCCGCACAGCTGGACCGACGGGGCCAACCAGATGGCGTTCCCGACGATGCTCACCTACTTCGCCGGGGGTAGCCTCGCGTTCTGGTTCGTCTTCACCGCCATCGCCGAGTTCCACGTCCGGAACAACCCGACCGACGAGGTCAGCCTGGAACTCAAGCGGCAGGGCGAGACGAAGACTGTCCAGCTGTCCCGGCAGGAGTACCAGCACTACCGGAAGGCCATCCGCGGCGACGGCGGCCAGACGGAGCAGGTTATTCGGGAACTGGAGTCGCGGTTCGACGACTGAGCCGGTTCGAACGGGCCGATTGTCGCGTTCTCTCGACACCTCGAGTCGCCGTCGACACACTGACTTGCCGTCCGTGCGACGCGCCTGTATGATCAGCCAGGGGTTCATGGTCGGCCAGCGGGCGGACTACGAGGACGCGCTCGCGTTCGCCGACGACCGGGAGTTCGACTTCGTCGAGGTGAACATGGAACACGGGTTCGAACGGCGGACCATCGATCCCGAAAGTGTCGGCGACGCCGCGGTCGACCACGGCGTCGGCCTGGTCGCGCACCTCCCGTATCGACTGGACCCCGGGTCGCCCCACGAGCACGTCCGCGAGGGGGCGATCCGGGAACTGGAAGCCGCGCTCGACGCGGCGGCGGCGATGGGCGCGGACCGGGCGGTGTTCCACGGCGTCTCGAAGGCCCACCCGGACACCTGGGACCACGACGACGTCCGGGAGTGGATATACGACACCGTCCGGCGGGTGGCGGGACACGCCGACGACCTGGGGGTCACGCCCTGCGTCGAGAACCTGAAGTCGCCCTACTTCGGCGCCGGGGACTTCCCCGACCTCTTCGAGCGGACCGACGCCGCGGGCTGTCTCGACACCGGGCACGCCTACGTGACCGGGCAAGGGGGCAAAGAGCAGGCGGACCTGATCCGCGAGCACGGCGACCGCATCGACCACGTCCACATCAACGAGACCCGGCGGGACGAGGAGGACGAGCACCTGCCCGTCGGCCTCGGATTCGTCGACTTCGACGCCATCGCGACGGCGATGGTCGAGACGGACTGGGAAGGAACCTGTACGCACGAGCTGTGGCCCTACCGGCCGGAGTACGCCGCCGAGAGCAGGCGCCAGTTCGAGCGCCTACTCAGCGAGTCGTCACAGGTGGCGTGATCGAGAGGGCCGCCGGCACTCTCCGGTTCGTCGTCGCGGTCGTCGACGTCTCACAGACGCTTTTGCCGTTCACGCCCGGTCTGTCGTCGTCCTATTCACCTGTCTGTCATACGTATTGGTGAGACGGGGGCGACGTGCCTACATTTATTCATCAGTACGCGTAACGACATAGCGATGCAACCACTCCACGCGCGCTACCCGTTCCTCCAGTCGGCCCGGGAGGCCGTCGACGCTGCTGGCGTGGACCTGGCGCAGGTCGTGGCGACGGAGGACGACGTCGTCGAGCGCGCGCTGGAGCGCGTCGAGTGGGCGATCACCGACGGGAGCGTCGGCGAGCCACACCGCCGGACGCGGGTCGAGTTGCTCTCCTATCCCGTCGCGCGCGTCCTCGTCTCGCTCGTCGACGCCCACGTCTGCACCCGGAAGTACGCCCAGGCCGAGGCCGAGTCGGCCCGCGAGCGCTTCGGCGAGGAGTTCGCGGCCGACGACGAGTTGAAGAGCACCCGGACGGAGCGGCTGCGACTCGCCGACCTGCTCGCCGAGTTCGACCTGACGAGTTCCGTCCACGAGGACCCGGACGGCGACGGCTACCGCGTCGACGTCGGCGCGTACCTCGACCTGGCCGCGGACCAGTGGGGCGACGAGTGGCGGCTGGTCAACCGGCCGCTCACCGACGGCCAGGTCCCGGTCACCGAGCAGGAGCTCCACGTCCTGCTGAAGCAGGCGATCCGCCACCGGATCGACGACGGCCTGCCGTTCTCGGTGCCCGACGCCATCGCCGACGAACTCACCGACGAGGTCGAGCGCGTCCAGGAGGTGCTCGCCGACCTGGACCTGACCCGCGACATCGACACGGTCGTCCCGGAGCTGTTCCCGCCCTGTATGCAGGCGCTGCTGGACAAGGTCCAGAAGGGCGAACACCTCGAACACCACTCGCGCTTTGCCATCGCCACGTTCCTCACGAGCATCGGGATGACGACCGACGAGATCGTCGAACTGTTCCAGGTCAACCCGGGCTTCGGCGAGGACGCCACGCGCTACCAGGTCGACCACATCCGCGGCGACACCAGCCCGACGGAGTACTCGACGCCCTCGTGTGCGACGATGCAGTCCTACGGCGACTGCATCAACCCGGACGACCTCTGTGACACCATCTCGCATCCGATGGCCTACTACGAGAAGAAGATCGACGACGCCGAGGACGACGAACTCGAAGACTGGCGCGACGCCCAGGAAGCGAAGTCGGAATCAGACTGACGGAGAGAGCGACGGGGCGCCGACCGCGGCAACGACCCGTTCAGAACTCCATGCGTTCGAGCAAGAGGCCAGCGCCGAGCATCAGCACGATGAAGAGGCCGAGCACGCCGACGAGCATCGTCCCGCCCTCGGCGGTGAGGCTGCCGTTGGCCCCGTAGTTAGAACTGACGTAGACTGCCCCGGCGATAAACAGCGTCACGGCACCGCCCGCCAGGAGGAGCTGGTAGACCGTCTCCCGATCAACGTCCATGCCCTGCCGTTTTTCCGGCCTGGCCAAAAGCGCTTCGAAGGGTGGCTGTCCCTCGATCAGCCCCGGATCACGGTGCCCTCTTGCGATTCCACCGAGACATTTAGGCTCGTCGAGCACCTATCTTTCGACTGGACGCCGACGCAAAGACAGCCGCGTCCGTACTGCTATGACGCTCATCGAACCCCACACGGACACCCGGAAGACCGCACTCGCACCGGACCTTCGCCGGCTCGACGACCGGGCCGCGCGCGCCTGGACCGAGCGGATGGCGGTCCGGCCGCTGGGCGAGGGCCGCTACGCCGTCGACGCCGAGAGCGGCGCGACGTACGTCGTCGACCTGCCCGAGCGCTCGTGTACGTGTCCCGACAACCGGATCCGACACCAGCACTGCAAGCACCTGCGCCGCGTCGCCATCGAGATAACCTCCCATCGCGTGCCCCCGCCGGGCAAGACCCTGGCGCGCTGTGACTCCTGCGAGGCGGAGACGTTCGTCGAGGAGGACGCGCCCGGTCCTCACCTCTGTCCCGCGTGCAACCTCGAACCCGGCGACGTGGTCTTCGACCGCGAGACCGGCGACCGCCTCGTCGTCCGGGCCGTCACCGACCGGCGGGCCGACGAGGTCGCCATCGACGCCGCCGACACCACCGTGGCCGACTACCCGACCAACGAGGGATACCCGACGGACGACCTCGTGGTCGAGGCGAGCTATTTGAGCGACGTCACGCGCCGGCGGACCCGGGACAGGCGCTACTCGTTCCCGCTCTCGCGCCTGGAACTGGCTGACGACGCCGAGCTCGTTCAGTAGCCCGTCTCGCTCCCGAGCTGGCTATCTTCTCGAACCGTCGGGTCGTCTCGGGCAGTGTCACTCGTCCCCATCGTTGCGCTCTCGTTCTGGTAGGCCTTGGCGAACGTGTAGAACGCCGCCACCGTGACGAAAAAGGTCGCGAACGGGAGGAACGGGTAGAGGAGGTAGCCGATCAGTATCACGGTCAGCGTGCCGACGAACGTCTGGATCCCGAACAGGACGCCGGCCTGGACGAGCCACGCCATCGCGTAGTCGCTCGACTTCGCGACCGGCACCAGGCGCTCTTTCGAGAACGCCGCCCGGACGTCGCCGGTGTCGGCGTAGATGCACACGGATATCGGATACAGATAGCTCACCGCCAGCGAGTACGCCATCGCCAGCAGGGAGAGGAGGACGAACACCAGCAGCGAGAGCACGCCGAGGGCGGCAACGGTCGTCTCCACGTCCGACCCGCCCATCGCCGCGCCGCCACCGACCAGGGCAACGAAGCCGACGGTGACGACCAGGCCCAGGAGGACCAGCGGGAGCGCGTACCCCAGCCCGACGAGAACGGAGTAGCCGCCGTCGACGAGCAGTTCCTTCCAGTCGCCGAACGCTGGCGGGTCCTCGTTCCCGGCGTAGGTCGCCCTGACGACGCGGACGTAGTACCCGGCGAGGACGAGGCCGACCGCCAGCCAGGCGGGCGCCAGCAACAGGATCAGGATGGCGACCGGTGCGAGAAAGATGGAGAGCACGAGGAGTGCGAAAAACGCCAGCGTCAACAGCGACGGCACCCCGCCGCCGACGAGAAATCGCTTCAGTGTCCCGTCCCCACGGAGCGGATAGCCGAACGCGTCCTCGTAGTCGATAGCCATTTGTGACGACATTCTGCCGCCCGTACAAACCAGTTTCCCGTCAGTCGCCTCCCGTGAGCGTTCGCCTGGCCGCTGCGTATCGAAGAACCGTCACTGCAACATCGCCGCGGCGTCCTCGACGGAGAGGTCTCCGCGCTCCAGCGCCGAGAGGACGTCCAGTGTCGCCTGGTCGGGTTCGTCGTCGGCCGCCCGCCGTTCCTCGATCTCGTCTAGGGTCACCTTGCGCGTGTCGCCGACGAACTCCGGGAAGTCCGTCCCCTCGGCGACGGCCGTCTCCTTCTTGACGCGGTAGTTCCCCCCGTCGGTGATGTAGAGGTCGCCGGGATGGAAGAAGTACCAGTCCTCGCGGTCGAAGCGGACGCCGACGCGGGGTTTGGCGCCGAAGTTTCGCGAGAAGAAGAGCAGCGCGTCGATCTCCTCGCCGTCGAGGTAGATGGGGTCGCCGGCGCTGGATTTCGCCTCGATGGCGTAGAAGGTGTCGCCGTCGCCCGCCAGCACGTCCGGGAGCTCGCGCTCGGTGGCCGACCCGCTGGCCGGCGCCCGCATCACGGCGAAGCCCGCCTCGTCCAGCGCGTTGACCAGTTCGCGTTCCCGCCTGTCGCCTTTCGCGTTCGAGTTCGACATCGTCGGTCCTCAGCGGTCGCTCCCGGTCCGCGCGTCGTTCGAAAGTCGATGGAAGCGGGCGGTCCGGCGGTCCTCGTTCGCGTTCGAATCCGGCATCTGTCGAGTGCTTGCACTCGGGGCGTTTAGCCCTGTTGGGACCGGAGCGAAAGTGAAGGCGGGCTCGCCGTTCGGGTTCTGGCGGCGCCGTGCTCTCGGCGCCCCGCTTTCCCACCCTTTTACCTCACACCACCCCCAGGCTACCCTATGACCAACGACGAACTCATCGCGGCCCTTCGCGACGCGGACGCCGTCAGGTACGGCGAGTTCGAGCTCTCCCACGGGGGCACGAGCAGCTACTACGTCGACAAGTACGTCTTCGAGACGGATCCCCACTGCCTGGAACTCGTCGCCGAGGCCTTCGCCGAGCGGCTGGCGGCGCTGGGCGACCAGAAGCTCGCCGGCGTGGCGCTGGGGGCGGTCCCCCTCGTCGCCGTCACGAGCGTCGAGACGGGGCGGCCCTACGTCATCGCCCGCAAACAGCAGAAGGACTACGGGACGGCGAACCTCATCGAAGGGAATCTCGAAGAGGGCGAGGAGGTCGTCATCCTGGAAGACATCGCGACGACGGGCCAGAGCGCCGTCGACGCCGCCGAGGCGCTGCGGGAGGCGGGCGCCGAAGTCTCCCGCGTCGTCGTCGTGGTGGACCGGGAGGAGGGCGCCCGCGAGAACCTCGCCGACAGCGGTCTCGAACTGGCGTCGCTGGTCACCGCCTCCGAGCTGCTGGCCGACGCGCCCGACGACGTCGACGCGGCCTAGTATCGGCGGACCGAGCATTTCTCGCCCATCCCAGTAGCGATAAGAGGGGGTCCGTGCATGTACCGGTAACATGGCCGTGGGAGACACGCTGAACGACGTGTTCGACCTCGACGAACACGACACGAACGTCCGGACTGAACTGCTCGCCGGGTTGACGACGTTCCTGACGATGAGTTACATCGTGGTCGTCAACCCGACTATCCTCTCGACCGCTATCCAGCCGGCGGGGATCGGCCCCGACAGGACCTTCCAGATGATCGCCGTCGTCACGATCATCGCCGCCGCGGTGGCGACGATGGTGATGGCGTTCTACGCCAACAGACCGTTCGGGCAGGCGCCCGGCCTCGGGCTGAACGCCTTCTTCGCGTTCACCGTCGTCGGCGCGCTCGGGGTCGATTGGCAGACGGCGCTGGCCGCCGTCGTCGTGGAGGGCATCGTTTTCATCGCACTGACCGCCGTCGGCGCGCGCGAGTACGTCATCCGGCTCTTTCCCGAACCCGTCAAACTCGCGGTCGGCGCGGGTATCGGGCTGTTCCTCGCCATCATCGGTCTCGAAGAGATGCGCGTCGTCGCCGGCGACCCGGCCACCTTCCTCACCTTCAGTCCCGTCTTCGCCTCGGACCCGGTCGCCGTCGTCTCCGTGATCGGCCTGTTCGTCACGCTGGCGCTGTACGCCCGCGGCGTCCGCGGGTCGGTCGTCCTCGGCATCGTCCTGACGTCGATCATGGGCTACGCCGCCTCGGCGCTGGGCTTCTCGGCGTTCCCCGCCGACGAGGTGCCCGGCGGGGTCATCCTCAAGGACAACATCCCCCTCGCCCCCGACGTCCCCATCGTCTACGACGCCGCCAGCTACAACATCGCGCCGCTTGCCGGCGCGTTCGTCGACGGTCTCGGGAACGTCGAGGCGTTCTCCTTCGCGCTCATCGTCTTCACCTTCTTCTTCGTCGACTTCTTCGACACCGCCGGCACGCTCACCGGCGTCTCCCAGATCGCGGGCTTCCTCGACGAGGAGGGGAACCTCCCCGACATGGACAAGCCCCTGATGGCCGACGCGGTCGGCACCACCGTCGGCGGCATGCTCGGCACCTCCACCGTGACGACGTACATCGAGTCGGCCACCGGCGTCGAGGAGGGCGGCCGCACCGGCCTGACCGCCCTCGTCGTCTCGCTGCTCTTCCTCGCATCGCTCGCCGTCGTCCCCCTCGCAGCGGCGGTCCCGACCTACGCCTCCCACCTCGTCCTGGTCGTCATCGGCATCGTCATGCTCCAGAACGTCGTCGAGATCGCCTGGCAGGACTACACCTACGCCATCCCCGCCGGCCTCACCATCATCGTGATGCCCTTCACGTTCTCCATCGCCTACGGCATCGCCGCCGGCATCATCTCCTACCCCATCGTCAAGGCTGCCCAGGACGACTGGCGTGACGTCCGCCCCGGCCAGTGGGTGCTCGCGGCCCTGTTCGTCGTCTACTTCTTCGTCCGCACCGGCGGCGTCCTGGGGTAGTTCGGTTCTGGAGTTCGCTGGGGCTCTTCGGTCGGTCGCTCGTCGCGAGAGTTCGCTCAGTCTGGGTTCGAAGTGAACGTCACACGGCGCTAGTACCCCGCATCGTCGGCGTGCACGGACCAGTAGATCTGTACACCGGCGTGGCGGCGGTCGAGATGCTCCTGGAGTACCGCTCCCGTCTCGAACTCGGTGGTACAGATGTCACAGAAATACTGCTGGCGTGGCCGCGGTGCCGTTTCTCGCTGAACGTCACCGGGCGCGTTCCCGTGCCGGGTGTCGTCCCGACCGAAAACTGACGAATTCACTACCGTCGATAGCCTATCGAAAGCCAGGAACTTCGGGTGGTCGACAATGAGCTCCGAGACGACGGCGAACGGAATCGCGATCAGGACCACCACGCCGACGATGTCGGTCGTGAGTTCCGCATCGGTAGCGATCAGGACTGCGAGAATGTCTTCGGTCACGCCGAAGACGAGCCCGACGACGAAAAACTCGAGCACGCGCTTGAATCGACCGTGATGCATATTCTGAAAACGGGTTGTCAATACTTTATTCGACCTCTTTCGTTCAAAAGCACGTGGCATCCGGTTGGGCAACTGCTCCCCGTGCGGTGATTCCGTCCGATATCGTCTCGACGCGCTTTGTCGGTTCGCCCTGCTGACCAGTCACGCGTCGACAGTCAACCGGTTGCATCAGCGACCTCGTCCGACGACTCCTCTCGACCGTCGGTCCAGTTCCAGGCCAGCACGTTGACGGAGACGCCAAGGACCAACAACCCCCACGTCGCCCACCAGGACTGGTACCAGAGGACGTCCATCATGACCACCGGGCCCTTCACGAGGGGCCAGAGGGGTTCGATCCGCGTCGAGACGTCGGGCGCCGAGAGCATGTCGGCGAAGATGTGCGCGAGACTGGGGACCCAGACGGTGAGAAAACCGATCTGGAGGGCCTTCTCCTGCGCTCGCACGGAGACCCAGCCGGTGCGGTCGCCGATGCGTCTGAAGAGCATTCCGACGAGCGGGCCGAGGGCGGCGGCGAGTACCGTGACGACCAGGACGGTGTGCAGGAGGCCGTGGTGGTGGATGCCCGCGGCCCACTCCGAGAGGACGAGGTCGACGTCCGGTAACATCCCGAACCAGAATCCGACGGCGACGACCAGCGCCGCGGTCCGTCGGTGCTCGACGTAGTACCAGACGGGCGCGAGCCAGAGCAGCGCCATGCCGAGGTGGCCAACGACGTCGACCATACCCGCGAAATACGCGCTTCGCGCGGAAGGCTCGCACGCCTAATCCATTTGGCACGGTTGGGACCGTGTCGCGTTCACGACCGGGTGTGGGCGAGGCGGTCGCCCAGGGCCGGTGCGCCGACGGCGCCGCCGCCGGCGAGGACGGCGCCGAGGAACGCGACGACGAGCCCGGGGGTGAGCGCGTAGACGGCGCCGAAGAGCGCGGCGGCGACGGCGAGCACGGCGACGGCCGCCATCACTTCCCGCCCGCTGGAGGGGTGTGCGGCCGTCGCCTCGGCGACGGCGCGCCACGCGACCCAGGCGCCGAGCGCCCCGCCGAGCGCCGTCACGCTGTCGAAGGTGAACCCGGTGAACAGCCCGAGCACCCCGGCCGCGACGGCGAACAGCAGCACCAGACCGGGCTCGGTGCCGCCGTCGGAGAACCGGTAGAGCGCGCCGAGGGCGAGCAGGCCGAGGGCGACGCCGACGACCACGTCGACGGCGTAGTGCACGCCGAGGACGAGCCGCGAGAGCGAGACGAGGGCGACGACCGTTCCCGCGACCGCCAGCCGGCTCCGCCGCGTTCCCCGGTCGAGTATCAGCGCGACGCCGCCCCAGACCATCGTCGTGCCCAGCGCGTGCCCGCTCGGGAAGCCGGGGCCGTGTCCCGTCGCGATGTCGGCGAACACCGGCTGGAGGACCGCCGGGATCCACCCCAGCGCGGGCGCTTCACTGGCACCGGGCGGGCGCGGGAGCATGAACGCGTGCTTCAGCACGCCGATGAGGGCGACGTAGGCCAGCACGAGCCCCAGCACGAACAGCCCGCGTCGGCGGTCGATCCCCCACCGCGGGAGCCGCTCGCCGGCGACGTAGAGCGCGCTGCCGAGGGCGAAGAGGAACCAGACGTCGCCGAGTTGCGTCACCAGCGCGAAGAGGACGAGCACCGGCCACTCGGCGTAGCCGTGGAGCAACTCCGTGATGCCGACGCCGCGTCCGTTTAGCGCCACGTTGCAAGGTGGATGCCTCTCTCAGTGTTAAATCCCCGCACTGTCTCGATCGGTCCTGTACGGCCCGCGCAACACACCGTGGGCCTGATAGGACTCGGCGTCCAACGTACCGCCGATGGCGAACCTCGAACTCTACGAACTCGACGGCTGCCCGTACTGTGCGAAGGTCGTGAACAAGCTGGAGGAACTGGGCCTGGAGTACGACTCCCACATGGTCCCGCGCTCGCACTCCGAGCGGACCGAGGTCGAGGCGGTGTCGGGCCAGACCGGCGTCCCCGTGCTCGTCGACCCCGAGAACGACGTCGAGGGGATGGCCGAGTCCGACGACATCGTGGCGTATCTGGAAGAAGAGTACGGGAGCTAGGCTGGTCCCTCCGGTCGGAACCAGCTTACAGACGAGCGGGGAGGAACGACCCGCGAGTCGGACGCCTCGGCCTGACTCGCGGAGCGCGCTTTCGAACTACTCCCGGCGGTCCGACTCGCTTCATCACCGCCTGCAACCGATGGGGAGCGGTGGCTACGCGAATCACTGTGAAACAACTCGTCGCTGGCCTTTAGCGTCGTGTCCTACTCGGTACGGGCTTACAACCACCACTATCAGTCGGCGCCGGTCTCAGGCCGACTCTTCGGCCGGGTCGCCCGACCGGTCGAGGATGAGGTCCCGCAGTTCGTCGGCCTCCTCGATGCCCTCGATCTCCTCTTCCTCGACGAGGGCGGTCCCGTCGACGGACTCGCGGCTGGCGCGTTCGACGACGTACACCGACCGCGTGCGGGTGACGTGGCCCACCGAGGACATGATCCGGGCGCGTTTCTCGGCGGTCTTGGTGAGTTCGGAGTGGCCGGTGAGCATCTGCTCGCGGCGGTGCTCGTTCTCGCTAACGGTCTTGAACGGCGCCCGATCCGTCGGGTGGACGTCGAAGCCGATGCGGGTGAAGACGGTGACGATGCCCTCGTCCTCGGGGGCAACGTCGGGGTCCGCCGGCGTCTCCTCCTCGTCGCGGATCTCCTCGGCGCCGTCGAGGACGCTCACCGGCGAGGTGAGCGGCTCCTCGAACAGATCCTCGAGTTCGGCCGCCACCTCGACGGAGGCGTCCATCCCGTCCTCGTACTTCGATACCGTCCGTCGCGAGACGCCCAGCTCCTTGGCCAGGCGGCCCAGCGACCACTCGCGGTCCTCGCGGGCGTCCGCGAGCACCTCGCTGTCGATGTTGACGTACAGGCCGCCCGGCGCGGCGTAGATGAGCGGCGGCACCTCCTCGACGAACAGCTCCATCGCCGTGTCCGGCGAGAGGACCGGCACGCCGTGGCGGAAGTAGGTCACGCCCGGCTTCAGGTCCTCGTCGCGGGTCCGCAGGCCGATGACGATGGGCGTCGCGTTGAGGTAGGTGCCCAGTCGACGCATCTCGGCGCCCGTGCTGGCGTCGAAGGCGTCGATGTTGGCCAGAATCTTCACGAGCAGGACGTCCTCGCCGCGGCGGGCGGCGACGTCGAAGCTCTTGGGGCGGATCGCACACCGGTCGCTCACGAGGAATCCGGCGTCCGTGAGCATCGCGGTGACGTTCTCCACCAGTGCTGACCGTGACATGTGCCTCTAGAGAGTATAAGTAACTCGCCCCATATATGCGTTGCGCCGGTGATATGGGCGCTGTACCGCGGTTTTTCTGGCGGCCTACGATACGTTATTATACGTTGACGTGTCGTCTGAGAACTAGCTGAGGTAAGTGTCCGGGGAGGCCTGGCCGCTCCATTCGATCGTTATTGGTGGCCGGTAGGGCTGCTACCAGCGGAAATCTTCTCGACCGCTTTCGCGGCCATCGATAGACGAAACCCGGAAGGCGGGGCACACACAACCTCTCGCCAGTGACGGTCATCGGACTGGACGACACGGACTCCCGCGATTCGGGGATGTGTACGACCTACGCCGCGGCCACGCTGGCCGACCGGGTAGCGGCCGCTGGCGGGACGGTCGAGCGAACGCTCCTCGTCCGCCTCAACCCCGCCGTCGAACACAAGACGCGAGGGAACGCTGCGCTCGCGGTCCACTGCGACCTCGACGCTGCGACGGCACTGGGACTCGTCGAGGACGTCCTGGCGATGGCCGAAATCGACGACCCGAAGACCAATCCGGGGGCGGTCGTCGCCGACTGCGGCCCGGACGCCGTCCCGGACCCGGTCGCCGACCACTCCCGCCGAGCCATTCGAGAACTCCTGTCGATCGACGACGCACGCGGCCTGATCGACGAATCTGGGTTCGCCGCCGTCGCCGAGGGGAACGGCCGGGGACTCGTCGGTGCCCTGGCCGCCGTCGGCGCCTGGCGGGCATTCGACGACTGGACCTGCGAGTGCATCTCCTACCGGGAGCGCGAGCGGTGGGGAACCGAACGGGACGTCGACGACGAGTCGCTGTTCGCGGCGGCCGACGAGCATTACCCGCAGGCCTGGGACACGGTCGACCGCGGCGAGAGGTACGCCGTCGCCGTCCCGCGGACGCCCTGTCCGATCCTCCACGGCATCCGCGGCGACGACCCGGCGGCGGTCCGGGCGGTCGCCGACGCGGTCGAGAGCGAACCGGTCGCGGGTCGTCACCTGTTCGTGACCAACCAGGGGACCGACGCCCACCTCCGGGACGAAACGCTTGCCAACGCGATGGAAGGCGGTGCTTACCGGGTCGACGGGACCGTCTGCGAACCGCCGGAGACCCGCGCTGGCGGCCACGTCTTCACCGCGATTCGGGATGGTACCGACACCCTTGCCTGCGCGGCCTTCGAACCGACCAAGCGATTCCGCGACCGGGTCCGGGCGCTCCGCGTCGGCGACCGGGTCACCGCCTGCGGCGAGGTGAGCGACGGGACCCTCAAACTGGAGAAGTTCGCCGTGCGCGACCTGGTGACAGTCGAGCGCGTCACGCCCACCTGTCCCGACTGCGGCCGGTCGATGGAGAGCGCCGGGCGGGATCAGGGGTATCGCTGCCGGGACTGTGGCACGTCACAGGCCGAGAAGGCCGAACGACGGCTGGAGCGGGACCTCGAGGTCGGCTGGTACGAGGTGCCGCCGTGTGCGCGCCGGCACGTAGCAAAACCGCTAGTCCGGGGTGGTTTCGACGCGCCGACGTATCCCGAGCGGTGAGTAATTCGACCGCGTGCGAGCCTGTGGCGAGCACGCGCCTTTTTTGGTCCAGATTTTTCGAGGAGTGGTCGCCGCAGGCGACCCGACGAAGAAAAAGGTGGTTGCGAAACCGCTGGTCCGGGGTGGCTTCGACGCGCCGACGTATCCCGAGCGGTGATCGCGGCGATGATCGATCGCCTAACATCGCGAGCCCTTCCGTTTAGGGAGTTATTATCTCGATTAGGTTGTCCTCTGGGTCGCGGATGAACAGTATCCGGGCACCCGTGGGCGTCGTCTGTGGCTCGCTCAGGGTCTCCACGTCGTCCGGCAGCGACTCGTAGAAGGCGCCGACGTCGTCGACTTCGAAGCCCAGGTGCTTGGCCCCGCGCTGGTTGACGCTCTCGGCGGTGCAGGGTTCGCCCGCGGGGTCGTACTCGATCAACTCGACGCGAACTCCCTGGGCGTCCAGGTGGGCGAATTTTCCGGTCGCGTTCGGGACGCCGACGCCGGTTGCGAACGACTCTCCGGAGCTCTCGAACTCCGTGAGAACGTCGAAGCCCAGGACGTCGCGATAGAATTCGACGGCCTGCTCCAGGTCTGAGACGGTCGTTCCGACGTGGTGTGCGGTGAGGTCGGTCACGCGTGGGATAGCGGGGGCGAGGCGAAAAGCCGTGTCGGTCGTCGCCGGGTACCTTATCACTTCGATATGTCGGATCGAATGATTGACTCAGTAACGATAACGCCGCGTGAACGGTGGTAGACGCCAGATAACAATGCCTCTGTAGTTGCAAGCTGCTGTCGATGAGCCACGAGCCGCCATCCGAATCACGCGACCCGCTCATGGAGAGCGGACCGACCTCGCCGCTGCCCCAGGACGAGTTCCCCAAGTACCCGCTGTCGACCGTCGTCGAGCCGCGCGCCGACGGGTCACGTCGCTGCATCTTCTATCCGGAAGAGGAAGCGGACGAGGCCGCCGCCGAGACCTGCTGGCTCGCCGCCAACCACGACCTGGTCGTCTCCATCGCACAGTGGCGGTGAGGTCGCCTCGCCCGGTCTCTCTTCTTACTCGGTCACTCTCCCGCTGGTGAGCCACGGCTCAGCGAAACAGTCCGCGTCGCCCACTCCCGGAGCGCCGCGACCGTCGCCCGCTCGACGCGGGAGACCGGATGGTCGGCTCCCAGTTCGTCGCTCTCTAACGCGTTGAGGACGGCCACGTCCGCCCGGTCGCAGTAGTCGCGGACGCGGTGGGGCGCGTCGGCGTCGTGCTGCCGGGGAATCGTGGCGTCGTTGACGAAGACGGCCCGGGGCTCGGCCGGCGCCGCGTCGAGAAGCTGGTCCGCTCGTTCCGCGTTCTCCTCGGCGAGCGCGACGGCGTCAGACTGACTGCCGGCCGACGCGCGCGGCGCGTGCGCTTCCAGCCGCCCGACCCAGCCGTCGTCCGGAATCGCCGTGAAGCGGTCGAGCCGCCCGCCGAGGAGACGGCCGTCGCGTTCGAGTTCGGGCGCGAAGTCCAGGACGACCAGACCCTCGGTTCCCTCGCGTTCGATCCACGTCTCCAGGGCCCGTGCCGTGAGCCGCGTCTTCCCGGTGTTCGACGGGCCGACGATCAGGGTCGACCCGGCCAGCGGGAAGGGGAGGTCGCTCACGCCGTCTGCGACCCCGTTCCGAGTTCCTCGGTGACGTACTTCGCCAGGAGGCCGACGGTGGCCAGGCCGAGCGCGACCGCGAAGGCGAGCACGAACCCGGAGAGCGGCGTGACGCCGCCCGCGACCTGCTCGCGGACGAAGTTGGCCGCCAGGGCACCGGCGACGGTCACCAGCGCCAGTCCGCCGACGTTCGAGAGGGTGGAGTTCGGCACGTCCACCGCGTCGGAGTTCAACAGGTAGAGGACGACCGCGATGGCGAACGGCGTCCCGACCGTCCCGAGCGCGAGCACGAGGACGAGCTGGCCCAGCACCGCGCCGCCGATGAACGCGCCCGGCGCCGACAGCAGCGCGACGCCGACCAGCAGCGCGCGGTATCTGTTGTCGTCGACCGTCGTTCCCCAGCCGAACTTGTCCGCAAGCAGGAATGGCGGAACGATGGTGTTGGCGCCCAGCGTCGAGACGGCGGCGCCCCAGAGGCCGACGAGGAACAGGAGCTGTGCGTTGTCGCCGGCGACGGGGCCCAGTGCCTGTGCGGCGCCGACGGCGGTGAGGTCGCCAGAGGTGAGGACACTCGCCGCCACGAGGAAGATGGCGAGGCTGTAGACGCCGAAGGCGACGAGCATCGACGCGCCGACGTCGAACGTCGCCAGGCCGTAGTCCTCGCGGGTCCACCCGCGCGAGCGCATCGTGTAGGAGTGCATCGTGATCAGCGTGATGTGGACGGCGCCGCCGAGGATGCCCGCGGCGACGAGCGCGCCACCCGGCGGGACGCTCGGGACGAGCCCCGCGGCGGCCGCGCCGGCGTCGATGGGCACCACGAACAGGCTGGCGACGAAGGCGACGACGACCCCCAGCACCAGTACTTTCGCCGCGACTTCGAGGAACCGGTACCCCCGGCCGGCGAGGCCGGCGGCGAGCACCACGGCCCAGGCGACGCCCCAGATCCTGGCGTCGACGCCCGTTACGGTCGCGGATACGGTTGCGACGGTCTTCATGATCACCAGCTGCGCCACGCCCGAGGCCACGACGGCGTCGGCGACCAGCAGCCACGCCCACGTCTCGCCGAGGGTGTCCTCGACGACGCCGACGATGCCCCGCTCCGTCAGGAGGCCCAGCCGCATCGCGAGGTACTGTGCGAGCGCCCCCGCCCCGGCCGAAAGCACGACCACCCACAACATGCTGTAGCCGTACGCCCCGCCGGCGGTGACCAGGCTCCCGATGGTCGCCGGGCCGGCGGCGACGGCTCCCGCCACCCAGGAGGGCCCCATCTCGCCGAGATACTCGGTGAGCGTCTCGCTGACGCCGGCCGACTCCTCCGCCGAAGTCACGTTACTCATCGGTGGTACCACTGGGGGGTTTCGTTAAAAGCTGGCGATAAAGGCCGTCTGAACGGCGGAAATCTTCGGTTTCGGTAACACGATCGGCGTCGGAGAGCGGTCGACCCGGCCGGACTGACGGCAGGCCGGGCGGTCAGGCGGTTGGTTCAGCGGCCGCTCGTCGGGCCAGGTGTCTGGAGGAGCGAGGGACGGAACGAGCAGCGGCGCAGTCGCTGTCGGCCAGTGTGGCCTGCGAGCGCGTGAGCGCCCGTCGCCGCGTTACGCGCTACAGATCTGGTGCAGGTCGTCCAGGCAGTCGATGTCCCAGGTGGGCCAGACGTTGAGCTCCCAGTCCGTCCGGTGGGGCCGGCGGATGAACGCCGAGTCGATGCCGGCGTTCTCGGCGGCTCGGATGTCGGACTCGTTGTCGCCGACGAACAGCGCGGAGTCGGCGTCGAGATCCGAGAGCGCGCGGTCGATGTAGTGGGAGTTTGGCTTCCGGCGGTCGAGGCTCTCGATGGTCGCCTCGCGACCGTAGGCGGCGCCGAAGTGGTGTCCGACGTCGAAGTGGTCGAGCAGGAAGTCGACGGTGGCCTGCTGGTTCGAGCTGACGATGCCCATCGCGGCGTCGAGGTCCGCGAGCGTGTCGACGTCGTCGTAGAACGTCTTCCGGCCGGCGCGTGCCTCTTCCTGCTGGGCACGCGACATGGTGTCGTCGCGTGCGCGCCAGAACGTGTCGGGGTGCAGATCGTACGTGGTACAGATGTCGTTGACCTGTCGGGGGGTCGCACCGATGGTCATGTCTTCGACGTGGTCGGGGTCCGGGTCGGTCACACCGAACTGTTCGAACGTGTCCTGGGTCGCCTCCCGCAGGACGTCGAAACTGGTTCGACCGACGAGGACACCGTCGTTGTCGAAGACGACGGTATCGTAAGTCACACTCGTACTGCGCAGTTCAGCGTAATAAGAGTTTCATTCAGTAGGGTTATACGTGCCAACATGCCACACGGGTGGGTGTGCACGGTCGACCACTCACGATTTATACCGGGCGTCGCCCAACGTGGCTGCATGTCGCTGCGGTTGCCGAGCGAGGTCGTCGTCGAGCAGGTGTTGCCCACGCTCCGCGTGCTGCTGGCACGGGAACTCGCCGACCGCGGGCTCACCCAGCAGGAGATCGCCGACCACCTCGGCGTCACCCAGGCCGCCGTCTCGAAGTACGTGGGCGACGCGCCCCCGGTCGAAGCGCGCATCGCCGACCACCCGCGGACTGCCGAGACCGTCGAGCGCGTCGCCGACGGCCTCGCCGGCGGCGAGATGGACCCCTACGACGCGCTCGCCGAGGTGCTGGACCTCGTGCGGGCCTTCGAGGACCGCGGGCCGATCTGCGAACTCCACGAGGAGGCGATGCCGGCCCTGCAGGGGCTGGGCTGTGACCTGTGCGTGCGAGGCCAGGACCAGGTGCTCAGCGCCGAGCGGGACGTGCTCGCGAGCGTTCGCAAGGGCGCCCGCGTCCTCGCGACGAGCCCGGGGATGGCCGCGTTCGTTCCCAACGTCGGCTCGAACGTCGGCGGTGCGCTGCCGGAGGCCGCCGACCCGACCGACGTCGCCGCGATTCCGGGCCGCATCTACGCCATCGGCGGCCGCGTCGAGGTGCCGGCGAATCCCGAGTTCGGCGCCTCGAAACACGTCTCGACGCTGTTGCTGGCGGCGACGGGCGTCGACCCCGCGACCCGCGGCGCGGTCAACCTCGCGACCGACGACGCGCTGCTCGACGCCGCCCGCGACCGTGGGATCGATCCCCTGGCGTTCGACGCCGAGTACGAGAACCGCGGGGAACGACTCCGCGAACAGTTCGCGGCGCGCGGCGGGGAGGTACCACGCGTGCTCTATCACGAGGGCGCGTTCGGCATCGAACCGATCACCTTCGTCCTCGGGGAGACGGCGGAGGCGGCCGCGCGGCTCGCGGCGGACCTGGTCGAGAGCGCACGATAGCGGCGGTTTCTATCCTTTCAGGCCGCTGCCGGTGAGGGCGACGACCACGTCGTCGGAGTCGTCGAGAATACCGTCCTCGCGGAACCGCGAGAGCGCCGCCGTCGCCGTGGCCGAGGTGGGTTCGACGTGGAAGCCCGCTTCGGCCAGCCTGTCCCGTTCGGCCGCGGTCACCGCGGCGTCGACGGCCGCGACCGCGCCGTCGGTCCCCTCGATGGCCTGCCGGATCTGGTCGGCCCTGGCCGGCTCCCGGATCTGGATGCCGGCCGCCTCGTCGTTGGTCGGTTCCTCAGAGCCACCCGTCACATCTGCCGTCTCGAACGGGGCGTAGCCGGTCGCCTGCGCGCCCAGCAGTCGCGGCACGTCGTCGGTCCAGCCGGCGCGTTCGAGCGCCCGGAAGCCGCGGTACGCGCCCAGGAAGAGCGTTCCGTGGCCCAGCGGCGTGACGACGGCGTCGGGGACCGTCCACTCCCGCTGGGCGGCCAGTTCCAGCGCCCACGTCGCGGTGCCCGCGAAGAACGCCGGGTTCCAGGCGTGGCTGGCGTACCAGGCGCCGCCCTCGCTCGCCGGCGGACTGGATTCGACCGCCGCGATACAGGCGTCGGTGACGTCTGCCCGGGATCCTTCGACCCGGACGACGTCGGCCCCGGTGCGTTCGATGGCCCGGAGCTTACCCGCTTTGGCGTCCGCCGGGACGTAGATCTCCGCGTCGATGCCGGCCCTGGCGGCGTATGTCGCGATAGCGAGGCCGGCGTTACCCGAGGAGTCCTCAACGACGCGGTCGACGCCCAGCGCCAGCGCCTGGGAGACGGTCGTCGCCGCGCCCCTGTCTTTGAAACTCCCCGTCGGGAACAGGTACTCCAGTTTGAACTGGGCGTCCCAGGAGGGGGCGTCCACCAGCGGCGTCCACCCCTCGCCGAGTGTGACGCGCCGCTCGACGGGGAGGAACGCGTCGAACGTCCAGAGGCCGCGACCCCGGTCGAGGGAGAGCGGGTCCGGCGCGCCGGCGTCGGGCACCGACCGGTCCGCGTAGTCGAGCGCGTGGCCGCAGTCACATCGCCAGGGGCCGTCGGCCGGGTACTCGGCGCCGCAGTCGTCACAGCGGTAGCTGGCTTCGCTCACGGGCGGTGCTCACCAGTCGGTGTCGACGCCGGGTTGGTCGCCCGGTGGGGCATCGGGTAGGGAGTTGCACCGACGACGACCACGGTCAGAACAGCGAGACGGCACCGGCGACGATGGAAGAACCGATCATCAGGAGGACGAAGATGATGGCGATGACCTGCTGCTTGTCCATGTCGGGCATTTGGAGGCGACCAAGGTATGTGTTACGACCGTTCCCGCCGTCGCTCCGTCAGCGACCGTCGACGCCGCCGAAGCTCCCGATCGCCACCCCAGGCCGAGACGGCCACCGTCTGTTCACCAGCCGCGACATTTCTACGATCATATGCAGTAGATAAAACAAGTCAGAACGGTGCTAGATATTTATCACCAGCTGTTGTGAACGATTCGTCCCGGGTACGAACCCATGTACACACGACGCGAGCTACTTCGGTCCTCTGCAGCGGGGACCGTCATCGGCGCAGGCGTACTGGCGAGCAGTTCGAACGCGACGGCCGACGGGGCCTCGTTCGGCGACGGCGTCAACCTCCAGCCGTCGTACTTCTGCGACGGGGACCAGGATCTGGGCTGGGACCTGCTGACCGACTACCCGGACATCGAGACTGTCCGGATCGAGATCGAGCCGTTCTCCTTCGGCGAGGTGGCCACGACGGTCGAGGACGCAAAGCGGTGGATCGACGAGGCCGGCCAGAACGGCCTGAACGTGATCGCGACGTATCACCACTACCCTGACAACGGGTCGCCCGAGGCCTCGGCGCTCCAGAACGCGGCTGAGTTCTGGGTCGAACATTACGAGACCCTCTCGGCCGACACCGATATCACGGTCAACATGATGAACGAGTGGGGGAACCACGACGTCACCGCAGACGAGTACGCGTCGGCGTACGACGACGCGATCAGCACGGTCCGGGACGGGACGAGCTACTCGGGGCCGATCGTCTGTGACGCCCCGGGCTGGGGCCAGGGGACCTACCGGCTGGCCGACGCCGTCGAAGGGATCGACGACGAGAACCTGATCCTCTCCGCCCACGTCTATCCCTCGGCCTGGAACGCGACGACGGGCCAGAATCTGGTTCCCGCGGACCTCGACGTCATGGACGAGACGGGCTACCCCTGCATGATCGGCGAGTTCGGCAACTACGCCGACAGTACCGGCGCCGACTGGTCGGCGATAATCGACTACGCGAAGCAACTCGGCTGGCCGGTGATCGGCTGGGCCTGGAACGGCGACGGCTCCGACGACCCGATGAACATGGCTGACCCCTACTGGGGCGACGACTGTTCGGCGGATACGTACACCGAGAGCGACTACTTCGGCGTCGTCTACGACAAGCTCGGCGACGGCGGCGGGACGGAGACGCCCGATACCGAAACGCCGGAGACGGACACACCAGACACCGAGACGCCAGAGACGGACACACCAGAGACGGACACACCAGAGACGGACACACCAGAGACGGACACACCAGAGACCGACACGCCGGAGACGGAGGCGCCCGACACGGAAACGCCCGGGACGGAGACGCCGCCCCAGACGGAGGTGCCGCCGTCAGGTGACCTCGTCGCCTCCATCGATCCGGGAGCGACGTCCGGGTCGGTCGGCGACCTGATGCAGTTCTGGATCAGCGACGAGACGGGCAACAGCACCTGGATCACCGATCTCCAGTGGAAACTGGGCAACGGGTCGACGGGCAGGGGCTGGTACACCGACGAGCGCTACGACTCGGCGGGCACCTACACCGTCACCCTCACCGCCACCGACAACGAGGGCACCACGAGCACGGACACGGTGGACGTGACCATCTCGTAGGGCGACCCCGCCGACTCTCTCCGACTTCGCCCACCGGCCACGTACTTTGCCGTCAGTCCACGTGGGCGTCCACGACGACGTGGGCGACCCCTTCGCTGTAGCTCTTGACCTCGCGCGTCTCCAATACCTCGACCTCGCGGTCGACCGTTGCGGCGGCGTCCCGCAGTCGCTCGATGGGGCGGTCGAACACCAGGTCGTTCGGCGTCGCCTCGTGGACGTGAATCGTTCCGCCGGGCGCGAGCGCGGTTAGCGCCGCGTCGAGGTACTCGTAGCCGCTGTCTCCGTCTGGCTCCGTCGCGTCGTAGTAGCCCATGACGACGCGGTCGGCCGGGGCCTCGTTCGCGAACTCTTCGACGACGTCGCGGCAATCCGCTCGATAGGGGTGGACGCGGTCGCCCACGTCGTTGAGCATCGCGTTCTCGACCAGGTAGCGAAAGGAGTCGGGGTTGCGCTCGACGGCGGTGACCTCGGCGCCGGCCCGCGCCATCGGGAGCGTGAAGTAGCCGACGCCGGCGAACATGTCCAGGACGCGCTCGTCCTCGCTGCTCGCGTGTCGCTCACTCCGTTCGCTCCCGCTCGCCCGTTCGGTGCGCTCTGTCCCCTCGCGCACCACGTCCCCCATCCGCGTACGCTCCGCCTGGTTCCCCGGCGAGAACATGACTTCGGCCAGGTCCAGCGCGTAGGCGGTGCCGTGCTCGTGGTGAATCGTCTCCGTGTCGCCGGTGCCGGCGACAACCTCGACTGCGGGTTCCCGGTGCTCGCCGGTGATCGGGCCCCGCGACAGCACGGTGTCGGCCTCGCCGTGGAGCGAAAGCAGCGCCTCACCGACCTCGTTGGGTCGTGGGGCGTCGCCGAGTTCGACCAGGACGACGCTGCCGACTACGGCCCAGGAACCCGGCGCCAGGTCGAGTTCGTCGTCGGTCCACCCCATCTCGCGGAGGTAGTCTTCGAGGGTTCGCAGGCGCGGCTCGCCCACCTGGCGGACTATCTCCAGGTAGTCGACGCTTTCTGGGGGCTCGGTGACGGGAATCGCGACGGCGTCGTCGGTCCACTCGCGGACGTGGCGGTCGTCGTCGTAGACGCCCTCGGATTCCAGTGCGTCGATGACGCGCTGGGAGCGGGACTTGGGGACGACCGCCGCGAGGTCCTGGTCGGCGGAATCTGCCATCTAGGTGTCCGCAGGACGCCGCCGGGTGAAACAGTTTCGCGTCGTCACTCCCGTTCCGTCACTGGCTCGGACTCGCCGCTGACGTGGCGACTCGACCGGTCGCCGGTCGCCGGGTCGCCGACGGACGTCTCCTCCGTCGCGAGCAGGTCGTCCAGCCGGCGTTCGAACTCTTCCTGACCGATATCGCCGGCGGCGTAGCGGTCGCGGAGTCGCTGGACCGGGTCGTCGCTGTCGGCCTCGGCCTGGTCCGCCCGAGCTACGGCGTCGCCGAGGTCCGGGACGGGGACGGCGTCGGGTAGCGGCCACAGAACGAGGGCGGCGACCGGCGTCGCCAGTAACCAGCCCACTATCAACGTCTCGAGGATCGACTCGGCGGGCAGGCCGTTGACGACCTGCAAGAGGGCGACGACGCCGGTCGAAAGTGCGAGCAGGATGGGGACGAGCGCCAGACACTTCTCGGCGACGCCGAGGGGCGACAGCAGTCGGTGGTCGAACTGGAGGGCGGGCATGCGGTGGAGGTGTATCCCCACCGATAAAAAGTGCGGGGGACGGGCGTCTCAGGACTCGTCGGACGTCTCGGGCAGCACGTGCAACCCGGCCCGGCTCTTGAGCACCGGCACCTCGTCGGCGTCGGGGTCCATGTAGTCCGGTCGCGCGATGGTCGTGGCCTCGTAGGTCTCGGGGTCGAGCACCTGGACCGCGCGCTCGTCCTCGACGGCGACCAGGACGGTCGACTCGGCGTCTTCGCGGGTCCCCAGCCGGCGGGCCTCGGGCTCGTCGCCGACCTCGAAGCTGGCCTCGTAGTGTTCGCCCGTGGTCAGCCGTCTCCCTTTCAGGTTGCCCTGGTTCGAACTCACGAGCACCGGTCCGTCGCCGTCGTCGGGGTCGATGATCTCGCCGGGGCGGTACTTCGGCAGGCGGACGGCGTAGCTCACCCGGTACACCTCGTTGCCGTCCTCGTCCTCGGTGATCAGCCGCTCCGAGTCCGAGAAGCTCCCGCCGAGTTCGTCGACGATCCGGCGGGAGACCTTCATCCCGATCTTGTTGGTCGAGACCTTGATGTTCGGCCCCTCCGAGCCCTCGTTGATCTCCGTGACGAAAGCGTCCCGGTCCCCGGTCGCTTCCATCTCCTCGACGACCTCGTGGGCGATCTCCTTGGCCCGGTCGACCTCCTCGCTGTCGGGCGTCCGGTCGACCGCGCGGACCTGAACGATGGAGGCGAAGGAGCCACCGGCGATCTTCCCACAGCGGGTGCAGGTCTGGCGGGCGATCTTGACCGGGACCTCCACCTGCTCGGTGACGGGCGTGTCGCGGATGACGCCCGAGAACTCCGCGTGCATCCGGATGTTGTTCTGGTCCAGCTGCTCCGGCGCGACCTGCCAGGCCACGCTCTCGGCGTCGACGTGGATGCCCAGCGCCTCGCTGACCTCCTCGATGGCGACGTCGGTGTAGTCCTCCGCGCCGATGTCGACCCACCGGTTCCCCCGGTGGACCGCGCCGCACTGCGCGCACACCCTGACCTCGATGGACTCCGGCGCGTCCACGAGGTCGAACTCGTCGAAGTAGCAGGCGTCACAGAGCGGGCTGGTCGAGTGCTGTGGCTCGCCCGGTCTCGATTCCAGCGCCTCGTCCGGAATCTCGTCTCCGCACCGCGGACAGAACGCGCCCGACCGACTCATTGGACAGTCATAGCTGCCAGGACTGTTTAAGGCGTGCGTTCCGTGTCGCCCCGCCGCGCGCTGTGACTAGACCCCGAACGGCCGGCAGTGACGCCGCGGTCAGTCCGACGGCTCCGGGACGGCGTCGAGGTACTTCTCGTCGACGACCCACTCGCCGTCCTCCTCGACCATGTACTCGCCGTAGTAGGGGACGCGGTTCGCCACGGTCTCGCGGAACGTCTCTCGAATCTCCTCGGTCGTCATCTCGCCCATCGATCGCAGGTCGTCCGTGCGGTTGAGACAGCCCTTCAGCTTCCCGTCGTGGGTGACCCGGACGCGGTGGCAGTTGGCGCAGAAGTCCTCGTTGCCGACGGGGTCGACGACCTCGACCATCCCGGCCGTCTCGTCGTCCAGTTCGCCGCCATCGTCGGCCGGGCCGTCGCCGCTTCCGCCACCGATCCAGTAGCGCCGGCGACCGTGCATCTCGCGGGTCTCGACGCGGTCGGCCCGCTCGGCGAGCCACTCGTGGACGTCGTCGACGTCGACGGCCCACTCGGGGTTGCCGGTCAGTTCGGGCATGTACTGGAGCAACTGGAGGCGCAGGCCCGGCCGGTCGGCGACGAAGTCGACCATCTCCGGGACCTGCGCGGCGGTCTCGCGCAGCAACACCATGTTGAGTTTGACGGGGTCGAGGCCCGCGTCGAGGGCGGCCTCGACCCCTTCCAGCACGCGGTCGAAGGCGCCCGACTGGGTCACCGCGGCGAACTGCTCGGGGTCCAGCGCGTCGAGCGAGACGTTGACCCGCTCCAGCCCGGCGTCGACCAGTTCGGGGGCTCGGCCGGGCAGGAACGTGCCGTTGGTCGTCATCGAGACCTCCATCCCGTCGGGGACCCGGCGGACGATCTCCGCCAGGTCCTCGCGGAGCATCGGCTCGCCGCCGGTGAACTTCACGGCGTCGACGTCGAACTCGCGGGCGACGTCCAGGAACCGGACTACGTCGTCGGCCGTCATCTCGTGGTCGCGGGGGGCCATCGGGCCGCGGGTGTCGCCCAGCCCCTCGTTGTGGCAGTAGACGCAGTCGAAGTTACACCGGTCGGTCAGCGAGACGCGGACGCCCGACACCTCGCGGTCGAACGCGTCAACGAGCACGGCGGATCACTCCGGACGAACCGGAATCGCACGGGCCGACAGTCGCGGACCTGGCCCGTCGTTCGCGGGGAAACTGGGTGTTCATTGGATTCGAGCGCCGATAGCGTTGGATGTGAACGACTACCACCGCTGCGGGGAAAACAGTTGGGTCTGGCGCGAAAATAGCGGGACGACGCGATGTTCGGCTCCTGCCGCCAGTCCGTCTTCGCGGAACCGGACGGCGCGGTTCCAACAGCTTCTTTCTGCGGTGGGTCGAAGCCCCGGCTATGAACCACGAGCAGTCGCGCGACCTGTACGACCGCGCCCTGTCGGTCATGCCGGGCGGCGTCAACTCGGCGGTCCGGGCCGCCATCGAGCCGTACCCCTTCTTCGTCGAACGCGGGGACGGCGGCCACGTAATCGACGCCGACGGGAACCGGTACGTCGACTGGGTGATGGGGCTCGGACCACTACTGTACGGTCACGACCTCCCGCAGCCGGTCGAGGCCGCCATCCAGTCCCACGCGAGCGAGGGGCCGATGTACGGAACGCCGACTGAGGTCGAGGTCGAACACGCCGAGTTCGTCACGCGACACGTCCCGAGCGTCGAGATGATCCGCTTCGTCAACTCCGGGACCGAGGCGACCGTCTCCGCCTGCCGGCTCGCCCGTGCCGCGACCGGTCGCGACAAGATCGTCGTCATGCAGGGCGGCTACCACGGCGCCCAGGAGTCGACGCTCGTCGAGGGGGACGGCGACGCCGTCCACCCGTCGAGCCCGGGCATCCCGCAGGCGTTCGCCGAGCAAACGCTCACGCTGCCGTTCAACGACAAGGAGGCGGCTCAGACACTGTTCGAGGAACACGGCGACGATATCGCGGCCGTCCTGACGGAGCCGATCCTCGCGAACTACGGTATCGTCCACCCCGTCGAGGGGTATCACGAGACGCTCCGCGACCTGTGCGACGACTACGGTTCCCTGCTCGTCTTCGACGAAGTCATCACGGGCTTCCGCGTCGGCGGTCTCCAGTGCGCCCAGGGGAAGTTCGGCATCGAACCCGACCTGACCACGTTCGGCAAACTCATCGGCGGCGGCTTCCCGGTCGGTGCGATCGGTGGACGGGCCGAACTCGTCGAACAGTTCACGCCCGCCGGCGACGTCTTCCAGGCCGGGACCTTCTCCGGCCACCCGGTGACCATGGCCGCCGGTCTCGAATCCCTCCGCTACGCCGCCGAGAACGACGTGCACGACCACATCAACGACCTCGGCGACCGGATCCGCGAGGGGCTCACCGACATCGTCGCCGACCAGGCACCCGAGTACACTGTCGCAGGCACCGACGGGATCTTCAAGGTCCTCTTCTCCAGGACGGCGCCGGAGACGTTCGACGGCCACTGCGAAGCCGGCTGTCGCCAGCGGACCGACTGCCCGCGGTTCGACCACTGCCCGAAGAACGCCGCGGACGTCAAGGCGGGCGAGACAGACCGCTGGCGTCGCGTCTTCTGGCCGAAGATGAAGGACCAGGGCATCTTCCTCGCACAGAACCAGTTCGAGGCCCAGTTCGTCACCTACGCCCACACCCGGGAAGACGTCGAGGAGACTCTGGAAGCGTACAAGGAAGCGCTATAGACCGTTAGTCCTGGCCGCCATCGCCACCCTCACCGCCGCTACTCTCGTCAACACCACGCCCTTCGTCAGCCCCCGCTCGTTCTCCGACGGCCCCGTGCCCACCGCTCACGCCGGGCCGTCCGCCGCCACTGCTCGCGAACAGCCGCCGGACGAATCCTATCGACCGCCGCCAGCCGGCCACGATGCCCACGCCGAAGGCGCCAAGCGGGATCAGCGCGAGCCCGATGGGGATGACGTAGCCGAAGAAGACGATGACGTACTTCAGGGCCGTCAGGCCGCCGTAGAACGCCTCGAGGAACGCGTCGGTGAAGCCGAAGGCGGACTCGTAGTTCCTCGGTGGCTTCTCGCTCTCGGGTTCGTGCATGTCGACGCGGATGGTCGACATCGACTCGCGTTGCTGGAGGGACTGTTGCTGGCTGCGCAGGTTCCGGATGTCGCCGCGGACCTGGCGGAGGTCCTCGCGGACCCGTTCGGCCTCGTCGACGTCGTCGGTCTCGTTCAGGAGCCGTTCGAGTTCACGTTCTTCCGCTTCGAGCTGTCGGATCCGCTCCGCGCGGTCGTCGTACTCGCTCGTGAAGTCCTTCACGCGGACGTCCTCACGCTCGACGTGGCCCAGCGCGGCGATGGCGTCCCGCGCGCTGGCGAAGCGTTCGGGCGGGACGCGAACGGTGACGGTTCCGCGGTCCCACTCGCCCTGGCTGTCCTGCGAGCGGTCGCCGACGTAGCCGTCGTTGTCCGCGGCGATGGCCCGGAGTCGGTGGAAGGCGCGGCTAAAGTTGTCGACGCGCAACGCCATGTCGGACTCCCTGACGACGACGCGGTCGCCGTCGTCGGTGTAGTAGCTCCCGACGCCGTTCCCGCCACTACCGTCGAAGCTCGCGTCCAGTTCCGCGCTGCCACCGTCCCCGCCCGCCTGCGGTGCGCTGGCCGCGTCTCCGCCGCCGCCCATCCCCGCACAGCCGGCGAGGACGACGAGGGCGGCCGTCAGGAGGAGGGCGATCTGCCGTCGGTCTGGCCTGATCTGGATCATCGGTCTGGTCTACCTGGTAAAGGCACGGTACCATGCATCAAACGCCCGGTGGGTGAAACCGCCGTTTGACCGACGGACGCCCCCTCACTCGGCGGTTTCGACGTCTCGCTTTCGCCCGCTGCTCACCGCGGCGCCAAACCTATTTTATGCCGGCCTCGGTAGCGCCGATATGGTCCCCTGGAAACTCCTCAAGTACGCCGCGCTCGCTGTCGGTGTGTTCGTGCTGGTCAGCGCCGCCGTCTCCATCGTCGGCACCGTCGTCGGCATCGCCGCGAGCATCCTCGTCGCCATCGTCGCGATGCTCGCCGTCGCGGGCCTCACCTACGCCCTCGTGAAAGGGCTCCTCTGGTGGCGAGGAACGAACAGCGAGTCGTCCCGTTCGACCGTCACCGGGAGCGACGACGCCGATCGGGTCGACCGGCTGACGGAACAGTACGTCGACGGCCAGCTCAGCGAGTCACAGCTCGAACAGCGACTGGAGTCCGAACTCGACGGCTCGGGGTCGGACGACGTCGACCGCGAACTGGAGCGCCTGCGGTCGTCCTGACGCTATCGCCCGCGAGCGAACACGTCAGGCGGTACCCTTTCGAGCGGGGCGGGCCAACCCCCGCGTATGCCGGACGACGACGACATCTCCCTGTCGGAAAAGCGAGTGTACGAGGCCCGCCGAGAGGCGACGCGGGCCTACGTTGCCAGCGGCGTCGGCGTCGCCCACTTCGACGCCTCGGACGACCAGATCGGTCGGTTCGGCCTCGACCGCCAGTGCGTCGCTCGCGACGTCGCGGGCGCCGACGACCGGTTACTCGTCGCCACGGACGAGGACGTGCTCGTGGGCAGCGAAGACGGGTTCGAGTCGACGGGGTTCGGCCCGGCGGTCGCGGTCGGCGTCGGCGAGGTGTTGCTGGCGGCCGGTCCCGACGGCCGCGTCGCCCGACTGACCGACGGCGCGTGGGAGACGGTCGGCCAGGTCGACGACGTCCGTGCGATAGACGGCGATCTGGTCGCCGCGGCAGAGGGGGTCTACCAGGCCGAACGCGCGGACGGCCTGGACCTCTCACACGACGGCCTGGAGGACGTTCGAGACGTCGCTGCTGCCGGGCCGCTCGTCGCGACCGATTCTGGGCTCTCCGCCGGCGACGGCGATGGTGGCTGGGACCGTGTACTGGAGGGGCGAGCCACGGTGGTCGCCAGCGACGGCGAGCACGCCCACGCCGTGGTAGACGGGACGCTCTTCGAACGCGTCGACGGCACGTGGCGCGACGCCGACGCCCCCGCCGGAACCGTGGTCGGCGTGGCCTACGACCGGGGCACCTTCGCCGTCACTGACGACGGCCGCGTCCTGCTCGACCCCGAGACCGCCAAGGACGGCTCGCCAGGGTGGCGTACCAGGTCGCTGGGCCTCACCGACGTTGTCGGTGTCGCGATTCCGTGATCTGAACCAACTCTTCCGATGCGACGCGTGATGGTCGATGCAGGTGAGCTACGTATCGATTGGTGGGTTACGGGATTGTCGCTCTTCGCACGAAGTCAAACAACTCGAAAGCCCTCGGCGCGCTCGTCGCGGGCTGCGCGGGATATCCTCGCTCCTCCGTCGCTCGGATAGGGCCCGTCTCAGCCCACGCGACCGCGTCTCGCCCTTTCATTCCGCCAGGTCCAGCCTCGCTCGCGCGATGAAACGCGCTCACGGGTCGCTTCGCTCCCCGTTCGCTCGTTCGGAGGCCCCTCCCTCCGGTCGGCGCCTCCCTGCGCTCGCGATTGGAACCGCCACCCCTCCCCGGATTCGCGCCGTCCGGCGCGAATCACGCGTCCTGACCGCCCCGCAACCGCCCGGCCGGGAGCGAGTGGGCGAGCGGTGGGCGGTCCGAGCGCAGCGAGGACCGGCGGATGGGCGAGCGGGAGCGAAGCGACACGCGAGCCGCGAGGCCCTCGCGACCAGGGCAAGGGCAGGGCTGCGGTAGCGGGCCTGGCGGAATGAAAGGGCGAGCGCCGCGCGGGCTTTCCGGGTGTTAGCGGTCTCGTTTCTTCCATCGAGATCGCGACGAACCAACTAGTCAGTACACAGACCAGAGTCAACGACCACGACCCAAATTGAAACTCCCGGCCCACCACCTCCCAGAATCGAAAAGCGGTTTAGGGCAGCGGGCAAGCCTCGACACATGATTATTCCCGGGTCAGCGACGCAGGCGTTCGCGGCGGCGCTGGCCGACGCCACCGGCGAGCCCCTCGTTCGCGCCGAGTACGAGCGCTTTCCCGACGGCGAGGTGATGGCGAGCGTGCCCGGCGAGCTATCGGGGCGCGCGGTGGTCGTCGCCTCCACCGTCTCCACGGACGCCCACCTCGAACTCCTCCAGCTACAGGACGCCGCGCGCGAGGCGGGCGCCGACGAGGTGGTCACGGTCCTGCCGTACATGGGCTACGCGCGTCAGGACGAGGCGTTCAAGTCCGGCCAGCCGGTCTCCTCCCGGGCGGTGGCGCGGGCCATCTCCACCGGAACCGACCGGGTGCTCACGGTCAATCCGCACGAGGAGGCTGTCTGCGACTTTTTCGACGTCCCCGCGGAGCCGGTCGACGCCGCCGGACGGCTGGCCGAGCCCTTGCCCGAGGACCTGGCCGACCCGCTCTTCCTCTCGCCCGACGAGGGCGCCGTCGACATCGCCCAGGCGGTTCGCGACGCCTACGGCGACGGCGAGACTGACTACTTCGAGAAAGAGCGGGACTACGACACCGGCGAGGTCGAGATTACGCCGAGCGACGCCGACGTGGGCGAGCGGGACGTCGTGCTCACCGACGACATCATCGCGACGGGGTCGACGATGAGCGAGGCCGTCGCGGTGCTGAACGACCGCGGTGCGGGCCGGGTGTTCGTCTCCTGCGTCCACCCGATGCTGGCGAGCAACGCGCTGACGAAACTCCAGACCGCCGGCGTCGAGCGCGTCTACGGCACCGACACCATCGAGCGCGCGGTGAGCGCCGTCAGCGCCGCGCCCGCGGTGGCCGACGAACTGTAACCCTCTCCTGCGTGTGACTCCGGGGAACGCTGTAACCGGGCGACAGCCATATTGCCCGTCCTTTGCTAACTGGTACCGATGGACGAACAGGAGATCGTCGACCGGGCGGAGGTGCTCGAGGACCCCGGCAACCTGTTTCCGAACGGTGACGTCGACGAACCGCGCTGGGTGGCCGAGGACCCCGAGACGGGCTCTCGCGGGATCGGCCAGTTCGAACTGGAGGCGCGCGTGAACCTCGTCCACGCCGTCGCCGCCCACCGCGAGGACCCGGAGACCGACGTGGGCTACGTGAGCGTCGGCCGGGACCGCACCTACGAGATGCGCTGGCGGAACGACGAACGGCTCGCGGACCGGGTTCGCGACGCCCTGGGACTGTAGCGGTAGTGGCTCGCTGTCAAGTGATTGCCGCCGGTCACCACTTCGTCAGCCCAGCGCGGCCGCGGTCGTCGGAGAAGACACCGAGGAAGGCGGCGACGTGGGTGCAGTCCGCAGCGGCGGCCGGCACCCCGTTGGGTTTATTTCGACCGGCGATGCAGTAGTTGTATGATCGACCGGGACCGATTCTGGGCGTCGGTGGACGACGCCCTCGCCGCTATCGGCTTCCTGTTCGTCCTGGTCCCGGTGCTTGGCGTGGTGACGCGGTTCGTCGATCCGCCGGGTTCCAGCGAGTGGGTGGCCCTGGTCCTGCTGTCGGCGGCCGCCGGCGCGGTGTATCGGGAACGGGACCACGACATCGGCGACCTCGGGAGTTTCGTTCTCGCGGCGACTGTCGTTTTCGTCCCGGTCGTGTTGCTCGTGACCGGGCTTTATCTCATCGCCGGGCTGGTGATTCGGAGTGGCGTCGACGGGACCATCGGCCTCGGCGGTGCGTACGTCGTCGTCGTCCTCGGTGGATCGTACGCCGTCGCGTACTGGTACGCCTACCGCGGCGGTCGCGAGCGCGTCCGGGGCGGAGCGAGCGAGCACTCCGCCGAATCGGCGTGACCGGAACCGACCGACTGGTCCGCCCTCGCTACGCTTAATGCGAGTTCCGCCGGAGTCGGTAGCGAGGCGATGATAACCGACTTCGCGCGGGCGACGGTGCTGGTCGAGGACTACGAGACGGCCCTGGCGTTCTACGTCGATGTCCTCGGCTTCGAGGTGATATTCGACGACGAACTCGACGACGGGACGCGAATCGTCCACGTCGGGCTGCCCGAGCAGTCTCCCGCTGGGCTCTGGCTCATGGCAGCCGAGGGCAGCGACCGCGTCGGCGACCAGACCGGCGGCCACCCGTCGTTCGTCCTGTACACCGACGACTGCCGCGTCGCTCACGATCGGCTCGTCGACGAGGGCGTCGAAATCACGCGCGGACCGGTCGAGACGGCCGACGACGTCCACCTCCACTTCGAGGACCCCTACGGCAACGAAGTCGTGCTGGTGGAACTGGCCGACGGGGACGCGTGACCGAAGCGCCGGACCCTACCACTTCGTCAGCCCTGCGCGACCGTGGTCGTACGAGAGGATGCCGAGGAAGGCGAACACGCCGGTGAACGCCGCGGCTGCGCCGAGGTAGAACACCCACTCCATGCCGGCGTTAGTCATGAGCCATCCGCCGGCCAGCGGTGCGAGGATCGAACCGGGCCGCCAGACGAGGTCGCGGACGCCGAAGCTGGCTGCGACACCCGAACCTGTCCCTTCGTCAGCGAACAGCGCCATACTGGCGGGTTCACGGATGGAGTCGGCGACGCCGAGGAGTCCCGTGACGACCAGCAGCGGAATGAATGCCGTCGAGAGGTCGCCGAAGAAGGGGAAGACGGCCGGCAGCCCGAGCGCAGTGCCGATCGCGGGCGTGAACGGAACGACGATAGCGACGGCCCCGTAGAACAGCCCCCCGAGGAAGACGAACCGTGCGCGGCCGAACCGGTCCGAGAGCCCGCCCATGTAGGGCTGGCTGAGCATGTTGGTGAATTTCTCTGCGGAGACGATCACCGCCACGGCCGTCGCGCCGGCCGCCGCGGCGTTCCCCTCGGCGGTGAACCCGAGGCCGCCACGTGCGACCGACACGCCGGCGAAGATGGGGACCCAGGTCCGGACGAGCGTCACGGCGACGGCGTACTGGGCGCGGAAACTCGTGATCGTGAGGATACGGCGATTGAGCGCCATGTCGGAGAAGGCGAAGCCCTCGACGGTTGTCTCGTCAGGTTCGACCCATCGCCACACAGCGACGAACGCGCCAGCAGTGATGACCATCAGGACGCCGAACACCGCGCCGAATCCGAAGGCGTCGTACAGTACGCCCGCGGACATCGCCCCGCCGATCGAGGCGGCAAAGCGCCAGGCGTTGGAGACACCGATGGTATTGCCCCGACCGTCGTCTCGCGCGAGTTCACCGACCAGCGCGAGAGCGAGCAATCCGGCTGTCGTCGCGGCGATGCCCTGGAGCCCTCTGACCAGAATGAATCCCAGGGACGTTTCGATGAACGGGAACGCCGCGTAGGCAGTGGTGGCCAGCCCAAGTCCGACGAGCAGGATGAACCGCTTGTCGAAGCGGTCACCGAGGTAGGCGACTGGCAAGACCGCGACGGCCTGTGCCAGCGTCAGTCCGGTCACGAACATCCCGGCGACCAGCCCCGTCGCACCGAGGAGTTCGATGTACGTCGACAGCAGCGTCAACAGCGTCACCAGCCCGTAGGCGTTGGCGAAGCGAGTGAAAAACAACGCCCGTAGTTGTCGCTTCGTATCGGTCACTGACTGCTCAGTCAGTACAGGTGGTAAAACGACTTTCGGAACGGGTCTCGTCGGCGAATTAGCCGTTTCCACCGGTTCGGCGTGAAAGAAAAACTCCGGGCCTTGCTAGTCGGACGCTTCCGCCGACGCCACGGGCGCGATCGCGATCCCGCATCCACCTTTTTCTTCGTCGGGTCTCCTCGCTCACTCCGTTCGCTGCGGGGACCGCTCCTCGAAAAATCGGGGCCAAAAAAGCGGCGCTTCACTGCGTTCGGCGCCGTACTAGTCGGACGCTTCTGGTGTTGCGATGGCCTCTATCGCGATGGTCATCTCGACGCCTTCGACGTCCCACGTTTTCTCGTGGCCGTCGGTGACGTCTCCGAGTTCGTCGGCGCGGACCTCCTCTTTGATCAGGTCCTCGTGCTCTCGGACCAGGCGGTCGACCCGCTCGTCGGCGACCGACAGGTCGAGTCGGATGCGCTCCTCGATGTCCAGTTCCATGTCCTTGCGCATCTCCTGGACGCGGCGGACGACCTCGCGGGCGTATCCCTCGCTCTCGATGTCCTCGGTGAGGGTGGTGTCGACGTAGACGACGCCCGAGCCGTCCAGGGCCTCGAACTCGGTGCCGGAGACGCCGTCGGGGGTCTGCCGGCGGAACTCGACCATCTCGTCGGTTATCTCGACGTCCTCACCGAGGCTCTCCTCGACGGCGCTCTCCAGCGCGTCGAGGTCGGGGCCGTCGACGCGGGCGTCGTTGAGCGCCTGCATGACGCGTCCGGCGTCGTCGCCGAACGCGGGCCCGAGGACGGACATGTCCGCCTCGGCGGAGTAGCTGAGTTCGCCCCAGGACTCGTCGGGACCGAGCACCTCGACGGAGCGGGCGTTGAGGCGGTCGGCGACCAGGTCCTCGTGGGCCGCGATAGCGTCTGCGACGGGCAGCGAGTCGGTATCGACGACGACGCGCGTGACCGGCCAGCGGAGCTTGCGTTCGGCCTGCTGGCGGGCGTTGGAGCCGGCCTCCTCGACGGCGCGGACCGCCTCGACGCGCGTTTCCAGGTCGTCGTCGCGCAGGCGCTCGTCGGCCTCGGGCCAGTCGCACATGTGGACGGTGGGGTGCCCGTCAGCACCGGTGAGGTGGCCGTAGATTTCCTCGGCGACGAATGGGGTAAAGGGCGCCAGCAGCGCGACGACCTCGCGGAGGACCCGGTAGAGCGTCGCGTAGGCGGCCCGCTTGGACTCGCTGTCCTCCTCCTCCCACATGCGCTCGCGGACGAGCTGGACGTAGTAGCGGGAGACGTCCTCGACGACGAACTCCAGCACTTCGTCGATGGCGAGGTCCTGGCGGTACTCCTCCATCGCCTCGGTGGCCTCGGCCTCGACGGTCTGGAGCCGGGAGAGCACCCAGCGGTCCTCGATGGCGAGGTCGACGTCGTCGACGCTCACCTCGTCCGGGTCGAAGCCGTCCATCCGCATGTACGGCAGCGGGAAGCGGAAGACGTTCCAGAGGATGTTGAGCCGCCGTTGCATCTCCGCGGTCTCGTCGTAGGAGAACTGCATGTCCTCCCCGCGAGCCGTCAGCGAGAGCAGGAACGCCCGCATCGGGTCGGCGCCGTAGTCGTCGATGACCTCGCCGGGGTCGACGCGGATGTCCCTGGACTTGCTCATCGCGCGGCCGTCGGGCATCAGCGCGTGGCCGTGCATCAGGACGCGCTTGTACGGGCTCTCGCCGACGGCGGCGGTGCCCATCCCGAGCTGGGACCAGAACCAGCCGCGGGTCTGGTCGTGGGCTTCCAGGATGAGGTCGGCGGGCCACAGCTCCTCGAAGGCCTCGGTCTCCTCGGGGTAGTCGAGCGTGCCCCACGTCGCCACCGAGGAGTCGAGCCAGACGTCGAAGACGTCCGGGACGCGCTCGTAGGTGACGCCGTCCTCGGTGATGGTCAGGTCGTCGACGGTGTCCTTGTGGAGGTCGACGTCGTCGGGGTCGACGTCCTGGTCGACGCGCTCTGCGAGTTCGTCGCGGTCGGCGACGACGACGGCGTCGTCCATGTCGCCGCTCCAGTTGTCAGGGAGCCAGATGGGGATGGGGATGCCCCAGTAGCGCTGCCGGGAGACGTTCCAGTCCGGCGCGTCCTCGACGAAGTCACGGAAGCGGTTCTCGCGGGCCCACTCGGGGTACCACTTCGAGTCCCCGATGTTGTCCAGCAGGTCCGCCTTGACGTCGGTGATCGTGATGAACCACTGGTCGGTGACGATCTGGATGATGCCGGTGTCACAGCGCCAGCAGTGGCCGTAGCTGTGGGAGGTCGTGCCCGCAGCGAGCATCAGCCCCCTGGACCGCAGGTCCGTGATGATGCCGTCGTTAACGTCCTTGACGTACTCGCCAGCGTAGATGCCCGCCTCGTCGGTGTAGACGCCGTCGCCGCCGACGGGACAGACGATGTCCAGCCCGAGTTCGCGACCGCGCTCGAAGTCCTCCTCACCGTGGCCGGGTGCGGAGTGGACCAGCCCGGTCCGGTCGGCCTCGACGTAGTCGGCGTCGTACACCTGCAGCGCGCCCTCGAAGTCGTTCGAGCCGCCGCCCGGTGCGTCGGGCACTTCGTCGCGTAGCGGGTGCTCGTACTCCCAGCCGACCATCTCCTCGCCAGTGAGTTCCTCGACGACCTCGTAGTCGTCGTAGCCGGCCTCGTGGACGACGTCCTCGGCGCACTCTTCGGCGACGTAGAGCCGTTCGGTCCGTCCGTCCATCTCGACGTCGACGCCGACGTAGTCGAGGTCGGCGTCGACGGCGACGAACGTGTTCGCGGGGATGGTCCACGGCGTCGTCGTCCAGATGACGAGGAACCCCTCGCGGTCCTCTAGGGGGAACTTCACGTAGATCGACGGGTCCTCGACGTCCTCGTACTCGACTTCGTTGTTGGCGATGGCGGTCTCACAGCGGGGACACTGCGTGATGGAGCGCATCCCCTGCTCGACGAGGTCGCGCTCGTTAGCCTGTGCGAAGCCCCACCAGGCGGCCTCCATGTACTCCGGGTTGATCGTCTTGTACGGGTCGTCCCAGTCCATCCAGACGCCGAAGTCGATGAAGTCGGACTGGAGGCTGTCCAGGCTCCCCTCGGCGAACTCCCGGCAGGCGTCGATGAAGTTCTCGACGCCGAACTCCTCGATGTCCTTCTTGTTCTCGAACTCCATCTCCTCCTCCACCTTCGTCTCGATGGGGAGCCCGTGCATGTCGTAGCCCGGGCGGTCCGTGACGTCGAAGCCCTGCATCCGCTTGTAGCGGATGTAGACGTCCTTGAGGCTCTTGTTCCAGGCGTGGCCCATGTGGGCCGACCCCGACGTGTACGGCGGCCCGTCGACGAAGAAGAAGTCCTCGCCGTCGGCCCGGTGCTCGACCGTCTGCTCGTAGGCGTCGACCTCGTCCCAGTAGTCGAACACCCGCTCCTCGACGGCCCCGGGGTCGTACTGGTCGTCGACTTCTCCGAACCGCTCCGGGGAACTCATCGGCGGTCCCCCGTCTTCGTGGCGAATTGCTTCATATGTGGTTGGATCCACGCTGGCATTAAAGGGGAATCGGTTGGGTGGGAGGAGTTGGCAGCTGGGCACCGCCGCTCTCCGGGGACCGCCACGATGACCGCCGGCGCCACGCTTTTGCCGACCCGGGTCACGTATCGATCCGATTGATTCACCGATGGCAGACGAGACCGCCGATCTCGCGGAGTTGCGGGACGAGATAGACCGGATCGACGACGACCTTGTCGACCTGATCGCCAAGCGCGTTCGGACTGCCGAACGCGTCGCCGAAGTGAAATCTGACGCGGGGACCGACCTCGTCGACGAGGGCCGCGAAGCCGTCGTCAGGGCCAACTACGCGGACAACTTTCGACAGCAGGACCTCGACCCGGAACGAGGGCGCGAACTGGCTGACTCCCTGATCGCGCTTTCACTGGCCCGGGAACGGGAGGTCGTGAGAGACAAGTGAGGGCCGCGGACCGGCGCCGGTGCAGTTCACGAACGAACCGAACCGCGCCAGTGACGCTCCCAGAACAGCGCCAGGACGACCCAGGCGTACAGGAGTACGCCCACGAGAACCGCACCCCGTCCCGCGGTCGTCACGAGCGGAACGGCCGCGACCAGCCCGGCGACTTCCAGCCCGAGCCCCGCTGCGATAGCCCCGATGGAGGCGAACGCCGTCCGGTCGCCGACACCCCGGATACTCCCGACCGCGGGCGGGTAGAACTGGTAGGAGACGCCGACGATAGTCAGGCCGAGAAAGCCCGCGACGTTCAGGCGGTAGTGGGCCTCGATCAGGGGCGCGCTGACGCCGCTGAACGCGAACATGACCCCGAGCGCGACGCCGACGAGGCCGGCGACGGCGCCCGCCAGCACGCCGTAGAACCCAACGCGGTCCCTGTCGGTCCGGACGAACAGCCACACGTACGCGAGGGCGAACCCGCCGACGGCGATCCCCTGGAGTGCCGCGCCCACCTGGAACCAGATTCCGTCGTACAGGGTCGCCGCGAGAATCGCTGGCGCCACGGCGCCCGCCGGGAGGACGAGCGCGACGAGCGGCCGCGGCGGCGACGCGACGAGGAAGCGCGGTAGCAGTCTGAAGCCGACGGCGAGTACCATCAGTGTGGCCGTCCCAGCGGCCAGGAGGTGCGTGACGCGCGGGGCGAAGCCGTCGACGATGGGCGGCAACGGCGTCCACAGCGCGAGCGTGCCGTACGTGCCGACGGCCAGATAGGCCAGCGCGACGGGGACGAACAGGTTCGCCCACCGGTCGACGGGCCGGCGGTGTTCGTTGGCGCCGCCGGTCGCCGTCTCGGCGCCGGTGAGGTTGTCGCGGACGGTCCACCCGAGCGCGGCGAGGAAGACGGCCACGCCCATGGCCCACAGCGTGGCCCCGGCGCTCCCGACGAGGGACGGAACGCCAGGCACGGTGGCGGCGGCCAGCGCCAGGCAGAGCGTCCCGGTGGCGGTCAACGGCAGGTGGACGGCCGGGGCTCGCGGAATCGCCAGCTGGCGGTCGAAGTACGAGGGAACGAGCGAGTACGCCTTGCCGAAGAGGACGTGGAAGACGAAGCCGTAGAGACCGAGCGCGACGCCCACGCGGCGGGGGAGGCCGGCCAGCGTCGCCAGTTGCCAGGTGACGAACGACAGCGCGCCGAACGCGACGAACAGGCGCGCCCACCGAGACGTCGTCGCCGCGCTCATCGCTCCGTCCTCGTCGCGTTCATGGGCCCCTCGTTCCCGCGGTCATGACTCGGCCCTCGTCGCGCTCATCACTCCGGTCGCTCCATGCTTCCCGTTACTGCACGTGGGCCCTTGTAACGTGGCCGCCGCAGCCGCACTGCTCGACGTACTCGTAGTCGACGTCGTCGCCGAAGCACTCGTCGAGGTGGGGGTAGAGGTACTCCTCGGGGTGGCCGTGGTCGCCGTGGGTGACGAGGTTGACGTGGTTGCCCGGCGCCGTGTGCTCGACGGCGTCCGCGGCGTGGGCCAGCACGAGCGTGCGGTCCTCGCCGTGATGGGGCTTCTCCAGGTTCGCCGACCAGGAGTTGTCGTGGACGCGGTCGGTGACCGGTTCGACGTCGTCGTGGGAGACGGCGGTCATACCTGATCGGTGGCGCCGGGCGGAGAAGGGAGCCAGGCCGAATATGTTCGCCTACGCCGGTCCCGATTCGAGCCAGTCGAACTGGTTGGTCAGTTCGACGCGGCGCTGGCGCTTGATGACCGTCGCGTCCAGCAGCGGCCCGATGAGGCGGGCCTGCAGCGCGAAGTCGGTGGTGGCGCTGACCTCGACGCCGTCGGCCGTCTCCTCGAGGAAGTAGCGCGTGACCATCTCGTCGAAGATGCCCTCGCGGTGTTCGTAGGCCAGCACGGCCTCTGGGTCGTCGAACAGGTCGAGGACCAGTTCGATGGTCGCCAGGCCGACGCTGTTGGCGATGGTGAGGGTGTCGCCGTCCACCGTCACGTCGTCGAACCCGCTCGCGCGCATGAACTCGCCGACGTCGGCCATCGCTGCCCGGACCTCGTCGGGGTCACGCTCTATCTCCCGCGTCACTGTGACTGATTGCATGGCAGGGGGTACTCGGCCTCCACAGTCGAAGCTTGTGGGACCGGGCTCAATGCAGATGTGGCGAACATGTTCGGCAACACTGATGGGGGCGAGGGGCGAAGATGTTCGTACATGCCAGAGGCGAAACTGCGGCTCACGATCCCCGACGGCATCTGGATCGGCGACATCACCCGCCACAACCCCGACACGCGAGTCCGCGTGCTGGCGGCCATCCCCGACGAACTCAGCGGGGTGGGACTGGCCGAGATCACGGGACCGGCCGCCGCTACCGTGGTGGCCGAGATGGTCGACGAGGAGGAGTTGACGAACGTCGAGACGCTCCAGCACCGCGACGGCGAGGCGCTCGTCCAGTTCGAGACGACCAATCCCCTGCTCCTGTTCCCGGCGCGGGGCTCGGGCATCCCGCTCCAGATGCCCTTCGACATCGTCGACGGCGAGGCCAGTTGGGAGGTGACAGCGCCCAACGAGCGCCTCTCCGAGCTGGGCGAGCAACTGGAGGAGTTCGGCATCCAGTTCACCGTCGACTACGTCCACCAGTACACCGCGAGCGACCAGGTGCTGACGGACCGCCAGCGCGAGATCGTCCGGGCCGCCGTCGAGGAAGGGTACTACGACACACCGCGGCGCTGCTCGCTGACCGAACTGGCCGAGGCGGTGGGCATCGCCAAGTCCTCCTGTAGCGACACGCTCCACCGCGCCGAAGAGACCATCGTCAAGGAGTTCGTCGAGCGCCAGCTCACGGACGAGCCCGCGCCGTCCGCGTGACTGCGTCGCCGCTGTCGACAGCCAGCACCGCTCCGAACAGTTTTCCCGTGGCCGCGGCCAGGTGTTCGGCGAACGTCGACCGGGAGATGTCGAGCGCGTCGGCGACCTCGCCGGCGTTTGCTCCCTTCGGGTACTCGAAGTAGCCCATGTCGTAGGCCGTCTGCACCACCTCGCGCTGTCTGTCGGTGAGGCCGTCGTCGTCCAGCGGGTCGTCGTCGCGGTCGTCCGCTTCCAGGTTCGTCAGCCGCCGGACGCCGACGCCGTCGAACGGCTCGCGGAGACGCTCGACGACGGCCCGGACCGCGTCCAGGTCCTCGACGTGGGCCGTCACGACGAGCGTGCCGTCCTCGGCGCGGACGTCGGTCGCCGGCCCGACGACCTGTTCGATGATTTCACAGACACAGTCGTTCACGGGGTCCCGCTCGAAGCGATAGAGCGTCTCGGAACCGGTCGTCGCGACCGATTCGAGCCCCTCGACGCCGTCGACGCTCGATTCACCCGCCGCGTCGGCCGGGAGGCGGAACTCCTCGGTTATCGATTCGTCGCCCCGGATCGACGCGCGCGAGACGCCGGAGACGCGCTCGCCAGCCCGCTCGGAGGCCTGTGCGACCGGACACGACCCGGGGGACGCCACCGCGAACTCGACGGCGAGTGCCATAGGCGTGGCTACGCAGTCCCACGACAAAGGGGCTGAGGCGAACGTGTTCGGATAGCCCAACGGACTTGGACAGGCCGCCCGACGGCACGACTGCTCAGGCAAACAGGTCCGTCGAGAGGTACCGCTCGCCGGTGTCGGGGAGGATCACCACGACGGTGTCCTCGGGCGCGTCGGCGGCGACCCGCTCGGCGACCGCGAGGGCGGCCCCCGACGAGATGCCGGCGAGTAGCCCCTCCTCGCTGGCGAGTCTGCGCGCGGTCTCGACCGCGTCGTCGTACTCGACCGTGTGGACCTCGTCCAGCAGTTCCGTGCGCAGGATCTCGGGGACGAACCCGGCGCCGATGCCCTGGATGGAGTGGCTGCCCGCGTCCTCGCCCGAGATCACCGCAGATTCGGCCGGTTCGACGGCCACCGACCGGACGTCGGCTTCCAGCTCCTCCGTCAGGTACTCCGAGACGCCTGTGATGGTGCCGCCCGTGCCGACCCCCGCCACGACGGTGTCGACGTCGCCGTCGGTCGCCGCCCATATCTCGGGCCCGGTCGTCTCCCGGTGGATCCGCGGGTTCGCGAGGTTGGTGAACTGCTGGGGGACGAAACTGGGCTCCCGCCCGGCGGCGATTGCCTCGGCCTCCTTGATGGCGCCGTTCATCCCGCCATCGGCGGGCGTGAGTACGAGGTCGGCTCCGAGTGCGCCGAGGAGTTTCCGTCGCTCCTCGCTCATCGACTCGGGCATCGTCAGGACGAGGTCGTACCCCTTCGCCGCGGCGGCGACGGCGAGGCCGACGCCGGTGTTGCCACTGGTCGGCTCGACGATGGTCGTCCCCGGTTCGAGGTGACCCTCCTCCTTGGCCCGTTCGAGCATCGCGACGGCGATGCGGTCCTTCACCGACCCGCCGGGGTTGGTCGCCTCCACCTTGCCGTAGAGGTTGGGCGCGAAGGACTCCAGTGTCAGCAGGGGCGTCTCGCCGACCAGTTCCGTGACGTCGCTGGCTACGTTCATCTCGGCGGAGGATTGTCCCGCCGCCGCCGTCAGCACCGACCCCGCCGATTGGGGGTCTTTACGAGGCGGGTACGGGCGGTGGGTGAGTTCCGCGGGGGAATCGAGCCCCGCAATACTGTGGGTTGGCCGTCTTCCCGGAGCAGGTGGTATCTCGACGCATGGGCTGTTCACCCCTCGTCACGGCGAACCGGCGACTGATAGCGGCGATGGAGACGCCGCCCGACTCCGGGGCCGAGGAGCGTCTCGACGAGGTCGCCGCCCTGCTGTGGGCGATGGAACACGAGCACGTTACCGACCCCGGCGCGTGCTGTCGCGTCCGCGAGAAACTGCGGTCGCTGGAGCAGAAGGTCGACGAGCGTCGCCGGAGCGACGTCGAACGCGCCCGCCGGTCGGTGGAGTCCTACGGCGAAGGCCTCGAGCCGGTGTGAGCGAGGCGGCGCTGGGCCCCGCGGTCCGAACGTGTTCGAGCCAACCGATACGCGAGCGCGGACCCGACTTGTTGGTATGTCCGCGACCACCACGCTCGACGTGCGCGACGTCGACGACGAACCGTTCCCCCACATCATGTCGGCCCTGTCTGACCTGGCGGAGGGGGAGACGCTGGAACTGGTCAACAGCTTCGAGCCCGAGCCCCTGTACAGCGTCCTCTCCCAGCGCGGCTTCGACTACGAGAGCGAGCGAGTGGCCGAGGACGAGTGGCACGTCTTCGTCAGCCACGCTTGATGATGTAACGTTCTCTCTACCGTCGTAACAAGTACCAAGAACGACCCGAAAGCCCCGGCCTCCTCGACTCGGGTGCCGCCCCTGCGCTCCTCACTTCGTTCCGGTGCTTGGGGCGTCAGCCTTCGTCGAGGAGGCCGCCCCTTTCAGTCCCGCCCGCGGTAGATTTCGAATCGAGCCGTTACGACTCGCCCGCGTCCTCGCTACCGCCGTCGACGACGGCTAGCTTACGCTGTTGCTTGAACCACTCCCACTCGCGGGCGGCGGTGGGGTGGTCGTCGATGTCCCACGGGTCGTCGCTCTGGACGCGCTGGCCCTCGAGCCAGCTGGTGACGAGGTTCCAGACGAAGACGAGCTGGCCGAAGGTCAGCAGTATCACGCCGAGAGTCGCGACCTGGTGGAGGCCGGCGAACAGTTCGACGGGGCCGACCGTGACCTCGTAGCTCGCGTACCGGCGCGGCATCCCGGCGTAGCCCAGCAGGATCATCGGGAAGAACGTCACGTTGGTGCCGACCATCGTCAGCCAGAAGTGCCACTTCGCCAGGGTGCGCTGGTACCAGCGCCCGGTGTAGAGGGGGAACCAGTAGTAGATGCCCGCGAAGACGGCGAAGGCGATGGCGCCCATGATGACGTAGTGGAAGTGGGCGACGACCTGGTAGGTGTCGTGGAGCAGCAGGTCGACGGGGATCGAGGCCTCGAACACGCCGGTGACGCCGCCGATGATGAAGTTGAACACGAAGCCGACGCAGAAGAGGAACGGCGCGGCGAGTCGCAGGCTGCCGTTCCACATCGTCGTGATCCAGTTGAAGACCTTGACCGCGCTCGGGATGGCGATGGCGATGGAGACCGCCATGAACGAGGCGCGGAGCCTGGGGTCGATACCCGTCGCGAACATGTGGTGGGCCCAGACGCCGAAGGCCAGCACCCCGAGCGCGAGCGTGGAGTAGACGACGTACTTGAACCCGAACAGCTTCCGGCCGGTGAACTTCGGGAGGATGTAGCTCACCAGTCCCATCGGCGGGAGGACCAGGATGTACACCTCGGGGTGGCCGAAGAACCAGAACAGGTGTTGCCAGAGGATCGGCCCGCCGCCGTCGGCGGTGAAGAACGTCGTGCCGACGTTGCGGTCGAGCAGGAGCATCACGAGCGCGCTGCCCAGCAGCGGGAACGAGAAGAGGATCTGGGCGGACTGGACGAGCACCGTCCAGCTGAAGATGTCCAGCGTCGCCCACGTGACGCCCTCGCCGCGTTCGGTGAAGATAGTCGTGATGAAGTTGATCGACCCCAGCGTCGCCGAGACGCCGGTGAGGTGCAGGCCGAGCACCATGAGGTCGATCCCCCGACTCGGCTGTTCGATGGAGAGCGGCGTGTACATCGTCCAGGACGTCTGGGCCGGGTCGACGCCCGGCAGGAAGAACCCGGCCCAGATGAGTATCGCACCCATCGGCAAGAGCCAGAACGCGATGGCGTTGATCCGCGGGAACGCCATGTCGTCGGCGCCGATGAGCAGCGGGACGAGGTAGTTCGAGAACGCCGCCAGGATGGGCGTGCCGAAGAGGAACAGCATCGTGATGCCGTGGCTCGTCATCAGCGCGTTGTACGTGCTCGCCGTGAGCAGGTCGCTCGGCGGCGTCACCAGTTCCAGGCGCATCAACACGACGGCGACGCCGCCCCAGGCGAAGGCGACGACGGCGAAGGCGCCGTACATGAGCCCGATGTCCCTGTGGTCGACCGTCGTCAGCCAGCGCACGATCCCGGACGGTTTCTCGGCGTGGCCGTGACCGACCTCCTCGCCGTGTCCGGGCGCACCGCCGCCAGTCGGAACGTAGTCGTGCCAGTCCTCGACGCGTGCCAGCATCGCGACGACGACGACGGACAGCGCCGCCATCACTGCCGTCGTCGCGAGCGTCTCTGCGGGAGCCATGATACTGAGGGGGTTCAAGGCAGTACCCCGTCAGGGTTGTCTGGAACATGTTCGCGGTGGCTCCCTCACTGGAATCCCAGGGCCACCGACGCCCTCAGAAGGGGGCGCCAGTGGCCGACGACTCGGTGGCCGCCGGTCCACCGGCCTCCTCGGTCGCCGCCAGGTCACCCGATTCGCGGAACTCCTCTTCCAGCTGCGTGAGCTTGCCGTTGATGGCGACGGCCTGGTGGTGCATCGGTGCCACGCGGACGCGGACGAGGTCGTACTCGTGGGACTCCGGGGCACCGTTCCAGGCCCGGAACGCACCGAGACAGAGGGTATCGCTCTGCGGGCAGAACTCCGTCGTCGGCGTGAACTCGGCCCGGAGGACGGTGGGGTCGTCGTTCTGGCGCGCATAGCGGAAGCCGGCACCCGGGTGGCGCGGGTCGAGGTTGAGGCGGGCGAGGTTGTATCCGAAGGTCATGTCGTAGACGCCCCGGTCTTCGAACCGCTCGTGGGTGAGGCGGTGGAACGCGGCGTGGGCCCGGCCGTCCAGCACGTCGTGGCCGGCGAGGAACGGTCCCACCTCGGGAACGTTGTCGGGGACGAACTCGTCGTACCGATCGAAGCTCTCGCCGTCGTCGGTGGCGAACGGGCTGGGGAGGTTCATACGCAGTCGTTCGGTCCCGACGCGGCTATCCGTACTCCCGAACACGTTCGGCACAACCCGGAGCCGTCCGGGCGTCGACGGTCCGGTATGGTCGCGACAGACTTCACGAGCGAGCGCGCTTTCGAGGACGACCGGTTCCGTGCGAGCGTTCTCCACGAGTCGGACAGCCAGAAGGTGGTCATGGGCTACTTCCGCCCGGGCCAGTTCATCCCCGTCCACGCACCGGATAGCCAGGTGGCCATCACCGTCCACTCCGGAAAGGGAGTCGTCCGCGAGGGCGAGACCGACCACCACGTCGAACCGGGGTCGGTCGTCGTGGTCCCGGCTGGCGAGAAACGCGGCGTTCGCGCCGAGACGGAACTGCAGGCGACGCTCGTGACCGCACCGCCGCCGGGCGAGGCGGCCCACGAGCCGGTTCGCCGCGGTCTCGAACGGGACGAGTTCGAACCGGAACTCGAGTGACTGTCCGGTGACTCCGCACCGGCACCCGAACATATTCGGGGCAACCACCTCCAGGCCCAGGAACGAACCGCCAGTCGCATGCCAGAAACGACGCTCGACCTGCGCGACGTCCCGCCGGCGGAACGCCACCCGATGATCCACTCGGCTTTCGAGGCGCTCGGGAGCGGTGAGGCCCTCGAAATCGTCAACGACCACGAGCCCAAGCCGCTGTTCTACGAGTTCCAGGCCGAGGTCGACGCCTTCGACGCGGAGAACTACGACTGCGAGCGGGCGGAACCGGGCAAGTTCGTCGCGACGCTGCCCAAGGTGTGACTCGATGAGCATCGAACGCGCGAACGTCGACGCGGCCGACGAAGCGGGGCGAGCGGCGCTGTTCGAGGGCGAGCCCCGGACCGTCCACCTCTCCCTGTCGGCCGACCAGCGGGTCCCGGCCCACGACCACCCCGACAGACAGATCCTCTTTCACGTCCTCGAGGGCGAGATCGCGCTCGACCTCGACGACGAGACCCACGACCTGTCGGCCGGCGACGTGCTCCGGTTCGACGGTGACTGCCAGATATCGCCGAAGGCCGTCTCGGACGCGCGGGCACTCGTCGTCCTCGCGAAGGCGTAGGCCGCGACTCGTCTATTCCAGAAACAGTTCCCGGACGATCTCGGCGACCGCCTCGTTCGCTTCGTCGCCCCGTTCTCCCACCGCTCCTGCCTCTGCCGCTCCTTCCGTCTCTCCCGTCTCTGGCAGCCCACACGCGGGCGCTGCCAGCAGGTTCTCGACGAGCCGGTTGGCCAGTTCCGCGACGGCCCCGCGTTGTTCCGGCGTGAGGTCGCCGCGCGCGGCCAGCTGCGAGTACGCCCGCGCGACCGCTTCGTCCCGGATCGTCTCGGCCCGCTCACGGATCTGTCGCAGTTCGCTCCCGCCAGTTAACCCGTCGTCCATCGCTCCGTCGCTCGCCGTCCGGTCGCCCGGCTCCTCGCTCCCCCTCACGTCGGTCGTCGCCCCCTCGCTCGCGGTCGGCTCCGTCACAGTTCCTTCCAGATGACCGTGATAGTCGCGTCCGCCTGTTCGACCGTCTCGTAGGCGTACCCGCGGTCCTCGAGCTTCGGGTAGAGGTGCTGGGGCGCGCGGTCGTTGTACTGGACGAGGACGACGTCGTCGGCCAGATCCGGGAGCAGTTCCAGGGTCTGGCGGAGCGGGGCGGGCGGGCCGGCGGCGGCGACGTCCAGCGTCTCGACGAGGGCGTCGCTCGGTGCGTCGGTCTCCGCCAGGACGGACCGGGTGGCCTCTTCCATGGGTGACCCTACCGGCCCGACGCCGCCGACCGTTTCCCCGAATATGTTCGGGCCCAGAGCCAGCAACGTCGGCCCCCACCGTCGATCCATGAGCGCGATACCCGCGGACGTCGACGCGGACCGGGGCCCGCCGACCGTCGTTCCCCTCGGTCACTTTCTGGTCGGCCTGGCCTTTCTGCTCGCCGGCGTCGTTACCGTCGCGGCCGAACCGGGGGACCGTGGCGGCACGCTGGGGACCGTCCACCTCCTGCTGGCCGGCTGGGTCTGCGTGACGATCATGGGCGCGATGACGCAGTTCGTCCCGGTGTGGTCCAACGTCGGCCTGTACTCCCGTCGGCTGGCTGTCTGGCAACTCGGGCTCGTCACCCTGGGACTGGCGGGCCTGGCGAGCGCGTTTCTCACCGGCCGGTATGGACTGGCACCGATCGCCGGGCTCGTCGCCGCGCTGGGATTCTGGACGTTCGTCTACAACCTCGGGCGGACGCTGCGTGGGGTCGAGGAGTTCGACGTGACCGAACGGCACTTCGCCGTGGCGCTGGCGTGGTTCCTGGCCGTGACGACGCTCGGGCCGCTGCTCGCGCTCGACCTGACACTGGGCCTGTTCCCCGTCGCGGGCGTCGACCACGCCGGCCTGCTGGGCGCTCACGCCACGCTAGCGGTGTTCGGGGCCGTGCTGACGACGGTCGTCGGCGCGCTGTACCAGCTGGCGACGATGTTCACCCAGACGGAACTGGGCCCGGTCGAACGACGCTTTCAGCGGGCGGAGACCGTCGCCTATCCCGTCGGCGTCGCCGCGCTCGCCCTGGGAAGACTCCTCGCCCACGGCTGGCTCGCCAGGGCGGGCGGGCTGGTCGTGGCCGTCTCCCTCGTGGGCGTCGGGCTCGTCCTCGCGAACAGGCTCCGCCTGACACGGGTCGACTGGAACCCGATGCTCACCAGGTACAGCCTGGTCGCCGGGTTCGCCGTGGCGTGGGGCGCGACGGCGGCCGTCGCCTGGTGGATCGACCCGCTGGCCTCCCTGTACGGCGCACCGAACGTCGGTCCGCTGCTTCTGGCCGGCGTCGTCGGCTTCGTCGTCGCGGGGACGCTCTACCACATCGTCCCGTTCCTGATCTGGGTCCGCGAGTACAGCGACCTGCTCGGGTTCGAACCGGTGCCGATGGTCGACGACCTCTACGACGGGCGGGTCGCCGCGGTCGAACTGCTCCTCGTCCTCGGCGGCGGTGCGCTGCTCGCTGGCGGCGACGCCCTCGGTGGCGGCTTCGGACGAGCCGGGGCGGTCGTTCTCGCCGTGGGCGCGGCGCTGTTCGCGGCGAACCTGGCGCTGGTCGTCGTGCGTCACGGCGACGACTCGATACGGGGACTACTGCCCGGGAGCGCGTGAGAAGGGTGGCCCGCGTCTGGTCACCGGGCGTACAGCGAGTAGAGGATGACGCCGAGGCCGGCGGTCATCAGCAGACTCTCGATGAAGATGGGGACGGCCAGGTCGATGTGGAAGAACTGGGCCACCACGAGGTGGAGGATCCCGCCGAGGAACGCCCCGATCGTTATCACCCCGAATCCGAGGGCGAGCGCGCCTAACTCGCGCGCCTGGGTCCGTTTGTACGCCTTGTACGAGTAGTACGTGATGAGGCCGCCCAGGACGAGCGTGAGCGTCTTCGTCGCGATGATACCGATCTCTGAACTTGGAACGTGCGGGCTCATGTTTCCTTTCTAACCTCCGACCAGAGCGTGGCCAGGCGCTGGTCCGCCGACCGGGGGCGGTGGGCGATGTCGACGTCGAACTCGCGGTCCTCGTCGAGCATGACGACGACCTCCTCGAAGTCGATGGCGTACCGGCTCGCGTGTTGCCCGTCGGGGCGCACCTCGACGCCCTCGGCCAGGAGCGAGGCCTCCGTCAGGAGCTCTATCTTCCGGTAACAGGTCGACAGCGGGACGTCGCTGGCCTCGGAGATCTCGCTGGCCGTCATGGGCTCGTCGAGCGCCTTGACGATCGCCCGACAGTCCTCGTCGTCGAGCGCGTCGAGGACGTCCTCGAAGTCGGGCCCCTCCTGGTCGCCGAACGGGTCACGGACCATCTCTCCTGCCGGTCTCTGGACGGAAGCACCATAACCCCACCGACATCGCCGGGGGACGCCGCGGCATCTGGTCGGTCACCGCCGAACACGTTCGCCCGCCATCGGCTGGTCGTCCCTGTCGAGGAACGCCGCGAACGCGAGCGGCGACAGCAGTCCGGCCACGAGCGAGACGCCGAACGCGATGGCGCCCCAGTCGGCCCCGCTTAGCTCGCCGCTCCCGCCGCCGGATCCGCCGGCATCGCTGCCGCCCGACTCGCCGCCGCCCCCGCCGGCACCACCGAGGGCCGGGTCGCCGACGACGACGACGCCTTTCATCCCCATCGACTTGTGGGGCATGCAGAAGTACTTCACGACACCCTCTTCCTCGAAGGTCTGATCGAAGGTGAATCCCTGCTCGTCGGTGAGTTCGCTCTCGAAGCTGCCGTCTTCGGCTTCGACGTTGTGGCTGCCGGCCACCCACTCCCAGGTGACCGTCGTGCCCGGATCCACGCGGATCGCGGCCGGACCGAAGCCGAAGTTACCGCCGTTGGCCTGGCTGCCGACTTCGACGGTCACGTTGCCGCTCCCGGTCTCGTCGACCAGGCCGTCGTAGTTGTCGGCGTTGTCCAGGTAGCCGTCGAAGCCGGGGGCCGACCCCGATCCCGAATCCGAGGACCCGCCGCCGGACGACCCGCCGCTGCCACCGGGGAGGTCGCCCACGACGACGACGCCTTTCATGCCCATCGACTTGTGGGGCATGCAGAAGTACTTCACCACGCCCTCTTCCTCGAAGGTCTGCTCGAAGGTGAAGCCGGCCTCGTCGGTGAGTTCGCTCTCGAAGCTACCGTCCTCGGCTTCGACGTTGTGGCTGCCAGCGACCCACTCCCAGGTGACGGTCGTTCCGGGGTCGACCTGGACGGCCGCGGGGCCGAAGCCGAAGGTACCGCCGTTGGCCTGGCTGCCGACTTCGACGGTGACCTCGCCGCTGCCCGTCTCGTCGACGACGCCGTCGTAGTTGTCCACGTTGTCGAGGTAGCCGTCGAAGGTAGTCTGTGCACGCGTGGGCCGGGCGCTGGCCAGCGCCGCGCCGCCGATAGCGGCGCCAGCACCTGCGCGAAGGACGCTCCGCCGGGAGTACGTCTGGGTGTTCATCGGTGAAAACTACGACGACTCCATATAAACCGGACGCGGGCTTTCCCAGTCGCCGGGAACGGTTCTTCGCCGCTGAGAACGCCCCTCCGGGGGTATATACTGCGGGTCTTTATCACCTCCTGTATGACGAAGCACATCGGCGCACCCGGACGCGGTATCTCGCGACGCGACTTCGTGAAGGCGACCGGTAGCACTGGCTTACTGGCGAGCGTGGCGGGCTGTGTCTCCACGCCGGGAACACAGCATAGCGTGGACGCCGGCGCGGGCGACCCAACGCCCCAGCAGTCGGCGTCGGACCTCCCCACGACGTCGCCCCCGGAGGTCGTCAACGTCGACGAGCAGGGCGGGTCGGTCACGCTCACCTCGACGCCCGCGCGTCACCTGGCCCACCCCGGCCAGTCGATGGGTGGCCCCGTCGAACTCCCGAAGGTGTGGGCGTTCTCGGCCGACGACGGCGAACCGAGCGTCCCCGGCCCCATCCTCCGGACCACCGAGGGCGAGGACATGGAGGTCACCTTCGACAACACCGACGGCGCCCAGCCCCACACCGTCCACTTCCACGGCGTCCGCAAGACCTGGGAGAACGACGGTGTGCCGACGACCACGGGCATCCGCATCGACCCCGGCGAGAAACACACCTACGAGATCCCCGCCAACGTCCCCGGAACCCACCTCTACCACTGCCACTACCAGACCCACCGCCACATCGACATGGGGATGTACGGCATCTTCCGGGTCGACCCGAAGGGGTACGAGGAGGCCGACAAGGAGTACTTCCTCACGATGAAGGAGTGGGACTCCCGGCTCAACCGCCAGATGGCCGGCGAGGACGTCACCTACGACGTGCGGAACCGCCGCCCGGACACGTTCACCATCAACGGGAAGTGCGCACCCCGCACCCTCCACCCCGAAGACGGTTCGCCCATCATCGTCGAACACGGCGACACAGTCCGCCTCCACCTCTGCAACAACGGGTACATGAACCACCCGATGCACACCCACAACCACCGCTTCCAGGTGGTCGCCCGGGACGGCGGCACCGTCCCCGAGGCGGCCCGCAACTACCAGGACATCACCGACGTCGCGCCCGCCCAGCGCCACACCATCGAGTTCGAGGCGGACGCCGACCCCGGCATCTACCTCATGCACTGCCACAAGGTCAGCCACGCCATGAACGGTACCAGCTACCCCGGCGGCATGGTCAACGGCATCGTCTACAAGGAAGCGATGGACACCGACGTCTTCCGTAGCCTGATGGAGTACGCCGGCTACGAGGGCTGAGATCGCGACCCCGCCCGGTCGCCGTCGTGATCCGACTCGTTATATCGATCCACCGCCTGGGACGCTCGTGAGTCTCTTCGCCGAACTCGAACTGCCGCCCGAGGCGTTCGCCCTGGCGGACACGCTCGCGGCGCTCCCCGACGCGGCGATCGAGGTCGAACGCGTCGTCGCCGCGGAGGACATCCTGACGCCCTACTTCTGGGTCGCGAACGTCTCCGCCGAGGCGTTCGAGGCAGCCGCGGGGGACGACCCCTCCATCCGGGACGTCCGTCGCCTCGACACCTTCGAGGAGGCGACGCTGTACCGGGCCGAGTGGACCGAGACCATCGAGTCGGCCGTCGCCGCGTTCACGCGGGTCGGCGCGGTGATCCTCGACGCTGTCGGGCAACACGACCGCTGGGAGGTCCAGCTCCGCTTCGACGACCGGGACCAGCTCGTCGAGTTCCAGACCTACTGCGCGGACAACGACGTCGACTTCCGGATCAAGCGCCTCTACGAGGTCGCGAGCGCCCACACGGGCAGGCAGTACGGCCTCACCGAGAAGCAACACGAGGCGCTCGTCGCGGCCTGGGAGGCAGGGTTCTTCGAATCCCCCGCCGAGGCCACGCTGTCGGAGATAGCGGCCGACCTCGACATCTCCCAGCAGGCCCTCTCCCAGCGGATGCGGAAGGGGTACGACGGGCTCATCGCCAGCACGCTCGTCACCGAGCACCCCGGCGACGAGTGACGCCGCGGGGTCGCGTACTTAACGCCTTGTTCAGACAAGCGTGTGGTTCCTCCCGACGCGGCCCGAATCTATCGCATGACCGACGACTCCGTCGCGTTCGACGCCGTCCTCGACCTGTGTCGGGACGGCCATCGTCGCATCGTGCTCGGCGTCCTCGCCGACCAGGACCGGCCGCTGACGATGCAGGACCTCGCGAAGGCTATCGTCAGGCACAATCACCACACCCCGTTCCCGGCGGTCTCCGGGGAGACGGTGACTGAGGTACAGCACGCGCTGCACCACCGTCACGTCCCGAAACTGGTGGCAAGCAACGTCGTCGACTACGACGCCGCTCGCCGGACCGTGGCGCCGACGGGGTTCGACCGCCTCCAGCCCGCCCTCTCGGCGATCCTCGACGCCGACCCGGATCTGTCGCCTCCGCTCGAGCTGTGACGTCCCGGCGCGTATGCGCCTGCCGACAGCGTCTCACACCACACCGTCGACCTGCTCGTCGCCGGGCAGCGGGCCGTCGTAGCCCTCCGGAACGTACTCACACAGCGGGTCGCTCGCCAGTGGATCTCCAGTAGTAGCAAACGCCCGCGACCGGCTCCCGCCGCAGACGTGCCTGAACTCACACGCGCCGCACTTCCCCTTCAGCTGGTTCCTGTTCCGGAGTGACGTGAAGAGGTCGGAGTTCCGATACACGTCCACCACGTCGTCCTGGCGGACGTTGCCCGCGGGCTTGGGCAGGAACCCCGAGGGGAACACCTCGCCCGTGTGGCTCACGAAGGCGAAGCCGTCGCCGGCGACGATGCCGGCGCGGCGTTTGGTACCGGGGTCAGCGCCGCCGTTCCCCTCGCCCTCGCCGGCTTCTCGTCGCTGCTGGATGCCGACGCGCCGGTAGTGGGGCGCCTCGGTCGTCTTGACGCCGAAGGGTCGCTCGTCGCTGACGTCCTGGAGCCACTCCATCACTCGCTCCGCACGCTCGGGGGAGATGGGGTCCAGTACCGCGCCGCGGCCGACGGGGACGAGGAAGAAGACGCTCCAGAGGACGGCGCCCATCTCCTCGACCAGGTCGGCGACGGCGGGGAGTTCCTCGATGGTCTGGGCGCAGACGGTACTGTTGATCTGCAGTGGCAGCCCCGCGTCGGCGGCGTCCCGGGCCGCCCGGAGCGTCTGTTCGAAGCTTCCGGATTCGCCGCGGAAGGCGTCGTGCGAATCGGCCGTCGCGCCGTCGAGACTGACCGCCATCCGCCGGAGGCCGGCGTCGGCCAGGTCGTCGATGGCGTCGGCGGTGAGTTCGTCCGTCCCGCTGGGGGTGAGCGTCATCGAGAGCCCGCGGTCGGTGCCGTAGTCGACGAGTTCCACGAGGTCGGGGCGTTTCATCGGGTCGCCGCCGGAGAGGACGACCAGTTGTCCCTCGCCGAACTCGCTCACGTCGTCGAGCAACTGCTTCCCTTCCGCGGTGGTGAGTTCGTCGGGGTGGCGGGCCGGCTGGGCGTCGGCGCGGCAGTGCTCGCAGGTGAGTTCGCAGGCCTGGGTAACCTCCCAGATCAGTACCAGCGGTCGCTCGGCCGTGTCCGCGGGCGGTCGCATGCGGGAGTGTACTTGCTCGTCACGAAAAACGGCGTACCCGGATTCCCAGTCGCTGGGAACAGGCTGTACGGGTTAGGTCGGGCGCGCGCAAGCGATGGACATGCCCACCGAACCACCAGTCCCGGACCGCGAGTCCGGCCGGCTGGACCACGAGGTGACCGCACCGCGAGCGAGCAACGGCCGCGAGTGGGACCTGTTCGTCAGCGAGGACGCGACCGACCCGCCGCGTCACGCCGGCAGCGTCACGGCGCCCTCGCGGGAGGTCGCCGTCGAGCAGGCCGACCGGCTGGTGGGCAGGGACGCCGAGACGCTGTGGGTCTGTCCGGCCGACGAGGTGACCCGGCGGACGACCGCGAACGCGAGGCTCGCGAACCGATGATCTCCGTCAGCAAACTGCTCTGTGACCTGGACGCCGAGGGCGACGGCCTGCGCTACGACGCGGCCGACGAGTCCGGCAAGCCACAGATAACCGAGGAGAAGCAGCGTCGCCCGGTCGTCGTCTGGAACCTCACGAAGCAGTGCAACCTCTACTGCACCCACTGCTACGCCTCGGCGGACACCGAGACGGCGCCGGGCGAACTCTCGACCCGGGAAGGGAAGGCGCTGCTCGACGACCTGGCCGACTACGGCGCGCCGGTCGTCCTCTTCTCCGGCGGCGAGCCCTTGGTCCGCGACGACCTGGAGGAGCTGATCGCCTACGCCGCCGACCAGGGGTTGCGCCCGGTGCTCTCCACGAACGGCACGCTCATCACCGAAGAGCGCGCCGAAGCGTTGCGAGACGCCGGCCTCCAGTACGCCGGCGTCTCCGTCGACGGCCTCCCCGAGCGCAACGACGCGTTCCGCGGGAAGGAGGGCGCCTTCGACGCCGCCGTCCGCGGCATCGAGCACTGCCTCGACGCGGGGCTGAAGACCGGCCTTCGCTACACCATCACCGACCACAACGCCGCGGACCTGGAAGGCGTGGTCGACCTCCTCACCGACGTCGGCCTCGACCGGTTCTGTTTCTACCACCTCGACTACGGCGGACGCGGGACCGAAATTCTCGACGCGGACCTCACGCCGACCGAGCGCCGGGAAGCGGTCGAGAGAGTCTGCGAGATGACTCGATCTTACCACGACCGCGGCGAGGAGATCGAGACGCTGCTGGTGGGCAACTACGCCGACGCGGGCTTCCTGGTCGAGTACGCGCGCGAGCACCTCGGCGAAGCCCGCGCCGAGCGCATCCACGACTACCTCCGGATCAACGGGGGCGACCCCGCCGGCGAGCGCGTCGCCAACGTCGACTACCAGGGCAACGTCCACCCGACGCAGTTCTGGCAGGGCTACTCGCTGGGCAACGTCCGCGACCGGCCCTTCGGCGCCATCTGGGAGGACGACTCGAATCCCGTGCTGCGAGCCCTTCGGAACCGTGACGACCAGCTGACCGGCAAGTGCGCGGACTGCCGGTACAGGAGCATCTGCCGTGGCGGATCCCGCCTCCGGGCGCTCACCGTCCACGATGACTTCTTCGCGCCCGACCCGCAGTGCTACCTGACAGACGGAGAAGTGAGCGCCGTCGGGCCGGACGTCGGACTCCCCGACGCCTGACCGGCGGAAACCACGCCTGACCGGCGACCGTCACGAGCGGGCCCGGTCGAATCTTCTGTCGTCGCGGCGCCGGCGCTTACGTCGCGGCGCCGGTGCTCACAGTTCTGTGCAGACGCGAAAAAGAACGCGACGAGACTGGATCACGCAGCCGCGCAGTCGGCGACTGTCGGCTTACTCGACGTGGACGGCGCCTTTCATGCCGGCGGCCTCGTGGGGCGTACAGGAGTAGATGAACGTCCCCGACTCCTCGAAGGTGTGGCTGTAGGTGTGCCCCTCCTCGGAGGCGGTCTCCGCGTCGAGGGGCCCGTCGTCCTGCGAGACGACGTCGTGGCTGCCGCCCTCGCCGGTCCACTCCCAGGTGACGGTGGTCCCGCTGGAGATGGCGATCGCCGCGGGGTCGAACGAGAGCCCGTCGTAGCCGACGAGCACCGTCACCTCGTCCTGGCCGGTCCAGTCGACGGTCTGTTCGTAGTTGTTCGCGCCGTCGAGCCAGCCGTCGTAGTCCGGTTCCTCGTCGAGGTACGACCGCTCGCCGCCGTCGCCGCCGTCGGAGCTGTCGCCACCGTCGCTACCATCGCTGCCGTCGGAGCCGCCCCCACCGTCACCGCCGTCGCCGCCGCCCGAACAGCCGGCCAGGAGCGTGGCCCCGGCGATACCCGTCGCGTACATGAACGTCCGTCGCTCGAAGGTTTTCTCTGACATCACCTGCACCTCCGTCGTCACGGAATAAAGGCCCGTAGCCGATTCCCGAGAACTGGCAGGGGCGGCGAACATGTTCGCCAGAACACCGTCACCGACGCGTGGCGCGCGGCTCAGGTCGCCGCGATGGTCCCGCGCCAGCGGACGAGGACGGCCGCAGCGACGAGGGGGACGGCGACCCACGCGGCCAGCGTGACTGCGAGCAGGCCCGTCGAGAGCCCGGCAGCCGAGAGCACACTGGCGAAGCCGCCGGTCCCGCCGGCGCCGAGTTCACCCAGCACCAGCACCCGGTACACCGACGTGGGGTTCGCCAGGACCAGCGCCGTCACCGCGCCCGCCGAGAGGTCGAACGCGGCCACGACGCCGAGCGCGAGCAGGTCGTGGACGAGGACGAACCAGACCCACGCCAGCAGCGCGGCGCCGAGCGCGTGGGTCTTCTCCCGGACCAGCGTCGACAGCGCAACGGCGACGGCGAGAAACGCCAGCCCGAGCGCGGCCGCCGCCAGCAACAGCGTCGCGAGCGCGGGCACGGTCGACGGGCCGTACTCGGAGACGAGGATGCCCCCCGGGATCAGGAAGCCGAGGGCGACGCCGCCGACGAGGACGACCCCGCGACCGAGCGCCGTCCCGGCGAGGATCCGGGTCCGGGTCACCGGCAGCGCCGAGAGCACCTCCATCCAGCCGCTCTCGGCCGGCCCGACGACGGCGTCGTACCCGTAGGCCAGCGCCGTGAGCGGGACGACGTACACCGCCAGCATCGCGAGACTCGCCGCGGTCCGCTCGAAGCCCGCGGGCCCCGGCGCCGACCCGGCGAACGTCAACACCAGCATCCCGAACGCGGCGAACAGGCCGACAAGGATGACGGCCCAGCGCCGGCGGAGGCCGAGCCGTATCTCCGTGGCCGCGAGCGAGCCGACCTGCCGGGTGGCCAGGGCGGCCCGCGTCCGGAGCCCGCTGGCCGTCGCCGACTCGCTCTCGGAGTTGGTCGCGGTCGCGGCCGTCACCGTCGCGCCACCGTCGGTTTGTGGGTCGCTCTGTGGTTCGGTCATGGCGTGCCCTCCTCCCGGTCCGCGGGAGTGGCGTCTGGCGGTCGCTGGAGGTCGCTGGCGTCCGACGGTCTCTCGGTGCCGCTGCCGGCCGGACCGCCGGCCGCCACCGCCTGTCCGTCGCCGGACTGCCCGTCACCGGTGACGACGGCCTCGAACGTCTCCTCGAGGCCGCTCGTCCCGGCGGTCAGTTCCGATAGCTCGCCCGCCGCGAGCAACTGGCCGTCGTTCAGTATCGCCACGCGGTCACAGAGTCGTTCGACCTCCGCGAGGGCGTGCGAACAGACCAGTACGGTCGCGTCGGTCCGCTCGCTCACGTCCTCGACGATGCGGTGGAACGCGACGACGCCGAGCGGGTCGAGGCCGGCGGTCGGCTCGTCCAGCAGCAACACGTCCGGGTCGGGCAACAGCGCCGTCGCCAGTCCCAGCCGGCGGCCCATTCCGTTCGAGAACCCCTCGACGGGTCGGTCCGCGTCGCCGTCGAGCCCGACGGTCGAGAGGACCGACGCGACGCGCTCGTCCACGTCCGAGAGGCCGCGCACGCGTGCGGTCACCGCCAGGACCTCCCGGGCCGTCAGTTCGGCCGGGAACCCGGCGCGTTCGGGCAGGTAGCCCACGCGCTCGCGGATCTCGGGCCCCGCGGCGGAGACGGTCGTGTCGCCGATGCGGACCGTCCCGCTGTCGGGCGTCTCGTGGCCGATCAGCAGCCTGAACAGCGTCGTCTTGCCGGCCCCGTTCGTCCCGAGCAGGCCGAACGTCGACCCAGACGGGATCGACAGCGTCAGCCCGTCGAGCGCGGTCACGGCGCCGTACGTCCTGGTCACGTCAGTCGTTTCGATGTGCATTGTCTGTGTGGTCGGCGTAGTAGTGCTCCCAGTCGTGGGGCGACTCGACGAGCGGGTGGTGGTCGACGATGCCCGGCGACTCCAGTACCGGGAACGAGTTCTCGGCCATGCGGACCGCGGAGAACGCCGGGCTCTCCGCGAAGACGCCCGCCTGCGGGTGGTCGTGGAGCACCTGTTCGACGGTGCCGGCGGGCCGGTGGCGTAGCTCGCTGACGCCGTCGCCGGACCGGTCGGCGGTCCGGGCGTCCGACCAGTAGTTGCCCTCGTGGGTTCCGTTCCACGCGACGACGGCGTCGTTGGTCGAGAACGCCTGCAGGTCGTTGTGGACGAAGCTGTTGTTGACGACGGTCTGGTCGGTCGACCCGGCCGTGGAGTGGACGCCCACGGTGTTCTCCATCACCAGGTTGGACTCGATCCGGTTGTCCTGGCCGTTGGAGGCGAACAGGCCGTGCTCGTTGCCGGCCAGCACGTTCCCGCGGATGGTGGTGTCCTCGACGTCCTTGACGAGGATGCCGTGGCCGCTGCCGCCGTCGTTGTCGACGGCCCTGTTGTCGACGATCCGCAGGTTCTCGCTGACCATCAGCGCGTAGCCCACGTCGTTGTCGAACGCGAGGTTGTCGGCAAGCAGGTTGTCGTCCGAGTACATGTAGTGGACGCCGAAGCGCAGGTCCCACATGCGGTTGTCCGTCGCCTCGACCCCCTCGGCCCAGGAGAAGTAGATGCCGTCCCGGACCCGGGTGATGTCGTTGCCGCGGACGACGACGTCCTCGGTCTCCCAGAGGTTGATCCCGTTGCCGCGCTCGGCGTGAGACCGGACCTCCTCGCGACCGACGATGGTGCTGTTCTCGATAGTGACGCCGTCGACGCCGTCGACCCACACGCCGAAGGTGACCTCGGTGAGTCGCACCGAGTCGAGCGTCGCGTCGGTGCCGTTGACGAAGACGCCCGCGTCCTCGGTGTCGGCCTCCCAGCCGGAGTTGTTGATCCAGATCCGTTCGACGGTGACGTTCGGCGCCTCGATGGCGAGCACGTCGCCCTCGCCGCCGCCGTCGATCATCGCGACCGGGTCGCCGCTCTCGGCGGCCCCGTTCCCGGCGGTCCCGGGCCCGGCCGCCGTGACGGTAACGTTCGCCGTCCGGACGGTCACGTTCTCGTCGAAGCGGCCCGACAGCCGGACGGTGTCACCGGGGTCGGCCACGTCGACGGCCGCCTGGACGGAGCCGTACTCGGTCCCGTCGACGGTCGCGACGCCGTCGTCATCGGGCGCCTCGAAGGCGTCCGGGTCCGGCACGTCGGCGTCGACGGTGACCGCGTCGGTGTCGGTGCCGGACGTCTGCTGCGGGGCGGCGGCCGCACCGGCGGCCGCCACGACGAGCACGAACGCGGTCAGCGCGACGTACAGCCGACCCAGTCGCACGGCTCAGTCACCTCCCGGTGCGGGCGGGCGATCGTCCGACTCCCCCTTTTCGAACCGCTCGCGAACGAGTCGCGGGAGGTCACCGACCGTGGCACGGCTTCCCCGGCAGAGGTACGCGCCGGCGAGCAACACCACGGCGAGCGCGACCATGTACCCGCCCGGGCCGAACCAGGCGAAGCCGCTGATGTTCGCGACGGCGTAGCCGCCCAGGACCGGGGGCGTGAATCCCTCGACGCCCATGAGTGGCGCGTCCGGGTCCAGCGCGTGGCCGGCCTGGTAGAGCCGGTACTGGATGACGGCGAACATGACCACCAGCACCGACAGGGTGCCGACGAGCTGGGCGGTCAGCCCGAGCCGGAGTTTCCGCTCCGTGGGCGCCAGCGCGACGAACAGGCCGGTCGCCGCCATCGCGAGGAAGGTGACGGGGCCCAGCACCCACTCCGGCGTGCGGATGGCCTTCTCGTGGACCTCGTAGTTGGGCTCAAGCAGGACCGGGTCCGGGTAGTAGAACCCGACGTACTTGTTCAGCGCCTGTACCTCGGCGAAGTCGCCGCCGAGCCGGGGGTAGGCGTACAGTTCCACGACGAGCTCCGTCGTCGGGTACTGGGGTGCCAGGAACGTGATCCGCCACATCGGCACCAGCAGCGCCCCGAGCATGAGCAGCGCCGCCGCTATCGGCAGCGCGCGCCGGAGTTCGGCCATCCGTGCGATCCGTGTCTTGGTCATGAGCAGAGAGGGGGATGGGGCGGGGACTGGTCGGTCAGTCGCTCGGTTCCACGATCAGCCGCGAGCGCATCTCCAGGTGGAGCGCGCTGCAGAAGTACGAACAGTAGGCCCAGTAGACGCCGGGCTGGTCGGCGGTGAAGGTCACCTCGCGGGTGTCCTGTGGCACCAGCGCCAGGTCGATGTCGTACTCGGGGATCGCCATCCCGTGGACGATGTCGCTGGTCGTCTCGACGTTCGTCGCCGTGATGGTGACCTCGTCGCCCTCCTGGACGCGGATCTCGGGGAAGGCGTACTCGTTGCGCTTGACGTAGGTCTTCACGTGGACCGTCGAGTCGTCGATCCGCTCGACCTCGGCGCTGTCCTCGTCGACGTACTCGGCGTCGTAGTCCTCGGGGTCGTACACGTCCGCGGGTTCGATCTTGTCCGCGGCGACGATGGAGGCGTCGTGGGGCTCCGGGAACGACGGCTTGTCCTTGATGAGTTCCATCCCGCCCTCGTCGTCGCCGATGTAGATCAGCTGGTCGTTCTCGGGCTTGAGCGGCCCAACGTTGAGGAATCGGTCCTTCGAGAGCTTGTTCAGCGAGATGAGGTAGTCGCCCGCCGGGTCCGCGGTGTACGATTCGGAGGCGATGAGGTGGCCGGGGTTGTAGTGGACGTCGATCTTCTCGACGATAGGGTCCTCGCTGCCTTCCTCGGCGTCGACCGCTGCCTCGATGTCCCACTTGGCGACCTGCGAGTCGATGAACAGGGTCGTGTAGGCGTGCCCGCGACCGTCGTAGGCCGTGTGCAGCGGCCCCATCCCGACCCGCGGCCGGCCGACGATGGCGTCGGCTGGGTCGTCGACCTCCGGTAGCTGCTCGATGTCGATGACCGCGCAGGTGGGGTCGAGTTTCCCGCTGGCGATGGCGTACTTCCCGTCGGGAGTGACGCTGACTCCGTGGGGGCTCTTCGGCGTCGGGACGTACTTCACGATCGGCCGGTCGCCCTGGTTGAGCGGGCTCTCTCGCGTGCCGTCGACGACGGGGACGCCGTTGATCTCCTCGTAGTCGCCGGCCTCGACGGCTTCTTCGATGGCGGGCACGTCGAAGGCCTTCACCCAGTCGCGGTCCGACTTGGTCATCTCCGCCTCGGTCGTCCCGTGTTCGCTGTTGTACCCGGTCGTGAAGAACCAGCGGCCCTCCTTGCCCCCGTCGCCGTTGTCCATGTTCCCGTCGACGGCTACCTCCCACTCGACGTTCATCGACTCGGGGTCGATGGCGGCGATGGTCGAGGAGTACGCCTCGGGGTCGTCCAGGTCGCGACCGTCGTTCTGCATCGGGACGCGGAACTCGCCGACGCCGAAGACGTACTTGGTGTCCGGGAGGAGACAGCAGGCGCCGTGGGTGCCCTGCTGGTTCGGGATGTCGACGATGGCGTCCGTCTCGAAGTACTTCAGGTCGATGCGGGCCATCCGGCCGTTTGCCTTGTCGTTGACGAACGCCCAGCGGCCGTCGTAGTCGTTGTCCGTCTGGGAGACGCGCGGGTGGTGCGTGTCACCCCAGCGGTAGTCGCCGCCCTCGTTCGCCAGCATCTCGCTGGTCCGGTTGTCGTGCCCGTAGCCCGTCGCGCTCTCCTCGTTGAACACCGGGACGCGCATGAGCTCGCGCATCGAGGGGATGCCCAGGATGCGGATTTCGCCGGAGTGACCGCCGCTGAGAATCCCGTAGTACTGGTCGAGTTCGCCTGGGCCGACGTGGTGCTCGCCCTTCCCGCCCGTCCCGGTCCCCTGGCCGCCCGCCCCACCGTCGCCGCCGTCGAGGACGCCCAGACAGCCGGCCGAGGCGCTCACGGCGCCGAGCGCCCCCGCAGCCTTCATGAAGTCCCGCCGGTCGACGGACAGCCGCGGCAGTTCGAGCGAGGTTCCCTCGCCGGCTTCGTCCCCGTCACGCTCCCCGCGGAGCGCGTCGAGTTCCTGTTCGTGCTCCGCGATCGAATCGTCGGTGTTTGCGGTCATTGTTGTGGTGTGTCCGGTCGGTGAACCGTTCTACAGCCGAAGCTACCGGGATCGTACGTATACCCTCGCCGGGGATTCTCGGGCGGCTGGAAGCAGGCCGAACCCGTTCGACCGTTTATTTAGGGCCCGGCCCGCGGCCCCCCGTCGGACTCCGCCGACGGCCGTCGATCGCTCCCGCAGACGCGGTACCGACCGCTCGGAGTCCGCGCACGCGCAGCAATCGCTGTATCGGCGCCGGATTGTTCGATCGCCGCCGGATTCTCAGTTTGTGGGAGCGCTTCTCCCGTTTCGGGAACCCGCTATGCGCTTCAAGAGGTATCCCTGCCAACTACCACCTGTAAGAGGGACCAACCTATGGCAACCAACACCCGACGACTCGGCGCGGAACTGTTCGGTCGCGAGACCGAGTTCGACTACGCGGAAAACAGGATCGGCTACGCCATCCTCGCGCTCCGCGTCACGATGGGCTGGGTCCTGCTCCAGGGCGGGGTCACGAAGCTGATCACCTACCTGGACGCCGACCCGGCGAACAACTGGACGGCGGCGGGCTACCTGGCCAACGCCATCCCCGAGGGCAACCCCCTGGGTGACCTGTGGCTGACGATGGCCGGCAACCCCCTCGTCGACGTCCTGGTCATGTGGGGCCTGACCCTCACGGGTCTGGGACTCATCCTGGGCGCGTTCGTCCGCTGGAACGCGTTCTGGGGCGCCGTCATGATGCTCATGTTCTGGGCCGCGGCGCTGGAAGGCGGCCTCATGGCCGGTCTCCCCATCGCCCACGGCTGGGTCGTCGACGACCACCTCGTCTACGCCGCCCTGCTGTTCGGCCTGGGCGCCATCGGCGCGGGCCGCATCCTCGGCCTCGACGCCTACCTGGAGGACCTCGACGTCGTCCAGAACAACGCCTGGCTCCGCTACCTGATGGGGTAGCAGGCCGGCGATAGCTGCCTGATGCACCACTGCGGTATTCTGTCACCACTCTTCCGAGACCTCTTCGTGATAGCGCTTGCCCCGTTCGTACGTCTCACGGAGGTCGGCGAGCGGCGTCGGCGACGCGTCGACGCGGAGGTCGTCGTACCACTCGTGGGCCAGCGGTGCGTCGGGGTCCACGACCTTGATCGCCGCACTGCTGGCCTCCGACTTCCGTTTATCCCCGCCGGCCTCGTCCCCGGCCTCCAGTGCGTCGAGTAGCCGCTCCGCAAGTAGTCGCGACTGATCAGCTTCTTCGTACGTTTCGGCGACCGCGTCGACCACCTCCTCGCGGACGAGGAAGTTCCCGGCGACGCTGTAGTGCTCGCCACTCCGGTGAGACACGCAGTCCCAATCGTACCCGTCGTCAGTCGGGTCAGTCACCGCTTCGCCGTGGTGGACGAACGAACTGTCCGCATCGAGGGCATGGATCTGCAAGGTATCGGCGTTGCCCGCGTCGGCGAGGATGTCCGGAAGGAGGTCGTCGACTGAGCGCCCGTTGGCGAGTTCGTCGAGCGCTCGTGGCCCGAGATCGCCCTGCGTGAGCGCCTGGGTCGCCACGGCGCCGTCCTCGCTGACGAACGGCGTGAACACGCCGATGGTCGGGTTGGCCGTCGTGACGCCGACGGCGAAGCGAAAAGGGCCGCCCTCGTTCTCAGAGAGCGACTCACGAACGCAGATGCTGAACGTCATGACCAACCTGCTCGCACAGGATTCAAAAACGCGCGGATCTCGTGACACGAAGGCCATCGGATCCGTGAGCTACAAACCCATTCGCCGCCCACCGACGACCGTGTCGCCGACCGTGCCGCCGTTCCCCGATTCCGACGACCGGCTCGTCCTCGCCGAGTCCTGCGAGCGCTGTCCGAACCTCGTCGAGAGCCGCGAGTGCATCTCCTGGGGGAACGGCCCGCTCGACGCCGAGGTGATGGTCGTCGGCGAGGCCCCCGGTGAGGGTGAGCCAGACGTCCCTCAGTGGCAGGGTGGCAACTGGACGGGGATGTCCTACACCAATCGGCGCTCAGGAAAGAAGATTCGGACCCTGCTCGCCGACGCGGGCTACGGCCACGACGACTGTTTCTTCTCCGCCGCCGTCCGGTGTCACCCCGAGGGAAACCGCGATCCCACCGCGGCGGAACTGGACGAGTGCCGTCCCTTCCTTCGGGAGGAGATCGAGACGATAGCACCGCGAGCCGTCGTCACGACGGGCAAGCACGCCACAGAGAGCGTTCTGGCGATCGAGGACGAGGCCATCGACGGGTTTCTGGACAGCGTGCTCGACCCGAAACGATGCCCTTCGCTGGACGCGACCGTCGTGCCGATTCTCCACCCCTCCTATCAGGAGGTGTGGATCTCGCGGCTGGGCTACGACCGCGAGGCGTACGTCGCCGAGATTCGGGAGACGCTGGCCGCAGTCGACACCCAGGAATGGGAGTAGTCTCTGTTTTGTTTTTGCCGTCGGCAGTGACCACTTTCATCGCAAGTGGCGATAGGTGGTAGCCGAACCGATCCTGTCAATAGAACACGGTGTATTCGAGGTATACATACGGGTGCCAAGATATGCGGAAACGACAAACTATCACGGTGGCGGCGGCTGTGATGTACGCTGTCGGTATGCTCGCGTACGTTCACCTGGCGTTGCCGACGAACCCACCGGCCGATTCGATTGGAATGACCGTGTTAGTACTCGGAGGCCAGGCCGCTGGGATGATACTGCTCAGCGGCGGCCCGATTTACTTGCTGCTCCGCTTGCGGCTCGTCTCACCCGTCGTTTTCGCCGGTCTGTGTACGGCACTCAGTATCACCGACCTGTTCGACGGCGGGGAGTTCACCGTGCTGTACGTTGGCTGGTGGTTCTTCTTCGTGGCGCCACTCGCATTCTTTGCCGTGGTCGAATCTGTCCTGCGTGCGTGGTTCGAGTTCTTCTCTCTCGAACCGCTCGTGTAGTCCTCCGGAGTATCGCGGGAAGTTTTGTGGACATCCGTTTGCCTGTCAGATCGTCACGCCAATCCACGATCTCACTGATGCTGTGGCCATGGCCTACACGTCCGCGTCGTCCAGCCAGCCCTGGGCCGCCGCCTTCACCGCGCCCGTCGTCGAGCCGACGTTGAGTATCTGGTAGCCGTTCTGGGCCTTCTCGTTGGCGTCGTCCATCCCGAACGCGAGGTTGCCGACCGGGACGCCGGCGTCGACGGCCTTCGACCGGGCGGTCTCGACGGCCTCCTCCACCTCGGGGTGGTCGGCCTCGCCGGGGTGGCCCAGCGCGACCGAGAGGTCGAGCGGGCCGAGGAAGACGAATCCGAGTTCGGGGACGTCGAGGATGGCGTCGAGGTCGTCCATCGCCGCCTGGTTCTCGATGGTGACGCCGACCATCACCGCCTCGTCCTCCGTGGCGGCGTAGTCCTCGGCCTGGCCCCAGCGGCTGGCGCGCGGGTTCGCCATCCCGCGCCGGCCTGGTTCGTCGCCCACCTCGAAGTGGGCGGCGCTGATGGCTCGCTCGACGTCCTCGACGTCCTCGACCTGGGAGATGAAGAGGTTGCGCACGCCCACGTCGAGGCACTTCCGGACCATGCTGGGACTCGCCGCCGGGACGCGGACGAGCAGTTCGGTGCCGGTTCCTTCGGCGGCCCGGAGCAGGTTCTCCAGGGCGTCGCCGTCGCGGGGACTCGGCCCGCCGTGTTCGAGGTCGATCCAGACGAAGTCCATCCCGAGGTCGCCGTACAGCTCGACGAGGTTCGGACTGTACGCGCTGTCGAGGACGCCGAGCGCGACGTCGCCCGATTCGACGGTCTCGCGGAGGCCGTTGGTTCGGTGAGCGTTCACCATACAGACACGTCGGGCCTGGCGTGGAAAAGGGCACGGGCGGCACACTGGTCGCGACCCGGTGACCCGGCGACCAGCCTTCCTCACCATTAAAGCCGGCGCCCGCCCCAGCGAAGCCATGGACGAGATGGAGGGCGTCTGCGTCGAGGACTGCACCCGCTGCGAGGCGCTGGTCGCCTCGCGCTCGCGCATCGTGAACGGCGCGGGGCCCGCGGACGCCGACTTGCTGTTCGTCGGCGAGGCGCCCGGTGCGCGGGAGGACGAGCGCGGCGAACCGTTCGTCGGCCGCAGCGGCGACGTGCTCGACGACGCGCTGCGGAACGCCCGCCTCGACCGCGGCGACGTCCGGATCACCAACTGCGTGCGCTGCCGGCCGCCGGACAACCGCGACCCGAGTACGGAGGAACTGGCCAACTGCCGGGGCTACCTCGAGACCGAGATAGACCGCGTCGACCCGGAGATCGTCGTCACGCTCGGGAAGGTCCCCGCCGAGCACCTGCTCCAGCGCGACGTGGCCGTGACCGCCGAGGCGGGCGACGTCGTCGACGTCGAAATCGAGGGCACCCGCCGGCAGGTCCTGCTCTGCGTCCACCCCGCGGCGACGCTGTACGACCGGAGCCAGGAGGACACCTTCGTCGACACCATCGAAAAAGCGGCGGACTACACCGACGCCGAGAGCGGCCAGTCGCGGCTCGGCGACTGGTAGGTCGGCGCCGGCACGTCGACCGGTGGGGGTCGCGACCGGGTCACCGAGCGAAACTTACACTTACAGTGACAAGATTGCACATGGCAACCCTCACCGACGGCGTGTTCTCGATCCCGACCGACGGCGTCGCGCTGGAGGGCGAACTTGTCGTGCCTGCGGGTGCGTCGGGCCTCGTCGCGTTCGCCCACGGCAGCGGGAGCAGTCGCCACAGTCCGCGAAACAACGCCGTCGCCGCGTCGCTGCGCGACCGGGGACTGGGGACGCTGCTGTTCGACCTGCTCACCGAGGCGGAGGACCGGGACAGGGCGAACCGCTTCGACGTCACGCTCCTGACTGACCGGCTCGTCGCCGCGACGGCGTGGCTCCGCGACCGCGCCGACGTCGGGGGGCTCCCGGTCGGCTACTTCGGATCGAGCACCGGCGCGGCGGCCGCGATCCGCGCGGCGGTCCGGGTCGAACCCGGTGTCGGGGCCCTCGTCTCTCGCGGCGGCCGCGTCGACATGGCCGAATCGGTGCTCGGGGAGGTCGAGGCGCCGACGCTGTTCGTCGTCGGTGGGGACGACGCGGACGTGCTCGCGCTCAACCGGGAGGCCCACGCCCAGCTACGGTGCGAGGCGGCGCTTCACGTCGTCGAGGGCGCCGGCCACCTGTTCGCGGGCCCCGGCGAACTGGAGGAGGTGGCCGCCGTCGCTGGCGAGTGGTTCGTCGACCACCTGCGGTGAGCGGGCCGCCAATCTCGCTGCAAGCCGAAGCGTCTTAGCCCGCCACCGACAACCCACGACCATGGCAACGAAACAGACCGCCGCCGAGGTGGTCGTCGTCGACTACGGACTGGGGAACCTCCGTAGCGTCACGCGCGGGCTCGAACGCGCCGACGCCGCCGTCGAGGTGTCGGCCGACCCCGCCGACCTCGACGCGGCGGACGGCGTCGTCCTCCCCGGCGTCGGCGCCTTCAGCGAGGGGATGGACAACGCCGGGCCGTTCCGCGACGTCCTCGCCGAGCAGGCCGCCGACGGCAAGCCCCTGTTCGGCATCTGCCTCGGGATGCAGATGCTCCTGACCACCAGCGAGGAGGCCGAGCGCGAGGGCCAGGGCGACGTCGAGGGCCTGGACCTCATCCCCGGCACCAACGTCCGCTTCGCCCAGGGCCAGAAGATTCCCCACATGGGCTGGAACGAACTCGACGTCCGGCGCGACCACCCGCTCGTGGAGGGTGTGGACGGCGAGCACGCCTACTTCGTCCACTCTTACTACGCCGAACCCGAGGACGAGAACGCGGTCGTGACGACGACCGACTACGAGGTGGAGTTCCCCTCCATCGTCGCCAACGAGGCTGGCAACGTCTTCGGCACGCAGTTCCACCCCGAGAAGAGCGGTGAGACTGGTCTGCAGATCCTGCGCAACTTCGTCGAGATTTGCGCTGACTGGTGAGGATTTCTTCCGACAGCCCAGGCTCAGGCCCGGTTTCTGGGTTCGTTTCACGTCGACAGCTATTACTCAGTTGCTGATCCTCTCTTGACCAATCGGCCCCTGATGGTATCTGGTCGACGCACTTACCTCTCGACCCTCGCTGGCGCCGTGGTCGCCAGCGCCGGGTGTATGCGCCTCTCATCGACCGAGACCGAGCAGTGGACGCCGAACCCAGACCGCTTGCGGTGGCGCTACTGGGCGGGCAATCGAGTTTCATCGTCGCCGGCCCTGCACGGTGGCAGTCTCTACGTCGGAAGCCACGATGGCGGTCTCCGGTCACTGGATCCGGCAACGGGCGAACTCATCTGGAATTTCGAGACGGGTGACGAAATCTGGTCAGACCCTGCCGTCGACGGTGAGACCATATATGTCGGTAGCCGCGACGCCAACTTCTATGCAGTCGCTGCCGATGGAACCGAACGCTGGCGTTTCGAAACCGGCGACGAAATATTCAGTGATCCGGCTGTCGCTGAGGGATCTGTATTCTTTGGCAGTCACGACGACAACGTCTACGCAGTCGATCTTGACTCTGGGGATGAGCAATGGGCGCATTCGATGGCACACGACGCTGGGGCGGGACCGGCGGTATACGACGGGGTCGTCTACGTCGGCAGTAGTGACAATTCAATCTACGCCCTCGATGCCGCCGATGGCGAGTCACTGTGGACCTACGAAACCGGAGACAGCATTTTCAAATCGCCCGCCATTAGTGGTGATCGCGTCTTTATTGGGTCGAAGGACGGCATCCTCTACGCGCTGGACCGGCACAACGGCGACCTGTACTGGTCACTAGAGACGGATCTCGACATCAACTGTGCGCCCGTCGTCTGGAACGACACCGTCTACACCGGCAACTATCTGGGCGTCCTCTACGCCGTCGACGCCGAGACGGGCGAGGTGCGCTGGACGAGTGAGAAGCCAGAGGGGCCGCTCAACGGTGACCCGGCTCTCGTCGACGGCGTCCTGTACATCGGCGACCGGCCTGGGTTCCTCCGCGCGTTCGACGCCGAGACCGGCGAGCAACTGTGGAAATACGAGACCGGAAACGCCGTCCAGTCGAAACCCGTCGTCACCGACGACACCGTCTACTTCGGGAGCAACGACGGGTACGTGTACGCCATCGAGCGGTGATCCCTGGCCGCTCCGAGATGGACCAGTTCGAAGCGAATCCAGGCGGCGGCCTCGAATTGTCTGGCGATTACTTTGCCTCCGCTCCTAGCGGTGACCACCGGATCAACTACCGGCGCTGTTGTCACTCTCAGCAGTTGATCGGAGTCGTGTGCTGCATACAGTGGGTGTATCCAGCACGCATCGCAGGTGACAACCGGGCTGATCGGGAACGATCTCGACCGCTACTGCCCGGAGCGAAACAATTCGGGTTTCGAACGGACCTCGTACAAACTACCGGAAAGGGTGTTGTTCGACTCACGTTACTGTCAGCATTACACCACCGAGATAAAATCAGCCGTCCGCTACACGCCGATAACGCCACCATTACTAAGGTGTCATTACTGAAATAGTTAGGCAATACACACGTATGAAAAGAAGTTCCGTCGTAGTCCCGTCGGCGACCGCGACCAGTTCCGTCGCGTTCCACCGCTCCCTCGGCCGGCGCGGGATACGCACGATAGCCGTCTCGGAAACCGAGGACGACCCGGCGTTTCGGTCCCGCTACTGTGACGAGTCAGTGGTAGTACCTGACCCGGCCGAGGACATCACTGACTACAAGGATGCGCTGTTAGCCCTGGCGGCGCGTCCGGACGTCGAGACGATCGTTCCCCTGCGCGAGGAAGACATCTACGTCCTCTCGAAGTACCGGGCCGCGTTCGGCGAGCACGTCGCCACTCCCTGGCCGTCGTTCGAGACGCTTCGCACGGCTCACGACCGGGATCGCCTGTTCGCCGCTGCGCGAGAGGCCGGCGTCTCCGTCCCCGAGACCCAGCCGATAGACGACGTCGACGACTGGAGCAGGGAGCTCGTCGTGAAATCCAGGTTCGCGCTGCTGGCGGACGAGTACGTCCCGGAACGCCTGAACGACGAGATCGTCGACGGCGGGAGCGCGACGTTTCTCCGGCCGAACGAGCGCCCCGACGTCGAAGCGCTGAAATCCGAGTTCAAGCACGAACCGCACGTTCAGAAGTATCTCAGAGGCACCGAGTACTCGCTCGGCGTCCTGTACGAGGACGGCGAACCAGTGGTCGAGACCCAGAAGCGGGTCATCCGGGGAGAGCACTACTACTGTGGCCCGAGCGTCTACCACGAGTCGGTCGACATCCCGGAACTCGAAGCGGTCGGGCGCGACCTCCTCACGCACCTCGGCTGGCACGGACCTGCCGACGTCGACATCATTCGGGACGAAGAGACCGGTGAGTACAAACTGCTCGAGATAAACCCCCGGTTCTGGGCGACTGTCCAGATGGAGATCCACGCCGGTTTCGATTTCCCCTACTACTACTGGAACCTGGCACGAGACGAACCAGTTCAGGCGATTCCGACGGCCGAGGCAGGTGTCACGTCGCACTTTCTCCTCGGCGAACTCTCGTACCTCACGAGCATCCTGACCGAGGATCATCCCCTCTGTACTCGCCCTTCAGCGCCCTCCGAAGCGTTGGAAATCGGCAAATCGGTGCTCCGAGACCGGCGGTCCGACCTCCTGACTTTCGACGATCCCCGTCCGTTCGTCACCTGTCTCGCGAACGAGGTGCGCGGCATAACGTAACTCGTCGAGCACTCTTCGGAGTCCTGGAGCGGCAGGAACCGTGCACCGGTCCGCACACGGGACCGGATACGTCGACGTCCGACGCGCTCGGTCCGGACGCGACACCGCGCAGTCACGACACCAAACGGTTTTATCCGAATCTCCGAAACCCACAGGCGATGGTTGCAGACAGGCTCCCCGAGTGGGGGGTGACTCGCTCGTTCACTGCCCTCGCCGTCGACGTCGCCGATGCTGTGGTGTTCGTCGTCGGCCACTTCCTCGCCGTCCTCCTCTCCAGCGCCGTCTGGCTCGCGCTGGGGGCGGTGTTCGCCGCCGTCGCTCCCGTTCCCGGGGGCGTCGGGCCAGAGACGCTCGCGACCGTCGTCTGGCTGGCGATCGTCGTCACCGGGCCGGCCGTGGTCGTCGCGCGGGTCCTGCGTGCACCGATCCGCATGCGGCTCACGGATCGACCGGTAGTGGTCCTCGTACCCCCGGTCTTGCTGCTCGGAGCGGTCTTCGCCGTCGTCGTCGAAACCGCCGCCACCCCCCTGGCCGTGCTGGCGCTCGTCGTCGCGACGTTCGTCCTGGTCCGCCGGGTCGTCCACCTCTACGCACAGCACGTGCGCGTCGGGCCGCTGACTCGCACCGCCCGGTTCCGGGTGGCGACGGCCGCGCTGCTCCCGCTCTCGTTCGTCCTCCTGTTCCTGAACGCCGCCGCGCTGGACGGCGTCGTCCCCCTCGGCGACACCGGGTGGGCCTGGCTCCGGGACGCGCTGGCGACGCTGGGCGTCCCGGTGCTGGTCGACGTCGGCGAAGCGACGTTCGACGCGCACGTCCTGGCGCTGCTGGCCGCGCCGGTGGTCCTCTGTGGCATGTACGTCGTCAGCCAATTGCTGAGCGCCGTGGCGGTCACGCTCGCGGCGGATGCGGAGGGCACCAGCCCGCTACCGGTCGTCGACCGGGTCGCGAGCGGCACCGTCGCGCTGCCCGGCAGCGGGTCCGTCGCGACGTGGCTCTGGACGGCCGTCGGCGGAACCGCACCGACGGCGACGTCGAGCGCTGCCTCTATCACCCTCCCTGACTCGAAGGCCGACTGGAAGTACGACGACGCCGACGCCGAGCGGGCCCACCGGCAGGCACAGCAGCGCGACCCCGCCGAGGCGGTCGAGATCGGCGAGGTCGTCCCGCTGGTCCTGGAAGAGGCCGACTACAGCTCCGACCCGCCGACGATCATGGGCTCGCGCAACGCGCTCAAGGTGTTCGTCGAGGACGTTCCCCGCGGGCTCTCCGAGCGCGACACCATCTGCGTGAAGGTGACCGACTACGGCGGCAAGCGCACCAGCGCAGAGGCCGTCTTCCTCTCGCGGGGTCGCTGCTCGAAAGCCGATCGGCGCGCCTGACGGCCGAGAGGTGTCGGATGGGTGATACGATTGCCCCTTCTGAGAAACAGACCGCGCACCGCGAGCAGGCGGCCCGTCACGCCCCGTCGCTGCGACGCTCGTTCCACCTGAAGTGAAGGTCCGATTCGCCCCGTGCAACTCCGAAACCGGTGCGTGCACTGCCGAACACCCTCGAAAGGCGGTACTACGCACCTCCATTCAAAGGCGACACCGATATCCAACCCCCTGGCTTCGACTCTACCCGTCACGGCGAGGGGACGGCGGACTCCGTCCCACGGCGTCCTCACTCGTCGGGTCCGCGGCCGGGAGGGTGAGGCTGGCGACGGTGCCGTCGTCGCTCACGTCGAACGCGAGGTCGCCGCCGAGCTGACGAGCGCCCCAGCTCGCCAGCCAGAGCCCCAGTCCCGTGCTGTGTTCGAGGTCGGTCTCCCGGCCCGAATCGATGACGGCCAGCTCCTGGTCGGGCACGCCGGGGCCTTCGTCCGCGACGCGAACGGTCACCGACTCCTTTTCGGCGTCGACGTCGACCCGGACCGCGTCGCCGTCGTCGGGCGACCCGTGCTGGAGTGCGTTCTCGAGGAGCGCCTCTGTCACGACCCGGAGCGTCTCCTCGTCGGTTTCGAGAGTCACGGGCGAGCACTCGAGGGTTATCGACCGCCCGGGGAACGCCTCGCGGAGGTCGTCGACGACGCTGGCCAGCAGGTCGTCGAGGGCGACGGGCGTCTGCCGTGGTTCGCGGGCGACGATCTGCTCGACGCTGCGAGCCTTCTCGCCCAGCGCGACCAGTTCGTCGGCCTTGCGCTCGACCGTGTCGAGCATCCCCGACACCTCCTCGTCGTCGACCAGGTCGTTGGCGGTGGTGGTGAACCCGTGGACGACGGTCATGTCGTTGCGGAGGTTGTGCCGGAGGACGCGGTTGAGCACTTCGAGGCGCTGTTCGCGCTGGAGTTCCTCGGTGACGTCCTGGAAGACGACGGTGTAGCCGACGTGGGTGTCACCGCCGTCACGGAGCGGTCTGGCGGTGACGTTGAACGTGTGGGGCGCGCCGTCGCGCTCGATGGTGACGCGCTGGTCGCCGACGGTCGGGTCGAGACTGTCGCCGTCGAGGTAGTCGTCCAGGGGGTTCGTGAGCGCCGCCCGCCGGTCCACGTCGAGCAGCGTCGCCGCCGCGGCGTTGACCGTGACGACGCGGCCCTGCTCGTCGACGATGACGACGGGATTCCCCAGGTCGTCGAGGGCCGCTCGCTCCCCCGTCCGCCGGGTCGCCGGGTGGAACTCGAACATGTCGCTCCCGACGAAGGCGTAGGCGTCGAAGAGGACGTGCGGGAGGAAGAGCACCGTCGCGAAGTTCACCGTCGGCACCGGCCCGAGACCGAACAGCCAGGCGTACAGCGCCGCCGTCGGTGGGAGCGTGCTCAGGCCGACAGCGACCGCTTCCCGGCGGTACAGCGGCCCGTAACTCACGACGGTGTCGAGCAGGAGCACGCTGGCGACGAGAGGGAACAGCGCGCCGACGGCGGCGACGGCCAGCGCCCACGGCTGGAGCGCGTAACTCGCCGTCGCGACGCCAGCGACGGGGAGAACCTCGAACCCGGTCCAGACCAGCCCGTGCCAGGGGTTCGTTGCGACGGCGACGGCCACGACGATGGGGAGCGTCAGCAAAGCCCGACCGGCTCTCGTTCGGACGAACCGGCCGCGACCGGTGTACCCCAGCGCGAAGGCGAGGAAGGTGACGCTCATCGTCGCCATGGCGGCCCAGACGACGACTTCGAGGGCGAACCGGAGCGCCGGGTCGGAGACGAGCAGCGCCGCGGCGTAGGTGCCGCTCCAGACTGCCTGGCCACCGAGACTGACCAGGAACCACCGGGCTCCGGGCTTGTCGCGGTACTGCCAGAGCGAGCCGATCAGGAAGACCGTTCCGACCCCTGCGACCGCCGAGGCGACGACGAGCCAGGTGCCGGGAACCATTTCGTGTACACTGCGCGTACAGCCTCTTTCCGGTTTCGGTCACCCGGATCGAATGCCCGGGTCGGTGATCGACCGCTACTCGCCCAGCGAGTCCGCGTAGTCGTTCCAGACGCCCTAGCGGGCCCAGTTCGGTGCGCGGACGGCCGAGTGGTCGAGGGCCCGCTCAGAGGAACTCCCGCACGTCCGAGTACCACATGTCGTGTTCCTCTGCCGCGCCGATGGCGCCGGCGATGCGGGCGGCGATGGCGTGCCAGCACAGCTCCTCGGGGTCCTCGACGTCGAGGTTGTACGAAGCGTCCGGACAGGCGCAGTCGTCGTCCTCGATGATGTACTCGTCCTCGTGGCCGACGACGACGACGAAGTCGCGGTACTCCTTGACCCGACCCTCGCCGACGGCCTCGATGGCCTTCTGGCCCCGGTCGCCGTGGACGCCGACGATGCGGTCGACTGCCTCCGGGGTGAGTTCCCCCGCGTCGGCCAGCATCGCCTCCCACTCGTCCACGGCGCTCATAGATAGGCTTGGGTAACGCCCCTCAAAACAGGTTCGGTGGTTCACGGGCGTTCCGCTGGCGAAGGTCGGCGTTTCCGTCGGCGTCGGGGCCACGCGGCGGCGCGGTCCGCACACAGCACCCGAACGGCTTACTCGACCGAGCCCGTAGGTGCGGATATGAGCACCGGACAGGAGGAGACGACTGCGGGGACGCCCGCGACGACGGTGGTCGTGTCGTACCCGCCCGACATGGGCGAGGACGGACAGGCGTTCCTCGAACGGGCGTCGTTCCGCAACTACCTCGCGCGAGCGTGGGACGAGATCGCGCCCGGGGAGACCGTCGAGGAGATGGTCAACCTCGGCTGCTGCACCGACGCGCAGAACGTTCCCCTCACCGTCGAATCGGTCGACGGCGGGACGCGGATGGGTCCGGACACCGCCGTCGAGTTCGTCGAGGGCGACGAACCGGCCGGGCTGGGCTGTGACTGGTGATCTGACGGTTTCGAGAGGTTTGGGGACTTTCATTGGGTTCTCGCATCGGTCAGTACAGATCGGCTACGTAGCGTTTGGTGGATACCGGGGTTGTCGCTGTTAGCACGACGTCAAACAACTTGAAAGCCCTCGGCGCGCTCGTCTCGTGCGACTCGCTGCGCTCCTCACTTCGTTGCGGTGCTTACTTCGTCGGACGTCGGCGAGCGCACCTCGCCCTTTCAGTCCGCCAGGATCAGCCTTGCTCGCGCGATGAAACGCGCCCGCGATTGACTCCCCACCCCTCTCCGAACCCGCCGCCTCCGCGGCGGGTCACGCTTCCTGACTGCTCCGCACCCGCCCGGCCGGGAGCGCGTCCCCGAGTAGACGCGAGGGGCGCGCGACCCGGGGAAGGGCAGGGCAGCGGTGCTATGCTGTCCTGGTGGACTGAAAGGGCGAGGCGCGGTCCGGGAACCCCGGTCCCGCAAGCACCGGAACGAAGTGAGGAGCGCAGCGGGGCCGCGGGACTGGAGCGTGCCGAGGGCTTTCTGGGTCTTGGTGTCGATGTTCGTTTCACCAACTCGAACGAGAACCACCCGTACACTACACACACCGAGGGAACGGCTCTATCGGCTGCGGGAACGGTGAACGGAACTGAATCGAAGCGGAACCGTCTTCAGTCGGTCGTCGCTGGTCTGGATCTCAGAAGGCGTCCCGGAGTCCCCACACCGCTCACACGAAACACATCCCTTAACGCACCCGGTCACCGAGTCAAACCAAGAATGCGCGTCACGGAGGGGCAGGTCACGGTCGAGGTGCCCGAGCAGGCCGACGCGGGGAAGGGCGAGAACGTCTTCTTCAACCCGGTCCAGGAGCTGAACCGGGACCTGACGATCGCCGCCCTGCGGGCCTATCGCGAGCGCGAGCCGCGGGCAGAGCGCTACCTCGACGCGACGGCGGCGAGCGGCGTTCGCGGGGTCCGGGCGGCGGCCGACGGCTGGGAGGCGACGCTCTGCGACGTCGACCCCGAGGCCGTCGACCTGTGCGAGCGGAACCTCGAACGCAACGACCTGGCCGCAGAGGTCCGCCATCAGGACGCCAACGTCGCGATGCACCGCGATCCCTGGGACGTGGTGGATATCGACCCGTTCGGGACGCCCATCCCGTTCGTCGACGCCGCCTTCCAGGGCACCCGGAACCTGGTCTGCGTCACGGCCACCGACACCGCGCCGCTGTGTGGCGCCCACTTCGAGAGCGGCGTCCGCAGCTACAGTGCGATTCCGCGCAACACCGAGTACCACGCCGAGATGGGGATGCGCATCCTCCTGGGCGCGCTCGTGCGCACCGCCGCGCGGTACGACCTGGCTGCCGTCCCAATCCTCAGTCACGCGACCAAACACTACGTCAGGACGTATCTCGACCTGGACCAGGGCGCCACCGTCGCCGACGAGATGATCGACCAGGTGGGCCACGTCTACCACTGCCAGCACTGCCTCTGGCGCGACCACAGCGCGGGGCTCCACGCCGACGCGCCGGCGTCCTGTCCCAGTTGCGGCGAGCACCTGCAGACGGCGGGCCCGCTGTGGCTCGGCCCCACCTGCGAGCCCGCCTTCGCCGACGAGGTGGCCGACCACCTGACCGCGGACATGGGGACCGCCGACGAGGCCGAAGACTTGCTGGCGACGCTCGCCGACGAACTCGTCACGCCGACCCACTACGACCAGCACCGGCTGTGCAAGCGCTGGGGCCGGGGCGCCGAGTCGATGGACGAGTTCCTGGCGAAACTCCGGGACGCGGGCCACGAGGCCTCGCGGACTCACTACGGCGGGACGACGTTCAAGACGGAGGCTGACGTCGAGCAGATCCGGGACGCTATTGTCGGCGAAGACGGCGACTCCTAGCTGTTCTCGGGCCGGGTCCGCTCGCGGTCGGAGGCGACCAGCGAGTAGGCGCCGTAGTACACCGGTCGCAGGAAGTAGTTGAGCATGGCGACCAGGCCGAGGACGCCGCCGAGGGACTGCAACTCGCCCGGCGTCGCGCCCAGCCCGACGGCGGTGGTCGTCGCGGCCAGCGCGGGCGCTATCCACAGGTCCCGCAGGGTCCGCTGGAGGTCGTGACTGAACAGCGTTCCGAGCGGCGGGACGTACTCGCGGGCGGCGAACAGTGCGACGGCGGCGACCAGCAGGACGCCGACGACGACGGGCGACCCGTGGAGGCCGGCCAGGCTCGCCCCGATGAGGAGGAGGCCCGCGACGAGCAGGTAGACGGTCGCCTCCAGCGTCAGCCGGTCGAGCGCGCGATACATGCTATCAGAGTGACGGTCGCCGCTCATAGTGTTTCTGTTGTCACGATCCGGACCTCCCGAGCCCGGTTCCCCCGGCCTCGTGACGGCGGCAGTTCCCGCTACCGTCCGGCGTCCCGTCGCTGACCGGTTCTCCCGCAGGCCGGCGCCGCACCCGGACACAACTGGTATATAAGTTGCAGCGAACGCAACCAGCGAGCGTGCAACGGACCTCGGCCGTCGCGACGGGCCGGAACGCGCTCGCCACCGCGGGCACCGTCCTCGCTACGGCCCGGGAGAAACAGCTCTCCTTTCTCGCGGCGAGCATCGCCTACTACATGCTGGTGTCACTCGTCCCGCTCGGCCTGCTGGCGCTCGTCGTCGCCACGACGCTGGGTGGGGCGCCCTTCGCCGAACGAGTCGTCGCCGCACTCGGTGCCGTCCTCACCGACGACGCGGCGGCCGTCGTCGCGGACGCGCTGGTCGATTCCGGAGGTCGGGGCGGCGCGACACTCCTGGGCCTCGTCGTGTTGCTGTGGAGTGGCCTCCGGGTGTTCCGCGGGCTGGACGTGGCGTTCTCGCTCGTCTACGGCCACGGCCGCCGCGACTCGTTCGTCAACCAGATCCGGGACGCGCTGGTCGCGCTCGGGGGGATCGCCGTCGCGGTCGTCGCGGTCGTCGCCGTCACCGCGCTGGTCACTCGTTCCGGCGTGGAGGTCGCCGGCGTGCTCGGACCGGTCGCCCTCGTGGCGACGCTCACGGCGGCCTTTCTCCCCGTCTTCGTGGTCTTCCCCGACGCGGCCGTCTCCGTCCGCGACGCGCTCCCCGGAACGCTCACCGCGGCGGTCGGGTGGACGCTGCTCGGGTCGCTGTTCACCGCGTACACCGCGTTCGCCGGCAGTGCGGAGCTCTACGGGCTGATAGGCGGGGTCCTGATGCTCGTGACGTGGTTCTACGCCGCCAGTCTCTGCCTGTTGCTGGGGGCGGTCGTCAACGCGACGCTCGCCGGCGAACGTGTACGGGACCGGCAGTTACAACAGGTAGCCGGTCGTACCGACCTGTCAATGACGGACGACGAGGGTGACGGGGAGACGCCCCCACCGGGCGACCCCGACGAACCTGTCGAGCCGGCCAGCGAGGAGGAACTCCAGCGAGTCCGCGAAGAGCTCCGCGAGTTCCGCGAGGACGTCGACGACCGCACGCTCCACCGCGAGGCCATCGAGGACGACCTCCGGGCGTACGTCCGCAGCGAGATGCGCGGCGGCCACGCCCGCGGCTGGGGCCCGTACGTCGTCCTCCTCTACGGGACGGTGATGACGCTCGGTGGCTTCGTCTATCTCAACGGCCTCGTGGCTATCGGCGCGATGCTCGTCATCTGGCTCTCGACGCTCGGTCTCTACGTCCTGATGGTGCTGGTCGGCACCGGGTTCAACCTGGTCGAACTCCCCGCCAGGGCCATCGGGCGCGTCCGAGATCGATAGGAACTGTTCTCTTCCGGGAGCACGTCGTGACGACGAAAGAGCGACCGAGAGAAGGTATCGGGCCGCCGGGCCGAGAGCGGCCTCGTGGCAGCGTCAAAGGTTCAGTAGCGGTCGCAGTTCAGTAGCTCTCGAGGTACTGATCGAGTTCCCACTGGGAGACTTCGACGATGTACTCCTCGAACTCCTGGGTCTTGGCCTCGACGAAGTTCTCGAAGACGTGCTCGCCCAGCGCGTCCTGGACGACTTCGTCGGTTTCGAGGGCGTCGATGGCCTCGCCGAGGTTCGACGGCAGCGTGGTGATGCCGTACTCCTCGCGCTTCTGTTCGTCGAACTCGTAGATGTTCTCGCGGACCGGGTCGTCGCAGTTCAGTTCGCGCTCGATGCCGTCGAGACCGGCGTGGATGAGCGCGGCGAAGGCGAGGTACGGGTTACACGACGGGTCGGGGAAGCGCGCCTCGATACGTGAGGCCGCGGGCGTCCGCGCGGCCGGCTTGCGGATGAGCGCCGAGCGGTTGCGGTCGGACCAGGCGACGTAGACGGGCGCCTCGTAGCCGGGAACCAGGCGCTTGTAGCTGTTGACGGTCGGGTTGGTGACGGCCGAGAGCGCCTCGGCGTGGTCGAGGATGCCGGCGGTGAACTGCTTTGCCACCTCGCTCAGGTTGAACTCGTCGTCGTCGTCGTGGAAGGCGTTCTCGCCGTCCTGGAACAGCGAGAAGTGGGTGTGCATGCCGGAGCCGTTGATCCGCGCGATGGGCTTGGGCATGAACGTAGCGTGCAGGTCGTGTTCGGCCGCGATGGCGCGGACGACCGCACGGAACGTGGCGACGTTGTCGGCCGTCGACAGCGCGTCGTCGTACGTGAAGTTGATCTCGTGTTGACCCTCGGCGACCTCGTGGTGGGAGGCCTCGATGTCGAAGCCCATGTCCTCGAGGCCGAAGATGATGTCGCGACGGACGTCCTGTGCGAGGTCCTTGGGGGCGAGGTCGAAGTAGCCACCGACGTCGTTGGTCTTCGTCGTCGCGCGGCCCTCCTCGTCCTCCTCGAAGAGGAAGAACTCCGGCTCGGGGGCGGCGTTGACCTGGTAGCCCATATCTTCGGCGCGCTGGATGGCGCGCTTGAGGACGCCGCGCGGGTCGCCGGCGAAGGGCTTGCCGCTGGACGTGTCTATCACGTCACAGATGAGCCGACCTGCGGCGCTCTCGTCGTCGTTGCGCCACGGGAGTACCGCGAACGTCGACGGGTCGGGGTCCAGGCGCATGTCGGACTCCTGGATGCGGACGAAGCCGTTGATGGAGGAACCGTCGAAGTAGATGCCTTCGGTGAACGCCTTCTCGGCCTGGTCGGCCGGGACGGAGACGTTCTTGACTGTACCCAGAATGTCCGTAAATTGCAGACGCAGGAAGTCGACGTTCTTTTCTTCGATTTCGTCGAGCACGCCCTGTGCCTCTTTCGAGAGTTCGCTTGTCATCTTTGGACACCCGAACGGAACACTGCTATTACTAAAACCCTGCTGCTTTGCGCAAACATTCCGTTCCCATCCTCCATTTCTGGATATTCGTAAAATTCTAATCCCCCCGTACCGTGTCCACCTGTAATGACGTACGAAAATCTCGACCGGAAGCTAGTGAATGAACTCCTGGGCGACGGGCGCGCCAGTCTGCGGAGCCTCGCCGAGGACCTCGACGTCTCGGTCACCACCGTCTCGAATCACCTCTCGACGCTGGAAGACGAGGGTATCATCGACGGCTACACCCCCAAGGTCGACTACGACGCGCTGGGGTACGACGTCACTGCCATCCTCCAGCTGAAGGTGGAGGGGTCCTCGCTCCCCGAAGTCACCGAGACCCTGCGCGAGCACAAACAGATGGTCTCGGTGTACGAGGTGACGGGCAACTACGACGTCATCGCCATCGGCAAGTTCGCCGACACCGACGGCATGAACGCACAGATCAAGGAACTGCTCGTCGACCCGGAGATCAAAGAGTCCAACACCAGCGTCGTGCTCAACGCGGCGAAGGAGCACGAGCAGTTCGACCTGGACCTGGCTGAGGAGTAGGCTGGGGCCGAGCGTAGCGAGGGCCCAGCTAAAGTGCGAACGGGGAGCGGAGCGACACGCGAGCAGGACGGCGCCGACCGGAGGGAGGGGCCGTCTCATACGCGAGCGGGAGCGAACGGAGTGAGCGACACGCGAGCAGGCTGGGGCCGACCGGAGGGAGGGCCCAGCTACAGAGCGAACGGGGAGCATAGCGACCCGTGAGCAGGACGGCGCCGAGCGTAGCGAGGGACCAGCGCTATTGCGGACGAGATGGTCGCTTGCCCGTGCGACTGGGTAACTCACCTTCCAAACATTCTTGACTGACCGGTTAGTCAGAGAGAACAATGAGTGACCCCGCCGACGACATCATGCGGGCTACCTACGACGCGCTCTGCAGGCACGGCTATGCGGATCTCACGATGCGACACATCGCCGAGGCGGCCGATTGCAGCAAGGCGTCACTGCACTACCACTACGAGAGCAAGCAGGGGCTCATGCTCGCGTTCCTGGACTACCTCTTCGAGCGGTTCACCGAACGGGTCGGTGGGGTCGACGGCGAGGGGGGCGTGGCCGGCGAGCGGGCCGACGGGAGCGCCGACGCGGCCGCCGACCCCGACGCGCGCCTCCGCGAATTCGTCGACGACGTCCTCCACCCGCCGGCCGAGGGTGACACCGCCCGGGAGTTCCGGACGGCGCTGCTGGAGATCAAGGCACAGTCGCCGTACGACGACGCCTTCGGGGAGCGCATCGCGGCGTTCGACGACCACATCTACGGGACGGTCCACGACCTCGTGGTCGCGGGAATCGACGCGGGCGTCTATCGCGAGGGGACCGACCCCGACGAGGTGGCCCGCTTCGTCCTGGCCCTGGTCGACGGCGCCCAGGCGCGCCACGTCGTCGCCGGCGAGGACGTCGACGCGCTCCAGACCGCTCTCGAGACGTACCTCGACGCGCTCGTGCAGCCGACGGTGGAACCGACGCCGGAGGTGTCACAGTGAGCGCGCGCGAGTTCGTCCAGCGGCTCCGGAACGCCGCGGGCGGCCTGTTCAAGGGCCAGGAGCAGCTCGACCTGACCAGCGGTACCATCGCGGCGCCGCTGTTCTACCTCTCCCTGCCCATCATCATCACGAACCTCCTGCAGGTGGCCTACAACCTCGCGGACACGTTCTGGCTCGGTCGCTACAGCACGGAGGCGCTGGCGGCCATCAGCTTCGGCTTTCCGATGGTGTTCTTCCTCATCTCGCTTGGGATGGGCATCTCCGTCGCCGGGAGCGTGCTCGTCGCCCAGCACACCGGCGCCGACGAGACCCGCGAGGCCCAGTACGCCGCCTCACAGACGGTGACGTTCGCGTTCCTCGTCTCGCTGTGCCTGGGCACGGCGGGCTTTTTCTTCGTCGAGGAGTTCCTCGCCCTGCTCGGGGCCGCGCCGGACGTCCTGCCGGGCGCCACCGCCTACCTGGAGGTGATGTCGGCCGGTCTGTTCGCCATGTTCGGCTTCTTCGTCTTCATCGCGCTCATGCGCGGCGCGGGCGACACCATCACCCCGATGCTCGTCATGTTCGGGACGGTGGTGTTCAACGTCATCCTGGACCCGTTCCTCATCTTCGGGTGGTGGGTGTTCCCCGAACTGGGCGTCCAGGGCGCCGCCATCGCGACTATCTTCTCGCGCGGCCTGGCGATGGTCGTCGGCCTGTGGATCATGCTCCGGGGCTACCGCGGCGTTCGCATCCGACCGGCTGAGATGGTCCCGGACCCGTCGTACCTCAAGAAGCTGGTCCGCATCGGCATTCCGGCCTCCGTCGAGGGTACCGGCCGGTCCGTCTCGGTCATCCTGATGCTCGGCGTCGTCGCCACGTTCTCGACGCCCGTCGTCGCCGCCTTCGGCGTCGGGACGCGCATCTTCTCGCTCATCTTCATGCCCGCCATCGCCGTCGACCGAGGGGTCGAGACGATGACTGGCCAGAACATCGGCGCCGGCAAGCCCGACCGGGCGGGGACGGCCAACCACTTCGCCGCGAAGGCCTCGTTCCTCGTCCTCGCGGCGATGGGTGTCGTCGTGTTCTTCACGGCGCCCGCCGTCGTCAGCGTGTTCAGCGACGACCCGCAGGTCGTCCAAATCGGCGCCGAGTTCCTCCGTTGGGTCGCCCCGACGTTCGGTTTCATCGGCATCGTGCGGGCCTACTCCGGCGGCTTCCGCGGCTCGGGCAAGGTCGTCGTCTCGGCGTCGCTGGCCATCCTGATGCTCGGCTTCCTCCGCCTGCCGGTCTCCTGGGTCGCCTCCCGCGTCGTGGACATCTCCGTCGTCAGCGTCTCGATTCCGGGCGTCGGCATCTTCGAGACGACCGCCTTCGCGAACACGCTGGTCGCCGACGCGTTCGCCTACTCGCTGGGTTCCCGCGGCATCTGGCTCGGCTTCGCCGTCTCGAACGTCGCCGCCGCCGCCATCGCCTACGTCTGGTTCCTGCGAGGCACCTGGCGCGACGCCGACCTCACCGACGATCCGACGACCGCCGCCGCCGCTGACGACTGAGCTCACCGACGATCCGACGACCGCCGCCGCCGCTGACGACTGAGCTCACCGAC